>JAFWZV010000010.1 GCA_017517305.1 Lachnospiraceae bacterium | reverse complement strand
ATAATTATTAATATATTTTTAAATTTTATAGACGGAATTATAGAATATAGCACAAAAACTATAAACAAAAATCCACACAAAAAGGAAATACTACTAAAAACCATTTTTACACCTTGTTTTTACATTAATTATAGTGATAAATATATGGGGTACCATTTTCCACTCCATAAAGATTAACACTATTAGCATAATGAAGCTGTGGATCATATATAAGACCACCTATTTCAACCCAGCCATGAGGATCTCTTCTAGTTCCAACATATCCTTTATAGAATACAACATCATCATAACCTACCTTCTTAGCAAGATGACCAAACAAGAAATTCAACCCATAACAATTACCGCCACCACTTGTTACTGTTTGATAAGCATAATATTCATGATATCGGAAATTAGAAGGACAATCATTAGATAATGTTCTATATGTATAATTAGTTCTTACATAATCATACACAGCTTTAAGCTTCTGTTCCTTAGTCATTGAGCTATTAGTACATTCACTAACAATTTTATCCAAATATGGTTCAAGCAAATCATAGCCCATAGTTACAGTAGTACTGCTATTATCACGATAACAATTTGTTGTTTTGCCAGGTGCAGGGCTTCCCTTAGGAAGAATTTTAATTTGAATAGCCTCAAGTCTATATGAATAGCCAGCCGATCCGGCATACTCACCATTCTTAGCCCATCCAAGCCAACCAAATCTTTCACAGTGAACTCGATAATACACATCACAATAAGTTGCAATGTCACCGGATAAGGATATAGAAATAGCCTCTAACCGTTTTGATTCTCCTGTTGTTCCAGCAACTTTATTCTCAGTAACTTTATCCATCCAACCATATTTCTCTACATGAACATTATAGTTTAATGTTCCATATATCTGATTAGCTCCATGGGATAATTTTATCTTAATGGCTTCTATTCTCTTAGACTCACCAGTTGTACCACACAGTGCTCCATTAGTGACTGGGGCCATGTCTCCATATTTTTCAACATGTCCTGAATACGTAATAGTATTCATGTTATCCTTAGTAAGGCTAGCATATCTACCTTGTGAAGGTGCATACTCAGAGTCCTTCAAAACCAATAGAATTTGAACTCCTTCAATCACACCACTAAATCCAACTGTACCAGATATCTCACCATTTTTTGCCCAATCTAACCATCCATAATTAGACATGTATGTTTTATAATATACATCAAATTTTTCCGACAATTCACCTGTAAGTTCAATCTTAATAGCTTCCATTCTCAAAGATTTACCCGATGAACCTGCTAAAGCACCATCAGACACCCAGTCAGTCCATCCAATATTTTGACTGTGAGCTGAATATCTTATTGTACCTTCTATATCACTAGTATCTTTAGAGGTTCTAGTAACAAAAAACGCCTCTAATCTTTTATTAGTTCCGCAATTTCCAGCCACACCACCATTTGTCACTGGTATAGTATCTCCATATGCTTCTTGATGAACATAATATGAAACCACCTCACTGTGTTCTGAATTTGCAGCATTAATCAGTTCAGCCTCATCCGTAAAACTGAAATCATCTTGATATGTTTCATCGTAATTTGTGTTTTCTTCAGCCAAAACAATATCAGAATTAAATAAACAACAAAAAGTAATTACAATAACCAAAATTAATGTAGTTATTCTTCTTCCTAACTTAAACATACTTCACCTCATTTATCTTATAGTAATCTCACAACTTTTTAATTATATAATATATAATAAGATATTTCCATATTTTTCAACATTAAAAGAACACAACTTCACATAGAAGTTATGTTCTTTTATAAATTAAGTATTATTTTGCAATAATAGAAACCCAATCATTCATATGAACAACATCAATAATCTCAAATCCATTTAAAAGAAGGGCTTCCTTAACAGCCTCCTCCTTCATGTCAATAATTCCTGATGTAATAAAATAACCATCTTCCTTAAGGAATGGCTTAACCACTCCAGATAGTGGAATAATAACATCTGCTAAAATATTAGCAACTACTATATCATATTTGTTCCCACCATTCACATCCAGTGCCATCTGATTGGTTTCTTCATCACCTGCAAGTAAATTACCACAAGTAAGCACAAGTTGTTCCTCTGTCATGTGGTTTACTTCACGATTTTCAATACTTGCCCTAACAGCTACCTCATCTATGTCCATACCATGAACAAATCCTGCTCCAAGCAATACACTAATTATAGATAAGATTCCACTACCTGAACCAACATCAAATACAGTATCTCCAGTTTTGAGATATTTTTTGAGCTGGCCTATGCACAGCTTAGTGGTTTCATGAGAGCCTGTTCCAAATGCGATTCCTGGATCTATTTCAACCACCATATCGCCATCTTTTGTTTCTTCAAGCTCTTCCCATGTAGGCTTAATTACTATATTGTCATATAATCTAAAGGACTTAAAAAACTGCTTCCAGTTATTAATCCAGTCCTTATCCTCCGTATTACTTAAGGTAATGTCCTTACTACCTACAGGTAAAAATTCTTCAAGGCGGGTAAGTTCTGCAACTATATCCGCCTTTAAAGTATCAAGATCAAAGCTATCATCTATAAAGCATGAAACCTTAGCTGTTCCATCATCCTCACCCTCTATAAGTGGAATATCTACAAACATAGCTTGTTTTTCTTCCTCTGTAAGTGGAACATTATCCTCAATCATTATTCCCTCAACACCTAAATCATCTAAAAAGGCGCTAAGAATATCAACTGCCTCAACAGTTGTATCGATTGTTAATTTTGTCCACACCATATTATTTATAATCCCTTTTTAAATCCTTTTTTCTTCTTATGATCACCAAAGCTAAAACCACCTGCTGAATCCTTAGAAGAACGTGCATTAACAGTAGTTGTATTAGCATACTGGTTAAGAATTGACTTCTGCTCCTCAGTAAGCTTATCAGGCACCTGAACAACAAGTGTTACATAATGATCTCCACGTACTGTTTTATTACGCAAAGTAGGCACACCCTTACCTTTAAGCTTAACCTTAGTATCAGTCTGAGTACCAGCCTTAATCTCTAATTCATAAGGTCCATCAATTGTATTAATAGTTACCTTACCACCTAATGCAGCCTGGGTAAAACTAATTGGTTCTGATGAGTATATATCATACTCCTGTCTCTGGAAGGTTGGATGTCTGTCAACAAGAACAGTTACAAGAAGATCTCCACGTCCACCACCATTTAAGCCAGGCTCACCCTTCTCACGAATACGTATACTCTGACCATTATCAATACCGGCAGGAACTGCAACCTGAATTTTCTTCTTAGACTTCACAAAGCCTGAACCTGCACAGTTGCTACACTTATACTTAATAAGCTTTCCAGAACCACCACAATCAGGACATGCCTGTACTGTTCTTGCCATACCAAAAAGTGATTGCTGAGTAAATACTACCTGACCCTTGCCTGCACATTTACCACAGGTTTCAGGCTGATGTCCTGGCTGACATCCATTACCCCTACATACATCACATTCATCCTTAAGAGGAAGCTCTAATTCCTCCTGAGTACCGAATATAGCCTCTTCAAAGCTTACTCTAACTGTTGTTTTTATATTAGCTCCCTTAATAGGCCCTGTCTGCTGGCGATTTCTAGAACCACCGCCAAACATATCTCCGAAAATATCTCCAAAGATATCTCCCATATCAGCAAAATCAAAGCCACCAAATCCACCTGGTCCACCATTCTGATCAAATGCTGCATGACCATACTGATCATACTTTGATCTTTTCTCTGGGTCAGATAGAATTGCATAAGCTTCTGCTGCTTCTTTAAATTTTTCTTCTGCTTCTTGATCTCCTGGATTAGTATCCGGATGATATTTTTTCGCAACCACACGATATGCTTTCTTAATCTCAGAATCAGTAGCACCCTTGGTTACGCCAAGCACTTCATAATAATCTCTCTTATCAGCCATCTGAATTCACCCTTATAATTTATTTACTGTATTACTATATGAGCTTTTATCTCGCCTGATAGTAATATCAAGCGAAATATAAACTCAACTATACTCTTTGTTACTTAGATTTCCTTGTAATCAGCATCTACTACATCATCATCTGAGAAATCAGGAGTACCTGTACCTGTACCAGCATTTGCGCCAGGACCATTCTGCTCATAAAGCTTTGAGAATAATGCCTGTGCTGAATTCATAAGAGTTTCCTTACCAGCCTTAATCTTCTCAACATCATAATCAGTCATTGCATCTGGATCAGTTGACTCAATAATATCCTTAAGTGCCTTTAAGTCAGCCTCAACCTGAGTCTTCTCTGAACCTGAAAGCTTATCACCAACATCTGCAAGGGCTCTCTCAGTCTGGAATACCATAGCATCTGCATCATTTCTAGTCTCAATAGCTTCCTTACGCTTCTTGTCAGCTGCCTCGTACTCTGCAGCTTCCTTAACTGCTCTCTCGATATCCTCATCTGAAAGTGAAGTACCTGAAGTAATAGTAATGTGCTGCTCTCTACCTGTTCCAAGATCCTTAGCTGAAACATTTACGATACCATTTGCATCGATATCAAATGTAACCTCAATCTGTGGTACACCACGTCTAGCTGGTGCAATACCATCAAGTCTGAATCTACCAAGTGACTTATTATCTCTAGCAAATTCTCTCTCACCCTGAACGATGTTGATATCAACTGCGTCCTGATTATCCTGAGCTGTTGAGAAAATCTGGCTCTTGTTTGTAGGAATTGTTGTATTTCTCTCGATAAGGTGAGTTGCAATACCACCCATAGTCTCGATAGAAAGTGTAAGTGGAGTTACATCAAGGAGAAGGATTTCACCTGCACCTGCGTCACCAGCAAGCTTACCACCCTGGATAGATGCACCGATAGCAACACACTCATCTGGATTAATACCCTTGAATGGCTCCTTACCTGTTAACTTCTTAACCATATCCTGTACTGCTATAATTCTTGTAGAACCACCAACAAGGAGTACCTTATCAAGCTCTGAAGCTGAAAGTCCAGCATCCTTAAGTGCAGTCTGAACAGGAGTCTTAGTTCTGTCTACAAGTTTAGCTGTAAGCTCATCAAACTTAGCTCTTGTAAGATCCATATCAATATGCTTTGCACCCTCTGGAGTTGCAGTGATGAATGGAAGGTTAATATTTGTAGTTGTTGCTGATGAAAGCTCCTTCTTAGCCTTCTCTGCTGCTTCCTTAAGTCTCTGCATAGCCATCTTGTCACCGGAAAGGTCAATACCCTCGTTCTTCTTGAACTCAGCTAACATATACTGTGTAATAGCATCATCAAAGTCATCACCACCAAGCTTGTTATCACCAGCTGTAGCAAGAACCTCGATTACACCATCACCAATCTCAATGATAGATACATCGAATGTACCACCACCAAGGTCGTAAACCATAATCTTCTGCTCTTCTTCGTTGTCAAGACCATATGAAAGAGCTGCTGCTGTAGGCTCGTTGATGATTCTCTTAACATCAAGACCTGCAATCTTACCAGCATCCTTAGTAGCCTGTCTCTGTGAATCTGTAAAGTAAGCAGGAACTGTAATAACTGCCTCAGTTACCTTCTCACCGATATAAGCCTCTGCATCAGCCTTAAGCTTCTGAAGAGTCATAGCTGAAATCTCCTGTGGAGAATACTTCTTATCATCAATTGCTACCTTGTAATCTGAACCCATATGTCTCTTAATAGAAGCAATTGTCTTATCTGCATTAGTAACAGCCTGACGCTTTGCAGCATCACCAACAACTCTCTCACCAGACTTTGTAAATGCTACAACTGAAGGAGTTGTTCTCTGACCCTCAGCATTAGTGATAACAACTGGCTTACCACCTTCCATAACAGCAACACATGAGTTTGTAGTTCCTAAATCAATACCAATAATCTTTCCCATTTTTTATTCCTCCATTTTATATAAAAATTTTAGTTTGCAACCTTAACCATGCTATGTCTAAGCACCTGGTCTTTGTACATATAACCCTTCTGCATTTCCTCTACAACAATGTTCTCCCCAAAGTTTTCATCCTCAACATGGATAACAGCATTGTGTAGATCAGGGTTAAATTCATTACCTTCTGCATTCATTGCAGCAACTCCAATTCCCTCTAAGGTACTCATAAGCTGTTTATAAATCATATCTACACCCTGCTCAAAGCTTCTATCCTTATCTTCTTCAGGAATCATCATTATTGCTCTCTCAAAGTTATCTACTACAGGAAGAAGCTTCTCTAAAACTTCCTTTGCTCCTATATCATACATCTTCTTTGATTCTTTTTCAGTTCTTTGTCTTGCATTCTCAAACTCAGCCAAAAGTCTCTTGTACTTATCCTCGTTATCCTGTGCAAGCTCCTTTGTTCTCTCAAGTTCAAGCTGAAGCGCCTTGCTACCTCTTCTACTTCCCTTTGGAACAGGCTTTGGCATTGCAGCCTCAACCGCCTCTGGATTATCAGCAGATACCTCTTGAGTAACGTTAATGTTAACATCTGTACCCTCACTAACAGGAGCGTCTTCTGTTACATTTAACTCTTCAACTATCTCATCAGCACTTGTCTGCTTAACCTTCTTAGTTGCCATCAGTGTTCTCTCCTTTTCCCTTCTTAAATATGTCATCTAACTCAATAGTTAAATTCTTAAGTGTGCTAACTACCTTTTTGTAGTCCATTCGTTTTGGTCCTATAATACCTATGGTTCCTGTTGCTCCTTCCGGCATCTTATAAGTTGCCGTTACCAAAGAACAATCCTTCATATTTTGAACCGGTGTTTCATCACCAATATAAACCTGAATTCCTTCCTCACTCTCACTATTAATTGATTTTTCCAACAGATGCGAAAGCTCGTTCTTATTCTCAAAGGTTTCTAGTAATTCACTGGTTTTACTAATATCTCCTAGCTCAGGATACTTTAGTATATTTGTAGCACCACTTGTGTAGATTTCCAATTCATTAGCCTCATGTATGGCTTCTACAATTCCTTGGAATATCTGATCAAGTATAACCTCATACTCTCCAGCTTGTTTCTTCATGGCTTGTATCATCTCAAGGTTTATATCCTCAAGGGCTGCACCCTGTAAAAATGTATTAAGAAGAATATTAAACTTCAATACATCTTCATTATCTAAAGGTACATTCACAGGAATCATCTGATTCTTAATAATATTTCCCTCTACAACAATAACAGCCAGAAGATTATCCAAATCCACCTGAGAAAGCTGTATAAATTTCACTGTTTTCCTATAATTAGGTGCTGTAACCATAGTTGCATAATTAGTGTTATAAGCCAAAACCTTTGCAACCTGCTTCAGCATAAGCTCCATTCTATCAACTCGCTCAAGCAGTGAACTTTTAACCTCTTCAATCTCTTCCTTTTCCTCCATAAGGTTATCTACATAAAATCTATAACCCTTATCTGTAGGAACTCTTCCTGCGGAGGTATGTGGAGATACTATATAGCCTAGTTCTTCAAGGTCAGCCATCTCGTTACGAATAGTAGCCGAACTTAAATTCAAGTCTAAATCAGTATACTTTGAAATTGTCCTTGAACCAACCGGTTCACCAGTTTCTAGATAGTTAGCAATGACAGCTTTAAGAATCTTTTTCTTACGCTCATCAAGCTCCATGCCATCCCTCCTATTTTTTATTTATTAGCACTCACCAAGTTCGAGTGCTAACTCTATTGATAATATACTCTTTAAGAATCAATTTGTCAACATATTTTATATTTTTAAACCACTAGTTTACATTTAATTCACAAATTGGAAAATCCTTGCAGTTCACACACCTGCAAGGACTTTCAATCACTATAACAAACTCTTTATTTTGGGACTACTTAAATCAATTTACATACCCATCAAACAAATTAATTATTTCTTTATAGTTATTATCTTTTTCTGTTTGTAATCCCTTACTCCTTATCCAGCAAAAAATCTGCCAGAATCACATTACTTACATCAATTCCCATATCTGTAAGGAAGATTCTATCCTCATAGGTCGCCATATAACCTTGGTCAATATATTTTCTAAGAACTGGTCCATAAACCTCATATATATCCTTATTAAACCTTTCCTCGAAATCCGTACGGCTTATACCACACATCATTCGAAGACCCAAGAACATAAACTCTTCCATACGAGAATCAATATATATTGGAGTAATATTTTCTCTTATCCTTCTAACACCTTCGTTATATAGAAGTTCTAAATTAGGACAATCAACAAACTTTGGAGATATTTCTTCCATAATATTAATATACTGAACAAGATTTCTAATATTATTAAATCTCTTACCCTGGAAATATGATGATGCACCAAGTCCAAGCCCAATATATTCTCCTCCAGTCCAATATACCATGTTATGCTTGCACTCATAGCCCGGTCTAGAATAGTTAGAAAACTCATATCTATCATATCCATTTGCGGACAAAAGCTTCTTGGTAACTTCATACATTCTTCTATCTATCATCTCTGTAGGTAAAGAATCTATTATCTCCTGATCGCAGGCAAAAGGTGTCCCTGGCTCTATAGAAAGGGAGTAAGCAGAAATATGCTCTGGACCATACTCCATAACTCTTGACAATGTATCTACATAAGAATGTATTGTAAGTCCTGGAAGACCTGACATAACATCTACATTAATATTATCAAAGCCAGCACGTCTGGCAGCCTTAAAGCTTGCCACAAATTGATCGTAATTATGAATTCTACCTAATTTAGCAAGCATCTCATCATCAGCAGACTGTAATCCAATACTAATTCTATTAATACCAGCGCTCTTATATCCTGTAAGCTTCTGATGTCTTAAGGTTCCAGGATTAGCCTCTATAGTTACCTCTGCATCCTTCTCCAGCTTAAAGGTCTTCCTGATAAATGCCATAATATTGGTAATAAGACCTTCATCCAATATAGAAGGAGTTCCTCCGCCTATGAACACACTTCTTACAATGTATTCATCAGCAATTGGAGCATACAGCTTAATTTCCTGACAGAGAGCATCTACATATCTAAGCATAGTGCCATAGCTTTCTCCATCAAAGGACAAGAAATCACAATACTTACACTTCAATGCGCAAAATGGAATATGAACATATAGACTTACATACTTTTTCATCAGTATCTTCTTCCTTTCAAACCTTAACCGCAATTAATAATATCACTAATAAATTATGTCTAAATATTATTCAATCACAGTTACTCTTCGTCTAATTTAAGTACACTCATAAATGCCTTCTGTGGTATCTCAACATTACCAACCTGACGCATTCTCTTCTTTCCTTCCTTTTGCTTCTCAAGTAGCTTTCTCTTACGAGTAATATCACCACCGTAGCACTTAGCTAATACATCCTTTCGAACTGCCTTAACAGTTTCTCTAGCAATAACCTTACTTCCAATAGCAGCCTGTATAGGAATTTCAAATAAGTGTCTAGGAATTTCTTCTTTAAGTTTCTCACACATCTTTCTTCCTCTTTCATAAGCTGTATCCTTATGTAAGATAAATGAAAGTGCGTCCACCTCTTCCTTATTAATAAGCATATCAAGCTTAACAAGATCAGACTTAACATATCCCTTAAGTTCATAATCAAAGGAAGCATAGCCTCTAGAACGTGACTTTAGTGCATCGAAGAAATCATATATTATCTCATTAAGTGGCAAATCATACTTAAGTAATGCTCTAGTTGTTTCCATATATTCCATACTCTTATAGATTCCACGTCTTTCCTGACAAAGCTGCATAATGGCACCTACAAATTCTGTAGTAACCATAATTTCAGCTGATACAAAAGGCTCCTCCATATAATCTATCATAGATGGATCAGGTAGATTTGACGGATTAGTAAGCTCAATAATCTCTCCATCAGTCTTATGAACCTTATATATAACACCTGGAGCTGTTGTAACAAGATCAAGATTATACTCTCTCTCAAGCCTTTCCTGAATAATCTCAAGATGAAGAAGTCCTAAGAATCCACATCTAAATCCAAAGCCCAATGCAATTGATGTCTCTGGTTCAAAGCTAAGAGACGCATCATTTAACTGTAATTTCTCCAAGGCGTCTCTCAGATCAGGATATTTTGCGCCATCTGCAGGATAAAGTCCACAATAAACCATAGGATTTACCTTCTTATATCCTGGAAGTGCCTCCTCACATGGGTTGTCCGCATCTGTAACTGTATCACCAACAGTGGTATCCTTAACATTTTTAAGAGACGCAGTAATATATCCAACCATACCACTTGATAACTCATCACAAGGTATAAACTGACCAGCACCAAATATACCAACCTGCACAACCTCAGCCTCAGCACCGGTTGCCATCATTCTTATCTTTGTTCCCTTCTTTACATTACCATCAAATACTCTACAGAATATAATTACGCCCTTATACGAATCGTATAAGCTATCAAATATAAGGGCCTTAAATGGTTTGTTATTATCACCTGACGGAGCTGGAATCTTAGTTACTATCTGTTCCAAAACTTCTTCTATATTAAGACCATTCTTTGCAGAAATAAGAGGTGCATCATGAGCCTCAAGACCAATAATATCCTCTATTTCATTAATTACTCTATCTGGATCTGCAGAAGGTAAATCAATCTTATTAATTACAGGCATAACATCAAGGTCATGATCTAAGGCAAGATATACATTTGCCAAGGTTTGTGCCTCTATACCCTGAGCAGCATCTACAACTAGTATTGCACCCTCACATGCTGCCAGACTTCGCGAAACCTCATAGTTAAAATCAACATGTCCAGGAGTGTCAATAAGATTAAATATATATTCTTCTCCATCCTTAGCCTTGTATATTATACGAACAGACTGAGCCTTGATTGTAATACCTCTCTCTCGCTCTAAATCCATATTGTCTAGAACCTGATTCTGCATCTCTCTATCTGTAAGTAGTCCTGTTTTCTCTATAATTCTATCTGCCAAAGTAGATTTACCATGATCTATATGAGCAATTATACAAAAATTTCTAATTTTGCTTTGATCTAAATGAGCCATTAATTATTCCTCGCATTTAAACATATTTGGATTAAGTATATCACATAAAAATATCCTGTGACAATCTATTTTTATCACAGGATATTATATTAATACTATATTTAATTTCCACTTAAAACACTGTATAGTATAGCTGCCAAAGGTATCATTGCATTCTTAGCTTCTTCTACTGTATTTGTTTGTGCTCCAACTTCAATTAATGATGCTCTTGGCTTTCTATCTAAATTGTAGCAATAACCACCCACATATATCTTTCTCATTAAATCACCATATAACGCCTTACCCTTTAGATGCATCTGCAAACTAAAACTTAAATTGGAGGAACGATTAGGATTGTACAGATATTCCAAGTCACCTTCTTCATTTAATCTGCTAATACCATTAAAAAACATAATTTGTGCTGTAGGCTTACCATCAATAACCTTCATAAGGTGAACATCATCTCTAACACCATCTCTATGTATATCAAGTACAACTTCTATAGAGGGATACTGTTGCAAAATACTATCTATTCCCTTACCTGACTCTGTATATGCATCATTCCTATCAAGTTTACCATCTATAACATCATACACAGTCCTATCGTGATAGGTTTTTATACCATAGTCCTCCTGCAAAATTCGTGTAAGCTCATCTCCCACACCAATAATTGTGTCCTCAGTGACTCCCGGTCTGCTATCTATAAAGCTCTCACTTCCATGTGTATGATATATTAATACTTTATACTCATCACCAGTTAAATCTAAGGATAAATCTTCATTAAGCATTGTTTCTATATTAATATCCTCTGATGTTATGCTTGTGCTTCCATCAACTGTATAACAATTCCCCATAAGAAACTCAAAATTACCTAATTGTTCCATAGAATAATTAATCCCTATATCAGTTATCTGTGATGCTTGATTAATAGAAACTGCAGGCGAAGTTAATTCATCAGATACATTAGAATCATCTTCAACTACATCACTAAACTCCGTTGTTTCAGTAGTTGATGCTGTAGTAACCATTTCACTTGTAGTGGTTTCAGAAAATATTTGAGTATCCACTTCAGATGCACTATCATGATTTATGTCTTCTACATAATCCACATTAGTTATATTTTCATTCACTCCATTTGCAGGTATTATTTCTTCAAGAAATTCTTTTCTTTGAACTTCATTTGTTTCTGCTAGTGGAATCACCTCATTTCTTACATTAGATAATATAAATCTTGACATTACACCAGTATTTCCCATCACAACAAAGCAGACAAGTATTAAAATTATAATATATTTTATATAATTATTATTTTTCATAATACATTATATGCTCAAAGTGGGTTTACAATTCAAAAAATGAATTAATTGCTTCAGATATTGTATAACTAATTCTTTTAACTGACTCATCAACATTTTTAGGAGTAACAAACATAGTACACAGCTTATCATCCAAAAAGTTACAGGTTAAATTATATTTTTCTTCCTCTGTAAGTTCAAGCTTATCATGCCCTGGTATACTAACAAAGAAATTAACCATACCTTCGATGGCTTGATTAACAATAGCTGGCACAGATATAACAGTTGGAACTCCAATTGCTATAACTTTAATACCTAAGGTTTCATAATTTAATTTAGCTCTATTATTACCAACACCCGCTCCAGGACTAATTCCTGTATCGCAAATTTGAATGGTTCTACCTAATCTTGACGGTTCTCTGGCAGCTAATGCATCAATTGCTATAATTAAATCTGGTTTTATTTTATTACACAAGGAACTAAGCATCTCATAGGTTTCAATACCTGTCTGAGCCATTACACCGGGACTTATAGCAGATAGTTCCAATGAATCAGTAATTATTCCTTCAGATATTAGATGCCTTGTGATGAACAGATTATCCACCACCAATGGTCCTAAAGCATCTGGTGTAATATGTCTATTTCCTAATCCAATCACCAAAAGTTTTTTGCAATCACCAATTAATTGACGAAGATTATCAGCCAACGAAACACTAAAATCCTTGTGAATATCCTCATCAGATTCATTGAGCTCATCTCCTTCAATAGTAATATATGTGCCCTGTGGTTTTCCAAGCAATTTTTCACCCTTTGCATTGAGTATAGTGATTATTGTTTCTTTAATTTTGCCGCCACATCTATATTTTGTTTCTATTTTAATACCATTATCTAAAGAATCATCCTTTATATCTTCATTTAATTCTAATGCTAAGTCACTACGAACAAACTTTTCCATAAAAAATACTACTCCTATTAATTATAGAAGTAGTATTCGTAATTAATTTGTTTTTATACTGTTTATTGTATTGCATCTGTAGGTGAAGCTGTAGAATCATTATTGTTTTCAACCACGTTTTCTACAGTTGTCTCAGGTACAGTTTCTGTTGTTGCCTCTGTAGTTTCTTGTTCTTTAGCATTACCATTAACATATGGTCTTACAGTACTACCAGGAGCAGGTCCATTCTTTGGTACATAGACAATTTGTATAGCTTCTAATCGTTTTGACAAACCTTCACTACCTGCTAATTCACCATTTTTAGCCCAATCTAACCAACCAAAGGTTTCACAATGAACTCTATAATATACATCATAGGTCTCTGCAGCTTCACCAGTCAATTCGATTGATATACCCTCTAAACGTTTACTTTCGCCTGTGGTTCCAGCCATTCCACCGTCATAGACCCAATTCATCCAACCATATTTTTCACAATGAACCCTATATCTAATACTTCCACTAACGCCAGAGGCATTCTTAATTCTGATACCCTCTAAACGCTTGCTCTCTCCTGAGGTTCCACTGCTACTTCCATCACTGACAAACTTCTGCCATCCGTATTTTTCAACATGAGTCTGGTATGTAACAAGCTTTGTAACATATGGTCTTTCAGTACTTCCAGGAGCAGCACCATTCTTTTCAACAAGAACAATCTCTATAGCTTCAAGACGTTTTGATTCCCCACTGGTTCCAGCCGGATCACCATTCTTAGCCCAATCTAACCAACCATAGCCCTCAGCATGAACTCTATAATATACATCATATTTTTCACTCACTTCTCCAGTTAGCTTAATTCGAATAGCCTCTAAACGCTTTGACTCACCACTTGTTCCAGCTAACTCACCACCAGTTACCCAATTCATCCAACCGTATGTTTCACAGTGTACCTGATATTCAACATCACCTGGAACTCCAGTATTATTTCTAATAACTATACCTTCAAGTCTCTTACTTTGTCCAGAGGTTCCACTTGTAATTCCATCATATGCCTCAGCAACCTCCCAACCATAAGATTGAATATGAGTGATATATGCTATTTTAGCAGTCTGTGGTGCCTTAATTACCTCTAAAAATGAACTTACATTACTGATAGGTGCGTCAGATCCCTTTTTAATTAATCTAACTTGAAGTGCTTTAATCTCAGTACCAAAACCTATTTTACCAGCAGGATATCCATTACTAGCCCAACCAAGCCAACCTGATTGACCTGTATATACTCGATAATATACATCATATATTGAAGAGATATCTCCAGTCAGGTTGATTTTTACAGCTTCAAGTAACTTATTCGACAATGTATTTCCTGCAACATTACCACCACTAACCATGCTCTGCCAACCCGTATTGGAGGAGTAGGCTTGATATTCAATATTTCCTGATATACCTTCGTTATTAAGATCTATCTTAAATGCCTGTAGCTGCTTATCTCTATGGTCATTAGTTCTATAAGTTACAAAACCTGCAGCCATACCACTAGGTGAAGTTGCAGTCCAGCCATAATCCTGCATATATGCAGTTGTCTCTACAGTAGGAAGTCCTGTATCAGAAGTTCCCTTCCATTTCAAGTTAAAATATTTTGCAATAGCCTTAGCATCAGCCTCACCCATAGATTTAAGCTTAGATGGACTATTTAAGAATTCAGCATCGAATTTATTGTTAACAAATGCATGCTCTACGATAAGAGATGGTATTCCACTCATTACACAATCTGCAATAACAGTATAATAATCATCATCAGGCAATATTGTAGATTTTCTTGTTTTTACACCTCTATTTGTAAGACCTAATGCTGAAAGATTTGTACAAATATCAGCAGCAAGCTGATGTGTATTGCTTGCAAAAGGTTCAACCACAGATCTATATACTTCACATCCATTAACAGCTGAAACATCATGGCTAGTTGAGTTACTATGAAGGCTTACAAATAAGTCAGCCTCATTGGCTTCTGCAATTTGAACTCTTGAACTTAATGAGGAATATTCGTCTCTATTTTCTCTAGTCAAAATTACTTTTACATTCTCATAATTTTCAAGATAAGCCTTACAGGCAAGTGTCATCTCCCAATTACTATTCTTTTCATTGGTTCCAAGAGATCCATTACATGCACCATTGTCATTACCACCATGTCCAGGGTCAAGGACAACAACAATAGGGTCATTAGTTGATGCTTGAGCTACAATAGTACCCATATATTCATCTGGCAATAAGGCAAAACACATAACTATGGATGTTACAACTGCTATAAATTTAAAAAATATCTTTCTTGCTTTCAAAAAACCAAATCCTTTCATTTATTTATCTATTCAACAATATCTGTATCAGTTGGATCCCATGTTTGATTTGATGGAATTTGTTCAAAGCCTGGCTTACCAAGAGGACCTGGATTTGAATCATTATATATTGTTATCTCAACACCAGTTGAACAATTATCATATATCCACTTAGCATCTTCTACAGTTAATCTAATACAACCATGTGAACAAAGTGATCCTAACTGATTATACATTTCAGTATCTAAATCATATATATCCATAGAGTTATAAGGTACAGAATGGAATAAATAGTCTCCAGAAATCTGTGAACAATATCTTCCGTATTGGCCCTTTATAAGCATAAGCCAATCCCACTGACTTTGCATATAGAAGGTTCCCTCTGGAGTTGATTCACCTGCGGAGCAAACCATTGCTCTTATTGGCACATCTCCTTTATATACTGTAACACAGCTTGCCTGTTTATTTACCTTAATGGATAAATCACCAGAAAGCTCCTGCCAATTCTCAACATAATAGTTTGCATCTGAACTAACTGCAGATGACGAAAGAACTGTGTTTCCATCATCAACTAACATATTAGAATCTGATGTTTCTCCTACATAATACACATTTGAATTATCGTTCTGAAAATTATCTTCTGAATTAACCTGTGTAATAGAACCAGTAACCTGATTTACATCAGCTATAATTTCTGTTTCATTATTATAACTACTCTCACAGTTATTCTCAATAGCTGTCTCTAATGAAATATCATTAATATCAATGTATGTATCTTCTATCCCATATTCAGTTATAACTGTTGAATCCTTTGAAGAACTATTTTGTATATGATCAAATTCCAAAGCATTAGACTTAACATTTGCACTTATAATAACAAAACTTAGCAAACAAACTAACAATATATTAATTTTATTTTTTAATTTTTTCATACGCAATACCTCTATAAATATTTAGTCAATTAACAATAAGAGTATATCACGCACGTAATATATTTGTCCAGTTATTTTTAATTATTTTGTAACTTTTTCGTAATATTTTTCCTATTTTTAACAATTATGTAACATTTTGTATGATGTTATGTTCACCAGCTAATATTAATTGTTAAATATTGTTAAGAATTGTTTCATTCACCAAAGCAACACATTCTTCAATATTGGTTCCTTCTGCATCAATAGTAATGTCTGCATATTTTTCATATAATGGTACTCTCTCATTATATATATCAAAAATAGTCTTACCGTCCTTCATAGCTATTCCTCGAGTTGTAATATTACTAATTCGATTAATAATTTCTACACAGCTTAGTTTTAAATATATCACTATACCATTTTCTTTCATATGCTTCATGGCATTTTCACCATATATTGCACTACCACCTGTAGCAATTACTGTGCCATCAACATTAATACCTGATATAACGTCATCCTCAATTCGCAAAAATTCATCTATGCCACATTCATTAATTATCTCATATAGTTTCTTATTATGTTTTTGTTGAATAATCAAATCCGCATCTATAAAATCGTAATTTATTGCCTTTGCCAGCAAAACTCCAATTGTACTTTTACCAGCTCCTGGCATTCCAATCAAAACAATATTTTTCTTCATATTTTCTCCCTACATCTGCTTTCTAACAACGCTATACTCATCTCCGTATTTATAATAAGGACAATTATAATAAGTATCAGACATAAATCTTGCCATCTCGTCCTCATCAAGATTTACATCACATACATAACATTCATATTCATCGTCATATGTATAATAAGCACAGCTCTCACAATTTGAAGGTCTTTCCTTTTTCTTATTCATACTCATCTAAAACACCACCTGACATTTTGTTAATTTACAAATCAAATCCCACTTATCCTCTTCTGTAGCATCATACACTCCCACAACATCAAAGCCTGCATTAATAGCTGTATTAATAGCAAAACTGGAATCTTCAAATACAACACTCTCCTCTACTGTTGCACCTGTAATTTCACAAGCCTTAAGATATACATCAGGTTTTTGCTTGCTACTACCAACCATTGTACATGTTACAAGTCCATCCATATATTGCATTATGCCATTACGCTCTAAGCATTTTTTTACCATATCATATTCATTAGCTGTTGCAACCACAATATGATAACCCATAGCTTTAAGCGTCTTTACCAGCTCAGCAGCTCCAGGTTTAAGAATTAAATCATTTTCATAATGACTACAGGCCATATCCATGATTTCACAAGTAATTTGTTCAGGGGTTTTACTAACACCAAAGTAATCCCTTATAAATATAGAAGCATCACTTATGGTCATCATTTTAACCTTTGTACAAAAATCCGGTTCTGGATGGTATCCCATTCCCTCTAAATAGTCAATATCTAGCCTTGCCCACATTGGCATACTATCAAGCAGGGTTCCATCCACATCAAATATAAGAGTTTTCTTCCCCTGTATGATTGGATTAATTGTATCTATTATTTTCTGAATCATATTAACTCCTTAATTAACACACCAAACAACTTGTAAATTTATTTACAAATTATTAATCAACATATAAATTACTATTAACTCAAAATATAATAACACGTAATTTAACCTAGTTCAACAAATTGGTATTAAGGTTTTTATAATACAACAATTAAACCTCCAGCATTATACTGGAGGTTTAATAAATTCAATATAAATATTATCCAATTGCAAATGTAAGCTCTGCAGTAACTGCAACCTTACCATCAACCTTAGCCACAGCATTACCATAACCAATAGGTCCCTTGCGTGCTGTCAGCTCACACTCAAGCTCAAGAACATCTCCAGGAATGACCTGCTTCTTAAAACGTGCATTCTTAATACCACCGAAGAAAGCAACCTTACCCTTATTCTCTTCCTCTGAAAGTATAGCAACCGCTCCAACCTGCGCTAACGCTTCAACTATTAAAACACCTGGCATAACATGCTGCTGTGGAAAATGTCCACAAAACTGCATCTCATTAGCTGATACACACTTAATACCCTTGGCAAACTTACCTGGTTCAAAATCTGTAATTCTATCCACAAGTAAAAACGGATATCTGTGTGGTATTATTTCCTGTATCTGGTTTGAATTAAGCTCCATATCCTATGCCTCCCACTTCTTTAAAAGAATACTTGCATTGTGTCCACCAAAACCAAGAGAATTAGAAAGTGCATAATCAACCTGTACATTTCTACCCTCATTAGGAACAATATCAAGATCACATTCCTCATCTGGAACCTTATAATTAATAGTAGCAGGAATAAATCCATCCTTCAATGCTAAAGCTGTGAAAATTGCTTCTACAGCACCTGCTCCACCAAGTAAGTGACCAGTCATGGACTTAGTTGAACTAACCATAAGCTTATAAGCATGATCACCAAAGGCAGTCTTTATAGCCATAGTTTCACCAGCATCATTTAAGTGTGTTGAAGTTCCATGAGCATTAATATATCCAACCTGATCAGGTGTAATATTTGCATCCTTAACCGCCATCGTCATCGCAGCAGCTCCGCCTGAACCATCAGGAAGCGGCGCTGTGATATGGTGTGCATCACAGGTTGCACCATAGCCCACAACCTCTGCATAAATCTTTGCACCTCTTGCCATAGCGTGCTCATATTCTTCAAGAATAAGTGCACCAGCACCTTCACCCATGACAAAGCCTGAACGCTCCTTATCAAATGGAATAGATGCTCTACTACAATCCTCTGTCTTATTCAGAGCCTGCATGGAAGTAAATCCACCAAGTCCAAGATGTGTAATGGTACTCTCAGAACCACCACAAAGCATTACCTCAGCATAACCATCTCTAATATAATGGAATGCATCACCTATGGCATTATTACTACTTGCACAAGCAGTTACTACACAGGTACACATACCCTTAAATCCAAGTCTAATTGCAATATTACCAGCAGCCATATTAGAAATACCCATAGGAATATAGAAAGGAGATACCTTGTCATAACCTCTTCTCTCACCTGTAGCATAGTTATTCTCAGTAGTTTCCATACCACCTATTCCACTAGAAAAGATTATACCACAACGAATTGGGTCTTCATTCTCCATATTAAGCTTACTATCCTCAAAGGCCTCAACAGCAGAAACCAAGCCAAACTGAGAATATCTATCCATTCTTCTTAATTCTTTCTTATCAATAACTGTTTCAGGTGCAAAATCCTTTACCTCACCTGCAACCTTAACTGCATGATCTGTTGTATCAATACGTGTAATAGGTCCAATACCACATACACCCTTCTTGGCATTCTCCCAAGTGTCTTTTACATTGTTACCAATTGGATTAACAGTTCCAAGACCTGTAATTACGACTCTTCTCTTCATAATATCTCCTTTATGTATTTAGATTAATGATCTCATTCAAAACAAGCAAATTACATCGCCATTCCACCATCTACACAGATAACCTGTCCTGTGATATAGCTAGCCATATCTGAAGCAAGAAATACTACTGCATTGGCAATGTCCTCACCTGTACCCATTCTTTTCAAAGGTATAGCCTTTAACATCTCGTCAGCTACAGCCTCATTCAGTGCTGCTGTCATATCAGTCTCAATAAATCCTGGTGCAATTACATTTGAAGTAATTCCTCTAGAAGCAAGCTCCTTAGCAACAGATTTAGTCATACCAATAAGACCAGCCTTACTTGCAGCGTAGTTTACCTGTCCAGCATTACCAAATACTCCAACCACACTACTAATATTAATAATTCTACCTGAACGTTGCTTAAGCATTATCTTAGATACATCCTTAGTAAATAGGAATGCACCCTTAAGATTTGTATCAATAACCTGTTCAAAATCCGACTCAGACATCTTAAGCATAAGATTGTCCTTTGTAATACCAGCATTGTTTACAAGAATATCAATTGTTCCAAATTCTTCCTTTGTCTTTGCGACCATAGCAGATACATCATCATAATTAGCTACATCTGCCTTCATAGCCATTGCCTTAACGCCCTGTTCCTCACAAAGCTTAACTGTTTCATTAGCACCGTCAGCACCGTTAGCATAACAAGTAACTACATTCGCACCAGCTTTAGCAAGAGCCAAACATATACTTCTTCCAATTCCTCTACTACCGCCAGTAACAATAGCAGTTTTACCATCTAATCTCATCTTTTACTACCTCACATGTAAAATACAAATCAATTATATATTTTCAGTTACAATAATCAATTCAACAATCATTGAGTTATTTAAGCGCTTCTAATACGGCATTTAAACTATCAACATTCTCAATTGAATAGGTTGTAAGAGCTCTGTCAATCTTCTTAACAAATCCACTTAAGGTCTTACCTGGTCCTATCTCTACAAATGTATCAACGCCCTGCTCAATCATATATCTAATAGTATCCTCAAAGTAAACACTACTCTGCACCTGAATCTCAAGAATCTCAGGAATAGTTTTACCAGCCTCTAACTCCTTACCAGTTGAATTAAAAATTACAGGGAAGCTCATATCACCAAAGTTTTCATTCTTAAATCTCTCAGCAAGCTTATCACCAGCCGGCTTCATAAGTGATGTATGGAATGGTCCACTAACCGCTACTGGAACAATTCTCTTAGCTCCCATCTCAGTCATAATCTCACCTGCTCTGGTAATAACCGGTGTATCACCAGATACTGTAACCTGAACAGGAGTATTATAGTTTGCAACCTCTGCAACATTAAACTCTGAATCCTTAAACTCCTCATGAGCCTGCTGACAAGCCTTTTTAATAGAATCTCTATCAAGACTCATAACAGCTATCATTCCAACATCCCTTCCAGTTACAGCCTCTTCCATAGACTGTCCTCTGTATGCAACAAGGTCAAGCACCTGCTTCTCATCAAATACTCCTGCGCTATAAAGTGCAGAATACTCACCCAAAGAAAGTCCTGCAGCATATTCTGGTTTTATTCCATTATTGGCAAGTATCTTTGTAACACCAACTGCAAATGCAACCATACATGGTTGAGTATATCTTGTCTGACCAAGCTTTTCTATAGGTCCATTAAAACAACAATCCTTTAAGTCGAAGCCTGGATTAGCATTATCAAAGGTCTCCTTAAACTCTGGATATGTATCATATAAATCCTGTCCCATGCCAACATTCTGACTACCCTGTCCCGCATATAAAAATCCTATCTTCATGTAATTCTCCTTTTTAATATTTATATTGACTGAGTATAAAGCTTCTCTAGCTCTGCCTTTGCATCATTATAAAGCTTATCTAAAATCTCAGCTACTGGCTTAATCTCTCCAACAAGTCCGCATACCTGACCTGCCATAAGAGAACCATTCTTAGTATCTCCATCAAGTACTGCTTTTCTAAGAGAACCAAGTGTAAGCTGCTCAAGCTCCTCTCTAGGTACGTTCTGTCCTTCAAGCTTAAGATATTCTCTTGACATATTATTCTTAATAACTCTTACCGGAGCTCCTGATGAACGTCCTGTAACAACTGTTCCATTATCTTTGGCCTTAATTACTGCAAGCTTGTAATTCTCATGAATTGGACATTCCTCAGCCACAAGAAGACAGGTACCTATCTGTATACCTATTGCACCAAGAGCCATAGCTGCAACCATCTGTCTTCCATCAGCTATACCACCAGCTGCAATTACTGGAATATCCACTGCATCAACCACCATAGGAACTAAAGCCATAGTAGTCATCTCGCCAACGTGACCACCGCTTTCTCCACCCTCAGCAATTACAGCATCAACGCCCATTTTTTCCATTCTCTTAGCAAGGGCAACACCTGAAACTACAGGTATTACCTTAGTGCCAACAGCCTTCCAATCTGCCACATACTTTTCTGGAGAACCAGCACCTGTTGTAATAACATCTACCTTTTCTTCCACAAGCATCTTAGCAATATTATCAACATCCGGATTCATAAGCATAAGATTAACACCAAATGGCTTATCAGTTAATGCTCTACACTTATTAATTTCTTCTCTGATTCTTTCTGCATCAAATCCACCTGACGCAATAAGTCCAAGACCACCTGCATTCGACACTGCAGCTGCAAACTCACCTGTAGCAATATTAGCCATGCCTCCCTGAATAATAGGGTACTTAATATTTAAAAACTCATTTAACTTCATATTTACTCTCCTTACCACTCAATGTAAGCTCCACCCCAGGTGAGGCCACCACCAAAACCAACACATATAATCTTCATGCCTGGCTTAAGCATTCCCTTCTGATTAAGCTCGCTTAACGCAATAGGTATACTTGCCGATGAGGTATTACCATATTCATCAAGATTAACAAAGAATTTATCAATGCTTTGTTTACATTTTTTAGCAACTGATTCTATAATTCTCATATTAGCCTGATGACACACGAATAAATCAATATCATCTGCAGTAACGCCTGCTTTATCCAATAGTTCAAATATTGTCTTAGGAACTGTGCTTACAGCAAACTTAAACACATCACTACCAAGCATGGATACATATCTATCACCCTGCTCATTAGGACACTGTAATACAACATCATCTCCCTTTGAACCAAGAACAGAATAATAATTATTATCTGCTAATTCAATAACAGCTGCTCCTGCACCATCACCAAACAATATACATGTTCCTCTATCTGTCATATCTAAAATCTTAGATAAGGTTTCACTTCCTATAACAAGACCGTATTTCTTATCACTTTGTAACAAAATACCTCTTGCAATTTGAATTCCATACATAAATCCAGAGCATGCTGCATTAATATCAAAGCAAGGCATATTGCCAGGAAGCCCTAAAATACTTTGAACCATACAAGCCATAGATGGAGTTAAGTTATCTGCCCTTACGGTTGCGCATATGCAAACGCCGAGCTCTGACTTATCAATACCTGCATTCTCAAGTGCCATCTTAGCAGCTGCAACAGCTAAATCTTGATTTTTCTCTGTAGTAACATGGTGTCTTCTTCTAATACCTGTTCTACTTGTTATCCATTCATCATTAGTATCAACAATTTTACTTAAATCATCATTTGTCACCACATTATCAGGGGCATAATGTCCTGTACCAACAATGCGGAGTCCTTTAAAATTTTGCATAACGTCTCCTTAATTTATTATCACAAGTAAAAACCTGGATTTTTTATATTAACTTTAAATATTCAGCATCAATATTTCTAAACTTTTTATATCTATGTTTACTCACATCATTTTCATCCATTTTTGCATACTTTGAAAGTTCCTTAGCCAAATATTTACTAACAGTCTTGTACACAGCCTTTGGATTAATATGTGCACCACCAACAGGTTCAGGAATAATATCATCTATAACATTAAACCCTTTTAAATCCTGCGCTGTAAGCTTCATCATCTCGCAGGCCTCATCGCTTCTAGTAGAATCCTTCCAAAGAATTGTAGCGTAGCCTTCCGGTGAAAGAATTGAATATACTGCATTCTCCATCATAAGAACACTATTTGCAACACCAATTGCAAGAGCGCCACCACTGCTACCTTCGCCAGTTACAACAGCAATTACCGGTACCTTTAAGGCACTCATCTTTGCTAGGTTAGTTGCTATAGCGGTTCCTTGTCCATTTGTCTCAGCCTCAAGTCCCGGATAAGCACCTGGTGTATCTATAAACGTAATAATTGGTCTACCAAATTTCTCAGCTTGTTTCATAAGACGAAGAGCCTTACGATATCCTTCTGGACCAGGCATACCAAAGTTACACTTAAGGTTTTCTGCTAAATCATTCCCCTTTCTGTGTCCAATAACTGTCACTGGAACACCATTAAACATAGCTATTCCACCATATATACTTCCATCCTCTTTACCAAGATCATCGCCTTGTTGTTCAAAGAAATCTTCAAAAATATTCTCAATATAGTCGGTAACCTTAGGTCTCTTCTTGTGACGAGCCAAGTAAACCTTATCATGAGGTCCTAAATTCTTACACATCTTAATAAGGTCATGTCTTTGTCTTTTTAAAACATAAAGCTGTGCTTCATCCAACACTTCTGCAGCTTTGATTTTTTCTATCTCGTTATCAATTTCAATAATCTTAGCATCTATTTCTTTAACCATCTTTACTTACCTCTCTTGCTGTGTAATCTAAGAATGTGAGCTATAGTTTCTCTCATCTTGTCACGTGGCACTATCTGATCGACAAAGCCATGCTCCTGAAGAAACTCAGAACGCTGAAATCCCTCTGGAAGCTTTTGTCCAATTGTCTGCTCTATAACTCTAGGTCCAGCAAAACCAATTAAAGCCTCTGGCTCAGCCAAGGTAATATCTCCAAGAGTAGCAAAGCTTGCTGTTACTCCACCTGTTGTAGGGTGAGTAAGTACGGATATATATAATCCACCATTATTATTAAACTTTTCAACAGCAGCACTGGTTTTAGCCATCTGCATAAGAGATAAAATACCCTCCTGCATTCTAGCACCACCACTAGCTGTAAATATAATTAAAGGTAATTTCTTCTTATCAGCATATTCAACGGCATTAGTAATTTTCTCTCCAACCGCGATTCCCATACTACCCATAAGGAACTTACTGCTCATTACAGCAACAACTGCATCATATCCATCAATCTTGGCTGTTCCAGCCAAAACCGCCTCATCAAGACCTGTCTTCTCCTGAAGAGACAAAATCTTATCTTCATAATCCGGATACTCTAGTGGATTTGTAAATGCAACCTTACATTTAAGTGGTTTAAATGTACCCTTATCAACCAAATTTCTTAATCTTTTATCAGCAGAAATTACATAATGATGTCCACATGCCACACAAACATTAAGATTATCTTTGATTTCTTGCTTACTAAAAACCTGCTTACATTTTGGACAAGTAGTTGTAGTTTCCTCTATTATTTCTGATTCATTCTTATTATTAGATACATCGGTAGATACCTGAGACGTTTCTTCCTTTGTAGTCACACTTGATGCATCTTTAAGATTTACAACAACAGTTCCTTCAGCTTCTTTTCTCTTAAACAAATTACCTACATTAAGCTTCATTTTCGTTCTCCATATATTATTATAATTAATTTACTCTAATCAAGTAATTTTCTACAAATATTTTTGTTACGAGAGTAAATTATTTAACTATTTTGACATAGTTTTAGTCAATTGTCAATATTTTGAAAATTATATATTGTTTTATTTTAAAATAGAATTTAACTTGATATAAAAAAACAAGTTACTATATTTAACTTGTTTCTCATAATTTCTTGAATTATCATTTACCCTATGTTAAAATTCAGTTTAATAGTAAAATATATGAAAGGGAGTCAAATGTTTCTATTATTGGTACTAATAGTTATATATAGTGCAATATACTTAACCATATTTGTTCTTGCACATAAGGATGCTAATATGATTAAGCCTCTAACAGGTATGACTGTAGGTATGCTTTTATTGCTTGCCATTACAGCATTTATTTGTTTGTTTTTTAGTCATTGGTTTATTAGCGTTATTATATTAATTGTAATTATTGGTTTAATTAACTTCCTTTTTTATCTTCTTAAATATTAAAACACAAAAATTAAAACCCATGCAAAGCATGGGTTTATTTGTCTTCTATTCTATTCCTACTGCTTTTTTTGCAAGGATATCCGCTTCCTCGTTACCCTCAACACCTGAATGTCCTTTGACCTTTACAAAATATAATGCCAGCTTATGTCTTATACTATTTACAAAATCATAATAAGCAATTGTTCCTTTTTTATTTCTCTTCCAATTACCTAATGCCCACATTTCTATACCAGCATAATCATAATATATTGTAATCTCTTTTAATCCAAGCTCCATAGCTTTTTCCATAGCTGCCTGACTTCCCAAAACCTCTCCAGCCACATTTCTCATAGATGACATTTCAGGATCATCTCCTGAACCGGTTAATATATATTTTTTTCCATCAGCAATTAAAAATCCTCCGTAACCATATACATTAGTTGCTGGATTAAAAGAACCATCTACAAAGGCATATGGCTTCTCTGAAACAAGATTTGTTGCTGATGCTTCATTATCAATACTTAATTTTTCCACCACACCCATATATTCCTTCGCTTCTTGTAATGTTTTAAAGCTTTTATATAATGCTCCTGAATATCCATCAACATTTGCTTTACACTCATCCCAAGAATTATATATACCAGGTGTTTTACCTACCTTTACTGCATAATATTTATTGGCCATAATGTCTCCTTTTTTATAATAATAGGCGGAAATTAAATCCCGCCTATCTTAATTATACTATATTAGCATATTCTCTCATATTCTTATTAACCTCATCTGTATGAAGTCCAAAGTAAATACTAGAATCTACCCTATCATATGCTTCCTGCATCTCCTCTGCGCACTGAAGTACAGATAACGGAACTGCCAGATACATATCATCTACAGATATCTCAAGCTCGCCCTTATTAGTAGTGATTGTTTCTTCTTTTTCATTATAAGGTTCAGAAACATATAACTCTTTAACAGCCTTACTGAAATATGGCATACCATCTGGAAGAGAAATGTACTTCTTATTAATAAGTCCAGTCTCATAACAATCCTTAATTAAACAAAGCTTCTTCTTCTGAGTCTTCTCCTTTGAGCCACCAACAAAAGCATTTGCCACATCTGCCATAATCTGTTCTCTTCTATCATTAGTTGGAGAAACAAACATAATATTTGTCTCCTGAAGTGTAGGTATCTTCTCTGAAAAAGCAACAGATATAAGCTTTTCTGGTGCGTATACACCAATACCAATTAAGGCATTTTTGTAAACTTTCTCCAAAACATCCTTAACAACAATTGGTCTACCATTATCAATATTGGCTTCATTTCTTGTATATATATCGATAATGCCCTTCTTAACCTCAGTAATACGAGCCTCAGTAATGTAATCCGAAGGAAGAAACTCCTTATGTTTCGCCTCTTTAAGAAGATAATCAATCGTTCTCTTCCCTCTTATTGCAAGATCTTCTACTGCAATCTTCAAATCCTCATCAAACTGTGAATAAATGTCGTTAAGACGTTCTGCCTTTTGGCGAAGCATTCTAATTGTATCTCCAAACACATCCTGAGAATCAAATCCATCAACTAAGATTGTTCTCTCTGATGCAAGTGCCTCCTTCTTACATGCATCGTAATATCCACTTTCTGCTTCTCTCTTAGCTGAAGGGAAAGCAAAAAGCTTCTTTGACACCATAGATTGAATAGATTCAATAATTCTACTATATTCACCTGTAGGCTGATATGATCTTTGAAGCTGCTCTAAGTCTCTTATAGCCTTAATCATACCAGAATCACTCTCTAATCCAACTATACCCTCAGCACCAATCATATGCATGGCAATAAATGGTCCATGATGCTTTATGGTATTATCAATCTCTGCACTTAAGCTTTGAACTAGCTTATTCTTAACAGATTTCATAAGTATAGGCACATCAGCCTTAATATCACCAAGCTGTCTAGCCATACCACTTCTGAATTTATCTGTACCCTTCTTAATATCCTTATAAACAGGTCTCTCATACTGACCAACCTTTATAAGTCCTGGAAGATCAAGATTAATCTCTGTGCCAGGTTTATCTACTAAGAAGGTTCTAATATCAGCCAATGCTTTTTCTATAGTTAAATCAATTACTGTTTTCATAGCACTAGGATCATGAATTCTCTTATATGCTTCAACAAAAAGCTGATGTTCACATATATTTTCAATCTCCTTAATTGGCACCTTATAATCTGCTTCATTAATAACCTTATAATATCCTCTTGCATCCCTCTTAAAGAAGGTATCACGAAGTAATTCTCTATCCTCGCCCATAACCTCTGAGCCAATGTATTTGTTAGTTGCAAGCTTGTACAAGAAATATGCTGTATCACTGAATATAATACCATCAGGTATATATCCCTGCTCATCCTTCTTACCTGAGACAAGCAAACAAGCATCAAAGATATTTTCCTTCATGCAAAGTCTATGTGTAGTGCTCTCTGATATAAATCCATCTGGCTTATCCATAATTCTCATAAGGTAATCAATCTCCTTAAGAGTAGCACAACCATTTGCATTAAGTAATGCAACCTTCTCTGGATCATCATATATTGCACGAGCACCAAAATGACAGTCAGGCATAAGTAAACATCCACCAACTCTAAAATTCTGCCACTTTTTAACCTTAGCTAAAGCTCTTATGTTATATGCAACATCTGCAACAATACCACTACCTGTACCACCTGCAACACTTGTTACAATAATTACATCAAGCTTTCCAGTCTGAGAACGCTCATATGCTTCCTTAACCTTGTCAAACAAGAGAATTCTCATATCCTCATATGCATTAGAAAACATAAGTCTACCTATCTGACGATTACCATTAGCACCATTCTGACCTAAAGTAATATTAGGAAAATCTGGTCTCATCCAGTTAGCAAGATTAGGATGTACTGGATTATTTTCAATACCATTTTCCAATATATTATCCAAATTAGGTCTGTAAATACTAATTATCTCAAGGGCATTAAGACCTATACCATCCTTACTGTCCTCAATAGACTGTTCCATAGCTGGTATATCAGAGTCAATCATGAGGAAATTAATATTATCCTCAGGCTTAATCTGATCCATAAGCATTCCCTTAAGATTACATACAACTCTACCTCCGGCTCCACCCAAGCCTATTACAAGAAAATCTTTATTAAACTTATTGCCATCCTCTTCTTTACCAAATATTCTTATGTCTTTCAATCGGGCAAATTCTTCTTTTTGCGTATCAATAAGTATCATATACCTTTTCCTCCCTAGTTTTTACGGAAATCTGTTAACTCTAACCCCTCATTATGTTCTAATAAGATACGAATAGACCACTCATTTGCAAATAATAAAAGTGGATTATCCTTCATATCCTTTACCTTCTTACAATCGCTTATCCTACTAAGCTTATTCAAGTCCGTTGTAGGATCCTTAACCCATCTAACATAGTTATATGGCAATGGTTCCATACGAACATCACAACCATATTCATTTTCTAGTCTGTATTTTAATACATCAAACTGAAGTACACCTACAACGCCAACTATAATCTCCGACATACCAAGCATATAATCCTGAAAAATCTGTATAGCACCTTCCTGGGCAATCTGGGTTACCCCCTTCATAAACTGTTTCTTCTTCATAGAATCAAGAGGAACCAATCTACAAAAATGTTCAGGTGCAAAGGTTGGTATACCTTCATATTCAAACTTCTTTCCAGGTACCGTTATAGTATCTCCTATTGAAAAAATACCTGGATCAAATATACCAATAACATCTCCAGCATAGGCTTCATCTATAATTTTTCTATCCTGAGCCATAATCTGCTGTGGCTGTGAAAGCTTCATCTTACGTTTACTCTGAACATGGTACACATCCTTTGTAGCATCGAATTTTCCTGAACAAATTCGCATAAATGCTATTCTATCATGATGTGCCTTATTCATATTGGCCTGTATCTTAAATACGAAGCCAGAGAAGAAATCATTCATAGGATCAATAGCACCCTCATTAGACTCTCTTGGAAGAGGTGACTGGGTCATCTTAAGGAAATGTTCCAAAAATGTCTCTATACCAAATGTTGTTAGTGCCGAACCAAAGAATACCGGAGACAATTCACCCTTATCCACAAGTTCTTGATCAAGTTCATCAGATGCACCATCAAGAAGTTCAATCTCTTCAATAAGCTGATTGTATAGCTCATCTCCTATTTCATCCTTTAGCTTAGGATCATCTACACTATATTCTTCCTTAGCAGCACTCTTTGCACCACCGACAGAAACAGCAGTAAACATAGAAACATTCTTAGTTTCTCTGTCATATACTCCCTTAAATCTCTTACCAGAGCCAATAGGCCAGTTAATAGGACAGGTTCTGATTCCAAGTACTTTTTCTATCTCATCAAGAAGCTCAAATGAATCTCTTGCCTCTAAATCCATCTTATTAATAAATGTAAATATAGGAATATGTCTCATAACACAAACCTTAAAAAGTTTAATTGTCTGCGCCTCAACACCCTTAGACGCATCAATAACCATAACTGCCGAATCGGCAGCCATAAGAGTACGATAGGTATCCTCTGAGAAATCCTGATGTCCTGGTGTATCCAGAATATTAATACAGTAACCATCATAATTAAACTGTAATACTGATGATGTAACAGAAATACCTCTATCCTTCTCTATCTGCATCCAGTCTGACACAGCATATTTTGAATTTGCCTTACCCTTTACCGAACCAGCTGTATTAATAGCACCACCATAAAGCAAAAACTTTTCGGTCAGTGTAGTTTTACCTGCATCCGGGTGAGATATAATTGCAAAGGTTCTTCTTCTTTCAATTTCATTTCTTAACTGTTCTGACATAATGTCCTCCAAGTAAATATATTAGTATATGTCAAGACATACTTAACCCATTATTTTACATACATAATTTATTATATCCTTTATTAACACATTTCTCAATAGCTTTTATATAAAAAATCCGCATAAATCAGGCAAATATTTTAAACCTAAATCTTATGCGGATATATTTTACAATTTAAACTATCATTATGGATTAGTATAAATAAATTTTACTTCTACTTTTAATTCTAAGTATAGTTCTGATTATTATAATTTTGATTATTATAATTTTGATTATCATATGCTTGACTGTTGTAATTTACATTCTGATTATAGTACATATTAGGATTATAATATGTATAATTCGCTGGATAATCTACTACATTTGACTTAAATGTAGCTCTCATATTAATTACTAGGAAGACTGTATATCCTATAGCCAGCAAAAATCCTATTATACCCGCCATAGCTCCACTAAACAGCAACATACATACGTCAATAATTATTAAAAATACATATGTTGTAATCATAAATCCTCGATAAGTACCCAACTTATTTGGTTCACCCTTATAAGTAAACCTTGCTATTGTAGCGAATACAAGTGCTAGAACACCCAAAATCACATATATATACATCATAAGATATATTAACAAAACACCTATTATAATAAATCCACCGAATAGTGCCAAGGCAAAACCGTCCTGACTTACATCATCATATGCATCATCAAAATATGTAAAAATAACATACAATCCAATAAGATATAATGTAGTAATCAAAAGTAGCACTATTACACGCTTGTAATTCTTCTTAACATTCTCCAATATACAATCCTCCCTATACTCCCAAATAACATTATAAAAACAATTCAAGAATAAACACTATCAAGCAACAAGACACTGCTGTTTTAAATAAATCAAAGCCTATCCACGCAACTATAATTCCAACAATTAATGCAGCTATACCAGAAGCTGTACTCTGTGTAGCATGAACTATTGCAGGAAAGGTCATAACCGACAAGGTAACATATGGTACATAATATAAAAATGATTGTAGAAACCGATTTTTAATCTGACCTTTAATAAGTGTAAGTGGCAAAACTCTAATAGCGTAGGTCACAACTGCCATTATTAATATATATACATAATTATTCATCACAAGCTACCTCCTCTTCTCCCTCAACTGAAACAGGAAAAATTAACGCAGCAACTGATGCAATAACAACAGTAAGAATAATTGTTCTTGTTCCTTCTGACATAGCACTGACAACCGGTAAAGTGGACGCAAGATAACTAAGCACAAAGGATATTATTATCAATCCCGCTACTATTTTACTCTTTCTTGCTGGCGGAATAATAACCGCTAAGAACATTCCATAAAGCGCAACACTAAATGCACTAACCAATCTGACCGGAAGAATATTTCCAGCTATAACACCAAGCATAGTACCTATTCCCCATGCAGGAGAAGCTATAAGAGCTGCTCCATATGAATAATATGGATTTAAGTATCCTGGTCTTGCAATAGCTATTCCAAACAATTCATCAGTCACATGAAAAGCCATAGTAAATCTATGAAAGAATGGCATCTTTGGATCAAGTCTTTGACTCATTGCACAGCTCATAAGCATATACCTAGCATTTGCTACAAGGGTGGCAAGGGCTATTTCAAGATAAGCTGCCATAGCACCTATAGAAGTGAACCCTGCATATTCACCTGCAGATGCATTACATAATATACTAACCAAAAATCCTTGTGCTGGAGTTAGACCAACATTTTTAGCAGCTATACCAAGAGAAAAGGATACCGCTAAGTATCCTAATGCTATAGGAATACCGTCCTTCATTCCATTACGGAGGGTTTCCATATTATGCTCGTTATGTATTGAATACGTGTCCATTATTTAAGTCTCCTAATTGTATTTTTCCTCAAATTCATCTACCGACATAGGTTTTGCAAAATAATATCCCTGTATAAGGTCACAATCCTGTGTGGCAAGGAAATCAACCTGTTCTCTGCTTTCTATACCCTCAGCAACAATCTTCATATTAAGCTTCTTAGCAAGCTCTATAACCTTTGTAACTATAAGCATTCCTCTATCCACAGAATCTATACCTCGGAAGAAGTCAGCATCAATTTTAAGCACGTCAATAGAAAGCTCCTTCAATGAATTAAGTGAAGAATAACCTGCACCAAAATCATCCATAGAAACAACAAAACCATAATCCTTAAGCTGTTTAACAGTATCTATAAGCACATACTTATCATCAAAGAAAGCACTTTCTGTTAACTCAAGCTCTATAAATTCATGTGGAACATTATACTTGTCTACAATTTTACAAATATGCTCAGCAAGATCTTCTCTTGTAAAATGAGCTCTAGATACATTTACAGATATAGGAAATAACTGACGACCCTCCTGAAGCCATTTTGACTGTTGTATAGCAACCTGTTCTATCATATAATCATCCAATTGAAGAATAAATCCATTATTTTCAAAAATAGGTATAAATTTGTTTGGAGGGATAAAACCTTCTGTAGGATGAATCCATCTAACCAAAGCCTCTGCTCCTGCAAGTTGCTCTTCTTTTGTACTGTACTTAGGTTGAAGATAAAGCTTGAACTGATTAGTAACAAGGGCCTTATCCATATCATTCTCAACCTTTCGCTCCCAAAGCTGTTGTTTCTTCATCTCTATATCATAAGAAGCAATCTTCTCTTCTGAATCTTCAGGGTGAAGTTCCAATGCTGTGGTAGCATTATTATAAAGACTATCAACCTCATGATCATTATTGTCAGCCAAACACATACCAAATCTAAAATACATCTTAATATTTGGCATAACTGCATTTAGAATTTCTTCTAATTTATCTATTCTAGCTATTAAATCCTCCTCATTATAATAAGTAAGAAGTAAGCCAAAATCTGCTTCATCATGATGAGCAATTAGTTCCTTTTTTCTCATATTTTTATTTAATGCAATATAGAATTTCTCCAATAATTCCTCGCCCTCTTTTACACCAAAGCAAGTACAAAAGCTTCTATATTTTTCCATGCGTAAATTTATCATTGCATAGTTGAATCTACCATGATTTCTTCTTAAAAGCTTATCACCTTTCTTAGTGAAATAAAGCCAATTATACCCTCCTGTAACCATATCAGTATATAAAATTTTAGTTATCTTATGCTGACTTCTGGCAACACTAACAATTGATGATATATAATATATTACAAAAATCAAAATCATTATAATCATCATTCCAAAAATGATAATTACCATATACAAGTCATTATTCATCAATACAATATCGTTCAGCACCAAAATGGTATAATTATCATATTGAATCACATGCCACAATTCAATGCTAAATATTGAAACATTTCTTTTGGAAAGTGCTTCCTCAACATTAACTTTCTTTAATTGTTGAACTAAAGTTTGATTGAAATCATCAGATATCTCAACCTTATCCCCATTCCTTTCGAATACACTACCCTCGTCATAATGTAGAATAACCTCAAAACCATCTTCAAAAACGTCTGTTTGATCAAAGTACGTTAAGGAATCATTTAAATTAGGTTTATATGTATTATTAGACCATACAACCTCTTTGTCTTCATCCAATACAGAAACCGCAAGAATAGAATCACTTATCTCAATATATTGGTCAAGTTCCTCCTGAGTAATACTCTCCAAACCATCAGACATCATATATTCTGAAATCTTATATGAAAGGTTATATGACTCACTTAACTTCCTATCAATTATATCTAAAGTATATAAAGCCAAACTAGCCGAAACAATTCCAACAAATAAAACCGAAATAACGAATAATCCAACTATAGATGGCCATATACGTTTTCTATTATATTTTTTAATTCTCTTATCCTTTGATTTGCTCATATATTATTCCTCTCACCAAAAACAACCAGATAACTATCTATAATTATAATATTTATGCTACATAAATGCAATGAAAGTACAATAAAATCTAAATTAAAAACTAATTAATAATCAATTAATTAAAATATAAAAAAGGGAGCAACGCTCCCCTTTAAAACAAACTTAATACCCTAGTTCCTCATCAACCAAAATAATATGAAATCTATTAGCATGTCTGGAATATCTAGTAATTAAGAATTCACAGCATATAGTATCCCTAGACTTACAATTTGCACAGGAACCGTTATGTTTACATGGTGTATCTAAAGGAAATCTCTGTGCATTAATAGGAGCCGCAATATTCCTAGCTCTGGAAATGGCTGATTCAATATCCTTTGCAACCTTATTCATTCCAACTATCATAATAACATTCTTTGGTCCATAAGCTATAGCAGCCACACGATTTGAATTACCATCAATATTAACAAGAATTCCATCTTCTGTTATGGCATTACTACTACACAGGAAATAATCACAACCAAAAATTTTAAGCTCTACTTCTCTTTTTTCCTCTGGTGTTTGACAGATATCACGGTTAAACACCTCATAATTGCCATTTAACACTGCATCTCGCAGACCAATTTCACTAACAGACATTGATCCACCCCAACCTATAGATGAACCTTCTGGAATTAGTTCTAAGGCCTTGGAAAGTGCTTCTGACTTATCCTTCGCATAATATCCACACATATTTCTAGACTCTAAGCCCTTAATAATCTTCTGTGCCAACATACTGTTTCTAGTTATTGTATTATTATCCTTCATAGCAATAAGCCTCCTTAAATTATTCGAAAAATCATTATTCTTTCACGCTTATTATAATCCTCAAAAAGATCTGTGCAGTCTATCTCATCATAAAACTCAAGATTATTCTCTGTCATAAGATATGATATATAATGATCTGATGGATAATAGAAAAATAGAAATATTTCTCTAGGCTTTTCATAGTAGGAATCCATTATCCTAGCAATTACCTTCTTCAATATTTCTGTACTAAATGGGTTGAAGAAATAACACCTATCAACAGTGACAGGTGGTTCAAATTCCTCAGCTGCACCATGATGAAAGAACACTTTGTTCTTAGATACAGCATGATTCATATTATCTACTGCCTGATTATAAATTCTTTCATCAAATTCTACGCCAATTGACTTACATTTTGTTTCATAGGATAGATAATAATCCACTCTACCCTTACCACAGCCATAGTCCACCAATACATTTTTCTTACCAATATAACCACTTTCAGCTAGACGTTCTAAAACTCTATAATCTGTTGGTTCATAGGGAAAATGGTGCATATCAGCATTAGAGGAATCCCAGCCTGTAGTCCTTATTCTTAATAATATATCCCATTTTATGTCACTTTTCATTATGTAAACCTATCCAATAAATATACTATAAACCTTCATGTCTGATTTGTCTTGGTACCTCAACATCATTAAGCATAAATTTTATTCTACCATTATAAATAGCAATATCAGACTCTTGTGCACCTATATCTGTTTCAAGATTAGATTTTATATCTGAATCAACATCGCAATCTAAAAACCTAAGTTTACAATTATTATTGGAATTACCAAATGCTAAGGCTGCTCTACCTTCACCCTTTATATTGAACGCACATTCTTTTGCATCAAATACAGACGAACTCTTTGCAGAACCAATTGCTGATATTTCAATGGCACGAAGATTCATATTAATATTGGAATTAGCAACTTCAATCTTGCTATCTTGACCATATAGAGTTCCTATACCAGCACTAAAAGTACCACCGTACATACTCTGGAGAAGAATATGTGATATATTAACATCTACATTTCCATACATAGAACCTATACCAACATTATTAGTTGTAACAATCTTAAGGTTCATATTACACATAGCTATACCTATGTTAATATCTCCCGATCTTGTTCCAATTCCTACGCCCTCTTCACCTGTCAATTCAATTATGTATTTCCCTTTTCTAATATCAATTAGTCCACCTAAACCAGAACCAATTCCAACGCCCTTGGCACCATTACATCTAACATCAACGCATCCATCTTGGTCAAATATTATACTACCATGTTTTGAATCAACATCATTTCCAATACCAAAATAATTATCCTTCTCACTATTTATTGAAATATCTCCTTCACCTTCTATAGTAAGAATTGAATTATCTGCAACACGTATACCACCATCATTAAGGAAATTTTCTCCCTTGAGAACAAGTGTTACATTACAATTTTCCTCTATATTAATACATGCACTGTTCTTACCTGATGCAAAGCTAGCATTTTCAAGCACAATTCTTCCTTTGTATCCTTCCTTGATTTCTAAAATAACATTAGAAACAACACCAGATATACCAGTTAATGTAATATCCTTATGAACAATATTATCTGGTACAAATTCAATAATTGAATACTTGTCAGTAACTAATTTTGCCAGATGAATTCTACTTTCTTTACCAGCAACATATATTTTACTTCCATTACCAAGCATAAGTTGTCTATGATAACGAGCTATCTCTTCTCTAACATCCTTATCAATGGCAGTTAATATCTCTCGAGATGGTCTGGCAGTATAATATCCCTGAATAAGATCAACACCAAGTGCAATAATCATCTGGAGCTCCTCGTTAGTCTCTACACCCTCTGCCAAAGCCATAATATCATTATTATGAGCAAACTCAATAATCTCTCGTACAAAATGCTGCTTCTGTGGACTATCCTGAATCTCAGATAAAAGCATTCGGTCTATTTTAACATAATTAGGCATATATCTAAGTAGATTAGTTACATTTGAATATCCTGTTCCATAATCATCTACTGCGGTTTCTATACCCATAGACGCATATTCCTTCTTCATCAAGGTAAGCTCAGCATCAGGAAGCTCAGCCTGCTCTGTAAGCTCAACAACCACAGTTGCAGAATACTTCTCCAATTCTACTGTCAATTCGTCAGCATCATATCCCTGTAATCTATTATCAGGGATACTGTTAATAAACACCTTTTTGCCGTCAAATAGATTTTCATTATCACGAATATGTTTAAGCACATTAAAGAAGGTAAGCTTCTCTATATCATAGAGTCTTCCCATATAATCTGCATATTTTATTATAGTAAGAGGTGAAATGAATTGTTCAACATCGGCACGCATCAATGCCTCATAGGCATAAATATCACCTGTTTTAGCATTAACTATAGGCTGGAAATGATATATCAAACGGTTATTATCCATAATATCTTGAACCGCCATCATTTCCTTAAACTCTTCATCTGTTAAAGTATCTCTATTCTTAATCTTCTGTTCAGCAATCTTATTACCATTCTTTTGAGCTACTGTTGTATTAATCAAATGCTCTAAATCTTTAACCTCTGAAACATAAGAATATCCACAACCAACATAAACCGAAAGATTAAATGGTAACCCACTTACTTCCTCAACCTGCTTAATTAAATCATCCTTAATTATATATATTTGCTCATCGAATACATCCGAATCATAGAGTTCTACACCTACAAATTCACCATTTCCAAGAACACAACATAGTCCTCGTTCAACCAAGCCTTTAAGAATAGTAGACACAGTCTTAATTGCATAATTACCCTGAGCACGACCATGCTTATCATTAATATCAGCCAAGCCACGAATATCTACAGCTATTGCCCCAACATACTTACCAGAAATGTTTTCAAATTTTTGAAGCATTCCTTGATAATTATATAGACCTGTGAGATTATCTCTTGTTTGATTTGCTTCTAACTGCTGGTACAAATATCTAACCGAATCAAAGCGTCGATAACACTCCAATCCCTGCATGATATTCCTAAGCCATTCCCAATATACCTCAGAATATGTTCTAACCTCACCACCATAGCTAAGAACAGCATATCCCAAGCATCGCTCCTCAAAATGAAGTGGCGTAAAATAAAACCCCGATGGATTTTCTCTTTCTTCATACAATTCAGGAAGTAATGTATCTTTATCAAAGGTATTAGAATAAGTTATCTTATTAGATGAACCATCTCTTTTACAGCTTAAAACTGGTAAAATTTCCTCAGAATATCCATCCCATTTTGTTTCATTACTATGTAACATTTCAGAATCCATCCATTGTGAATTAAGACACAAAGAAAAGCTCTCATAATCTCCCAAGTGATGCATTGCTGCAAAAATAGTATTAATCAAGTCCTTAAAATTAGATTTAGATATAAGATCATCAATAAAACAATTAAATCTAGAATTGAATTTTTCTTGAGAATCTATGGTCTTCCAGCTACTACGTAAACCAGAAACCCAATGACTATTAAAATTCTTACAACCACAGCTATTACCAATAAACAGCTCATTCTCAGCCTTATATGGTTCAAATTCACTACCATTAATTAATGAATAGATTTTACCAGCAGCATTAATACCATTCTCCTTAGCTGGAATAGGCGCAGAGGTAAGAGGACTTGGACTTTTTCTTCCATCCTCAGTAGAATCATAGCCTATAACAGCAATATCCTCTGGAACCTTCAATCCGTATGCTTCTAAGGCTATAGCAACACTTATAGCCATACAGTCATTAGCACAAGCTATGGCTTCTGGTAAACCATTCTCATCTATCAAAAGCTTCTTAACAACATTTTCTCCACATCCATACCAGAAATCGCCATAGAATATTCTATTTTCATTAATTGGCAGATTATACTCATTCATACAATCCTTATATGCCTTAAGTCTTTCCTGTGAATGAATATGCTCTTCCTTACCTGTCAAATAAGCAATATCCTTATAACCATGCTCCACTATAAGATGTTCTACAAGTTTTTTGCACACAAAATAGTGGTCAGTAATAAGAGTTGGATAATACTTGCTCTGCTTATCCACACATACAACCGGACCACTATAATTCTCTTTAAATCTTTCTTCTAATTTTTCCGCCAAACCAGGAGTTTGTATTGTATCAGAAAGTATTACAATTCCGTCAAAAAGAGCAGGATTAACTAAAGAGAAAATCACAGACTCACCCTGTTCTCTCTCAACAGTTTCCTGATACTTATTATACATAGCAAATACGCAGACATCATAATCATATGAAAACATCTGCTCAAAAAATCCCTTTATAAATGTACTTTGATAACTTTCTTCTACATGTCCTAATAGAAGTGCCACTCTCTTCCTTGGTGTCATTATAGCCTCCCGTATATTTGCGAAAATATACTTTCTCAAATTTAGTTATACAATTAACATAATATTACCAAATAACAAACTAATAGGTCAAGGTATTTGAGGAAATATGTGGCAAAAATACATAATATTTATGCAAAAAATATATTATCTCAAAATTATCATACAATATTGTTATAAGAAGTAAAGGCTATTTGAATAAATCCAAATAGCCTTCCTATAAGACCTATATTAATTTGACAAGTAGTTTACACTTGTTCTAAATGAAGTAACCTTCTTCTCCCCAATATCGAAAGTCACTTCAACAACGGCACCATCAGTAGTCTTACAGATTACATTGTAATAAGCACGTACATTATTGCCACTAGTACCAAAATAGCTTACACCCATATCCTGTGCATAAAATTTTTCAACAGTACCTAATTTTAATTCATCAGCAATAAAACTATCTATAATTGCATCATATTCCTTTTGTTCGTCAGAAGAAACCTCATACACTACATCAGCTACACTATTCACATCCCAACCATTGGTAAATGTACCTAAATCTTCATCCTCATGATTAAATACAGTAACTAGACCTGTTACACTGTCAATCCATATATCATATCTATCACTTTCAGTTAGAATATGAACCTGATAGCATTTTGAATCCAAGTAGTAGATATCGTGAACATCTTCCGGCATAGATTCACTTTCATCAACACCAATCATTGTCACGTCAACTTCTCCATCATAGCTTTTTATCTCATAAATTTCTCCATCTTCAGTTTTTATTTCACAAGTCTCACCATCCTCACAATTTGCAATTATCGCATCTATGTCCCCCTGCACTTCCTGTGTTTCCATACCTTCATCATGAGGTGATTCGATAAAAATTTGCATATCACATGGACCTAAATCCTCACCTGCATATTTTTTAACTGCCGAATCAATTATGGGCTTTAGCTTTCCTAATCCAAGATCTTCTTCAGTTTCATATGAATAATGCATGTATGATATATTGCAATTATCCCATACTATTTCACAACCCAACTCATTATCAGATATAATTTCAGCACCCTCAGGAACATAAATATTTTCCTCATTATTCCAAGTCTGATTAACAGTATCAGCCTTTATATTTTCTGTATTTTCGTCCTGTGTAGCATTACTCTGATCAATATTATTTAGATTATTTACTTTCTCATCAGTTTCCTCTAAATTAACATCTTCCTGATTTATTTCCTGAGACATCTCCTGCTTACGTTCTACCTGAGCTACCTGCTTCTCATTCATATTACGCTCCATACTTGCATGTAACCCTACTGCTCCGCCTACAGAAATAAGACCAGCCATTGCTAATGTAATAATTATTCCCTTTTTCTTTCTCATATTAATTTCTCCTTTTTTGTTCTATATTTACCATGGTAGGTATAGAATAAAGCATTATTATCACCACACAATAAAGAAAAAGTAATCAAACGGTAAACTTTACAGGAAATTTAACAAAAATATTAGTACCTTTACCCATCTCCGATTGAATTTCCATCTGACCCTTATGATATTCTACTATCTCAGCACATATTGCAAGACCAAGTCCGGTTCTTCCTTCCTCTCTACTTCTTGCCTTATCAACCCTGTAAAAAGGTTCTTTAACTCGATTAAGTTGTTCTTCTGTCATCCCACAACCATTGTCTTTTACATACAATCTTACTGTATTATTCATTTCATCAATTCCCCAGGAAACCTGTCCACCATTTTCACAGGCATATATGGAATTTTGAACCAGATTAGATATAAGACTAATAAATAATACTTTATTAGCATTAATTTTCTGTACGCATATATCACTACTAAGTGTAACTTCTCTTTCCACACAGATAGAAGTCATTCGACTGTTTATCTGTTCTTCAACTTCACATAAATCGAATTCTTCAACACTAAACTCCTCATTTCTTATCTTCGCCATGTCAAGCATAGTATATGATAACTGCAACAGATTCTTACTCTCTGCCATAATATATTCCATACATTGCATCTTCTCTTCTTCTGATACATTTGCTTTTTGAATATACTCAGCAAAACCATATATACTGGTTAAGGGACTTTTTAGCTCATGAGCAAAATTATCAACAAACTCCTGTTTTGCATCTGATTCTTGCCTGATAAGCTCTATATTTTCCTGAATCTTATCTGCCATTTGGTTAAAATGCTTTCCCAATGTAGCAATCTCGTCATTGCCCTGCTCTGACGCTCGACTTTCCATATTACCATCTGCCATATTATCAACAACCTGAGTCAATTCATCAATAGGCTTCATGGTTTTTCGCAAAACAATGAAAAGTATGATTGCCAAAATAAAAGAAAATACAAGACTAATTACTATGTATTTTATCTGAAGCTTATCCCATACATCAGCAAGCTCTGTCAGTTCTTTTTCGTAACGCAGATAAAGGATATCCTCTCCCTCATACAGTATTCCCTGCACAGTTACTGACATTATGTCTTTGCCTTCTAATATAAGCTGATTATTACCTGCATCCGTACTCCAATCACGTAATACATCAGCATTCTTTGGATATACGCAGTTTTCACCTCTCCAAAGTGTCAGGAAGATTTCATCATCATAATACCCTTCAAAGCTACTTATAACTCGTTGTAGCTTTGCATCTGTTACATCACCCTGTTGATACAGACTATCAATGCTTCTAATTAAGCCATTAGTTAATATATTATACTGTGCTTCAGCCTGCTTTTGTTCTACAGCTATATCCTTTTGGTAAGTAAGCTCAAAGACAACATACATACCAACGTTAAGCAGCACAACAAAAAGAGTAATTGTAACCAGATAAACCTTTTGCCATAATTTCATATTTATTTCTCCTATATTTCAAGACGGTATCCAAGCTTTGTAATGGTACGAATTTCATTCTCAAGTCCTAGCTTCTTACGAAGCTTCTGAATATGTACATCAACAGTTTTGGTATCACCCATATAATCATACCCCCAAGCTAATTCAAGCAGCTTATCTCTTGAAAGGGCAATATTCTTATTAAGAATCAACACCTCTAACAAGGAAAACTCTTGAGGTGTTAGAACAATCTCTTGTCCATTACGAGATACTACACGTTTTTTTAAATCAACCTGAACATCACCTATCTGTATAACCTCATCGCGTTCACTACGACGTAACACCACATTAATTCTAGCAATAAGCTCAAGCATCTCAAAAGGCTTTACTATATAATCCTCCGCCCCTAGAGATAAACCCTGTAAGCGATCCTCTAAGTTACCCTTTGCAGTTACAAATATAATAGGTGTGCCTGATACCTTAGTTATAAATTCAAAGCCTGACACTCCCGGTAACATCACATCAAGTAAAATCAAATCAAAAGATTGCTTCTCCAATATATCTAATCCACTTAAACCATCATAAACGCATGTACATATATGTCCAACTAAGGATAAATTACGCTTTACAAGCTCGCTGATATGACGGTCATCCTCTACAACAAGTATATTTGCCATACGATTTTCATTCCTTTCTACAATATCATTAATCATTATAACATCAAAAAGTAATGAAATGGTAAAAATATAAAAAGTCCCTATACCTTAATTTAATCGGTATGGAGACTTTTCACATATAATAAACAATTCTCAAAAATTAATCATTCAAGCAAAAATCATCTGCGCTATGTAAATAATCATAAAATGCATCGGATAAAATATATAGAAAAACCACTTAGCAACTTTGGGATGTTTGCCTTTTTTCCCATTATAACAGATTGTCATCATAAAGTAAGCAAATAACTGAACTAAAAACCCTACCCAAAATGTCATAGAAAGAAACAGTCCGTTCAATAGAAGATTTAAACAAAAAATACATACAAAAAACCATATAAATCTTATCTTAGAATTATCCCTAAATATATGAAGTCCTAATATAATCAGTACTCCAAAAATCATCCATTCACATCCCAACACACAGGTTAAGACATCTATAAATATAACTGCAATAATTCTAACTGGTAGTTTCCATCCACTTTCCCAAGCCATTAATGTGACAAGACCAAAAAACAAGGTAAATATTACATTCAAATTCAAGAAAAATTCAATAGTCAAAAGAGTTCCATTGACCGCAAGACAATATGGAATTTGAGTTATTACTGCAAATATCAATAACCGCAATGCATACTTTTTTCTTGAACGAGTGTATTTAAAACCTTCTGTAATAAAGAAGAAAAATACAACAGGTGCAAATAATGCTCCATAAGCCAGGACATTCATCCACCAACGCATATCTGTTATTACTCCCGCTGTTTGCATATAACTGACAAAATGACCTATAGCCATAGGAATCACAGCTATATACTTCATATTATCACCATTGATAACTTTTAATCTATTTGTTTCCACTTATCATCTTACCTCGTATAAAATTTGTTTTTAGTTCATTTTATTTCTAGCCTATACATTTTACAATATTTCTAATATTATCACTATTCATAACGCCATAATGATTATCTTTTACGCTTATTTATTTGAACAAAAATCCTTATACCTCTATCACAGAAGTATAGGAACTCTTACTAACCGTTTATATATACAGAAACTACAATAACTACAACAATACCAATAAAAATCATACCAATCATAATGTGACCGAGTTTTCGCGCATTAGAAGCCTTAGGATCATATATGAATCGAGGATTTTCTGGTGAAATCATAAGTTCTCGTACTTCGCCCACCTCTGCATAACCTTTATTAGCATAGACTTTTTCATAGCTTCGATAGACCTGATTATTATATGTATATTCATAAATTGATCTCTTTTGATTATATTTCCCACTTCCAGAAGCGCGTTCTTGAGATATACATCTTCCCTGAACACGTTCTGTCATATATTTCTTTGCTACAGATGCGGTACGGAATTCGCTCAAACATATTCCTAATCCCGCTGTAAAAGCAAATGATAAAAAGACCATATCTTTATTTGTTAAAGATGGTAAAAACGTATTACTGCAGGCAATACCTACAACACTTAACGCAACAAACACCACAAATAATAATGCAATATATCCTACCATTCCTCGACTAAGTGGTGATGGTCCTATTTGTTCACTTTCAGCTGTTTTATATCTAAGTATGTTGACCCCCTCTAAATTCGCCTGACTTTCATCTCCCATAAACATCTGATCATTTTTTATCCCTAAACCAATCATATTAATATCATCTGGGCTAAGACTCTCCATACCACCTTCACATATTTTTCGAACCAATTCAGGATCCGTTATTTTCATACCAAAAGGATTGTTATTTCCTTGATTCCCCATATTCATTTTATTCCTCCATAATATTTATTAACTTCAATTTTATCAACAATCATTATATATCTCTCCAACATATTTTTCAATAATTCTATTAATACCCTTTTACTGAATCAGTAATACTGATTATTTATTCCGTTCTATACTATAAAACAAAAAAGTCCCTACACCTCCATAATGGAAGTATAGGGACCTATAAATCTTCTATATACTAATCAATAGATATTAACTTTCGTTAACAATATCCTACTTACTAGCGATAGCAGCCTGTGCAGCAGCAAGTCTAGCAATTGGTACTCTAAATGGTGAACATGATACATAATCAAGACCAATCTTGTGGCAGAACTCAACTGATGAAGGATCTCCACCGTGCTCTCCACAGATACCAATGTGAAGCTTGTTGTTAACTGGCTTACCAAGCTTAATAGCTGTCTCCATAAGCTTACCAACACCTGTCTGGTCAAGCTTAGCAAATGGATCGTTCTCGAAGATCTTTGAATCATAGTAAGCATCTAAGAACTTACCAGCGTCATCTCTTGAGAAACCGTAAGTCATCTGAGTAAGGTCGTTAGTACCGAAGCAGAAGAAGTCTGCGTTTGCAGCGATCTCATCAGCTGTAAGAGCAGCTCTTGGGATCTCAATCATAGTACCAACCTCGTACTCTAACTTAACGCCTGCAGCAGCGATCTCAGCCTCAGCAGTGTCAACTACCATCTTCTTAACTACCTTAAGCTCCTTAACATCACAGATAAGTGGAATCATGATCTCTGGCTTAACTGTCCAATCAGCGTGTGCCTTCTGAACATTGATAGCAGCTCTGATAACAGCCTTAGTCTGCATCTTAGCGATCTCTGGATAAGTAACAGCAAGACGACATCCTCTGTGACCCATCATTGGGTTGAACTCATGGAGTGAGTCGATGATTGCCTTAATATCCTCTACACTCTTGCCCTGAGCGTCAGCAAGCTTCTTGATGTCAGCTTCCTCAGTAGGAACGAACTCATGAAGAGGTGGATCAAGGAATCTGATAGTAACTGGGTTACCCTCAAGTGCCTCGTAAAGTGCCTCGAAATCTCCCTGCTGATATGGAAGAATCTTCTCAAGTGCAGCTTCTCTCTCTTCTACTGTATCTGAACAGATCATCTCACGGAATGCAGCAATTCTGTCTTCCTCGAAGAACATATGCTCTGTACGGCAAAGACCGATACCCTCTGCTCCAAGCTCACGAGCCTTCTTAGCATCAGCTGGAGTATCTGCATTAGTTCTTACCTTAAGTGTTCTATACTTATCAGCCCAAGCCATGATTCTACCGAACTCTCCAGCGATAGAAGCATCAACAGTTGGGATAATACCATCGTAAATGTTACCAGTTGAACCATCAATTGAGATGAAATCTCCCTCGTGGAATTCCTTACCAGCAAGAGTGAACTTCTTGTTCTCCTCATCCATCTTAATATCACCACAACCAGATACACAACAAGTACCCATACCTCTAGCAACAACGGCAGCGTGTGAAGTCATACCACCACGTACTGTAAGGATACCCTGAGCAACCTTCATACCAGTGATATCCTCTGGTGAAGTCTCAAGTCTAACAAGTACAACCTTCTCGCCCTTTGCATCCCAAGCTACAGCATCCTCAGCTGTGAATACAACCTTACCGCAAGCAGCACCAGGTGATGCACCAAGACCCTTACCCATTGGAGTTGCAGCCTTAATAGCAGCAGCATCAAACTGTGGGTGAAGAAGTGTATCAAGGTTACGTGGGTCGATCATTGCAACAGCCTCTTCCTCAGTTCTCATTCCCTCATCAACAAGGTCACAAGCGATCTTAAGAGCAGCCTGAGCAGTTCTCTTACCATTTCTAGTCTGAAGCATATAAAGCTTCTCGTTCTCTACAGTGAACTCCATATCCTGCATATCTCTGTAGTGGTTCTCAAGAGTCTTACAAACCTCCTGGAACTGAGCAAATGCAGCTGGGAACTTCTCTGCCATCTGAGCGATTGGCATTGGAGTACGAACACCGGCAACAACGTCCTCACCCTGTGCGTTAGTAAGGAACTCACCCATGAGCTTCTTCTCACCTGTAGCTGGGTCTCTTGTGAAAGCAACACCAGTACCACAGTCATCACCCATGTTACCGAATGCCATAGACTGTACGTTTACAGCAGTTCCCCATGAATATGGGATATCATTATCTCTTCTATATACGTTAGCTCTTGGGTTGTCCCATGAACGGAATACGGCCTTTACAGCACCCATAAGCTGAACCTTAGGATCATCTGGGAAGTCCTCACCGATCTTGCTCTTGTACTCAGCCTTGAACTGACCAGCAAGCTCCTTAAGATCCTCAGCAGTAAGATCTACGTCCTGAGTAACTCCTCTGCTCTCCTTCATCTCGTCGATAAGCTCTTCAAAATACTTCTTACCAACTTCCATAACTACGTCTGAGTACATCTGAATGAATCTTCTGTAGCAGTCCCAAGCCCAACGTGGGTTTCCTGACTTCTCAGCGATTACATTTACAACTGTCTCATTAAGACCTAAGTTAAGAATTGTATCCATCATACCAGGCATAGAAGCTCTAGCACCTGAACGAACAGAAACAAGAAGTGGATTCTCAGTATCACCGAACTTCTTGCCAGTGATCTCTTCCATCTTATCGATGTACTCCATAATCTGTCCCTGAATCTCATCATTAATTACTTCGCCGTCCTCATAATACTGAGTACAAGCCTCTGTAGTAATAGTGAATCCCTGTGGTACAGGAAGACCAATGTTAGTCATCTCTGCAAGGTTAGCACCCTTACCACCAAGAAGGTTTCTCATGCTTGCATCGCCTTCTTTAAACAAATATACCCATTTGTTTGCCATGTTAATTTACCTCCTAGATATCTAATAATTAGTAACAGCAGCTTATGGCTTGCCACCGTCACGCTGTCAGTAATTATAACACATAAAGTATGAATGTAAAACCACTTTTTTCAAAATTTTTCAGCAAATTTATACAAAAATAAAAAGGTAAACACTTTCATGTAATATGAAAACGGTTACCTTATAAAAATCCTAGAACAACTGGACCTTTTCTAGTATCTTAATTATATCAAACAAACACAGTATATCACTTTTTATCATTTCTTAAAGTATATTTTCTAAACCTTAGCTTTCTTTATCGTCGAATAATCCCACATAACAAGGTGACAAAACATCTTTTTGGTCAATTTATCCATTGTGTAATTCCACCTATTTATTATATAATTTAACAGACAAATTTGAAAAGAAAGGATTATAATATTTATGGAAAATAAGCCATCGAGATCTAAGTTCCACATAGGAATGCGAAACGTTAAGACCGCCCTGGCAGCTACACTTTGTGCACTACTTTATCTGCCCTTTGACAGAAACCCTACATTTGCTTGTATAGGAGCAATTTTTGGAATTGGAAATGATATGGAAAGTTCTAAACTTCTTGGAGGTAATAGATTTTTTGGTACCCTAATAGGCGGATTAATTGGTATTGCACTCTTTACAATTTATATCATATTTTATCCATCTGGTGAAAATAGCCCACTTATGCTACTCTTTGTATTCGTTGGTGTTGTAATTGTTATCCTCATCAGTCAGATATTCAATATGTACGGTGCCATCCCACCTGGCGGCGTTGTATTATGTATCATATTATTTAACACTCCTGTGGAGCACTATGTGATTTACTCACTAAATCGTATGCTTGATACTGCCGTAGGTGTTACAGTTGCACTTTTAGTCAACCAATTTTTACCTAGACAAAAGGTTGTTGATGTACTTTACAAGCTTAAGCTTAGGAAAACTAAGCATTAAAAGAATTGGAGAAATACTAATGGCAAACATAATAGAAATAACTGATTTCAATGCACCTGAATTAGATATATACGCTAGACTTACAGAGGGTCAGCTATTAAATAGACACGAACCTGAAAAAGGAATATTCATAGCAGAAAGTCCAAAGGTTATAGAGCGAGCCTTAGACTTTGGATGTGAACCTATATCACTACTTTTGGAAAAAGCTCACATAGAAGGTCAAGCCAAGGATATAATCAAAAGATGTGGTAACATACCAATATATACCGCTGAATTTTATATTCTCACACAGCTTACGGGCTTTAAGCTAACCAGAGGTGCTCTATGCGCTATGAGAAGACCTAAACCTCTATCAGTAGATGAAGTATGCTCTAATTCAAGAAGGGTTGCTGTACTTGAAAATGTAATGAATCCAACTAATGTAGGTGCCATATTCCGCTCTGCCGCAGCCCTTGGAATAGACGGTATTCTACTCACTCCAGGTTCAAGCAATCCACTATACAGACGTGCCATAAGAGTAAGTATGGGTACAGTATTTCAGATACCATGGACATTTCTAGGCAGCGAAGACACTGACAGCAACACTATTTGGCCAGAAAATGGAATTGCAGCACTACGAAAACAAGGCTTTAAAATTGTTGCAATGGCTCTAGACGATAACTCCATTAGCATTTCTGACCCTATTCTAAAAGAACAAGAAAAAATTGCTATAGTACTCGGTACCGAAGGTGAAGGTCTTGCCTCCTGTACCATTGAGGACTGTGATTATACCGTTAAAATACCTATGTATCATAATGTTGACTCCCTAAATGTAGCCGCAGCAAGCGCTGTAGCTTTCTGGGAGCTATGTAAATAATTTTTCAAAACAAAATGGGCTGTAGCTTGGCACAGCCCATTCATTTTATTAAATTATCCCTGCATACGTTTTTCACACTCAGCTATATTATCAATATAAAGCTGATTATGTCCAAATATTTCAGCGGCCTTTTCATAACATTCCTTAGATTTTGCATACTCCCCTAAATTAAAATACACAACAGCAAGTTCATGCCACGCATCATATGGTCCTGAAAAGTATGAATCCTTAGAACGCTTTTCCTCTAACGCAATCTCACATGCCTTTATAGCTTCATCAAATCTACCAGTAGCCCACAGATATTCTGAATACTTTATGTAAGCATATCCAGTTTCTATGTTCGTAAACTGTTCCTCAGCTACATCAAAATAGATTTTATACTCTGGCTTATTTATGTCATCAAAATTTTTTATTGCCTGAAGCAAAAGTCCACAGGTATAGCTTCTTCTATCTTTATCAAGCTCAAATGCTTTCTTAAGTAATCTTGCAGCATCTTCATATCTTCCATGATCCAAAAATACAAATCCCATAGATCTATATAAATGATAGTCATCCGGATTAAGCTTTTCTCCCTCTAGGAATACCTCATAAGCCTCATCAACCTTGCCTTCATTACCGTAGAAGCAACATAGATTTCCTATAAGGAACTTAATATTGTCATCTCCAGGTTCACTTTCGGCTATGGCCTTTCTCATAACCTTTACAGCAGCATCTAAGTCATTCATTCTTACCAATAGCTCGCCATAATCTACTGCAAACCATCTAGACAAACCATATTTTTGGGCATTTTCCTCACACACCTTCCTTGCATCCTCAAACCTCATAAGACATGCAAGTGCAGCAGCTTTAGCATCATAGGCTCTCTTTCTATATGCATCATCCTCTGATAATTGAAGTATTCTATCAGCACACTCTACACTTCTTTCAAAATCACCCAACACATGACAAACATTTGCAATTCGATTAAGGAAGAATACATCATCAGGCTCAGCTTCAAGTCCCATCTCCAGATACTTTAATGCCTCCATCTCCTGGTCAAGTCTCTCATAACAAGTAGCTACTAAAGTATATACATTAAGATAATCATATACATCCTCTATAGACTGCTGCTCGGTTCCCTTTCTATCTAAGATTCCATTAAATATAGCTATAGCATCCTCATTATCACCATGTCTCATAGCCATTCTTGCCTTATAATAATCTACATCATCATTTGGATAGCCTAACTGGTCAAAGCGCTTTATAACTCGCTCAAGCCTCTCATACTCCTCGCATTCCCAATACATTCTAAGCATGAGAACATATGGTTCGGAAAAATTTGGTTGTATTCTAATAGCATACTCACAAGCATCCACAGAGTTACCATATTCATCTAACTGGTAGAAGCATTTTGCAGTATATAGATATGCATCATAGGTGATACTTGTTTCCATAAGATTTTGGCATACTTTTAAGCACTCGTCATAGTTGCCCAGCTCATATTCAAGCTTACACAGCGCATCATATGCGTATTCGATATACTCATGCTTCTTGGATGTGGCAATCTCAAGATATTTTCTAGCCTCATCATAATTCTTAATATTAATATAACACTCTCCTATGTAATAATTCACATAGCAAAATCTATTTCTATTCTTAACAGCTTTCTCCGATTCATCATCCTCAGGTATTTCAAGTATAGAATCTCTCCATGCAAATAAGCTTTCAAGAGCTTTATCATACTCCTTGATATACATATAATTACGACCTAAAAGGTCATAATATTCACATCTATCTTCCTTTGCAGGTTCAAAAACTGATAACACCTCAACACACTTATCAAATAAACCATTACGATAGTAACACCATACCAAGTCATACTTTACTCTGTCATTATCTGGTTCTTCCTCAAGTATTTTGCTATATTTTTCTATTAATCCATTATTAGCTCTAATTAAACCATATCTTGCACCATCATCATACTGATTCAAATCAAGCATCTTCATAAACAAATCTCTTGCAGACTCATATTCTCCCTTAGCACAGTATAAATCACCAAGTCTGCTCTTAATTGCCATATCATTAGGCTCTAATTCCGCAAGTCTAGAATAATATCTATCTGTTGCCTCTATATCTTCTACAATAATGGATATATCTCCACAATATAATAGAATATAATAATCATCAGGATAATCCTCAAGAATTTCTTCTGCTGCAGCTTGCATCTCCTTTAATTCATCACCATATTTTTCAAGTCTCTCCTCTGCTGAGTTAACTGTTTGATTCATAACATGGATTCTATGGCGAAGCTTGCATATCTCAAGGTAAGGGTGATATGCGTCTAGAAGCTCTAGCTCTCCAATCAGCCTTTCCTGTTCTTCTACATTTCTCTGTCTAATAGAATTATCCAATCCATAATATATATCAATATATTTGTCAACTTCCTCTAAATCGCCGTCAAATAGGTAATAATTAATAGGATCCCTGTACTTTGCATTATCAATAATATGATTTATAAAGCCCTCTGGAAATCTCTCGCAGAAATCAGCCTTATTCTCCTTTACATTAAAGGTTTCCTCAATAAGCATATAAACCTTTTGCGGAATAAAATTATTGTTCATGAGAAATACAAAAAGTTTATTTACTGCGTCCTCAGCAGAATCTAAGGATACAAACTCATCCCTGTCAAATAAGGACTGCCAATTAGACACATCTATTCTCTTATTAAAATCATCATATATTGATTTGAATTCGAACTCTAAGGAACCTTCTTCTGGCTCATTTGCATCTGATGTTTCCTCCTTCACATCAGCCTGGTAAATAGCTTCTTCAAAAGCCTTTCTCAAAGCCATAAATCCTTCTTGATTATCTTCAGGATTAACACCCTTTAATTTTTCTCTGTAGGCATTCTTGATTAATTCCTTATCCTTTGTCTTCTCCATTCCTAATATATTCCAAATATTCATAATTCACCTTCCGTTTAAAAATAATCAATAAAAAACACTAGCAATATAATAATATATCACTAGTGTTTTTCGCAAGTATTACAATTAAAATAGTCTAATTCATTACACCCTAAAAAAGTTCCCTATAAAAAATTATAGGGAACTTTATATATTATCTGATTATAACTCATCACCTGTCATGCTCATATATCCAGCAATCATCCTTGAAACAAAATACATAATGGCAAATTCATCATCCTGCCAAATTCTAAGATTACGTGGTTCTGCACATACCAAATAGCCAAAGATTTCATCCTGCAGTCCTATTTGCGTAACTAAAATCGTCTCAAATTCTTTATCTCTGCATAATTCAAACATACTACGTGACTTGAATTTAATATCTTTAATTTCATTGGTTGTAAATATTCCATCAGATGTAAGAAGTTCTAATTCATTAACCTCTCCGATAATTTCGTTAGAGCTTATGCTTTTCATTATATTATCCCGTCCAACATAATATAAATCAGATATCCTCATATCATCATCTAGTACATCAAGCATAGATTTCAATTTAAGAGAAAGCACCGGCTCCGAGTCAAACTTGGAAGATAAATCACGGAAAATAGTATAGATACCTCGTCCTGCTAAGTCCTTTATCTTTATTCCTTTATGCTTTTCTTCTACATATATGATATAACAATTTCTACCCTTTGTTTTTCCACGATACAAAGCTTTATCAACAAGATTAAATAAGGTTTCATAATCTGTAGCATCCGTTGGATATACTGCACTTCCGATGGTACCTGTTATAAAAGGTTCACAGGTTTCAAGATTTATGTTCTTACGAAGAACATTATAATTGGAATAAAGACCCATATAAAAGGATTTTAAATCATCATATGTACGATCTCTAAAATTAATTATAAGAAACTCATCTCCACCGTATCTACCGGCAATACCATAGTCTCCTAAATATCTTATCAAATCCTTTGACATACTTGATAATACACCATCTCCTATCTTATGACCGTATGTATCATTAATAAACTTAAAATTATCCAAATCAAGAAGTGCCAAGGAAAAAGGAACATTATTATCTATAAGGCTTTGAATCAATCCTATAATATAGCGTCTAGAAACAAGCCCTGTCAATGAATCGACAACGCTAGTAATATCTCTCACCTTTAAGATTTCTTCAAAATATGGATATTTTAATAATTGTTCCTTTGTGTACATCGATATCCTCCAGGATTTAATAACAATAACCAACAACCATCATGCAACACTTTTACAACAATTTTTTTCGTTTATAAAACGAATTATACTACTATTTTTACAATATAACAATGCATAATGATAAAATTTTAGGTCTGAAACAAAACGTCTCAGACCTGGGTAAAATAACTGTAAATGGGTATATAAACAGTAACTTTATCTATTAGCTTTAACGATGTCTGCAGCTTCAGATACTAACTTCTTAATAGTTTCAAAATCTCCAGCCTTAATTAAGTCTCCCTTTACCATCCAGCTTCCGCCGCAACAGAAGATTCTACTTGACTTGAGATAATCAACAACATTTGATGGACTAATTCCACCAGTTGGCATAAACTTAACCTTAGGGAAGGCTGCACCAACGGCATTAATCATACTAAGTCCACCTGCATTCTCAGCAGGAAAGAACTTAACATGGTCTAAACCTAAGTTCACTGCCTGAATAAGCTCAGAAGGAGTCTGAATTCCAGGGCATACTGGTATATCCTTCTCAAGACAATACTTAACTATCTCTGGGTCAAAGCCTGGTGAAACTATAAACTTTGCACCTGCATTCACTGCTCTATCAACCTGCTCCTTAGTAAGAACTGTTCCTGCTCCTACTAACATATCAGGGAAATTCTCAGCCATTATCTTAATCGACTCCTCAGCAGCCTCTGTTCTAAATGTAACCTCAGCAGCTGGAAGACCACCCTCCATAAGGGCTTCACCAAGAGGTTTAGCATCCTTTGCATCATTTAATACAACAACTGGAATAATGCCCACCTCTGAAAACTGATTCAATACTTTAACTGTATTCTCGCTATTCATAACAAATCTCCTATTTTATAGATATAGTTCACTCTTAGAACTCTTCTTCCTTCTCATCAGCAAACTTACTTGGATCTAAGTTACCTGGATCCTGTCCTATATATGCACTGATACCACCATCAATATAGATTACCTGACCATTAATGAAATCTGATGCCTCTGAACCAAGGAATACTGCAAGACCCATAAGATCCTCTGTACGTCCCCATCTCTGAGCAGGAGTCTTAGAACGGATAAATCTATCAAATGGATGCATAGAACCATCCTCCTGCTTAGCACGAAGTGGTGCTGTCTGTGGAGTAGCTATGTAACCAGGTCCAATAGCATTACACTGAATGTTAAACTGACCATACTCTGAACAAATATTCTTAGTAAGCATCTTGAGACCACCCTTAGCAGCTGCATAAGCTGAAACAGTCTCACGACCAAACTCACTCATCATTGAACAAGCATTAATAATCTTACCTGACTTACGCTCCATCATACTTGGAAGTACTGCCTTAGCACAGATAAATGGTCCATTTAAATCTATATCAATAACCTGCTCCCACTCTCTAAGAGTCATCTCGTGCATAGGAATTCTCTTAATGATACCTGCGTTATTAACAAGAATATCAATAGGACCCACCTTCTGGGCAACATCTGCAACAAACTTATTAACAGCATCCTCATCTGTTACGTCACATACTGCACCATAAGCCTCAATTCCTAATTTCTTATAATTTTCAAGTCCTCTATCAACTAAATCCTGATTAATGTCATTGAAAACAACCTTAGCACCTGCCTGTGCATATGCATTACCATAAGCAAGACCTAAACCATATGAACCGCCTGTTACCCATGCAACCTTACCTGCACATGAAAACTTGTCTAAAATATTAGCCATTTCAAAATCCTCCTATAATTTATTTCACTATAATTGATTAATTTTATAAATATCCCTTTAATTCAAATTCTTTGATAATATTATAATAAATCCTGATTTCTAATAGGATCCATATCATCAAAATCCTGATTTTCTCCTACCATTCCCCATATAAATGTATAGTTTCTGGAGCCGCAGCCTGAGTGAATGGACCAGCTTGGTGATATAACTGCCTGTTCATTTCTCATGATAATGTGTCTAGTCTCCTGAGGTTCACCCATAAAGTGCATTACAAATGCGTCCTCTGGAATTTCAAAATAAAGATAAACCTCCATTCTTCTATCATGTGTATGACTTGGCATAGTGTTCCATACACTACCTGGCTCAAGATGAGTCATACCCATAACAAGCTGACAGCTCTCAACCTGTCCTGGAAGAATATACTTACAGATTGTTCTGTGATTAGAATCCTCAAGAGTTCCAAGCTCAACCTTATTAGAATCCTTAACGATTACAACACCTTCCTCAGGCTCTCCATCAACCTTTATAACAACAGTTGGGTATGTGGTATGGGCTGGCGCACTATTTATATAGAACTTTGGAGGGTTGGCTGGGTCAATAGCCTTAAATGTGATATCCTGCTTACCCATACCTATATACATACCATTTTTATGTGAAATAATGAATTCACTGCCATCAACAGTAATGATTCCATCACCACCAATATTAATTACTCCCATCTCTCTTCTCTCAAGGAAGTACTTAGCACGAAGCTCATCACCTGCTTCAAGTCTAAGTTCTTTATTAACAGGAGTAGCTGAGCCTGTAATAATTCTGTCAATATGACTATATACAAGCTTTATTTCATCCTCATAGAAAACCTTTTCTATAAGAAATTCTTCTCTTAATCTCTCAGTTGTGTAATGTTTTACGTCTCTAGGTGACGCTGCAGTTCTTAATTCCATGATTTAATCTCCTTATCATAACTATTTTATATGTCAAATTTGATTATCTCTTAACTCTTGCTCCTGCTCCACTCATGATGCCTTCAACCTCTGACTTAGATGCCATAGTAGTATCACCAGGTGTTGTCATTGCAAGTGCACCATGTGCTGCACCATAATTAACTGCCTTCTCTGGATCAGCTGTCTCAATAAGACCATAGATAAGTCCTGATGCAAATGAATCACCACCACCAACTCTATCCATAATCTCTAATCCATCATACTGTGCTGCCTTGTAAATATTGCCATCAGCCCAGCAGATTGCACTCCAATCATTAACTGTAGCTGTCTTAACAGTTCTAAGAGTTGTTGCAACCACCTTAAAGTTAGGATATGTCTTAGCAGCCTCATTGATCATCTTCTTATAACCATCAAGATTAAGCTCCTTAAGATTCTCATCATTTCCTTCTATCTCAAATCCAAGACACGCTGTAAAGTCTTCCTCGTTACCAATCATAACGTCTACATACTTCGCAATCTCCTTATTAACCTCCTGTGCCTTCTCTAATCCACCGATAGCACTCCACATAGAAGGTCTATAGTTTAAGTCGTAAGATACAATAGTACCATACTTCTTAGCTGTTTTAATTGCTGCAATTACAGTCTCACAGCTCTGCTCTGAAAGAGCCGCATATATTCCACCTGTATGTAACCATCTTACTCCAAGTGTTCCGAAAATGTACTCAAAATCAAAATCCTCTGGCTTAGCCTTTGAAATAGCTGTGTTGGCTCTATCTGAACATCCAAGTGCTCCACGAATACCAAAGCCTCTCTCAGTAAAATTAATACCATTTCTACATGTTCTACCGATACCATCAGTCTTCATCCAATTAATAAGAGAAGTATCAACTCCACCCTGAAGAATAAAATCCTCCATAAGCTTACCAACCTCGTTATCAGCAAATGCTGTTATAACAGCAGTCTTAAGACCAAAGCATCTGCGAAGACCTCTAATAACATTATATTCTCCGCCGCCTTCCCAAGCCTTAAAGCTTCTAGCTGTCTTTATACGACCCTCACCTGGATCAAGTCTAAGCATAACCTCACCAAGGCTTACTGCATCAAATGTACAATCCTTCTTATCTCTTAACTTTAATTCCATAATATCCTCCTCAAATACTTTAAATTTGATTCTAATTATACCACAACACTTTAGTTAACTAAAGCTTAATTAAACTATAATGTAAGCGCTTACATTTGTCAAGAAAAAATATATGTTTTTTGTATGTTATTCTATTTTTTTCTAACGATTAAGCTCACTTACCTGACCTGTTGCATTATGATTCTTTATTATGGCATCAATTTCTGCCAAATCACTTGCAGGAAGGTCACCCGGTATAGTATTTTTTACACTAGACGTAGCATTTCCATACTGTAATGCCTTAAACGGATCATCATGCTTAAGCAATCCATACAAAACGCCTGATACATACGCATCTCCAGATCCTATTCTATCTATTACATCAATATTCTCGTATGGTTTTTCTACATAGAATTTTTTATGCTCTTTACTATAAATTGTTGATGTAAAATCATGTACCTTAGGACTACGTACATTCCTCTGTGTTGTACAAACAATCTTAACAGGATACTCCTGGGTATAGCTTTTCATTATATCTGATATATCACCAGTCTTCTGCATCATTCTTCTACTGGTTTCTTCTGATATAAAGAGTACATCAATATATGGAAGTATTGACTTAATTGTCTCTCTCGCTTCTTCTTCACTCCATAAATTTGCTCTATAATTCACATCAAAGGATATCATAGCACCATTTTCTTTAAATCTTTTTATAAGCTCAATAGCGACTACTCTAATTTCCTTACTTAAAGCAAGTGTGATACCACTTGTATGAAACATTCTAGTCTTTGAATACACGCTATCTGGAATATCATCTAGCAATAATTTTGTAAATGAAGAATTCTGTCTATCATATACTATGGATGGTTTTCTTGGAGCAGCACCATATTCATAATAGTATATTCCAAGCCTTGCATCATCGCTTCTATCATATATAAGATTATCATCAGATACTCCATCAAATCTTATACGATTCTTAATAAATGCTCCTATACTGTTATCAGGAAGCTTAGATATGATTCCTGTTCGAAGTCCAAGATGGGCAACACCAGCTGCAACATTAAGCTCAGAGCCTCCTGCTCTCTTATCGAACACCTCTCCTCTGGACATTCTCTCATAGCCCGGAGGTGATAATCTAAGCATTATCTCTCCTAAAGTCATCAAATCATACTTTTCGATATGAAACACCTCCTAGCTTTTTCTGGTTAACATTTATAAGCTCAGGTTCATCATCAACGCTTCCTACTATATCAATATTACACATAGTAATCATATCAGCATTTTTTATATAAATTCCTCTTCCACACATATCAGGGAAATTATCCATCATAATAGGACATATAGGAACTCTTTGTGCTTCTGGAAGATATGAAACCTTAACATTATCCATATAAACACCACTTACAGGGCTTTCAGGAAGACCATATATACATACAAATACTGCATTAACTCCATGACACTCAATATCACTAATTGTAAGATTACCAACACTTGGCGTCTTCTCGTCTACAGGCAAAGTCTCTTGACACTGAACATAATCCGAATGGCCATCAGGATCGCAAAAGTAAAACATATTCATAGTAAAAGGCATATGTACATAATTCATCTTAATATTTGAAAATCTAAGATTTTCCAGTACGGATTTATCTCCTCTTCCCCTTCTGGATTTTACTCTAAGGCCTCTGTCTGTATGTTCAAAAATGCACTGACTTACATCTAGATTGCATACTCCACAGGCAATTTCACTTCCTATGGTTACAGCCCCATGGCCTCGTTCGAATTTACAATTCCTAATAGTAATATTCTCTGTCTTCTTGTAGTGATATTTCGCCATGTAAATCTTTCCACTTTTTAAGGCAACACAATCATCTCCAACAGATATATTAACACCAATAATCTTTATATCAGAACAATTCTCAGGATCAATGCCATCTGTATTTGGCGAATTGTCTGGATTAAATATACTACAATCAACAAATGATATATTATCAGAATAATAAGGATGAATTGACCAACATGGTGAATTCTGGAATTTCAAGCCTTGTATTCTTATATTTTTGCACCTGGTAAGCTCCACAAGCTTTGGTCTCCAAGCTTTTTTCTTATTTCTTACATCTATCCACCAGTCAGAATTCTGAGCATTACCATCTATCATTCCAGTACCAATAATATCAACATCTTTAACATCCTGCCCTGTAATAAGTGAAGCAAAACTACTTAAGGGATTGCCTTCCCAAGAAGTAAAGCTCATTTCCTGTTTAATATCATCTGTCCTTCTAACCATACCAGGTAGAATTGGATATTCATTTCTATCTGTTAAACCTAATAAAACTGCGCCTTCATCTAACAAAAGTGTAATTTTACTTTTTAAAAATATAGGTCCAGTCAAATATGTACCCTTACCAATTCTAACTGTTCCCCCTTCAGGACAACAATATACAGCAGCCTGTATAGAAATAGTATCATTCTTTACACCATCTCCTACAGCGCCAAATTCAGATACATCTAACAAAACTGTCTCTTTCTTAGTTTTTACAACACAGCAACTTAATATCTGGTCACAGCCTTGTTCTTTTAGCTTAATCTCATACTCTGTATCTGGATAAAGACCAAACACAGAAAAAACATTTGTATCTACACTACTCCTATATTCATCATTAACATACAAATCGTATGTATGCCCTGACAAATAAGCTTCACTATTATTCATTTCAAAGGTTACACTTCTATTAAAAATGTCAACTATTTTGAAATCCATCATTAACTATCCTCTTCTCAATAACTCTACATATGCCAATAGAAGTGGAGCCACTCCCTTAGCCTCATTCTTAACTACAGGCTCACTGTAGTAATATTCTGTGGAACCATCTCTTCTAGTCTTTCCACCAAGTCCTGCAACAAGACATATACCACCAAGTTCAAGATTTCCCTCATCATCTATAGAAAGATATCTGTCTATAATACCTTCTAAAGCTCTAACGCCAATATTCTCATAGATATCAGGTAAATAACCAAGTCTTACAGCCTTAAGAATTGCATATGCTATAAGAGCTGTACCTGAGGTTTCCAAATAATTCCCCTCTTCTCCCTGATGATCAACCACCTGCCAGAACATTCCACTCTCATCTTGATATGGAATTAAGGCTTCAACTAAATTCTCTAATAATCTAAGAAGATATCTAAACTCGTCATATAAAACATCTGTCATTGCTGTAGCTGTCTCCACAAGAGAAACAGAAAACCAACCTAAAGCTCTAAGCCAAAAGTTTGCGCTACATCCAGTCTCAGGGTTTGCCCAGTACATTTGCCTACTCTCATCATATCCATGATAGTATAAGCCTGTCTTTTCATCCTTCATCAATCTTTCTACATTCTCAAACTGATGAATAGAATCCATGCAACCCTTCATACCATTAAATTTCATCTCGTATTTCATATAAAATGGCTGTGCCATATACATTCCATCCAACCATACCTGATATGGATATATATTTTTATGCCAGAAGTTTCCTTCCTTAGTTCTAGGCATTCTTTCTAACTGTCCTCTAACAAGCTCTATAGCCTTACGGTATTTTTCATCACCTGTTTTATCATAAAGATAGAATAAATTACTGGCAGTATTAACATTATCCAAATTAAACTCTTCAGGATCATATGTGGCTATAGTACCGTCTTCCTGAACATAGTAATCCACAAAATCCTTTGCAAATGTGTAATATTTTTCATCACCTGTCATTTCGTACAAGGATAATATTGCTGTAATCATACAGCCATCTATGTAATTCCACTTATTTGGCTCTCCACTTAATACCTTCTCAATATTCCACATAGGAGCCTGTGGCTTTGAATTCTCAAGTAAATAATCTATATATTTATTAATTTTATTCTTAATATTATTATCTATCATAAATCTAGTCCTCTTAATTAACTAAGTATTATATATATTTTTTCTCCAAGCTCTGAATATACTCTCTTGCTCTAATAGCATTATCAGGAGTAGTATTCTCTAATGTAGCTTGAATGAATGGTTTTTTCTTCACTGCAAATTCAACTATTTGGTTATAATCCATCTGGCCAAACCCACAGCCCAAACAATTCATCTGACCATTATCCATCACATAATCCTTAAGATGAATAATAGATATATCTGGTCCAAGAAGTTCTATTGCTTCCTTAATAACCTCATCTCTTCTGTCCAAATTATCCGGATGTAGAAGATTTACTGGGTCAAATATAATCTGAAGATTTGGAGAACCAATCTTATCTAATACAATTCTTGCTCTCTCTGGATTCCATACAATGTGCTTATATACTGGCTCTATAGCAAGAATCACTCCAAATTTTTCTGCAGCCTCTATAACTGGCTTTAAATTTTCTACAAATAAATCAAGTGCCCAATCACTATGACAAGCTTCCTTATCATAGGAATATGTAGGATTAGGTGCTCCTGTTTCAGTTCCAACAACACTACATCCCAGATGAGACGCAAATCTCAAATGTGCTATATACTTTTGTTGAATAACCTTTAATGTATCTGAATCAGGATGTGCTAAATTTAGATAATTACCTAACACCGCAATATCTAAACCTGCATTGTCAAACAGATGTTTAAGATACATAGCATAACCTGGAGATAAAGAATCAACATCTGCGCTTAAACCTTCTATCTTTGAAAGTGCTAGATGTACGCAATCAAAACCCTGAGATTTAACTACGTCTAGTCTATTTCTAATCTCTATTTTTTCAGAATCATGTAACCTAAGTCCAATCTGCATAACATTACCTCTTATAATTAATTATCTTCAACTACCACATCTGCATCAGCATAGGATTCATTTTCATCTTCCTCATAATAGTCATCATCACTGGTATATCTTTTTTTAGGTATATACTTTTCAAAAATCTCCTGATAATGAGCAGACATCCAATAGTTAACAATACTCATACCAACATTGATGGTTATAAAATTAACCAAAAATATTGTAAACATATTAGCCAGAACAACTCCGGCTACAATAAGCGCAAGCATTATTGTCTCTTTAATATGAGTAAAAGCTATTAAGAATGAATATTTAATTGTATTTTTAATTGTATTAACAAACTTTGATTGAATAGCAAAAACATATAGTATGGAGATTAAGTATAATATAGAAAATGCTAATACTACTCCCCATATAAGCTTTGAGCCTGGCATAGTATAGTTATTCCAGAATATAAGCCCTAAACCAAGAAGAGCACCTACAACCAGATACAATAACCATAATATTGTAGATTGTTTAAAATTCTCCTTGAAGGATTTAAAGAAATTCTTAAATATATAACCTTCATCTGCTCTAAGCTTCATACAGCTGTACACTAAGGCTGTAGTTGACGCTCCCAATGTTACTATTGGGAGCGAACATACTAGCCAAAGAATATTCAGCATCCATAAGTTTCCTATTAAACAAAAGAATCTAATAACTGGGTTATCTAAACTGAATAATCCTCTTAACATCTTTCACCTCGTAAATCTTAACCCTTTACACCACCTGCTGAGATACCCTCGATAAACTGGTTCTGAGCAGCAAAGAATACTAAGATATTTGGCATAATTGATATAAGTGATGTAGCAAGTACTCTGTTCCAATCAAAACCTGCATCACTATCCATAGAAAGCTTTACAAAGATTGTTGCTGGGTACTTTGCTGGTGTCTTAACATAAAGAAGTGGTCCAATAAAGTCATTTGATGCCCACATAAACTTAAACAATGCACAAGACACAACTGCTGGCATAATCATAGGTACGATTATCTTTATAAGAATCTGGAAAACATTACATCCATCAATCTGAGCTGATTCTTCTAGCTCCTTAGGTACACCCCTTAAGAACTGAATAAGCATAAAGATGAAGTAAGTTTCTGTTGCAAATGCAGCAGGTACAATAAGTGGAAGGTAATGCTCTGATCCTACCCAACCAAACTTATTGAATAACATATACTGTGGTACATTAAGTACTACCTGTGGAAGGAAAAGCATAGCCATCATAAGACCGAATAAAATATCATGTCCTACAAACTTGAATCTTGCAAATCCATATGCAGTAAGTACTGATGAAACTACAGTAAGAATAACCTGTGGTATAACATATGAATATGTGTTAAGCATTGACTTCCATATATTAATATTACCACCATAGCTCTTAACAGCATTCTTAAATCCATCAAGTGTTCCCTTAATAGGGATAGGATTCATAGATGAGAAAATCTCACTATTATTCTTGAACGCAGCACCAACCATCCAAATAAGTGGATAAATCATGATAGCTCCAACAAGAATAAGTACAAAATATCTTAAGAAAGTATTAATACCTCTCCTAACCATAAGGTTTCTATTAGCTCTTTTTGCTTCTTTACTTAAGCTCTTTTTACCAAGAACTGGTGTCATTTCTACCTTATCAGACTTCTTAATATCAGCCTTAGGAGTGATATCTGTCTTCTCTGATGTTTCTATATTATTGTTTTCAATAGACATATTCTACACTCCTTTCTAGTTCTCTTCATCGCCATAGTAAACCCAATGCTTCTGGCTCCAGAATGAAATCATTGTAAATATCATAAGAATTACAAACAATACCCATGCCTGTGCACTTGCCTTACCCATATCGTAGGATACGAATGCGTTGTTGTAGATAAGGAGTGACATAAGAGTTGTTGACCCAAGTGGGCCACCTCTTGTGATGATGTATGGTCCATTGAACTCCTGGAATGCCTGAACTAACTGTGTTACTAAGTTGTAGAAAATAACTGGTGTTATAAGTGGTACTGTAATTGAGAAGAACTGTCTAGTCTTGCTAGCACCATCGATAGCTGCGGCCTCATAAAGCTCTGTCGGAACACCTTTAAGAGCTGCAAGGAATACAACCATGGCGGATCCAAACTGCCATACACGAAGTATGGATATCATAAGAAGTGCCCATTTTGGATCTGACATGAAATGTGGCGCATCAATTCCTAATAATGCAAAGCCTGATCTAATAAGTCCATTATCATTAAACAATGCCTTCCAAAGAACTGCTATTGCTACTGAACCACCAAGGATAGATGGAACATAGTATATAGTTCTGAAAAGGTTTACTCCCTTAAGCTTAAAATTCAAGATGTAAGCTATAAATAATGCAAATACCAGCTTCATAGGTACTGTCATAAACGCATACTTAAAGGTTGTAATAAGTGCTGTCTTCTCAACAGCTATTGTAAATACATCCTTGTAGTTCTGAAGGGTAAATCCATCTGACTTGCCGGTGAATAAATTATAGTCAGTAAAGCTATAGTAAAGTGATGACAGAAATGGATATGCCTTGAACACAAGGAAACCAATAAGCCAAGGAATTATGAAGATGAAACCAATATTCTTTTTCCCGAATTTTTTCAACTTGTTCATAAATCTGCTCCTTCTTTTAATATAGCCTGACAGACTTTTGAATCCATCAGGCTATATAACTTACTTAAGTCTATAAAATGATTACTGTGCTAAAGCGTCCATATAACCATTGTAAAGGTCAGCTGCAGCCTTGTCTAAATCATAGCTTGAACCAGCTGCGTCCATACCATATGAGAACTGCTCAAATACAGTTGTATATGTTGAAGTGTCACCCTTAAGCTTTGAGCTGTCAAAGAGTGGATTCCAATATAATGGATTAGAATTCATAACTTCCTCATGTGCCTGAGCTGAAAGTGGATTAATCTTACCAGCTGCATTAACAACCTCGTATGCTGCCTTAGACTCTGGGATACCTCTCTCAGATGCCATAATAGCTGCACCCTCTGGATCATTTAATAAGTAGTTAAGTAACATAGCACACTCACGTGGATGCTCAGTATCAGCACTAATAGAGAACATAAGTGATACCTTTGAGTATGACTGAAGTTCTGGGAATACATTACCTACAACAAGATCATCTCCGTTATCGCCAAGAGCTGAAACATACTTAGCTGGTGAAGAATCCCACTCGAAGATACCTGCGTACTCACCATTGATGAATCTCTGTGACTTATCCATTGAATCTGCACCCTCACCATCAAGATATGGAATAGTTGGGATTACATGTGCATCCTCAAGTGACTTGATAAACTCAAGACCCTTCTTAAGATCATCCTGAGTTACTGTAAGCTGATTGTTCTCATCAATGATTGGCTTACCAGTCTGTGCCTGTAAGTAGAAAGCAACAAGAATTGCTCTGTCGTACTCACCAATTACAAGTGGATAATAGTTATCGCCAAGCTTATCCTTGAATACTGGACCAGCTGCCATAAGCTCATCTAAGTTAGTTGGAACTGAAAGACCAGCTGCCTCGAAAGTAGCCTCATTCCAGTAGAATGTACGTCCTGTAACTGATACAGGAACACCTGCCTGACCACCCTTTGAGTCAACACACTTAGCAAGTGTAGCTTCGTCATACTGAGTAAGATCAAGAACATCTGAAACTGTATTCAAATCAAGATATGTAGTTCCGTCAGCATCATACTTTCCAATCCAGTCAAAGTTAGTCTGCTGTACATCTGGGTTGTTACCTGAAAGGTACTCTGTAGCCTTTGCAGTCTCCCAATCTGACCATGCACCGAAGTTAATCTCAACGTTGATGCCTGGGTACTTAGCTTCGAAAGCCTCTACAGCTGCCTGAGTAGCCTCATGTCTTGAATCGCCACCCCACCAGTCAAATGTGATAGTACACTCATCATATGCTGCTGCATCATCTGCAGGAGCTGCTGTAGTATCACCTGCAGCTGCCTCTGTAGTAGCTGCTGTTGTAGCCTCTGTAGTTTCCTTCTTCTCCTCGCCACAACCTGTTAAAGATGTAGCTAACATTGCTGTTGCAAGAAATGCTGATAAAAATTTCTTTTTCATTGAATCAAATCCTCCTTATAATACTTTTATGAAATGAAATTTTATTGTGATTTGAGTTTTTCTCCGTAAAAAATGGCTCAAACCATTTGTGAAAGCACTTTCATTAATGCATAGTCAAATAATAGTATATTTTTTACCCCCTTGCTACTATTTTTAAGCTAAAATTTATAAAAAACTACTGATTTTTTGTCATCTTTGTGTTATAATCACAAAAAGGAGCCCGAAAATGTAAACGTTTTCTTTAGAGGAGTTGAATAAAATTATGAGAGTTTCTGACCTTAACATCGACAGAATATACATAAACAGTGAAAATAGAGATTCAAACTATAAAATGGTAGACAACCATTTTCACTATTATTACGAAATATATTATGTAAGAAGTGGAAAAATCAGATTCTATGTTGATAATTCACTTTATACACTTAAAAGTGGTGATATTATGATTATTCCACCACATATGATTCACTTTGTAACTTATTTATCAAACTGTGTACGAGTGAATATATATTTTAAAATAGAAGACTTAGTTAACAACGAGCCTCCATTTATGCCAAACTTTCAGGAAAAGTTTTTAAAGCTTACTACTATTCACATACCAAGAGCGTATAGAGATAATATGAATACAATTATAGATACTATGCTTCATGAGGATACTATTGACGATTCATCAACAAAGATGATGTTGTCATTATTATTGAAGCAATTTCTTCTTTCATGTAACAGATACTGCGTGTTCAACATTACTCCAGATGGTTATAATGAGGATGAATACATATTAAAAGCAGTTCAGTATATTAATGAAAATTTCCATTCTAATATTACGCTTACTAGCATGGCTGAGATGGCTGGCCTTAGTCCTAGCTACTTTAGTAAGAAGTTTAAAGCTACCACTGGATCGGGTATGAAGGAATATTTGACCTATGTTCGTCTTAACCACGCTTCTATGGAGCTTATATCAACAGATCATTCCATAACTAATGTGGCACTTAACTGTGGTTTTAGTGATAGCAACTACTTTAAGGATTCCTTCAAAAAAACATACGGCATGTCACCAAGGGCATACCGTAATTCAAAATCCACAAAATATATTATGCCAACAGATATGTCTGCACAAAATCAAAACAATAAGAAATCATAACATTTATATATGGTTTTTATTTGTTTTGACATAATATGGTCTACAGGAATTATCTGCTCCAGGACCATAGGAATCATATTCTTCAAATTTTATGGTCTGGTGTGCTTGGGTCTTTCCCCAATCATGCCAGCCTTCTTTATTTATATGCTCTCCCAAGTAACAGTTTTCTAATCTCACCTTAGCAAACTCTCTCCAAGGTCTTGCTATGTAGCAGCTTTCCTTTGCAACCTGAGGTCTAGCTTCAAATCTGCAATTTTTTACTACAAAGCCTTCACTCACATCCTCTGGAGTGCATGGTGCAAAAACATACCCTGCTTCATTATTAATAAATGTACACTCATCAAAATAAGCTGTGGCTCCACCGAATACAAAATCCACTCCACCTTCTATAGTGCAATTCTTAAAATGTACTACTCTTCTAGTTCTAGGTTCAAATTGCTTTGGTCCAAGAAAACCATCCTTCTCATATTCCTTAGGTGGTAACGGTGCCAAGAATAAAGAATCCTGATGTCCTATTATACTGCAATTTTCAAATTTTATATTATCTCCATCTACATATAAAGCTATAGCCTGTCCCACCTTACTACCAATTCCAGCTGTATTTTCAAAAACACAATTTTTAAATGTTATATCATTACCATCAACAAGAACTGTCTGTGTTCTAAAGGTATGTCTTGGTCTTCCATCCTCGTGCAATTCAAAGGCACCCAGATTTCCTGTGTATTTTTTATCTTCTATAATAATGTTATTTTCACTAATAGTAATTTGCTTCATAAAATCTCCTTTTTCAATTTGTTATTACATTATATATAATATTTTGTGTAAAATAGCAATTCAACTCTTGCATTTTTTCAAAATTACTATTAGGATAAATATGGTAGCGTTTACATTTTGAAATTTCTATATAATAATGAGGGTATTTTATGAGCGATAATAAGATGATAAACATTTATGATATTGCAAAAATGAGTGGTGTATCTATTGCAACCGTATCTAGAGTTGTTAACAACAACCCCAAGGTAAGCGAAAAGACAAAAGCTAAGGTTATGGAAGCTATAGAAAAATCTGGTTACACTCCAAATGTTTTTGCACAGGGCTTGGGACTTAAGTCTATGAGAACCATAGGAATTCTTGTTCCTTCTATTGCAGATTTATATATGTCAAATGCAGTTGCACACATCGAAGACAATTTACATGATGCTGGCTATGATTGTATCTTACACTGTAGTGGATATACTGCATCAGAAAAAGAAACCCATATTCAACTTCTATTAAATAAGAAGATAGATGCTATTATACTGGTGGGATCTACATATGCAGGTTCTGAGGATGAAACACATAACACTGATTATATTAGAAGAGCTGCCAAGGAGGTTCCTGTATTTATAATCAATGGTTTGGTAGATGGCGAAAATATATATTGTACTGCTTCTAACGATTATCAGGCATCTTATGATGTTACTACTGCTCTAATCGAAAGTGGAAGGAACAAAATACTTTTCCTAACAGATTCTCGTTCCTACAGCGCCAATCAGAAGAAAAAGGGCTATAAGCAGGCACTCACTAATGCAGGTATCCCATGTGATGAAAAGCTAATGGTTTTTACCGAAAATTCAATTCCAACAGTTAAAGCATTGCTTGAAAAGGATGTAAATGCCGAGTTTGATAGTGTTTTTGCCACAGATGATGGTATGGCTGTAGGCGCAATCAAGTACGCATTATCAAAAGGCTTAAAAATACCAGAGGATTTATCTATCGTTGGTTATAACAACTCTACTCTATGTATATGTTCAGAACCTGAGTTATCTTCTGTAGATAATAAAATAGAAAAGGTATGTAAGGATACCTGTGATAGATTAATCCAAATTTTAAAAAATGCTGATAATGTACCAAGTCAAAGTGTTGTTGCATGCTCTCTAGTAAAAAGAGCTACTACCAATTTCTAAAAGTACATTTATATTGACATTTAATTCTTAAGAGTAAGGAAAATTTGTTATTTTTTCCTTACTCTCTTTTTATTTCTTGACATTTTAGTACACAAGTGGTAATAATAAATGTAAGCGCTTACATATTATAAGCGATTTTTTCTATATAATGTATTTAAAGGAGGTTTATTTTGATGAAAGCATTCATGGACGAAAATTTTATGCTTAAGAATGATACAGCTGTTAAACTTTATCACAGCTATGCTAAAGAATTACCACTTGTAGATTATCATTGTCATATTTCTCCAAAGGAGATTTTTGAGGATAGACGTTACAACAATATTGCGGAGGTATGGTTAGGAGGTAAAAATCCAGATGGTTCATATTTCGGAGACCATTACAAATGGAGAGTAATGCGTTCAAACGGTGTAGATGAAAACACTGTTACTGGAGACGCTGATCCATACGATAAATTTGTAGCCTTTGCTGAGGCGCTTGAGATGGCAATCGGCAACCCTATGTATCATTGGTGCCATCTTGAATTAAAGAAATATTTTGGTATCACTACTCCACTTTCAAAAGCAACAGCCAAAGAAATCTGGGATAAAACCAAGGATATGTTGCAGAATGATCCAGAGCTTTCAGTAAGAGGAATAATCAAAAAATCCAATGTAAAATATATCGGAACTACTGATGATCCTATAGATACTCTTGAGTGGCACGAAAAGATTCTTGCAGACTCTTCTATCGACTTTATGGTATGCCCATCATTTAGACCTGATAAGGCTATCAATATTAACAAAGATGGTTTCCTTGATTACATTAATCAGCTTGCAAAATCAGTAGGCAAGAAGAGCTTAGACACTGCAGATGATGTGATGGCAGCTCTTGATGAGAGACTTGATTACTTTAAGGCACACGGTTGTAAGGCAACTGATCATGGTATTGATTATGTTCCTTTCAAGCTTGGAACAGCTGATGAAGTAAATGCTATATACAAGAAAGCAGTTAACGGTGAGTCTCTCACTAAGGATGAGATTGATATTTACCAGACTGCTATCCTTCTTCACCTTGGAAGAAAGTATAAGAAGGAAAACATTGTTATGGAAATTCACTACTCTTGTACAAGAAATGTTAACGAGAAAATGTTCAAAATTGAGGGACCTGATACAGGTTTTGATATGATTGCTAAGAGCAATTGTGGCGATGAGCTAGCTCAGTTCTTATCAGAATTAAACAAAACAGATGAGCTTCCTAAGACTATCATCTTCTCTCTTGACCACAATGATTTTAACCTTATCGGAACATGTATGGGTGCATTTCAATCAAGCGAGGTACCTAGCAAGATTCAGATGGGTGCTGCATGGTGGTTCCTTGATACAAAGGATGGTATGGAGGAGCAGATGCGTTCTCTTGGAAACCTTGGCTTACTTGGAAACTTTGTTGGAATGCTTACAGATTCACGTTCTTTCCTCTCCTACACTAGACACGACTATTTCCGTCGTATAATGTGTAACCTTATTGGTCAGTGGGTTGAGGATGGTGAATATCCTAACAATGAGGAATCACTTAAGAAAATTGTAGAGGGAATAAGTTACAACAACGCAATTAGATATTTTGGTATCTAACATAAGGAGGATTTTATGAACACACTTAGCTATAAAACTTTAGATGAAATTGGTTATGATGGTTACTTACTTAAGGATGCCCCTGAGAAGGTTCTTCAGTTCGGAGAAGGAAATTTCTTGAGAGCATTTGTTAATCACTTTATAGATGAAATGAATGAAAAGGCAGGATTTAACGGTAAGGTTGTTGTTACACAGCCTATAGCTCAGGGTCTTGCTAATTTGATTAATGATCAGGAAGGACTATATACCCTCTTCCTTAGAGGTTCAGAGAATGGTCAAAAGGTTAACAACAAAAGAGTAATCTCTTGTATATCAAGATGTTTAAATCCTTATGAGGATTACGATGCTCTTATGGAATGTGCAAACAATCCAGACCTTAGATTCATAGTATCTAATACAACAGAAGCTGGAATCACCTACGATTCCTCCTGTAAGTTTGAGGATAAGCCAGCATCTAGCTTCCCTGGAAAGCTTACTGCATTCCTTTACAAGAGATACCAGAATAAGTTACCAGGTTTTATCATTCTCTCATGCGAGTTAATTGACCACAATGGTGATGAGCTTAGAAAATGTGTACATCAGTACATAGACCAGTGGGGTTTAGATAACGATTTTAGATTATGGGTTGATAAGGATAATATCTTCTGCTCTACTCTCGTAGACAGAATCGTTCCAGGATATCCAAGAGCTGAGGCTGAAAACATATGCAAGGAACTTGGTTATCAGGATAATCTTATCGATACAGCAGAATGCTTTGGATTCTGGGTAATTGAAGGTCCTCAGTCTATCAAAAATGAATTCCCAGTAGATGTTGCTGGTCTTCCAATTATTGTTGTAGATGATGTTACACCATATAAGCAGAGAAAGGTTCGAATATTAAATGGTGCTCATACTTCATTCATTATGGCTGCATATCTTGCTGGTCAGGATATTGTAAGAGATTGTATGGATGATGAGGTAATAAAGGGCTTTATGAATAAGACTATCTATGATGAGGTAATTCCTACTTTAGAGTTGCCAAAGGATAATCTTATGCAGTTTGCTTCTGATGTATCTGATAGATTTGCTAATCCATTTATAGATCATCAGTTGTTATCTATCTCTCTTAACTCAACTTCAAAGTGGAAGGCTCGTTGTATGCCATCACTTCTTGAGTATTATAAGAGAAATAATGAACTTCCAAAATGTATGACCTTCTCATTTGCAGCTTATATAAGCTTTTATCACAATTGTTATGAGAAGGGTGAGGATTGTCTCCTTGCAAAACGTGGAGAAGACACCTACAAGATTATGGATGATCAGTGGGTTTTAGACTTCTATTACGACCACAAGGATGATGATGATGCTACTATCGCAAAGGAAGTAATTAATAATAACAAAATGTGGGGAGATGAACTTATGAATCTTCCTGGCTTCGAGGCTCAGGTTACTGAGTACCTTACCATGATTCGTGAGAAGGGAATGTACGAGGCCCTAAAATATATCCAGAAATAATATTACAAACTATTCAGGAGAAAGACTATGAAATTAATTCAAATAAATCCATCTGATAATGTTGCAGTTGCTTTAACTGATATTTCTTCTGGGGATAATATCACCCTAGAAAACATTAACATTACTGCCAATGAAAACATTGCCAGAGGACACAAAATAGCTTTAATAGATATTAATGATGGTTCAGATGTAATAAAATATGGAAATGTAATTGCACATGCAAAAAAAGACATAAAAGCAGGTAGCTGGGTACACACTCACAATGCTTCAACTACTCTCTCCGATGAAGGAGAATACTATTATAATCACAAGACCTTTGAGCTTCCTAAGGTCTCAAATCGTTCATTTAAGGGTTATCGCCGTCCTAATGGCAAGGCTGCTATCCGTAATGAAATATGGATAATTCCTACTGTTGGATGTGTTAATTCAATAGCTACCGAACTAGTTAAGAGCAATCAACATCTAGTTACAGGAAATATAGATGGACTTTATACTTTTACTCATCCATTTGGTTGTAGTCAAATGGGAGGTGACCATGAACAAACCAAAAAGCTTCTTGCTTCATTAGTTAATCATCCTAATGCAGGAGCTGTACTTGTACTTGGACTTGGATGTGAGAATCTTACTCTATCTCAGTTTCAAGAACAACTTGGAAGCTGGGATCCAGATAGAGTAAAGTTCCTTATTACGCAAAACGTTGAAGACGAAATATCTGAAGGTTCTAAAATACTTGAAGAATTAGCCCAGTACGCTGGTAAATTCTCACGCGAAGATATACCTGCCAGCGAACTTGTTGTTGGTATGAAATGTGGTGGTTCTGATGGTTTATCAGGCATTACAGCTAATCCTACTGTTGGTAGATTTTCAGATAGACTTATATCTCTCGGTGGCTCAACAATATTAACTGAGGTTCCAGAGATGTTCGGTGCAGAATCAATACTGTTTGATCGTTGTGAAAGTCAAGAGGTCTTTAATAAAGCCGTAAATATGGTTAATTCCTTTAAGGATTACTTTGTATCCCATGGTCAGGTGGTTTATGAAAATCCTAGTCCTGGAAATAAAGCTGGCGGTATTACTACTCTTGAGGACAAATCCTGCGGATGTGTTCAAAAAGGTGGAAGTGCACAAATCGTTGATGTTCTAGAATATTCAGATATGGTAACAAAAAAAGGTCTCAATCTTCTGTCTGGACCTGGAAATGATTTAGTTAGTGCTACTGCTCTCACTGCAGCAGGTTCACATATGATTTTATTCACAACAGGACGAGGAACTCCATTTGGTGCTCCTGCTCCAACCGTTAAAATATCTACAAATACAGCACTGTATAATAAGAAGAATGGCTGGATAGACTTTAATGCTGGAACTGTTGCTGAAGGAGAAGATTTAGATGCTGCAGGTGACAGACTTTTAGATTTTGTTCTAGAAGTTGCCAGTGGTAAAGAAACTAAATCTGAGGAACGCGGATTTAGAGAAATATCTATCTTTAAAGATGGAGTTGTGCTATAATGTGCGTAGTGATGAGCCATGCACAGATGAGCTAAATATGTCTGTTGAGAGCTTGCTCACATAAAGACATATTTTAGCGAAGATGTATACGGCGAACGCCGCGACAGTGAGCAAGCTTGCTTGCGAACCTGTCGGCATGGATCAATTTTTTATATATAAGGAGAAGGAAACAATGTCAAAATTTGGTTTTGGTCAGATGATTGACCGTTTAAAGAAAGAGCCTAAAACAATAGTATTCACAGAAGGCACTGATTCTAGAATTTTAGAGGCTTCATCAAGACTTCTTGCAAGTAACTTCTTAAAGCCTATTCTTATAGGAGATCCTGATGAAATATATGATTGCGCTGAGGATAGTGGTTTTAATATCCGTGGTGCTAATATCATCTCCCCTCATAACTTTGAGGACTTTGATAAGATGGTTGATGATTTTATGGAAGTAAGAAAGGGTAAAATCGCTTCCAGAGAAGAGGCTGAGAAGCTTCTTCGTCAGAACAATTATTTCGGAACTATGCTTGTAAAGATGGGTTATGCAGACTGTCTCTTAGGAGGAGCAACCTACTCTACTGCTGATACTGTTCGTCCTGCATTACAGCTTATTAAGACAAAGCCAGGTAACACAATTGTTTCTTCTTGCTTTATCTTAGTTCGTCCAGGTGCTACAGGTGAGAACGTTGTTCTTGCTATGGGTGACTGTGGAATCAACATTAATCCTAACGAGGATGAGCTTGTAGAAATTGCAGAGGAAACCATCAACTGTGCTAAGGTATTCGGTGTTGAACCATGTGTTGCATTCCTTAGCTACTCTACTAACGGTTCAGGTACCGGTCCTGATGTAGATAAGATGAGAAATGCAGCTAATAAGGCAAAGGCTCGTAATCCACTTATTCCAATCGATGGTGAGATGCAGTTTGACGCAGCAGTTTCACCTTCTGTTGCAAAGAAGAAGCACCCTAACTCTCCTGTTGCAGGACATGCTAACACATTTATATTCCCTGATATTAATGCAGGTAACATTGGATATAAGATTGCACAGAGAATGGGTAACTTTGAGGCATATGGCCCTATTCTTTTGGGACTTAACTCCCCTATTAATGACCTTTCAAGAGGTTGTACAGCAACAGAGGTTTACTCTATGGCTATTATAACTGCTGCTTTTGCAACTAAGCAGGATTAAACATAATATACAAGCTGTGCGCGACGGGACATACTGGCCGACCTGCCTAGGGTGAGTCCACGCTGACACTTAAAACGGTCAGTTTAGTCCTCACCCTGTCGCGGTCGGAGTATAATTTATTGGCGCACAGCTTTTTTATTGACATATAACTTTGTTAATAAGCCATGCAAAAGCAGCATGACTTATTAATTTGACCTTTTTTTAGAATTTTAGGTGTTTTTATGAGTGAAAATAAAGATAAAATTAAAGCAAATCTTTCCAAACGTGATGAAAAATACAGAGAGCGAAGCCTTAATGCTCCTATGTGGAAGGTAGTATTATCCGTGGGATTTCCACTTGCTATGTATCAAAGCTTAAATATTTTATTTACTATATTTGATACTATGATGGCTTCCAAAATAAGTTCTCAATCTGTATCAGCAGTAGCTTATCTTGCCCAGCTAAATTTTATACTTTCTGCCTTAGGTACTGGTCTGGCAATTGGTGCTGGTGTACAAATAAGCAGAGCTTACGGTGAAGGAGATTATAAGACTGTTAAACAAAGAGTTAGTACAATCTATGCCCTATGTCTTAGTATAGGTCTATTAATCCTTATTGTACTACTACCCTTAACAAATCAATTCCTTAAATTCGCAGGTACTCCTGCTTCACTAATTGAAATCGGTGCTAAATATTTTCAGGTACAGCTTTTTACACTGGTTGTAAGATTTGTAAACAATGTTTATATATCTGTTGAGAGATCAAGAGGTAATTCAAAGAGAATATTATTCCTCAATATGCTTGTTATAGTAACTAAGCTTGGTCTTACTGCCCTATTCGTGTATGGAATGGATGGAGAATTAGTTATGATAGCAGCTGCATCCTTAATTTCAGAGGCTGTTCTTCTTGTTTTTGCAATTATTAATAGTAGAGATAAGGATAACGCATTTGGCTTTTCATTATCCTCTATCACTTTTGATAAGGCCGTTAATATGCCAATGATAATCAGTGCCATACCTGTAATAGCTGAGAAAATGCTTTTTGGCTTTGGTAAAACAATAGTTAATTCTATGTGCACAGTATATGGGGACCTTATGGTTGGTGCTATGGGAGTATCCAATAATTTAGGCGGAATAACCACCAATCCTCAAAACGGTTTTGAGGAAGGTACCTGTGCTATCGTTAGCCAAAATTATGGAGCCAAGCGTTACAAACGAGTTTTAAGTGCATTCTATGTGACCTGTATCGTTAATGTAATTATAGGAATCATAATTTCATCTCTTACAATACATTTTTCCTATGAGTTGTCAGGTTTATTTGCCAAGAATGACGAGGAGTTCAGAAGACTTATTATGCTTACATACAAATATGAAGCCTACGGCGCAGTTCCTCTAGGAATTAATGCTTCTGTGCTAGCTTTAATGTATGGTTTGGGCAAAACAAAGCTATCTATGGTTATAAATGTTGCTAGAGTATTCGTATTTAGAATTCCAGTATTCTGGTTCCTACAGAATTTTACCAACTATGGTGAAAAAAGTGTTGGTATGGTTATGATGATAAGTAATATATCTGTTACTGTGATGGCTGTTATTGTTGCAATTATAGTAATAAGACAATTTAAAAGAGAAAATCTTACTACGTAAAATAAAGGGAATGGATAATCCATTCCCTTTTATCTTATATATTAATTATTCATTTATAAGTACTCTCGGTGTAACCTTCTTCATCTTCCTTGATACTATGTATGAGAACAAATAGTATACAAGAGACATAAATATAATTGGTACAATAGCTGCCACCACATTTAAAGATGATGAGAAATTATACATTCCAAACATCTTAAGTATTCCACTTAAAAGCGCATTTGAGAATAACAAGGTACATATAATTCCTATAGTTGCACCAATAAATGCACATATTACGAATCTTACAGCAAACTGTCTTCTAAGCTTTGCTGATGTAAAGCCCATAGCCTTATATATTCCGTAATCCTGCTTTTCCTTAGCGAATATCTTAGAGCAAACCAAAACTACAGTAATAGCTACAAATATTCCAGACAAAATATAAATCAATATTGTTACTCCATATAAAGCAAATATTATAGAATCATCACCGGAAAAATCCGTATCATATCCAAAATAAACCTCTTCTTCTGAATATTTTGCAGTTATTTCCTCATATATTTCATCAGCAAGGTCATCATTCTCTAAATCATATACACAACCTACTCTAGTACCCTCTTCAGGCTCTCCAACCAATCTATAATAGCCCTCCAAGGACATAGTAATATTCTTTCCTACATCATTAGTACACTGATAATAGCCTGATACTATGTAGTCAGCGGATTTGCCATCTAAGCTTATAGTAACCTCATCCCCTAGCTTGATTCCGTAGTTTTCAGTCATATACTCAGTTATAACAATTTCATTATCATAGGTACAAGTTCTACCTTCATATACTGATTTTACATAATCAGGCTCACTATTTATACCACACCAAATTTGCGTATCATTTAATAGTACATATCTAGAGCTATAAAAAAACTTTCTGTAATCAGTATATTTTCCAATAATTGACTCAGCATCAGCAAGCTTTTCTTCCCATTCCTCGTCAGAGGTTGCATATGTGTACATATCATACTCTACCGGAGCAAACATATCATTTATATTATCCTCATCGCTAAAATAAATGCACATATCGCTTATCATAACCATAAAAAGTGTAAGTATAGCTGTTATAATAATAGCTCCTATGTATTGCTTCTTACCTGATATAAGCTGTCTATAAGCAAGAGAAGTGCCAAGTGCTTTCTTAGATATTGGAAGCTTAAAAAGACTTGAAAAATGTACATCCTTCCTTCCGCCATTTATAGCAGATACAGGGGTTATTCTATATATCTTAATTAGCTTTATGGCTATAAATACTGTGATTATTACAAATATAGCAACAAGTGAGATAATTGTCTCAAATAAGGCTGGTTTACTTTCAGGATATAGGCCTATAACAGGTCTTATTATCTTATTTATGGCAGCAATACATGGTATAGCTACCGGAACACCAATATTTGCTCCTACAAGCCCTGCAAATAGATAACCAAGCATAATAGAGAATCTAAGTTTATTATTACTCATACCAACAGCCTTTAATATTCCAAGATTCACAAAATCATGCTCTATACTACTGCTTATATTATGTCCTAGCACAATTATAGTTGCCACAACCAGCATAACAATGAAAGCTACTAGTATTCCTGCAAAAATATTTGTAATCATTGTCATATAATTATAGGCTTGTGACCTGGTCAAGGTAATCCAAGTATAGCTTGCATAGGAGGTTTCACGATTAAGGTTAGCCTCTAGCTCTGCGTCAGTAAGCACAGATTCTTTGCTTTTATGAACACTAAATATTAATGCATTACCTTCCTTAGTAAAATCCTTCTCACAAAGGCTGGCTATATCATCCTCACAAAGAAGTAATGTCTTTATTCCCATTACAGAAGAGCCCATATATGGATCTTCCATGTAAGCAGCTATCTTGTATGTATGGTTAGTTTTTTCCTCTTGTTCCCAACCATGCAACTCCAATGTAACCTCATCACCAATCTCCGTCTTGTAAAGTGACTTAAAGCTAACAGGAACTATAATCTCTCCCTCTTTAAGCTTAAAATCTGTTAAAAGTTTATCATTTTCATCATAAATATTATATGTTAGATATTTACTTTGATAATCATATACAAATACTGAACCATTTCCATCCCCACCATTAACATCCACGATATTCATAATGACAGTAGGAATTTGGTCTATTCTTTCTACACCATCTACCGCAAGCATTTTATTAGCTAACTCGTCACAGTAGGCATGGTATTCATCCATAGTTTGCCCCTGATACTCATAATCTATGGCAGCCATAATATCTCCCAAACCACCTGCATCCATCTGCTCTTCATCTCTTTTATTGGTGTTAATAATTACAGAAAATGCAGTAGTTAGCGCAACAGATACCACAAACATAAGAATAGCAACACTTATAAATGAGCCCTTATTCTTTCTAAAATTACCCTTTATTACAGTTAATATCTCTCTCATTATGCCACCGCCCTTCTACCAGTGCATAGATGAAAGCCAAGCATTAACCTGAGTCTCACGATTCTTCATATCCTTCTCATCGAAAGGTGGTAGCTCCATCTCACCACAAACCTTACCATCCTCTAAATAGATAAGTCTTGTTCCTCGTAGAGCTGCCCTAACATCATGAGTAACCATAAGTATGCTCTGTCCTTTGTTATTAATCTTTGTCAGCAGATTAAGTACATCTACTGTATTCTTACGATTTAATGCACCTGTAGGCTCGTCTGCAAAAAGAATTCCCGGCTCATTGATTACAGCTCTTGCTATTGCAGCACGCTGTGCCTCTCCACCTGATACCTGGGCTGGAAGTCTATCCTTAGCCTCACTGATATTCATAGTTTCAAGAAGCTCTAAGGCTCTATCCTTAACCTCACCAGTTGTCTTCTCCTTATCCATATATCCAGGAACTAACACATTCTCCATAAGTGATAGATTACTTACAAGGTGAACCTGCTGGAATACAAAGCCAAACTCCTTACTTCTTAAATCAGACATCTTCTTCTCACTAAGTGCAGTAATCTCTGAATCACCATAAAAAACCTTACCGCTTGTTGGCATATCCATACCACTTAAGCTATATAGAAGGGTTGACTTACCTGAGCCTGATGAGCCCATTATTACTGTAAAATCACCTTCATATATCTCCAAATCCACATTGTCCAATACATGGTTCTGTGTACCTTCATTTGCGAAGCTCTTACAAAGCTTTTCTGACTTTAAAATCACTTTTTTCATAGTATGACTCCTTTTCATCCATTAGGTTGAATATATTCTTTGTATTCAAACCGCATTTATCATACCTGTATAATATATTATTAATTATTAAGGAATCCTTAAGGATTGATTATAATTTGAAAATATTTGATTAATTTTCATTTTTCTGAGCCTCAAGCTCACTTTTTTGTTTTTCAAGCTCTTCTATGTAATAATTACATATAGCATCAAATACTGCCTGACTATAGGCTTCTCTTCCAGCTTGTACAAGATGAATTCCATCACCATCAAAATATTCACTATGTCCTGCAGATACACTGCCCCAGTCAATAATATGTAAGTTATCATGGTACTCAGCATAATTTATAATGGAAATATTAGCGCTATAATTATTAGATGTGGTAACCCAAAAAACCTGTTTGCCTGAAAGTGTATTCATTATTTCATCTTTAATATAATCAGGACAGTCACCATTTGCCCCACAATTAATAACAACTACATTGGAAAGAATTCCTCTGCTGTCAAGATATTGCAAAATCGGATCTATAGCATATCCTGTCCTCCCTATTTCTGCGTCTATATAACATTTGGTAAAATCTTCATACAAAACCTCTGATGCACTTAATAAAACTGAATCACCTACAAACGTAATTCGCAAATTAACAACCATTTGATCTATTCTAGAAATCTGAGTTTCAATAGCTTCAATTTGACTGTCTATATCCTTTTGATTATCCAATATATTTTCTAATAGATAATTAGCATCCTGCTTTTCATTTTGATATTTTTGTTCCTGATCATACTCAATATGCTTTCTTATTTGTTCCTGTTTCAATCTCCTCATTTCTATTTCTAATTCTTCCTGCTGGGCCTTTAAATCAGGAGCACTCACATATCTATAACCTCCATAACAGCTTCCACAAAGAAAAACTAGTAAAAGCATTCCACAGACCAGCTTAATAGAAAGCTTAAGGTAATGTTTACTATTGAACGAATTAATTGCAAGCTTAATACATTCTGCCACTAAAAAGGTTATTAATAAGATAATTATATATTTCTTCCATGATGATAATCCTAAATTAGTTACTATGAATATAACAGGATACTGAACCAAAAATACTTCATAGCTTCTGTCTGAAATATATTCAACAAGCTTTCTTATAAGCTTCGGAGCTTTATCTATATCAGCACATATATCAGTAGCTTTAACAAAATCAAGCATTATACTCATTATCAACGTGCTTCCAATCATACCTACCAGATATAGCTTTGATTCTGCACTTCCCATCACAAAGAACAATACTTGCACAAGCACTAATACAGCCACCATATACTTTATAGATTTCTTATCTTCTATCTTTCTTTGTAAAATGCTTCTATTAATTACATGCCAATATCCTACTGCTATACCTGCAAACCAAGAAAAGCATCTAGCGAAGGTGTTATAATACGAAGCCATTACACCACCTGTTACATAAGCATATACAAAATAACCTACTGAAAGAATGGCTACTATAAAGCATATAATCATAGGTACATCTTTACCAAACTGTCGCTTTATATATTCTAATGCAACATATATCAAGGGGAAAATAAGCTCTAACTGTAAGAGTATGGCTACATACCACAGATGCATATATGGAGAGTCTATATGTCTGGCAAAATAATCCATATTGGCTGAACTTTGCCAGAAATTGTTATAGCAAAATAATATAGACGTAATCTCCTGCTTCATACTTATCCATGTTATATCAGGAAGTACCAGTAAGCATATTCCAAGAGAAACAAAAACTACAATTACAAGGGGAATATACACTCTAAATAATCTTGATTTGTAATATGAAAATGCCGAAAAGTTAACCTTTCTTAGAGACAGTGCTGACAGATAACCACTGAGCACGAAAAATGAGCATACCGCCAGGTAGCCACCCTTAAGTAAGCCCATATGATATAATAAAATTGTAATGCATAATATCGCTCTAATTAAGTCGATATATAAAACTCTGTTTTTCATCTTTTGCCTATCTCAACCTGCTCTGCCTTTCCTGACTCAATATCTATCAGATAACGCTCATATATTCCATGTGTCTTACTATATCCAAAATCGCAGATAACATATCCCTCTCCAACAATCATATCAATACATTGATTAGTCTTTGTGAATATTTTTCCACCATTACCAACATATTCAAACTTTGAAGATATATCAATATTACAAACAATACTTTTTTCTTCTCCATCCATTGATGAAACCCAAAGCTCAGTTATTCCATCATTTGATTTAATATAATATATCTTATCATTAAATATATTAAAGTGATGTACACTATCATCAATTACCAAATAAGATTTATCTAAATCAGTATCAAATATATTTATATAAGTCTCTGTCCTATATAATCTAAAGGTTTCACCCCATGTTGGATCATGGCTATCCAACTCATCTCTAAATTCAGCTTCATACACATACTCATCATAATACTGTCTGCCATAATCATACCTATCCGGATAAGTACGAATATCTCTATAATTGTATAACACTCTTCCAAGCCAATAATCATCCCAACAATCCATACTACCATAATCAATATTTGATAAATAAAGATGTGAATTATCTAGTGATATTTCTTCATCTAAATCAATATACCTAACCTCTGATGAACGATATAAATAATACATTCTATCGTCAACTATTCCGAACTGTATAAAGAAATCAGTCTCAAATAGTATCTCCTCTTCTCCTGTACCAGCATGATAGCGAGCCATTCTATATGTCTTATCTCCCTCATCACCAATTCTGCTAAACACATATAAATAGTCATTATAATAGCCTATTTGTACAGTTGTTCTGTAATTATTATAAAATTGACAAAATAGCTCATAATTTCCATCTTGATCTACACGATACAGATTTCTTAAAGCAAGCTCTTCCTCATCAGTCTCAAGTCCATCGCAGCCCATCACATACATATATCCATTAGCATATAAGCCTTTTCCAGAATAATAATTACCCATCTGATATTCCACAGAAGCTGTTGTATCATCACTATGTGTTTCTAAAAGTTCCTTAAAATCTCTATAAGCTTTACTTACATCAAAATACTTTGTAGTCATTTTCACAGAAAAAATAACTATACCTCCAATAGCCAAAAGAGTGAATACTATAATAAAAACTGGAGGTGTAACAACTAAAACTTCCTTTTTCAACTTGTAATTCATAATATCAAACACAAGCAATACACAAACAAGTAATAGCAAAAAGAGCATCAAAGCAAACGCAAATATCTCTATTTTAGTCTCTGGCTTTACATCTATCATTATCATATTCGCTACCATATAAAAACAAGCAACGACTAATATAAGCCACATTCCAAGCATATGTAGCTGATAGCCTAACCTATATATATTTGGTCTAAGAATCTGCGCCAAAACAAACACACCAATTAAAATATATAATATATTCACATAATTACTGCATATAATCTTATATATTTCTCGTACAACTTCAAAAAGATCATCGGAACGAACGGAACAATCCCTACTGTTCAAATTAACAGTAAAATGAAACATAGGAAATTTAGTCTTATTTATGTTTCTTATACACAACAAACATATAAGACATATACATATCCTAATAATAACCTGAAACCTATCCCATGGTGTCTCTTTACTTTTTATTTCAGCATTTTTAAAATTATCCATATGCTACCTCCAAATATGATGCATCTTACATCTTAAAATATAACTCACACCTTAATCCATCTTCATTAATCAAATTAACTCTTCCATCCATCTGCTCCATAATATACTTAACTATAAACAGACCAAGACCTGCACCTGGCTCTTCTCCATGATTTTTACCTCTATAAAACTTCTGGAATATAAAAGGCATATCCTCTGGAGATATTCCCGGACCCTTATCCTGTATAATAAGGCAATATTCCTTGCCATTTTCAAGTATTTCTGTACTAATCGATATCTCAGTCTTTGCATACTTGCGAGAATTATTAATTAGATTCTCTATAACCTGTGCAATTCTTCCTGCATCAGCGTTCTTAATTGTAGCTTTCTTAATCTCGCCCAAACAAACATCAGATTTATCTCCAATCATAGAGTTAACTGTCTCGTTAATAACATCATGTATATCTACATCTTCCTTCTTGATAACAAGCTTATCTAAATCATGAAGTGAATGGATGAACATATCATTAGTAATCTTTGTAACCTCATCACATTTCTTAGTTATTACATCTATGTAACGCTGTCTTCTCTCCGGCGTAGAATCCATATTATCAGATAAAGCCTCACTGTAGGCTCTAATAGATGCTATAGGGGTCTTAATGTCATGAGACAAGGTTGCTATTACTGTTTTATTGTTCTCTATGGCCTCCTGCTCGCACTGTCTTGCCTTCTTAATCTCACGTCTCATATGGTCAAAGGCCCAGGTGAACTCGCCAAACATATTTACACGCTCATATTTTAGATCTTTGTCTAAGTTACCAGTAGCAATTTCACCTGCAAAGCTCTCCAGCTTATGAAATGGTTTAAGTATAAGCACATATATTACTACAAATGTAATTAAAACAAGTACTAATGACACAACATACATAATAATTATAAAGCTCATATTATTCTCAGCAGTCACTGTATTCTTGCTTCTAAGTGTTTCTATTACTGTATCAAGTTTAGTCTGAATAATAGATATATCTTGATAAGACTGAGATGCTTCTACACCTTCTAGTAGCTGATTAACCTCATTTAAAGCAACAATTGTTGCACCTGTGCTGCTTTCCTTATTTATTCTGTCATATTCAGCCTTATAATTTATGTAAATAACCACAAATACAGTGGTTAACACAAGTATGCTAACCACTGCCATATATATAACCTTACCTACAATATTTGATTTATATGCATTCTGACTTTGCTTATTACTCATTACTTTCCTCCAGCATATAACCAACCTTTCTTACTGTCTTTAGAAATACCGGCTCTGATGGATTGTTCTCCAGCTTTTCCCTAAGCCACCTGATATGTACTGTAAGAGTAGATGGCTCCACATCTGAAAATGCACCCCACACATCACTTATAACCTTGTCCTTATGAAGGGCCTGACCTTTGCGCTGGGCCATATAAAGAAGCAGATCATATTCTCTTAAGGAAAGATTTATAGGTACATTATTCCTAGCAACCGACTTACTGGCAATATCTATAACTATCTCATTATCTTTTCCTGCCTTAAGACTATACTTTTCTCCCTGTTCTTTTGAGCCATAGGTTCTTCTTAAAAGTGCATTAATTCTAGACATAAGCTCCTTGATAGAATATGGCTTTGGAATAAAGTCATCTCCACCCATATCAAGTCCTGTAATCTTATCATCCTCACTAGTCCTTGCACTTGCAAATATAACAGGAACATTAGACACTCGTCTTAGCTCCTGACATAACTCAAAGCCTGTACCATCAGGCAGATTGATGTCAAGAAGTATTAAGTGGTACTGCTCCTTCTCTAATAGCTCATATGCATCATCTAAAGATGTAACATTTGTTGCTATATATCCATTGTCCTCAAGCATATCCATAATAAGCATGGATAAGTCTGTATCGTCGTCTACAATTAGTATTTTATATTTATTCATAAGTAAATCCCTCGAATAGTTTGATAAATAATATTATAATTCACCATTAATTTATTAACAATACAAAAATGAGCAGATTTATATCATATTCTATAATATGACAAAATCTGCTCATTTATATCATTCACTATATATCACAAACATATTCTGCTTCTTAGCAAATTCAAGTTCATCATATGTAGTTTTTAGCTCATTCCACTCATCCTGTGATATAAGCTCTCCATTATAAAAATAATTATCATCCTCTGATGGGGAATAGTTTCCTCCCTCATCATTGTTATACCACGTGAAATCATCCTTTTCTACATACTCTTCACCATCATATACGTAATACTTGTACACCTTATTCTCAGGAGCTCCACCTGGTCGATAATACATCGCGGTTCCATCCTCAAGTAATCCTGAATATGGGCCACAATATATTCTCTTAACCTCTCCATTCTCATATTTGAATATACCCATACATTTCTCATTGTTTATGATTAGTTCCACTACACCATCAGAATCTATGTCGTAGTAGCCACAGTATGCTGAGTAAAATCCACTCATTACCTCTTCTACCTCTGGATAATCACTCCAATTCTCCAACACACTTCCAAATGCATTCTTAGCTTCATCCTCTTCTGGTGAGAAGTATGGTATCATTTGAGATGCTTCCGGTGCTTCAAGGTATGTAAAATCAATATTAACAGTATTATATACATCCAGAATATCCATAGCATATTCATGTGTTACCGGCTTACATTCATATGAATAGCAATTTCCATATTCTGTACTGTAATACCATAGATGTTTACCACTATATTTTCCATCTAAAACTATACCTTCCAGATAAGTAATAAGACCATCTGCACCAATATAGAAATACTGTGTTCCACTATTCCAAGCACTATTTGACCAGTGATGCCTTATTACATTATCCTCACACAAGTTATAGTATGATCTTTCATGACCTGAAAGAATTATATTGACCTTACTATCTTTAATGGAATACGCAGCTAAAATAATACTTGCATTCTCGGAAGTATATCCAAATATAAGTTCATCCACACCATCACCTGTAATATCCAAATAAGAATAACCACTATATACTCCACCATTACTGCCTGAAGCAAGTCCATTTTCTTCCATGGTATCTCTATCCCAGGACTGTTCCTTGGCAATTCTATGCATCTCTAGGATATCATCATATAATGTATAATCCGAATCACTAAGTTTATTTTCTATTTTCTCAACTTCAATCTCAGTAGCTCTTACTCCCTTTATGGTCTCAAGTCTGGCATCCCTTTCTGTTCCTTCAAGCATATCCTTGTAATCTCTTACCAGATTAAAACGCCTTACTGCATCTGTATCCTTTGACCTTTCCACAAAGGTCATATCCTCCCATAAACCTGAAGCCGAGGTTAAATATCCGTAATAGGTTGTATTTCCGTCATATACTTCCATACAATTATAAGACTGCCAGGTTGTGAAGTCATCACCGAACAGTTCGTCTGTAATTAAGCTTGGAGTGCTAGATTCCTGAGATTCCACATAGGCTTTGTTCACCTGAAATAGCTGATTATACTGTACATCATATACATATGCTATATCACTACTCATAGTTTTAAGATATACCCTGTATCCATTATTTCCCACAGATACAAAGCAGGCATTATCTCCCTGTGTATAATTCATTCCTATGGACTCTAGATTAACCGCACCTCTTATGCCACCTGCAATTCTATCATAAACATATAAACCTCTATAGTCATGGAATATTACGAATTTCATATCAGCATAATCTAACATAGGTACATCTGCACCAATTCCCCCTATATCAGTTAAATCCGGATTGATTATATCAATTTCTACAGCAACCTCATATTCCTTATCAAATGTCTCGTGAGAATATCCATCATAAAGATTTGCCATATCAAAGTCGCTTTCTGGCAGGAAAATAAACTCTCCACCTGTAGGTACAGTGTAAACCACATCACCATCTGGCTTTACATACTTTATCTCGAAGGAATCAGAATTATATATTAGCTTACCATCCTCAAAGGTAAAATAATAATTCATATCTCCACCAACCCAAGTAGATAGCTGGTTATCCTGTCTGAAATATTTTCCGTAATGTAAAAGATAGGTCCAAGAAGTGCTTGCAATAGTAATATCATTAGTAAATGTATTAATAACTACATAAGGCGCATAATTAAGTGCTCCATCAAGGGTGTCGTCCTCTGGCACATATACATATCGGCCTGGCTTTAATTTTATATCTTCATCATCTACCTGGGTAGTATCTGAATTACTGTCATCACTATTCAAATTTGAATCAGCATCTGTAGATGTACTAAGCTTACCATCTGTACTAGTCGACATATCAGCATCCATTTCAGTTGCAACACCATCTAACTTATCATCGCTAGCATCTTCATCCTTATTACTAGGATTAGTCAGCAATAATACGGCAAGTACAATAATTCCTACTAGAGCAACAACCACAGCTATAACAACAGGCTTTTTAAACTTCATAATATTCTTAATTCTTCCCTTAGTACTACCCTCTCCAAATGCAATAGGCATACTTATAAGGTTTCTTCTATCTGTTGCCATATGAAGCAATGTAGTAGCATAAGCCTTTTTACTATCCATGCCAATCTGATACAGTACTGCCTCGTCACAGGACATTTCCATATCCCTTTCCATCATAAAATATGCAAGCCACACAAAGGGATTAAACCAATGAACCACAGTTACTATAAAATATATGGTCTTTGCTATGTAATCTCGTCTCTTAATATGATAGCTTTCATGGGCTATAACATATTCCTGCTTATCCTCATCAAGGTCAGATGGAATGCATATATAAGGTTTAAATGCACCAATTACAAAGCCTGTGTCAATATTATCCGACAGATATACATTGGACTTTAGCAAAACCTTGGCTTCCAGCCTTTTCTTAAGTCTAATATAAGCTATATAACTATATATTATAAATCCAGCAACACCTATATACCATATTATACAGGCAAGCTTAGTCCATGATGGGTATGTAGATGCTTTTTCCTTACTCTCCAGTTTATATGCATTGGATGAATTAGGTGTGTATTCAGGATGTGTATCATATGTAATTATAGTTGTCGAATCACTACCATTATTGGACTGATTATTAGTGGCCTCAGAATAATCAACTTCTCCGCTTAATCCATTACTTTCCAAAATACAATTATATTCTTCATAATATTCATCACTATACTGTAATCCATCACTTTCATTGGCATTATGATAATATTGAAGTTCATAATCATTTGTATAACCATTACCATTTATATCATTATTATCAACACTTTTGACATCACTATTTTCTTCAGCTTCCCTTTCCATAAAGCTAAAGCTTTCCGGCATAATACTAAGCTGACTTTCTATAGCAAATGGCATACAAAGCCTGATAAATGGAATAATCCATAACACATAAGCATATTTCTTAGGTATTTTAAGTAATCCAAATATATATCTAACCAGCACAACTGCTCCAATAGCAATTGTAGCCTGAAGACTCATGGTAATAAGCTTAAGAATCAACCCTTCCATAGCTTAATCCCCCTTCCTATAGTTTTTATATTAATTCTCATCAATAATTTTCTTAATCTCCGCAATTTCCTTATCACTTAGCTTTCTTCTAGAGGAAAATGCAGCCAAAAATCCTGGCAAGGACCCTCCGAAGGACTGCTCCACATAGCTTTCACTCTGTCTGGCATAAAACTCTTCCTTGTTTATAATAACCTTTACTGTTCCATCCTCGTTTACAAACAGTCCTCTATCGCTAAGCTTTTTAAGAACAGTATACGTGGTTGTCCTCTTCCATCCTAAGCTATCCTCAGCAAGCTTAATCAGTTGGCTAGTCTTAAGTGGTGCATTGTCCCATATTAGGTTTGCAAATTTTGTTTCTATTACTCCAAGCGAATAATCCATATTGTTTTCTCCTAATTAGTTAATCTAGTTATGTGCTAATTAATAATCGTTTATTTTCTATGTCGTTTATGTAACGCTGTCTATTCCAAGTAGACATTTATAGTCTATCACCTATAGACAACGATGTCAATAATAATGAGTAGATTATATCTAATCAGTATAACCTACTCATTATGTATGAATATTTAGCTTGTCACATCAACTAAAATCCTCAAGAACTCTTCGGCATTATCATAATAGCAATTATGTCCTGCTTTACTTACTATATATAATTCCTTTCTTGGGGCTTCTATGCTGTCAATTAAGCCTTTAAGCAAGCTGTGTGGGCAGGCAGTATCCTCTTCTCCTGTGATAAAGATGGCAGGAACTGGAAATATCATATTATCCCTAAAATCATAGTTAAACATTGTCTTAAATGAACCCTCATGCATTTTCGGATCCTGTTTAAACCAAGTTTTTCTAGATGCCCTATCAAGCAATGGGGAGTTATAAAAGTCCTTAGGAGAATACATTTTTGTATTTTGGGATATGTATTTCATTCCCAATGCAGAAAATTGTCTTATCTGCTTTAGCCACTCTACTGAAGCTTTTCCATCCTCAGGTATGTTTTCTATTATTTTCTCAATCTTAATTATATCCTTCTTGTTACAGTTAGCCTTTGCTCTTTCCATAAGCTGTTCACATACAACCTGAAATCCCTCAACATAATTAATAAGCTGACCAACTCCTATATACATTGATACATTTTCAGGATGAAGCTTAGAATATTCTGAGCTAATAACTGTCCCCCAGGAAAAGCCCATAAGAATTATCTTATCAAACTCATACACTGTATGAAGATACCCAATTATCTCATCTATATCCTTAATATAATCAGACATAGTTCCTGTTTTACCAATCTCATCCACTCTATCCTTGTTGGCAAGTAAAGTCTTACAAGTATTTCTTTGGTCCCAGTTAACTACTGTAAATTTATCCTCCCAGCTTCCCATTAATATGTGGGCCATACCTGCTGTGGAGCCACCCGGACCACCATGTACAAACAATATAAGAGGATTCTTCTTATCCTTTCCTCTTATTTGAATATATTGCTTAATTCCATTAATCTCTACATACTCATATTTATAGATTCCATTTGGATAATCTGGATATAATATCTTTTGCTTTTCCTTTTTATTCATTCTTTTCTCCTCCCGGTGCTGATAACAGATACAAGCTCCTTATCCTTGCATCTTCATTTCCTTGCTTCTTCTGATACTTATCAACTATTTTATTCATTTCTCCTAGCATTGCAGAAAAATCCTTATCATTAAGGGATATGCAGTAATTCACCATAAATAGCTTATCCCTATTAACATCCGCATCATCACTTTGAAAATAAGCTTCATACTGTCCTAATATACTCATAAGGCTCATAGTGGTAAGCTTCAAATTATCTTCATTAGAGGGTGAACCATGGACAAATATATCCTTTATGGCATAAACCTTCTCCACCTGCCCTCTAACAGTGTTGGTTGATACCACATGAATAGCTCCAACTTCAACCATCTTCTCTATTCGCCTATAAATTGTTGCTCTTGGAATTCCTGTATTCTCTGCAATAATCTCTGCTACTGTCATCTCACCCTTGACTCTTATTAACTGAATTATCTTATTAGATACAGGATCTGTTAAAACCTTTAGCTTTTTATCCATAATGTACTCCTCTACTATTCTCACTTTTGATACTAGTATAATACATTATTAAAATTTGTCAATACTCACATCACACACAATGTATACTCAGCGATGGACATTCGCCAAATGGATTTTCGTGGACGCTCGAATCCACTTGGCTCATTGTAAACACAAAAAGAGACATAAGGAAAACCATATGTCTCTTAAATATAATTATATGTTTTAAAACAATATCTTCTAGAACAAATATCTGCTAAGCTGTCCATTAAGACTTTCTGTATGAGCCGCATTTCTCTCTGATGTAGCATTAAGATGCTCCATACTATCTGATATTGCACTTGTTGCATTTGCCAAATCATTAGCACACTGTGCTGTCTCAGTAACAGTAGATGTAATCTCCTGAACCTTTTCATTTATATCAGCTATATTAGCTGAAATTTCCTCACTTTGAGCCTCTATACGTGACATCTGCTTACCAATAGCACTGGTTGTATCACCATATTCCTCACCAAGGTTAGCGAATGCGTCGTAATCATTTACAACATTTACAGAGATAAAGCTAATCATCTCCTCAACAGCTATAATCAGATTCTCTATAGCCGCCACAACAACAGAGTTTATCTCATTAATCTCTGTTACAGCTCTATCAATATCCTGACTAAGACTACCAACCTCAGTTGCAACTACCGCAAAGCCCTTACCCTGCTCACCGGCTCTCGCTGCCTCAATCTGAGCATTAAGACTAAGCATACTTGTCTGAGATGCAATCTCACCTATCTCGTCAGCAATCTTCTTAACCTGCTCAATCTGCTGTGCCTCTAAGCTGGTTTTTCTCATTCTTGTGCTAATTTCATCTATGGATTCAAGAGCATTCTCACGATTCTTCTTTGCCATTCCTGCATTTTCTTGTGCACTTCTATTAGCTTCCTTAACCATAGCAGTTATTTCATTAACTTGCTGTGCAAACGCAGCTATATCCTCTGCACTTTGTGCTAAGCTTTCTGAAAGCTGTACACTGGCCTGTGCACTATTTTCCATATTTGCACTAATTCCCTCTATCTCCTGATTCATATCAAGCATAATCTTAGAATTCTCGTTGACAGTAGAATTAAGTTCTTCTCCTGAGGTCACTATATCTGTAGTTGACTGAGCTACCTCGCTAACCAGTCCACGAATCTGTCTGATAAAGGAATTCATATTACCAGCGATAACCTCAAGCTCATCACCTGTGTGAATATCTATCTCCTTAGTTAAATCTCCTGAGCCACTAGCAAGCTCAAGAACCTTATCATTAAGCTTATTCATACTCTTCTTAAACTTCATCATAATAAGTCCAAGAATAAGAAGGCTTACAATGTAAGTAATAACACATACCATAATAACCATATTTCTTAGGTTAGAAGTCTGCTCCTCTACCCAGTTAGCACTTATATCAACACCAACTGCACCAACTATATTACCGTTAATATCAAATATAGGCGCATATGCTGATACATGAGTACCCCACTCATCAGTAAATGGCTCCTCATCAGCAAAGGTTTCTCCTTCAGCAAATGCCTTCTCCAAACCATCTGTCATCTCACACTCATCGCCTATAGCTGCAGGCTCTTCCGGATCTGAATCTACTACAAATACAACCATACCATCATCCAATTGACGAAGTGTATATATGTACTCAAGCTCTGCATTATCTCTAAATAATGCAAGCTGATCTATAATCTGATTATACTCATCTGTACCTTCATCTCCTACCTCGATTCCTGCTAATAAATCACCGTCTACGTGTGCTGCGGAGCTTGATGCTATATTTTCAACATTACCCTGAATCTGTTCAAGCAAGGTATCCTCAGAGTGTCTATATGCCACTACTCCAAGAATTCCATTACCCAAAAGTAACAAAACTGCAAGCCATATAAACAGCTGATTAAATATACTAATCTTACGTACCTTCATCTAGTTACCCCCTTGTATTAATTTCATTCTATAAATGTATAATATTAAACTATTCAACCATTTAATTATACCATAGTCAAATACAACTTACTACACAATAGTGTATTATTTAAAAATTTTTTATTCTTCCCAGTCCATCTCTGTTTCATAATAACCCTTGCCATTTTTCGTACCCATTTTAATAGTTATACCAGCATCTTCATATACACTTACACATTCGTAATCTATAGGTTCAATATTAATTATTATTTGTTCTAGCTCCTCAGCTGCTTTATCATAATTTTCCCCATCACTACCTCCTATGGCAGGTCCTGATGGTCCATAATATACCTCAAGATAAATTACATCCCCTGAACTATCCTCAGCAGCAACTACATAGGATATTAAAGTTTCATTATCATAGGTTACACTTTCATCACCGAACATTGTAACAACTTGTCCTACAAATAGTCCATGATAACTGGCATCAATTTCGTACATTTCATCATCATATACTCCTCTTATCCAATGCCCTTCAGTATAATTTTCATAATCAGACTTGTAAAATGTATATGTTTTTCCTTTGAATACTTTATCCGTAGCATCAGCTGAATTAACAGAGTCATTATGATTATTGACTTCACTATCCCCTACACCAGCTTCAACTGTTGTAGCATCAGAATCTTCCTGGTTACTTCCTGAATTTTGTTCAACGGTTTCCCACTCCATAACCGGCTGATTATCTATAACATCATATTGTTTTCTATTAACACTTCCACCCATATCACTATTACATCCTATTAATGTAAGACATAACAATGCATTAATAGCAATACTTAATCTCTTCATATATTATCTCCTATGAAACAGTAACTCCATTTATCTTAGCATCCTCTGGTAGCTCTATAACCAAATACTTCTTTCCATCCTCAATCTTTGTGTCTATCATATCCATATGCTTTGTATTAATTCTAAGAAGTAAATCCTTACCCTTAACCTCAATATTTCTGGAAGGTAAAACATTCTCAGCTAAAATAGTTTGCTCAACCTTAAGCTTTGGAACTACCACAGGTTCTGGTGTTTCTTCCTCGTCAACCAAAACACGATTTCGCTTAGCATATTGCTCCATGTCAAACTGTTGATCAAACTTTTTGTCAAAAACCTCTAATTTACTTTCTTCCACACCGCTCTTAACGAAAACCTCTCTAACTGTATCCTTATCCAATACTACAGTTGGGCTGTCAGAAAACTCCTTTTTTTCTTTAATAAGCTCTGTAAAGTTTTCCTGCATGGCTATCATTGTCTCTATAGAGGAATCTTCACCTAACACCTCTGCTACAAATGTATTAAAACCATCCTTCTGATGCTTTGCAGGAAGTGGTGCAGATACTGCAAGCATTTCATCTAATAGCTTATCCTGAAGATCATCAGCTCTTCTAGTGTAATACAGAAGCTGGGTGTCATCTGAGCTTCTATCATTAAAGGCTGGGAATATAAAACCTGTATCAGGAAGCTCCACCCCAAAGCTTTGCTTTAATGAATGAATAATTTCTAATTTATCATCATATCCAAGACCCGGTTTAGTAAGCTTCATAGGGCAGATGCTACACAGCACATAGCTATACACTTCATCTGAAGCATCTTCCATCTCTATCTCATCATCAGTAATACCAGGCACATCATAGGCCTGATATATTAGCAAAATCAAATAATTACCTACATGGTTATATGTATTGATAATACTGTCATAAAATCTATCTAATAACACATCATCCTTTAGCTCCGACTTTTTCAGTGAGTTAAGCAAACCTTTTCCAAAGCCTTCGTCATCACTTTCCTGGTTAACGAAGCTCAAATCTATAAGATTCTTTCCAAGTGTACCTGACATATTTTTCCTAAATATCTCCAGATATTTATGCTGTTCCTTCTCATCTAAATCAAGAAAGCTTTCATTAAACACTTTAACCTTTTCCTTATCACCATTCACATAGCAACCACAAAGTCTTGATATTCCACACTCCTCTATGGTGTCATATAAGCCCTTTATCTCATTAATTTCTTTCTTGTTCATAATAATTTCCTGCCTTTTTAATTCTGTATAAACTAAAAACTATTGTACACTAAAAAGCCATTTTTATCTATATTTTTCGAACCATAATACATTAGTTGCAAAATTAAAAATGCAGACCGTTTAACAACAATCTGCATTTTAAACTTACTTCAATTATCCTAAAGCTATAGCTTTTCTCCAGTGATCATTATATATCCACCTAAGGTTCTGGCAACAAAGAACATCATAGCCTCCTCATCATCCTGCCATATCCGACGACTATGTGGCTCAAGACACATAAGATATCCATAGGTTGCTTCAGTTGTTCCAACTCTAACTATAATAATAGAATAAATATCATGGCTTATACAATAATTATATAAATCTGGTGCCTTATCCATAAATTCCTGAATTTCATTAGTTGAATAGATATTATTAACAACTATCTTATTCAAGTCATCTATGGTACCAAAGGTTTCATCACTACCAACTTTTTTAATTATATTATCAGTTCCCTGATAAAATAATCCACTTATACGCATGTCATCACACATAACACCCATAATTCCCTCAAGTTTACCCATCAAGGTATTACTGGAATCAAATCTAATGCTTAAATCATTAAAGATTGCGCTTAGGCCTCTTCTTGCCAGTTGTTTAATCTGTATATTCTTATGTTTAGACTCAACATAAATTATATAACAATTTCTACCCTTTGTTTTACCTCTGTATAAGGTTTTATCTATAAGCTCGAACAAGGAATCATAATCAGAAGCATCCTTAGGATATGTAGCACTTCCTATAGTTCCAGTAACAAATGGTTCACAGGTATCAAGGACAATATTCTTACGAAGAACGTTATAATTAGAATACATTTCTGAATAAAATGCTTTCACTGAGTCATAATCTAAATCTCTAAAATTAACGATTAAGAACTCATCTCCTCCGAACCTTCCTGCTATACCATACTCTGACAAATATCTCTTCAAATCAGATGAAAAACCAGAAAGAACAGCATCACCTATCTTATGTCCCTGTGTATCATTAATATACTTAAAGTTATCCAAATCAACCATTGCAAGGGTAAATGGAATCTTATTATCAATAAGATTATGAATAAAGCCTATAATATAGCTTCTAGAAATAAGCCCAGTTAAAGAATCCACAACAGTACTAATATCTCTGTCCTGAAGAATTTTCTCAAAATAAGGATATTTAATTAGCTGTTCTTTGCTATACATATGCCTCACCACCCAAATGATTTACTAATAATATTATAATACTTTTTTTCAATAATCACAATTGAAAATTACTCTAATAACTGCATAAATAATTTATTATTTTACAATAAATTAAATTATTTTACTTTAGTAAAGAAGTATAGTTTATAAGCAAGAAAAGACATGTTAAATGTACGCATGAGTACATCTGACATGTCTTTTCTCATTATAAAACCTTTATCATCTATTCTGATTAGTAATAAAGCTTCTTCTCAAAATAACTCTTAAGATCCTCAATCTTAACTCTTTCCTGCTCCATAGTATCTCTATCACGAACAGTTACAGCCCCATCAGTTTCTGACTCGAAGTCATATGTTACGCAGAATGGAGTACCAATCTCATCCTGTCTTCTGTATCTCTTACCGATATTTCCTCTGTCATCAAACTCACAGTTCCAATACTTAGAAAGCTCTGCATACACCTTCTCAGCGCCCTCATTAAGCTTCTTAGAAAGTGGAAGGACACCAACCTTTACAGGTGCAAGTGCTGGGTGGAATCTAAGAACTGTTCTCATATCTCCGCCCTCAAGCTCCTCTTCATCATAAGCTGCACAAAGAAATGCAAGAGTAACTCTATCTGCTCCAAGTGAAGGCTCAACTACATAAGGAATATACTTAATCTTCTTCTCATCATCAAAGTACTCCATAGGCTCCTTTGATGTATTCTGATGCTGTGTAAGATCAAAATCAGTTCTATCAGCAATGCCCCAAAGCTCACCCCATCCAAATGGGAATAAAAACTCTATATCAGTTGTTGCCTTAGAGTAATGTGAAAGCTCCTCTGGATCATGATCACGATATCTCATCTCGTCATCCTTGATACCAAGTTCCTTAAGCCAATTAATACAAAAATCCTTCCAGTATGCAAACCACTCAAGGTCTGTATCTGGCTCACAGAAGAATTCAAGCTCCATCTGCTCGAACTCTCTAGTTCTAAATGTAAAGTTACCTGGTGTAATCTCATTTCTGAAAGACTTTCCAATCTGACCGATACCAAATGGAATCTTCTTTCTAGATGTTCTCTGAACATTCTTGAAGTTTACGAAGATACCCTGAGCAGTCTCTGGTCTTAAATAAAGAGTTGCTGATGAATCCTCTGTAACACCCTGGAATGTCTTAAACATAAGATTAAACTCTCTAATATCTGTAAAATTGTGCTTGCCACAGGTTGGACAACAGATGTTGTTCTGCTTAATATACTCACTCATCTGCTCCTTTGACCATCCATCAACACTACTGTCTAATGTAATACCATTCTCCTGACAATAGTCCTCAATTACCTTGTCAGCTCTAAATCTCTCGTGACACTCCTTACAATCCATAAGAGGATCTGAGAAGCCACCAACGTGACCTGAAGCCACCCAAGTCTGTGGGTTCATAAGGATTGCACAGTCTACACCAACGTTATAAGGATTTTCCTGAATGAATTTCTTCCACCAAGCCTTCTTAACGTTGTTCTTAAACTCAACGCCAAGATTACCGTAATCCCAAGTGTTAGCAAGACCACCATATATCTCTGAACCTGGATATATGAATCCTCTTGACTTTGCAAGTGCAACAATTTTGTCCATTGTCTTAGCTGATTGTTCCATGTTAATTTACCTTCCTTCCACCCCTACACCGGCGTGTGTGGGATTTGTTGAATTTTATTTATGTATGACACATACGTAGTATTGTACCTTTTAAAATGATTTTTTTCAAGCCTTTTTATGTCAATGTGTCAAGTATTTCCAAGGATTTAAAATTTTTATCTACATACTCACATCTAAAGCGATTAGCCACCCACGCAAGCTCTTCCTCCTTATCATCATCAAGCTTAAAACTATATAGCTTGGTTAATTGTGATGATAATATATATTGAAGAGTATATATAAGGGTTTCACTAACCTTTTTATTAACCTTGTACTTAAGCGCGCATCTCGAGCAGCATATTCCACCCAAAGCCGCATCAAAATGTGTAAGTTCTTCTTTTGAATCACATTTCACGCAGGAATATGTGTGTATAGCCTGACCTTCTATATCCATAAGCTTAATCTCATACACACTTCTAATCAAAGAGTTGGATACCTTACCATCCACAAGAGCTTTTAATGTAATGTATAGAAGATTAAGATTGTCTACGCACCTATCTCCTTCTCTGGTATAGTAAGACATAAGCTCGCAAAAATATGATGCATAGCACATTTTTTCCATATCATAGGGAAGCTCAGCAAAGTACTCTGTAACATTTACACTTATAAGCCTATAAGCGTCGCCACTTGGAGCTATGGTAAATTTACCCATAACATAGCTTTGACTTGCAGCTCTAAAATTAGAGTTAGCGCGTCTAGCGCCGTTGGCAAATATAGTGATTTTTCCACGTTCCTTAGTGAGTACAACTAATCTCTTATCGTACTCTCCTAACGGCACCGTGTAAAGCACTATTCCCGTTACAATAATGTCCTCCATCATATAATCACCTTCTTATATACAACTAATTGTCATCCCTATAACCATAATTTTTAATGAGAGTATCGCTGTCTCTCCAGTCTTTTTTTACCTTGACCCAAAGCTTAAGATTCACCTTACAATCAAGAAGATTCTCCATACTTACTCTTGCCTTAGAACCTATCTTCTTAAGCATAGCCCCCTGCTTGCCTATAATAATTCCCTTATGAGAATCTCTCTCGCATATAATTGTAGCATCAATGTCTATAAGACCTCCGTCAGGACGCTCCTTCATACGGTCAATAACCACCGCTATACCATGTGGTATCTCCTTATCTAAGAGCCTTAATGTCTGCTCTCTAACAAGCTCTGCCACAATCTGTCTCTCAGGCTGATCAGTCACAGTATCCTCATCATAAAACTGTGGTCCATAAGGAAGATGTCCCTTTATAGTTTTAATAAGCTCTTCTGAATTCTTACCCTTAAGAGCTGACACAGGAACTATATCTTCAAACGAATACACTTCCTTATAGGTATTAATTGCATCAAATATAGCCTGCTCTTCAACAGTATCAGTCTTGTTAATAACCAATATAACAGGTGTCTTAACCTTGGCTAAAACTTCAACTATATGTCTTTCACCTGCTCCAATAAATGTGGTTGGTTCAACAACCCACATGACCACATCTACTTCATTCAATGTGTTATATGCCACATTCATCATATACTGTCCAAGCTTATTCTTAGCACGATTAATTCCTGGTGTGTCAAGGAACACAATCTGCGCCTCCTCATCAGTATATACTGTCTGAATTCTATTGCGAGTGGTCTGAGCCTTATTGCTGGTTATAGCAATCTTCTGACCTATAAGTCTGTTCATAAGGGTTGATTTACCAACATTTGGTCTTCCCACAATTGCAACAAAGCCTGATTTGAAATTGTCATTATTTTTCTTACCTAATATCTTATCAATATCAAGATATACGCCATCATTAATATTATCTATCTTGTTACCCATGTGTTTCTCCATTATCTAATATACGCGTATTAACTATTAAACTACTTCATTAGTTAAAATACACTTATAACCTGCTTAAAATTATCCTTTGCTGCTTCAAGCTTTGACTCTCCACCAACAGCACATATTATATCATTATTAATAGCTGCCTCAACATATGGAGCCAAACCTCTAATAGTTTCAACATTAGTAGACAAAACTTCATCTCTGTCATTTTGCAAATCCTCGTCAGTAAGTCCCATAATGTATGACGCAAAGCTAAAGTTACCCTCTGCTACAGGTGTAAGTGGTGAATCAAGCTTACTTATAGCACCAATTACATACTTAGTCATATCTCTGTCATCAGCATCAAAATTAGCTACATAGCTAGGAGCATTCTTGTATATCTCATAGGTCTCCATAAGGTTCGGATCTCTATAGGATGTAAAATATGAATTACCACTTCTTGCAAAAGCACACATACATCCATATGCCCCACCCTTAACTCTTACATTAAGCCAGAGATAATCATAAGAGAATATTGAACTTAATACACTCAAAGCTCCTGTATACTCTAATCCTGCATCTCTATAATTTCCTGCAGTTGCCACATATTGCACCTGGCTGGCTGTCTTAAAGCCCTCGTTAAACTTCTCAGGCTTAACACTATTTTCCTCATCATAGCTAAGTCTAGTTGAAAGCTTCTTAGAAAGTGATGAAATTGACTTTTCAAGCATATCTTTAGGATTCTTATCTGAGGTGTAATTCACAAGTAATCCACCTCTCCATAATATTTCTCCTAATACATCTCTTAAATCAGTTACTAAAGCATCATACTCAGTTTCAAAGTTATTATCCAGCTTATCCAAAAGCTTATAATACTCAATACCCTCAAGGTATTCCTTAACTAAGCCTATAGGAGAAATATAGCTTAAGGCTCTATTTGCAGCAGTAAGGTGACCTGCTGATACAAGCTCATTCTTTAAACCATACTTTATCTCTGCAATAATCTCTTTCAATCTCTTCTTGCTATCTATCTTGGATGTAAATAATATCTCCTCAATAAGCTCAAATGCCTTATCCAGCTTTTCATCAAGCATCTTCGCATTAACCATAAAGGATACTCTATATTCATCCTTTTCCTTTTTGCTAAGCACAGAGGTTCCAAAGCCTATGCCACCAGTATGAAGATTGATCTCATTGGCCAGCTGATTATACTCATAATTTTCCGTATCAACATACTTAAATATCTCTGTAAGCAAGCCTACGTATGGATATTTTTTAATATCCATAGCTGTAATATCAAAATCAAGATTTATATAGCTAATACCATTTGTGAATATATCATGACTTATAATCTTTACCATTTCTATCTCAGTAAATTGGTTGTTAAGCTTTCTAGCATTCTTATCTATATCACTAATCTCAAGGAGAGGTATAGAAAGTAGCTCCTCCTTGGTGCTTGGCTCACTCTGATACTGCTTTAAATGCTCTGCTGTCTTAGCAATCTCTACAAGCTCAGCTTCTGACAGAGAATTCTTATACTCTGTAAGCTTTGCCTTCTCTGCCTTTACCTTCTCATCTAGCATACCCTTCTTAGGCATAAGTGTAACAAATGACTTGTGGTTATTATCCAATATATATGTCTTAACAAGTTTTTCAAAATAATCAGTGTCAAGCTCCTTCTTAAGCTCATCATATACCCAATTAAGCTCAAATAAATCCAAAGCCATATTATCATCATATAACCAGGTCGAGAATGCATTTAACCCCATCATAAGTCCCTTAGGATGTCTTCCAAAATTAGCCTCCTTATGCTTAAACTCAAAATAATTCAAGGAAGCCTGAAGAGAAGTCTTATTTAAACCTTCACTTATGAGCTTATTCAAGGTATCCTCTATTAACTTGTTAAATCTTTCCTTGTCAGATGCATTTGCATTCTTGGCGATTATAGAGAATGTAGGTTGCTTTATACCATCATCATATGAGCTAAATACATCCTTACCAATCTCAGCATCAATAAGCGCTTTCTTTAAAGGTGCTCCAGGGGCAACTAAAAGCATATGCTCTAACACTGCCATAGAAAGTGAAAGCTTAATATCATCACTATGTCCTACAACCACATTATAAGTAAGGTATGTGTTATCTGTTTCTTCGTCAGCGTCAGCTATAGAATAATACTCATCCACTGATTTAGGGGCATCAAAACAAGGCTCATCTGTAAGCTCTGAGTCAACCTTAAGATAGTCGTAGTTTGACAGATATTCCTTATCTATGAATTCAAGCTCTGCTACCGCATCCATATCTCCATACAGATAAATATAGCTATTGCTTGGATGGTAATACTTTCTATGGAAATCAAGAAATGCCTCATAAGTAAGGTCAGTAATATAATCAGGATCTCCACCTGACTCAAAGCCATAGGATGTACTTTCATGGAGAGACTTCTCTATAAGACGATACAGCTGCTGTTCTGCCGAAGAGAAAACGCCCTTCATCTCGTTATATACAACACCATTATACTTTAACTCGTCAGTCTCCTCATCAAGCTCATAGTGCCAACCCTCCTGCATAAGAATTTCCTTACGAGTATAAATATTTGGATAAAACACCGCATCCATATACACATGCATAAGATTATGAAAATCCTTCTTATTCATGCTGGCTACAGGATATACTGTCTTATCAGAATAAGTCATAGCATTAAGAAATGTATTAAGAGAGCCCTTGCAAAGCTCAACAAATGGGTCCTTTGCAGGGAAATTCTTAGAACCACAAAGTACAGAATGCTCCATAATATGTGGAACTCCTGTATCGTCTGCAGGGGGTGTTCTAAATCCTATAGTAAACACCTTATTACTATCATCATTGCATACCACCATAACTCTTGCCTTAGTCTTATTGTGACTAAGTACATAGCCTGTTCCCTTAATCTCCTTTAATTCTCTTTTTTCTACAAGCGTATAAGCCTTTAAACTTTCAATATTAGTCAATTTACATTCCTCCGTTATATCATCAATATCTTAATCTTACATAAGAAACTGTACCATTATCAGTACTTTACGCCAAATTATCCGGACCAAAGCTTAAAGGTAAAAGCTCCTCTAAGGTTGCTACCTTATAATCATCCTCCGATTTAGCCATAATAACCTTGAATTTAACAGGATCAACAAATTCTCTAAGCACCTGTCGACACACTCCACAAGGTGAGGTGTAATCCTTTATACATTCATTTTCTTTGCCTGCTACAATAGCTATTGCCTCGAAGTTTTTCTTATCCATAGTAATTGCCTTAAATACTGCAGTTCTCTCTGCACAGTTACATGCTGGATAGGATGCGTTCTCCACATTGCAGCCAGTAATAATATTCTCATCTGAGGTAAGAAGTGCAGCCCCAACCTTAAACTTAGAATAAGGAGCATAAGCCTTTTTTCTTGCTTCTAAAGCTGCAAATATTAAACTTTTGCACTTGCCACTATCTAATGAATCCTTCATATACAAACCTCCAAATAATTATTTAATTCAAATATAGTCCTTTTTACTCAATATATCATTAAATCAATAGTTTAACTTTTATCTTATGCCATCTCTACAACAGCCTTAAGGCTACCATCCTCTTTGCCACAAATCTTGATAAAGGTACTATCATTTTCATTGGCTATGTATATTTCCAATTCTTCTCCTAATCTAGACTGACTCTTATATTCTACCCTAATTTTACTTATATTAGAATCAAGGGGCATATATTCGTCAGCCAACTGAATGTATTTTCCATTACTCATATGTCCATTATAGTCTATATCAGACTTTTTTACAGATAAAGTATCAATAAGCTTGAATTCTGAAGGCACTTTAATCTTCCTACCTGGATTCTCAATAGGATATTTATCTTCCAAATCATAACCTGTACTATCCTCTTCTGTAATTCGTATAGGTCTTCCTGTATCTAAATCCACTAATGTCCACATAGAATCTGCAGCGATTATTACATTGCCCTCTTTGTCCTCTATTATGACATTTCTAAGTCCCATAGAGGAGGTAAAATTATATGGCCATGTCTTTACAACCACATCTTCAAACATCTTAGGATATCTATTAATCTCAATATACCAATTAATAGCGAACCAGGTTCTTTTCGTCTTAAGTAAGTAATCAATCCCCTTTCCTATAGACTCTGAATTAATATTAACACAATCCTGCATGGCATTCATTATACCAGCAAGAGTCATCCTAGAATTAGAATCAATATCAGAAAATAGTATCTTCTTGTTATATGTATACATTCTTCTCCTCCACTATTATAAAAAATAACTAAATTTTATTGTATCACTTTTCCTTAGAACTTTGCAACACAGAAACCAAGCTTAAAACCAAAGATAAAAGCATACCTAACAATGGCAAATACTTCGGTCCAACCATAAAATATGAATGCATAATACCCATCAATCCACCTACGGTTACTGCCACAAACCATATTTTTTTGTTAATCCTTCTTTTTTTATAAAAAATAATAGATACAAGCAAAGGAAATACAATTCCTGGAGAATAAACAGAATATGCTCCTAGCAACAAATCAATTATATCTGACTTAGTAAGTGCTATAATCAATGCTGCAATGCCCATAATTACAACAATTACTCTTATTTCTCTTATACTATTTCTCTTTAATAAATCATGCTCAACAATTGTAGCTGCATTGACCAAACAAGTATCCGCCGAAGATATAAGTGTAGCCATAATAGCAATACATAGCAAAATAGCCAGTGGTGTTGGAATTACTTTATCCATAATATAAATAAGTGGATTTTCTCCATGCATTACAGGCAAATTATACAAGGTCCACATTCCTATCATAGTAACGATAAAACCAATTAAAGCAAGGGAAAACGCTGAAATTATTGTTGCATTCCTAGCCGTTTTACCATCCTTAGACATTATATTTCTTGATAATATATCAGGTCCTAAAAAATATGTTCCACCTGTTATAAATAACAAATTAATAAGGTCAAAATAACCAAAATCAGAATCAATAAGTTGCATATTGTTAAATACATCCTGATTATTTTCGCCCTTATACAGATATAAATACATAAAAGTTCCCAGTATTCCAACAAATATTATCCCAGACTGAAGCATATCCGTCTTTACAACCGATAACTGACCACCAAGCATAGTATATATAATTACCACAAGACTAATTACAATAATCAAAAGATTTTCGTTTGGAACATTTACTACACTCTTAATAAGCTTTGCTAGTGATACAATTTGTGCACCTATTATCCCAATCCATGAAATAGCTATAATAAAGGATAGCAAAGACTTCGCACCCTTTCCTACAGTTTTATCAGCTATATCAGGTAAAGTTGTTACATTAAGCTCTCTTACTTTCTTGGATAAAAATAGTCCTTGAAGAAACAGTCCTACAGAGCCTACACCTAGCCACCAAAAAGCACTAAAACCTATATCCCACACCTTATCAGCTATTCCAAGGGTCGCTGAGGCACCTATCATAGATGCCATCATAGAAAGATATACTGGCAAAAGTCCCTGTTTTCGACCTGCAACAGAAAAATCCTCAAAAGACCTTACTTTCTTAAAATCAATAACAGATATTATAAATAATAGAATTATAAATATTATTATGCTATATAACATAAAACCACCATTATCTCTTAGATTATTCAATACACATTTTCTTTGTATTTAACACTGATTTATTATATAATGAAGTTGATTTAATTTCTACATATAAAGGAGAAAACTTATGGCTGAACAGTTATATACTATACCAGTTAATGATGCATTCGAATCAGACTGTGAATGTCCGGTTTGTGCTATGATGGCAGACCTAGAAAAGAATGCAGTTGAATACACTATGGGACCAAGCTATATGGAGGACGATAATCGTGCTATGACTGACGAATTAGGTTTCTGTAGACATCATATTAAGATACTATATGGTGAAAAAAATCGTCTTGGACTTGCCCTTATGATGAAAACTCACACAGACAAGACAATAAAGGATCTTAAGGCCCTAACCCAGAACAAGCCTGTGGCAGGTGGTCTATTTAAAAAAGCAGGTGTTTCTTCTGTAGGAGAATATATTAAGAAGCTTGAAGATAGCTGTTTTATATGTGGCCGTATGGAGAAAATGATTGATAGGTATATTGATACTATCTTCCATCTCTGGAAAAAAGACAAGGACTTTATAGAAAAGGTTAAAAACTGCAAAGGATTTTGTACATTTCACTATGGTCTATTATATGATTACGGAGCTAACAAGCTGTCCAAGGACGCATACAGCGAATTTCTTGATGTAATCAATAAGGTTTATTTTGAAAATATGGAACGTGTAAATGGTGATATCGGATGGTTTATAGATAAGTTCGATTATCGCTTCAAGAACGAGCCATGGAAAAATTCCAAGGATGCATTACCACGAGGAATTATAAAAACAAACCACACTATTGTAGAACAATAAAACAATACATATTATTTAAAACATAGAAATGAGGCTAATGAAAAATGTTTAAAATAATGACTTCTGATGAAGCAATTGATTTAATAAAGGACGGCGATGTAATCTGCTTAAATTCATTTCTTGGAATAGAAAATCCAGTGGAGCTACATGAATCTATTTACAAAAAGTACAGCAAAACCGGTTCTCCAAAGCACCTAACTATGATATCAAGTGCAGGCTTTGGTGTTTGGGATGAAAACAAAAATGCAGAACAATACATAAGAGATGGTGCCGTTGACAAGATAATATGTGGACATTTTGGAGCTATGTTTAGTACTAAAAGATTAGTTTTAGAGGACCATTTTGAGGCATATAATCTTCCTCTTGGATGTATTTCTCATGCAATACGTGCTCAGGCAGGTGGCATCCCGGGAGCCTTATCAAAGGTTGGTCTAGATATATTTGTGGACCCATCTGTAGATGGTCCGGGAATAAATAACATTTCCAAGGATGATTCTCTTGTAAAACGAGTTGATGTAGATGGAGAAGAATTCCTATACTACACTCTTCCTAAGTTTAATGTTGCATTAATTAAGGGTACTGCAACAGACAAAAAGGGTAACATATCATTTGATGATATGTTTATGTCAGGTGATGCCCTATCCATATGTCAGGCAACTAAGGCCAATGGCGGAAAGGTCATAGTTCAGGTTGATAAGATATTAAGTAATCCATCAAGACCACGTAACACTATTATTCCAGGCTGTCTTGTAGATGCTATAGTTGTAGCAAAGCCAGAGCCTAGACATGCAGCTTATGAATCATTGACTGGTAGCTTCGACATTCCGTACACCCAGTGGCAGGATTGGAGCGAAATGTTAGAGCAAAGAACATCTACCAAGAACTTTATTAATATTCCAGGTAACATAATCGGCAAAAGAGCTGCTATGGAACTTAAACCAGACGATATAGTTAACATTGGTGTTGGTATCCCCGAAACTGTAACAAAATATGCAAGAGAAAGTGGTATACTTGAAAAGGTTACCTTAACCGTAGAATCTGGCGGTGTTGGTGGTTTTCCAGCATCTGGAAAGGTATTCGGTGCTGTTATCGGTGCAAATTCTATGTACGATATGGCAAACCAGTTTGATTTATATAATAATGGCGGACTTGACATCTGCTTTATGGGTGGTATGGAGGTTGACAAGGAAGGTAATGTTAATGCTCATCGAGGTCCAGGCGCCTTCGCAGGAATTGGTGGATTCGCCAATATAACTGCCAAAACTAAAACTGTTGTATTCTGCTTAACCTTTAATGCTAAAGGATTAGATGTGTTTGAACAAAACGGTGTTATTAAAATAAAAAACAATGGCTCTATACCAAAATTCGTAGATAAAATCAATAGCATTAGCTTCTCTGCAAAACGTGCAAAAGCTAACAAGCAGAAGGTTTTATATGTAACAGAAAGATGTGTATTTGAATTAGGTGATAAGGGACTTATCCTATCCGAGGTATACCCAGGTATTGATATAGAGAAGGATATACTTGATTTAATTCCCTTTAAAGTAGAGATTAACCCTATTCTGAAATATTAGAGAACAGCCGAAAAACATACCTCCTCTTCGCTATGCTTCGAGTCGGTATTGTTTTTCGCCCAATAAAAAAAGATGGAATCAAAAACTATTTCGTGCAAGCACGGTAGTTTTAATTCCATCTTTTTTTGCTGGTCTCAGTTTCATTAAATACCTAAAATTGAAAAGCTTTCTTCTGTAAGAAAATTATCTTTTGCCCATGCTTCCGCTTCCATAAGAGCCTCTTCAAGGGCACCTCCCTGCTTTTTAGCTTCTTTTAACATCTTCTTCCATACTGCCTCAGTAACGACTGAGCCACTATAATAGTCATACTCAGGAATGCATTTTTCACATAAAGCCTTTAATCCTATGTCTGTGAAAACATCATCACGTATGAGAATAGAATGTGAATCAAAGAAAGTTTGCTTATACCATTTACCCTTCTGAAATTCATGATAATCGGTTCCGTTTCTGTCTTCTTCCTTACAAAAATACTTCATAATAAACCTCTTATTTATTGTATTATTTAAAAACATACACACTATAACACACTATTTTACAAATGAAAATATATTATTTGAAATTTTTACAAAGAATTTTTTGAATTTATTAGATGTAACTACCCTGAGACATATTACTTCGCTTCCGCTCAGTAAATGGCTATTATATGATGTAACTACCCTGAGCTATTGCGAGGCATACTTCGCCTTCACTTCGTTTCGGCTCAGTAATATGTCTAATATTATATGTAACTACCCTGAGACATGTTACTTCGCTTCCGCTCAGTAAATGGCTTCGCCATATAGAAAATAGAAAGAAGACACGCCTTCGAGCTAGCTCGAGCGTGTCTTCTTTCTATTTTCTGCATGTCTCAGGGTAGTTACATCATTCCCATGCCACCGCCCATGCCTGCTGGCATTGCTGGAGCATCTTCCTTAATATCTGCAACAACTGATTCAGTTGTAAGCATTGTTGATGCAACTGAAGTTGCATTCTGAAGAGCTGTTCTTGTAACCTTAACAGGATCAATTATTCCTGCCTCAATCATATTTACATACTCTTCCTTATATGCATCAAATCCGATTCCAACCTCAGATTCCTTGATCTTATTAATAATAACTGCGCCCTCAAGTCCTGCATTAGCTGCAATATGAGTAAGTGGAGCCTCCATAGCCTTACAGATTATCATAGCACCTGTCTTCTCATCTCCCTCAAGAGTATCAGCAAGCTCTGCAACCTTCTTAGTTGCATGAATATAAGCTGATCCACCACCTGCGATGATACCTTCCTCAACAGCTGCTCTTGTAGCATTAAGAGCATCCTCCATACGAAGCTTAGACTCCTTCATCTCTGTCTCTGTAGCAGCACCAACTCTAATTACTGCAACACCGCCTGCAAGCTTAGCAAGTCTCTCCTGAAGCTTCTCCTTATCAAACTCTGATGTAGTCTCTGCAAGCTGATTCTTAATAAGATTAACTCTTGCATCGATATCAGCCTTAAGACCATAACCATCAACGATAACTGTCTCTTCCTTACCAACCTTAACGCTCTTAGCTCTACCAAGATTATCAAGTGTAGCATCCTTAAGGTCAAAGCCAAGCTCATCTGAGATTACTTCTCCGCCTGTAAGGATTGCGATATCCTTTAACATTTCCTTTCTTCTATCACCATAGCCTGGAGCCTTAACTGCAACTACTGAGAAAGTTCCACGAAGCTTATTAACAATAAGTGTAGTAAGTGCCTCTCCCTCAACATCCTCAGCAATAATAAGAAGCTTTGAACCACTCTGTACAATCTGCTCAAGAAGTGGAAGGATATCCTGAATATTAGAAATCTTCTTATCTGTAATTAAGATATATGGATTCTCAAGCTCAGCAACCATCTTCTCCATATCAGTTGCCATATAAGCTGACACATATCCTCTATCAAACTGCATACCTTCAACAAGGTCAAGCTCAGTCTTCATAGTCTTAGATTCCTCGATAGTGATAACACCATCCTTAGAAACCTTCTCCATAGCCTCAGCTACCATCTCACCAACACTGTCATCGCCAGCTGAAATAGATGCAACTCTTGCAATCTGATCCTTACCACTAATAGTCTGACTCATACCTGAAATAGCTTCAACAGCTACATCACAAGCCTTCTTCATACCCTTTCTAAGCACGATTGGGTTAGCACCTGCTGCAAGGTTCTTCATACCCTCGTTAATCATAGCCTGAGCTAAAACTGTTGCTGTAGTAGTACCATCACCTGCTACATCATTAGTCTTAGTTGCTACCTCCTTAACAATCTGAGCTCCCATATCCTCAAATGCATCCTCAAGAGTAATCTCTTTTGCAATTGTAACTCCATCATTTGTTATAAGTGGTGTTCCAAATGACTTAGCAAGAACTACATTTCTTCCCTTTGGTCCAATTGTTACTCTTACTGTATCTGCTAACTTATTAACACCTGCTTCAAGAGCCTTTCTAGCCTCAGCTCCATACTTAATTTCCTTTGCCATTTTAATGCCTCCTAGTTAAATCATATTAATAATTGAAATAATATGTAATTTCAATTGAAAATTCAAATATTACTTTATTTCTTACTCAACAATAGCAAGAATATCTGACTGCTTAACAACGATAAATTCTTCATCATCAAGCTTAACTTCCATGCCAGCATACTTTGAATAGATAACCTTATCTCCTACCTTAACCTCCATAGGAACTGGCTTACCATCCACAATAATTCCAGGACCAACTGCTACTACCTCAGCATACTGTGGCTTCTCCTTTGCCTGACCAGCAAGAATAATACCTGACTTAGTAGTCTCCTCAACTGCAGACTCCTTCAATACAACTCTTTCGCCTAAAGGTGATAACTTCATAATATATTCCTCCTTATACTTTTAAATTCAATTATAGGTTTTAGCACTCACTTCGTTTGAGTGCTAACATAACTATATTGTAACCGTTTTTTAGGAAAAATCAACCCTTATTTTTACATTTAACAAAATGTACACAAAGTAATTATTTTCCCAAACCATTCTCTCTTCCATAGAAGAACAGATACTGCTGTGCATATCCGGCTAATTCGCCGTATTTTCCCATAGCAAATGCTTCTATAGTCTTCTTATCCTGAGGCTCATCAAAATACATATACTCCATAATTCTTTTCATCCACACATCAACAGGAAAAGTATCTGTAAAACCTAATCCAAACAACAGAACACAATTTGCAACCTTTTCTCCTACGCCTTTTATGGTCATAAGCTTTTCTCTTGCCTCTTTAACTGACATAGAAAGTAGCTTCTCTTTAGATATTTCACCAGACGCAACCATATCAACTGCACATTTTATATAGGGTGCTCTAAAGCCAACCTTACATTCCCTAAGTTTCTCCTCTGTTACAACACTTAATTGTTCTACAGTAGGAAATGCATACACTCTTCTTCCATCCTCCAAAATAATTGCATCACCAAATCTTTCAGAGATAGTATGCACTATCTGTTTTATATGCGGAATTTGCTTATTCTGAGATATTATAAAAGATATAAGAGTTTCGAAAAAATCCTGTTTTAATATTCTAATTCCAGGCTTTTCATACACTGCTTCTTTAAGTCTTATATCAAGATTTAATATTCTAGATTTAATATGGGCATAATCTGTATCTAAATCAAAGTATCTTCGCCATAGTCCTTCAAATTCCTCCTTGGTTGTATTATATAGAATAAGCTTATCAGGCTCTTGAAAAATTCTAAGATACTTGCCAAAGGATATTATCTCATAACGCTTATCCCCTAGCTTTGTAAAATGAAAGCATTGTCCACATTCTAGTACCTCTTCAATATCAAAATCATTAAGTTCATCTATTATTATGTTATTATTCTCACTGTATATATTCATATTAATTTCCTTTGTACATTATTACTCTTAATATAAATAATCCGGCAAAGATTTACCGGATTATAAAATAAAGCCTATGCTTCTATTGCACTATCAAGAGTTGCAGCTGTAGACTCCTCAACAACCACCTCTGTAGCTTCTGTTTCTGTTACGAATTTTTCAAAATTTATACCACGTTTCTCAATATATTTATCTGAATTAGGCTTTTTCGGATAATGAGTTGCAAGAAATTCTCTATACTCATGAAGCTTACCCTCATAAATCACCTCTGGTTCAGTCCATACTCTAAAATCTTCTGGTCTAACCAATCCTGGTTTTTTATCAAACAATTTTACTCCAGCTTTTGAAAGAACATAATACACAAACTGAGAACAGAAATAATTATACTCCCTTTCTACAGCCTTATTAATAACTACTCCGAAGATTCCAATATAGTTATACTTATAATAATTCTTGTTATCCTTAAACTTCTTCAGAATTTTGTTGATTTTATCTAGCTGAGCCTGAGTAACCCACACTCTCATAATCTTACAGGTTGTTCCTGTATCTCTGCCAAATACTCCAGTAGTTATATCCTCTGTTATAAACCCACAATTAAAAGGATTTCTAAGTTTTTTTCTTGCAAAGCTATACATCTCATTAAGCTCAATGTCCATCGCTAAGGATGTATGTGCATATGGCTGTCTAGTCCACATCTTAATAACCTGGGATGGTAATGTGGCAGTCTTAGAGATCATTACGTATACGCATTTATTCTTTACATACTTTCTACGCTTATTAATTTTTTTGATGTTTTTCTTATTAGTAGAATTTTGACTACTCATTAAGAATTCTCCTTAAAATTATATTTTAGCTTCGTCCGTTTTTCTTTATATCTTCCTTAAGAAGCTCCTTTACATTCAATGCTTCCTCCTTTAATCTGGTAGGAGTTGCTTTTGAAGTAATAACCTCTGCCAAAAGCTTAGCTGATTCATCATATTTCTTAAGCTTTCTAGCAAGCTCTGCCATAAGATATTTTATGGTGTTTTCATCCATACCAGCAATAGGAAGCATTTCATTGGCGAGGGCTCCCACAAAGCAATCATAAGAATTTGCAATACATTCCATCTCTTGCTCATAAAGCTGCTTTATTTCAGCATCTCCAGGCTTAAGAGAAAGTCTTTTTCCTCTTAATACCCAAGCCATCTTTAGGCTTGTATAGCCCTTCTCGCTATTCTTGGCATGCTTAACAATAGAACACACAAGGGCAAGCTTATATCTTAATATTGCATCATCATAAGAAAAAATTACCTTGTCATTACTGATACCCTTAAAATTAGTACCAACCTGATCCTTTATATCTCTCATCTGCCTAGTACTTAGCTTACCAAAATATCTTCCCACTGCAGAATAGCCACAGTTTTCACAGGATATCACATCATACTTGTGTGGATCTGCCACCTCATAGACAGCTCTAAGATCAGTATCCTTACTGGCAAGCTTAATCTTACCTGCTCTCACAGTTCTAGATGTAAAGTTTAAATCACACACAGGACAAGTATATCTCTTATCATATAACACATCCTCTTCATTTATCTTAGGAGCTTGCTTCTCCCCTAAATCTATCTTATTCTGCTCAGTCTTCTCTTCCATAAGCTTAGCATCTTTATATTTGCCTAAGCCTAAGTTCTCCAAACCTGAAAATAACCCCATATATAACCTCCTAGCTTGGCTTATAAGAACTCTTAAGCGATACGATTCTGTTAAACACAAGCTTATCATCTGTTGTATCCTTAACATCAACACAGAAGAAACCATGTCTTAAGAACTGGAAGGAATCTCCCTTATTTGCATCCTTAAATGCAGCCTCCAGCTTACAATTTGAAAGTACAGTAAGTGAATTAGGATTAAAGTTAAGTGTTCCATCCTCATTTAACTTACCCTTTTCCTCATCGATAAGATTCTCATATAATCTTACCTCTGCATCTATTGCACTCTCAGCTGAAACCCAATGAATTGTACCCTTTACCTTACGGCCTTCAAAGCCTGAGCCACTTCTAGTCTCCGGGTCATAGGTACAATGAATCTCAGTAATATTTCCAGCTTCATCCTTCTTAAAGTCCACACATTTTACAAAGTATGCACCCTTAAGTCTAACTTCATTGCCTGGGAATAATCTAAAGTACTTCTTAGGTGGTTCCTCCATAAAGTCTTCTCTCTCAATATAGAGTTCACGACTAAATGCAACCTTTCTAGTACCCGCCTCTGGAACATCCTGATTATTATCTATATCAAAGTACTCAACCTGTCCCTCTGGATAATTATCAATAATAAGCTTTATAGGATCTAAAACAGCCATCATTCTATTTGCCTTAAGCTTTAAATCCTCTCTTAAGCAGTACTCAAGCATAGCATAATCTGATGTAGAATGAGCCTTTGCAACACCAGAAAGCTCCATAAACATCTTAATTGACTCTGGTGTAAAACCTCTTCTTCTAAGAGCTGAAAGAGATACTAGTCTTGGATCATCCCATCCATCAACAACTCCATCCTCTACAAGCTTCTTAATATATCTCTTACCTGTTACAACGTCCTTAAGATAAAGCTTTGCAAACTCTATCTGTCTAGGTGGGTTCTCATACTCAAGCTCTGTTACTACCCACTCGTATAAAGGTCTGTGGTCCTCGAATTCTAAGGTACAGATTGAATGAGTAATACCTTCAATAGCATCCTCAATTGGATGTGCAAAATCATACATAGGATAGATACACCACTTATCTCCAGTATTGTGGTGAGTCATTCTTGCAATACGATAGATTACAGGGTCTCTCATATTAATATTTCCGCTTGTCATATCTATCTTAGCGCGAAGAACCTTTGATCCATCTGGAAATTCACCATTCTTCATAGCTTCAAAAAGTGCAAGATTTTCCTCTACGCTTCTATCTCTGTAAGGGCTATTCTTACCTGGAGTATTAAAGTCTCCTCTATACTCTCTAATCTCCTCAGCAGTGAGATCACATACATATGCCTTACCCTTTTTAATAAGCTTAATAGCTCCCTCGTACATCTGATCAAAATAATCTGATGCAAAGTAAACCTTGTCTCCAAAGTCTGCTCCAAGCCATTTAATGTCCTCTGTTATAGAATTAACAAACTCAGTCTTCTCCTTAGTAGGGTTAGTATCATCAAATCTAAAGTTAAATGTACCACCATACTGCTTAGCTAATCCATAATTTAATAATATGGACTTAGCATGTCCAATGTGCAAATATCCATTAGGTTCAGGTGGGAATCTTGTAACAACCTTAGTATACTTTCCCTCCTTTAAATCCTTATCTATCTCCTGTTCAATAAAATTTCTTGAAATTACTTCGCCTTCCATATTCTAAAAAAGCCTCCCATTTACGCTAATATACACAAACTGTCTTAACTTAAGCACAGTTTGTGTATATTATACAGCATTTTATTAATTTTAGCACTAAAAATTTTATTTTAGTAGTATTAATTATTGGTATTTCCCTCAGTGTCAGAGAATGCACTATCTAAATTAGCATCATAATCTGCTTTTATCTTATTATTTATCTCTTCTGATTGCTTCTCATAATCTACATCTGCAATTTGAGGTATCTCCAATACCTGCTCTTCCACCTTATTAGTCTGAGTAACTTCTTCTGTTGAGACATTACTCTCAGATGTATTATTATCAGGTGTATTGTTCTCTACTGATGTTTCAATAGCAGCATCTATAGCTTCATTTATAGCTGACATCTCAGGTGTATGTGTAGCATCATCTTGCTGTGTAACCTCTGTATCAGAGGATGTATTTGAGAATAAATCCACATCCGCAATTACACTTTTACTCTTCTTGGCCTTTTTTTCTGGAGCCTCTGTTCCAGCAAGCTGGTGAACCATACTTTCTGCATCTTGTAATTCTTCCTTTAGATTTCTATTCTTACAGCCTAAACAGATAACAACAATTACAAACAACAATAATAAACCACTAACACCAAATAAGATATAAGTAATTACATCCTTAGTAAAAAATCCTTCATCCTTAAGATCTGAAGCAGGAACTGCATTGATTGGTGTTGCGTCTACTGGTGTTGCATCTGTAGGAGTTGCTTCAACAATTATTTCCTTTACAACTGTTAGTGGAACATATCTAAAGAATGTATCCTCCTGCAAATCATAGTTGTAAAAGCCTGCTTCTCCTTCAATATTCATTGCATATACCAAATACAGCTTCATATTTGCATCATAGTCCTTAAAGAACTCAACATTAGGCTTATATGCATTTACTTTATTACCATTAATTGTAATATCTGCCTCTTCATAACCCTCAGGAACAACAACCCCCTCAGGAACATCCATTACAACATATCTGTTATATCTTGAAGTATACTCCTGATATTTTACAAAGCAGTTCTTATCCTCAAGATACATATACCATTCATACTCTACTTCTTCCTCAGAATCCTCATCTATTTCCTCAGGAATAAGTGGAACTATATGCAATAAATTATTAGGCGCTTTATAGGATAATACCTGCCACTTCTCGTATTTTAATGTAGATAACTCAAAGCCCTCTGGTGGTTCCAAACCATCCTCATAATCTATAAAGCCATATCTCACCCCATCTATCTCAGTGTAAGGAGTTCCAACATCCTCTCCAACCATAACGTGAATATCGTAATATCTAACATCTCCATTCTCAGCAGTTACTGCAACCTGTACAAGATTTTCTCCTGGCTCTAATTCATTTGCCCCCCATACACTTACATCTGCATTGGCATCATCAGCTGATGCATTAACAGTAAGCTTAGTTACATCCTCATCAACTTGTAATGAGTAGGTATTTGTATATGGAGAAAACTCTGGTTCTAATGTTCCAGGACTAATCTTTAGGGATGCTAAGAAAGCATTATCTGACTTACCATCATCCTCGTCATCTTTAGCTTCAGTAGTTGCCTGTGTTGTATTGTTGTTTGTTGATGGAGCCTCAGTTGTAGGCGCCTCAGTTGTATTATTAGCACTTGAATCAACAATGGTAACACTTGCACCCTGAGGTGAAACTCCAAGGTCTGCTTCTGTAACAACATCCTGTCCTGCACCAGATACACTAAAGCTTGCAGTTCCAGGTCCAGTTGCAGTAAATGTTGCACTAGCCGAACCATTTCCAAATGCACTTATTACTCCACTACTTCCTACACTACCACCGGAGTATGACACAGGACCTGACCAGCTAAGCTGAAAATCTGCTGCAAAGGTTCCTGAATAGCTATAGGATACTGTTACCGTAATAGAGTCTCCCACATTAACCTGACTTGAAGATACACTTATATATAATGTAATGTTTTCAGCATGTACCACTGGTACATTCATATTTATACACAGCACAGCTATAAGTAGCAGCACTATATACTTTTTAATCTTATTCATTTCTAACCTCCGCTAATATAAGCTACTGTATAAGCTCTAGTCCCATAATATGTCTTTGAACCTTTACAATATCCTTATAATTAATTATTCCGTCTTTATTGATATCACCAAGAAGCATTGCCTGATCCGAGCTCGCCTCTAAGCCCATTATTATTCTCTGAATCTTAACTATGTCTTTGTAGTTTATAGTACTATCTCCATTTAGATCTCCTACAGAGTTACCAACAACTGTACTTCCGGAGCCTGCTCCTCCTCTATTTACAGTTATATTGTATGTTCTAACATTTCCATTCTGAGCAGTAACTACCAGACTAATTACATTTGTTCCCTCTGTTAGGCTAATAGTTCCTGCACCATCAACTCTTGCATTCTTATTAACTGTTGATGCTGAAATATTAATACTTGAAATGTTTTCAGAAACATTAAGTGAATACTCAGTAGTTAAATTAACATCAAAGGCTGGTGTAAGCACATAACCATCTACTGTAAGTGAAGCAAGCCAGTTATTAGGGTTACCTGCATCGGCCGGCTTGTTAGTTGCAGTTTCCGGCATATTTGTATATACAGGGATTTCAAACACAAGACTTGAATTAAGTAAATTGTTATTTATATATGCTTCATATACATGTAATGCCTCAGTAGAAGGAGCCTGAACATTTGTCATATACTGATGACTAAACAAGCAGCTTGTGTTAGTAACATTAAACTTTTGCGTATATAAAGTATTCTGCTTAACATTTATATAGGATGTACCCAGGAACTGTGCTCCACCTAAAATAGACTTATAAGGCGTATTCCAAGGTCTTCCATAGGAGCCTCCCTCAGTAGCTGCCCATGCAAGTCCCTTAGTTGCCGCATCTGTTCCGTCATATGCACCTATATTATAGAAATTATAAATATTTGGATATTGCTCACTAGTTCCAAATGCACAAACATTTCCGCTTGCACCCATCTCCTGCTTAATTCTTGATGCAATATGATATGGGCTAACACCTGAATTTTTACCAGCCTCAACTATAAGCTGAGCATATGTAAGTGTCTCACCTGCTGGTATGGTATTAGACATAAATGTACCACTTAATATAGCCTCGACACCTGCTTCGGTTTGCATTCCTTCAACATATGAAAGACTTTCAAACACAAATATATAATTCTCATACATATATGTACGAGGATCCAAGTAATATGCAATAAGCTCATCTGAGGCTGCATACCAATTGTATCCATCATATGGTGTCCACGTGTCAGTTTTGTAATTATAACCTACTGTAATTGAACGCCAGCTATATCTAGGTAATGAACCAGTTCCTTGAACAAGGTTTTTTACGCTTGATGATGAATTCACCTCGCCGGCAACAACCTGATTCCAATCAAGACCTGTATGTACCGCCTTAAATTCCCAGCTAGGATACTTAGCATGTAATTCTCTAAGCTTCACCTTATAGCTTTCAGGGAAACCTTCATTGGACAATTTTGTCTCAAAATCCACATTGGCATTAGGATCATAAACTGAATCACCAGCCTGGTCTATGGATATGTACTGAGCTGCGGAATATCCTGTATAGCTTTGACCATTATAATTTACTGTAATTAAGTACCATGTGGAATTGGATGTATCTACTATGTCTACCTTAGTTCCTGCTCTAAGATATATATTATTACCTGCAACATCCTTCACCTCAGCACCATCAGGAGTTTCTCTTAATCTAAGAAAATCTCCAAGAATAGTTCCTGTTTGATTAGCTTTACTTCGCAACTCATATCCACAAGGCCCAAGTAAAGTAATCACCATAGCTAACGCTACTATTATGTAGGTTACTTTCTTTATTAATTTCATTCTTTCATCTCCAATATATTAAATAATACAAATGTTAACTAATTTATGTAAACCAAAACATAGTTATACATTTGTAGTATAACACAATATATTGTATAATGCATTATTTTTTTGCATTTTTCCCTATATTTCATACATTTTTCATAAATAAAAGATGTATGAAAACAACTATTATGTTATTTTCATACATCTCTTAATATTTTTATGCATCGCCTAGGTCTGCATCATAATATTTTAATATGAGTTTTTATATCTCCTCTTGTTATTGTAACAAAGACCATGCTGTATCATAGGGTTTATGGTTATTAATTATTGAACAACGTATCATCTCATCATTAAGTAAGTTAATATCCTCTTCTCTTGCCCCCAAAGCCTTCATCTCAGATATAACTTTATTCTTATACTCAAATATTTCTTGCTCCGTCACAGACCTTGTATCAGCACATAATTGTAGCTGTTCAAAATATTTATACATAAATCAACACCATCCATTTACAAAAAAGTGCAATTAACTAAAAAAAGTGCAGTTAATGAAGGCTGACAGATGTATATATAATACCCCCAGCATACGCCCGAAACGTAAACATCCTACTGCACATTTTTATTTTATTACTTTGTAAAGTACTTGTCATTAAACCTGTAGTTTAAAATAGGACTCTAAAAGTAATACTTTTAAAGTCCTAAGTCTAAGCTGCTAACGGGAATCGAACCCGTGACCTCCGCACTACCAATGCGACGCTCTACCGACTGAGCCATAGCAGCAACTCTATGCTTTTTTGCACAAAATAGATAATACTTTATTTGATTGCTTATGTCAAGAAAAACCTATTTGGAAAGCTTACCTCTAATTCTCTGTAATGCATTGTTAACAGATTTCTCAGTTTTGTTTAATCTTTCTCCAATTTCAGCATAGGATAGTCCATCTAAATACAAATTCAAAACTTGAATTTCTAGCTTACTTAGCTTTTCTTTTATCTTTTCAAAGATTTCACTTTCATCTTCCTTAGCAAGCACCTTCTTCTCGGGATTTGTCTTAACTCCATCATCTAAGAATAATTCCTCATTAGTTCCATCATCATTGCCTGCATAAATCGAAATGTACTGATTCAAAGGAATATGCTTCTTTCTATTGGCTGCAGTTACCGCTGATTTTACCTGATTTTTCACACACAATGTAGCAAATGTGGAAAATATTGCTCCTTTATCCGGTTCAAAATCTCTCACAGCTTTAAAAAGCCCTATCATACCCTCCTGATACAAATCCTCAGTTTCTGCACCTATAAGATACATAGTACGAATTTCCTTTTTTACTATAGGAGAATATTTTTTAATCATATACTCCATAGCATCATTATCTTTCCCATAGATAAGCTTAAGTATTTCATTGTCAGTCATATTTGTGTAATCCAATGACTCTACCCCCATAATATATCTAACCCCTATGTCTAACACATAGGGGCTTTTATATAATTTATTTTTTACCTAATCTCTGTCTAACAACTTCATATGCAAGCACTCCTGCAGCAACCGATGCATTAAGAGAGTCAATGTCTCCCTTCATAGGAATAGATACCACATAGTCGCATTTTTCCTTAACAAGTCTGCTTACTCCACTTCCCTCATTACCTATAACAAGACCTATTGAACCAGTCAGGTTGCAATCATACATCACCTGACCATCCATATCTGCGCAAGCAAACCACATTCCTCTATCCTTAAGTTCCTCTATGGTCTTAGCAATATTAGTAACCTTGGCAACTGGTGTATAATTGATAGCTCCTGCTGAAGCCTTAACAACTGTTGCAGTAAGTCCTACTGCTCTTCTCTTAGGAATAATTACTCCATGTGCACCACAAAGGTTTGCTGTTCTAATGATTGCGCCTAAATTGTGTGGATCCTCAAGCTCATCAAGTATAAATACAAATGGAGCTTCTCCCCTTTCCTCAGCCTTTGCAAATATATCCTCTATGTCAGCATACTCATAAGCAGAGCAAATTGCCATAACACCCTGATGCTTCTTAGTTGATGACATCTGGTCAAGCTTTTCCTTGCTTACAAAATTTACTATCACATCTTTTTTCTTGGCATCTCTCAGAATAGAGCTTATAACTCCATCTCTAAGTCCATCCTGAAGATAAAGCTTATCTACAGTCTTACCAGAACGAAATGCTTCAAGAACTGCATTTCTGCCTTCTATAATATGCTCATTTTCATTCTGATTATTCTTATTAAAATCCTTCTGATTCTCCATCTCTTTCCTTATACGCACAAAGTATTTATCCTATGTGCCCTTTCATTATTTGTTTATACTCTCTGCAAGCTTTTCCACCATATTTCTCAGCTCTTCATTCTCAGCCTTAAGCTGTCTTATATCATTTAATACAGGGTCAGGAAGATGTACCTGATCTAGGTCAAGTCTTGGAATCTTAACATTCTCCTGCTTAACCACTCGTCCCGGAACACCTACAACTGTAGAATTAGGCGGAACCTCTGATAATACAACTGAACCGGCACCAATCTTAGAATTTTCCCCAACTGTAAATGAACCTATAACCTTAGCACCTGCGCTAATCATAACATTATCGCAGATGGTAGGATGACGCTTTCCTGTCTCCTTACCTGTACCACCTAAGGTTACTCCCTGATATATAGTTACATTATCACCGATTATAGTTGTTTCACCGATTATAACACCGTGCCCATGGTCGATGAAAAAGCCCTCGCCAATGGTTGCACCCGGGTGAATCTCTATACCGGTTTTCCTAGCAGTCTTCTGGGAGATATATCTAGCAAGAAAATATCTCTTCTTAAGGAAATGCTTATGAGCCCTACGATAGTTATATATTGCTCTAAAGCTAGGATAAAGCAAAACCTCAAGATTATTCTTAATTGCAGGATCTCGCTCCTTAATAACCTTTGACTGCTCCTTATAATATTTAAACCATGACATAATAATCACCTACTTTTGTCTAAAAATATTTAAACATCCTTTGTAAGTATTACTTATTCTCATACATATCAATCATCCTATCCACGAAGGAATTTAGCTTAACCATATCTCCCTTAAGGTACAGATATCCAAATAAAGCCTCAAGTCCTGTAGCCTTACGATACTCACCCATAGTGGCATTCTTAGCCTTAGAGTGTGTGGTGGCATTACGACCACGCTTATATATATCCATCTCATCCTCTGATAGTTCATCCATAATACTATCTATAAACTGAGCCTGATTTACTGCCTTAACAATATTACACACATCCTTGTGATACTTATAGGTTTGCTTGTTAGAATTCTTTACATAGTAGGTCTTAACAAGTAAATCCAAGGCACTGTCACCAATATAAGCTAATGCAAGTGGTGAATACTGATATGCTTCCTTCTCAGACATATTTGATTGATTAATGCATTCTTCTAATTTTAAGCTCTCTTCCATACTAAGCTCTCTTCCACCTTACGCCTTCTCTTGTATCCTCTAAGATAATACCCTTCTCTGTGAGAAGATTTCTAATCTCATCTGCTCTGGCAAAGTTCTTAGCCTTTCTAGCATCCTGTCTCTCCTGAATAAGGTTCTCAATCTCTTCGTCAAGAAGACCCTTTTCTTCCTTGATAATAATTCCAAGGATATCACTTAAAAGTTCAAGTGTATTGTAAGCCTTTGTAGCAAACTCCTTAGTTGTATCAGCACTAACAGATGTGTTAATAAGCTTAACTAACTCAAATATAATAGAAATAGCATCTGCTGTGTTAAGGTCATCCTCCATAGCAGCCTCGTATCTCTTAACTAACTCATCCATAGCAGCTACATTTGAAGCCTCAGCATCAGTCATGGCACCTTCAGCACCTGAACCCATAACCTCTTCAAGACGAGATGCAGCTGTCTTAATTCTATCCAAACCATTCTTTGATGACTCTACAAGCTCTGCTGAGAAGTTCAGTGGACTTCTGTAATGAGCTGAAAGCATAAAGAATCTTATAACCTGTAAATCATACTTCTCGCCGATTTCTCTTACTGTAAAGAAGTTACCAAGAGATTTAGACATCTTCTCATTGTCAATCTTAAGGAAACCGTTATGCATCCAATATCTAGCGAATTCTGCATCATTTGCAGCCTCACTCTGAGCTATCTCATTCTCGTGATGTGGGAATACAAGATCCTCTCCACCTGCATGAATGTCAATAACATCTCCGATATACTTCTTAGACATAACTGAACACTCTAAGTGCCAGCCTGGTCTACCATCGCCCCAAGGTGATGGCCATGAAGGCTCGCCCTCCTTCTTAGGCTTCCAGAGAACGAAGTCAAGTGCATCCTCCTTCTCATCCTGTCCTGAAACCTTAAGCTCTCTGTTACCAGCTCTAAGGTCATCTAGGTTCTTCTTTGAAAGCTTACCGTAATCTGAGAACTTTCTTGTTCTGAAATATACTGTACCATTTACCTCGTAAGCATACTCCTTCTTAATAAGAGTCTGAACCATAGCTATCATATCATCGATTTCCTCAGTTGCCTTAGGATGTGTTGTAGCCTCCTTAACATTAAGTGATGCCATATCCTTCTTACACTCTTCGATAAATCTCTCTGATATAACCTTTGAGTCAACGCCCTCAGCATTTGCCTTCTTGATAATCTTGTCATCAACATCAGTAAAGTTAGATACATAATTTACCTCATAGCCCTTGTACTCAAAATATCTTCTAAGAGTATCAAATACTATCATAGGTCTAGCATTACCGATGTGAATATAATCATAAACTGTAGGTCCACATACATAGATACCTACCTTACCTTCATTTATAGGAGTGAAGTCATCCTTCTTCTTAGTTAATGTGTTAAAAATCTTCATCTTAATCTACCTGTACGTCTAAAACGCAATCCTTTCGAAATATAGCTATTATATATAGTTATCCTACTATACAAATAACCTTATTATAAGATATTCTAATGAGGTGGCTTTGTCAATAAAAAAACATTATAACTTATCTGCCACTATATCTATAGCCTCCTCTAGAGCCTGCAAGTATGTATTATTCAATACCTTATGTATATTTAATTCATCCGAGTCTAGTCTATAAACTCGTTCAGATACATCATTATAAGAAACTAATCCAATCACCTTGCTACCATGATATATTCTACATGGAACCACAGGTCCAAAGCCATACTCACATGACAAATAATCATACTTATTACAGCTTGGACAAAAAGTTATCAAATTAGCAAAAGGTTCAAATTCATATTCAAATACACATCTTTTACACTGTCTTTTTAGCAACGTAATCACACCCATTCTATAAAATCTCTTTTATCCTTATTATATATTTCAACTTCTTTCATTAGTTCTTCTATTTCTTCCGCAGTCAATTGTACTTCTGTTTCTTTATACTTCAAGCTTTGGGTATATACATAAACACCATCTACCTTCCCAGATTTTGCTCGAAATTCCGAATCACCAACTATTATGCTACCATCATTCAATTCTATAAAGGTTCTACCATAATTACCCCTAATTGATTTTATTCCATTCATAATAATCACCTTGCATATTTATCCTTGTTTTTGTTTAGCCTTTTTCATTAATTCCGCCTGTTCTATAGAATTATCTTTACTCAAATCTGAAAACAAAAGTCTATCGGATTTATAATTGTTTCTACGAATATAATCTACTAGCTTGTCTAACTCACTTGAATCTTCTTCATATCTATCAAATTCTTCTTTTGATATCTCGTAATACATATTGTAATATACAGAACCAGGAACACAGCATTCAAGTATGTATTTGTCTATATTGCTACAATAGCCTATGCAATATAAATTTCTACTATTTACCTTATTATTCTCTAATTTCACAATTTAATCTCCTTACATTTTTCATCAATTTCCTCTAAAGAATAATAATGATTACTGCAAAATACATCCTCTTCCTTATCTGAAAATTCATATTCCTCCATATGCTTACTAAATCGCAACAACAAAGAACATGCATATATTATTCCTCTCAATGTGAATGGTCCGTTAAATATTGTTTGCATATACCTATCATCAGTTTGATACAGAAACCAATTACCATTTCTTTTAAAACATCCTCCATGTTCAAAATTACAAACCAACTCACCTATATGAAAACAACTTAAATCAACATTAAGTTCCTTTGCCTTAGCTTCAATAATATCTCGTATTATCTTTATCTCTTCATCCATCTGCCTAATCTATTCCTCCATAATATTTCCTAATATAACACTCCCTTAAACCAGCCATACATAAATCCATAGGACATAGCTGTATCTGACTCTGGAACCAGACAGGTAACCCTATTTATAGGCATTTTACCTATCAACATCCAGTCCCTATGCATTTTGCCACCATATTCATAATGCGCATATCTGTACCATCTTTCAAAGATATTTATGGAGCAGGTACATTTCTTAACCGGAAGTGTTATCCAGTATAGGTTATCCTTCTTAAGCCTTTTCACCTTGTTCAATATCACAATATTATTGATAATTCTCTCCACAAATGATACCCCAACTATAACTGTAACAAATGTGGCAAGTGTAATATTAGGAGCAACATCACTAGCCTTTGAATTCTCCAAATAAAGTATTACATATATAAATATCCACACAATAGCCATAGTCAATATAGACTTAGCAATTACAGATTTAGCTTTTTTCTTTATAACACTAAGTGCAGCTTCCTTTTGGTTATCATTCATTAAAATCAGATTTGTGTTATTCATTCTTCTAACCTTCCTATATAAAAATGAGAGTCCACCCTAAGGTAAACTCTCATTTATTATATCACATTATATTAAAAGTCCAAGTATCTCATTGCTTCTTGCCACAAATGCAGTCATTGCCTCTGGACTAAGTGGCTTGTTAGCAAGTACAGCTAAATCATAGAGCTGACAACAAATCTTGTCTGCATGCTCGCCCTCTGGATTATCAAGAACATACTTAACAAGCTTGTTAGATGCGTTAAGGACTAAAGTCTCACCCTCACCACCAAACATAGCCATATCCATAGGACCACCCATGCTGTAGGCCTTCATCATCTCTATCATACGTCTTTGCTCCTCTGAGAGAGTAAGCATAGATGATATTGCCTCATTCTTAAGGTTTTCAACCTTAACATTAAGCTTATCATTACCAGTTGCCTTCTTAAACTTCTCAGAAAGCTTATCAGTGTACTCCTTAATTAAGTCCTCTGAAAGCGCCTCTCCTACAAAGTTATCTGAAAGATCAGCATCTATACGAAGGAACTTAACATTCTCATTCTTTGACTCAAGGTGAGTGATGTATGGATTGTCAATGTTGTGTACAAGGTACACAGCATCCATGCCCTCCTCCTTGAACATATTTATATACTGTGACTGAGCCTGCTCGTCTGATACATAGAACACCTTGTTCTCATACTTTTCCTTACCTGCCTCAAGATACTCTGGAAGTGTAAGGTACTTGCCCTCAAGGTTCTTAAAGAGCATATAATCAGTCATCTTTTCACAGAACTTATCATCCTTCAAGCAACCAAACTTAATAAATGGACTAAGGTCATCCCAGTACTTCTCATAGTTTTCCTTATCTGTCTTGCACATACCGGAAAGCTTATCAGCCACCTTCTTAGTAATGTAGTCAGATATCTTCTTAACAAAACCATCGTTCTGAAGTGCACTTCTTGAAACATTAAGTGGAAGATCCGGACAGTCGATTACACCCTTTAGAAGGAGTAAGAACTCAGGAATTACCTCCTTAATGTTATCAGCTATAAACACCTGATTATTATAAAGCTTTATAGTTCCCTCAAGCTGATCATACTGTGTATTAATCTTAGGGAAGTAGAGAATACCCTTTAGGTTAAATGGATAGTCCATGTTAAGGTGTATCCAGAAAAGTGGCTTCTTAAAGTCAAGGAATACTCTCTGATAAAAATCAATATACTCCTCATCTGTACAATCCTTAGGATTCTTCATCCAAAGTGGATTAGTATCATTTAATGGCTTTGGCGCATCCTTCTTATCTTCCTCAGCCTTATCCTCTGCACTATCATCAGACTTAGCTTCCTTAACATCTCCAACTAATTCATCATCAGGATCAACCTCGATAACCTTGTTCTTCTTCTCAGCAGCAGCCTTAGCTTCCTCTTCCTCTACCTTATCTTCGTTAATAAAGTAGATATTATATGGCATAAATGCACAGTACTTCTGGATTATCTCCTTAACTCTGTACTCATTTGCAAACTCATAAGACTCCTCATTTAAGTAAAGTGTAATAGCTGTACCTCTTACATCATCATCACTTTCCTCCATAGAGTAATCAGTTCCACCGTCACACTCCCAGAATACAGGCTTTGCACCCTTCTGATATGAACAGGTCTCAATTGTAACCTTGTCAGCTACCATAAATGCTGAATAAAAGCCTAAACCAAAGTGACCTATAATCTGGTCCTCGTTAGTCTTATCCTTATACTTGTTAATGAAATCTGTAGCACCTGAGAAAGCTATCTGGTTAATATACTTCTCAACCTCCTCCTCAGTCATACCGATACCATTATCTACAAAGGTAAGTGTCTTGTCCTTTGCTGAAGCATAAATCTCAATCTTATACTCCTCGCCTTCAGTCTCCTGATAATCACCCATAAGAGCAAGCTTCTTAAGCTTAGTAATAGCATCACAACCATTTGATACAAGCTCTCTGATGAAAATGTCGTGGTCTGAATATAACCACTTCTTGATAATAGGGAAAATATTTTCGCTGTTAATAGATAAGCTTCCCTTCTTCTCCATTAAAAATCGCCTCCTAGATATATAATAATTTTAGTTTTGTCCCCTCATAAGAACAAAGGATTTTGTTCTACATGAACTATATTACTCCCCTATTTTTCCATTGTCAAGAAAAAATTAGCACTCTCTTGACGAGAGTGCTAACAAAGCATTCAAATGAGATGTGCAGATATGCTTGCGAGAGTCAAGCACATCTCATCTTAAATATAATATTTCTCCACTGTTTCATCCCACAGCTGTTCTAGTCTCTTATCTAATGTAAATACTTTAAGAGAAGTTCCTGTAGTTACATTCAACTGTCCAGCCTCAAAATGAATATTGTAGAACAATGCCCCAACATCATCCGCTTTAACAGGCAGATTATTCATTTCAATCAACCTTTTAATATTGTCTCTATTAAACATAAGAATAATTTTAAAGTTTATAGGAAGCTTCTTACCCTTCATTAAGTCGTAGATTATCTGTTTGACCTTGCTCCAGCTTATGTACTCAGAGTCATCAAATTCATTCTTTTCATCCTCATCATAGTACTCCATGTTTAGCTTACCGCCAACAAAGTAATCCAAAGCTCCCTTTACCCTTGCTTCATAGAGATAAAAGCTGTCAAATCTCTCATTAACCAAAAGCTGATTCATATAATTTTTTATATCTTCTACTTCAAAGCTCTTCATAATAGTTCCTTTTAATTAAGATATATTGTTATAATGTGCCTATCTCCAATTTCATTAACAACATGTGATAAGCTCATAACGCCTGGTATATTATTTATAAAATCATAGGTATATACTGCCTCATCATAATCTGTAACAGCAAATTCAATTTCTCCGGTAACATCCTTTGATGCAGCTTCAGTTAATATTGCTTCTATATCAGAGTATTCATATACCAACTCATTGTAATCAAAATAATTGTAGTCTTTCCCCTGACAAGACTCAAATATCTCACCATTCCAGGTATGTGTATCATCCATCATATCATCAGTTAAATTAAAATATGTATGTGATACAAATTCACCAGCATCAGGTATTGGATCATCCCAGGTAGCATCTACCTGATACCACTGACCATCCAATTTAACCATGTTCCATGCATGAAGTACACCCTCTGCTGAACCAGTCATAATACCATTTTCCACACCTGCACAGGTAAGTAACAAAGACATAGCCTCTGCATATCCATTACAAACTGCTACTCCCTGAACCAAAGCTCCATATGCTCTAAATGCATATTCTTTAGTTTCATCCTTCTGACCATACCTACAATTAGCTACAATATAATCATGAATTGCAAGTTCCTTTTCATAGTCAGTCATATCAGGTTTAATTATCTGAGACATTATTTCCTCAGTTTTTTCGTACAGCTTATAAGCCTGTGGTCTATCCTCCGGTATCTCTGTCCCCTTCAGATATTTCTCCATAACATAGTAATTATCAGAAATTTCATAATGGAAGGTAATCTTCTGCTTCTTGCCACTTTTGGTAGTAATAACGTACTTGTCAACCATTCCATTTACACTACATACATAGTCATTTATCTTAGTAAGCTCATCCTCTGATATTCCAGAGATATAAAATGTCCCCTTATCTCTTCCCTCATCTATCTGTGTATTTACAATTTCAGCCAGCTCTATTACATTATCTGCTGTTATATCAGGATTTATCTTTGCGCCCAAATCCCACTCATAAAAATAGGCAAATACTATAACTGCTAATATAAGAATTGGCACAAACCAATAAATCTTATTTTGTCTTTTCTCCTCCATGTTAGGTCCCCTTATATTTATTCTTCCTCATCCACATCATCATCCTGCCTATTAGCCATACGTCCTGTTACCAACAAAACAATGGTTAGAATAACTGACACTATAAGACATATAGCAACTAAAAGTGGTTTGCTATTATCTCCTGTTGCCGCCATAAGCAAAGCGAATAAATTCATCATAATTTCCTCCATAATGTATATCAAAAAACTATTTTCTATATAATCAACCACTACATTTTAAAACAATACTTTTTCATAATCAACTTATTTTTATGAAATAATTATTAATTATTCTTAAGAATTAATTCATTTCTAGTTCTTACTATGGTCTCATATGCAATGTTAGGATCTTCTATATCCCAAACAGATGACTCCATAGGACAAAAGCCTGTGTTATCGCGGTTTCTAATAGCCGACACAAGCTGTCCATATGAAACCTTTATATTATGCTTTTCTAGGGTTATTAACGCAGGTTCACTTATAACAACTGCATATACCACTTTAACCTTAAGTAACACGTATAAAAATGCTGCCGCCTTGCCAACTACCTTATCTGCCACATAAGCATCTGTCAGATCACACTTATTACTTATCCAATCAAGTAAGGGCTTTACTCCTCTATCCATACTTGTATATATTCCATCATCATTTAATGCTACACAGGTATAACCACCCTGCAATAGCTTATTCTTTGCCTCTAATATATTTGGAACCATTCATTCCTCCTTAAGTCAAATACTATTTCTCTAATACAAATTTTATCCCCACAATCCTTGATATGTCAACTTTAAAATCATACATTTTCCCTTGAAGCAATATGAAATATGTTGTAAAATAACATTTTAGAAAATTAATATATAAAAAATGAATGTGAGGTACATAATATGGCACAGCTTTGGGGTGGACGCTTCACCAAAGAAACTGACAAATTAGTATATAACTTTAACGCTTCTATCTCCTTTGATCAGAAGTTCTACAGACAGGATATTAGAGGTAGTATTGCACATGTAACTATGCTTGCTGCTTCAGGTATTCTAACTGATGCAGAAAGAGAGCAGATTATAGATGGCTTAAACGGTATTTTAAACGATGTTGAAAATGGTAATCTTGAGATTACTGATACATACGAGGACATCCATAGCTTTGTGGAGGCAAACCTTATAGATAGAATTGGCGATGTAGGCAAGAAGCTACACACTGGACGCTCAAGAAATGACCAAGTTGCCCTTGATATGAAGCTTTATACTAGAGACGAAATCCTTGAAGTTAAATCTCTGGTTGCAAATCTCATGAAGGTTCTTCATCAGCTTATGAAGGACAACACTGATACTTATATGCCTGGCTTTACACATCTTCAGAAGGCACAGCCTGTTACATTTGCCCATCATGTTGGTGCATATATGGAAATGTTTAAGCGTGATTACAGTAGACTTACAGATATATATAATAGAATGAACTTCTGTCCACTAGGCTCAGGTGCTTTGGCAGGAACTACATATCCTCTAGACAGAGAGCTTACTGCTTCTCTTCTTGATTTTGCAGGACCTACCTTAAACAGTATGGATTCTGTATCAGATAGAGATTATGTTATTGAAATGCTTTCAGCATTCTCTACAATTATGATGCACTTATCAAGATTTTCAGAGGAAATCATTATATGGAATTCTAATGAATATCAGTTTGTAGAGCTTGATGATGCTTATAGTACTGGTAGTTCCATAATGCCACAAAAGAAGAATCCTGATATTGCAGAGCTTGTTCGTGGAAAGACAGGTCGTGTGTATGCTGCACTTACCTCTATCCTTACTACTATGAAGGGTATTCCACTTGCATATAACAAGGATATGCAGGAGGACAAGGAGCTTACCTTTGACGCAATTGACACAGTAAAAGGATGTCTTGCTCTTTTTACAGGTATGATTTCTACTATGAAGCTTAACAACTCTATTATGGAAAAGAGTGCAATGAATGGCTTTACAAATGCTACAGATGCAGCAGACTATCTTGTAAATCATGGTGTTCCATTCAGAGATGCCCATGGTATAGTTGGACAATTAGTACTCTACTGCTTAGATAAGAACATATCACTTCTTGATATGTCTCTTGATGAATATAAGGCTATAAGCCCTGTATTTGAAGAGGATATATATGAAGCTATTAGCTTAGAGGAATGTGTAAGCAAGCGTAACACAATTGGTGCTCCTGGACAAGAAGCAATGGCTAAGGTAATTGCAATCAACGAAGCGTACCTTGCCTCATTAAAGTAGATAATATATTACAAAGCAAAGGTGAATGATTATGAATAATACAACAAAGGGACAATATGAATTAGCAAAAAAAATGCTTAAGGGACATATCGATATTGATGAGGTTGTTCTTATGTCAGGTCTATCTAAGGAAATAGTTGAACAGCTTAACGAAGAGATTAATCCTAAGAACTCTGAGATTCAAATACTCAAAGACCTAGACACTGTTGATCTTAATATTGGTGAAATCCTCTTTGACAATCTTCCAGCAGAGGATGAAGCTGAAGGATTCCCAAAGTAAAATATAAGCTTTAATACACATAATAAAAAGCATATGCTACTAGGTATAACCTTGTGCATATGCTTTTTACTATATATAAATATTTAACTGTTAATGATTTATGCCGCAGGAACCTCCGGTGTTGGTTCTGGAGTTGGTGTTGGTTCTGGAGTTGGTGTAGGCTCTGGTGTTGGTGCTGGAGCTGTTGTATCAGCCGGTGCTGTTGTGTCAGCTGGGGCTGTTGTATCAGCTGGAGCCGTTGTGTCAGCTGGAGCTGTTGTGTCAGCTGGGGCTGTTGTGTCAGCTGGAGCTGTTGTATTACCTGGAGCCTGTGTTGTTGTAGCTGTAGTCTTATCATTCTTAGGCTCCTCAGTTGTAGCCTTAGTTGTTGGTGTATACCAAACTACTGCTTCCGGATTATCAGGATCATCCTTATCATAGCATTCAAAATCTGGTGATATCTGATCTGCCATATACTCTGTAGTCTCATCTTCCTTCTGACTTGCCACATGATTGTCTATAGAATCTATCAATCCAACCTGATCTGAATCATCAGAAACATAAGCTTCTGTTGTAGCCTGTGTTGTCTCTACCTGTCTTTTTTGAACCTGTGTATCAATAAGACAGTATGTTCCTATAGCTACAAAGCAAGCCACTGCCAAGTATAGTGTTATAAAAATTGCTTTCTTATTCATAGCAAATAATTCTCCTTAATGTATTTCTCTACCATAGTAGTTATAACACAGTAAATGTAAAAATACAAACCCTATTTTAAATAATTTTTCATTGTTTTCAGTGCATTTTTTTCCAATCTACTTACCTGAGCCTGAGATATAGATATTTCCTCAGCCACTTCTGTTTGTGTCTTCCCCTCAAAAAATCTAAGCTTAATAATGTTATACTCCCTCTTATCTAATCTGCTCATAGCATCCCTTAAGGAAAGATTTTCGACCCAGTTTTCCTCCTTGTTGGTCTTATCACTAACCTGATCAATTAGGTAAAGGGTATCTTGACCTTCCTGATAAACCGGTTCATATAATGACATAGGAGTTGCAATAGCATCTAATGCATTGATAATATCTTCCTTTGGTACATCTATTTCCTTTGCAATCTCTTCTATGGATGGTTCTTTGTCATTCTTCCTTGTTAACATTTCCTTTGCATAAATTGCTTTATATGCAATATCCCTTAAAGATCTTGATACTCGTATGGAGTTATTATCCCTCATATAACGCCTACATTCTCCTATAATCATAGGGACAGCATAGGTTGAAAACTTAACGTTCATGGTTCTATCAAAATTATCCAGTGCTTTTATTAGTCCTATACATCCCACCTGAAATAAATCATCAGCGCTTTCGTCACTTGCTCCTGTAAAGCGCTGAATCACACTTAGCACTAACCTCAGATTACCTTTAATAAATTCTTCTCTGGCACTTTCATCTCCCTCATCCATACGTGCAAACAAAGCTTCCTTTTCTTTTTCTGTAAGTAAAGGAAGCTTTGATGTGTTTACTCCACAAATCACAACCTTATTAGGTGCCATTTTTCTATTCCTCCACATGTATTTTCATACTGTAAAGGATTAACATTTGTGGAATAATCTATTCAATTATTTTAGTGTCAAGTTTTGGCAATAAACATAAACTATGATTTGTTCTGTGCCGCAACTAATGATTCACTATTATAAATCTGACGAAGCTTTGGCTTCTCAATCTTACCAGTAGGATTACGTGGGATATCAGCAAATATAATCTTACGTGGTCTCTTGTATCTAGGAAGTTCCTTACAGAAGGTCATTATCTCGTCTTCTGTAACAATCTTACCAGGCTTAAGCTCTATAATAGCTGCCGAAATTTCTCCAAGACGTGCATCTGCAATACCAATAACAGCCACATCCTTAATTGCACTGTGTTTGCTCAAGAAATTCTCAATCTGTACAGGGTAAATATTCTCACCACCTGATATGATAACGTCCTTCTTACGGTCTACAAGGAAGATAAATCCATCCTCATCCAGCATAGCCATATCTCCTGTGTGAAGCCACTCACCCTTTAAGACTTCATTTGTAGCCTTTCTGTCCTTATAATAGCACTTCATAACTCCAGGACCCTTAACTGCAAGCTCACCTACTTCACCCTGTGCTACCTCATTACCATTCTCATCTACTATCTTAACCTCCCAGCCATAGCCTGGAATTCCGATAGCTCCAACCTTATGTATATTCTCAGTACCAAGGTGTACACAGCCTGGTCCGATAGACTCTGAAAGTCCATAATTTGTATCATAATCATGGTTAGGGAAGATTTCCTTCCACTTCTTAATTAAACTCTGAGGAACTGGCTGAGCACCAATGTGCATAAGTCTCCACTGGTCTAGCTTATAATCCTCAACCTTGATTTCTCCACGTTCAATAGCAAGAAGGATATCCTGTGCCCAAGGTACAAGAAGCCAAACTATAGTACAGCCTTCATTTGAAACTGTTTCAAAAACGCTCTTAGGTGTAACTCCTTTAAGAAGTACTGCTTTACTTCCTGCAAAAAGACTACCAAACCAATGCATCTTAGCACCTGTATGATAAAGTGGTGGTATGCAAAGGAATACATCATCTCTACCCTGCTTGTGATGATTCTGCTCACAGGCCGCTGAGTGCATAAGTGATGTGTGGTCATGAAGAATGGCCTTAGGAAATCCTGTAGTTCCTGATGAAAAATAAATTGCTGCATCATCCTCATCAGTTATCTCTATATCTGGCTTTCTACTTGAACAGTTGGCAGTAAGCTTGTCATAATCCTCCGCAAATGTAGGACAATTTCCACCTACGTAGAATAAAAGTCTGTTCTTCTCTATCTCGTCAGCAATCTCCTCGATACGACCGATAAACTCAGGTCCAAATACAAGAACATCCACATCAGCAAGCTTAAGACAATACTTAATCTCCTCTGAATCATATCTAAAGTTAAGTGGAACTGCTAATGCACCTGTCTTAAGTATACCAAAATATATTGGCAACCATTCAAGACAGTTCATAAGAAGTATACCAACCTTATCACCCTTCTTAATTCCTCTGGAAATAAGAAGATTTGCAAAACGATTAGCCTTCTCATCGAATACAGCCCAAGTAATCTCTCTTCTATAGTCACAGTATGGATTTGACTCGATAAGCTCGTAATCTCTCCATGTAACTCTCTTCTTTTCCTGAATCTCAGGATTAATCTCTACAAGACACACCTCATCAGCGTAATCTCTAGCATTTCTCTCCAAATATTGTGTAATTGGCATTATTTTTTACCTCTGTTTCTATCTTCTTAGCTTAAATTATTAAGCATTCATGTTCCATCCTAATTCAAAAGCCTTTAGGTTAAGCTCTACTGTCTTAGGTGGTACAATATTCTTAATAGTCTCAACCCAAGCCTCCTTAGCAAACTCCATCTTAGTTGCAGTAAGTCCAAGGATGATTGTATTAAATACTCTTGTATTACCCATCTTCTCAGCCTCGGCCATAGCATTTACTGATATAACATTATACTTAGCTGAAAGATTCTCGATAATGTTCTCTGGATACTCCATAGCACCAGTAACAACTGTCATAGGATCAATTCTCTGGTCGTTGATGATAATAGTTCCATCCTTCTTAAGGAAGTGTGCGTATCTCATTGCCTCAAGTCTCTCAAATGCGATAAGAATATCTGCCTGACCTTCCTCTACGATTGGCTCTGCAACATTCTCACCATATCTTACAAAGGTTACAACGCTACCGCCACGCTGTGCCATACCGTGAACCTCCGAAATCTTTACATCATAGCCTGCTGATGTAGTAATATTTCCAAGGATACGGCTTGCAAGGAGTGTTCCCTGTCCACCTACACCAACTATCATTATATTTACTGTATTCTTAGCCATATTACTCACCTGCCTTCTTTAATGATATTGCATCAAATGGACACTTACTCATACAAAGTCCACATCCATTACACATTGTCTCGTCAATAACGATGTGTCCGTCCTTCTTAGTCATAGCAGGACAACCTGGTACAAGACATGCACCACACTTCTTACACTTCTCATCATCTACTATACACTTGCCCTTTGGAACATAAGACTTAAGAAGTGCACAAGGACTCTTACAGATAATAACTGAAACTGCCTCTCTTGCTACCTCCTGCTTAATAATCTTCTCCATAGCGTCAAGGTCAAATGCATCTACCTCGTAAACATTCTCAATTCCCATAGCCTTACAAAGGTTGAAAATGTTGATAGGATATGTAGACTCACCCATAAGAGTTTTACCAGTTGCAGCGTGCTCCTGGTGACCTGTCATACCTGTAGTTGAGTTGTCAAGGATAAGAACTGTTCCTGTACCCTTGTTATAAACCATATTCATAAGTGAGTTAACACCTGTATGAAGGAATGTGGAATCACCGATTACAGCAACCCAATCCTTTATAAATTCTCTACCCTTAGCCTTCTCCATACCGTGAAGAGTTGAAATACTTGCACCCATACATACTGTAGTATCAATAACGTTAAGTGGTGCTACTGCTCCAAGAGTATAGCATCCGATATCTCCTGCTGCATGAATCTTAAGCTTCTTAAGTACTGAGAATGTACTTCTATGTGGACATCCTGGACAAAGTATAGGTGGTCTATTTGGCACCTGGGCAGCTTTTTCTAAATCAAGCTCCTGTCCTAAAATTGCCTTTCTAAGCATATTTGCAGAATACTCACCCTGAACTGTAAATATTTCCTTACCAATAGCCTTGATACCCCAAGACTTAACCTGCTCCTCAATAACTGGCTCAAGCTCCTCTACTATGTAAAGCTTATCAACCTTAGAAGCAAACTCCTCTATAAGCTTTCTTGGAAGTGGGTTAACGATACCAAGCTTAAGTACTGACGCGTTAGGAAGAACCTCCTTAACATACTGATAAGGAATACCACTTGAGATAATACCTATAGATGTATCATTAATCTCCATCTTGTTGATATCCATATCACAAGCATCGTTAGCTAAATCCTTAAGTCTCTGCTCTACAAATTTATGTCTCTCTATAGCGCAGGCAGGCATCATAACTGTCTTACGCATATCTCTCTCATAAGGCTTATCAGCAACCTCTACTCTATCCTCAAGGTTTACAACACCCTGTGAGTGCGAAAGTCTTGTAGTAGTTCTAAGAATAACTGGTGTATCATACTTCTCACTAATCTCGTATGCCTTCTTAGTAAATACTCTTGCCTCCTCACTGTCTGATGGCTCAAGTACTGGAACCATAGCTGAACGTGCAACCATACGGCTATCCTGCTCGTTCTGTGAGCTGTATATACCAGGGTCGTCAGCTGCAACAAGCACAAGTCCACCATTAACACCTATGTAGCTAACTGTGAAAAGTGGGTCTGATGCCACATTTACACCAACGTGCTTCATAGAACAAAGTGAACGAACACCTGATATAGATGCACCGATTGCAACCTCCATGGCAACCTTCTCATTAGGTGACCACTCAGCGTATATCTCCTTATAATTAATAATATTCTCACTAATCTCTGTACTTGGTGTACCAGGATATGCTGCAGAAACCTTAACTCCTGCCTCATAAGCACCACGTGCTATAGCCTGATTACCAAGCATAATCTGCTGCTTGCTCAAATTATGTTCCTCCATTTTCTCATTACTTGTAATCATTTAAGTGATAAAAATTATCACGACACTAATCCTTATTATATATGATAAGCACTACTTTTGGCAATATAAATTTTTAACACTTTAACGCAAAAAAGTAGTCAGTGTTTTCCACTGACTACTTCATCTAAAACATCATGATATTTGATTCATCTAATACAGATACAACATCAAACACGTCTGGATCTGCTTGGGAGTATTTTATAAGTACAGATGTACCCTCTCCAAATATATCTCCAAGATCTACACCTGGATACAAATCAAACCACTTACTATATGTAACACCCTCAACCTCATATGTAATTTCATATTCGGTATATTCATATCCCGGTGTTTGAAAGGTAGCCTTTGTTATTTTATTAGTTCTTCCTGTAGTTTTAGCAATATGTTCCACCCAATCGGTAACGTCTTCTTTACTATCCAGTTTTTCTATTCTTTTCTTATCACTAACAACACTGCTCATACCCCATGCAATAATTGCAACCGAGATTATTACTACACCTATAATATCCATATAATTTGTCTCCTTATTTTGTATCACCTTTGAGTGTTCATATATTATCACAATCAAATTAGTATCTCAATACCATACAAAGCATAATATGTAAAGATAAAAAACTCCCACAGTTCTAAACCTGCAGGAGTCCTTTAGTGTTTATTTATAAAATCTACTTTTCTTCATAACAAGCAAATACTTCTTCAACCTTTTCAGCTTTAAGCTTAGGCGTAATCAAGCTTACTACAGGAACAATTATAAGTCCGGCAAGCATTGTAAACGCTCCACAGTTAATAGGTGACTGTAACCATATTGGGAAGATTGGCTTAGCAACCATATTAGTAATCATAAGACCACATCCGAAGATGAAATTTACTATTACTGCTGACTTTGTTACACCCTTCCAGTATAAGCTGTAGATAAAAGGTGCAAGGAAAGCACCGGCAAGTGCACCCCATGATATACCCATAAGCTGTGCTATAAATGTAACACTACTCTTATACTGAACCATAGCTATAACTGCTGATATAGCTATAAATATTACTATAAATACTCTCATAGTTATAAGCTGCTTCTTATCATCCATCTTCTTAACAATATTACCCTTGATAAGGTCAAGTGTAAGTGTTGAGCTTGATGTGAGTACAAGTGATGATAGGGTTGACATAGAAGCTGATAATACAAGGATTACAACCACTGCTATAAGGAATGGTGAAAGCTTCTCTATCATAGCAGGAATAACTGCATCATATCCTTCCTTAGCCACATCAATATCATATAATCTACCAAAACCACCTAAGAAATAACAACCACCTGCTACAATTACTGCAAAAACAGTAGATACGATTGTTCCTGTCTCAATTGACTTCTCACTCTTGATTGCATAGAACTTCTGAACCATCTGAGGAAGTCCCCATGTTCCAAGTGATGTAAGTATTACTACACATATAAGATCAAAAGGAAGAGGTCCTAAGAATGAAGCAAAAGCACCTGGCATCTTAGTAAGTGAAGGATCCTCCACCATTGCAAGAGCATCGTACGCTGCTACGAATCCACCCTTTGAATTAAGTACTGCAAGGATTACTGCAATAATACCTATTATCATAATAATACCCTGAATAAAGTCATTAATAGCTGTTGCCATATATCCACCGGCAATTACATAAATTCCTGTAAGTATAGCCATAACTATAATACATACTGAATAATCAATATTAAATGCCATACCAAAAAGTCTTGAAAGACCATTATAAAGTGATGCAGTATAAGGTATCAGGAATATAAATACAATTATTGATGCAATTACCTTAAGTGCATTAGAATCAAATCTAAGTCCAAAGAAATCAGGCATTGTCTTACTATCTAAATGCTGAGTCATAACTCTTGTTCTTCTACCAAGAATCATCCATGCAAGAAGCGAACCGATAACTGCATTACCAACACCAATCCATGTGGATGCAAGACCAAACTTCCATCCAAACTGTCCTGCATAACCTACAAATATAACTGCGGAAAAATATGATGTACCATATGCAAAGGCTGTAAGCCAAGGTCCTACACTTCTTCCTCCAAGTACAAATCCATTAACGTCTGTGGCATTCTTTCTACAGTATAGTCCAACACCAATCATTGTGCCGAAGAACACTATAAGCATAATAATCTTAATAGCCATTTTTCTACTCTCTCTTTCCTTCTTTTTATTGTCTCGTTTCTATGTCGCTTTAAGGCGTAACGCTTTAACGTCTTAAAGCACTAAAGGGATTATTACATATATTAGTGATATTGTCAAGGCTATGTTTTTAACTTATCATCAATATTGATGCTTTTTAAATAATCACATATCGTAATATATAACAGTATATATTAAACAATAAAGATGCTTGAGATAAATCCCAAGCACCTTCTAATAATATTAATTTACTACACTTGCATCTGTACCGGTCGAAACATCAATATCATCATAATTTATCTGTTCTTCAGTCGATGCTTCTGTGCCATCTATTCTTTCCTCTACTTCTGCTTCAGGTAATTCTTCATCATTATTAGCATCTGTTGAGGTTGCTTCATCAATAGCTTCATCAGTAGCTTCATCTCCTTTATGACTATCGTATGATGATTCATTATTATTTTCTGGTTGGTTCAACAGTTTCATCTCAAAGGTATTCTTATCTACAGTTGCTAAATTACCATCCGCAAATTTAATATTCAAATCCCCTTGATTCCACTTATACCCATTGAATACAATTTCATCTCCTGTATCCACGATTGTAATTACAAGAGCAGAACCATTTTGCTCTGATATAGATATATTATCATAAGATATTTCCGACATATCCAAGATGGTATTTCCACCCCAGTCATTAATTATATCTTTACCATATCCATCTTTAAATATATATGTATCATCACCGTTACCACCATTTAAGCTGTCATCACCGGTTCCGCCATCCAACACATCATCGCCATCATTACCATATAATGTATCGTTGCCGTCTTCACCATATAATTCATCATTGCCAGATGCACCATTGATTCCGTCATTTCCACCTTTTCCATATGCAATACTACCATCAGGGTCAACTATTGACAGCCAGTCATCGCCTTCTGTACCTTCTACACCCAAATTTTCCGCATTTATATCTGATTGCTTAAGAACTGTATTATCGTGTAGCTTAAATACATAACTTGCATTGGAATTATCGGCGTAGAAATCCTCAATAAGTAAGACATCCTCTGTTTCATCAAACTTAATTATCAAGTCATTATGAGAATTTTTATAAAAGTTCATATTTTCCGCAAGGTAATCATAAAGCTTTATTACATTGTCTCCTGACATATCCGAAACAATATCCGAACCATAGCCCTTTTTAAATATAAAGGTATCATCTCCATGGTTGCCTTCCAGATAATCGTTACCACATCCACCATCTAAGGTATCTGAGCCACCCCCGGCATATATCTCATCATCGCCGTATCCTCCTCTGAGATAACCAATATCACTACCATCATAGATAATATCATTGCCTAAGCCACCAAAAATGATATTATACCCGTTAGCTCCATATAACTCATCATCACCATCATTTCCAAAGATATAATCTGTTTTGGCTCCACCATATATTATGTCGTCATCTTCTTTTCCTTCAAATATATTTAACTCTTTACTTGAGCTTAGCGTATCCTTATCAGGGGTCCCCATTACTATATTTTTATTATTGCTTTCTTCAAATACGATAGTGTCATCATAGAAACATAACTCCACCTTATCTGTACTTTCAGCGTAGTATTTTATATTGATGGTCTGATTTGTTTCTATATGAGTTAATAACATTTCATTATTACTACTAAAATCAATCTCATAATCATCAAAACTTAAGCTATCAAGGAAAATTAATTTACTATCTCCACTTTTGTCCAATACCTGATCATTTCCGTGATTTGACTCAAAATAGTAAATATCTTCTCCCTGACCACCATCCAGTAAATCATCTCCTGCTCCACCATATATGCAATCTGTTCCTATGCCGGATATTAAATTATCATCTCCATCGTAACCAAAGACGAAGTCATTGTAGCTTGTACCTGAAAAAACGTCATTTGATATGGTTCCTAAATATGTGTTACCCGATTTTGCAAGTTCTAGCATTGCTTCATAATCTACAGACACATCTGAATATCTTTCTACATATGCTTCATAGTAGTTAGTTGCATTCATAATATCAAAAGATTGTAAATAATTTGCTGTATCATATATAAACAAGCTTACATCTTCTCCAGACTGTTTCTTGCCTTCAATAATACAATCAATTGCATTTAAATTAAGTTTCTTCTGTCCATTTTCCTCAAATGCACTCACAATACTAATAATTCCACCATATGTAGTTTCTAAATTTAGTATATTATAGTATTGATTTTCAATTGTATTATAAATTAAGTTTAACTTTTCTGCCGCTCGAGAATTTGGATTACTTCCATCCACTCCCTCGAATTTACGACCCATAAATTCTTCTATTACCTTAAGGTCTCTGGCATCAATATTTCCACCTCGACTATTTGGGTCAATATTTGTTGCACCTGTTATAAAATATAGTATCTGTTTTAAATACATTCTTTTTATAACAACATTTCTTTCATTAGAAAAAGCTAGACATAATTCCTCTAATTTCCCTGTTGCATCATTTTCTATTGCATACATAATATCAGGAACATTACCCATTGTCATCTCACCACCTTGTGTCGTGTCTGATGAATTAACTTTAAACCAAAATTCTCCCATTTTCCTTATAGTTCCATCATCACATACAACTGTAGAATATTCTGCCTGCATTGTACCTGTAGCTGTATCAACATTATTTTCCAAAACATAATCTAAGTTTATTTCGTTAATACCATATTCAGTAATTGGTTTTAATTCTCCCGAATCAGTATTACCATTATGATTTGCATCAACCCATATTAACAACTCATTATACTTGATATCATCTTTATTAATTATGTTATCATCGTTACTATTCAGACTTATTAATGCCTCAAAGCCAGTTGATGATATTTTACCATTATCCATAACAAACTCATCACCAAACAGCTCTCCACCATTATCTATCACCCCATTATTATTTTTATCTAATGCTAAAAAACCATCTTCTGTACCAATCCATGCCGTTTTCTCTGCAAAAGTATTATTGTCCAAATCAAAATTCACTCCATCTTCCAAGGATGTAAGAGTTATTCCAGCTTGACCAAAATCAATTATAAGTGGATCTCGTGGCGGTGCAATTGTACTTGCATAAGTATATTCGTCATCTAATATTTGGATTATACGCTTAACATCTTCTATTTTATCTGTACCACCTTCAAACACGATTTTATATATACTTTCTTCTAACTCTTTACCATATAGCACATATGCCCAATCCAATATGTCATATATTGTTTGGTATAATTCATCATAATCTTCCTCAGTAATAAAGAATGGGAAATAAAACAAACAAAAATCTCCACCAACCTCATAATATTTATTCAAAAAATTGTTTGCTACCTCAACCTTTGTATAACCTGTAGATAATCCATACTCGTCACTTTCACAGTACCAGTACATTGCTATATACCACAACAAACACACTCCCTCATAAGAAAGAGGTAATCTTTTATTCTCCACAGCGTCAGATGGTGTTTCTCCTGTCGTTGCGCCTCCCATAATATCTTCATCTGATATCCCGTACTCCAACAACAATTGATAAATATAATTATCTATCTGCTCTTTCCTTTGTTGTTCTACTTTGTTAAGTTCCTCTTCCTCAACATCTTCTTCACAAAGCGTTGCTGATTCCCTATCAAAAGAATATACAATTAATCCTCCACCTATATTTTCATAAAATATTTTATATTTAACTTTTTCTGTACCATTTGTTCTAGGTATGTCTAATTCTACATAAAAGGTAGCATTGGGAATCGAATCGTCGCCATGCACGTAGTTCATATCTGAGTCAACATAACCTTTAAGTTGTTCTTCTGCATTAGTCTTTTTTTCTGTATCATTTTTATATGATATAGGTTTTATCTCCCAAATGTATGTCTTCCCGTCTTCTTTTAACCAAGATAAATCCGCACGCCCTTTTTTTCCATTAGGTTCTCCTGTTTCTTCATTTTTATAAATTATTTCAAGTTCTTTTTCATCCATCCCTTCATTATTTTTTCTAATATGTATTTGTACTGCTACATGAAAGAAATTCCAAGGAAGAAAATCAATTTTGGTAGGTTGCCACCACTTATTGTCACTATGTTTCGAAACACTATCCTCTTTTCCTTCTGCGACTTCCTCATCCATATACCTTAGTTTATCTAAGGCCTCTTTAACATATTCCCTACCATTTTCACTTGCTCTTACATTAACTGGAGCAATCAACGAAAGCATTAATGACAATACTACCAATAACGCTACTCCTCTAACACATTTTATTTTAAATTTCATACTTATCCTCCTTTTACAATTCAAGTCCATACGAACGTAATACTTCTACATTTCCTATTTTACGCCTTTCTAGTTCATTCATAGCATTCAGATATATTTCTGGTGTATTTAAGATTCTATCCCTTATTCTTATTTTTTCTAAACGATTCTCCTCTACACTAACACAATATCTATCATACTCTTCTTTATTAAATCCTGCCTTACGATTAACTCTACGTTCATATTCTGCTTTACACGCATACTCACATTGTTTGAAAAAATCATCATTATTTCTTGTTTTTATATACAACAATCCTTCGTTATATTCATCTCCTCCAAATCTGTCGTCAGTCCAGCCATACTTCTTTTCATCACATAAATATATACACGATGCTTTACACTTCTCTAAATATTTAACACATTCTGGCAAATCAGTTACCTTATCAAACACAGGTATCATCACATTAAGTGTTGCTTCCAATGAACGCTTTGCGGCTTCCTGCATAGATTCCTCGTCATTCTTAATATAACTAAAACAATTCAGACTATTTTTGTATTCCTTATCATAACCTTCTATAGTTGTCCTATAATATATCTCCGAATTATTCGATAACCAATTAATATTATGACTTGGACTTATTGACAAATCAATTTTATTTCTATAGACAGTTGCTATACCACCCAGAATATCAAATTGTTCCAAATCAGGTCTATATTGACCATTGTTACCCGAAAATAATATTGTTGGTCCCGATTCTTTTCTAAAGGTTATAACCTGAACTATCTCCCCTCCTATTACTCGTACAAAATACGGATGTCGCCCCTTAAGCTGTACAAACCCCTTAGGCTCTAAGCCTTCTTTGTACACTTTTTTCAATACTGTAATTATTGAACTCATTGTTTTTCCTCCTTGTAAAAAATTCACTTTTAAACTTTATTATTTTTATATTTATTTGTCAACCAGCTCATTGTACCAGTGATTAGGTGTTTTATCCTACTTATATGGGCAAAATTAAAATACGCGTAGCAATTGAGCCATACAGACAGCCTCACAACAAGTTGCTCGGTGTCACGACATTCAACCCATATATCTTCGCATAAATATGCCTGTATGTAAGCAATCTCCCAACAGTCATATTATGCTCATCTGTGCATGACTCATTACAACACGAAAAAAACAGCCCACAACTTTCGTTGCGAGCCATTTTTACATCACATCCTCCACTGTTCGCCACAGGTTCTCGAAGGAATTATAAAGCAATCTTATCCTTCTCTCCCGTCCGAACACCAGGATTACACAGTCAAAGGTCCACATATGATTAATAGCAGTTGCCACCTTGTGGTTATCTGCCTCACCATAGTTAGTTATATCCTTGTAGCTTCGTATAAGGTAGGTCTGGTACTGACCATCCTCATCCTCCACCCTAAGCTTTATAGGGATTATGGTTCCATCCCTGCTGTGCTGGCATATAACGTCAACCTTGTTGTCCTGTTCAATTATTCTACCCATAATATACACCTCACATGTATATTATAGAACATCTGTTCGCTTTTTGTCTATACCTATTATTATAAATGGGGAGTACTTTTATACTTCCCATCATATATATCATTATTTAGTATCTGACAAGGCATCTCCAATAGTCTGCTTCTCTGCTTCCTTACCAAATTTCTCCACATCCATACGACTTTTAGCCATATGAGTAAGACAGCCATTTCCACTGACACATCCACCCTGACATGCCATACCCTCTATAAAGTTACCATCCAGTAGATTCTTTCTAAGCTTGAGAAGCGCTACCTTACACTCCTCTATACCATCACATACCACAGGCTTTGCCTCAAAATCTTCTATGCCCTTTTCCTTAATCCCTTCCTTAACAGCATCTGTAAGACCACCAACTCTGGCAAATATACGGCCATAGTATGAACCATCATTGATAGGAGTCTCTTCTAACTGCGTAATATCTATGTCCCTGCTATCAAGAAGTGCCTGAAGCTCCTCAAATGTAATTACAGTATCCACATACGGAGCAACATTCTCCTTCTTCAGCTCCATCTTCTTAGCTGTACATGGTCCTATAAATACGACCTTGGCAGTAGGATCCATCTCCTTAATATGCTTTCCAATCATAGCCATAGGTGAAAGTGTTGATGATACATATGGAAGCATATCTGGAAAGTTCTTGTTGATAAAATCAACAAAAGCTGGACAACAAGAACTAGTCAGCACTCCCTTTTCAAGTAGCTCTTCTGTCTCGTGCATAGTTACCATATCTGCACCAAGAGCAACCTCTACAACCTCATCAAAACCAAGCTCCTTAATACCTGATATAACCTGACCTGTCTTAGCATATACAAACTGGCTGGCTATAGCTGGTGCCACACAAGCATAGGTCTTATAGTTTTTGCCTCCATCACTATCCTTAATATGATTAATTACATCCAGTATATATGACTTTTCACTTATAGCTCCAAAAGGACACTGGTATACACAAGCGCCACAGGAGATACATTTGTCATTATCAATCTTCGCCTCAAAATCCTCGTTAATTGAAATTGCACCAACCTTACATGCCTGCTGACATGGACGCTTAAAGTCCATTATTGCTCCGTAAGGACATACTCTAGAGCAAGCCCCACACTGCTTACATTTACTCTTATCTATAACTGCATGCTGATTCTCATCCAAGTATATAGCGCCAAACTTACATGCATCTACACATCTGTGAGCCAAACAGCCTCTACATATTCTGGTTACCTCATATCCTCCTACGGGACACTCATCACAGGCAATTTCTATAACCTCTATAACATTAGGATTGCTCTTATCCCCACCCATAGCAAGCTTAATCCGCTCATTAACTATGGCCTTTTCTTTGTATATACAGCATCTCATAGTAGGTTTTTTACCTGGGATTATTATATCTGGAATATCTAATATTCCATCAAGAAGAGTTCCATCCCATGCTCTTCTTGCAGTTTCCTTAAGAACTCTGTATTTTAAATCCTGAATTCTGGTGTCAAACTTTCTCATAAGTTCCTCCATTTATTTACACACAAGTCTTTTGTAATAGATAAGGATTAGGCTTCTGACTCAAGCATACTTTCCTTAACCTTATATAGCTTCTTTGATAGATCCACATAATGAGTATGAGGATTCTCAAATCGCTGTTCCTCTTCCCATACCTGATTATCAAGCTGATAGGTTACATATTCCTTTATTTCATCCAAGGTAGGCTTATCATATACAAGCTCACCATCTCTAAAGATCGGAACCTGAAGCTCCTTTACATCCACATCAACGAACTTCATCCTCTTCCAAGGCTTTACAGGATCCACGTAAGCAAATGGTTCGTTACCATCTACAACCTCATCATACATAGTAAGAAGATCTGCCAGGGCATGTCCTGTCTCTCTGCTATATATTCTCCAAAGTTTCTTTCTGCCTGGATTAGTAATCTTCTCAACATTTGCAGATATTTTTATTCTTGGAATAAATTCTCCCTCAGAGTTTTGCACTGCTACAAGCTTATATACACCTCCAAATACAGGATCTGATTTAGAGGTTATCATTCTTTCTCCAACACCATAAGAATCAATTTTGGCATCCTGCTTCTGAAGGGACTTAATAAGGAATTCATCCACACTGTTAGATACTACTATCTTACAGTCCTCCATTCCATTTTCATCAAACATCTTTCTGAGCTTCTTAGAGAAATACGCCAAGTCTCCACTATCAATTCTAACACCCTTAAGACGCTTACCCATAGGTTCAAGAACCTCTTTTGCCACCTTAATTGCATTTACAGCACCACTCTGCAAGATATCATAGGTATCTATAAGCAATGTACAGTTGTCAGGATAAACCTCTGCATAAGCCTTAAACGCCTCATACTCTGTATCAAAAAACTGTATCCAGCTATGAGCCATAGTTCCAATGGCTGGCACTCCAAACTTCTCATCTGCAATAACTGTAGCCGTTGCCGCAGCACCACCTATATAGGCAGCTCTGGCACCGAGAGTTGCCGCATCTGCACCATGAGCACGTCTTGCACCAAATTCCATAACTATAGCACCACCGTCCCTAGCAGTTCTACATATACGAGCAGCCTTGGTAGCTATAAGAGACTGATAGTTTATAGTAAGAAGTAGCATAGTCTCTATAAGCTGTGCCTCTATAACTGGAGCTGTAACTGTTACAATAGGTGTATTGGGATAACATATCGTTCCCTCCGGAAGAGCATCAATATTGCCCGTAAACTTGAAGTTAGCTAGATAATTTAAAAACTCCTCACTAAACTCTCCCTTACTTCTAAGATAATCTATATCTTCTTCTGTAAATTTAAGATTCTGAATATATTCTATCAGTTGTTCTAAACCAGCTGATACTACAAAGCCTCCATTATCAGGATTCTTTCGATAAAACATATCGAAAACAACCTGTCTATCCTTCATACCTTTAGTAAAGTAACCATTTGACATGGTAAGCTCATAATAGTCCATAAGCATAGTAAGATTTCTCATTAATTTAACACCTCTTTCTCTAACTCAATTGGAGTTTCTACAAATGTAGTTGCACCATTTTCCACAAGATAATCCTTATCTCTAAAGCCCCATAGAACTGTTATACAATCAAGTCCCGAATTTTTAGCAGTAAGCAAATCCACCTCTGAGTCTCCAATATACACAGACTCTTCCTTAGTACTTCCCAAAAGCTCTAAAGCTTTGTAGCAAGAATCCGGCTCTGGCTTCCTAGCCATACCAGGCATATCTCCTATGGCAACCTCAACATAAGGAAAAAACTTATCTCTAAGAGCAAGTACCGCATCATGAACCTTGTTAGACACAATAGCCATTTTAATACCCTGTTCCTTAAAATGCGCCATAACCTCTACCACACCTTTATAAGGAACTGTCTTGTCCTGATTATGCACCTCGTAATACCCCTTAAAAAGAGCAAATGCCTCGTTAAATTCCTCTTCACTAATCCCCTGTGGAGAGCATAGCTCCATCAAACGCTTTATGCCATTTCCTAAAAATAACCTAACATCCCTTCTATCTCTTAGTGGCCAGCCCATAGCACTCATAGCATAATTAACGCTATCAGTAAGGTCATCTAAGGTATCAAGCAATGTACCATCTAAATCAAATATAACTGTATTATACTTCACAATCTATCTCCTTAACCCAATAATTAGAATAATTTTATCACTATATTGGCTTTTTTTCAACGCAGATTAACTTTAAGTAATCATGTAAATATTAAAAGTTGTTCTTGAAAATTCGTTACCATTTTATTAAAATATAAGGTAATACATACAAAGGAGAAACCTATATTGGATGAAATATATCATGTATTAGTGGTGGACGATGATTCCGTTCTCACCAGTTCAATTGAACATATGCTTAAAACACGTGGTTTCTGCGTAACTATAGCAAATTCCGGAAGGGAAGCTCTCACACTTCTTAAAGGTGGTCTTGACCCAGACATTATACTACTTGACGTAGTTATGCCTAGTATGGACGGTTATGATACATTTAGTGCCATACAAAGAATAAAGCCTTTCCCTGTTATATTTATATCTGGAAATGACGACAGTACATCTGAGTTAAAGGGACTTACTATGGGCGCTGTAGACTATGTTACAAAACCATTTATAATAGATATTCTTGTAGCCAGAATAAACATACATATCAATCTGGCTAAGCAAACTGGATTAATATCTGAATCGGTTGTTCGTGGGCAAGATGGTGAACCAACAGCAAGAACCATAAGTATCGGCGAGACTGATACTCTCTCCGTAGCACTAGATCACGAAAAGCTTGATGATATGAAGGAGCGTCTGTCCGAATCTGAATACAGAATAGGCAAAAGAATTGCACTTGGATATACAAACAAGGAAATTGCCAATGAGCTGAACTACTCCTACGGATATGTTAAGAAGGTTGCATACAGAATCTTCGACAAGCTTGATGTTAAAAAACGCACAGAATTAAGAAATTTCTTTACAAAGTAGCTAAAATAAAAATGACGAGGCATCTACTTCTTGGCCGGCCTGCCTAGGGTCGGTCCACGCTGACACTTAAAACGGTCAGCTTAGTCCCGACCACTGTCGCGGCCGGAATGAAGTTTTATTGCCTCGTCATTTTTATATTAAAATATTATTTATGCATTCTGTGCTGCTCTCTTGGCTCTCATTCTAAGAGTTGGATCAAGAATCTTCTTACGAATTCTTATGGTCTTAGGTGTGATTTCAAGGAGCTCATCATTATCGATGAAATCAAGAGCCTGCTCAAGACTTAATATCTTAGGTGGTGTAAGCTTAAGTGCTTCATCAGAACCAGATGCTCTAGTATTAGTAAGCTGCTTTCTCTTACATACATTTACCTCAATATCCTCTGAACGTCCGCACTGTCCTACTACCATTCCACCATACACCTGCTCTCCAGGTCCGATAAATAGTGTTCCTCTCTCCTGAGCATTGAATAGTCCGTAGGTAATAGCCTCACCTGCTTCGAAAGCAATAAGTGAGCCTTGACTTCTGTAGGACATATCACCCTTGTATGAATCATAGCCATCGAAAATTGTATTGATAATACCATTTCCCTTAGTGGCTGTCATAAAGTCTCCTCTAAATCCAATAAGTCCACGAGATGGAATGTTAAACTCAAGTCTTGTAGTACCGTTTCCAGTTGGAGCCATACCTGTCATCTCACCCTTACGGTTGTTTAGCATATTTATAACTGTTCCTGCATACTCATCAGGAACATCTATAACGGCTATCTCGAATGGCTCGGTTTTCTTACCACGCTCATCCTCCTTATAGATAACCTCCGCCTTACTTACTGCAAACTCATAGCCCTCACGTCTCATATTCTCTATAAGAACCGAAAGATGAAGCTCACCACGACCTGATACCTTAAAGCTCTCTGTTGTATCAGTTTCCTCTACACGAAGGGATACATCCGTATTAAGCTCTCTAAAAAGTCTGTCTCTAATATGTCTTGAGGTTACAAACTTTCCTTCCTTACCTGCAAGTGGTGAATCATTAACCATAAAATGCATAGCAATTGTTGGCTCAGATATCTTCTGGAAAGGTATTGCCTCTGGATTTTCAGGTGAACAAATAGTATCACCGATTTTAATATCTGCAATACCTGATATGGCTACTATAGAACCGATTCCGGCCTCTGTAACCTCCACCTTATTTAGTCCCTGGAATTCGTAAAGCTTACCAATCTTAACCTTAATCTTCTTATCTGGCTCATGGGCATTAACTATAACTGCCTCCTGATTAAGCTTAAGTGTTCCGTTATCAACCTTACCTACACCTATTCTTCCCACATACTCATTATAATCAATAGTACTAATAAGAACCTGTGTACCAGCCTCTGGGTCACCCTCTGGCGCAGGAATATATTCAATAATCTTATCGAAGAGTGGCTTCATATCTGTACCCATAACATTAGGATCCTCTGATGCCACACCAGCCTTAGCTGAAGCATAGATAAATGGACTGTCAAGCTGCTTATCATTTGCATCAAGTTCAAGGAAAAGCTCTAAAACCTCTTCCTCAACCTCAGCAGGTCTAGCCTCTGGTCTATCAATCTTGTTTACACATACTATTACATTCAAATCAAGCTCAAGAGCCTTCTTAAGAACAAACTTAGTCTGTGGCATAGCTCCTTCAAAGGCATCTACCACCAAAATTACTCCATTAACCATTTTGAGAACTCGCTCAACCTCACCACCAAAGTCAGCATGTCCTGGTGTATCAATAATATTTATCTTAGTATTACCATAGGTTACAGCAGTATTCTTAGAAAGGATGGTTATTCCTCTCTCTCGCTCTATATCATTAGAGTCCATTACTCTCTCAGCAACCTCTTGGTGCTCACTAAACACACCACTTTGCTTAAGAAGTTCATCTACAAGTGTAGTCTTTCCATGGTCTACATGGGCAATAATTGCGATATTTCTTACGTCGTCTCTTGTAATCTTCATAATTTAAAACCTCGATTCCCTTATTACAAGTGAAAAGCAACCTCTTATTGTTAGAGATTGCTTTTAATTTCTCAAACTGTGTAATTGTAGCACAGTGTTATAGAGTTTTCAACAAAAAATTAGTGGACCATTTATTATCTTTTTTTATACTTTGCTTCTATAGCCAATGTATAATATACCATAACTCCTATGGTTAAAAACATAGCTCCAACTACGCTAATTAAAATCAATGGTGAATTTTGACCTGCCAAAAGTGGCAACCCATCTATAGCAAAACCAACTCCAAATATAATCCAAAGCTTTCCCAATGCCTTATTATATGCCACCACATCAGTAACCTGGGGTGCTTCAGCATTGGCCCAGAATCCAAAGGGTTTTGCTTTTTTACATTTAATTATGTATATTCCAATAACAACAAACAATATACTAATCAAAATCCATACAACAAATGCACTTATTCTTGCCATATCAATCCCTCCTGTCTACAAACAACAGACAATAAGCTCACCAAATTCCATGTTTATCACACCTATTCTAGTTATATCCTTCTCTGCTAATCTCAAAAAACAAACTTTCTAATCCTATTATCTAGCTCTATATAATCTAACTATACTAACTATAATAGTTCCAAATATCACAATCAACTCCACAGGTAGCAACCACACTGGCAAGCTCTTTGCTAATGCCGAAAATATGGTAATTAGAGTAAATAGACAAACTATGTAAAGCTTTAAAAATACTAACATACCTTTAATTATTCCATATACTCTGGCCTGATTCTCCGGTGTAACCTTAACCCCTGTATTCCACGCTCCAGGTATAAGCTCAACAAAAGCCATAACTCCATATAAAATCCAAGCAAATATAGGTATCACTATTATTTCTGTCTTTGATCCATAGCTATCTGGATTACCTGCATAGTCAAAATGTGTAGGTATCTCTTCCGGTATCTTATCCCATATAGCTACCAACCAAACTATTGTTCCAATCATTATTAATAAACAAAGAATGTTAATTACTCTATATAATATTTTTTTATTCATAAGAATCCCTCCCATAATCTGTCATTTATATAATATATAAATAATAATCTATCTAAAATAAATCCCTGCCAACTTCAATTCATCATCAAAGGTTATGGTATATGCTATGGATACATTATCATAGGTTGCATTAGCCTGAACCACTGTATAAAGCACATTATCCTGTGCCACCTCAGCTGAATATACAGTTCCTATATCACAAAGTTCTCCCCAGTCATTACTAATCATGTTCTTAGCCTCCATCATATATTCATCATTTAGAAGCTCCTTTAACTCTTCAATAGCATATTCATCTCTTAGAGTTTTGTAATCGTTATGACTAAGTAGTTGAATTATCTCTATAGTTTTCTCCTCTACCTCAGAAGAAGCATACACATCAACTGTCTCTGTTGTATTACTCTCAGCGTTTTTTCTGTTATCATCTATTCGAACAAGAACAAATGTAATTACGCATACTAGAAAAATTACACCTGTTGCAAGTGCAAATTTGCTTTTCTTTCTAAGGACGAAAATAATAGTCGATGTGATCAATACTACTGCTGTTATAATGTACAACCAAATTGGCTCAACAACCTTCCCTGCCACAAATACTGATGTAGGACCATCGTCGTTCATCATAGAAAATGTTATTACATCCGGAAGTGCAATTAATACAATTATACATACTACACCTATAAGCAATGAAGTAACTAGTAATACAATATCTAAGGGTTTCTGTTTCTCAACTTTTTCAGGCTCCACCTGAGACATTATATCAGCTACAATTCTCGACATATCACCTTGCTTAGCACATGCCTCATGCTCGGTCATACCCCCATCAACCAAGTCCATTATAATCTCATCATAGTAGCTTATATATCTTGCTCTTTCCTCTGGCACCAATTTCTTCAGCGCCTTCTCCAATTTTTTAAGAAACTCTCTCTTATCCATGTATATCTCCTCCCCCTATAAATTCTAAGACCTTAATCAACTTTTCCTTATCCTTCTGAAAGCCAGCCAACGCCTCTCTCCCAACAGAGGTTATGGAATAATATTTTCTAATTCGATTATTAAACTCTGTGTTATAAGATGTCACCTTATCATCCGATTCTAATCTTCTTAATATTGGATATAATGTTGATTCAGATATATCAATATATTCTGAAACATCCTTTATAATCTGATATCCATATGAATCCTGAAAAGAAAGTGCCGTCAACACACAGTACTCTAGTAAACCTTTTCTAAGCTGGGCATCCATATTATTTCTCCTTTCTGTCTCAACTTACATACCATGTTATACATAGTATTTATTTATACTATACATTACATAGTATTGTGTGTCAAGTAGTATTATTTAATAAAAAAAAATCTCTATGATGCAACCACTCACATCATAGAGATTTCTTTGAAAACTTTATAATTTAACTAAATAAATCTAAAACCTTAGATACTGTCTCAATCTTACTAACAGCATCATTCTTAGCTGCTGGTGCACCAGTCTGAGCTGTTGATGTATTCTCTACAGGATTTGTCTCTCCTAAAGAACCTGCCCACTTAGGAACAACTGGGCACATCCAAATCTTACCAGTACCACGATATACATTCACAAGTCCTTCTCCTGATACAGCTGATCCAAGTAAGCTCTTACCTGACTTCTCCACTGTAAACTCAAGTGAGCCTGACCATGCCACAGCCATATTTCCATCAATCTTCATCTGATCGTCCTGAAGATTAATCTCTATAAGCTCCTCTCTAGGAACTACACACTCTAAAGCTGCTACACCCTGTCCGGTAAGCATAGTATTGAATAAGCCCTCACCACCAAGAACAGCTGAGCTTACGTTACTTCTTGCAGTAACCTTGTTCTGAACTGTATTATCACAAGCAAGGAAAAGTCCGTCATCAAGAACAACACTTCCTCCCCACTCTGCAATATCTGTAAGAATAATATGTCTGTATGTCGGCTCTAACATCATCTGACCATAACCAGTATACTCTGGCTTAACAGCAGATTCTCCTGTTACAGCACCCTTAACCATACCTCCAAGGAAACCTCCTACACCCTTAACGCCTGATGTCATCTGAACATTACCAGTCATCCACTGCATAGCTCCTGACTGAACAGTATAACCATTACCGTTAAGATTAAGAAGAACCTGACGCTTATTAATATTCATCTTAGCACAGTAGTATTCCATCTTAGATGATGCAGGTGTAACGCTCATATCCTTTACATACTCCATTACCTGCATGCCACCAAGCTGAGCCTTGACTACAATATTTTCATTATTCATTAAGCTACTATATACCATAATCTATACCCCCTTATGCTGTAGGTGCCATAAGGATAGTACCTGTACCACGATATACATTTACAAGGCCTTCTCCTGATACTGCTGAGCCAATCAAGCTCTTTCCTGACTTCTCTACTGTAAACTCAAGTGAACCTGACCAAGCAATAGCCATATTACCATCAATCTTAACAACATCATCCTGAAGATTAAACTGAATTAACTCCTGCTGTGGAACAGGGCTCTCAAGAACTGCTATACCCTGACCAGTAAGCATAGTGTTAAATAATCCTTCTCCACCTAATACTGCTGAGCTTACATTGCTTCTAGCAGTAACCTTATTCTGAACAGTACTATCACAAGCAAGGAAAAGACCATCATCAAGTACAATTGATCCCCACTGAGCTACATCTACCATAATAATGTGCTTATATGTAGGCTCAAGCATCATGATACCCTGTCCCTGATACTGTGGCTTAACTGCAGACTCACCTGTAACTGCTCCTTTAACCATACCACCAAGGAAGCCTCCAACGCCCTTAACACCTGAATTCATCTGGATATTACCAAGCATCCACTGCATAGCGCCTGCCTGAACTGTACAACCTGTGTTGTTCATCTCAACAAGTACCTGACGTCTCTTAACATTCATCTCTGCTGCAAAATACGCTGTTTCTGCTGCGTAAGGTGAAACAGACATATCCTTCTGGTGTTCAAAAACCTTGTACTGGCCTAACTGGCTAATACAAACCATATTCTGATTGTCATAAAAATTGTTTAACTGGAACATATGTATCCTCCCTATAATAAATATTTATGCTCTACCTTCTCAAGTATATACACATATTAAAATTATAGCACCAATGTCTAGTTTTGTCATTAAACATTAAAAAAAAATTTGGCAACACATGTGTCCTGCCAAACTTTTTTCTAATGCGCGAATTGGGCATTATAAAGATTAAAGTAAAATCCTTTTTGTTTTAGAAGCTCCTTGTGTGAGCCCTGTTCAATTATATTTCCATCCTTCATAACAAGGATTATATCTGCTTCCTTAATTGTAGAAAGTCTGTGAGCAACTATAAAGCTAGTTCTTCCCTTCATCATTTCATTAAATGCTTTCTGAATTCTTATCTCTGTAAGGGTATCAATAGAAGATGTTGCCTCATCAAGTATCAGCATTGGCGGAAGTAAAAGCATTACTCTAGTTATACACAGAAGCTGCTTTTGCCCCTGTGACAGATTGCCTCCATCCTCTGCAATAACAGTATCATAGCCCTGTGGAAGTCTTTTAATAAAACTATGTGAATGAGCCTTCTTAGCTGCAGCAATAATCTCCTCATCTGTAGCATCAGGCTTTCCGTAAGCGATATTCTCCTTAATAGTACCCGACTTAAGCCATGTTTCCTGAAGCACCATACCATAATTATCTCGTAAACTATCTCTAGTAATGTTTCTAACATCAGTACCATCAACCTTTATGCTACCCTCACATACATCGTAAAATCTCATAAGAAGATTAATAAGAGTACTCTTACCACAGCCTGTAGGTCCAACTATAGCCACCCTCATGCCTGGCTTAACATTTAAGTTAAGATCCTTTATAAGCTCCCTCTCAGGGACATAGGAAAAGTCCATATGCTCTATATTAATCTCACCCTTAGCCTCACCCATAACAACAGCATCCTTAGGCTCAGCTTTCTGTGCTGGCTCATCAAGAAGCTCAAACACTCTTCCTGCACAGGCAATAGCATTCTGTAGCTCTGTAATAACATTTGATATCTCATTAAATGGCTTAGTGTACTGATTTGCATAGCTCAAAAAACAAGTGAGCTGTCCCACTGTAAGTCTACCGGTAATTCCTGCAAATGCACCTATTATACCTACTGCTGTGTAAACTAAGCTATTTACAAATCTTGTACATGGATTAGTAAGAGATGAATAAAAGGTTGCACTCATACTATCCTTCTCTAAGGTATTATTTATCTTTTCAAATCTAGCTAATGCATCATCCTCATAGCTAAAGGCCTGAACAATCTTCTGCTGTCCTATCATCTCGTCAACTAAGGATGTAAGCTCTCCACGAGATTCAGACTGACTTCTAAACAAATTATAGGTTCTCTTAGCTATAAATGATGCTACAAAAAGAGATATAGGTGTAAGCACCACTACGACAAGTGCGATTGGAACATCAATATATAACATAAACCCAAGTGTGCCTACTATGGTTACAACTCCTGTAAATAGCTGAGTAAAGCCCATAAGCAGTCCATCTGCAAATTGATCTATATCAGACACAATTCTACTTACAATATCTCCATGCTGATGTGAATCTACATAAGCAAGTGGAAGCTCCTCTAAATGATTAAATGTTTCTATACGGATGTCCTTCACTACAGAATATGTTATATGATTATTAAGTATATTCATAATCCACTGTGTCACTGCCACAACAACAAGTGCCACAACAAACCACGTCATATACCATCTGACATCATAAAAATTAACTGTTCCCTTACCATAAACAAGCTCATCTATAGCCTCGCCTGTGATAATAGGTGCAACAAGCGTACCAATTACAGACAGGGTAGCACATACAAATGACAAAATAACGAAAAACCAATATTTCTTAATATACTTTAATACCCTTTTGATAGTGGCTTTATTATTAGCTTTAAGCTCTGCATTCTTTTTACTCATTAGAAGCCACCTCCTCCTTATTCTGTGATGAGCAAATCTCCTGATATTCCTCACAGGTTGAAAGTAATTCATTATGAGTTCCTATACCGCATACCTTTCCATCATCTAATACCACTATCTTGTCTGCGTGCATTATTGAAGACGAGCGCTGAGAAACTATAAATACTGTCATATTATCAGTCTTTTCCTTAATTGCCATACGAAGTTTGGCATCTGTAGCGTAATCAAGGGCAGATGAACTGTCATCTAGTATAAGAATCTCCGGCTTCTTCACAAGAGCTCTAGCGATTGTAAGTCTCTGCTTCTGACCACCTGACAAATTCTTGGCTCCCTGATTAAGCTTAAACTTAAGTCTGCCTTCCTTAGAATCCACAAACTCCTTTGCCTGTGCCACATCTATGGCAAATTCCATATCTTCTTCGGTAGCATCTGCCTTACCCCACTTAAGGTTATCTTCTATAGTGCCTGAAAACAAAACTGCCTTCTGTGGTACAATTCCTATCTTGTCCCTAAGTTGCTCCTTAGGATAATCCTTAACATCTACACCATCTACGAGAAGCTGACCCTCAGTACAATCATAAAATCTAGGAATTAGATTAACAAATGAGGACTTACCAGAGCCTGTACCACCTATAATTCCAATGGTTTCTCCTGCATTAACAGTAAGATTAATACCTTCTATAGATGATTCTGCAGCATTCTTGTAGGTAAGACCTGCATTTACAAACTGAAGTCTTGGCGCACCACTAACTGGAGCAACAATCTCAGTCTTATAAGCCTGAGAGCTATTTGTATTAAATACAGTTGCAATTCTATTAGCACAGGCAACAGCCTTAGTTTCAATTATAATAAGATTAGCAAGCTTTATAAGCTCAACTAAAATCTGGGACATATAGTTAACAAGTGCGTACACATCACCATCTAATAAAATACCACTATCAACCTGGTTAGCACCTATCATAACTAAAGCAGCAATACCAAGATTTACAACCGCATAGGTAAGAGGATTTAAGAATGTAGATATACCACCAACAACAAGCTGCCACTTTGTAAGCTCTGTGGTGCTCTCTCTAAAGTCCTCCATTTCATTTTTTTCCTGACCAAAGGCACGTATAACTCTAGCACCTGCTAAGTTTTCTCTAGTTTGAAGAAGTACCTTATCAAGTCTTCCTTGAACCTTCTTATACAAAGGAATAGATATAAGCATAATTCCAAATACTATAACTATAAGAATTGGAAGTACAACCAGAAATGTCTTCGCACTTTTTATATCCACAGTAAATGCCATAATAGTTGCTCCAAACACTATAAATGGGGATCTCATAAATAGTCTTAGGAACATATTTATTCCAGTTTGGACCTGATTAACATCACTAGTCATACGATTAATCAGAGTGGAGCTTCCTATCTCATCAATTTCTGTATAAGACAATGTCTCAATGTGTCTAAACAAATCGAACCTAAGAGCCTTTCCCACACCCATTGCTGTCTTTGCTGAAAAATACTGGGCAGTAACCGAACACGCTAAGCCAACTAATCCAAGGAGAACCATAACCAATCCCATCTTAATAATATATGGCTTGTCTCCATTCTTAATTCCTTCATTAATAATTGCAGCCATAACTAGTGGTACAAGAAGTTCAAAGCTAGCTTCAAGCATCTTAAACAACGGTGCTAATATAGCTCTCACCTTATAACCCTTAAAATACTTCATCAAATGCTTCATCTAATTTACCTATCCTTTATTAGTTAAATATGTATCATAATAATTATTGACCTTGTGGTCAAATTCCATTAAACTATCATATAATGAATGAATATATTTTTCAAGGCAATACTTTTCATAGATACATACAATAAATTTGTACTAATAATTCCACTATGATACATATTCTTAAACAATATATTCTTCATAATATAAAAATCAATATATAGAAAGACGAGGAAATATAAATGAGTGATGTAAATAACAACAATAACAATGAATATGAAGATGCAACCGTTTCAATGACATTAGACGATGGCACAGAGCTTGAATGCGATGTAATCGCAATCTTCGAAGTAGATGGCAGAGATTATATTGCACTACTTCCTGATAAGGTTATCGATGGTTATGAAGAAAATGAGGTCTTCTTATACAGATATGAAGAGCTAGAAGGCGAGGACATAAATCTTGAGCCTATTGATAACGAAGACGAATACGAGGCTGTTGCAGATGCCTTTGATGAGCTTTTAGACGAAGAAGAATTTAATGAAATAGATGAAGATTAACTTCAAATACAACTGGCAGATTACAATTCTGCCAGTTTTTTATATTAATCGACGTAAAATATAAACCTACTTTCTGATTTTTTTATCATTTTGTCAGTGTTTGGGTTGAATACTGCTAGCATTATTTTTCATATACTACTCTTAGAGAGTGGGGTGTGTTAATTTGAATTGTCAGAATTCTAACGAAAATATCGGTAAAAGAGTTGCTTATTTACGTACAAAAAAAGGATTAAGTCAAGCAAGCTTAGCTGAATTAATAGGAACTACTGCTAAGCACATATCAGAAATTGAACGCGGAATAACTGGAATTTCTATAGATTTACAAGTACTATTATGTGAAGAATTACACTGTAGCATGGACTTTCTAATAAGAGGAAACGAATATGCCACTGTTGATTATCTAATTCCTGACAAAATTTTAGAAATATTCAAATCTAAGGACGAAAAAGAAATTTCGCTACTTCTAGATTTTCTATATTTCTATCAAAAAATTCGTACTATAGCTGATGATAAAAAAGATGAGAAATGATAAACATTTCTCATCTTTTGCTTTCAAAAGCATTTAAGAATACACTTGGCCTTTTCTCCTTACCTAAAACTGACCTTGGTGCATAGATATACAATTCTTCTTTGGCTCTGGTCATGGCAACATAAAACATCCGTCGCTCTTCTTCCTTTTCAGCCTTAGTTTTAGCCTTTTTATAAGGAGTTATACCTTCTACCGCTTCAATAATATGAACCACATCAAACTCTAGTCCCTTTGAACTATGCATAGTCATAAGCTTAACACCATTGTTCTCCTTAGAATTATTATGTTGAGATTTAATAACCTCTGAGTAGTTTTCAATAAATTCAAACATCTCACCAAAGCTATTCATATCCTGCAACAAACCAGCTAATGTATCTAACAAATCATAAAATTCCGCAGAATCCATCTGCCTATATTCACAATAATCCTTTATATAATCATCATAACCCACAGACTTTCTTATAAAATTAAGAGCAGCATAGGGCCTCATCTTTGCAATCAATCTAAGATCCGCCTCTAGCTTATAGATATGTTCTGCTACATATTCCTTTCTATGCAGTCTGCTTATGAGCTTATTAAAATCAACTGTTTCCTCAAGCAGGATATCTCTGCTTATATATCTGCTAGGCTTATTCATTATTCTTAAGAAGATACTTCTACTTCTCTCTCCCAAAGCAATATTAATGTAATCTATAATATTCTTGATTACAAAATGGTCGAATATATTAGGCATAGTATCGCTAATAGAAAATGGAATATTAAATTCATTTAGTCTATATACCAGCATTCTGGGTTCATTGTTAGTTCTATAAAGTACTGCCTGCTTCTCGTAGGGAATACCCTTATTATAATGATCCTTCAAGCTTTTAATAATTAATAAGCTCTCATCTCTGGAATCCATAGGGTGTAATACCTTAACTAAACCATCCCAATTAGCCCTCGAAGAAAGCTTCTTCTTAAATCGATTGCTATTCTGAGAAATAACCTTAATAGATGCCTCTGAAATGCTTTTACCACATCTATAATTGTTACTTAAATATGTAATTTTTACATCTTTAAAATCCTTGGTAAATGCATGCATTATCTCTGGCTTAGCACCTCTAAAGCCATATACAGACTGATCATCATCACCTACTATAAACACATTTTCCCTAGGCTTACCAAGAAGCTTCAATATCTCATACTGTAGCTTATTACTATCCTGAAACTCATCAACTAATATATACTTGAATACCTTTCTAAGCTGTTCTAATATATCCTGTCTATTTACCAATAAGTCATAGCACATAACCATCATATCATCAAAATCAATTTTACCTATCCTCTTCATTTCTTTTTCAAAACGTCTATAAAGCTCTCTGAAATAGTTTTCAGGCATATCAGTACTGTAATAATTATCCACATCAATCATATTACATTTCACTAAGCTTATCTGAGATAAAACAGAGCTGATTACTTCGTCTTTGTTATCATAATCCACAGACATACCCTTAATGATACCATCTAATATATTACGCTTTTCAGTTTCGTTAATAACACTGGAATTGTCGAGATTATACGCTCTTTTGATAATCCAGAAAAATATAGAATGAAAGGTTCCGAATCTTACATGATAATTCTCACCTGAAACAATTGATTTGAATCTTTGCTCCATCTCTGAAGCCGCAGCCTTAGTAAAGGTTATTACTAAAATATCTGCGGGAGAAACTCCCGCAGATTCTATAAGATATTTTATTCTTCTTGTGATGACTGTTGTCTTGCCAGAGCCAGGACCTGCAATTACCATCATAGGCCCATCTGTATGCATTATAGCTACGGACTGCTCTTTGCTAAATCTCATATATACTCTCCTGATTTATGCTCCACAACACTTCTTAAATTTCTTGCCACTTCCGCATGGACATGGATCATTACGACCAACCTTAGGAGGCTTAACTACTGTCTTTGAAGACTTCTGAATCTTGTAAAGCTCTTTTCTTCTCTCTGGGTTAATAAGATTTTCCCACTGTGGAAGAGTGTATAACCACTCAGCATTACAATCAACCATATTCATATAAAGCTTCTCAGTATCATAAGCAAGGGACACCTTAGAATCCTCTGTCAATTCCTCTACATTATTCTTAATAATAAGGCTATCTTCAATACCATCAAGAAATCCAATCATATACTGGATTGACATATTATACTTCTCAGCAAGTTCCTTAACTGTACCAGTTACAGCATTCTTCTCACCAAGGATCTGCTCATATATAGCCTTCTCCTTCTGAAAATAATCAAGCCAGAATTTCTCACCCTCTGGTGTTCTGTCATCAAGCCCATATGCGTACTCACGCCACTCTTTTAATAAACTCATAATAATAATCTCCTATTTGCTTATCAATTAGTTTGATTTTTCACACTAGAACAAAGTATATCAAAATCTGTTGTGTATTTCAATATTTTATTTTTCTTCTTCCGAAGAGTTTGAGGCATTGAACAAAACTCTACCAATCCATAACACCACATATATAAAAACCGGAACTATTATACTTAATACCAAAAATCCCATAAAATACTTACTTCCAGTAATTCCAGTTACAAATGTAGCTATAATTAGTCCGATTATTAAAACAATGGCAACCCATGCCATAATTCTAAAAAATTTGTTGCTTGATACTTTCTTTATATATTTATCTTCACTCATAAAAACTCCTTATTATACAAACTACTCATATCTAAGTGCATCTATAGGATTTAAGTTAGCAGCCTTTACAGATGGTATCAAACCAAATATTAGTCCAATAACCATAGAAAACACTACTGAAATAGCTATAGCACTACCACTTATTGCAACAGGAACAGCAGCTATATCAGATATAAGGTAAGCAAGACCTATTCCAACACCAACACCTAGTATACCACCTAGACTGGTAAGAACAGCAGCCTCAGTAAGAAACTGTGCTAATATAACCTTTTTTCTTGCCCCTAACGCCTTTTTAAGACCTATCTCTCTGGTTCTTTCTGTCACAGACACAAGCATAATATTCATAACTCCTATACCACCAACAATAAGTGATATACTTGCTATCCATATAAGCTGTTTGCTGGTTGATGCACTTAAATCCTGAAGCTCTTTGGCCTTTTCCAACAAATCCTCACTTTTATATTTGTATATGGATTCACTACCATCCTCTGGAATTGGCATATATGCGTTAAGTATATCCGTTGCCTTCTTGCCTGCGCTGGTCATAGCTTCAGTATTCATAGGTTTAACAACCAAATTATATGGTTCATCAAAGCCATAAATATTAGGCCATATCACATCTGTTATATATATTCTACCAGCTGCATCATCATAGTAATATGTATACCAGTCATTCATATTTTCCACTGTTGGCATAAATTCGTCAGACTTCTCAACTATACCTGCGACAACGTATACATCACCTCGAATTTCAATACTTTTACCTATAGGATTTTCACTTCCAAACAAGGTTCCTGCTGCTGAATTATCCAGAATCACTACCTTGTTAAAGGATGCTCTATCATTATCGTCAAACAGTCTTCCCTTACTAAGCTTATAACCCATCACAGAAAAGTAATCTTCATCTACACCAACTATAGTTGTACCACTCAAACTAGTTCCCTTATAATTAATATTATCGTACATAGAACCACATCTATAAGCAGCAACAGCTACAATTTCTTCATTAGATAAAATTTCTTCTTTGATTGCATCATTAATCATAGGCATGTTCTCCGGAGTTGCAGAATCCCCTGAAATATAATTCCATTCTCCTTCAAAAAGCTTAACCTCTACAATATTATCTCCTGATCCAATAAGATTTTCCTTAATCTGATCATTAGTTCCTTTTATAGTAGACACAATAGCAATAATTGCTGCAATACCTATAATAATACCAAGCATAGTAAGAAAGGAACGCATTTTGTGTGCCCATATACCTTGAAATGATAATCTAATATTTTCTAACATATTCACATCTCCCTTCTTAATTATATAGCTTATCCACAGATTCCTGTTTGGTTTTTACACCCTCCTCGGTATCTGCAGAATAAGGAAATGCAATATAATCTTCATTGGACAAGCCTCCAACTATCTCTAAATCTCCGTAGGACACAGTACCTACTGAAACCTGGCACTTCTTTAATATACCATCTACATCCTTATATACATAATATCCACCGTTTTCATACTTCACAAATGCAGATGAAATATATAGAGAATCACCCTCCTGTCCCATATTGTCAGCCAAGGAAATCTCCATATACATGCCAGCTCTTAAATTATCTGCATCCATTACTGACACAGTCATAGGATAAAATGACTGTGATGGATCTCCATAATAATTCTCATCATATGGTATCTCAGAAATATTAGTAATAACACCTGAGTATGTCATACCATCATCATAGCACATCATCGTTACTGTATCACCTATTCGAACATCTCCTAAGGATAATTCCCCAATTGCAGTATTTACAACATAACCATCTGCCTCTCCAACAACAATGAGCGGCTCATTGTTTGCTATAGCAGTTTCTTCATCAATGACAGTTCTTACAACTCCATCACAGGTGCACACAAGCTCTCCAGTGGCATTTTGAACCACCATAATCTCATAGGACACCTGTATCATCTGATAAGCTATGCTAAGCTGCATTATCTGGGCTTCTTTATCCTTAATAGCCTGCTTCAATTCCTTCTCAGTATATGTAATTTCCTCCGGTTCCATAGAACCATTATTATCAATATCCTGTTTTGGCGCTTCCGTTGTTGGTGCCTCTGTTGTTGGTGCTTCCGTTGTTGGTGCCTCTGTTGTTGGCGCTTCTGTTGTTGGCGCTTCTGTTGTTGGCGCTTCTGTTGTCGCATCAGTGCCAGTTGCATCCATCGGTGTACTAACAGGTGGTAAAACTGGTGTCTCTTCAGTACTTGGCGCCTCTGTTGTTGGTGCCTCTGTTGTTGGTGCCTCTGTTGTTGGTGCCTCTGTTGTTGGCGCCTCCGTTGTTGGTATTTCTGTTGTTTCTTCCACAGGGGTTATCTTCTTTAATTCCTCCAACTCTCTCTCGGCTACCAATACAGCAACTCTGGCAAGCTCCACCTCTGTGGCTAAGGTTTCTAATTGTAACCCCTGAGCAGTGGTATCATATACCAAAAGTACATCCCCCATCTTTACATGGTCACCTTCTTTTACCTTCACCTCACTAATTTTCTGATTGCTACTAATGTATACCTTTTGCTCATTGGTGCTAGTCACATTACCATACAGCATGTCCTCATAGTAGAAACCTCCATAATATCCCACCTCTGAAACAGCATATACATTTACAGTTTTACTCTCTTTATTTTTCTTCTTTAAAACGGACAACCCAAATATGATTCCTGCTATAGCTACCACACAAATCACTGAGATTAACAGAATTTTCTTACCCTTACTCATAGTCTGTCACCTCCTGATTGTCATTTTTCACTTCCTCAATAAGCTCTCCATCTATAATTTTAATAACTCTTTTTGCTCTACTGGCAATGTCATCTGCATGGGTAATCATGATAATGGTTACACCTTCCTCATGTAGCCTATCAAACAAATCCATTACCTGCTTACCTGATTTGGAATCCAAAGCTCCTGTAGGCTCGTCCGCCAACAGAATTCTAGGGTTATTAACCATAGCTCTAGCTATAGCCACTCTCTGCTTTTGTCCTCCAGAAAGCTGTGTAGGCTTAAAGGAAACTCTATCCTCCAAATCAACCATGGTTAAAACTCTTGTACACATTTCCTTGCGCTGTTTCTTGTTAACTTTGGCATACTGTAAGGGTAAAGCCACATTATCCATAGCTGTAAGTCTTGGAAGAAGATTAAAATTCTGAAACACAAAACCAATTTTCTTATTTCTAACCTGGGATAAATCCTTATCCTTATAGTTATTAATCATTTCACCATCAAGATAATATTCACCTGATGTAGGAGTATCTATACAGCCTATGATATTCATAAGCGTTGACTTTCCTGAACCAGATGGACCCATAATGGCAATATATTCTCCCTCTTCAACAGAGAGATTAATATCCTTTAATACAGGAACCTCCATATTTCCTTGATAATAATTTTTGTATATATTTTTTAATTCTAATATCATAGCTATGCCTCCTCACATAAGGCAACATAGCCTGAATTATTATATCCTACTGGTTTTTCCAGTTGAACATCTATATCCTCCATGCTATCATCTGGAATATTTTCCTCAATAACACCATCCTCAATAACACCATCCTCAATATACATATCCTCTTCAAGCATACCATCCTCTGGCATGCCGTCTTCCATGTATATTTCATCCTGGATAACACCATCCTCCATGAATATATCTTCCTCTATAATGTCCCCATCCATATTCATTCCATCATCAAAGCCTTCTGATTCCATATACTCTTCTATACTACGAGTAGTTTTCATTCCTTCCTCTAAGCCTTCTTCTGGAAATGCAATATAATCAGAATTTGAAATTCCTGACTTAATCTCATACATCATCATTTCTTCATCATAATCCCCTAATGAAACCTGTCTCTTCTCAAGTCTTCCATCCTTATTCTCGGCCCACACATAGGCTGTTGCTCCATCTAATATGACATACTCCTCATATAACCACATACCATCCTTAGTTACACCCTGACCAAAATCAAGCTCTATGTATAAATGCTGTCCAAGCATCATTCCCTCAGACGAATCCACTTGAACATAAAATGGATACTTGGTAGCTGTTTCTCCAGGACTGTAGTAATACATATTATCATTACCAACAGGATGCTCCAAATCCACCTTTGATATAGTTCCTGTCCAAATTATATTTTCATCAACTCTTGAGCGCACTAAAACCGGCATACCTTCACTAAGACTGTATGCATTTAACTCACTTACTGTGCCTTTTACTCGAAAATCACCCATAGCCATTATGGAAATAAAAGCATCTGAATCTCCACCCATATCCCCATAATAATCATAAGCATATGGATCCGAAGATGTGTCTTGATTATTTATACTACTGATAACACCATCAACAGGTGCATAGACAATAGAATTATTGATAGCCGTATTCTGTCTATCTATCTCTAGCTGTTTTGCACTTGCATCATAGCTGGCTTGATTAATCTGAGCCTGAAGATTCTGAATTTGACTTGTATACTCTATCTTCTGTTCTGCTGGAGCAAGCTCCCTTTCTGCAGTTAATGTTTCTATCTGATCATACATAGTGCTGATGTTATTATAATAGCTTGTAAGCTCAAGCTCTAACTGTCTAAGCTTTAGGGTCATCTCATCTGTATCATAGCTAAAAAGCTTGTCCCCAGCCTTTACAGTATCTTCTTCCTCTACGTAAATCTCTTTAATAACCTTCTCACTATCCTTCTGAACCTTTGTCACCTCTTGAGTTTCCACTATTCCCATATAACGATTATTCCAAGTCATCCCATTACCTGTAATAACCGATACAGATTCCACGTAACAAAGTCCTTCTGACTCCTTCACCTTTTTATCCTTCCAGATGACAAAAGCTCCAGTTACAAAAGCCCCAATTAATAAAACCACTATTATTCCAATAATAACTTTCTTCTTCATAGCATTTCTCCTTTATTTTTTTATATTATACTTTAAAACTTCTTAAAAACATATATGACAAATTATTAAGATATTCTTAATTCCCCAATTCCTAATAATCTGTCATACATTATGATTCTTTTTTAATTTTCCCAAACCACTCTTTTATATTATTCTCATATCCATTATCACCTGGCTCATAAAATCTAGCTCCAACCAAAGGATCTGGCAAATACTGCTGATCAACATAATGATTAGGATAATCATGTGCATATTTGTAACCAACATTTCCTAAGTTCTTGGCCCCGGAATAATGTGCATCTCTTAAATGTGGTGGAACCTGTGCGTCTCCAACGTTTTTAACTGCATCCATAGCGGAAAAAATAGCGTTAACTACTGAGTTACTCTTAGGTGCACACGCAACATAGGTTGCTGCCTGACATAAAATAATCTGGGCTTCTGGCATTCCTACACGTTCCACCGCCTGCGCACAAGCAGTAGCAACAACTATAGCCTGTGGATCTGCATTACCCACGTCCTCACTAGCGCAAATCATTATTCTTCTAGCAATAAATGTAACACTTTCACCTGCGTATAGCATTTTAGCCAAATAATATGTGGCTGCATCAGGGTCCGAACCTCTCATACTCTTAATAAACGCTGAGATAACATCATAATGGTTATCTCCACTTTTATCATATCTAAGATTCCTACGCTGTATACACTCCTCTGCAACAGCCATATCTATAATAATCTTTCCAGTAGTCTCATCTCTATCTGTAGACAGTACACCAAGCTCAATAGCATTAAGTGCATGTCTGGCATCACCTTCAGAAACATCTGCCAAGAATTCTACTGCTTCATCAGTTATGGTTACATCATATGCTCCCATTCCCTTTTCATTATCTTCAATTGCCCTTTTTATCAGAAGCTTAATATTATCCTTGGAAAGTGGGTTAAGCTTGAATATGGAAGAACGAGAAATAAGCGCTCCATTCACCTCAAAGTAAGGGTTTTCAGTAGTAGCTCCAATAAGCACTACTGTTCCATCCTCCACAAAAGGAAGAAGATAATCCTGCTGTGCCTTGTTGAATCTATGTATCTCATCAACAAACAGTATGGTTTTCTTGCCATACATACCAAGATTATCTTTCGCTTCTTTTACTACTTCCTCTATATCCTTTTTACCAGATGTTGTTGCATTTAACTCTCTAAATGCAGCACTGGTTGTATTAGCTATAACCTTTGCAAGAGTCGTCTTACCTGTACCTGGAGGTCCATATAATATTATGGAACTAAGCTTATCAGCCTTGATAACTCTATACAACAGCTTGTCACTTCCGAGAATATGCTCCTGACCAACAACTTCCTCCAAGGTGGTAGGTCTCATCCTCTTAGCAAGAGGAGATTCCTCCTTAGCTGAGTTGTTTCTCATATACTCAAATAAATCCATGACAAAAATCCCTTATACAATTATGCTAAACCTAATTTCTTAATTACTGAATCAAATTTAACTATGTCAATAGGCTTACATATGTACTCTTCATAGTCATCACTTGCAAGTGATGAATCAAAACCTTCATCAAGAGCACTTATCATAATTACCTTACATCTTGAATCACGAGCAAGACCAAGCTTACGCTCAGCATCTCTAATTGAAGCAAGTGCCTTATAGCCATCAATCTTTGGCATCATAATATCCATACAAACCAAATCGAAGCGCTCATTGTTATTCACAGCATTAACAAACTCATCTACCGCTGCAATACCGTCTCTGGCAACCACTACCTCTCCATACTTGGAAAGAAGCTTCTCCATAAACTTTCCACTTGCGATATCATCCTCCGCTATTAAAACCTTCATATTACTGACCTCCTATTTATCCTTCTTTAATAATTCGAACCATTTGTCGATGTTCCCCATCAACTCCTGCCTAAATGTTTTTTTGTGATACACTATTCTTCTATTAAGAATATGTGACATAATCACACCTGTAACATTGGTAGCTAATTCTTCTGGTGTAAAAACATCTATAATTTCATCACTCTTTATAGCCTGTTCAAATAGACCAGCTATAAATTGCTGTCTCTCTGTGATACACCATGATATCTTTTCTCTCACATCAATATTATGTAACAATTCTTCATATTGAAGCATCAGTGTTGATATAGCATAATAATTATCATAATATGTTGCATACGCATCTAAATAATTCCTAAGCTTCTGGATATTAGTACCTTCTCGTGACATAAATGTATGTCTAATCTGCTTATCAAATCTTGTATAATAGTCAACCACCTCTATAAGAACTTCATTAATACCCCCAAAGTATTTATAAAGAAGTGCCTCTGACATATTTTCTTTAATTGCCAGATTACGGGTAGTGAGTGCAGACAAGCCTGAATCACTTATTATCTCAATAGCTGAGGATATAATTCGGTCTTTACGTGATATAAAGCTTTCAACCACAACCATCCCTCATTTCGTATATATTTTTACCCCATAACTAGTTTTAATTTTAGTCTATTTACTATATTTTGTCAAATAAAATAGGAGTTATTATATAGAATAATAACCCCTACCTAATCACTTAAAACTATAACAATTAAATCCTTATTAAAAAGCCTGATTACGTATAATACAAAATCTATTTAAATAGGTACTTTGTTGTTACTTAAGCAACTAAAGATTAGCAAACTGTTACGTTGATAGCCTGTGGACCCTTAGCACCCTCAGTCACTTCAAACTCTACAGTCTGATTCTCCTTAAGTGACTTGAAACCATCCATGTTAAGACCTGAGAAATGAACGAATACGTCCTTACCATTCTCATCTGTAATGAATCCAAATCCCTTCTGATCGTTAAACCACTTTACTGTACCCTTTGTCATGTCAAATCCTCCAAAATCTAATGTCTGTGCTTCACTTTAAAGCACTATTTTAAAATATCACAGTAAATGGTTTTCGTCAAGTTTTAAATGGTAATCTTATCTGTTTCTAAGTCATAAAAATAAACACTATCCGACAAATAGTCGATTTCCGACACTATAAATTTATTCACCTCCTTCACAAGTTTTTTTAACCTTTCTTTTTCTACTTCTTCACAACAAATTAATATCATCTCATGTATGCTAGATGGCATAATAAACAGGCTGCACCCCATACTATTAGCGAAATTCTTTATTACATCATCATATAACACGCAGGTGGCACCATTTACACCAGACTCATTACTTAAAACATATAATTTATTCCTATCATCTAAATCTGGACATATTTCCTCCATATCAGGAAGGATTTCATCAATAGCTCTTATTGTTTCAGGAAATAACCTTCTGGTATTTTCTTTTGCTATCTGGTATAGCTCTTCCTTAGATACATTCCATTTTTTAATATCACTATTGCTAATCAAAGCAGATGCAACTCCACACTCATCCATCTTAACTAAAAACCTAAAGGTAATGGCAAGATCAAAATATTTGATATGAGGACAATCTTTAAGCTTTTCCTTATTTCTCTCATAATTCACAAGCTTTATCACTGCATTATCCCTAAGACCATCAATATCTACATTAAAATTAGACCTACTCATAGTATCTCTGGCTCTTTCATATTCCTCACTTATCATCCTGAGAATATCGTCTAAGCTTCTTCCCTGCTTATATATCATAAAGTAATAATCAAGGTAAATGTTAGGAGCAACATTCTCCCCTTCTAGTACAATTACAATTCCTGTACATTCCACTCCATTGTTCTTAGTTACTTTTTCAATCTTTGCCGTCTCAATATTATAATCCGGCAGATAATTCACAACATTCTCTAGTATTTCACAACAAAATTCTTCAAAAGACAAAATAACTCACCTATACACACAAGGGCAAATGTGTATCCTTTCATATAAATTTAATATGGGAACTAATAACTACTGCCATGAAGGCAGAATTGAAAATAGAATAATTGAACATAATCATTATAATACTTTTTCCATGAAAGAATCAATTAAAAAAAGCTGATAAAGGTATACTGTTAGTATACTTTTGTCAGCTTTTGTTGCATTTTTATGTAAACCAAATCACTAATTGCAAATATTTTTCAAGAACTCAAGGAATTTTTCCATTTCCTCTCTAGTTCCTATGGTTACTCTCAAATAGTTATCAATTCTAGCCTTATTGAAATATCTAGTTATAATCTTGACTTCTCTAGCCTTTTCGAATATCTCCTTAGCAGGAATACTATTGTGAGTAATGAACAGGAAATTAGCAGATGATGGAGGACAGCTAAAGCCAAGCTTCTCTATCTCACTCTTAAACCATTCTCTTGTATCTATTACCTTGGCCACAGTACTTCTGAAATAATCCTCATCCTTAATACTTTCCACACCATAAATTATGGATGGCATATTCATGGTGTAAGAATTGAATGAGTACTTAACATCACTTAAATACTTTATAAGCTTTGGATTACCTATGGCATATCCAATTCTAAGTCCTGCCATAGAACGTGACTTAGAAAATGTTCTTACAACAAGCAAATTCTCATACTTATCTACAAGAGGAAGTGCAGTTTCTCCACCAAAATCCACATAAGCTTCATCAACAATCACTACCACATCCTGATTGTTCTTCACGATATCCTCAACAAAGGAAAGTGGCTCAGCTATAGATGTTGGAGCATTTGGATTAGGGAATATAACACCACCATTATCTACATAATAATCTTCCTTCTTAAGTCTAAACCCATCATCTACAGGCACAGCCTTATACGGGATCTTATAAAGATCAGCCCATACATCATAGAAGGAATATGTAATATCCGGAAATAAAATCGCTTTTCCGGAATTAAAGAAGGTCAAAAATGACATTGCCAGAACATCATCTGAACCAACACCCACAAAAACCTTATCACTTGTAACACCATGATAATCTGCAATTGCATCTACTAGGGCACTTGCTGCAGGGTCTGGATAAAGCTTTAGCTTATCCATATCCATTACTATATCCTTAACCCTAGGCGATGGTCCATATGGGTTTTCATTAGTATTTAGCTTAATTATATTATCAATCTTTGGCTGCTCTCCCGGTACATAAGGAACAACCTTTCTCACATTAGCTTCCCAAGCTGTCATAATAATTCCTCCAGTCTGTTACTTTAACATTTCAAGTACTTTAATAAGATACTCCCATGTTCTCTCAACACTATCAATATATAAGCTCTCTGATGGTGTGTGAATATCATCCATCTGTGGTCCAAAGGATACACAATCAAGTCCAGGAATCTTTCCTGAGAATATACCACACTCTAAGCCTGCATGTATAGCCTCAATCTTAGGACTGCTGCCGTACTGTCTCTTATAAGCCTTAATCATAATATCTCTAAGTCTTGAATCCTGCTTGTACTCCCATCCAGGGTAATCTCCCTGAATTTCAACAGAGCCTCCGCATAGATTCATTATACTTGTAAGTCTTGATACTAACTCATGCTTTTCTGACTCTACAGAGCTTCTAACTGAAAAGCTACATACAACCTCAGCTTCCTTAGTCTGAGTAATACCTATATTAAGAGATGTCTGAACTAAGTTATCTATATCCTGACTCATCTTCATAATACCATTTGGCATATTATAAATGGTATTAACAATCTTTCTTGTTGACTTCTCAGTCATAGCCTTATCCATAGCATCGCATTTATGAACAGTAAGAAAAATGTCCTTGTCTGTTCCATGATACTCTGCCTTAACAATCTTATCAAGCTCAACCACAACGCCAGAGATAATCTTTTTTACATCCTCAGAAACAGCTATTACTGCAGTTGCTTCTCTAGGAATGGCATTATCCTTAAGACCTCCGTTGATACTTACAAGTCTATAATCAACCTTCTCACTTATGGCGTATAACACTCTAGCCAGAACCTTAGTAGCATTGGCACTTTCCTTAATTATCTCAACGCCGGAGTGACCACCGGTTGCGTTATTTACCTTAACCTCATAGAAGGTCATATCAGTAGCATCCTCTAACTCAAATGGAAGGTGACATCCTACTGATACACCACCTGCGCAACTTACAAGTAAGATTCCCTCATCCTCAGAGTCTATGTTAATCATGGTCTTAGCCTTAAGAGGAGAACAATCAAGAGCTGCTGCACCAAGCATTCCAACCTCTTCATCAACGGTAAATACAGCCTCTATCGGCGGATGAGAAATATTTCCCTCATCTGCCAGTATAGCCAAGGTGTAGGCAACTGCTATACCATCATCTCCACCAAGGGTAGTCTTGTTAGCAGTAATAACATTATCCTTAACTATAAGCTCTAAACCATCCTTCTCAAAATCAATGGTTGAGTCAGAAGTCTTCTCACATACCATATCGATGTGTCCCTGAAGAATAACCGGCTGACTACTCTCATAGCCCTCAGTACCTGGCTTAAATATAATAACGTTATTAACCTCATCCTGAATATACTTAAAACCCTTATCCTTTGCAAACTCCACAAGGTAATCACTTATCTGCTTTGTATTATAAGAACCATGTGGTATATTACAAATCTGCTCAAAATATTTAAATACTTTTCTTGGCTTAATTCCATCTAAAACTGCCATATTTTACTCCTTATACACTAATCTTTGATTATATGTTTAGATACTGTTTCATTATACATATCAATAAATTCTTTCTTCTTAGCTTCATCAACAACATTTTCACTTACATCAGATAGAACCTGACTAAGCTTTCTATGAGCTGTATATTGATAGTCATTATCAAGCATAGCCACATCCATACCATAATCTGTCCATAGAGACTTAGTCATCTCTCTTAGCTGTTCATTATCATATATTACCTTAATTGATGAATTTATGCTATAGCTATATGGAGATTTTGCGTCTAAATACACTCTTACCTCATCACATATCTGTTTACTGTCAGATGAAGTTGCAATAATAATGTTGTAATAGCCTTCCTCTGCTATCCATTCATCTAAGTCACTATCATAAGCTGAAAGTATGGATTTATCAAGGGTAAATGTTATCTCCCTGCTTTCTCCCGGGTTTAGATAAACCTTTGCAAAATCCTTTAATTCTTTGATTGGTTTAGGCAGTGTAGACCTTTCATCATTAATATAAAGCTGAACAACCTCTGAGCCTGCCATACTACCTGTATTAGTAACATTTACAGTTATATCTAGCTTATCAGTCATTGTTATAGCTTTTACATTTGGATTAACGGAAGTATCCCTATTTACACACTTACTTGTTTTGCTTATTTTGCAATCAAAGGTAGTATAGGAAAGTCCATATCCAAAATGATACTTTGGCTCAACCTTCTTCTTGTCGTAATATCTATATCCCACATAGATACCCTCACCATAATTTACATTCCAGCCTTCACCAGGGAAGTTAAGATAGGTTGGTGTATCCTCGTATCTATTAGGAAATGTTATTGGAAGCTTGCCTGAAGGATTAATATTTCCGGCAATGATATCAGCCATAGCCTTAGCACCACCCATTCCCGGTAGGAACATACACCATATGGCATCTATAGTATCATTGTCAAAACTCATATCTACAGGACCACAGGTATTTAGTATAATGGATTTGTCATATGGGCAATTATTAATTAGTTCCAAGTCCTCCTTAGAGAGACTTAAATCCTTTCTGTCATTACCCTCCATACCGCCAAGAGTGCAAACTATAATTATTGCTATATCTTCCTTATAGCCTGCTCTATAGCCACCTGTGATTTCATTTACAAGATTATCTATGGTTTCTATACAGTCAGCCTTATGGACATTAGTTTCTCCGTAGATGCTCTTAAGCTCGCCTAAGAAGTCACCCACTCTGTTAGTGTTAATTCCCGCACTGCCGGCACCACATTCCACAAGTCTGTCTGATCCGCTGCCTGCTAAGATTATACTTTTTCTCTTAGAAAGTGGATATGTTCCATCATTCTTAAGCATTACTATGCCTTCTGCTGCCGCCTCATAGGCCGCTTCATCAGTAAATGCTTTTATCTGCTTTAATGGTTCTCTAGTGTCATTTTCATACAATGGATTCTCTTTAATATACTCAAGTATATTATCCTTGTAGTTTTCACTAAGCCAATCTATAACATTTAAAATATTCTCCACAGCTATATCTAATGTTTCCTCAGGAATTGTTCCATCCTTCACTGCATTATATACACTTTCCCACTCATGAGGTCCTGGCATAACTAAGTCATTGCCACCTACAAGTGCCTTTACTGGATTAGCCACAGCACCCCAGTCAGATACAACAAAGCCATCAAAGCGCCATTCCTTTCTTAGCTTGTCACCCAGTAACCATGTACTCTCTGTACAAGGTACGCCATTAATCTTATTATAGGCGCTCATTACTGTCTTAACATTTCCCTCAGTCACACAAGCCTTAAAACCAGGAAGGTAAATCTCCTCCAAAGCTCTAGGAGATATAGTCTCATTGATCCCAACTCTATTGGTCTCCTGATTATTTGCAGCAAAATGCTTAACATTAGCTATAACTCCGTACTCCTGCACACCCTTAACAAGCTCTGGTGCAAGCTTACTTACAAGACAAGGGTCCTCTGAATATCCCTCGAAGAGTCTGCCATTTAAAGGGTCTCTGTGAATGTTTACATTAGGAGTACCAAGTAACATATGCACTCCAAATATACAGGCCTCAATTCCAAGAGCCTGACCCACCTTTTTCACTGTATCCTTATTCCATGTAGAACCAAGCAATATTCCCGGTGGAAAGCATCCTGGTGCATAATCAGTTGTTCCTATGGTATCCATCATACGCCCTTCAAGCTTATCAGCTATCCAGTCATGTAGCTCTATATTCTTAGCCTCTAGCTTCTCTGGCTCATAGTAGCTATCTATAACATTAACCAATGCAGAGCCACCTATCATATTCTCATCACTATAATTAAACACCTGAGTCATATCTCCGAATAGCTGCTCAAAGTTCATACCAGTACCACCATCTAAAAGCTGCATTCTTGGAATACCCAATCTTTCAATGGCAGCAGAGCCGAAAAATGTAGCTCCGTTAACTAGTTTTGCCTTTTCCTCTAGTGTCATTGCATTTTTTATATCTTGTATATTTCCCAATCTATTCATATAACCACCCTATATAGTAAGCTTAACCCTTTACTATACCTTTCCTTCCAGATTATTATCTATTTCATCCTCTGTAACACAAAAAATTAATGCCAACCTTACATCAAGGTCCGCATTAATTTTATCATATTTCTTTGTATCTATGAAGCGAAATATATGTAAACAAGCAATATATCTCATATTAATACCCTAATGTATGGTCAATAACCGAACCATCTATGGCATTAATTGTAAGTACGCTTTGTAATAAATTACCCTCCAATAAATCTTCTCCATCATATACATCAATATATCCCTCAAAATCCCATACCGGCACCAAATATCCATCATCGAATTCGTTAGGGTCACTTATTCTTGCATATCTAAGAACAACATTAGTTACATCGATATTATAAACATAATCTCCATAAGCATACTCATCTTCTCCGTAAGCTATAGCCACTGTTTCTTCGAAGGTACCTTTAACATCTTCAAAAGCCATAAGCTGTGATTCTTCTACTACAGTCTCAGTAATTTTTATAGGAGCATTGTAATAAAAGCCTACTATTCCTGTATCATTAACCATAATAACTATTGATTCTCCACACCAAGCTTTCTTAACATAATCATCACCATACACACCCTCCATATATTTAGGACCTGCCTCATTACTTACCATTGTATTGTCAATTGAACGTAAATATGTAAATTTATATACAGGTCTATAATACAGTTCATCAGTGTTTCTTATATCTGGTATTTCAAAATATTTTCCTTCTTTACTACAAGCAAAATCATTCAAGCCTAAGTCATTAAGGAGTGTATCAGCCTCCTCCTTTGCTTCACTTATAGATAAATCTAGTGTTTCCTTATCTGTACAAGTAATTTTTACTGTATTATCCATAGCAAAATCACTTTCTTCACCTTCCTGAAATAAGTCATATGATGCTGTATCTCCTACAAATAGATTTGATGCAAAATTATGTCCTATAGTATTCTTTGTATATCTAATTACATTTCCATAGTCAGTATTATTTTGAACATACAAGGATATGTATTCACCATTATCTCCATCACTAACTCCATAGAATACTTCATCCTCAAGCATTGTCTGCTGACTTTGCCAATCATAGTACTCTGAATCAGGATATTCCTGCTTCTTCTCTAATATAGTATGTATCATATTATCAGATTTATAATCCTCAAATGATACCTCATGAGGGGCATTCTCATATTCTTCTTCAAGACTTGATATTTTGTACTCTATTTCTACTTTTTCAGCCTCAATTTCTTCCGGAGAATAATCTCTGCCATTACTACCCAATGTGGATAATGAATCTTTATAATATTCTATTTCAGCTTTTATATCTGCTTTAGTTCGAATATTTAATAAAGCGCCATCATAAAAGGTAACATTAGGAGCCAAAGCAGTTCTCACCTTATCAAGCATATCCTGATTTATATCCACCTGTTTAATACCATACACAGAAAGTTTATCTGTAGTAGGAATCTCAACCTGTGCATCCACATTTACAGTTACCTGTAATTTATCATCTTTTATTGTAGTCTTATATGAGGTGTAGTTCTCCTCTACATCCTGTGACAGGCTTTCCATATCAAATGTTTCTTCAGTTACAGTTGCTTCCTCTATCATATTATCTAAATCATCATTTTTAATAATAGATTCCCCTTCATCCTTTGAGCAGCCTGTAAAAGCAAGCATAAATGCAGCCCCTAATAATAAACCGTATTTCTTCTTCATATTATTTCTCCTTTAAATACAAAAATTCTTTTGTCCAACAATAATGTCCATGACTTCTGTATAGTATCATGGACATTTTCATCAAGTATTCATCATTTTTTAAACAAATTGTAAAATCATAGTTGTACCCTTGCCAACCTCACTATCTATAACCAATTTACAATTATGCTTATTTATTATGGTTGCTGTCAAAGCCAGACCAAGTCCTGCACCACCACTTTGCCTGCTTCTCGATTTATCAATCATATAAAATGGTTCCAATATCTTGTCCTGTTCTTCCTTTGGTATTCCCTTACCGTAGTCAATAACCGAAATCATCTTAGGTTCTGCCTTCAAAACTATCTTACTTCCATCTGCACTAGCTTTAATTCCATTATCAACCAAATTAATAAGTGCATCTGTCATAAGATCCACATCAACCATAAATACTTCCCCATCCTGAATACACTCAAGAGTCATATTTTTATTCTTAAGAAGCTGACTACAAGACCGTGAAACCGAATCAAAAAGTTTTTCTACGGATATCTCCTCAAGCACTAAGGCCTCCTCATAATCAAGTTCAAGAAGCTTCATCATCTTCTTAGCCAAACGTTCCAGTCTGCCACATTCTTCATAAATATACAACAAAGCTTCTTCCTTATGCTCTTCACTTAGCTTTGTTGTAAGCAAAAGTTGAGAGTATCCGGAAATTGCAGTCATAGGAGTTTTAAGCTCGTGTGTCAAATCACCCATAAACAAGGTCTTCTTACGCTCCGATTCCTGAAGAGACTTGGTTCTTATCTCCACCGCCTCTGCCATCTTGTTAAAGTTTTCACTAAGCTGACCTATCTCATCATTTGAACTTATATCGATTCTATGAAAATACTCTCCGTCTGCTATTTTTTCTGCAGTTTCATTTAACTCTTCTAATGGTTTCAATACTCTATTCATTATCATAGATACAATTATTACTACCAACAGTATGATTCCTATCATAATAGCTAACATACCTAATACAATAAGAGATAGCTCATCCCAAACATAGGTTATATCTACAATTCTAAATACAGCAATATCAAATGTATTATTTACACTTTTAAATATAATATATTGTCTTCCACTATACCTATAATATGTGGACATATATTCACTGTTAACATACTCGTAATTTAAATTATATAAATCATCGAATTCAAATATAGTATGATTATAGATTTCCTTACTCCACAATATTTTATCTTCGCTATCTGTTGCATATTCAAAAGCCAAATTATAATCATCATTCATCTGTTTTAGCTTAAATTCTATGTAATTGTTAGTCGGAACATCATTTTCACTAGCATTCGCTTGATATAATGAATTTACAACTTTTTGATATTCATTAGTTGCCTTTGCACCAGCTTCCTCCATATAGCTTTTTCTAACTAAAGTAAATATAATCACATCGCTTATAAGAAGGGCTATAAATATTGCTACGGAACTAATCCACATAATCTTCGTTTTAAGTTTCAATTCTTATTCCTCCAAACGATAGCCCAGCTTAGATACAGTCTTAATATTATCACTAAGTCCAAGCTTCTTTCTAAGCTGACCAATATGTACATCTACAGTTCTGGTTTCACCTACGTAATCCACACCCCATACCATTCTGAGAAGCTTCTCTCTGGATATGGCGATATTCTTATTCTTAGCTAAAACTGCAAGTAGCTCAAACTCCATAGGCTTAAGTGCAACCTCTTCACCATCAACTCTAACAGAATGCTCCTCAAAGTTTATTTCCATATTTAAAATCTTTATTACATTGCTTAATTTATTTGTACGTTCCAACACCTTCTCAATTCGAACTAAAAGTTCCAGCATCTCAAAGGGCTTAACTATATAATCTTCTGCTCCACCCTTAAGTCCCTGTATCTTAGATGACACATCGTCCTTAGCTGTTAAGAATATAACCGGTATATCATACCTATTCATGATTTCTAATAATTCAAAACCATCCTTACCAGGAATCATCACATCAAGCAGCGCCAAATCATAGCTATGATCCCCCTCCATAGCATTATAAGCCTCTGCACCATCATGAAACATATTTGTCTCATAGCCTGCAACTGTAAGATTCATAGATATCATCTTGGCAATTGCAATCTCATCCTCCACAATTAATATTCTGTTCATTGTCATTTCTCCATTTCGTCATTTAATATTTTATCTTATATGGCTTACTCATGATATTATAATCAATATCTTGTACAAATAACATTCTTACGCCAAAGCAAAGTACACAAGTACCAGGGCTCCAAGCACAATTCTATACCATCCAAACAGCTTGAAATCCTTCTTCTTGATATAGCTCATAAGGAACTTAATTACAATTACAGATACAACAAATGCTGTAATTGTTCCCACTGCAAGTATTACAAGCTCACCTGATGAAAATGCTAATCCAATTTTGAGAATCTTAAGTAAGCTCATACCAAGCATTACAGGAACTGCAAGGAAAAATGTAAACTCTGCTGCTGCCACTCTTGATACACCGATAATAAGAGCGCCTATTATGGTTGCACCTGAACGTGATGTACCTGGGATAATAGAAAGTACCTGAAACATTCCTATGATAAATGCTGTCATATAAGTAATATCCGCTAATGTAGCTACCTTTGCTTCTCTAGTTTTGTTCCAATTCTCAATTACTATAAATGCTATACCGTAGAATATAAGGGCTATAGCTATTACTGTAGGAGTATGTAAATGCTCCTCTATAAAATCATCAAAAAGTATGGTAACTACTGCTCCTGGAATACAAGCCACAACCACCTTAAACCATATAGAGAAAATATCCTTCTTCACCATAGGCTTCTTCTCATCAGTTAATCCGAAGGGCCACATCTTCTGCCAAAATATCATTACAACAGCAAGAATAGCGCCAAGCTGAATAACGATAAAGAATAACTCCTTAAACTCCTCTGACACATTCATCTTAATGAATTCATCCACAAGTAACATATGTCCTGTACTACTTACAGGTAACCATTCAGTTATACCCTCCACTATTCCAAGGAATATAACCTTTAAAATCTCTATAAAGTCAGGCATTTATTTTTCCTCCTAATTTCCAAACCATTGATCTAATATATTAATACCCTCAACTAAGGTATCCACCCAGTCAACCTCTCCCTGTTCACTACCGTATGCAGATACCAGGTCGAATTTCACTTCATAATTTCTGTATTTCATACTATATTTTCTGTCACAACCCTTAAATGTGTTGTTTTCGTCTATAACCCCCACTGCAAGGTCACATTTTTCATCTGTTTTCACATGTACCTGATACCCATCCTTAACTACTACGAAAAGGCTTGGATTAACTATGCTTGTGTCAGCGTAAGCCATTCCCCAATCATAATAGGTAACTTCAACCGTTGAATCACATGCATCCTCTATATCTGTGGTACTCTTTACATCGTTTGTAACCTTTGTGGTATCCAAAGAATCAGGCGAGCTTATCTCATAGGTTCCAACGCCATCCAAGAACACTACATTAAGTCCATTTCCCGCAAATTTAGCCAGTTCATCATCCTTATATATGCGACTAACCTTATCCTTGCCCAGTTCATCCAGCTTACCAATACCTTTTAGCTTTCCTTGATTATATGTATATAATTCAACCTTATCAGCCTTTATAGCTAAGTCTAATTCAATATATTGGTCATTACCCAAGCTGATTCTACCATTACCATCAACCGATATGTCCTTTAGACTCTTAATATTTGAATTCCTAAGAATAATTGTAGCCTTAGTTCCTCCAATATCTTTAATTGTAGTCACATATCCTGGGTTATTATCGATTACGTATGTATCGTCTCCCAAATTACCGTCTAAGATATCTGTTCCTGTACCAGTAATAAGTACATCATCTGCCACATAACCAATCAGATGGTCATCTCCCTTGCCACCATACATAACAGTATCAAGATCAAATGCACTGTTAACACCTACATTATCATAAGCTGTTACTGTTCCACCGTAGGATGAAGACAAAACAACTCGACCATTTTTTATAATTCCTGTCAATGAACCTGCCAACTGCTGATAATCAATATTTTCATAATCTATAATATTCCATGGGGTATCAAAATTCACATTCTCCATACCTGCCTCTATAACATTCTTAGTTATATCTAAATATATTGGCCCATATGGCTCATATGTAAAACCATTAGAATTGGCATTAACCTTATCTGTGAATGTTACCATACCCTTATCAGCCTGTAATGTGGACCAGATAATATGTGAGCCTGCATCTGCTGTCTTGGGAATTAAAGTGTACTCATTTAACCCATCCAAATTCGTCTCTCTATCTACCTGATACATATAATCAGCATTGGTGTGTTGAATCAAATCTGCCACAGCATATCCAGTTTTGTCTGTATAATTACAAAATGGAATATTATCCAAATCATCTGTTCCTGTAAAATTATCTATATCCAAGTAACCATAAAAATATGTCAAATCTATAATATGTCCACATGCTCCATCAAAGCAGTAGCCATATTTTCCACTTATTAAGGACTCATAGGCACATAAGGCACCACCTAGAGAATGTCCTGTAAGAGTTATATCTACTCTATTTTCTTTGTATCCATCTCTCCCTAGCTGAAATAAAACTGTTTGATAGAAATAATCTGCATCCTCAAACTGGGCACTAAGCTCATTAAAAAGGGCAAATTTAAAATCTGTTCCAGTCCAGTCGTTGCTCTCATCTAGGGCAAATTCCTCTGTAAACATTTCACTACCTCGAAATGCAATAACAACCTTGGAATCCTTCTTAAATGCAGCCCCGTAAAAACCGGTTTTGGTATTGTTATTATAAAGCTTATAAATCTCCCAATCACCTATAACCAGATTATAAAGTTCTATATATGTAATGCCAGAATCATCCCATATTTCTGAATCATAAAGCTTAGAGTTAGCCTTTACGTATTCCTTAACAGTTTTACCTTCATAGCCATCCAAATAATCATACACAAGCTTTGAAAACAACAAATGCGCCAACTCTTCCTGCTCTGATTCTTCCCCAAGAGTCTCCACAGGAGATGCCATACCATCAGTTGCCATTACACTTATTGAATTGGAAACCATCATAGATATAATTATTATCAATGACAGCAGAAATTTAAGAATATATCTTCTTTTCCCACACAATATCTTCATCATAATATCCCCCATTTATTCAAGATTACATTGATGTTTTCATTCATTATGTGATTATACATCATTTTATTCTGAATTAAAAGATTTATAAAAAAGCAACAAGATTAACTTGTTGCTTTAATACTTTAACTATTATTTACTTTCCTGACAATGCGTCCAGATAACCCTCTAATCTTTTCTGATTATCAAGATCCAACTTGTTATAGGCTTCGATTATCTTGTAATCCTTTGAGTCCTTATCGATAACTACAGTCTCCGTAGCTTTATACTCCTTGTGCTTCTTATTCTTAGTATCAAGAAGAAGATCATACACAGAACAATCAAGTGCCTCACATATTATCATAAGCTTATCTGCAGAAGGATTAGTTCCCTTTCTTCTCCAGTCACTGATTGTACTCTGGGAGATACCTGTCTTTCTAGAAAACTCAATCTGAGAAATCTTTTTATCCGCCATCATCTTATAAATACGCTCACTAATAATCATTTTTCTTCTCCTGTTCCTTATGTATTTCTTAACGATATACCTAGTATAATACATTTTTAGCTTCAGGGCAAGAGGGGATATCGTATTTTCCGTATTTTGAACGTCATGATAATTAAGTTATTCTTCATTGTGTTTTTTATGCATTATTTTATATATAATAATTCCTATCAAACTCAAGGTTAACGCTATAGAAAATGCCACTATCGACCAAGTGTAATCGCTTTTTTCTAATGCATCCCCTCCTATCGTAGAGGTTACAATGGATGGTATTCTTCCTAAAGAGGAAACAACCAACCAGATTCTAGTACTTATGTTGGTAAGACCTGCAAAATAACATAGTAAATCCTTCGGTGTTCCCGGTATAACAAATAACAATATAAGAATTGCCTCTCTTTTTTTGTTTCTTAAATACTCTAAGCCCTTAATATCCTTATTAGAAAATACCATCTCTACTAATCTTATTCCATATTTCCTAACAAGCAGAAATACAATCATGCTTCCTATAGTTGAACCTATAAGATATAGCACAGTTCCCTGAATAGCTCCAAAAGCATATCCGCCAGCAATTTCCACAGGCTCACCAGGCACCAATGCTACTATTACTTGGAATATAACCATTATCACATATATCACAGCGCCTAAAACGCCATAATCATTCATCCAAGTTTTAAACAATTCTCTATTAGTAGCAAATTTTACAATTACATATCCCAAAAATGCACAGAAAAGAAGAGCCAGAATAATAAGAATAATCCTGACTACCTTTCTTGTTTTCTGTAGCTTCTTACCTCTTTCTTCTGACTCCATAATTCATCACCTACTGTTGCTTACGGTTTCTGCTTAATCATTACAAATCTTAATTCCTATAACATTTTAAGTATAACCTTTATCTCCATAATTCTTTCATCCTTTTCAGATTTTATCTCAGCTAATATCTCACCCTCCATAAGGTGAAGCAGCTGCCTACAAATATATAGTCCTAGACCACTACCATTTTTATTCTCAACATTGGTACCTCTGAAAAAGCTGTCAAATAAATGGCTAAGCTCATTATCCGGCAATTTACAGCCTGTATTACTAATGCTTATAACATATTCCTCTGAATCCTTTGTAGTCTCAATCCATATTCTTCTGCCATCACCGTATTTGATAGCATTCTCCACAATATTCTGAATTACTTCTATAAGTCTATCCTTGTCACCATTTACAAGGCAATTCTTATAGTCAGCAATGGTAAAATCTATATTATTGAGGGTAGTTTTATCTCTATAATAGTCTTCTATAAAGCTTAATACCTCACCTGTATAAACCTCTGTATTGCTAACCTCAAAGGTAAGGAAATCCTCGCTGGATGCCTTTACAATATCAGATATATAGCTTTCTATCTCATCAACCTTAAGATTTATGTTGTCAGCAACCTCTTTCTTTCTATTCTCATCCTTGTAAAGATTCTTGCTGATTGCCTTGGCATATAAGGATATGGCATTAAGTGGAGTCTTAATATCATGGGACAAGGAAAGCAGAAGCATCTTCTTATCACGCTGAACCTCTAATTCTCTAGCCTTACTCTCCTCTAGGTTTTCCCTAAGCATATTCATACCCCAGATAAATCGGCCAAAATACTTATTCTTAGACTCCTCTAGTGGCTTATTCATATTACCCTTTGCAAGCTCATAAGGAAGCTCAGAGAATTCATAAAATGGTTTTAGTATATTATTTCTAAGGTATAGATATACCAACAGCAATACTACTCCTACAATTACAAGCACAATATTTAGGAACAGCAAAACCTTGTTATTATCTGAGCTTGTAGGAATATATGTAATTTTATAAATATATCTATCTGTTGCCACTATATAGTAGTCTTCATTTTCATATTCGACTAAGTCACTTATTGATGCTCCCGTTTCATCTATTTGTATTGACTCTAAGCTAGTCAAGCAATCATATGGTTCCATCCTACAAACCAAATAAAGCTCCTCAAGGGAATCAGGAGCCCTATTATCTGTCTTTTCATAAGCTTTTATAGCCTGTTCTACACGATTTAGTGCAATCTTGTGTTCTCTGCTATTGTCCGAAAAATCATAATGATGAACTATTACATTTAGAGACACTATACATGCTATAAAAATAATTATTCCAATTATAAACAATCTGTCTATCTTTTTCATATAACATACCCTTATATAATATATGTTGTTCTTTTACTCGCAACTGCCATGCAAAAACATAAGCATATGCTTCTCATATTCAACAAATACAATATTAAACAAAATACCTAGATAAGCACTTGATAGTATTCCACAAACATCTATAGTGTCCTTATCTGCCTCATAAACATTTTTAGGCTTACCAAGATAATACTCCACACCCTTAGCATACTTTTCGGTTGTGGCCTTTACCTTTTCATTATCACAATCTAATCTATTCTTGTAATATCTAAAAATAGTTTCTTGCATAGACATATTCGTTGGCTTGATATCAAGCTTTTCAATTTCAGCTAAAAGCTTTTCATCAAAATTATCTTCTAATTTATCTTCCACAAGATTTCTAATGCGTTCTATTATGTGTTTTTTTATAATGCTTTCATCTAATCCATCAATACAAAACACATCACTAGCCAAAGCTTCATAATGAACTCCAGCCTCATACAATGCCATATCGAAATTATCTGTTATCACTCGTATAGCACCTACTATATAAGCACAGCTTCCATATTCATTGTTATACAATTCATCTCTTTCATCTGAAAAAATAGTCATTACCATTCTCTCCTAACAAAATCTATATCCAACACCCCATACTGTCTGTATATGTACGGGCTTCTTAGGATCATCCTCCAATTTTTCTCTAAGCCACTTAATATGTACGGTAAGAGTCTGTGGCTCACTATCGCTGTCAAAGCCCCATATCTTATTAAAAAGCTCATCCTTAGATATTACCTTGTCTTTATTCTCCATAATATATAAAAGTAGAGCATATTCCTTAGCATTAAGAGACTTCTCTTCCCCATTCTTATATACTCTATGACCTATCTTATCCAGCTTAATATCACCGCAAATAATCTCGTCTGTGGAATATCTTCTCTTGAATATTCCCTGCACCTTTGCAAGCAGTATATCAATATCGTATGGCTTTTCTATATAATCATCAGCTCCAAGTAATATACCATTAAGCTTATCTTCCTTACTGTCCTTGGCACTAACTATGATTATAGGGGTATTGTCCTTCTCTCTAATCTTACTACACACAGCAAAACCATCTATTCCTGGAAGCATAATATCTAATATAAATAGCTTTGCACCTTCTGACTCAAATACCTCCAAGCCCTCTTCCCCTGTCACGGCAAGGTACGCATCATATCCTTCTGCTATGAGGAAGTCTTGCAGGAGACCTCCTATTTCCTCATTATCCTCTACTACTATTATATCCGCCATTTTTTACCTTCCTTTTATGTAATATAAAGCCTACTAACCACACTAATCCTGCTACCAAAATAATAGGAACTGCTATGATTGTTATACCTAAGGCTCTAAAGGCCCAATCTCCCGATATACGTTGTCTGCACAAATCAATCCTATACACGTCAATAAGTGTGTATCTCTCTTGGTCAGTATGATCCACATACTCTAGCTTTTTAGCAAAAATTTCTAGATTATCATTGCTGGCAGGATTTTTATCCACATATTCATCATCCATAGAAACTATCAAATTCTCATAATAGTCTCCATCTAACCAAACCTCTCGATGTGCCTCAAATAGAAGATATTCCCTACCATCTATTACTATATTACCCTGTCTGGTACATATATCATAGCTATCAGGATATCCGGCTTCTCTAGCCTCCCTATAATTCTCTGAATACTTATTCCACTGTATCTTATACACAATCCATACAGTTGCATCAAATACTATAAGAACAGCTATCACTGCAAGTATTATATACCCAAATATTTTCCATGGCTTACTTAATGTTTTGTTCCCCATTTTGCTCTCCATACATTAACACATACAACTTACCACCAATTGCTATGAACAAACAACCAACCCCATAGCATATAATATCCTTTATATCAAATGTAGTTCCTACTAGTACACTAAAAAATTTATTATCCTGCAATCCTAACAGCTTCACAATATTAGCATACTGCATTAGTTCCACAAACACACTGAACAAGAATATGTACAACGGTAACAATTTAACTTTATTAGGTAGAAATATACGAATAAATGTATAAATCACCGCCACAACCAATACATCTCCCACATATGGGCGAATTATGTTATCGTGGACAAATAAGGCAATCATAACTTCGATTATTAATAAAACTATTGTGACAATAAAGTATGTTACTCTTCTTGACCTCATCACTTTCTCCTTATATCAAGAACTAATCCTAGTTACTATCATCTAGCTTCTTAAATCTAGGAACAGTTTTACCGTCCACTTCAATCATTTCAAAAAACATATCCTTTGGCCTAACCCAAATTCCATAATCCCCATACTGCGCCTGGTAAACCACCATCTCTTCTAAGGTTTCGCTATGCTTTGCAATACCTAGAACCTTGTATTTATTCCCTTTATAGTGTTGGTATAATCCTGTCATATTTACCTCTTAATTAATTCATACTATCTATAATTTAAACTAGGCAACAGCCTTATCATTCTTATTTCCTACATAACCTGCGATACTTCCCACGATACCGCCAAGTACATGTGCTAGGTTAGACACATTATCATCTATAGCAATACCTCTGTAGATTTCCTGTCCAATGTATATAACTGCAATAAGTATAAATGTAAGCGGAATCTCCCCCTGCTTAAAGCTTGTAAAGGATGAAAGAAGTATAAATGCGAATACCACACCACTTGCTCCACATAAAGCTATATTAGGGAAGAATATATAGTTCAAAATTCCTGTTATAAGTCCTGTAAGTGCTATAACCTCTATCAAATCCTTGGCACCATACTTTTCCTCAAGAAGTGGTCCAAGAAGCAGGATATATGCAATATTACCCATAAAATGTGACCAGTTGGCATGTCCGAATACATGAGTAAACATTCTCACATAGGTCATAGGATTTGCCAGCGATGAATGATAGGTCATAAATACCGCTCTTGTGCTAGCATCATTAGTAATCATGCCAAGCACGGTTGCAATTAAGCATATTATGGAAAATATAAGTACCACAGGTGCGTTAAACGTAATTTTAAATTTCTTCATAAGATTCCCTCCCAAAGTGTCAAACTATTTGCTGAGATTATACTACAAATGTACCTTTTATTCCATAATATATTATAAAAAGACACAGGGCTGTGCATTATACTCCTTGGCCGGCCTGCCTAGGGATAATGCTCCGACGACACTTAAGACGGTCGTCTTCGCATTACCCTGTCGCGGCCGGAATGAAGTTTATTGCCACAGCCCTGTTTAATATTTTACCATCCCATATCAGATAGCCAGTTGTTGATTTTTTTCTCGCGTTCCTTTACTACTGTCTTCACATCTTTTATAGTACCTTCTTCAGAAGCACTAAGTTTTCCAAGTTCAAGCTCTCCCTTGATGTTTCCGTCAACTATGTACATTACCTTGCTACACTTTGCAGCAACCTTCATATCGTGAGTTACAATCATCATAGTTGTTCCATCATCGTTAAGAGAATTAAGGATGCTCATAACCTCATCTGATGCACTTCTGTTAAGGGCTCCTGTTGGCTCATCGGCAAATATAATCTTAGGATTATTGATAAGACTTCTACAGATGCATGCACGCTGAAGCTGTCCTCCTGATACCTCAGTAATATCATTATCTGCAATCTCCGATATCTCTAATCTATGCATAAGCTTCTTGCAGTTATCATCGATTTTCTTTCTCTCGTCAGAGTCTTTAGTTGCCTCATAGGCAGGAAGGATAATGTTATCCATAACCGAAAGGTTCTTAAGCATATGCATCTGCTGGAATATAAAGCCCATATATTTTAGTCTAGCCTCTGCCAAATCCTTTTCACTTAGGTTTGTAATCTCCATATCTCCAAGTACTACAGTTCCTGCTGTTGCTCTATCCATACCTGATACGCTGTATAAAAGTGTGGATTTACCTGAACCTGATGGTCCCATAATAGCTACCATCTCTCCCTCTTCTATCTGGAAATTAACATTTTTTAGTACGTTGTTTTGTCTCTTGTTAGTTATATATGTTTTACAAAGATCTGTTACCTTTAATGCTGTTACCATATCTATTTCCTCCTATATCATATCCTTACTCAATCTCATTCATATCATTTACAGTTATCTTTCTAACGCTAAGCATTGTGACCATACACATAAGAACTGATGCTGCAAATATTACTAGTGGGTATATTACATATACCTCAAGATAATTAATATCAAATTCAATCTTACTAGCTCCCATAAACTTAAACACCTGACCTGATGTAAGCTGAGAGAAAGGTGTTCCTGTAAGTGTTCCAAGGACTACTCCAAGGAATAGTACTATGGCAATTCTTTTGGTCTGCCAGCTTATTATTTTCCCATTAGAAAATCCTATTGATTTAAGCATAGCCATCTCCCCTCGCTCACGAACCAGAAACATTTTCTGCATAAGAACAACAATTAGAATGTTTACTACTATTACAATACCAAGCATAGCATACTTGATAGGAACTAGCATATCCGATATACCACCTATCATTCTATCTATAAATTCAATAAAGCTTTCAACCTGACATTCTGGCATTGCTACTTCAAGCTTATCTATAGCCTTCTCTTTTTCCTCATCAGTTAAGTCATCTATAAAGTCGCACTGTACACCAAAGCAGAATGATACTAAGGAGTAATCAAGCTCTACAGTCTCTGTAACTCTTATTCCTTCACCATTATTATTCATGGACTGATATATAGCAGTTATAACAAAAGGCTTATCTTCCCCCTTTATGGATATATATACTGTATCTCCAATATCTACGCCAAGTCTTTTCGCTACAACATGAGTCATGGCAATTTCATTTTCGTATTTTGGAGCTGAACCTTTTGTATACACATAATCAGATGTGTCCGTTCCTAAGCCTTGGAAAACAATGGTTTTAGTAACCTTATCACCAAATGTCACCTTAATTCCCTGCCAACCTATCTCCATATAGGTTTCTCCAACTTCATAACCATTATTCTCAATAATTTCTTCAGTTTCATCCATCAAATCATAATATCCTTGTTTATTGGCATTGGTAGAAACTTCATTAAATGCTACCTCGTTGGAAATAACAATATCTGAAACCTGTACTGAAAACCAATCGGCAATTTTTTCTGATCGAAGAGTGTTTATGGTATTAATTGGCATTACTACCATCCACACACCTATCATAGTAGCAAAAAGTAATATAAGATACTTCTTCAACTCACTAAATACATCATTAAATGCCATAAATGTGGTTGTTTCTTTTCTACTTCCATGAAGCTTAATTAATCCCTTGCGTTTAAATCTTTCCCCATTGTTTCCACTTCTTATGGCATCCATAGGAGTTAATTTCTTAATTTTAGATGTACTGAGGTAAGCAAATAGAATTACTACCACTGCCACAACTATACATATTACAAGCTGAATTAATATATTACTTCCACCATTTTCTATAACCATATTCCTCATGGCAGACCTAATTAATGCATCCGAAAATGGAATACTTAGACCAAATCCTATAAGTGCGCCAACTACAGAAATCAACATATATTTCATAACATACAGCTTTCTGATTCCCTTATCGCCAATACCTATAGCCTTCATAATACCTATTTCCTTGTAATCCTCATTAACTGTAAAGACTATAGCAAATCTTAAGATTACAACAGATATAATCACAAGAAGTATAGATGCAATAATAAATATTGCAGCTATAATCATATCCATTATGTAGCCAATCTTAAATGTATCTTTAGCATCTCCAAATACAACTGGAATATCCTGCTTTGCATATTCATTTTTGAACTCTTCTAAGTTGTTTAATTCAAGGGAATATAGTCTACTATACAAGTAACCTCCATCAGCAAGAAGTCTATCCATGTCATTTTCACTAACAATGAATCTGTGAGTACCCATCATATCAGAACCTAGACAGGCATCCTTACACATTCCCTTAACAGTAAGCTTCATAACAGTGCCATCGGACATTTTAAAGCTAAGCTTATCACCTATCTTTAAATCGCTTGCCTCAAACTCTCTTCTAGGAAGGTATATAGAACCATCCTCCACATTAGTTATCTCCTTGTTATGCTCATCAAAGTACTTTTGTTGCTTTGAATTATAGGACATAATTAATACTGTACCATTTAATTCAAGGTCTGAACCATCCTCCTTTTTAATCTGACTATTTCCAGTAAGGATCGCATGATCCATAGTGTAGCTGTCAACATATTCATTTTCAGTCAGATAATCCTCCAGCATAACCTGGGCTTCAAGAGGGTTTTCCGCACTCCCTCCTACACAAGATATTATTACATAGTCACCAACCTCTGCCTTCTCAAAGTAGGAATTCAAACCACCTGTTATAAGAATAAGATTATTCACACTACCTGCTATAAACATAGCTGCTAACATAATAAAAACAAGCAGTATAAAATTAATGGTTTTCTTACTTTTTAAGCTTCTTTTTAAAATCTTAAAATTCATAATTTGCCTCCTTCTTAATCTATCTGCTTGGATAATAATATATAAATTATTAAAAATTCCTTAAAAGATTTAACAATTTTATTATAACATAAAACTTGATTATATCGCATCGAATAATACTATAATATTTTGCATTTCCGTTTGAACAATATCCGAAATTATGTTAATATGATATTGTATAATCGAACAGGAAGTAGATGCGATTTTCTTGATTGCCCTCTAGTACATAAGGAGGGGATGCCGATGACTACACATGAGATAATAGACTTGTTGATTTTAGTTTTCGCTGCATTGACATACATAGACAGACATAACAAAAAGAAATAGCATCCTCCAACCGTCCAAAGTGTAGGATGCTATTTCAATAGACATATTCACTGAGGGCAACCAGAAATCGTATTCCGATTGCTTCCTAAGTAGATTATATACTGGAAGGCTTGAGAAATCAAGCCTTCCTTTTACAAATATCTGTTTTTACCTTATTCCATCTCTTTTACATATTCATCAACAGTTATATCCCTCTTCTCACATTCCCCAAGTATAATCTCATAGGACATAGTCTGCTCCCTATTGAACTTTACAAACCATTTGTATATGAATATTTCAACCACGATTAATATTACTGTAAATACAATCAAAGGTATTGGTTCAGGTTCAAAGAAGCATTTAACCACATTGATTCCGGCCCAGATTAGCAAAATCACCCCTACAACAATATTACACTGTTTTTCATCCTTAATCTCCTTACGTATGCTTTGGATGAATTCATCATAGGTATAAGTCTTGCCCTTCTTCTGGTGCTTTGTAACCTTTTTATTATATCTAGTAACCATGCCATCAGCTACATCCTTGATTCCAGCCCTAAACTCTATCTCATCAAGAACTTCCTTACGCTGTGCCTTTTCTTCCTTAAGAAGCTTATTCTTATCCCTATTAACAATCTTTATTATAATTATAGTAAGCAAATATATTCCTGTAATAGCTCCCGACACAATTGTTGTGACACCAAGAGGTAAAGATATATTAATGTCATCCTTAAATAAAGGAGCGAATATAACTCCTACAACAAATACCACCAATAGCAATATGGAATACGGCGCCGGATTAACCTTTTCCTTCTTAAATGTAACCTGCTTATTAATAAGCTTTCCAAGGCCAACAAGTATAAATCCAACAATTAATCCAACCACTATAGGCATGATATTAATTCTATCTTCAAAGAAGACTATCTTATCCTCCCTTACCCAAAAGATCTCCAACAAGCAATATACAAATAATATTGTCATTATGTTGCAAAATCTCTTAGCCAAGTCTACATACCACTTTTTCTCCTCGCTGCAGTTATAATATGCCTTGCAGAACCCCTCTATATCTTTACCGATAATCTTCTCCACAGGCTTCCCCTCTTCCTGTGCTTCCATAAACATATCATACAGATTCAATATTCTGTCCTCGTAGATATCTATGTTCACATTCCCCATGCTACCGAACATATCAATCTTTGTAAAAGCCTCCTTATACTCTCCCTTTAACAAGTTGGCCATAGCTAATGTATCAATCATAGTTATTCCTCCCTCTTAATATTTGATTCCCCGAATAAAACCTTATTTGTACTATCTGTTATCTTGCTGTAGCTTTTCTTAAAGCCATCCAGTCTCTCACGACCTGTATCAGTTATGGTATAATACTTTCTAATTGGTCCTAGTGGTGATTTAGCCTTTCTACAGGAAATATACCCATTCTTATCTAGTCTGGTAAGCACCGGATATAGGGTTCCTTCTCCTAAATCATCAAAGCCTACACGCTCCATCTCAGTTAAAATCTCATAACCGTAGGTCTCTCCCCTTGCGATAACTGATAATACACAACCTTCTAGGATACCCTTCATTAATTGTGTATCGTCCATATAATTCCTCCCATATTCATATTAATGTCTTGGTTTTCATAATAGCTATTATTAAGCTACTTTGTATTGTCAAGTAGCTTAAATAAAAAATATCACAGCTACTTTGTATTGTCAAGTAGCCGTGATGAAATTTTAAAAAAATTATTCAAATATCGGTGTAGAGTAATACCTATCTCCACCATCCGGCAGAATTACAACTATATTTTTTCCTTCATTTTCAGGACGTTTTGCAACCTCTATAGCTGCCCAAAGTGCTGCTCCTGAGGATATTCCAACCAAGAATCCTTCCTTTTTACCCACCATAGAAGCTTTATCATAAGCATCCTGCTCTGTAACTGTTATAATCTCATCATAAACCTTAGTATCTAAAATCTCAGGTACAAAATTGGCACCAATCCCTTGCAAGCCATGAGGTCCTGCCTTTCCGGTAGACAAAAGTGGTGATGATGCAGGTTCTACTGCAACCACCTTTACATCCGGCTTCTTAGACTTAAGATACTGTCCGATCCCTGTAATGGTACCGCCTGTTCCAACACCTGCAACTAGAATATCCACATCTCCATCTGTATCCTCATATATTTCCGGACCAGTTGTCTCAAAGTGAACTCTAGGATTTTCCGGATTTACAAACTGTCCTGCTATTATACTATTAGGAATCTCAGCTTTAAGCACCTCAGCTTTTTCTATAGCTCCAGCCATACCCTTGCTTCCTTCAGAAAGCACAAGCTCGGCGCCATAGGCTCTAATAAGCTTTCTTCTCTCCTCAGACATAGTATCTGGCATAACTATGATACATCTATAGCCTTTGGAAGTTGCTACAGATGCTAGACCTATGCCTGTATTGCCTGAGGTTGGTTCTATAATAACTGAATCAGGTTTTAACTGTCCCGACTTTTCCGCCGCCTCAATCATTCCCTTACCTACACGATCCTTTATGGAACCTGCAGGATTAAAATACTCTAGCTTGGCAAGTAATCTAGCCTTTAAATCATATTCTTTTTCTATATGCGCCAGCTCGAGTATAGGAGTTCTTCCTACAAGCTGATCTACTGATGTATAAATATTAGACATACTAATTCCTCCTTAATCAATACATTAATCTATATATATTCTAACCCATTCTACGCCAAGTAACCCCTCATAGTGTACAACCTGAGCCAAATCTTTTGTAACATTAATATTGTCCGCATCAAAATCTTGTAGTTTGGTTTCCCCATCAATATTTATACCAACCATGATATAATCACCATCCTTCTCCGACCGATTAAATTCATTAATAGGTGATTCATATCTACATGTCTCTTTACCAGACACAGTTATAATACAATATGACAACAACAATGATATTCCCAATGTAAGTATGCTTAAGGAGATATAATCGAAAAGTTTTGATTTGTGTTTACCAATTCGAGGCACAAACAAACATACTATAGCTATAGTTATTGCAAATGCAAACAAATAAAGTAGTATTTCCCCCTTAATTATACTTATACCCATGTTCCACACCGGTGTGGATAATACAAAAAACGGAAGCATAATAATTATAAAATGCATCATATAAACCACATGGTTTTTTTTCCACTTATTTATTCGCATTCTATATTCCTTAGTTGGTTCATATTTATTAATTTTCCCTGGCTCACACCAGCTTACTACATCACTAAATTTCCAGGCAAATGTATACATATTTAATATTGGTACACAAATTAAGGCCGCATACTTATCTATAGATAGCACATTACCAGCAGAAATGATGATAGCTAGTATCACATAGAACATAAAATTAAGTCCACACCATATATTGCTCCACTTCTTCACTCTTTTAATATATTTTTCTGATACAGGCCTTTCCTTCTCCAAAAGTTCTTCAAGCACAGGCTCCATAATAAATCCCAGTTCTCCAGCCTTATTATCTGAGACTATTTGAATAAAATCATCAATAAGCTCTTCACTACCACTTATTTTTCTACTAATCGAGAATAGCTTTTCATTATCTTTATTATAGAAATAATATTTATTTTTCTTTTCATCTAGATAAGCCTTGCTCAAACTGGACTTTCTTATAGTCTTCTCTCTTCCAAGTGCAGTCTTATACTTAATAGACTTCTCAGTTATATTAAATTTATCCTTAATTTTTTTTATATCCTTCAAATCAAATATCTCCGTAATATTTGTTTTTTACCACAATTCCTTCTTTAGCTCTATGGAATCCGACTGTGTAAGCTCTCTTATAACCCTACATGGATTGCCTGCGGCCAACACTCCCGATGGGATATCCTTGGTAACAACGCTTCCTGCACCAATTATTGTTCCACTTCCTATGGTAACACCACCAATTACAGTTACATTTGACCCAAACCAACAGTCATCACCGATTACTATAGGCTTAGCATACTCTAAATCGTAGGCTGAGCCATCCTCTCTAAAGCGCATTCTTCTCTCCTCTGGAAGATATGGATGCACAGGAGTGACAAGGCTAACATTTGGTCCGAAAAACACATCCTTACCAATGGTTACAGTGCTACAATCTAAAACTGTAAAATTAAAATTCGCATAGGAATTTTCCCCTATAAATGTATTGTAACCATAGTCAAACTGTATTGGACCCTGAAGATACACACCCTTAGAAAGTGTTGGAATTAACTCCTTAAGGATAGATAATCTCTTCTCCTCCTCTTCCTCATAGGTACAATTATAGTCTGAGCAAAGTCTGTGGGCCTTAGCTCGACCCTTTGCCAATTCTTCTCCCGATGGATCATATATTTTCCCTGCAATCATCTTTTCTTTTTCAGTTAATAGCTTATCTGTCATTACTAATCCTCTTTTCATTAATCTGTAATCTTATAAACCATTTGGTCTTCCTGCTTTTTAAAGCCATATCTTTCATATACTGGCTGACCCATGTCTGTAGCAGCAAGGGTGATATGTGTGTATCCTAATTCCTTACACTTATTTACAAGCATATCCACGGTTTTAGTAGCAATTCCACGACCTCTATACTCAGGACAGGTGTACATATTCATAATATATCCTCTCTTGCCACTTATATTGTAAAAGGTTGGCATAACCGCATAAAGACACACTGCTCCTGCACCTACAAATTTATCTCCATCAAATACTAGTACCGCAAGCTGAGTTCCATCAGCAATAGCCCTTTCATAGTAAGGCCTTGTGGCTGCTTCAAGCTCTGACATATCTGTATCTGGATCTAGCTTAAGCATATCTATAAGAATATCCATTCTGGTGGATACTAAGATGTCTATATCTTCAATTGTTGCGAAACGGTAGGTTAGTTCGTTTTTATTATTCATATTCTTTACCAATTAAATCCTTTACACTCATCATTATCTTTAGATATGTTTTTCCTATTTTTTATTACAAATTGCAATACTATAAAGAATAGCACCTGTATTCCTAGGGATAGCCAATATGTAGGAACAGTGTACTCTAGTTTCCATTTGAAATCATCTGAAATCATCCATACTACTGGCCATTGTCCCAGGGATAGAACTGAAATTACAATGACAGCAATAGCGCATACTTCTGCCACTATTACGGAAATTTTATCGTGTAATTTTGTAACCAAAAATACAGCTAGATAAATCAATGTTATGCTTATAATTCCGGGGAAAATAATAATACCTGGAATATAACCCATTACCACTGGATTTATCGTGAACCATGGTACGAAAAAGCTAATACAAACCATTAAAAATAATATAATTATTAATATTCTTTTTATTATCTTATCTTTCATTTTGAGTGTCACCTCATCCACAATTACCTTATAAGAATATATTACTATAAAAACTTTTTCTCCACAATAATTTATTGTATACATACGCGCAAGCCATTGAACATATGTTCGTTTTATGTTATAATATTCTTGTATTTTCTACGGGAAGTGGATGCGAATTTCTCAAGTTGCCCTCTAGTACATAAGGAGGGGATGCCGATGACTACACACGAGATTATTGACTTATTGATTTTAGTTTTCGCTGCATTGACATATATCGACAGACATAATAAAAAGAAATAAGCATCCTCTAACCGCCATTAAGTAGGATGCTTATTTCTTAATAAGTATAAATACTGAGGGCAACCAGAAATCGCTTCCGATTGCTTCCTATGTAGATTATACACTGGGAGGCTCGATAAATCAAGCCTCCCTTTTATTATATAAATTAGAAGTTCTCAATTTATCATACATAGCCTTTGCCAGCTTTTTATGGTTTTCCTCATCCATATGAAGATTATCTACCAGCGAAGCCTCTGCATATAAAGATGCATCCATAAACTCTAGCTGATATTTTTCACAAATCTTCTTATATTCCTCTGCCAAAAGCTTAGACTCTCTCACACTTGTCTCATCAAACTCCCAGGCAAATGCGCCACCATTTGTTACCATCTCATCTCTGATTAGTATTGGAGAAACAATAAAAAGTTTAGGAACATTAAATCTATCCCACATATCCTTATTAAGCATAATCTTAACACATTCCTCTATGCCCTGTGCAATGTATTTTGCAGTACATGGAAATGTATTTTTTAGCTCATTACTTCCCACCATAAGCACCACCATATCAACGGGCTTATGGGACATCAAAATAAGCTTGAGATTATGTATAAGACACCTTTCTGGCATGTATGGGTCAACGCTAAGTATAGTTCTGCCATTTAGCCCCTCTTCTATAATCTCGTGCTCTGGCATAAGACTAGCCAAAACCCTTGTCCATCTATTTTTATGTCTAAATCCATCCACTGGGTCATAGCCCCAGGTGTTACTGTCTCCGATACATAAAATGCGCATAATTCCCCCCTTTACTCCCCCTGCTTTTTACCTGTTAGATAATAAACAGCAAGGGCTGTTCTATGAGAAAGATTCTCCTTAGCAAGTATTGAAGTTATATAATTCTTAACAGTTCCCTCACTTATAAATAGCTTATTAGCAATCTCCTTATTAGACAAACCATCAGCCACAGCCTTAATAATATCCATCTCTCTAGCTGTATATCCTTCCTCATTAAAGCTCGATGACTTAACCTCACTGTTCTTTGTAAGGTTCTCTAATATATTTTCCTCCATAACTCCTGTTCCATTATATACCGACTTAATCATCTGCTTGAGGTGCTCAGGAGTGTGATTTTTAATAAGATAACCCTTGGCTCCGTTACTTAAGGCTTGCTGAACAAGTTCATCATCATCAAAGGTTGTAAGAATAAGTACCTTGCCAAGATTATTTTCTACTATGTACTTTGTAGCTTCTATACCATCCATCTCTGGCATCTGAATGTCCATAAGAAATATATCAGGCGCATTATCCTTGGCTATTTCTATGGCTTCTCTACCATTCGAAGCACAGCCTATAACCTCAAACTCCTCATCAACGCTAAGTATTATTCTCATTCCGTCTCTTACGAAATCACTATCATCTGCAATTATTACCTTTATCTTATCCATATTCTTAACCCTCATTAATCGGCAGCAGCATATTAATTGTAAATCCTGCCTCTGTTTCAAAATCTAATACACCATTTACGTCTCTTACTCTTCTACGCATACCGGAGATTCCCATACCGTCTTCTATCTCCTTACAGCCAATACCATTATCTGATATGCTACATCTAAGCATTTGATTAAGCACATGTATTTTAATCTCTATCTTAGTACATCTTGCGTATTTCATAGCATTTGACACTGCCTCGTACGCATTATCCAATACAATTTCCAAATACTTATCAGGAACATTAGATAAATCACCATCTGTAACAAGCTTGGCATCTACACCCTTACTGACACAATCCTCACATAGTTTCTCTAGCTGAATTGTGGCAAGTCTGTATTTCTTAGGTCTTTCCTTTCTTAGAATAGCCCTTATTTCATCCATACCTGTTCTAAGCTGATCTATTACTCCCTGAATCATCCTCTTAGATGTTTCAGGCTCTTTATCCATTATAACCTTTATGGCCTCAAGCTGATATACCGAACCGTTAATATTATGTCCAAGCTTATCATGCAAGGTTTGAGAAAGCTGTGTTCTCTCCTCAAGGAGCTGATTCTCTGCCTGAAGCAAACCTTTTCGCATCTCCTCCTGCATCTCATGCTCCTTCTTATATATATTTTTCTTAAGTTGCTGTTCAGATAGAGTATCCTCCACAGTTTGCTTTCTATATGACTCAACAATAAAGTCATGTTGAATATGTATAATTCCTATGAACAGGCATGCAAGTATTCTTACATAAGAGTTAATATCGCTCTCAATAATTCCAAATATTAACGGTGTAAAGTACCATATAAAGCTAGGTTTCAAATAAGAAATGATATCATATGCCAAACAAATACCTAATAATACAAATGCTTTGTCTATGTTAGTAGTAATTACAATAAGTAATATAATACACCCACATAAGCACATCCATCTTCTCAGTTTATCTAAGAGCTGAACAAGAGAAAAACAACCTATTAGAAGCGCCAAAAGCAGGAGCACCATTCCAGATGCTCCTGTTAAAACATTCTTAGTTAATGCTATATATAATTCCAGGGCAATAAGCATAATAATCTTTACTGCCAAAAAGTAATTATCTCTAAGCTGTTCTGACATTTCCCTTTTATCCTAGTTTCTATCCAAATTTTTCTTAGTTTTTGTTTTCACTCTACGCTTCATTTTCCTTAAGCTTAAGACCAACACATCCCAAGCATATAGTTATAATGAGATACGCTGCTGTAACACAAAGCACCATGGAGTAGGCTTTACCATCACCTATGAATACCATTTCCACAACATCCATAAACCAACGATGTGGCATAACAGCAGACATAGTCTTAAGCGCCATCGTAGTACCATCTATAGGGAAATATAATCCCGAAAGCAATGCCGAAAGATTCCATATAATGAATGTAGCAAAGTTTGAGCTCATTACATCACCTATTAATATTCCCATTACAAAGCTTATTGTACCAAATATTATTCCTAAACAAAAGATAATAAAGAGAAAACTTAATCTACTCATTCCAAAATCTATATCCTTTAGGATAAATAATATACTAACACCTGTAACCACTGTCTGCCCTACAGCCATCGCAACGGTAATAATAAACTTAGAGAATAGATACTCCCACTTTGACACTTGAGAAAGCATAACTCTGGTATATACCTTGTTATTTTGCTCCTCAATAACAGTATGTGCCACACAAACACCACAGAATAAAAATCCTAGTGTAATGATTGCAAATGCATATCCCATATTCTGCTTCTGACTAAACTGCTTGTCGGTTAATGCTCGCTGACCCTTTCCACCAACATTTACTATGGTTTTATCAGGTATAGAGTTATCCATATCATTTAAAATCGTGATGGTTTGGGTGGTATCACCACTAACTAACTCTACAACCCGATTAACAGTAGCTAATGAATTTTTCAAATCCTCTACAAAAAGCTCATATCTTTCATCATCAGATGTGGTAAAAAGAAGTACTGCTGCTTCATAATTTCCTTCAGACACAGCCTTATCAAAATCTTCTTTTAGATACAATATAGTACCTGTTTTGTCATCAAAAGCATCCTTCTTGGCCTGTTCCATGATTTCTTCATCAGTTATCTGACTTACATCACATCTGCATACTGAATACATTCCTGTTGCTGCAAGCTTATTTAATGTGTACTCTGAAAGCTCGGTTTTTGCCCCATCATAAACCTTTACTACAAATCTCGAATTATCACTTTTATAGATAGCTCTTTCATCACAGTCCGAAAGTTCAATAATTTGTTCAACTCCTGAGCCATCTTCTCCCACTATGCTATAGCCTGACTGAATGGATAGAACCATCGTTGATAGTACCGGCGTTACAAACAGAAAGAACAAAAATCCCTTATTCCTAAGCAATATCCGTATACTCATTTTAAGTAATGCAATTATTCTATTCATGCCTTACCTCTCTTTCTTAATCCATCTGCTACCATAGCAATTATAGTGCTGCTTAATGTAACTATAAGAGCGTATATTATACTGCTTACAATATAATCACTCTCTCCCATAACAGAATTTTCAACCAATGCTCTTGTTATATGATATATAGGGGAAGCATGCTTTAGTGTATCCGGCATAGACGAGAACATATATGTCTCAAAGCTTCCACCAAAAAATCCCATAAACCAAACTGTCAAAAATAGCATTATGATTGTTGATACCATATTATCGAATACCTTTACCAGCATTAGCCCGAAGGCAGAGCTGGCAACTATATTTAGTACAAATAGTACTACGGCAACGAGTAAATTCCCCCAACTTATATCGTACATTATAGTAGATAGGATGGTTGATATACTCATACATACAAGTACTGTCAATATTACAGGAATAAGCAAGCTCATAAAAAGCTTAAAGCTTGATAATGTGGACACCTGATATTTTCTTGCTATACAATTCTTTTTCTCACTGCTTATAACACCAATAGCACATATTATTCCAATCCAGGTAAGGAAGACACAGTAGGCTATACCATAATAGTTCTTCGAGTCTACATCAGGCATATATGAGATGCTTTCAACAGGAATTGTAATATTCTGAGATGACACCTCTGGTGTCATGGTTTGAAGCTTCATATTTGCCATCTCTGAAAACACCTTATGCATAAAATATTCAGTACTTATTCCCTCTACCTTGTGGTCTTCACTCTTATATATGGTATATGTATCTGTACCAAATTCAACAAACACAGCTATATCTCCACTTTTAAGGGCCTCCACAGAACTTTCCTGTGCGTATTCTACAAAGCTTAGACCTGCTTCTTCTCCTGATGTCTTTATAACAGGCATATATTCAGAAAATGTACTTTCTTCCATAACACTATATCCAACTGAAAATGTTTCCACATTCTCATATGACTTTAGCAATTCATTGAATGCACTTGCCAAAATTCCAACGATTAATAATGGACAAAGAATCAGCAGTGAAACAGCCCATTTATTTCTAAGCATTAGCTTAAAATTATTCTTAATTAAATATCTAATCATCCTTTTCTCCTCACATTACTCTGCGTAATCTCTAAGCTTCTTGCCAGTAAGTGTAAGGAATACCTCCTCTAAAGTGATATCCTCATCACCCTTTGAAACAAGCTTCTTTAACTCCTGACTAGTTCCACAGGCAATAATCTTTCCATTATCCATGATAGCTATTCTAGTACATATAGCCTCAACCTCTTCCATATAGTGGCTTGTATATATAACAGTTGCCCCATTCTTGTTAGATTCTTTAATCTTATCTAAGATAAAGTTTCTAGACTGTGGGTCAATTCCCACTGTAGGCTCGTCAAATATAAGAAGGTCAGGCTTATGACCTATGGCACAGGCGATATTAAGTCTTCTCTTCATACCACCTGAGAAGTTCTTGGCAAACTCATTTCTTCTCTCAAGAAGACCAACATACTCCAAAGAATCGTCTATTGCCTTCTTTAATTCATCCCCCTTTAATCCATACAAAGAAGTAAATAGTTCAACATTCTCCCAAGCCTTAAGATTGCCATGTATTGCAAGCTCTTGTGGAATATAACCAAGCTTATGAATAACCTCCTTCTTCTGCTTGCGAGGATCCTTTCCAAAAAGCTCTACTACACCCGCTGTAGGCTTTACTATGGAACAAATCATATTCATGGTAGTTGATTTTCCTGCTCCGTTAGGTCCAAGTAAACCGAAAATCTCTCCCTTTTTGATTTCGATATTTAGATTATCAACCACTGCCTTGTTGTGATATTTCTTAGTTAAATCTGTTGTCTTTAAAATGATATCTGACATAATGTACTCCTTTAATATTCGTATTTTTGTGTATCACCATAGTTTCTGTGATTATAATAGCAATTTTAGATTTGTGGCAAAAGTGAAAAAAGAACTATTTAGAATATGACTTTAGTCACATTTTAAATAGTTCCTTTAATTTACTATTATATTTTTAATACCGTTCCAACTGAAATATACTGAATCCTATCCGTAAGCTTCTTCTTCATCATTTCAAATACCTTCTTTCCAGTACAGTGACAGGTATAATACATTGTAACGCCATCATTTAAGCTATCAGCTATTCCATCTATCAACTCATCACTTTCTCTCTTTCTTGATGCGGGATTATACAGATGAAATCCACCAATCACTGAATCAAGCTTTTCACCTATGATTTTCTCCGCTTTATCCTTAATATTTACTATACCTGAATGGGCGCAGCCTGCAAACAAGATTTTATTATCACCCTCTGTAATAATTAAATTCTGTTCATGGGTAAAATCATCAACTATCATCTTACCATCCACCTTGGCATATAGCTTTTTGTTGGCTTTTGTAGGGAACATGTGATTATCAATATCAGAAAATAACATCAGTTCATCATCTATTACTGTTCTTGCATCAGTCAAAACTATTTGTGGATGTTTCTTAAGCGAACTATCAAGTCCTACACTAAAGAATAACCCCAGCACCTTTATCTTGTGACTATCGAATGCATTCCTTCTAACATATACTTTAGCAGTATTATTACTCTCCAAGAAAAGCTTCAATGCTCCGCCATGGTCTGCATGTCCGTGGGATATAATCACAGTATCAATTTCAGCAATATTTACTCCCAGCTTTTTTGCATTTTCAAGAAATAAGCCATTAGAACCTAAATCAAAGAGTATTTTGTGATTTGTAGTTTCAATATATAAACACAAGCCATGCTTATGTGCATAGTCTGGGGAAATTGATGTGTTTTCAACAAAGGTGGTTACTTTTATCATATGTACTGCTCCTCTCGTATTTTAGTATGTATTCTATAATAAACTAATTAATTGAACCACACCACCAGACAGCAATGCAACTATCAAACCAAGCACGCAGCCTATGAAAAAACCTCTAGTATGAAACAAATAATTCTTATATTCCTTATCCATATCCTCTGTTCCCGGGATTCTGATTTTTTTGCTGTGGCAGGCAATTCCCCAATCCAAAACAACCAAGTCATATAAATTAACTGCTACAAATATTATAAACACATATAGAAAAGTATCTAAGAAACTTCTACATCCTGAAAAATAAGCCACAGATGATAACACAAGAACGAAAGCAATCACTGCTAATATTTTCTTCTTTATATGTCTTTTTTCCTTCTTCTTTATCTTATCCTTATATTGTGGCAGGGATTCAACTCTTTTGATAATCATTGGTGGAAAATCCATCACCCAATTAATAGGATTCTTATACAAAGATGGCATGACCATCAATGTAAATAATATACAAAAAACAACACACTGAACTAATAAAACCATTTCAATCCCGCCTTACTTCTTCGCTATCATACAACAGATAGGTGCCAACTTACTTCCAACTCTATCATATTCCATTACTTTAAATCCATTACTTTCTATAAACTTCTTAAACTCGTCATTTGTAGGCTCGATAAATGCTTTAAATCCAAAGAACTCTATGAATTTAGTTCTAAGCTTAAAGCCTACACCCTCTCCATGAACAAATGTAGGTGCAAACATTATACCATCATCCTTAAGAACTCTCTTTATCTCTGCCAACGCTTTTTCTGGGTTAGGCATAATATGAAGTGCATTTGCAATCATAACTGCATCAAAGCTAGAATCCTCATAAGGAAGATTTGTAGCATCCTCCACAGAAAAGCTCAAGCCTGGTATTACCTTGTGTTTCTTAGCAGCATTTTTTGCCTCCTTAACCATATTCTCAGAGAAATCAGTTGCCTTCCAGGTATTTACCTTGTCAGCAAGTATATATGTAAACATTCCTGTTCCACAGGCAAGCTCTAGTACATTCATATCTTTACTCAAATATGGCTTTATCTTATCAGATATCTCATTGTATTCAGCATCTGCATTCTTCATAAACAATGAATATATAGGTGCGTATCTCTGCCAGAACTTCTTATTATCTTTGTTATCCTTGTTACTATTCTTACTCATAATTTCAAGCCTTCCTTTATATTTTTTCTCTAATTATTTTTTTAACTCTAAGTACCTTTGTATAATCACAATGCGTTGTTTCAACTACCGCCAAACCAAACTTCTTGAAATAATCATCCAAATCCTTCTTAATAAAGTCCTTATATGGCTTTGGTTCAAGTAAAGCTACCGGTACAAACAATATTCTTCTCCACCACTGTTTACTTGTCTCCCATTCGGTTATAATTATCTCTCCATCATCTTTAAGAACTCTCTTTGCCTCTAATATAAGCTTACCTGCCAACTCTTCATCTGTCTCATGAAGAACCAATGCAATAGAAACCTTGTCAAAACATCTGTCCTTGAACTTCATATCTGTAGCATCCATTTGATAAAACTTAACATTCCCTATATCTTCCTTCACTGTTTTTTCTTTAGCAATCTTAAGCATTCCCTGAGAAAGATCCACTCCAATTACTCTTGCATGTGGAAGATTCTCTGCTATTTTCAATGCATTCGCTCCTGTCCCTGTGCACATATCAAGTACAGTATCCTCTGAATTAATTGAATCCAAAACCGCTTTTCTAGGACTTCTCTCGTAATTATTGAAATATATCACATCAAGCAAACCATATGCCCAAGCTATTATGTTGTAAAATATTTTAGAGTTCATATGTAAAACCTCCTTTATTTTGATATATGAACACTTATTCATGCATTGATTATATGAACATTTAATCATATATTTGAATTACTGTCAATAGATTTTTTTATATTAAGCTAAAATAAAAACTCCATTGATTCAATCAACAGAGTTTTATAATCCCCATCTTCAAAAGTATTACGCCAAGCAATTCATTACAACACTAACCATCATATCCTTTTCTTCAGGCTTTGACTCGGCAATCATAATGGTAAGCGCAACTAATGTATAATCATCTATACGTTTTCTACCATTTATAAATAATGCGCTGTTTCTATCAAGAAAATGCAAAAACATTGTGGCAGCTATACGCTTATTTCCATCCGAAAAGCTGTGATTCTTTGTAACAAAATATAACAAATGTGCTGCCTTCTCTTCTAAGGACTCGTATAAATCTTTTCCTCCAAAGCTTTGGTAGATTGCACCTATGCTCCCCTTAAAAGAATCATCCTTCTCATTTCCAAACAGGTCACTCTCGTCACCAAATTTCATACTCTCAATAACTTCACGACACTCTTCATAAGTAAGTACATAGATTGCTTCATTGCCTTTTGGACGTGGCATATTCTGGTGGTCGTATGCATCTAGTAAATCTAAAGCTGTACTATACTTTTCAACAACTGATAATACCTGCTTTGTATCTATGGAATTTTCAACTCTTTTCATAATCTGAATCACCTGATTTAATTGATTGATACGATTATTATTTACTGCATAACCCTTGATTATGTACTGTTTTAATACAGAATTGGCCCATTTACGAAATGCAACGCCACGTTTTGATTTCACTCGATAACCTACTGAAATAATCACATCTAAATTATAATACATGGGTGGTCTATGTGCATTACCCTCACTTCTGTCGAAAATTCCGACAGAAGTATCTTTATCCAACTCTCCCTCACTAAATATCTTTCCTATATGATATGCTACAGAAGATCTGGCTGTATCAAACAATTCCGACATTTGCTCTTGTGTTAACCACACTGTTTCTTTGTCAGGTGATATAGGCACTTCTAAATTCAAATCACCATCAGAAAAAATAACTAATTCATTCATCATGATACACTCCCTTCTTAATCAACATTTTTTTTATTTTGATTTCTCATTAACTCCTCATACTTCAACTGATATGCTATCAATCTAGGAATATAATCTGGTGGTGTTCTTCTACCAGCTTCCCAATCTTCAATAGTTCGAAGAGGAATACCTAAATGAATTGAAAATTCTTTTCTATTCATACCAGTCTGAGCTCTCAATTCTTTAATTTTGTTTTGAATCTCCATATCATGCCCTCCTTATGTCATAACTTATATTTACTATAACATATAATATATCACAACGCAATGCGTTGTTCTGTAATTTTCAACAGGATTCGTATATACATATTATAACTGCTACATATATCATTATTCCAACATATTCTCAACAAATACTTGAATGTGTAAAATAAGGGACAAAATAGCCATTACGAAGAATTTCACTTCATAATGGCTATATGTATAATTAAATATAAATTTGTACTTCGTAAAACTGAAATTTTGGTGTGCCTTCTCCTACTTGTGGTTCTGTCGGCATGACCAATTCCTGTAAATCTGAAATATGTGACTAACTAATCTTCATTCAAATAAGTATCCTCAAAATCCTCATACTCATCACCTGATAGTTTCCACAAAAACTCACTAAAACTTTCGGAAATCAAATGCTCTATTTCTTGTACATCCTCATAATTTTCAACTGAATCTACACTACAACAACACCAATGTTCAATAATCACTACCCTGGGGTCATTATTTTTCATATCATTTAAATCTATACAAACAAGGTCACCTCCGATAGTTGTTGCTATTGTTATTAAACCATACTTTAACAGTACTCCACCGCCAGCATCAGAAGAATTTTCATCCTTTATAGCTTCCAAATCCAACAAATATATTCCCGCATTTGTCATAGGAATATCCTTTGGTTCATACTGTGCATAAAATTCAACAACCACCGGTGGTACTTTATAATCCTTTAGGGTTTCTAATTCATTATCCAAGTAAATCTGTGTCCCGTAATTAAACGTTCCATATAAATCTGTCAGATATGTAAGCTGTTCCTTATCAGCAGGCACAAAATATGGATAATCGCTCTCCTCCACTGCACCGTTTCCCTCAAACACTTTTTTAAATCGCTCTACAACCTTTGCATAATCCATAATATATCCTCCGTCAAATTCAAAGTTTCACCTGTTTACATCCTCAATGTAAGCTCATTTTACTATAAGCTTCCACAAGGAATACTTCCTTTTTCATAACAAGCAACCATTTTATCCAACCACAAATCATTATATCCTAATAATCTTGCATCTGAAATCAAACCAAAATCATCCGATACATATCCAGCCAAATCACTATCGTTCGTAAATTCATAAATCATTTGAAAAACTTGTTCTCTAAGTTTTGTATTATTTTTGTTTTCCTCTTCCGAATAATTCCCCTCATTTTTCAATGACTCAACTACATTATAAACCCTGATCCATTCTGTATCAAACACCGCCAAACCTCGATTATCCAACAAATCATCAATATCCAAATCATTAAAATCCATTTGTTCTAACACTAAAATTAATGTATTCATTCTATCCCCTTCCATAATGCGTAAACTTTAAATTTTCATCTTACCTATGTATATCATTATAACTATAAAACATCCCATCTAACAGCTTATCATATTCCTCTTCATTGTGTGCCGACACCACCACTGATACATGTACTTTCCCCATAAATAATCCTCCCAAAATATAATAATTTAGGTCATAGTATCACACAAATATTCATGGGTCAATTTAATGTAAATCTATAATTGTTGTTTTACAGATAATATGCTAATATCATTTATAATATATAATATAGGAGGCATAATATGATGAAAAAGATACTAACCTTTGCTATTATCGCATTAATTGGATTATTTATCTTCAACCAAATAAAGACCAAAAATGAAGAAAAGATAAAAAATGATTATGAAAAAATCAACCAAATAAAAGAGATGTGCGAAACCATTGCCAATTCCAACTATAAATATACTTTCGGAAGTGACACTAATACTTGGTATATTATGGAGTTAGAGGTAATTCACCAAAATGATGGTGATGGATACAGCAAGATGGAAGAAATCCTAGGGGAAGATTTTAAAACAAAGCTATCCAATGGCGATAAGATATTTGTTGGCTTTTTACCAAGAACTACTTCTTACAGAATATATGCCGGTGTACCTGAAGAATCAAATATGATTTATCCAGATTGGAATTACACTGAGCTTGAGCAAAAATAAACTAAAGGGATTATTGCAATAACATATAAACTGCAATAATCCCTTGATTTTTCCTACGCCGCCAGGTCTCTCTTGCCATATCTCACATAAGCTACCACGATTCCTACCACCATTACAACCATACCAAGCACTAACGCAGTGTCGTCTACATTTCCTGTGCTGAATATATCAGCCGCATTGGAATATGAAAATGGAGTAAGCAGCTTGTAGTCCTTAAGATCAGGTATCATTCTAGCCATAAGGTCAAAGGCATAGAATATCATTACTATTCCAAGTCCTAGTCCAAGCTTGTTCTTCTTCATAAATGCTGATATTCCAAAGCATATGCCTGCAATCTCAAGATGCATCAAAAGCTGCATCCCGTGGTATAGAAAGAATCTCTCATAGCTTATATCCTCTCCAAGTATAACTATTCCAAGGAAGTAAGCTCCTACTGATATCACATTGAACATCACAACATTTGATAATATAGCAAGAAGCTTTGATGTGATGACCTTCTCTCTGGCTATAGGCAAGGTAAATAAAAACTCACTTGTATGCCCGTCCTCCTCCTTCGAAAGCATTACCGTAGAAATTATGGCTGCAAACATTGCGCCACCTAGGCTATGTATAGTTCCAACCTCAGTGGAGTAAAAGCCTGCCAATGTAGCGATGCTTAGCTGGCTCATGCCAAATGCATCTGCAAATGCACCCATCTGGGAGAAGCTTTCCGCCATACCGGACATGGTGTCCTTCATGGAATTAAATAGCAATATACACACAAAGCACATACCACCTACTGAAAGAGTCCAGATAAGGAAGGACTTATATAATAATTTAATCTCGTGTTTGAATATAGTTAACATAACATCATCCTCCTACTTCTCATAATAGTGCATAAATATCTCATCAAGAGATGGATCCTCTATTAAGATATCCTCTATATTGTGACCTGCTAACTCATCTACTATCTTATTCAAATCTCCCTTATACAGGAAATTCTCCTGCTTGCCATCTCTAATCATCTTAATTCTCTTGGCGTTAGTCTTGGTAATCTCTGCAACAGTATCTACCTTTATAAGCTTACCCTCTCTCATAATAGCCACATTTTTGCAATAGTTTTTAACTTCTGAAAGAACATGGGTGGAAAGCATACAGGTTGCTCCCTTTTCCACATACTCCTGGATTAGCTTAAAAAACTCTGTCTGCATAAGAGGGTCTAATCCACTAGTTGGCTCGTCAAAGACAAATAGCTTAGGCTTATGCTGCATAGCACATACTATACTTACCTTCTTTCGATTACCTAGAGAAAGCTCGTTAATCTTCTTCTCTGTATCTACTTTTAATCTCTCACAAAGCATAGCCGCCTCATCCCTGCAATCCATCCTTCTTATATCTGCGGCCATCTTAATTACATCCTTAACCTTCATATCAGGATAAAACATTGCCTCTGATGGCATATATCCCACCTGTGAAAGTATCTCCTCCTTGGCTATTTGAAGCTCCTTGCCAAGGATTTTAACACTTCCCTTCTCAAACTGTATAAGTCCAAGCATAGAACGAATGGTTGTACTTTTACCAGCTCCATTTGGTCCCAAGAATCCGAATATATCTCCCTCTTCTACTGAAAATGTTACATCCTCCGCACCACGATGCTTGCCGTAGTATTTTGTTAGGTTTGCAATCTCTATTACCTTACTCATTTATATGTCCCCTTTCCTTAAATGCTTGTAAATCCTCATTTAAAGCCTTAGATTCTAATGTCCTCCTAATTTTATATACCAAGAAGCCACAAATATAAGCAAATACTACAAACAGGAAGAATCCTATGGTCACTGGTACATTTTTATCGAACCAGCCAAATAACCAGGATGCTGTAGTGTAGATTATGCTACACACTATACTTAAAAGTAGCTCTCTAAGCTTAAATTCCTCTCCCTCATCAAAGCCATTCATAAGGTATATCTGAAGGTAGCACATACCATAGGTAAGAAATATCAGCTCTGCCATATGTATTATGCTGGCACTTGTGCTTCCACCTATAAGCTTATACATACTGTAGTAGAACAAATAACAGAAGAAATATATACAAGCCTTGAATTCTACGCCTATTTCCTCTAACAGATATCTCTCTAGTCCGGTTAATCCATTATTCTTCTTACTCATGCCCTGCTCCTTTCCTAAGTATTCTTCTAAAATCCGATGCGTAAGTACGTGAAATTATAATATGCTCTCCATTTACCATCCTTGCATCTATACGATTAGATGGCAGACTTCTTAAGCTATCCACCTTATCAATATTAATAATCATAGACTTACTACACCTAAAGAAATTAATATCATTAAGCAGCTGTTCTAGTTGAGTTAATGTATAATCAAGCTTTAGAACCTCTTTTTCAGTGTAAGCAAAGGTATTTCCATCAACAGTTTCTATGTAAAGAATTGTCTTAATATCTATAAGCTTTTGTTCCTTATCCCTCCAGCCAATAAGCTTAGTCTGTTCACCCTTTATAAAGTTTACTATTCGCTCTACCTCAGGGGTCATACGAAGGTAATTGACTATTACCTCGTCTTCACCAGTAGATATATTATTAATGGTGTACTTCATTATTTCCTCCAAAATGTATTCTATGCTGTGATTTTAGCAAGGGATTAGTTTAAATTCAATACTATAAGTGGTAAGTGACACTTATTTGAGGGTTAGTGGCACTTATTTGGGTGCGGGTAGTTTAACTTGGAAAAAAGAATGGGAAGATAATCTTCCCATTCTTTAATGTTCATCTCTTTACGTACCATCTCCGAAGGCTAATGGAGTCTATTCAAGAATTGTAGTATTAACTCCCTATTAGTAAAGTCAATAAGAAATTGAATTTTTTACTTGATTTTGTATCAAAACTCTAATATACTTTTATAAAAGGGAACCGGTTTATTACCGTACGTAGATATTATATCTAGCCAAGCGGGGTACTCGGTTCCTTTTTTATATTTATAATATCGTATAAATACTTCTTCCCATCCGCATCACATCTGATAATCATTCTCACTTTAAAATAATTATATTTATCTATTTCACCATCATTATTATAAATTGCTAAGGCAAACCGTGAATCATAACGATACCATCCATATTTTGCATCAATTGAATGCTTAGATTCAAAATTTTCACTATATGTGCCATTCGTTGATATTTCTATTAATTCTGGAATAGCTTGTGATGCATTTGCTTTTGTTTTAGCCAATGCACCCTTTAGTTTTGCAGTGTATCTAGAATTTGAATATTCATCTGGCAAATCCTTACCAATATAGATTTTTTCACCATCATCAGCAATTGTGTACATTTCTCCAATATATTGCTTTATATACTGTTCTACTTCTGACCAATTAATATTTTGCTTGTTTCTAATTATTGTATCATGAATAATAACTATCTTATTTCCATTAGTATCAACTACAATATTCACATTTCTGTTACTTGATTTTTTCTTTACATCCTTCTCCTTTATAAGGATTTCATATTTCCATTGATAGCACAACAACCTAGGCAGATAATTAGGAGGTGTCCTACGATTTGCCTCCCAATCCTCCAATGTTCTCAATGGAATTCCAAAATGTTCTGAAAATTCCTTACGACTCATACAAGTTGCTACTCTTAATTCTACAATTTGTTCATTAATAGTCATTATTACCTCCACGCCTTTCTAAACGCAATGCGTGGTTGTATTATAAACCACCTAGCGCAAAAAGTAAATAATAAGATTTATCCGAATAAAAAAAAGTCTTGCACTAGGCAAGACTTTATATAACTACTATTCTTTTTTCAAATACAGTACAAACTGAACAACTGTTAATGCTGATAATACGGCACACGTAAATACAGAAAGCACAAACTGAACATCATTAACACTAACAAGCATACTAAATACACTACAAAAAACTGATAGAAGAAAACATATGGCTGATATTAGATGATATTTTTTACTTTTAGTTCGAATATTAGTTATCTCATCATTCTTCTCCCGAATGGTAGGCATATCCTCATCACTTTCGTAATCATCATGAATTAGATAATCAGAAGACACCTTAAAGCACTCACATAACCCCAGCAGATTAATCATATCAGGAGTTGAATCCCCTGACTCCCATCTAGAGATAGCCTGTCTGGACACTCCAAGCTTTTCTGCCAACTGTTCCTGAGACATTCCATTACTCTTTCTTAGCTTAATTAGTTTTTCTTCAAATTTCATAATAATCCTCACTTTCGTGTTACATATTTGTTGTTATGATAGTACTTTTCTGTTCGACTTTTGTCTATCAAGCAAATGTAACATTTCCGCAACTATATGTAACATTGGCTGTATTGCTTGGTTTCTGGCAGGTGTTCTACCCATTATAACTCCTTTATATACCTCACATCACAACAAAAATGTGCTGTCTCAAGCAAAGGCTTATCCACTCTTTCAAATCCGTACTTTTCATAAAACTTCTGTGCAGCAATCATATTATCAAGAGTTTCCAGATAACATCTCTTATAATATAGCTTTGCGTATTTTAGAGCTATCTTCATCAGCCTATGTGCCACACCAGTACCTCTTGCTTCTGGCAAACAATACATTTTCTGTAGCTCACATACATCTGCTAAACCCTCTAGCTGACCTATTCCAACACCGGCTACTACATTTCCAGCCTCATCCTCTGCAACCCAGTAGCAGTTACCTTCAGTATTATAAATCTCTGAAAATCTTCCCAAATCTGGGTCAGCCCATGCGGTGCCTTCATGATTTCCGCCAAATTCTATGAGGCAGGTGCGAATTACGTTCTCTACCTGTTTATTATCTCTTGCTTCAATTGCTCGAATTAAGTAATCCATTTTATCTCCGTTCTAATTGGGCATATGCTCCACCCTGTATACCTCTCTATAAAGTATATCTCTTATTTCCTGATATTCCCCTTGGCTAACTACTCCTCCACTAGTCATTATACTAAGTGGTATGGGATTTCTACCTTTGGATATAGCTGGCTGAATGTAGGGATAATCATTGTAATAAAGTCCATTTCTCTTATAGAATTCTATCCTTCGCTTAGCTATATCATTATCTGGTAGCTCCACCTCCAAACAGACTCGTCCTGTCAGATGCTTCTTTATCTCCTGTAGCATCCTTGATCCAAGCCCTATGTTTCGATACTTGCTATCCACTGCAAAATGCTCTATAAAGCTTAAGCTCTCAAACTGCCACACTGCCATAAAGCCTTGGATTTCAAGGATATTATCATCTTCCTTTGCCACATATATTTGATAATTCGGATTTTCCATAAGTTCTAGCTGTTCCTCATATGGTCTATGCTCGTCAGGTGGGAAGCTTGACTCCATTATTCTATATACTTGTTTAAATTCTTCTTTGTTTATTTTAGTTAACATAACTTCAATATTTCGTGTAATATTCTCTTCTTACAACAATTCCCTTAGTGCTTCTATGTCCTCTGGCTTTGTACTCCAGCTTGTAGCAAATCTCACCACTGTATGATTCTCATCGTACTTCTCCCAGAAGCTTACCTTTAATTCATCCTTAAGCGTGTTCAACTTCTCATCCTCAAGTATTACAAACTGCTGATTAGTTGGTGAATCAATAAAGAATCTGCAGTCCTTCTCCTGTAGCGCCTTCTTTAGCTCCTCTGCCATATCTATAGCATGTCTGCTTATATTAAAATACAAATCGTCTGTAAACAATGCATCAAACTGTACTCCAATTAATCTACCCTTGGCAAGCAAAGCACAGTGTTGTTTAATCATAGTCATAAAATGTTTAGGTGCGTTATTCTTGGTAAATACCACTGCCTCACCACAAAGTGCTCCCACCTTTGTTCCTCCAATATAGAAAACATCGCAATACTTTGCCACATCAGCAAGTGTTACATCTGTATCATAGCTCATAAGACCATATCCAAGTCTTGCACCGTCCATATAAAGAGGAAGCTGATACTTGTTACATATTCTAGATAATTCCTGAAGTTCACCCTTACTGTACAAGGTTCCATACTCAGTAGGATGTGAAATGTACACCATACCAGGGAACACCATATGCTCGTGATTTTCATCACCATAGAAGGAATCCAAATACTTATCTAACTCATCTGCCTTAACCTTTCCTAATTCCTGTCCCACAGTTAAAACCTTATGACCTGTGTACTCTATTGCACCAGCCTCATGAGAACTTATATGTCCTGTATCTGCTGCCACCACTCCCTCATAATCCTTAAGCATAGTTGATATCACTATAGCATTGGTCTGAGTACCTCCTGTAAGGAAATGTACTTCAGCCTCTGGGCACTGACATGCCGCTTTAATCTTCTCCTTAGCACTCTCTGAATACTTGTCAAAGCCATATGTAGCCAGCATCTCATCATTTGTATCTATAAGTTTTTGTAATATAACCGGATGTGCTCCGTTTGTATAATCACTTTCGAATGAAATCATATTTTCCTCCTTATTATGGTCCTATTGAGATAAAAGCTTCAGGATCATCCTTAAGCAAAATTCGTTCAGGTTTTGTTCCATACTCATCACCTAAAGATACATAGGCAACCCACTCACCATCCTCCATACAAAGCTTTAATTCATAATCAAAGTTTACCGTTGGACTGCCATTATGAGTTTTAAATACTCTAAAGTGAAAATGCTTAATACCATCTTCCGTGTCAACATCAAACTCAAAATTATATCCGTCATAGGAATCTGCTTTTGCCTTAATGAAATAATACTCTTCCTTCCAGTGCAATTTCGTTTTCTGAGTCTCACGGTCTCCCGAACCTCTGTAACACACAATATTTTTCGCTTCTACTATTTCTCCATTTACAGAAACTCTTATATTGCCTTTCATATTATAAGAAAAGCCACCTTCAGCTATAAACACTATTAAAACGGCCATTATAAGTAGAGCAAAGAGAATCTCTAAAGCTCGTACTATTATTACTAACCACAAAGGATGTTTTTTCTTCTGTTTCTCTTTCTTTTCTTCCATAGGCCCTCCTACATTATCTTCTTACTGATTACAAGTACTTTCAACAGAACAATTATACCATTCCTTACCACCTCATTACAACAAAAAGGATGAACCCATATATTCTATAGGTTCACCCTTTCCTGTTATCTACTTTTCCATCAATGTGTATTTTATACTTCCACTATTTATATTGCCCTCATCAACATCCCAATCAAATTTTACTTCTGTAATCTCATCGGTTGCCACTATCCATCTTATTCTATAACCATTTCCGTTAGTATCAAGAATATAATAATAGCAAAAATCTGTTGTAACCACGTCCATAAATTCATTAAATCCAGCATATAACTTTATCAAGTCCATATCAAGACCTAGCACTTCTTCTGCATATCTAGTTACTGTTTCTTGACCTACAGGTATTTTTTCTGTAGCCTCTTCCACACTAGGAGTATAGCCAGGCGCAATTGCTGAACCACCAATATTAATAGATAATAGTCTTCCGTTATCTCCACATATGGTAAGCTGGTAACCTTCATTAATAATGCCATCTTTTGAGTACTCCACCTCATAAATTACATCATAATCCGGGTAAACCTCATCTAACCATTCCTTAGTTTCTGCATCACCTTCACGGTCATACTGATATACATAGTATTCCCAGCTATCATCCAACTCTATTCCAAAGTATTTCAGTACCATTTCCTTTGAGTAGTCATAGACATCATCAATTTCTAGCTTTTCTTCCTCATCAGCTTCTTCCACCATATTTTCCTCTGTAGCAGCTCCTACAGTAGTTGGCTGGGAGATATGGGATTCTTCTAGCATAATTTCTTCATCAAGCACACCTGTTGCATAAGGATTAGGTTCATCAATGCCTGTCTCCATGGTGTATTTATTCTTCTCGTCGTGGTCAATTAACTGTAGTAGCTCTTCATCTGTCATCTCACCCTTAGGCAGATGCACTCTTCCATCTTCCCTGACAAATGCTAACTGGTCATCATTTATATCAGATATTTTATCTACTATAAGGATAGTTTCTTCAGGAAATCTACCATTCTTATATTCCTCCTGAAGCACCAATAGTCGTTCTACTTCAGTATCCGTAAAAGCTCTGGTATAATGCTCCGCATCAGCGCCTATCACATTTATCTCTAGATAAGCATCCTTTTCTTCATCAGACATATTCTCCATACGATTTTGCACAGCTGATATGGCAGCGTGGGTACCCAAACCACCTAAGCATACACAGCTAAATGCTATAAATAAAACTATAAGCTTTGAATATCTAAATAGCTTATCAGTGGTTCTCTTCCCCTTTTTGCAATTATCTAATATGTTTTGCTTCATTTCCTCTGACATAGTCAGGTTAGAAATGATTGGATTATTAATTCTATTATCACCGTTCATATTATGTTCCCCTTTCTAAAGCATTTCCTTCAGCTTGTTTCTGGCTCGCTCTAGGCGTTTCTTACAGGCTGACTCAGATATGGCTAGCATCTTGGCAGTCTCCTTAATGGAATAGCCTTCTATGTAGTATAAAATCACAACACTTTTTAGCTTATAATCAAGCTCCCATATCTCTTCTAGCTGAACCTTATGTGATGGTTCCACATCTGATGTACCCATCAATATATCTTCCACCTCATCTAATGGTACATAGCTGTGTCTCTTATGAAATCTAAGAAAATCCTTGCATTTGTTCTGGGACACCTTAATCAGCCAGGCTTTTTTCTTCTCCTCGGATTCAAAATCCGGATGTTTCTTCATATATTGAATAAATGTCTCCTGGATTACATCCCCTACATCCTGTTCATTTTTCAATATAAGAAAACATATCCTATACAGCAAATCACTGTATTTTAGTATTGTGTTTTCCAAATCTGCATTAGTTGCTTTGTTACTCATTGTTCTCTCCTTCGCTTACTATAAAGTGTTCTACATGTATTACCCCTTCATAGATAAAACGATTATAATACCAAAAAGGTGACAATGTCATTATTATTTTGCCAGAAAGCTTTCACATAAAAAAGCCCGCACATTGTGCAGGCTTATAAACATTACTCTTCTATTGTATCTTCATGTTCCTCATCATAATATTCTATAACTGTATCATCAATTTCATATGAACCAGTTTCTTCTACATTAGCATAAAAGAAATTAGCTAAAATAATCATAATTATAAAGATAATCAGTGGTAATAGTAATATAACACATATAGCAGTTACTATCTTCTTAGTCCTTCTATTCTTAATCACAAGCTGTTCGTTAATTCTAGAAAGCTGCTCTGCGATTTCGTTCTTACTTGCTTCAGTTTCAATATTAGCTCCAAGCAACTGGCTTACTTCCACATCTAAAACATCAGCAATTTTCTGAAGTGAATCTGCATCAGGCACGGAAAGTCCCTTTTCCCATTTAGACACTGTTTGACGAACTACATTTATCTTAGTAGCTAATTCCTCCTGTGTAAATCCTTTGCTCTTTCTAAGCTCTCTTAAATTTTCATTAAACATACCCTTAACCTCCTAAATGTTTTTGGTAAGCAAATCATATGCCCAAAACACCCGTTGCCACAAGCAACGCAAGTTAACATTGGCTATTTACAAGGATTTTTACAGTATTTTCTCCATACCAACCTTCTGTGGTACAAGTCCACAGGTCTCATAAAACTTCATGGCACTTTCATTGCAAGACCATACATTTAAAGTCAGGTTATAGAAATTATTCTCCTTTGCAAAATCAACTACATAGTCATATAGCTGTTTGCCAATATGAAGACCTCTTTTATCCTCATCAACACAAAGGTCATCTATGTACAAGGTCCTAACATCTGTCAGTATGTTATCGTTAATGTGTTGCTGATACACACAAAATGCATATCCCAGCACTTGATTATCATCATCAACTGCCACAAAGATAGGCTTTTGGTCATTCTCTATAATCTCTGCTAGTTCTTCATCCGTATATTTCTTCACATTTGACTTAAATAAATCAGGTCTTCCGTTATGGTGAACCATCAAAACCTGATTAAGAAGCTTATTTATGCCAGGCATATCTTCCAATTTTGCTCTTCTAATGTTCATACTACAAGTCTCCTTATTATGTCTTTCTTAAATTATTGTTCTTCCAACCATTCTTCTTTTACAAGACAGGTCACATGCTCTGTTCTAATGTCATCCATAAGTGCCCAGTAGAAATTCTCCTTGGTATGGTGATATTTGAAGCCACACTTTTCCTGAACACGCTTTGACTTTATATTACCATGGAAATATCCACACCAGATTTTATCTAGCTCTAGCATCTCAAAGCCATAATATAACAATGCATTTACGGCTTCAGGTATTAATCCCTGGCCCCAATAAGGTACACCAATCCAATACCCTATCTCTGCTTCCTTATCAGACAAGTTAAGGGTACTTGCCTCGCCAAATGTAAGCCCTACACTTCCTACTGGCTTATTATTACTCTTTAACACCACTGCATATGTACCCTCTGCGGAAAGTATCTCCTTGATAACCTCTCTACTATTTTCCACAGATCGATGCTCTGGCCAACCTGCTATGGGGCCAACATCCGGATGCTTAGCTACCTCATATAAATCCTCTGCATCTTCCTCCACCCAAGGGCGAAGAATTAATCTATCTGTCTCAAATGTCATACTTTTTCTCCTTATATATCTCACATTATCCTTATGAAAGGTATTCCACTGCAAATATCACTCCAACACCAATCAAAACACTTCCCAGAACATAAATAAATGCCATAAGTGGATTACCAGCTTTTATCATGTCTGCAGTTTCTAGCGCAAAGGTTGAAAATGTAGTAAATCCTCCACACACACCAACCTTAAGAAATAGTACAAGTTGTGGATTTATAGAACTATTCTTTGTAGCAGCTACTGTAATAATTCCAATAACTATACAACCTATTACATTAATGAGAAATGTCTTTATAGGAAATGTTGTAACCTCATTAACTTGAATCAAACCAATTAGGTATCTGCATATGGCTCCAACGAAGCCACCTAAACCTACAACAATTGCATTTAGCATACTGTTTTCCTCCGTCACACCGTAATCTCTATCTGATTACCTTCAATCCCTACTATACAGCTCTCATAATAACCATCACCTGTGGTTCTTGGACCACTTATAACCTCATAACCATCAGCTTTAAGCCTTTTGGTAAGGCCATCCACAGCCTCCTTACTTCCCACACTAAAAGCAATATGAATATATCCTGTACGGTTTATAACTTTTTCATCATCTTTCATTACAGGCTTCTTCATTATCTCCAAGCGTGCCCCATCATCAAAGCTTAGGAAATAAGAACGAAAATCTGTAGTCTTATTATGATAACCATCATTAGATGTTGCATTGAAATACCTTATAAAAAAGTCTCTGGCAGAGTCCAAATCATTTACATACATTGCAATATGTTCTATTCGCATATTTATATACCTACCATTTCCATAAAATCATATTAATTTCTTAATAATAGATTCAAATCTAATCCATATCAAAGCTACATAGGTGTTCCCACCTCAATCAGATTTCCATCCAAATCATAAAACCTGACAACCTTCTGTCCCCAGCTATGTTCCATAAGCTTATTTACATACTTAATATCCGGATAAAGTCTTTCCAGCTTCTCTACAAATGCTTCTATATCCCTTTCTTCGAAATATAATTCACAGGAATTATTCTCACGTGTTATGTCCTTCTCCAAAAACTCTCTCCAGATTTTCTCATCCTGAAGCACAAGACCTTCTGTCATAATCATATTTCCATCATTATCAAGCACCATATCAAGACCAAATAAGTCGTGATAAAACTGCTTTGACTTCTCTATATCCTTTACCACTATCAATATATTTCTTAGTTTCATAGACATTAATCCTCCATCAAGCTTGGACCAATATCTAAAATGCATCAGCCCACACACTCTATGTCCAAAAATTCTCCACAAGTCAAATTATACCACTATTCTTAAAAAATTTATATATTCTATTAGTCGAATTCTTCTAATTCGTTTTATTACATTAGAATTTTAGATAAATAACACTCAAAAAAAATAAACAACCACATATTTAGTATGCTTAAAAGCTTTGATATGATAAAATATACATAATTTAACTACTACACATAGCAGGAGGATATATCTATGGACAATACAATACAATTAAACAGTCAGATATTAAGAAAAAACGCACCAGAGCTAGATCCTCTGCGCATAGGAACAGGATGGACCACCAAAGACCTTGAAAAGCCTCAAGTCTTCATCTCTAGCACCTTTGGTGACAGCCATCCCGGAAGTGGTCATCTGGATATATTGGTTAAAGAAGTTAGGAAAGGAATATATGAAGCCGGTGGATATGGAGCCAGATATTTCTGTACGGATATGTGTGACGGAGAAAGCCAGGGAACAGATGGAATCAATTACAGCCTTGTAAGTCGTGAAATGATTGCAAATATGATTGAAATTCAAGCTAATGCAACCCCATTTGATGCAGGTGTTTATATATCAAGCTGTGATAAGGGCTTGCCAGGATGTCTCATGGGATTATGTCGTGTTAACACCCCTGCTATTGTGGTTCCTGGTGGTACTATGAATGCAGGACCTAATATGCTTACTCTAAACCAGCTAGGCGAATATAGCGCAAAATATAAGCGTAACGAAATTAATGAAGATGAATTTATATGGGCTAAAGAAAATGCATGTCCATCCTGCGGTGCCTGCTCATTTATGGGTACGGCTTCTACCATGCAGATTATGGCTGAGGCTCTTGGTCTTACCCTTCCTGGAAGTGCTCTAATGCCTGCCACAAGTCCTGAGCTTCTAATCTTTGCAAAAGAAGCAGGAAAGCTTTCAGTTAAGCTGGCAACTATGCCTGATATGACACCTAGCACTATACTAACCAAGGAAAGCTTTGAAAATGCAATATTAGTTCATGCCGCAGTATCAGGTAGCACTAACTGTTTGCTACATATTCCTGCTATTGCCCATGAGCTTGGAATTGAAATTACAGGTGATGATTTCGACCGTTTACACAGAAATGCCAGATATATATTAAACATTCGCCCTGTAGGCAAATGGCCGGCAGAATGCTTCTACTACGCCGGTGGTGTTCCAGCAATTATGGAAGAGATTAAAGAACACTTACACCTAGATGTTATGACTATTACAGGAAAAACCTTAGGTAAAAACCTAGAAGAGCTTAAAACAAGCGGCTTTTACGACAGATGTCACCTATATCTACAGGATTTTAATAAGCGCTACAATGTTTCCCTTACAAAGGAAGACATTATTCTTCCTTATCATAAGGCCCTTGGAACCGAAGGAAGTATTGCTATCTTACGTGGTAATCTTGCTCCTGAGGGAGCTGTAATAAAACATACTGCCTGCCCTAAGGAAATGTTTAACACAGTTCTTGTTGCAAGACCATTTGACAGTGAGGAAGAATGTATAGAAGCAATACTTACTCATAAAATTAATAAAGGTGAAGCCGTATTCATCCGCTATGAGGGTCCAAAGGGAAGTGGCATGCCTGAAATGTTTTACACAACACAGGCTATAAGTAGTGATAAGGAATTAGGCAAAAGCATTGCACTTATCACAGATGGTCGTTTCTCAGGAGCATCCACAGGTCCTGTAATAGGTCACTGCAGCCCAGAAGCAGCAAGTGGTGGACCTATAGCATTGGTAGAAACCGGTGATTTAATTGAAATAAATATCCCCGAGAGACGTATTAATATAATCGGAGTGGGTGGTGAAGAAAAAACACCAGAAGAAATAGACAAGATATTATCGGACAGAAAAGAAAAATGGACACCAAAAATGCCCCGCTACAACAAGGGCGTTCTTCGCATGTTCAGCGAACATGCGGTAAGCCCTATGAAGGGGGCATATTTAGACTATTAATGGTTTATGGAAGCTGATTTTGTGTTCCAAACATTTCCTCTGTACTCTGCATCAAACTTAGAGTACATAATCTTCTGAGAATTATACAGACTGTAATATCCTGACAGCATATAGCTAACCGCTACACCGATAAGAATAAAGTTTATTCCAGCCATACCAAATAACTCAAATCCTAGCAATACAGAGGTTACAGGGCTATTAGTTACACCACAGAATACTGCAATCATACCAACTGCAGCACACATAGATGGTGAAACTCCAAATGCATGACCAAGTAAACAACCAAAGGTGGCTCCTACAAAGAAGGATGGAACGATTTCTCCTCCCTTAAAGCCTACACCAAGAGTTATGGCTGTAAGTACTAACTTAAATAATACAGCCTCGCCATTTACTTCACCGTGCATTGTTCGTTCTATAACGTCCATACCTGCACCCATATAGTCTGTTGTTTTAGTCAATAGCTGAATAATAGCTATAATAATACCAAATACAAAAATCCTAAGATATGGATTAGAAATCCATTTCTTTGTATACTTTGATGCTGCATGCATAGCTATACAGAAGAATATACTAAGTGCTGCACAAAGTATTGACACTAGCACTATCTTACCAACACTTGTGGCAGTAAAATCCGGCACAACAGATATGGTAAATGTCTCTCCTCTTATACCGAAGAACTTAGCTATCTCCACAGCTATTAGGCTAGAAAATACACAAGGAACCAGTGCTGCATAGTACATAATACCAACACTTACTACCTCCATAGCAAAAAATGTAGCTGCTATAGGAGTTCCAAAAAGCGCTGCAAAGCAGGCACTCATACCGCACATAACCGCTACATGCATATCCTTTTCGTTAAGCTTAAACAGCTTACCGATGCCATTTCCTACACTACCACCCATCTGAAGGGCAGCACCCTCTCTACCTGCAGAACCACCAAAAAGGTGTGTAATTATACTTCCTACAAATATAAGTGGAGCAGTTCTAAATCTAAGCTTTTCCTCAGACCTAACCGCAGCTAATACGCTATTAGTCCCCTGATCATCATCTCTTTTAGCGATATGATATAGGAATACTATAAGCAAACCACCAAAGGGTAGTCCTAATACAATCATAGGATTTGCATTTCTAAAATCTGTTACATAATGTAAACCATAGTAAAATGCAGTACCAACTAAGCCCAATGCTATTCCTATAATTCCCGCAATAACAACCCATTTAATAAAGCTTAGTAATCTCTTACTCTGCTTCTCTATCTCACCATAGACCGCTTCTGTTTTTTCGTTCATCTTGTATATTTCTCCTAAGTTATTAAAGTAAGTAATTTCTAATCATACGATTTATAATTTGTCAATCTTTTTTTATTATATTTCAAAATCTTTACCACTTCAAGAGAAAAAAAGACGTTTCTATCAGTAGAAACGCCTCTAAAATCATATAATTATCCTCTACATAACTGTACAGGCTCTTTTTTATCAAAATTAGTTTCCATAGTCCAAGTAACAGCCTGACAATTCTTCATTCTAAAAATCTGTAATAAATGGTCTATACCATTAGCCTTCCAAGCTTGTAAAAACTTTCTAGATGGATGATTAAATATTTCTTCTTTTAACTCATCATCTATGACATGCTCTAATACACCTGTTACTCTTATCTGTGTACCATCTCCGAAGAAGCACATTTCAGCCTTTGGGTTATTCATAATCTGAGCATACACATCCTTTGTGGATGCTGTATGGAATATAAGACCATTTTCATCTGCTCTAAACAAAAACATTCCTCTTACTCTTGGCTGGTCTCCCTCTACTGTTGCCAAGTGAAATCCAGGATTTGCATTCATCAATGCATACATTTCTTTCTCGTTCATAATGTCATCCTCCTTGTATAATTTTCAGTTATTATACAAGAAGCAACTAGACTAGTCTTTTAATATACATTCAAATCTTTACAAAATAATGCTAATTGGCATACTTATCTCGATATTCGGTTGGAGTAATACCAACATATTTTTGAAAACAGGACGAAAAATATGCTCCACTGCCAAAACCACATCTTATAGCAATATCAGTAAGCTGGTTATCCTTTCTTATAAGCATAAGCTTGGCCATCTTAATCCTAACCTCTATAAGGTACTCTATAGGTGTAATCCCTATCTCACTCTTAAATCTTCTGTTAAAGGTACTCTTGGACATATAACCAAGATTAGCAAGCTTTTCTATGGTAATATGCTCCATATAGTGCTGTTCTATATAGTGCTGAGCTCTGGCTATGGAATAGTCAGATGAAACTGCTCTCATATCCAAGGTTTCACCAAATATACTCCTTATAAGCCAATGAGTGATTATTTCTGTCTGAGCATCCAAGGTTATATCTGAATTCATCATAGATTTACTATATTCAAAGACAAATGTGTTTAAAGCTTTTAATATATCCGAACAAAATTCAAAGCATTTGCCCTTAAATAAAGGTATTTCCTTCTCATACATTCTAAATCTAGCTTCGAAATACTCTTTATCTATAAATATAGAATAACAGTGGGCACATTGATTTTTGTTATGCTCAACCCCCGGTGAAGTAATTTCTGCCCAATAATGCTTTGGCTTATCTGAGTCCCTACTGAAATTGATTATTATCTCATATGATGGATGATTATGTTTTAAATCATTATTATCAAGGTCATCACATATAGGTATAAATATACCGATATTCTCTCTTATATAGCAATCATACATTGAAGAATCAAAGTCTACATATTTGCCAATTAAATTGTTTGGAACATCACTTCTTATGTAGCGTAAGCTGCCCGGAAGGATGGTTCGTGTGTTTAAAGTACTTTCCAATAAACTCATAAATAATAATCCTTTATTTTTTCTTAAGCTCCGCAATGGCAGCATAATGAAGTATATCAAACTCCTCTGGGGCTATACTCTCAAGTAACTCCATATGCTCCTTTTCCCAGCTTGCTATTTCACTTTCTGAGAGGGATGCTCCCACACCTCTGCAAGCCTTCATTCTTCCATTCCAGCTATCTCTTGTGAAATGAACATTTAGCTTGTATTCATCATGATATACTAATTCAAATTTATCGTTATAACAATCTGGTATAAATATAGGATGTATAGTTTCTCCTGCACCACTCCAGTTAGGACTATATTTAAGCACCAATTTTTCACTTTCTCCAGCTATCTTATCCTCATAAGGAAGCCATGCCATATATAATACAAGTATGCGACCATCTACCTTAAGTAACTTATGCAATGTAGGCATAATCTTTTCATGGTCAAAGTACCAAAAGCACTGACATGCTGTAATCACATCAAATGAATTCTGCTGAAAATCAATATTCTCTGCTGATTTTGCATAATACTCAATATCCATTCCCTGTGACAGTAATTTAGCCTGTTCAATCTGGTTTTCTGAGATATCTGTTCCTATCCATTTTGCACCATATTGGTACATATTTCTTGGTATAACTCCAGTTCCAGTTCCAAGATCAAGCACAGCTTGTCCATCTATACACATATTACGGCTTACAATCTTATCATAAAACTCCTGAGGGTAGATATCACGATATTTTGCATAGTCACTTGATGTTTTTCCCCAATCGAAGGCTTTTCCTCCATCTAAATTCTTGTCTATTATTTCCATTTACATCTTCCTTACCTTTTTGTATTTCTTTACTAAAGCACAAATAATACCCACTGCTACAATTATATCAACCACAAGTAGAAACGCAAACATTTCATATTCACCTTTATTCAGGCTTGCTATCGCAGCCCATGTAATTATCACTATTAAAGCTATGTATAATGCAACAAATAGTATTGTAATTATTATTTTTACCGGCTTACTAAGCTTATTATTTGACGGAAAATCTAAATCTCCTATAGTAAGCTCAACCATTAACTCAATGATAATCTCAAACAGTATATCCATAATTTCCTCCTTATGTACTCAAATTAGTTCAGAAGCTCGATATACCTATCTATCAACTTATATATCCATTCTTTTATATTAGAAAACTCATACCCAAGTCCTGCAGCCTTATCCATATTAACACTATGGGATCTTGTACCATTATATGGTGCCACTTCACCTGTATCAGTAATCACAGCCTGTTTTCCTGTCTTCTTTTCTACATAATCAAGTATTTCCCTTATGGATATTGTTCCATAAGAGCAACCATTAACCGGGCCAGTAAAATCCTTATCCACAAGATATGCCATAAACTTTCCTGCTTCATCTGACTTAATAAAGCTCATTTGACTATCCATATTATCAATATTCATAGGATTTCCCTTTATTGCATTATCCACATAGAAAAACAATCTTTTGGTATAATCGTCTTCTCCCACAACATATGGATATCTTACGGCAATCCATTTTCTATCACCATACTTCTGCCACAAAGCATATTCTGCCTGTTTTTTCACTTCACTGTATGAATAGTCTGGTCTGTTACACCAAACTAACTCTCCTGAAAGTCCATCAAACTCATCCTCTCTAACATCCTTGTGATCTAATTCATATATGGCTGTACTAGACATATAGATATACCTGTCACAGTTAACAGCTTCCATAACATATTTAACATCATTAGAACAGTATGCCACCTTATCAATAACCACATCAAAATGAAATCCCTTAAGAGCATCTTTCATACTATCTGGATTAGTATGGTCAAGCTTAATTCTGCTTACTTTATCACCGAAAGGATCTGGCGTTAATCCCCTAGTTCCGATTGTGACTTGGTGCCCCATCTCAATCAACTCATTCACCATATGAACTCCAAAAAATCTGGTTCCACCAATAACAAGTATATTCATAACACATTTCTCCTCAAAAAATTATAGTTAAAACGGATACTCCTCACCCTCATTTGTTATAAACCTAGGACCCGTTTTATCGTACCTCTTCTCGTCAAATAGCTTTCTTAATATTTCTGCTGCATCATAGGCAGACAAAGGAGCTTGGTTATCCGGTTTACCATCTGTTCTAATCCATCCCGGATGAACACAGAATATGTTAATTCTTTCATCATCCTTGAATACATTTACCAGGTTCATAGTTCCCATATTAAGAGCAGCTTTAGCCATACCATAATCTATTAGATTAGTTCGATAGCATTTGCTTATGCTTCCTGCCTCAGAGGTAATATTAATCACAAGTGACATGTTATGCCCTTGAATTAGTAATGGATAAAATGCTTTAATTACCCTAAGTGGGCCAACTCCGGTTACATCTACTGTATGAGCTATATAATCAAGATTTGTATCAAAAAATTCCTTATCACAGTCCTCTGACACTGTAACTGCGTTATTTATCAAAATATCAATATGATCAAAATGTTTCTGCACCATTTCCATAGCACTGTTAACAGATTCTGTACTGCCTATGTCCATTGTTACTACTAAGAGCTTTTCGCCATATACTGATTTTAGTTTTTCAAGTTCATCTGACTCTTTTCTAACAGTAGCTATAACATTGTCACCATTCTCCAGATATCTTAGAACCATATTATAGCCTAAAGCATAGCTTCTTCCCGTTCCTGTAATCATTACATTTTTAGCCATATTATACCTCAAATATTCTGCAAATTATTACTTAGCAACAAACTCAACCAACACAGCAGACCCATCCATACCACTCTCGCTTATAGCATAATAGTGAGTCATGCCATCAGCTGTCTCGTATGATATTCCATAACTAGGTATAGTTCCATACATAGTAAGAGTAATGGCAAATGGTATACCTGCCTCAAAATCACCATAGGTATATAGCTCTTCAACAGAAAATATTGTATTCCCCATATCATCTGATTCCTCATATGTAAGCGATAGAATCTTAAGATTCTTTATATTTTCATGAGCAGTAATTGCAGCAATGACTTCAAACTCTGATGTATCTGCCACAAAATTACCCATCTGAGTCTCATGAAGTTCTTCCTTGGTTATCCATTCCACAGAAACCTCTTTAGAGCCCGCTTCATTATCCACATACTCGTACTTTGCAAATGGTTTATATTCCAGAGAAATTATTCTTCCGCTATAAGCTTCTGATATATTCCAGTACTTCTCCTCATCTAACTCCTCTGATACAGTTATATCCCACTCTCCTGAAGTGTTATGATAAAATCCATACTCCTCAAAAGTTTTGTCCTTTTCCTTAGTAAAATAATAATCCATACAGGTAAGCTCTGTCTCATTTGCACCTAGCTTATAATTCTCAAACACACTGTACATGGCACCACTTGAACCCTCAGTATAATATGTTCCATCGTTAAGTAAAAAGCATCTATTACGAGACCATCCCTCTAAAATCAGCTGTGGCATAACATCATAGGTGTATACAGAATAAATATACTCACCATAATATTTTCCATTCTCTTCCCCAGATATTGCTCCAATAATAAGCTCAGCTACACCATCATTATTTGAATCTACGAATGTGTATCCTATAGTATCCATGGCATTTTCGCTTCCGCTCATAACAACCTCTCCTATACCGGAGGTTCCTTCTGAATACTCATAATTATCTATTCCCTCAATTACTATTTTGTAGTTTAAATTAAGCACATCTCGGTACATATTTTCGTAGTATTCCTGAGATTCATTTAGACCGTCTCCAACAACTGCTATCTTAATATCAGTAGCTTGAGTTGCTTCTGTGGTAGCTTCTGTTGTAATTTCCGTTTTGGCCTCTGTTGTTGCCTCTGTTAACCCTTCTGTTGTAATAGCATCTTCTGTTGAAGAAGCTTCTGTTACGACTTCTGTGGTTTTATCACTTTTCTCATTACCACAACCACTAAGTGATAATACAGCCACAGCAATAATTCCTAATAAAACACTTTTCTTTCTCATAAAATCCCCCTTAAATATAATAAAATTAATATTTCTATTCAAATATCCTATACCACTTATATGCCAGCATCCTTAGCCAACAGCATCGCTCTTTTCATATGCAAAGGATCACTAACTATTATAGCCCTACCAAATATTGCAAATAATTATTGTATTAATACTTAGTTACCTTTCCAAACACAAGGTCCACATAGGTAAATCCAAATGGACTATCCGGATTTCTTCTTACAGTAAATGTAAACTCTGCATCCATAAACATAGGGTCAAATATATCACTGTAATTAAGATTTGCAACACCCTTAATCACATAGTTTTCTCCCTCCATATAGGTTTCATTTATGGTTATTGTAGTATCACAGAATCCCTGATGTTCCCAGATTTCATAGCCATTTGCTCCGGCCATAACATTACCCTGCTCATAATAGACTATGCCTGTGTAATCGAATACATTTGCAACATAGGTGTCTATGTCCTCCTTAGATACAGACATATATCCTGCATCATGAGTACCTGAGACGACATATGTTTTCAGGCTGTCTGCTTCATCATTATATCCCATAGCATCATTTGCAAGGGTTCCTATCATCGTCATTACAACCTCATCAGACATCTGAAGAGTCATATTCTCTATAGATTCTGCTGCCGGTGCCTGAGTTGAGGTTACATATTTTGCAAATATAGTAAGACTATCTATCTCCTCAGCAGTAAGGTCTGCTTCTACCTGCTCATTTTCCTCAGAATTTGCATCTTCGGTTGTGTCTTCCTTAATATCTGCATCGGACTGACCCTCTTCTAAAGTACCACCAACTGACTGTGGAAGTGTTGAATAGTCAATCTCTTGTACATCGCCCTGATAATCTGTAGTGTTATCATCAGTAAATACTATAACCTCATATCCTGAATCAACAGTTACTTCCTCATCAGATATAGTTCCATCAGCATTTATAAGCTTGGTTACAACTGTTCCATCGAATACGGAAATCCTTGAACAGGTAGCACCTTTAGAATCCTCATATACATTTACACGGTAGTTTGTTCCTCTAACTGAAATAGTAACATTAGGTGTATTAATCTCATAAGAGGACTCACCATTAAGCTTCTTCTGTATATCATTAGTGATAGCTCCGCTTTTTAGCTCAATACTTGTTTTGCTATTTTCCTTTGTACCTGTAGCCACTAATGTAAATTCTGTTTGTTCTTCAACATATACATATTTGTCATCATCAAGCTTAAGATTCATAAGTCCCGAATTAAGCTTAACATTATCACCTGACTCTAAAACCATATTTGTATATGGCTCTATATCACCTGTAGAATCTCTATTTACCACACCTTCCCCTTCATACTCATAAACCTTGATAATTCTGTAGGACTCCTTTTTTTTCAGGAATAATATAGTTAAAACAGCAGCACAGGCCACAAGCAATAACACCAAAATCGTTACAATAATCTTCTTACTCTTCATAGGCAACCTCCCTTACATTAATTCTTCCCACTTGCAATTAAATCATAGCTTTCACCTATCATCCTCCTGATTTCATTATCAGGAATAGAACCATCTAATATTATAGTATTCCAATGATTCTTATTTTGATGATATCCTGGAATTACTGATTTGTATGTACTCCTCCATATATCCTTCCACTCAGGGTCAACCTTTACATTGACACAGATGTACCCATCCTTCTCATAGGTCCATGCAAAAGCCTTGGTATTCTTCCTATATCTAAGAAGTATCCAATTAGGATCCTTAAATGGTGTGTCGGCGTACACATCATCAAATTCCATACAATATTCTATTATTGACTCTCTAGTAGTCATAGAAAATGTTTCTTTCATAACCCTCTCCTTATTATTAATCAAAATTATAACACACACCATAGAAAAAGCCTAGAATAAGGTTTTATTATTAAACCCTATTCTAGGCATATTATTATATAAGATCAAAATCTATATATTTTCTAATTGATCTTCTCTACTCTTGTGTTATCAAATACTTCAATACCAAAAATCTCTATAGTTTGTCCAACAAGATATTCACCCTCTGCACTGTGTATAGCATGATAATCTGTTACACTATATGCTATAGCCTTATATTCAACAGTGCCTCCATCCTTATAATGAAGTGGAATTGGAAATAATAATATAATCAAAACTATAACTATTATAATTATTCCTATTTTCTTTTTCCCTTTAATCTTTTCCATAACACATTTCCTTCCTTTCGAACAAAGAATTTATAACTATATGTAATATACTGCATAAATGCTCTATTTTATGGAAAACACTACTTAGTTTTATATTTTTTCTACCATATTATTAAGCCATACTCCACTCTTTACCATAAAGAATCCGATTATAGCCTTAATGAATTCTAAGCTTTGTACTAACAAAAATACTAGCGCTATCCCTAAGCTAGTGTACTTGGCAAGTAATGTAGCCACAGGAATTACAATTACCCATGTGTACACGCTATCAAAAAGGAAGGTAATAATTGTCTTTCCTCCTGACCTTAATGTAAAGTAGCTACAGTGACAGAAAGCACAAACTGGCATTATTATAGCCGATATAGTTATAAATGTTCTTGCCAAATCCTTTATGCTTTCCTCGGTCTCATATATATCTGGAAAATATCCACCAACAATAATCATAATTACAGCCACAAAAGCACAGGCAACAACACTAAAGAACATCATCTTTCTAGCCACATCCCTAGCTTCATCTATAAGACCTGCTCCAAGTCTCTGACCAACCACTATGGCTATACAGGCACCAAGCTGTATATATACTACGTTGAAAAGGTTTGTTATGGTAGATGATATATTCTGAGCTGCCACAACCTCTAATCCCCTGACTGCGTAGCATTGCACTATGGTTGCCATACCTGCTGCCCATAAGAACTCATTTACCATAAGTGGAGTTCCTGTAATAAGAATATCCTTAAGTATTCTCCTTGGTATGCTGAATCCCTTATATGCACCTTTAATGTATGGATTCTTCTCCTTATGAGTATGAGTCCATATAACAACTATAATAAATTCTGCAAATCTCGATATTACTGTTGCTATTGCCGCACCCTTTACACCCATAGCAGGTACAAAACCATCTATGCCAAATATTAAGATAATATCAAGTGCTAGGTTTGTAAGCATAGCCACAATTCCTGCAACCATAGGAATTACTGTGTGCCCCGTCTCCCTAATGGAATTTATGTAGGTCTGACTTAGGGCAAAAGGAACAAGTCCTATCATCATTATACCTAAATATTCTTCACCATACTTTAATGCAAGACCTATATCGCCCACATCACCGCTATCTGTAAGATACAGATTAATAAGCTCCGTTCCTGCGAAGAAGAATAAATACAAGGCTATAGCTGTTATACAAACTGCCGCGTACATCTTAAATCGAAATGCATACTTTTGCCCTTCGTAATCTCCCTTGCCATAAAACTGAGTTCCAAATATTCCGGCTCCTGAAACCGCTCCAAATATAGCTATGTTAAATACAAATATAAGTTGGTTAACTATGGCAACACCGGACATTTGCTCTGTTCCAATCTTACCAACCATAATATTATCCAGAAAGCTGACAAAGCTTGTTATGGCATTCTGTGCAATCATAGGAAGGGCTAGAAATATTATGTACTTATAGAATTCCTTGTCGCCTATGAATTTTCTCTTGAATTCCCTTATCATAATTATCGCCTCACATATTAAGTAAAAGTATTATTCAATGTATATTTCTAGAGAGTCATGATTAATCTGTGCAGGATATGTTTCCATAATCAACCCATTATAGCATATTTTAATATTTACACCCTCAACAAATTGTACCTTTGTCTGCTCTGGTGTTTTATCTGTATACACTATTATTTGGTCTGTGCTATTTAGCTCCCACTCTCCCTCTACTGGCTTCACAAGAATATGATTCTCATGCACCTCAAGTATAGTAGCATAAAATACAGCTGTATAACTTACACTTGATACCTTACCATCGTTGTAAAATACCCTAATAAAGTCTCCTCTCTTCTCAAACTCATCTTCCAAATACCAAATATCAAAAGGCAATCCCATTCCAAATTCATCTGGATTACCCCATGCTTCATTTAAATCTTTTCTATCAACTCCCTTTAATTCCTCTAGAAGTAATTCATCAGAATGTAGAGAAAGCCCATCTAGAGCAGGAATTTTAGCTGATTTCTTATTGCAACCTGATAAACATAATATACATACTAATATAATACTACCTAAAGACAATATAATTAATTTCTGTTTATCTGATGCATTACGAATAGCTCCCATAAAACCAGCCTCCTAATCAATGATTTTTACATATGACAACAAGTTACAGCATAATATAACACTTTTAATCAAATCAGGCAACTATACTGTAGGTATAAAAAGAGGTTGTGCGCCAATATACTATATTTCGGCCGCAACAGGGTTGGACTATGCTGCGCGGTCCAATCCCTAGGCAGGCCGGCCAGTACATTTAACTCGCACAACCGCTTTTCTTTTATTCTACAGTTTTTAGTGCATCCTCCATAGGAATCTTTTTTACCTTCTGCATCTGAAGGAATGCGATAACTGCGTAGGATGCTATACCGGCAACCACTACTAGAACATATTGGCTCATCGGAACATAGTATGTCATCCAGCCTGAATACATAAAGAACATATACTCTAAAAGCACAGCCATAACTGAATCTAGTAACGGCATTGTAATAATTAGAGATGCTATTACAACAATTGCAGTTGTTACAATATAAAGCTTATTTATCTCCTTATTGTCATAACCAAGTATCTTAACCATAGATATGCTTTGAGAGTTCTTTTCAATTACTATCTTTGATAACAGATAAATGATAAGCATAAACATCAAAATTCCCACTACGAAAAATAGTCCCATCATATTGCCCATGGAGTCCATAAGCTGTCTTGATAACTTATCCATATCATCCTTTGTTATAACTGTTGCAATAAGCTCATCATCAATATCAGTAATTTCCTCATTAGAGAAATATCCATTAAAGTATCCCTCCTCATAACCAAACAAGGTATTTAACTCCTCCTGAGCCATAAATACAGCTATTCCTATGGAATAATCATATACACCTTTAACCTTAAATTTATATTCCTTATCCTCAAACTCTTCTTTCAAGGTTATGGTATCACCTGCCTGAACATCGTACTTCTCTGAGTAAGCACTTGATATAAACACTGTATTTTTTTCAAAATCTACATCAATATATTTACTATCATCAACTACACCGAATAAGCTTACCTGTTCAGTAAAGCCTCTAATCTCTAAAGTTTTTAAGGAATACGCTGTAAATGCTTCTGCACTTTCATTATCTGTTTCAGATGGCATTTTCAATATGTACTGATACTGACTCAGCATATTATCAGATAACTTCTCACTGTGATTTTTCAAAAGAGCAGGAAATGCTAATCCAAAAATCATTATTACATTAGCCAAAAGTACACCAAATACAATTGTGATATAGTTAGGCATATTTTGAAATATAATTCTAAGTCTAAAGCGCTTCATGATACTAATTTTAGTATTAAGCTTAAATGCCTTCTTATTCTTTTTTCTGCTAAGATCACGTCTAATAAATCTTAATGGGGAAAGCTTAAACTTTCTAACAAGTATGAGGAAATTAATCAAAAACATTATTACAAGTGGTATCACTGTTGTACTGACAAAGGCCTTGGCATTCCAAAGAATTTCGTAGGTTGTAAGACAATAGCTGTTGTAGTACATATCTGCTGCAAAATCTTCCATGACAGTATAACCTAAAATATTTCCCACTACTGCTGCTATTAGAGTAACCAGCATAGGCATAGCAAGGTAATGCCTTATAAGCTCTCCCTTAGAATATCCAGAAGCTCTAAGAGTTCCTATAACTGTTGATTCCTTTGTTATAGTATTGCTAGTTGTAATGGCGAAAATAAAGGCAATTATCGCAACTACTAGATATAAGAAACCTCCAAATATCAATTTATCTCTGCCCATATCATCACCGGTAAACTGTATAGCTTGGTTATTATAAGCAGGAATATAATTTTCAAGCATTGTACACTGTAACAAAGACCCCATTAATTCATCTGACATTTTCTTAGCCTCTATATCATCAACAGGTCTTTCCTCATATCTCCAGGAATAACTAAAGTGAAGTCTGTCATCACCTATAATCTCAAAACCTTCTTCTGTCATTACACCAACACCAAACATCTTAGTATCAAACATAGTATCTGTTGGACTTTGATATAATGCGCTATAGTCGGTAAGAGCTACCAATCCTGATATCTTAAGTTCTTTACCTGATACTATAATAGTATCTCCTATCTCAAGCTCATTCTTATTAGCATGAATTCTATCTATGGCTATTTCATTATCTGCTACTGGAAACTCTCCTGACATTAAACAGGCTCTATTTACCTCTTCACGATTCTTGAAGATTCTCATTGTTGTACCTAATGTAGTTTCCTCTTCTAAGTAAAAGTTCTCATAGATAGTCACATCATTTTCTTCAATCTTACTAATAAGCTCTTCATCTGCTTTAGCAGTAAGCTCAAAATTACCATCCTCGATATTATACTTTTCAAAGCTTTCTTCATAAGCCTTTATCATACTATTTCCAGCAACCTGAAAACCTGAAACTATAGCTATCATTGCTACTATAAATACAAATAGAACTATGTACTTTCCAAAATCGCTTTTAAGCTCTCTAACAAATCGTTTATTAAGTGGATTCTTCATAATCTACACCTCCTACCAATCAAGATCCATAGCAGCAATCTTTTCATCGTTAAGGTAATTCTTACGAATAACACCATCTCTAAGCTTAACCACTCTATCGGCCATATTTTTTATAGCATCATTGTGGGTTACCATTATAACTGTATTTCCATACTTTTTATTAACATCTTCAATAAGCTTAAGAATATCCTTTGAAGTGTTGTAATCAAGAGCACCTGTAGGCTCATCACAAAGTAAAATATCCGGGTTTTTAACTATAGCACGGCCGATAGCGCATCTCTGCTGCTGGCCACCTGACAATTGATTTGGAAGCTTGTGTCTATGCTCATACAAGCCAAGAGTTTTAAGAATTTCGTCTACATCTAAAGGATTGTCACTAAGATACGCGCCAACCTCGATGTTTTCTTTGATGTTTAGATTAGGAATAAGATTATACATCTGGAAAATGTATCCAAGATGCTTTCTTCTATACTTTGTTAGAGATTTTTCATTCATGTCTGCAGTCTTCTCACCATTTATTGATATGTAGCCACTATCTGCATCATCAATTCCTCCTATAATGTTAAGAAGTGTTGACTTACCTGAGCCTGATGGTCCAAGAAGAACGCAAATCTCTCCCTTTTCGATTTGAAGGTCGATACCCTTAAGTACATCTACTCTGCTATCACCCTCTCCAAAGTGCTTTTTAATTCCGCTGATTTCAAGAAACATAATTTTTACCATCCTTTCTTATGTGTAGGAAATTCACTCCTCGCCGTGCTGACACATCGCAACACTTCGTGTCGCTCAGTGTCGTTCAGTGTCACTCAGTGTCACTCCTCGCCGTGCTGACACATCGCAACACTTCGTGTCGCTCAGTGTCGCGGCATTCGCCGCATTGTCTAATGGATTAATATGTTCTTATGTGTGCAAGCACCCAACGAACAATTAATCCATTATCCAGCACGGCTCATTGCAACGCGCAAAAAGACCGGGTACGCTAATTGCTATACCCGGTTAAAATCATAAAAAATAAGACACACGTATAGCTTTATTAGCAATACATGAGTCTCGCAATTTAAAATAAGCCAGACCTTTCGGCCAGGATGTTGACTTATTACGTCATAAACGTCTGCTACTCCCTCATAGGAATTTCTATGAGGGTATAATAGCATGCGAAAAACATAATGTCAAGAGTTATTTCGATAATTGTTCATATGTTTGTAGATTTCCTTGGTGAACTATTTTTACATTAACATATTTCATACTGTAAAAATTCATATTTTAATCTACAACCTTCACTTATATTTTCAGGCAGCAGTGCCCTTGCAACAAGCTTTGGTTCACCACTTGGTTCATCTTCTCTAACTAAATTTGCATAATCTCCATCTATGCTTTTAACTATATAATATACTGTTTCCATATCTTATCTCCTATACTAATCTGCAATTAACCATTATTTTCTGACATTGATTCGCTATTCTTACCTTTCTTTTTGAACAAATTGAATAGCTTTTGTCTTAGTAAATCTAAAGCTGCACAAACTCCAAATACCATTATCATTATACTAAAAATGTACACTATGTTAAAAAACATGTTTGAGCAATCAACTTTTCTGAAGTCAAAAATACTCCAAATTACATTTCTAACACATACAAATTCATGAATGACATACACCCCTAAGGATGTAGATGCTATAGTATTGACTATTTTACTTTGAAAATGCAAATCTTTAAAATACAATAATAAAAATACAGCACTTAAAATAAGCAGAGGATTCGAGAATTTTAAAACCATATCTTGAAGTTCTAAAAATTCAAGCATTCCATTCCCTAGCTGTACATTAATTATCCAACATACAAATGCCCCTACCAAATACAGAAGCTTGGGTGACTCATTCTTCCTACAATGCAATCTAATATATCCACCTATCATATAAATATACATAAATGAAAATAAATTTTTTCCTGCTTGAATATCTCCAAATCCATTATTACTTACTATATGATCAAAGCCTCTTAAATTAGATAATAAAAACCATATGCTCATCACAAAAGTAGATATACAAAGCAATATCTTATAATCCTTTTGTTTTATATTTTGAAGAATTATGTTTAAAAATGGTGCAAATAAACACAGCAGAATATAATCTGTCATAAAGTACCATTGTTGTGACAATATTGGGAAAAACATCTTGAGCACTATATTTAATAAAGTAGGTGTTTTACCATTAATGATATAATACTTCTGTCCCAATATGATAAAAATCATATTCAAAACAATCGAATAAAATAATACAGTTAAATATGTTTTGAAAACTCTTTTATATGCTCTTTCTAAATTGAATTTCATTTTAACCATAAAATATCCTGTAATAATAATAAATATATTTACACATGGCATAAACAAAACTCTAATACCAAAAGACATACTTTCTACAATACCGCCTATTTCAATGGATTGATTTTTATAATGGCTATACGCAAATAAATGAACACCAATAACCATGAAAATAGCAATAATTCTCAATAATTCAATTCCAGAATCCCTTGTTTTCGTTACTCTTTTTGGCATAATTATTTCTCTTATTTCTCCTCTGAAAATAAAATTCGTTCTACCAAATCCGCTGCATCCATAATGCAACCTGAACATGAGCGCAGAGCTATCCCTGTCTCTATACCTTTAAGTCTTTTACATGCTGAGCTTCCATTCTTAATTCTAAAGCTTTCTAATATCTCTCTTGACAGCTTATATGTACTCACCTTACTGTCTGGGGCCTCTATGTTTCCAGTACTATTCTTCATTCCTGCCAATATACATGCACCTGTAAGTGCTCCACAGGTTCCTTCCATACCGCCCATACCAAGTCCTAGTCCTTCAGTCAGCTTGAACATAGTCTCCTCGTCCACTCCAACCAAGTCACAGTATGCGCATGCAACTGATTGAGCGCAGTTATAGCCTCTATTATGCAATTCTATAGTTTTTTCAACTCTTGATTCCATATTTCCACTCCTATAATTATTTAAACTCCAAAATATACTACTATTTTAATTATATATTTTTTATCCTGTCTTGGCAAGAACACTAAGAAAAGAGCTGTGAATTATTATTACTCACAGCTCTTACACACATCAATTCCTTTTAATCAAATAACTTTACTGGATCCCAACCAAAATCCTTATAATACTCAACATCAAGGTTATTGTCTGTAACATACATTCTGATATATTCTTTTCTTATCTCTTCATCTCTTTCAGGCTGATAATCAAAATACATATCATAGACCTCAGGATAATCCTTTGTAAACTCCTTAATATCCAAATCGTAATATTCACCATCACCGGCAAATTCTATATTAATCACCTCAAAGCCATCCCCATTTCGCTTAAGGTGGGCACATCCCGGCATAGATGCACCACTTTCAGACTCTAATATATTTCCAGTTAGTTTATAACCATGAATATAGAAATTACCAAATACTAGATATTCATCCCCTGCATCCACTTCTTGATATATAATATATGCTGGAATGTAAATCTGAGATTCATCTCCAAACATCTTCATATATTCAGGTCTCATATAATTATAGATTGCTTCAATGGCCTTAATGTCACCGGCGTAAACAAACTCTGTTAATACTACATTTTCACTATTAGTAGTAGCTTCAGTTGTAGCTTCGATCATAGTATTTGATAAATCTATATCCTGTGTAGTTACAGAACCATCTCCATTATTATAAGTGTATAATACATACAACTTGTCACCTTCAATAAGGAATGAATTACACTTATCACCAGAAGAACCTACCCACGAAAAGCTTAATTCACCATATGTGTGGTCAACATTGGCAACAGCTCTTAGCTCATCATTACCTTGTGCCATGTCAAATGTATCAACATAGGTTTCATATACGGTCATCCATTTAGAATAATAATCCTTAAGAAGCTCTGTATCATTTCCGATTTCTACAGGCTCTAATTCATCACCATTAAGATTATCAAGACTATAAATGTAATAATCACCATAAGGCCTATCATTCTCAGAATTAAATACAACAAGTTTATCCTCATCCTTAACTATGTGTGTCTCCTTGGTATCACTGTCAAAATACACACAGCCTATTTTCTGAGTATCTATGGTACCCATTACAACATTATCAACTAAGTCATAAATAATTAAGCCTCTAAGACCTCCAAAAACTAACATTTCACTGTCCATATGATAGATATTTGGAGCGTAGATATTATAGTGTTCATCTATATCATCATCAATATTACCAACGATATCCTGTCTACCTTGGTCTATATTAAGCAAATCCTTGATTGCTGCATATACATGTCCACCAGTTACCTTGTCGATACCAAATGCCACAAAAACCACCATAATTGCTGCAGCAACTCTGGTAAGTATTTTACCAACTCTCTTTGGCTTTTTCTTGCTTTCAAAGGAATCAAAGGAAACAACCTTCTTTTCATCTTCAGATACAATAGCTGTGTTATCTGTTGCCTCATCTATTGCATTATAAGCATCTCTCTCAGCTATGGTTTTTTCCAGTCGTTCCCACATAGCCATTGACTGTTCCTTGGTAGGATTTAACTTATCTAAGCTATTCTTAATTTCATTATCATATCCGTCCTTATGCATAAACATTTCCCTCCTTCTCTAATATTTTTTTCAGCTTCTCCCTTGCAGTTGAAAGCTGGGTTTGGATAGTGCTTTCTTTTCTATCCAACATCTTAGAGATTTCCCTAACAGAGTATTCTTCGTAATAATACAAGTAAATTACATCCCGATACTTGTCCGGTAGCTTGCGTATGTGTGATAGAAGTTCCCCTTCTTCCTCACCATCCTCCACTGGTGTATCAGGAATATCCCCAAAATCCACCTGTTTCTTCCAATAGCTCCTTAAGACATCAGTACAATAATTCCTAGTCACTGTAATAAACCATGCGTTCTCATGTTCACCATCAGTAAATTCTATCCCTTTTTCATAATACTTTATGAAAACATTCTGCACTGCATCCTCAGCATCTGCTTCATTGTTTAACATCAGCATAGCAATACGGTATATTCGCTTATGCTGACGCTCAAATACGTCTCTTAAGTTCATCTCTCATTCCTCCTTCACTTAATACACGAATGAACGTCTAAAAATATCCTAAATCCCCAAAAATTTTTTACTTTTCTTCGCCATGCCGACAGGTTCGCAAGCAAGCTTGCTCACTGTCACGGCTTCGCCATATACATTTTAGCATAAAAATATTTTCTTATGAGCAAGCTCATAGCAAACATTTTTAGCTCATATGTGCATGGCTCATTAAAACAAAAAACGCCGGAAATTATTCCGGCGCATTATTATTCATAGTAATATGTATCTGGTTTTTTCTCAAATAGATAAAATACCTGCTCGTCCTCTAGTCTTATGCAAGCAAGATTAGCACCTGGTATCTTATCCTTAAATACACAGCCACAGTCAATATCATATATCACACTGTTCTTTTCCTTATTCTCATACTTAAACACAGTACCTCCAGTGAAGAATACGCTATCAGCTATAGTTGGAGTATGTCCCGCAATTATCGTAGTATTTTCCTTACCTCCAACAACCAAAGCTTCTTCCCTAGCCCAAAGGTAAAAGAACTTTTGCTCACTTAGTGGTTTCTCCATACTAGCTATAATAGGGCTTAAATCTATATCTGTATCCTTTAAATCCCCTTCTTCCATGTACCCAGCATGAACCACTATGTAATCTCTACCATTAATATTCAAATCTATAGTGTACGGAAAATTCTTTATAATCTTTGCCCATTTAATAAGAGTTGCTAATCCTACACCATGATCTCTGATTAAATCTCTGATTGTTTTGTATCTGTCAAAATTAGGATCATACATCTTAACTTCCTTATATGCTTCCTTAACATTTGCAGTTACCTTTGAAAAATCTGCCAGCTTAGCTACTGATTCAACAAACATTCTATCGTGATTCCCCATCACAAAATCTACGTTGTCAAACTTTTTTTCCATCCATTGAAGCATAGCATAGCTTTCTCTTCCCCTGTCAATAATATCCCCCGCTACAATAAGTCTGTCATTTTCAGAGAATCTAACCTTTCTAAGAAGCTCGATAAACTCTGAATAACAACCATGAACATCTGCTATAACGTAAGTACTCAAATTATTCTACCTCACAGGATCTTATCCTTTGTTACATGTCATATGCGCCAATTATTATTATAACATTTATCATAGACAATTTGAATAGTAACTTGTCTAAAACGACATATTTTTGTCAAATCTTTAATAGTTTTATCATATATTTTCCTGACGTATTCTCATTCTTCTCCAATTAAAGAAGCCATACATATCATTAATTAAGAACATCACAAAGCAAAGTATCATGGGAAGATATGACCTATCCTCTAATGTAGCCATTGTCCAAAGCACTATAAGCACAACATCATTGGCTGAATAAGCAACTGCATAGTAGGGGCTTCTAAGAAATGTAAGGTAAGATGCCAAAAAGCTAGTGGTTATAGATATAGTACTAAACAGTAGATTAGCATTATTCATAGCCTTTAATATAAAATAGAATATTATAGTTGTAACAATAGCCAATGTGGCCATTACTAATACCTGTTTCTTAGTCACATGGCTAACCTTTACCTCCTTAGTTCCCTCATATGGATTTTTAATCCAGGATATAACCGCCATAACCGCTATAGGGGCTGTCATACAAAGGTAGGTTATCATCTCTCCATAATATCTGAAGAAGTATGAAATTATTCCATAGAACACTGCAAATACAACTGTGAGAACTTGACCTATAACGTAACCTTTGGCTACAAATATAAGAGCAGTTACTCCTATAAGAGATGCTATAATTGTAAGCACATCATCTCCCCCTGATACCGCAAAGGATACTATAATTACTATTATCGATGTTAGCCATAAGCTTAGTTCAAATTTTGTTAGGTCCTTGAATGGATTTTTTAGTTTCATATATTTACTCCTTTATTTTGCTACTCAATTTATACTATTCAAACAAAAAAGCATTCATCAACACATCTTCTAAGACCTAACGATGTGCAAACGAATGCTTTTTGCATTACACTACCCGGTGGCAGTTTACTGAATCATTATATTTAGTTCTCCTCATTCATCTTTGCAAGCTTGGCAGCCTGGTCTGCTGCGATACAAGCATCGATTATCTCCTGAATGTCTCCATCCATTATCTTGTCAAGCTTATATAGTGTAAGACCAATTCTGTGGTCTGTAACACGTCCCTGTGGGAAGTTGTAGGTTCTGATTTTCTCAGATCTATCACCTGTTCCTACCTGGCTCTTACGAAGCTCTGCCTCTGCATCATGAGCCTTCTGTTGCTCGATATCATAAAGCTTTGCACGAAGAAGCGCAAATGCCTTTGCCTTATTCTGAAGCTGTGACTTCTCGGTCTGGCTATAAACTACAATTCCTGATGGGTAGTGAGTAAGACGTACAGCTGAATCAGTTGTATTGACACACTGACCACCATTTCCTGATGCACGCATTACATCAATACGAATATCCTTCTCATCAATCTGAACATCAACCTCTTCTGCCTCTGGAAGCACTGCAACACTTATTGTTGATGTGTGGATACGTCCACCTGACTCTGTCTCAGGAACTCTCTGTACACGGTGAACACCACTCTCGTACTTAAGCACTGAATATGCGCCATTACCAGTAACCATAAATGATACTGACTTCATACCACCGATACCGATTTCCTCCACTTCCATGGTCTCTATCTTCCAACGTCTACCCTCACAGTAGTGTACATACATACGATAAATCTCAGCAGCGAAAAGTGCTGACTCATCTCCACCTGCGCCTGCTCTAATTTCCACGATAACGTTCTTGTCATCATTAGGGTCCTTAGGAAGAAGAAGAATCTTTAACTCATTCTCACATTTCTCTACTAATGCTTTTGCATCATTAAGCTCTTCCTTAGCAAGCTCTCTAAGCTCCTCATCGCTTTCCTCGTCAAGCATCATAAGACTATCCTCGATAGTCTGCTTAGCATTCTTATATTCTAAGTATTTCTCAACTATTGGTGAAAGCTCCGCCTGCTCCTTCATAAGTCTTCTAAACTTATCCTGATCAGAAATAACTGATGGATCACTAAGTGAAAGCTGAAGCTCATCCAATCTTGCAACCAAATCCTCTAATCTATCAAACATTTTCTCTCCTACCTCCTGGCAATAACTACTCTGTCAAGTCCGGCATAATCCTTCTTAACACTTACATCTGTAAATCCTTTATTAATAAGCAGCTCCCGTATATCCTGGTACTGATTATAACCTATCTCGAATACTAAGATACCGTCCTGTCTTAGGTATCTGTCAGTTCTTCTTATAATATTATCATAAAAGTAAAGACCATCCTCCATGCCATCTAGAGCAAGTCGTGGCTCAAACTCCTTCACATCCTCCATAATCTCATCAATATCAGATGTAGGAATGTATGGTGGATTAGACATAATAATATCAAATGAATCCTCTATCTTCTCAAACAAGTCAGTCCTTACTATATCACATTTTGCACCAAGATTAAATATATTTTCTTTACTTAATTCTATGGCATCTCTAGATATATCAGCTAATTGAACAAAATCATTGGTATGTCCTGACTCTAATCTCTTAAGATTATAGCTAATTCCTATGCAGCCTGTGCCGCAGCACATATCAAGAGCCTTAATGTCCTTGTACTCTTCTGTAAGCTGTAAGGCTGTTTCTACCAAAATTTCAGTCTCCGGCCTAGGTATCAAAACATTTTCTGCACACTTAAATGTATAACCCATAAAGTCCTGACTACCTACAATATACTGACAAGGATAATGGGTGCTACGGACATTTATAACATCCATATAAGATTCTCTATCCTCCGTAGATACCTCTTCATTCATTTTCATAAATATTCCTGTATAATCCAGGCCAAATATGAACATAGCCAGAAGCTTGGCATCATTAGCATATCCCTCGATACCTGCATCTTTTAAAATGTTTTCACCACATTTTATTAATTCCTTTAACTGCATAACAAATCTCCATATAGCTAATTCATTACTAAATCAACTGTTCTGAACACTCTTTTGTTCTTCAAGATACGCTCTCCAATCAAGAACTCCCTCAACTGCCTTAATAGCAACCTCAACCATATCAGGTGTTGGTTCCTTAGTAGTAAGCTTCTGAACCCATAATCCTGGCTTACTAAGTACATTAGCAATCCAGTTGTCATGTCTTCCTGCAAATCGAATAAACTCATATGATATTCCAGCAATTACAGGAACCAAAAGCACTCTTAGACCAAGTCTAAGCCATACTGTCTCAGTTCTAATGCACATAAACACCAGTATACTTACTATCATAACTATGAATAAAAAGCTTGTACCGCATCTTTTATGAAATCTGGTTGATGCCATAACATTTTCCACAGTTAAATCCTTGCCTGATTCCAAACAATTAATACATTTATGCTCTGCACCATGATACATGAAGGTTCTCTTAATATCCTCCATCATAGAAATAAGCACAACATATATCAAAAATATAATTAGTCTTATTACACCTTCAACAAGTCCAAGCAAAAAATGATTCTTAATCACACCATCTAAAAGGGATGCTATAAATGCTGGAAGTAGCATAAATAAACCTATAGCTAAAACAAGTGAAAATGCCACTGTACCTATCATAAGAGCATCATCAGAGGATTCTTTTTTCTTATGGTCTTTATCTGGTTCAGATGCTTTGTCATTGACTGTTTCAATTATGTCTCCAGCTTTCTTGTTCTTCTTATTCTTCTCCTTCTTAGGCTTTACCTCTTCTTCCTCATCATAAAACTCTGCTGAGTACATAAGAGTTTTCATACCTATGACCAGAGACTCTACAAAATTAAACACACCTCTAACCACTGGCATTCTAAATATAGCTCCCTTTTTAGACCAAGGTGTGTAGCTTTCTAATTTTACTTCGATTTCCTTATCAGGCTTTCTAACAGCGATGGCATACTTGTCATCGTTTTTCATCATAATTCCTTCTATAACTGCCTGACCACCAATACTAACTCGTCCCAAATTAAATTCTCCTTATAATTATTCGGGTTCGCTTTGCCGAACCCACGCACCCAGCACGATGGCGTAAGCCATATATTACCTATCGCGCTCGTGTGCATCCTCGTGGAGCGATTTTTAACATTATAAGCTCTGCTTATAATGTTAAAAAGGCTTGCTACGTAAGCGTAACAAGCCTTATATGTCATATTATTCAGTAAATTATGCCTGAACACCGTACTTACGGTTGAACTTATCAATTCTACCACGAGCCTGAGCAGCCTTCTGCTGACCAGTGTAGAATGAATGGCACTTTGAACAAATTTCTACGTGAATATCGTTCTTAGTTGAACCAGTTACGAACTCGTTACCGCAGTTGCAAACAACCTTTGCCTGATAATAATCTGGATGGATTCCTTCTCTCATGTTTTTCACCTCTTTACAAATAAAATACTCTATGAGAACAGGCAAACGCCTTGATTCTTCATACTCACAACAAAAGCTATTCTAACATAGCAATGCTAACATTTCAAGTACTTTTTCGCATTTTATAGCATAAAATGTGCTACTTTTTTACAAACATCTTCTTTGCAGTGTTAACAAACTCTTTATTATCCTTAGTTTTAACAAATAATTTAAGTACTTCCTCTATGGACTCCTCTGCTCTAACACCTGCAAATGCCTTATGAAGACCATTTACTACCTCCTGCTCATCAAGGTCAAGAAGAAGGTCATCTCTTCTAGTTCCTGACTTAGCGATATCTATAGCAGGGAATATTCTTCTCTCTGAAAGCTTTCTGTCAAGAACAAGCTCCATATTACCAGTTCCCTTAAACTCCTCGAATACCACATCATCCATACGACTTCCTGTGTCAACAAGAGCGGTTGCAAGGATAGTTAAGCTTCCTCCCTCTCTCATATTTCTAGCTGCACCGAAAAATTTCTTAGGCATATGAAGTGCTGCAGGATCAAGACCTCCTGAAAGGGTTCTTCCGCTTGGTGGAACAGTAAGATTATATGCTCTGGCAAGTCTTGTAATACTATCAAGAAGAATCACAACATCCTTACCATGCTCTACAAGCCTCTTAGCTCTCTCCATAACCATCTCTGAAACTCTCTTGTGATGCTCTGGAAGCTCGTCAAATGTAGAGTAAATAACCTCCACATTTTCTCCTTCTATGGACTCTCTTATATCAGTAACCTCCTCTGGACGCTCATCTATAAGAAGAACAATCAAATGCATGTCCTTATTCTGAGTGCTAATACTCTTGGCTATTGATTTAAGTAATGTTGTCTTTCCTGCCTTAGGAGGAGATACAATCATACCTCTTTGACCTTTACCAATAGGAGAAAGCAAATCAACTATTCTAATAGATACAGGTGCACCTGGCTGATCAAGTCTTATTCTCTCATCAGGGAATATAGGAGTAAGCTGTTCAAAAGGAATTCTCTTTGCCGCTTCAGTAGGAAGCATTCCGTTAATGCTTTTTACATAGAGAAGTGCGCTAAACTTACTACCTTGATCATTAACCTTTATTGGTCCTTCAAGTATATCACCCTTTTTTAAGTTGAATCTCTTAATAAGTGGAGCCCCTACATAAATATCCTTATCTCCAGGAAGATAATTATCACTTCTGATAAATCCATATCCTTCCATAACCTCAAGAATTCCAGAAGCCATCTGTCCACTATCCAAATTAGGATCATATTCCTGACCATCATATACCATAAGCTTAGAAGCCACAGCTTTATTTTCTTGTGCTTGTGTACTATCTGTTTTATTATCCACCTGAGTTTTTGCTTCTACTGATTCTGACTTATCAGCTGACATCTCCTGCTCAGAAGCTTCTTGAGTATTAGCTACATTCTTAGATGTCATCATATCAACCTTTTCAAGTAAATCAACCAATTCTGGTTTCTTAAGTGCTGAAACACCTCTTAATCCCTTATCCTTTGCATACTGCCTTAATTCGGCAATTGACATTTTCTTAAAATCCATAATAACTCCTTTAATATGTAAGTATGTAATTATTAATTATCTTGTGGGTAAAATATTGAACTATTTCCAGATATTCTTAAACTCTCAATTAAACAATGTAATGATAACATATCAATACAAAAAGGTAAACACAAAAATATATTTTTCGATTGTGTTGATTTTACTTATTACAATGTTTTATAATGGTAACATCTCTACTTAGGAGGAACCCCATGGAAGGTTTACTATTATACAAATTAATCGTTCTTTTTATGCTAGACAGAACTGATTATACAATGACCAATACTCTTATATCTAATTTTGTTGTAGGAAAAGGTTACACTAATCTTTTTAATCTTCACGAAGTTCTTAGTGAAATGATTAGTAGTGACTTTATATCCACAGATACTATTAGAGATACTATTCACTATAAGATAACAACCCAAGGAGAAGAAGCCCTCTCATATTTTGAGAATCGTCTTCCCTATGCGATTAAACAGGATATTCTGGAATACTTATCCCAGGAGAAAATTAATGTTAAGAATGAGTCTGAAATATATGCAGATTATTTTTACAATGACTCTAACTGGTACACCGTACAATGCATTATTAAGGACCGACGCGAAACCTTAATAGACTTAAAATTCGATGTACCAACTAAGTCACAGGCTGAGACTATATGCAACAACTGGCGTGGCAAAAGCTCAGCAATATATGAATATTTGATTAATCAGCTATGGTTGACTGAATAAGATTCCATATATCCTCTTTTCCCTGCTTTGAAACTGCGGAAAAGGGGATTATTTTTGTGTCAGAAGTAAGCTTAAGTTTTTCTTTTATTATCTTAATACACTTGTCCTTCTGGCTTCTCTTTATTTTGTCTAGCTTTGTAGCTATAATAACCGGTTTGTATCCATTTGCAACAATCCAATCATACATTGTCACATCATTTTCTCCAGGTGCATGTCTAATATCTATGAGCAAAAATACTGTTTTAAGCTGCTTTGAAGTATTCAAATACTTTTCTATCATCTTACCCCATTTATTTCTTATCTCCATAGAAACCTTTGCGTATCCATATCCCGGCAAATCCACAAAATATAATTCCTTATTAATATTATAGAAATTAATTGTCTGTGTTTTTCCTGGTGAGGATGAGGTTCTAGCCAATGATTTTCTGTTTAACAAACCATTAATTAATGATGATTTTCCTACATTGGACTTTCCTGCAAATGCTATCTCAGGAAGCTCATTATCTGGAAGCTTACTTGTTATTCCACACACAGTTTCTAATTCTGCACTCTTAATAACCATTTTTATCCCTCCTAAAATAAATGGTGAATAGCATTGCTTAAGCTATTCACCATATAATTTTAAGCTATGCTATCTGCACTGCTTGTTCTAATATGTCTACGGAAGTTATTATTCTTCTTAGCTCTTGGCTTGTCAGAATAAGTAACTATAGGATCTGCTCCATCTGTCACAACTTCCTCTGTTATAACACATTTCTCGATGTACTCATCTGTTGGAATCTCATACATTAGGTCCATAACAACTTTTTCAATAATGGATCTAAGTCCTCTTGCACCAGTCTTACGGTCCATAGCCTCTTTGGCTATAGCAAGTAAAGCCTTGTGCTCAAACTCAAGCTCAACTCCATCTAATTCAAAGAGCTTCATATACTGCTTACATATAGCACTCTTTGGCTCTGACAAAATACGAACTAATGCTTCCTCATCAAGTAAATCTAATGTAACTGATACAGGTACTCTTCCTATAAACTCTGGAATAAGTCCATACTTTATAAAGTCACCTGGCTGAACAAGCTTAAGTAACTCGTTATCCTGCTCCTTAGTCTTAGAAATTACATTAGCATTAAAGCCTATAGACTTCTTACCAACTCTATTCTCTATTATCTTATCCATGCCCTCAAAGGCACCACCACAGATAAATAAGATATTAGTTGTATCAATCTGTATAAATTCCTGATTTGGATGCTTACGTCCACCCTGTGGTGGAACAGATGCAACAGTTCCTTCAATAATCTTAAGAAGTGCCTGCTGTACACCCTCACCTGATACGTCTCTTGTTATAGAAACATTCTCAGACTTCTTCGTAATCTTATCAATCTCATCAATGTAAATGATACCACACTGTGCTCTGTCAATATCATAATCTGCCGCCTGAATAAGCTTTAAAAGAATATTCTCAACATCTTCACCAACATAACCAGCCTCAGTAAGTGTGGTTGCATCAGCTATAGCAAATGGAACATTCAGAAGCTTCGCCAAGGTCTGGGCAAGATATGTCTTACCTGAACCAGTAGGTCCTATCATAATAATATTACTCTTCTGAAGTTCAACATCAAAATCCTTCTCAGCCAAAATTCTCTTATAATGATTATACACTGCAACAGAAAGCACCTTTTTGGCAGCTTCCTGACCAACCACATAATCATCAAGAAATTCTTTAATTTCCTTTGGCTTCAATAAATTAATGTCTGTATCAATATAGTCAGCCTCAAATTCATCCTGAATTATCTCTGAACATATATCAACACACTCATCACATATATATACATTGTGACCTGCTATTAACTTTCTAACCTGCTCCTGTGACTTATTACAGAAGGAGCATCTTGGTTTTTTTCTATCGTCTGTACGATTAGCCATATTTCAGCCACCTCTTTTAATTTATTGTCTGCTTGTTACAACATGATCTATAAGACCATATTCTAAAGCCTCCTGCGCACTTAAAAAATTATCTCTCTCAGTGTCTCTCTCAATTATATCAAGTGGCTTTCCTGTTGCCTCACTCAACAGAGTGTTAAGCTTTGTTCTTGTCTTAATAATATGATCAGCATGAATCTTAATATCTGATGCCTGACCCTTTGTACCACCTAAAGGCTGATGTATCATAATCTCTGAATTAGGAAGTGCATATCTCTTACCCTTTGCACCACCTGCAAGAAGAAATGCTCCCATACTTGCAGCCATTCCAACACAGATTGTTGAAACATCACACTTAATATAATTCATTGTATCGTATATACCCATACCTGCACTAACTGAGCCACCTGGACTGTTAATGTAAAGGCTTATATCCTTTGTAGGATCCTCTGACTCAAGAAATAATAACTGTGCAATAACCAGACTTGCAGTAGTATCATTTACCTGGTCTCCCAAAAATATTATTCTATCCTTTAAAAGTCTTGAATAAATATCGTATGAGCGCTCACCTCTACTGGTTTGCTCAACCACCATAGGCACTAATGACATGGATTATACCTCCTTGCAATTCTCTACTAAGAAATCAAGAGCCTTTCTAGAGCAAACATCCTTCTTAATTGAATCTGCTTCCTTATCTCCCATAATCTCTCTAATCTTCTCAACATCCATCTGATAAGCGTTAGCCATGTTCTTAAGCTGCTCCTCAAACTCCTCATCTGTAGCTGTAATGCCCTCAAGCTTTACAACCTCCTCAAGGATAAGGCCTGTCTTGATTCTTGCAACAGCATCTGGCTTAATTCTCTCAAGTAATTCTTCCTTAGATGTATTAGTAAGCTTTAAGTACTGCTCCATCTGAAGACCCTGATACATCATGCTCTGCTCAAACTCTGCGAACATCTGCTCCTGCTGATACTCAACCATAGCCTCAGGAAGCTCAACCTCAGCTGTCTCAGAAAGCTTCTCAAGAATCTTTGCCTGCTTCTCTGACTTAACCTGCTTCTCCTTCTTAACCTCAAGTACCTTCTTTACATCTTCCTTGTATTCTGCAAATGTCTCAAATGAAGAAACCTCTGCTGCAAACTCATCATCTAATTCTGGTAATTCAATTGCATTAATTCCAAGAAGCTCAACCTTAAATACTGCTGGCTTACCTGCAAGATCAGCTGCATGATACTCCTCTGGGAATGTAACATTAACATCAAAGCTATCACCAATCTTCTTACCAACAATCTGATCCTCAAATGTATCGATAAATGAATGTGAGCCAAGAGTAAGCTTATAGTTCTCACCCTTTCCACCTTCAAAAGCCTCACCGTCCATATAACCGTCAAAGTTAATAAGAACCTCATCATCCATCTGTGCTGCTCTATCCTCAACTGGTACTATTCTTGAGTTTTCCTTCTGTGCCTTTAAAAGCTCAGCCTGAATCTCATCCTCAGTTACCTCTGTAGGAATCTTCTCAATCTCAACACCCTTATAATCACCAATCTTAATCTCTGGCTTAATTGCAACTACTGCAGTAAAGATAAAGCTCTTGCCCTTACCAATCTGCTCTACATCTATCTCTGGATTAGAAACTATATCTTCCTCACAGTTTTCTAATTCCTTTGGATAGTATTCATTAATAAGTCTATTTGCAGCTTCATCATAGAATACCTCAGGACCATACATCTTCTCAATCATAGCCTGTGGAACTTTACCCTTTCTGAAACCCTGAATAGCAATCTGATTCTTCTGCTTATGATAAGCAGCTGTCATAGCCTTCTCAAATTCTTCTGCTGGCACTTCAATAGTAAGCTTCGCCATGCTTCCTTCTAATTTTTCAACTGATAAACTCATTCGTCTTTCCTCCTTATATTGCAAAACGCACTATTCCTTGGATTATAACACAAGAATTAAGACAAGTCTATATTTTTTCACTAAATATCCTTGATAAAATACTGTACCATTAGTTTAAAGTTTTAGATAGTAAACTATTTCTTACACAGAAAAAGGCCTGTCTAATATATATGCATTTATTACTTAAATAATTACATATAATTAAACAAGCCTTTATATTTGATGATTACATTAAGCTATAGTCTAATAATTACTTATTTGACATCTGCTCCTGCTGTCTCTTAATCATCTGTCTTACCATCTCTCCACCGATTGAACCGTTCTCACGAGATGTTAAATCGCCATTGTAACCCTGCTTAAGGTTAATACCGAGCTCACTAGCAACCTCCATCTTGAACTTATTCATTGCTTCCTTTGCATTTGGTGCAGCATAATTGTTTGAATTTGTGTTTGACATTGTAATTTACCTCCATATATTTATTAAGACTTTTTGTCTTAATAGTATTATTTGAAATACTTAAAATAATATGTATGGAAAATTATGTCTATTTTTTATTCTTCTTTTTTCTTTTTGTTAAGTACAACCATACCAGATGCTGAGATAATCATAAGTGCAATAAGTGCTATGATTGGCATCTCATCTCCAGTCTGAGGTGATATACCAGAACCCATATATGGATAGTTTGTAGGTTCCTTAGTTATATCATCCTTACCGTCATTCTTATTATTGTCATCCTTTGGTGCTTCAGTAGTTGGTGCCTCAGTAGCCGGTGGTTCAGTAGTTGGTGGTGGGGTAACCTCCTTCTCCTTAGCTACGAACCAAGCTGAGATAACTGTATCCTTACCAATCTTGCTATAATCTGTATCCCAACCAGAGAATTCATATGTGTACTTCTCAGTTTCTGCCTTCTTAGGTATCTCAACTGGCGGTGTTGCTGCATTACCCTCAACAACAGTCTCAGTCTTCATAATATTACCATCACCATCTATCCACTTAACTGTATACTCCTTCTTAGTCTCAATAAGTCTATAAAGTGCGTATACTGAGAACCTGTCTGTAGATATAGTCACATAATTCTGTGATAATGTTACATCTGATCCAGCCCAGTTAATATATGCATAATCATTTCCACTCTGGTGAACAGATGCTACATAAACCTTCTGTCCTGACAAATCGCCTAATGGGAATGATATTGTAACTGGCTCTGCAAGTCTTGTGATATTAGTTGGAGTACCATTTACCAGCTTTCCATCAACATCCTTAACTTCCTTAACCACATAAAGCTGAATATATCTCTCGATAATACCATTCTTGCCTATCTTATCTATAAATATACTCTCTGTTGTCTTATCAACTCCACTCACGTTGATGTAGCTTGCGTAAAGTGTAATATTTACAGTACCACCAGCTTCTACAACCTCAAGATCCTCGTCTGTAACATTTCCGTTATAGAGTGCTGTATTGTATATCTTATCAAGTCCATCTGCAGTTATACTAATTGAGTTATCCTCAACTACAACATCAGTACTTAATCCATCTAACACAAAATGTACTCCGCCCTTAGCTGCGTAATCAGTAGGATATGAAATACCACCCTTTGTTACTGTTACTGTACTAACTTCATTAAGCATTCCATTTGATGCAACTATTCTATAATTTCCGTCAGCTACATTCTTGAAAATGTAATCAACATCATCAGCAGTTTCAAGCTGAACACCTGCAATTACTGTATTTGCATCATACAAAGCTACATAAACCGGATATGTCTTATATGCATCAGGAATATCCTCCGCATAGGTTACACTACCATATACTGTAGCAGTTGATGTAAGGTCTGCTGTTCTAAAGCTTCCCTCTACAACCTTAACCTCATTAGAATTTGAAGCTATAGCATAAACTCTATAATCATATACAGTATCTGAGTCAAGGTTTCTGAAGGTATAATCCATGCTAATACCGTAATCTTCCTTGTGCTTATTGCTTAATGCAGTATCATAATCATTCTCGCTTGCCTTCTTGTAAGCAATATAACAATCTGATATTGGATATGTTCCTGCTATTACCTTTGCATCAATATATGCTCCTGTTGGAGTAATATTTATTACTGGACTAACCTTAAGAGTTAAAGGTGCAAAGTCTGTAGCATCAGACTCGTTACCAGCAATATCACTTGCTACAATACTATATGTCTGGTCATTGTTTGCAACAAAGCTTCCAGTAACAACACCAGCATCCTCTGTCACCTGAACCTTTTCACCATTTACATATACTTCTTCAGGATCCACTCCACTAATCTCATCAGTTACTGTGAACTTTATCAATGTATTACCCTCTGAATCCACTGAAGAATCTGTAATTGTAATCTTAGGTCCATTAATATCAATCTTTATATTCTTTGAAACAACAGCACTAGTACAATCAGCCTTACTCTTACTCCATGCCTCAAGAAGGATTTCACCTTCACTGGTAATATTTATTACCTCTTCCTCATCATCAACATTGGCCTGAATCTGATTGCCACCAACTGTAAGCTTGTAGGTTGTTGTAACAGGTACACCATCAGTAGTTTCATCCTCTGAAAGAATAGTTACTGTAGGTAATTCCTCAATGTACCAATTATCATTACCCAATGTTCCATCTACTTGAATTATTGGTTCTGTTGGAATAACATCTGATATTCCACTAAATGTAACTTCTCTTCTTGCAACGTTACCTGCAACGTCTGTTGCTACAACAATATAAGTACCATTGGAAGTAATCTCCTTGGAATAGCTATCCTGTGGTCCCCAGTTGCCAAGTAAGGTTTCTTCGCTTTCTGAACCATAGTAAAGCTGTACTGTTGCAACACCACTTTCATTTTCACCCTCAGTTACATTGAAATCAAATACTACTCCAGAGAGATATTCATCACCCTCTGCTTCATAGTCATCACATTCAATACGAGGTGCCTTACCATCGAAGAGGAAAGGTCCCTTATCTTCTAATGGAACACTATTACCTGCATTATCATATAACACTGCTGTTACATAATACTCACCAACCAAAGCGTCCTCACCTGATATAGAGGTATTGAAATCATATGCAGTAAGCTTACCATATGATGTAGCTTCACCCTTCTTAGTCTGATTAATAACCATTGCAACACTATCATGTGCACTTTCAGTTATAGGAGTAACTGTTCCTGTTGGGTCAGTAATGCTCCAAGTAATTTTATTAACTCCACTATCTGAATCTACCGCAAGTACATTGAAATTCAATCCATTGTACCAGACGCCAGAATCAGTACCATTACCATTCAAATCTGTAACTACTATGTCTGCAGACTTAATTGTATTCTCAATCATCCACTCATAATAGTTCTCAGCTGACTGTCCTTCTTTGATAAAATTAATAGCTTCTGTAAGCTTAACCTTACTCTGTCCTGAAGGATTACCAGTTGTATCAACTGCATAAACAACAAGCTGTCCTGATACACCTGTACCTATGGTAACAGTTGCTGTATAATTATTAGTCATTGCATTCTTAAGAAGCTTAACCTCTCCATTAAACTCACTCTTTGTATTACCATCTTCATCTGTGAAGTAATATACCAGCTTATCACACTCACTATCATCTGTATGATAGTCAAATGTTATATCAACACTTTCAACTAATGTTCCCTCTATAGTTTGTGCATGATAATACGAACCAAATTTATATTCATTAAAATACTTTACATTAGGTGATACTGTATAATCAACCAAGGTTGGACCTGAGCCATCAATATTAATACCTGTAAGCTTAACAGGATATGTTATAGCTCCTGTATCGTTATCGTACATTTGGAACATAATTGTTCCGTTGGTCATATCATCAGTAATAGTTACTGACTCTGAGAACATATTCACAACCTCAGAAGGAGTTGAACCCTCTGCTATATCTGACTCATCTGTTATCAATCTAACTCTTTCATACTTTCCACCACTTGCTGTGATTGTCAGCTTTGGATAATAGCCATTTACTGGTTCTGGACTTAATGCATAATGTCCATCTCCAGAATCTCTACCAACTGTAAATGTCTTAGTAATTCCAGTAGCATCTACAGAATAGTTTACGCCTGCACTACTAAATACTGGTGTTATAGTATATGAATTAGCAGGACTATATAGTGTTCTAGTAGTATCCCATGTACCAGTAAAGCCTATAACCTGCTTCATAAACGCTTCCTTAGCAGCAGCAGAATCAAGTTTGTTATATCTAGTCAAATCATTTGGAGCCAAAAGACTTGGGCTTGCTATATCAACTGTATAAACAGGACTTTCCTGTCCAAACAATATAGAGTCACTTGAACCCTCTGCCAAACTTGTTGTTACGGTAAGAGCTATTCTTGTAACAGTTGCAATTCCTTCAACTCTAAGGGTTGTACTACCATCTACAAGATCAGTTAACTTATACATATCTGCCTGGTCGCCATCTAGCTTAACATTGCTAAGAGTAATTGCCTTACCCTCTCCAGCATTTGCATTATCTAATATTGCCTGCTCATCAAATGTTACATAAACATCATCACTTCCAACCTTTTCATTTACATCAGCCTGAGTATTAACCTTTATAATGTCATTGCCATCATATTCCTTCTTAGGAATACCGTTGTTGTTATGATGCTTAATTGTAGTTGGATCAAGAGATACTTCTCTTTGATTAGAAACTATAATCAACTTACAAGGGAATGTCTGATCTCCATCTGGTCTATTATAGTCTGTAAGTGTAAGATTTATAGTTGCACCTGCAGGGTCTGTTATATTATCCAAATCACCTGATATGCTATATGAGGATACAATACCATTTGCAGATTCGTATGGTTTAATTACTATGCCATAATTCTTAAGTGCATTTGCAATATCAGTATCTGATATTAACAAACCAAAGTTTGCCTTACCGTCCTTTTCATATTTAGCTGAGATAATACTATTAACACTATTTCCATAGGTTCCTGTTACAGTTACTGTACTCTTGCCACTAACCACTCCATTGCCAGTTGCTACTAGAGTATTATTCTTATACGCCCAAACAGCTGTAAGTGTTTTACCCACCATATTAGGATCAGCTTTTATATCTGCTCCCTTTGTCACTAAATCTTTGGAGTTAATGTATTCTCCATCAACCTTATACTTTACAGTAGCTGAGCCATCCTCAGACCAACCAACCAAATAATATCCTTCATTAGTAGTCTTGACTGTATCACCGTTCAAAGGTAAAACCTTCGAATCATCATACTGATAAGTCTTTGTTGTGTTCTGTTCTCCTTCTATTTCGATATGTTCGTCTGCATCACTAACAAAGTCATAAGTGACTGTAACAGTCTGCATCTCCCAGCTCGCCTTAAGCTCGATATAGGTAGTGCTTAAGGTTGCATCATCAATAGTAATAGAAGCATTTACATCATGATGAACATCATCATATTTCAAACCTATGTAATTCTTTCCCCAGCCATAAGCGCCTTCACCTTCGCATCCCTTATATATATTTGCATCTTTAGCAGGAACATTGTAAGTAGCTGTTGGATTAATTGTTCCAAGTGCGGCATTGGCATCAGCTGTAGCCACATCCTTAACAGTCTGTCCATCCACGTCAATTATAACAGGGTAAGCAGTTCTAGTAATCTTACAATAGATGTTATATGTACCACTAGCATTCTTTTTAACTCTTATTTTATCACCTGCATAACTTATTCCATCACATTTTACATCCTCGTATAAACCATTGATTTTAAAATGACTAGGATCCTGATTTTCACCTGCATAAGCAGCCAGAACAGTTGCTGCTGCCGGAAGATCTAAATCAATGACTGTATCATCATCAGCTACTGCATTGAAGCCATAATTATGTGATGCAATAGGTATAATTCCCTGTGCAACATTATTCTCATCAACTCTATAAATATTTACAATATTCCCCTGTGGTGTAGGTGTTTCAGTTGTATCACCATTTAAGCCAAACTGTGTATTAGTTAATACACTGGTTGGATTCTCACCAGTAGCCTCTGTCGACTCTGTAGATGCACCCACCTCAGCTTCTGTTGTGTCTTGAACTTCATGACCATCAGCTACAGTCTCTGTTGTATCCTGCACATTCTGTCCATCAGCTATAGCCTCTGTTGTATTATCTGAAGCTTCCTCTGTAGTTGCCTCAGTATTATTCATTATCTGATTTAACTCATCAGGATTGATTATATCCATAGATGTACTTTCTGTTGTCGCCTCTGTTGTACTATCTGTGGATTCAACAGAAACCACATTAAGCTCTCCATTATCCGTAGCTACTGGTCCATCCGGTATTTGTGAACTAATCTCTGTAGATGTTCCAGCCTGTCCTTCATCAGTAGTAACATTTGCCGATGATGTAAGGAATAGAGATTGAGTAAAGAGCATAACCATAATCATGGCTGACGCAACAAAACGTTTGCCATTACCTCTGCCCCAATATACAGCATGCGAAATAGCTGTAATAATAGCCACTAATGCCAGAGTCGGATACACTAACAGCCTATGCTTTTTTCCTGTTTCAAGAAGTTTTTTGGTTAATTTGTCTTTGAAATTCATTCTCCCACCTCTTATCCCTTTCTTAAGGTCTTTCTTCTATAATTAATATGTATATTCTCAATCAAAAGCATAAATAATTACACTTACCCATAATTACTCATACTACTTTACAATTCTAGCACAATGTTTTCTAAAATAAAATACCTTTTTTGCTATTTTATACAAAATATAGATTTTTTTTTTATTAAAATGGCCTATTTTGTACTTTTATTAATAATCTAATCATTTATATACACCTCAAATTATATATCGGCACAAAATGATTATTTATTTATCCATAATCTTTACCATATTTTAGGTGGTAAATACTATGGAACAAACTAAAAGAAGAATGCTTATCAATCATATGCATTCTTCTTTCTAAGCTTATATTCTATTATTCAGGATATACCAATCTATTCATTTCTATGTTAACCAATACCTCATCAACATATTTCTTTGCAACATATCTTGCCATAGGAAGATTCATATCCAAATAATTACCGCAATCCTTAGCACTTGCCCCAGGAACCTCATCATCATATTTACTAATAAAATCAAACATTTCAATCACCAATTCCAATATGTCCTTAGACTGGTAATCTCCAGCTAGCAAAAGATAAAAGCCTGTTCTACATCCCATAGGTCCAAAGTAAATTGTTATATCCTTGTATTTCTCGTGATTCCTAAGATAGGTTGCAGCCAAATGCTCTATAGTATGAATTTCAGCAGTATTCATAACTGGCTCATAATTTGGTCTGGTAACTCTAAGATCAAATGTTGTTATAACATTTCCATTAACATTATCTTTTCTAGATACATATATTCCAGGCAGTAACTTTGTATGATCTATTGTAAAGCTTGCTATTTTGTCCATATTAATCCTCCTAGTAATTTGCAATCATTTCTTTCATAAGCTTAACACTATTTTCTATAGCCTTTGCCTCAAAGGTTGGATAATCTACAGTAGCACTGTCATCAGCCTTATCCGAGATTGCTCTAATTATCAAAAATGGTATATTATTCAGATATGCCGCCTGAGCTATGGCTGCTCCCTCCATCTCTGTGCAAAAACCTGCAAACTGAGTAGTTATTCTTTCCTTAACTGCCTTGTCTGATATAAACTGGTCACCGCTTACCACTCTTCCCTCAAATACCTTAATATCAGGGTTAACTTTTTCACAACAAGTCTTAGCCAATGCTCTTAGCTTATCGTCAGCGACAAATGTAGATATTGGCATTCTCGGAATCACTCCAGGCTCATAACCAAAGCCTGTAGCATCCATATCATGTTGTAGTGTATCAGTTGCAAGAACCACATCTCCTATATCAATTGAAGCATTCAAACTTCCTGCAATACCTGTATTAATTACCGCATCTACCCCATAGCAATCAACCAATATCTGGGTACAGATTCCTGCATTTACCTTTCCAATACCAGAACGAACCACAACTACATTCTTGCCACTTATTGTTCCTTTATAAAAATCCATAGAAGCCTTAGTCATAATTTCAACATCTTCCATTACTTCCTTTAGCTTATTTACCTCTTCGTCCATTGCACCAATAATTCCAAGCATAATTTGTCTCCTTTTTGTTTTATATTACGTCAGTCTAATAATCCAATCTCAATAGACTAGATTTATGTAAACCAACTTTTCGCAAACTAACCTAAGGTATCAATCACCTTATTAGCCTTATCAATCTTATTCATTATTATCATATAAAACAGTCCCTCGTCAACCACCTTAGACTGTTCTTCATTCAAAAGCTCTGAAACATAGAATACATTTAGGACATACATAGCTATATCATTAATGCTTTCTCCACGTCCCGTATTTCTAAGATTAATGTTTTTTTCACCCACAAACTTAATAAAGCTATGCCATTCGTTAATAAATCTTCTGTTCTCAGGAATATTGCCTATATCAATCCATTTTTTTATTTTAACCTTTGCACGATTGTCCTTAACGCATTGATCCTTTTGGAGAAAATACTTAAAATCTCCATTCTCATATATCCTTCCCAAAGGGAATATTCTACAGATTCCAGGTCTAAATTTATGTATAGAGCATCTACCCTCTTCATTCAAAAAAGAACATCGCTCATCCTCTCCCATTTTAAGATTAGGAAGAATAAGTCCATCCACCATATTAAGCTCTATACTACCATCATTAAGCAGGTCCTGAAAGCTTCTTCCAAGACCAGTCTTAATCTGCCATACATCATAAGGGTCTAGCACTATGGAACTACCCATTCCTGTACAACACTTGTAGCACCCCGCACAGCCAGATGTATCTGCCTTAACCATATCATTTTCCGTATAGGTTCTGCCATCTGATATATCCTTTAACGAAACTTCTCTAATCATTACAATACCTCGATTTAAGCATTTTATATTTTTTTACATCTTTATTTTATCATCTGAATTATTATCTGAAACATCTTCAGAAGTAAGTGCATCTACAATATCCTTAATTACATATATTTGATCCCTAGCAGCTTCAACCTCCTTTTTGAAGCTAAAGCCTCTAGTCCATCTCCAATCAAAAGCACTTTCCTTTGTGTTAATTGCTATGTACATCTTTTTATCTTGAAAATGTACTGCAATTTTATTGTATTTATTATATGCTGCAAGCAAAATCTTTTTCATTTTTTCATCAAGAATTGTCCTTGCGCTTCCACCCATCTGTACCTTTACATCAAACAGTTCTCCAAAAACCTTATCCTTTAGCTCCTCTGATGTAAGCTTATCATATAATCCACCATACCTATGTTCAAAATAATAGGAAAATACATATACAGGTTTTTTTACATATACAGGTGAGTCTAATATAATCATTCTACCATCAAAATGTTTAAAAACTCTAACCTTTGTATGTCTATGTCTTCCAAAGTCAACCCTCTCTGTTACAACATTTTCTATTTTTACATCTGCCTGTTCATAGTGATAGCCTTTGTATTCTCCATATATAAAATCCTCTGATTTATACTTATTACCCGCCTCCACTAATCTAATATTGGAATCTATAAGTCCCTGACCAAATCCATCATTAGGAGACCATGTGTAACCTGGTAGCTCAACATCAAGTACATTCTTCACAATCACTCTCTTATAGCTATATCTAAATATTATTCCGGTCAGCAGTGAAACAACCAAGCATATTATAGCAACCAGCAAAAGCATTCCATCACTTTCGCCTTCAGCAGATTTAATTACCATCTTAACAAAGCCTACAGGAGTACAGATTATTACTCCTACAAGGGTAAGCAAACTTATTATTTTTAGAATTGCCAATCCAAGCATCTGAAATCTTATCTTTGTCTTTCTATTCATCTTTTTTTCCTCTCTCCACATACAAAATATTTGAAAATAAGCTTATTTTTCGCTCCCACTGCTTATAATCTGCATAATATCTTCTTCCCCATGTAGATATCACAAGTAAATCTCTACCTTTTCTTCTTGTTATGCCCACTATGTTGAAGTAATGTCTTCTAGCTCCCGAAGTCTTATCAAATTCCTTTGTCTTCTTATTGTATGTATACAAGTCAAGTTTATTTTTCTTGTTAAACACATAATAAGATGCCACAACAGGAATATTAGCCTCAAGCATTTTTTCAATAAGCTTTCTCAATCTTTTTTTATTTATTGTAGGGCACCAGGATATAACATTATCACAACCTTTAGATTTAAAATATCCATCTAACCCACGTTCCATAATAAGAGGTAATAGTCCCATCCGTCCAAGAACTTTTCCCTTATTAAGAAAATATGCTTCCCCACGACGTTTTTCTACATAGCGTTTGTAATCCTCGTAAGCTATCCCTTTTACTGCTTCTCCATCCAAGTATAATTCCAGATTACACAAAGCTATTACGCCACAACCGAAATCACACATAGAATCATCCTCTGTCTTCCACCAGGATTGATCTCCGCCAAAATAATCCGTTGATTTACTATATACCTTTATAAAATTCACATGTTTTAATGATGCCAAATAACTCCCTACCTTAACTTATAATATAAAACTTACTTCTCAAGTTCAGCTTGAACAGTTTTTATGGACTCTTCTAAGCATTTTACAAAAAAATCATATCTATCAGTGATTAAAGCTTTATCCTCTGCTTTTCCTGCATATTCTTGCTCCTTGGCAACCTCAGAAAATTCTTTCAAACCAATAGTCAGAGAATTACTCTTAAGAGTATGTGCTACTCTAGCATATTCCTTCCAATTTTCTTCGTTATAATATTTTCCCAATTCCACTTTATATGCTGTAGCATTCTTTACATAATGCCCAAGTACTTCTTCATATAAATCCTCAAGATCTCCACAGTACTTTAATCCTTCCTCCTTATCCAATACATATGAGAGTTTTGACTCATCATTAGCAATAACTTTACTATTATGAATTTCATCTACATCATCATTTTCATCATCACTCCAAGCATCTGCTCCGCTTCTACCTTCAATACTTCCATCTCCTAAGTATTTTACAAGGATTTCCTCAATCTTAGCATACTCCACTGGCTTAGTAATATAATCCGCAAAGCCTGCTTTCTGATATTGCTCAGAAGCACCCTTTATTGCATTAGCCGTTAATACCACAACTATAGAATCACCGTTCATACCCTGGGAATCATTTCTAAGCAAATGCAAGGTTTCTATACCATCTGGCTCAGGCATCATGTGGTCCATAAATATTAAATCATATTTATTACACTTACACTTTTCTACACATTCTATACCGCTAGATGCAAAAGTCAGATTTAAACCTGTTTTTCCCAACAATGCTTGCATTACTTTTAAGTTCATATCGTTATCATCAACAATGAGTACTGACTTATCCGCACTGAATTTGATCTGTTTTCGTGTATCACCATTTAAATCCGGTGCAAAATATGCACTCTTTATATCCCCCATCGGTCTATGATCCACTACCTGCTGTGGTATGGTTACAGTAAAACAGCTTCCCTTTCCGTATTTACTGTCAACATTTATTGTTCCATTCATATTTTCAACTAATTGTTTAGTTATACTTAATCCAAGTCCAGTGCCTTGAATATATTTATTCCTTTTTAACTCCATTCTCTGGAAGCTATCAAAAATCGTAGGCAAGTCCTCTTCTCTGATACCTACTCCTGTATCCGCCACAGAGAATTCAAGATAATATATTTCCTTATTCCATACACCTTTAAGAGATATATTTATACTTCCTTCCACAGTGTATTTTATTGCATTAGAAAGTAGGTTATTAAATATCTGTTTGATTCTAATCTCATCACCGTTTAATACAGATGGTAATTTTTCATCAACATCTATTTTAACCTCTATATCCTTGTCTTCCATTCTGACACTTGCACCGAGGAACACATCCTTAAGCATCATAGCTGTATTGTATGGATTCTCACATATTTCAAGTTTTCCAGCATCAAGCTTAGAAAAATCTAATATATCATCTATAAGTCCCATAAGAAGCTTACTTGCATTCTCTATATTCTTAGCATATTCTCTAGTATCGTTATTATGGTTTTCTCTAAGAATCATCTCATTCATACCTACTATGGTATTAATTGGAGTTCTTATCTCATGAGACATATTGGCCAAAAACATAGTTCTTGATTCGCTAGCTGCCACAGCAATTTGTTTTTCCTTTTCCAACTGTAGCAAATCTCTTCCCGTCTGAATTACAGCCATAAAGAACAGGAAAACAAGACCTATACATAAAGCAATACCATTATTAACAGCAGCCTCATCATACACCTGATATATCTCTCCTATTCCAGCCAACATAAGTCCTGCTAGTCCTAAAGCCACTTCTTTATATTCAACAATTCTCTTATGTTTTATATCTATAATTACAGTAGCAAAAAGCAAAATTATAAAGGCAACTATAATCACGTGAGAGACTGTCATTGTTTCCGAAAAATCTCTTATGTCGGCAAATTGCAAAAAGGTAGACACAATAAAATTAATCACAGCACAGATACCAACTATAACATAACCTTTTTCATAACGACTTTTCTGTATCTTATTTATGTATGCCAAAAAAGGAAATGGAATTAACATTATCATGAAAAAGCCTACGTCACTTGCAATAGTACTATTTGGCAAAAATATCTGTCTGAGCTTGGATTCTGCTATAATCCACACAGATGCTACTAATAGAGCCAATCCAAGATAAAATATATCCATATTCTTCTTGTACACACAGCGAATCACTATACAATAAAATACAAGCATAGCACTAAGCAACAACATAAACAGGGCAAGTATTGTTACAGGAAGATATTTTTTAACTAATCCTGTCCATATTTGTTCTCTATCACCTATTAACATATTATTTACGTAACCCGAATAAGGAGAATGGCTCACAATTTCCATACTCAGAATTTTACCTGAGTCTTCTGGGGTAAGTTCTGCAAAAACATAAACACTTACACTATTTTTTCCAAAACTTCTTGTACCTTTTGTGCTATAATACTTTATTACCTCATCATCTACAGAAATTTTAATATCCTGTTGCGTACTTCTAATACAAATCCATGCACCCTCCATATCTTCCGGAAGTTGCTTTTCTATTCTCAAGATCTCTCCACTCTTAATTCCGCAAGCACCCGGAACCTCAATAGGAGTTTTCATTCCATCAGAAGTCACCATCTCCCATCCATCATTAAAAGACATACTACCCCCTACCTTAAAGTAGGCTTCCTTCTCCGAGGATAGTTCTCCTATAACAAAATATAATATGGAAATTGTCAAAAATACACAGGATAACCATTGTATGATTTTCATTAAATCTTTTGTATTCTTATCCATTTTATCACCCCAATGCAAAAATAGTGTAGACATGCATCTACACTATATTATATCACCTTTTCTATATAAAATATATATCATTCTTCCCGTATTTTCTTTAGACGAATAATGCATAGCGCCAATATAGCTGCCGCTCCAATAGAAAAAGAAAAACCGGAAGCAGCCTTTCCTTTAGCGGTAGATTTTGAATCTATTTCCTCATTTAAGTTATATTTGGAAACTGTAACAATTGCAGTATCACCTACTGAAAATTTTCTTTCATCGTAAATCCTAGTATTGGTTTGTATTTCACCATTTTCTCCAACCCACTCATAAGTAGTTCTGTATCTATCAACCCAACGGCCAGATCTTCTTCCTCTTTTTACATACTCTTCCTTATGGTCTACAGATGTTACAATTGCTTCAACCTCAACTGTATCTCGGTTCAAATCTGACACTGCCGACATTCCTCTATGCAAGAACATAAAAAATAAAACTGCACACACCACAATACATATATATAACGATGTAGGATCATCACTAACTTTTGAAAACCAGTTTAGTCTAGGATAAGTTCTTCCAGTATCAAATTTACTAAAACCCGAATATCCTCTATCCTTATATTGGTAAGTATAATCATCTAATTCAAACTTTGCATCTAGTCCTTTCATATCATTATGCATGGACTGATATGTATTACTAGAAGAATATCTACTTTCCGGAAGTTCTTCTTCACCCTTCAATATATCATCTGCCATTTTTGAATAATCTCTATTAATATAATCCGAACCAGTTTTTTGAACTGTAGATACCGGTTCATCCTTTAACTTTAATGCCATATGCTTTCCTCCATAAATTTATACAAAGATTATACACAGAAAGAAAAAATAAGTCACCATTCTAATGTAGTAAATATCCTACACAGCTACAATGTTTTTTATTAAAAAATCAACATTACATATTTGTATATATTTCAATACTGACGTATTGATTTATTCTATTTTTTATTCTTTATAAAATATACGTTTATATGGGTTTTTTTATAAAAAAGAGGTTATTATTCACAAAGAAATAATAACCTCTAATAAACCTTTTAATTATTTATCTCTATTACTTGTTAGCAATCTCATTCTTAAGAGCTGCAGTAAGAGCTGGAACGATCTTGTTAAGATCTCCAACGATACCATAATCAGCTACATCAAAGATAGGTGCATCTGCATCCTTATTGATAGCGATGATGATATCTGACTCCTCCATACCTGCAACATGCTGAATAGCACCTGAGATACCGATTGCGAAGTAAAGATTTGGTCTTACAGTCTTTCCAGTCTGTCCTACCTGATAATCTCTCTCCATCCAACCTGAATCAACAACTGCTCTTGAGCAGCTTACTGTTCCACCAAGAACATCTGCAAGATCCTGAAGAATCTTGAAGTTCTCTGCTGAACCAACACCACGTCCACCTGATACAAGAATCTTAGCATCCATGATATCTACTGTATCCTTAACTGACTTAACAACCTCAAGGATCTCTACATACTTGTTATCTGGAGTAAATCCAGGATTAAACTCGATAACCTCTGCCTTAGCACCATCGATTCTATCAATCTTCTGCATAACACCAGGACGTACAGTAGCCATCTGTGGTCTGTTATCTGGACATGCAATTGTAGCAATTGTGTTACCGCCGAATGCAGGACGAGTCATAAGAAGCTGATTGTGCTTCTGCTCCTGATTAGGGATTGGGTTGATTGGGAAATCACCAATCTCAAGAACTGTACAGTCTGCAGTAAGACCTGTAGCAACTCTTGCTGAAACACGAGGACCAAGATCTCTACCGATAGCTGTAGCACCAACTAATACGATATCTGGCTTATACTCGTTAATAACAGAAGCCATAGCGTGTGTATAAGGCTCTGTTCTGTACTCCTTTAACTCTGGATCGTCTACAACGATAACCTTGTCAGCACCATATGCTGCAAGCTCGTCAGCAAGATTCTTAACCTGATATCCGATAAGAATTGCTGTAACATCTGTGTTTAAGTCCTTTGCAAGATCCTTAGCCTTACCGAGAAGTTCGAATGCGATTCCACTTAACTCGTTATCAACCTGCTGTGCAAAGACATATACTCCCTTATATTGTTCTAAACCCATTTTATTCACCACTTTTCCTTTTTATTATATTACGTGCTTATCTTTAAGCTTGCCTACGATGTAATCAACAGCCTCAGCTGGATCAAGAGTAACCTTCTCTCCGCTACCCTTTCTTACCTTATCAGAAGCCTTAGCAATCTTTGTAGGTGATCCCTTAAGTCCAAGGTTAGCATCATCTACATCAACAAGATTTGCTCTACCCCATACAGTAATCTCTGCATCACATGCATCGAAGATTCCACCTGGAGTCATGTAACGTGGCTCGTTTAACTCTGCAAGAGCAGTGATAAGACATGGCATCTGGGCCTTTACCATATGGTATCTGTCCTCATACTGTCTCTTAACGATTACGCTGTTACCCTCAACCTTAATATCCTCAGCATATGAGATAACTGGGATGTTAAGATGCTCTGAAATCTGTGGTCCAACCTGAGCAGTATCACCATCGATAGCCTGACGACCAGTGATGATTAAATCATACTCTAAGTTTCTAATTGCACCTGCAAGAGTAGTTGATGTAGCCCAAGTATCAGCACCACCAAGAACTCTATCTGTAACAAGGATTCCCTTGTCAGCGCCCATAGCCATAGCCTCACGAAGAACATCTTCAGCCTTTGGAAGACCCATTGTGATAACTGTTACTTCTGCGCCTGTTTCATCCTTAATTCTAAGAGCTGCCTCAAGACCAGCCTTATCATCAGGATTCATGATTGTGAGCATTGCTCCTCTATCTAATGTACCATCTGGATTGAACTTAACTCCACCCTTAGTATCAGGTACCTGCTTAATACAAACTATAATCTTCACGCCCTGTACCTCCTTACTTTAATAAGTCAGCAGAGATAACCATACGCTGTACTTCTGAAGTACCCTCGTAAATCTCTGTGATCTTAGCATCACGCATCATACGCTCTACATCATACTCTCTGATGTAACCGTAACCACCATGTAACTGAACTGCCTTAGTAGTAACCTCCATAGCTACCTCTGCAGCATATAACTTAGCCATTGCAGCCTCAACACCGTAAGATGTCTTATGATCAATCTGGTACTGAGCCTTCTTCATAGCTGCCTTATATACTAAGTTTCTAGCAGCCTCAACCTTAGTAGCCATATCAGCTAACTGGAACTGAGTATTCTGGAACTGAGCGATTGAACGACCAAACTGCTTTCTTTCCTTAACGTAGTTAATAGTTGCCTCAAGAGCACCTGCTGCAATACCAAGAGCCTGAGCTGCAATACCGATACGACCACCATCAAGTGTGTGCATAGCGATTGCAAATCCCTTACCCTTCTGACCAAGTAAGTTCTCCTTTGGAATTCTACAGTCAGTGAAGATAAGCTCATAAGTTGATGAACCTCTGATACCCATCTTCTTCTCCTTAGTACCGAAAGTAAATCCTGGAGTTCCCTTATCAACGATAAATGCTGAAATCTCCTTGAAAGGACGACCCTTCTTCTCAACGATACCGGTAACTGCGATTACAATATATACATCTGCTTCCTTACCGTTAGTGATGAAACACTTAGATCCATTAAGAACCCACTCATCTCCATCAAGAACAGCCTTAGTCTGCTGACCCTGTGCATCTGTACCAGCACCTGGCTCAGTAAGACCGAAAGCACCTAACTTCTTTCCTGAACAAAGGTCTGGAAGATACTTCTGCTTTTGCTCCTCAGTACCATAAGTCTGAATAGGATCTACACAAAGTGATGTATGTGCAGAAACGATAACACCTGTAGTACCACAAACCTTTGAAAGCTCCTCAACACACATAGCATAAGTTAATGGATCACAACCCTGTCCGCCGTACTCCTTTGGTACAGGAATTCCTAAGAATCCGCTCTTAGCCATCTTCTCTACTGTCTCTCTTGGGAAGCACTCTGTCTCATCAACTTCCTGTGCAAGAGGCTTTACTTCATTCTGTGCAAAATCTCTAAAGAGAGTTCTTGCCATCTCATGCTTCTTACTTAAAGTAAAATCCATTGTTTATTTCCTCCTAATTATTTAACACATATAAATTCGGTTACTCTTACTGAGCATCCATAGGTGTCTTTGTACGATCAGCATTGTAGATATAGAATCCCTTGCCGCTCTTACATCCAAGATTTCCACCACGAACCATCTTACGAAGTAATGGACATGCACGATACTTGTTATCACCTGTCTCATTGTAAAGAACATCCATAATTGCAAGACAGATATCAAGTCCGATGAAATCACCTAACTCAAGTGGTCCCATTGGGTGATTAGCACCAAGCTTCATAGCTGCATCAATACCAGCTACATCTGAAACTCCCTCCATCTTAATGAATGCTGCTTCATTAATCATTGGGATAAGGATACGGTTAACAACGAAACCAGCTGCCTCATTAACCTGTACTGGAGTCTTTCCAATCTCCTCTGAAATCTTAACAATAGTATCAACTGTCTCCTGTGGAGTGTTAACACCAGCAATAACCTCAACTAACTTCATTCTGTCAGCTGGGTTAAAGAAATGCATACCAATCATAGGACGAGTAAGACCATTTCCAATCTCAGTGATTGAAAGTGATGATGTATTAGAAGCAAAGATACACTCTGGCTTACAAATCTTATCTAACTCACCAAATGTAGTTTTCTTAACGCCCATATCCTCGAATGCAGCCTCAACAATTAAATCGCAATCTGCACAGAGATCTTCCTTAAGACCTGGAGTAATGCTTGCTAAAATAGCATCAACCTTCTCCTGTGTCATCTTTCCTTTTTCAACAAGCTTTGCATAGCCCTTTGCAATCTTGTCCTTACCACCTTCAGCCCACTCCTGCTTGATGTCACAAAGAGCTACTTCATAACCATCAACCATAGCGAATGCCTTAGCGATACCCTGACCCATGGTACCTGCACCAATAACGCCTACTTTCATTTTTAAGTCCTCCTAAAATATATTTGTTTGGATGTTCAAATAGAATTCATATACGTTTCGTTCCATCAAACATCCTTATTTCACACGGATAGGATGGCCAATTTGACCACCCTACTGTGTTAAAAACTTATTAATCTAATAACTACTTATTCTGGAAAGGAACTACCTTAAGCTTCTTCTCCTTGTCCTTCTCTAAGAAGTTACCCATACCAGCCTTCTGATCCTCTGTCTCAAAGCAATCACCAAAAAGCTTCTCTTCGATAACGATAGCTGCATCCATATCAACCTGCATTCCCTCGTTAATTGCCTTCTTACAGTTACGTACTGCAATTGGAGCATTAGCAGCAATACCTGCAGCCATCTTCTTAGCTGCTGGAAGTAACTCCTCAAGAGGATATACTGCATTAACAAGTCCAATACGATATGCCTCATCAGCCTTAATATTTCTAGCAGTGTAAATCATCTGCTTAGCCATGCCTTCGCCTACAAGACGAGCAAGTCTCTGAGTACCACCAAAGCCTGGAGTAATTCCAAGACCAACCTCTGGCTGACCAAATACTGCATTCTCAGAACAAATTCTGATATCACAGCTCATAGAAATCTCACATCCACCACCAAGTGCAAAGCCATTAATAGCTGCAATAACTGGAAGTGGGAATGTCTCTATCTTTCTAAATACATCATTACCCTTCTTACCGAATGCCTCACCCTCAGCCTTTGTAAGAGTTGACATCTCTCCAATATCAGCACCAGCAACAAAGCTCTTCTCACCAGCACCAGTAAGGATAACTGCTCTAGTAGTATCTAAGTCAATAGCATCAAATGTAGCCTCAAGCTCCTCAAGAACCTGGCTATTAAGAGCATTAAGTGCTCTCTCTCTATTAATAGTAACGATACCTACGTATCCATCCTGCTCATAAGTTATAAATTCCATTATGAATCTCCTTAATATTTATACTTAATCTCTCTTAACGATAGTTGCACAACCCATACCGCCACCGATACAAAGTGTTGCAAGACCAGTCTTAGCATCCTTAGCTTCCATCTCGTGAAGAAGTGTTACAAGGATACGACATCCTGAAGCACCAACTGGGTGACCAAGTGCAATTGCACCACCATTTGGATTAAGCTGCTTGTCAACATCAATACCAAGATCTCTACCAACAGCGATTGACTGAGCTGCAAATGCCTCATTAGCCTCAATAATATCGAAATCCTCAATCTTCATATCAGCCTTAGCCATAACCTTCTGAGTTGCAGGAACAGGACCGATACCCATAACCTCTGGTCTACATCCAGCAAGAGCACCAGCTACCCAAGTAGCCATAGGCTTAACACCAAGCTCCTTAGCCTTCTCCTCAGACATAACTACGATAGCTGCTGCACCATCATTGATACCTGAAGCATTACCAGCAGTTACGAAGCCATCCTTGTTAATAGGACGAAGCTTTGCAAGACCCTCCATAGATGTACCAGCTCTTGGTCCCTCATCCTTAGCGAATACGATTTCTCCCTTCTTAGTCTTAATTGTAACAGGAACGATTTCCTTATCAAATGCGCCATTTGCCTGAGCTGCCTCAGCCTTCTGCTGACTCTTTACTGCAAACTCATCAAGCTCTTCTCTAGTGATTCCCCACTCCTCACAGATGTTATCTGCTGTCTTAATCATGTGGTAATCATTGAATGCATCCCAAAGAGCATCATTTACCATACAGTCCTTCATAACTGCATTGTTCATTCTATATCCAAAACGAGCCTTATCAAGTGCATATGGAGCCATTGACATATTCTCCATACCACCAGCTACAACGATATCAGCCTCACCAGCCATAATCATCTGAGCTGCCATATTTACACAGTTAAGACCTGAACCACATACTACATTTATTGTAACAGCTGGAATCTCATTTGGAAGTCCTGCCTTAATAGATGCCTGACGTGCAACATTCTGTCCTAAACCAGCCTGGATTACACAACCCATATATACCTGATCAACAGCCTCCGGAGCAACTCCTGCTCTGTTTAAGGCTTCCTTAATAACGATTGCACCAAGCTCTGCTGCTGGAGTGTTACTAAGTGTTCCACCCATAGTACCAATCGCTGTACGACATGCGCCTGCTAAAACTACTTTCTTTGACATGATAATTTATTCCTCCATTTTCTATTTTTATGTCATAGGTTATATACCTCGACATTGTTACCCACATAATATCATATTTGAATACCTTTCGCAATAATATTAGAACTGTCTTTTGTATTTTTTCAAGTGCGTAAGGGTATACTATTTATTCTTCTTTTTGTGGACATTTCGTATTGTTTTCTTGGTTTTCTTGGCTTTTTGCGAACCAGGATTTTCATTCTGTGGTCTGAAATTCTTGTCATTTTTCCTTGGTCTTATGAGACATTTTTTATCAAAGCCTATCAAATCTGTTCGTTTGGCAATAGTCAACGCTTCATGAACTAAATCATAATTTTTAGGATTTCTATACTGTATAAGCGCCCTTTGCATTGCTTTTTCGTGTGGCGATATAGGAACATACACCTTTTCCATTGTACGAGGATCCACACCAGTGTAATACATACAAGTAGAAATTGTTGATGGTGTAGGATAAAAATCCTGAACCTGTTCCGGCATATATCCCAAATCTCGAAGGTACTCTGCAAGCTTTACTGCATCCTTCATTGTTGAACCAGGATGTGAAGACATAAGATATGGTACCAAATACTGTTTCATGCCCAGCTTTTCATTTACCTTTTTGTATTTTTCTACAAAAGCTCTATATACCGAATTCTCAGGTTTTCCCATCTTAGACAAAACGTTATCCGTAATATGTTCAGGCGCCACCTTTAACTGTCCGCTAATATGATGCTTACAAAGTTCATAGAAGAATTCATCATCAGCATCTGCCATGAGGTAATCAAAACGTATGCCTGAACGTATAAATACTTTCTTCACATTAGGCAACTCTCTCAGTTGTCTAAGCAATTTAAGATAATCACTGTGATCCACCTTTAGGTTAGGACATGTTTTAGGAAATAAACACTGACGTTCCTTACATACACCATGTTTTACCTGCTTATCGCAAGCCTTTATTCTAAAGTTAGCTGTAGGCCCACCAACATCATGAATGTATCCCTTAAATTCAGGATCCCATATCATCTTCTTTGCTTCTTCGATAATAGATTTGTGGCTTCTAGTCTGAAGTGTTCTTCCTTGATGAAAGGTTAAAGCACAGAAGCTACATCCACCAAAACAACCTCTGTTGCTTACAAGGCTGAACTTAATCTCAGATATAGCAGGAATACCTCCTGCGGCTTCATAGCTAGGGTGATATGTTCTCATATAATCCAGCGAGTATACTCTATCCATTTCCGTCTCTGTAAGAGGTGTTGCCGGAGGATTCTGTATAACATATTGATGATCATTATATTTCTCGATTAGTATTTTAGCTGTAATATGGTCTGTGTTATCATACTGAAGCTTGAAGCTTCTAGCATAATTAAGCTTATCCTCTACCAATTCATCAAAGCTAGGTAGAGTAATATGTTCTTCCATATCATATATGTTTTTTGATTTATATACAGTACCACGAACAAAGGTTATGTCTTTCACTTCAATCCCGCTATTTAATGCATCAGCCACCTCAACTATAGCCTTTTCTCCCATGCCATACACAAGTATGTCTGCCTGGGAATCAACCAATATTGAATGCTTTAATCTATTTGACCAATAATCATAGTGAGCCAATCTTCTTAAACTAGCTTCTATTCCTCCTATTATTATAGGAACATCCTTATATTTTCGTCTTATCAAATTGCAATATACTACAGTGGCATAATCTGGTCTTTTACCCATCTGTCCACCTGGAGTATAGGCATCCTGACTTCTTCTTTTCTTTGACACCGAATAATGATTTACCATAGAATCCATATTTCCAGCGCACACAAGAAAACCCAGCCTTGGTTTTCCATATATATCAATACTATCTGTATTCTTCCAATCTGGCTGGGAAATCATTGCCACTTTATAGCCGTTAACCTCTAACATACGGCTAATTATGGCTGGTCCAAAGGATGGATGATCCACATATGCATCTCCGATAACAAACACAAAATCTGGTTGTTCCCATCCCTTTAGCTCCATCTCTATTCTATTTAAAGGCAAAAAGCCTTGATTATACTCATAATCCAATCTTTTCATATATTCTTCCTTAGGTAATATTTTAGAAATCCTGCTGTGATTCAAGCACAGTCACATGCTCACTATTAAGCACATAATCCTTTGCATTTGCAGCACCTGTAGCCACAACAAGCTCTGGACATTCAATTCTTCTAACTCTTACACCTGTTTTTTCAGTAATCAATCTATTCATACCAAATATCTTGCTACCACCACCAGTTAAGATAATTCCATATTCTGAAATATCTCCCACCAGCTCTGGAGGAGTTGATTCCAATGCCAATTTTATTGCATTTATCACCATATCAGAAACTTCCTCACAGGCCTCAATTATCTCTGATGATTTAACAGGCACCTTTGTAGGCAGACCTCTTACCAACTCCTTACCCTTGGCATAACCAACTGCATCCTTTTCTCTCGGATACACAGAACCTATCTCAAGCTTAAGCTGTTCTGTAGATACCTCACCCATAAGCACATTGTGTCTTTTCTTCATATACTTTATTATGGCTTCATCAAAATCATCACCGCCAACCTTTTCCGACGCACTATAATTGATTCCACCCTGAGATATTACTGCTATATCTGTAGTACCTGCACCTATATCTACAACCATATGTCCCTTATTGGACTCAATATCTACTCCTGCTCCTATAGCTGCTGCAAATGGCTCCTCAAGAATATACACCTTCTTAGCTCCAGTTCGAAATACTGCATCCTCTACGGCTCTCTTCTGAACCTCAGTAATTCCACTAGGAACACATACGCACACATTTGGCTTGCCCCATATCTTACGTTTTTGCATCGCAGCCATAACATAAGCTTTAAGCATTCTCTCAGTGAGAGTGTAGTCGGATATAACACCATTTTTTATAGGCTTTACTACCTCTAACTCCTCTGGTGTTTTACCCATCATACGTTTTGCCTTGTTGCCTATAGCTATAACCTTTTTTCCTTTTACTTCATAAGCTACAACTGATGGTTGATTGACAACTATACCCTTATCTCTAATATAAATCACAGTATTAGCAGTTCCAAGATCTATTCCAATATCTATATTCATCCTATGTCCTCTTATTCCTATTTTTTATTTGAATCACAAAGCCATGTAAAAAATAAAGCGCCTTATGCCATAATACTTTGATTATAACATTAGCGCTTTATTTTTCAATAATTATTTAAAATCTTCACTTAGTAAATATTTCTTACCAGTGTTGCCCTTAGCCTTTTCTCTTTCCTCACACTTCACCATAGCGTCATCAATAGTCTTAATCATTCTATCGATATTGCCAGACTCCATAGCCATAAGCTGATTTCTTATAGTTCCATCAACTGATTCCTCAGCTTTGAAGCCTCTCTGTGAAATGTAACCTCTTGCTATAGCAAGCATATCCTTATTACCTAAGTTAAGTACATCTATCTTATTATCAAACTTGCCTGATACAGCATTTACTGTTTCAAGTAATCTTGTAATAGAACCCTTCTCTCCTGTAAGAATAAGGATTACATTATTATTAGATGAATCGGCAAGATTTACAAGCTCTGTTAATTTTTCAATAGCTATAAGACCTGCATTCTCAACAACAAGACATCCATCCTTAAGCTTTAACATAGCATCAGCAAGCTTTACCTTATTAAGTGCTGCCGCCTTTATCTTTGCTATAGTTTTAGCTTTACAGATACCCATGTCATAGAAGCTTCTTGCAAAGTCTTCACCAAAGCCAGTGAGACCAAATCCATGCTCTCCCATAAGAACAAGGTTATTTGTCTTAGTTGCTTTGTTTGCTATCTTATTAAACATTGTAATCATATTATCAGAAACGGACTCAACCTTAGTATATTTCTCAAGATAATATGCAGCCATAGGAAGCTTTCCATCCTCAGCTGGCTGTGTAAGATCAAGCTTAATATTCTCTGCAGCTTCTGCAGCCTTAAGAGCATCTTCTTCAGCCTTCTTAGCAGCTTCAAGAATCTTACGTGCTTCCTCAGCCTTCTTTGCAGCCTCCTCAGCCTTCTTCTTGTTCTCTTCCTCTGCCTTCTTACGTGCTTCCTCTTCAGCCTTATTCTTAGCCTCTTCCTCAGCTCTTCTCTTAGCTTCAGCTTCAGCCTTTGCCTTAGCTTCAGCCTCAGCCTTTGCCTTTGCCTCTGCCTCTGCCTTTCTCTTAGCCTCTGCTTCAGCAGCCTTTCTTGCAGCCTCCTCAGCAGCCTTCTTTGCATCTGCCTCTGCCTGCTTACGAGTCTCTTCGGCCTTCTTTAATGCTGCTTCCTCAGCTTTCTTTGCTTCTTCAAGAATACGCATTGCTTCCTCAGCTCTCTTACGAGCCTCCTCAGCAGCCTTCTTAGCCTCTTCCTCGGCCTTCTTCTTAGCTTCTGCCTCAGCCTTAATTCTTGCTTCTTCTTCAGCTCTTGCCTTAGCCTCAGCCTCAGCCTTTGCCTTAGCTTCTGCCTCAGCCTTTGCCTTTGCCTCTGCTTCAGCCTTTGCCTTTGCTTCCTCTTCAGCCTTTCTCTTAGCTTCTAACTCAGCTTTCTTGCGTGCCTCTTCCTCAGCACGTTTTCTATTCTCTTCAGCCTTACGCGCAGCTTCTTCCTCAGCTTTCCTTGCTTCCTCTAAAAGCTTAGCCGCTTCTTCAGCTTTCTTACGAGCCTCTTCAGCATTCTTTAATGCTTCCTGCTTAGCCTTTGCTCTAGCCTCTTCTTCTGCCTTTTTACGAGCCTCTTCAGCAGCTTTCTTACGCTCTTCCTCTAAAGCTTTACGTCTTGCTTCTTCTTCAATTCTTCTAGCCTCTGCCTCTTCAGCCCTCTTACGAGCAGCCTCCTCAGCTCTAGCCTTAGCCTGTGCCTCTGCTATACGTCTCTGCTGCTCTGCCGCACGACGTTCTGCTTCCTCAAGTTTTCTCTTCTGCGCCTCAGCTTTCTTACGAGCTTCTTCCTCCTCAGCAGCCTTCTTAGCAGCTGCCTCCTCAGCTCTCTTCTTTGCAGCAGCTTCAGCTGCTTTCTTAGCTTCTTCAGCCTTTTTAGCTTCTTCGGCCTTCTTAGCTTCTTCTGCTTTCTTAGCTTCTTCTGCTTTCTTAGCTTCTTCTGCTTTCTTAGCTTCTTCAGCCTTCTTTGCCTCTTCTGCTTTCTTAGCTTCATCTACCTTTGATGTATTCATTGAATCATCAAAATTAGCAAGCTTAGAAATCTCAGCACCTAATATATCATCATCATCGTCCATATCATACATACTCTTAACATCATTAGTAGGAGTTGTTCTATTAGGAACGATGTTAATAATATCATCACTATCTGGTTTCTTACCAGAATCAGTAGCCTTCCAAGCTAAACCATCTGAAATGATAGTAGTATCACCTTCGTGAGCGAATGCTAATGAATCATCCTCTGAATCCTCACCTATAACCTTTACATCATCACTTCCACCAACTAGCTTAGTAGGTCTTAATTTTTCCTTCTCCTGTGCAAGTGCCTTCTTTGCCTCCTCAGCAGCTTTGGCCTTTGCCTCTGCTTCCGCCTTAGCCTTTGCCTCCGCTTCCGCCTTAGCCTTTGCCTCCGCTTCTGCCTTAGCCTTTGCCTCCGCTTCTGCCTTAGCCTTTGCCTCCGCTTCTGCCTTAGCCTTTGCCTCCGCTTCTGCCTTAGCCTTTGCGTCGTCAACCTCATTTTTAAGACTTAATCCTAATCCCTTTGACTCAGTCTTAGTTCCTCCAATACCACCTGACAATCCACCTGTAGCTGTCTTTACAGAATTAAGGGACATACCCGACTTATCTGGTTGAATACCAACACTCATGCCTAATGATGACTCTGTATTAGCTTCAGCCTTCTTAGTTTCTTCTGCTTTTCTAGCTTCTTCTGCCTTCTTAGCTTCCTCTGCTTTCTTAGCTTCCGCAGCTTTCTTAGCCTCCTCAGCCTTCTTAGCTTCTTCTGCCTTAGCAGCCTCCTCAGCCTTCTTTGCAGCTTCTTCTGCTTCCTTTTCAGCAGCGCGTTGTCTATCCCACTCGTCTAGATCTATACCCTGCTCAGCAGCCTGCTTACGTCTCTTTTTCTCTTCGATTTTTGCCAAATCTTCAGCAGATAAAGTCTTGTACTTAGGCTTATTGTCGGCATTAGAACTCTTAGAAGGAGTCTTGCCAGCTAACTGCATAGCTTCCTGCTCTTTCTTTTCCTTAGCAGCTTTAGCGGCCTTTTCTTTTTCAACCTGCGCTCTAACGGCAGCTATCAATGCTTCTCTTTGATCAATTGCCACTAGCCTTGCCTCCTTTCAGTAACACTTCTCAGTCAAGAATTATCTATATTCTTTAATTTGTTTTAAGATATTTTTCTTAACAGAATCTATCTTCAAAGATGCCTTTAACTCATCTCTTGAAGGGCTATAATTATTTGTAGTTTGAGAATCTATCTCTGTTGTTTCTTCTTCCACTTCTGCAATAACAGTTTGTTCAACTGAATCAAAAGTTGATACACTATCCACCTTTGTATACAAACTTTCATTTGCGTTATTAGGCTTTACAGTGGATTGGATACTACCCAAATCAATTCCCAAAGATGCCAAAAGTGCCTCAGCTTCTCTCTGCATCTGCTCCTCTTTTAAGAGGTTCTCATTAATTTTATCCTGGGCAACAGACATTATCTCGTCAAAATTATTTTCAACACTAACAATTTCCTGCCCATATTCTGGAAACAATGTAGACTTAAATTCCGGATAATCCAAATTACCTTTTACTTTAAGTGTCTGATAAACGGACTCCCCTCCTAAAGAATCTACGTAACCAGTATTAACATCAGCATAACTATCTGTTTTAGCATGTTCACTTAACTCAGAATCCAAGTCAAAATTAAAATCATATTCATTATTAAATGTATTTTCTACTTTGAACTCAGTACTGTTTTGCTCACATGCTATATCTGAATCATTATACATTTCTGTTTCAGTTGTTTCCGCCTCTACGTACTCTTCTGCCTCAGTTATATTTTCTTCATCTGCATACTCTTCCACTTCAATCGTTTCTGTTTCAGCATATTCTTCAACTTCAGCTGATTCTATTCCTGCATATTCTTCTATTACAGCCGATTCTGCAGTTTCTTCATCTTCAGATATTTCTGTTTCAAAATATGCATTAACTTCAACTGTTTCTGGATACTCCTCTACTTCAATTGTTTCTGTTTCACCATACTCATTTACTTCAGTTGTTTCTACTTCTGCATACTCATTTACTTCAGTTGCTTCTGCTTCTGCATACTCATTTACTTCAGTTGTTCCTGCTTCACGATTATTAACATCTATAGATTCTACATTTTCTTCTGTTACAACAGAATCAGTATTAATATCTGTTTCTTCAAATCCAAGACTTTCAAAGCTTTCTGTAAAATCATCAACCTCGAATTCTTCTTCCTCTGGCTGTAGTTGAACTTCTTCAAAAACAAAGGACGACTTTGTCTCCTGTTTTTGCATCTGTTCAAAAGGATTGCCGGAAGCATAGCTTTGTCCAAACTCCTGAGTATTAGCAAAGGAATCCTCACCAATCTCAGTAACTATTGAGATTTTTTTCTTTTCATATATCTCATGCATTTCAGAATCTCCTGTAACATCTAAAGACTCTTGTTCGGATTCATCTTCTGCAACATCATCTTGTATTTGGACAACACTGTCATAATCATTTTCGTCAATATCTGTCCATTCCGAATCAATGTTTTCTTCAGTGTGAACAACTTCTTCAACATCATAATTCACATTGTTCGTATCTTTAATCTCTGTATCAATTTCAAAAGTAGTAGTTAATCCTTCTAATCCACCTATAGTTTCTTCATATCGAGATTCTTCAACCTCTTCTATAGATTCATCAGTTTCTTCAGCTTCATCAACAGCTGAGTCCTTATGTTCTTCTACAGGATTTTCGACTTCTACAATATCTAGTTTTTTATTTTCTTCTACAGGTTCTTCAACTTCAGCTTCTACAATTTCAGTTTTTTCTGCATCCATAGTAGCTTCTGCAAAAACAGTTTCATCTGCATTATCTGTTTCAGTACCATCCTCTTTTTTGATTTTAGAGAATAATTTCTTGAAAATACCTGTTTTGGTATCTAAAGCTTCTGTTTTATCAGATGAATCCAGAACATTCTCATCTACTTGTTCCATTGGTTGAGAAAGCATCTCTCCAACTTCAGAATTATCAGTAGAATTCAACTCATGATCCTCAGCTGGTTCACCTGATTCTGCTTTTTTAGCTAATCTTTCTTGCTCTCTTATGTGTCTTTTGTATTTAAGTTTTGCACCAAATGAAGCCTTTTCATTGTCCTCAAATAGAATTTGAATCTCTGCTTCCTTTGGATTCATCCTCAATTCATCTGCCTCTAATAACGGTCTTTCTTCGTTACGAACCTTTTCCTCATCTAAAGAATCATCTGTCACGTTATCTTTGGAATAGATATAAAATAACTCTTTGATTCTATCCTCCGAGCCAGACTCTTCTATCTCTTCTAGGAGAATGGCATTAGGCTCATTCTTAAAGGAAGCAAGGTAATCATCTTTGATTCTTTTGGCTTCCTCCTCTTTCCCTTGAAGCTTCATAAGCAAAAATAACTCAAAAGACCAATCATAATCCATAACATCACTATACATAGGAAACAAGAGTGTCTCTATCTCCTGAAATGGACACCCTTGGGCCTTGTTATATATATAGTTCATATGGTCTGTCTGTGGAAGGTTTGGCTCTGCATCAAACATATACAATTTGTAGTAAAAAGAAGCTAACTCCTTATATCCCATTCTAAGATATAAATCTACAAGAGAATATATTACTCTTTTTGCCTCTGGCGCCATTCTATGCGCCATAACTAGCACTTTTCTTGCATCCTTATATCTCTTGTTAGCAATATAAACATCACCACACAATCTTATAAATTGTGGGTTTAGAGATTTAGATAAATCTTGGCTATCTATAATTTCTAAAGCCAAGCTGTACTCTCTAGCATTAGCTAATTCTTTTATCTTATTTACGCTGGTCATACTAAGACCTGAGCCCATCCTTCTCACCTCTAATCAAGTCAATATTATAAGTTTATCACACAGACTCTTCTTTTACAATAATTAATGTCCCTCGAATACCTTCTCAACCTTCTCAATTACTGTATCTTTCATATTGCCCCTAGTCTTCTCATACTGAAGTCCAGATTCCATAATCTCAAGAAGTTCCATTCTGTACTGATTGTCAATATCCTTAATGTACTCCATAAGGACATCCTTAATTTCAATTACATACTCCTTAGTTTGCATCTTTGCAATCATTTCATCAGGATTAAACTTAGAAGTACTCTTCATGTCCTCCTGCTTACGTGAACAAACAACACACTCTTCAGCGCCAGCTTCATTAACATAACCACAGTTACATGTCCAAATCATACCATCAGTTCTATACTTCTCAACAGCATCGATACCACGTTTTTCCTTAAGGGCAGCAAGTCTATGTAATGGCATAGAAACATTGATAGGTAAATCATTACATGCATAAACTCCTCTACTAGTTACATACTTTGATATAGTAACCTTTGAGTCCTTAAGAAGTAATATATCCTTTGCAGGAAGCTTACACTCTATAGCCTTTGATTCAATGAGTGTAATATTACCTTTATCAAAAACAAAATCAAGATTCTTTATTACTAGCTTTTCCTCATAAAGATTAGTAAGCTCAACATCCGCTCTTATAGCTTTAATGTCATCCATATTATAATTGTAGAAATTCGCAGCAATTGTAACATCTTTGCCCTTGCCTTCAATCTTAACCTTTACAGGTCTAGGAACAAGTCTATTATAGTAATTACTTACATATAGTTCTTTCTCAATAACTGAAATTGTAGACTGCTTCTTTCTTAACTTTACAGCTGTACCTGAAGCGATTGTTCCAACAGAATTATTAGCAAACTCAGTATAATTAAGTGCAAGTCCTATAACAGCATCAGCCCCACGTCTTTTAGCAACGCCCATAAGCTTCTCAATAGCAACCTCATTGGCCTGTTCAAGCTTGCTTGTAAGCTTCTCACTCTCTGCGTCAGACATCTCTGTAACTCCCGCTGCAATCCCCTTAAAGAAATTGGAAGCAAGAACTGTTTGCACATTTACAAACCCTAAATATTCTACAATTTCATAGCCCTCAAAGCTTGAGCCTGAGGTCATCATTACTTCTGCCATAACATAATCCTCCAATAAAATAGTTTTTTATACATAAACATACAGAAATTATACCACACTAATTTTATATTTAAAAGTATTATTTGTTAATTTCATAGTGTTTTTTTGTGTTTTTTTGTGCAATATGCCAAAGTTAAAATCTGATTTATATAGAAAATAGCCTAATATTTCTATTCTATGTCCATAGGATTACTATTTTCATATTTGTAAAAGAAATATTCCAAATCAAAATATGTATGTTCATCACTCTCCTCAACCACATTCCAATTATCCAAAGCATCTAAATCAGGAAAATGTGTATCTGCCACATAGGAATAATTAATTTTAGTTACATGAGCATATTTACAATATGGTAACAGCATCTCATAAACGGTACCTCCGCCTATAACAAATATCTGTCTATCTTTATATTTCTTTAATTCTTCAAAAAGTTCATCCTTGTTATGCACCACAGTTGCGCCTCTAACATTATAGTCTTCATTGGTTGAGAGAATAATGTTATCTCTCCCCTTTAACGGCAACCCATTAGGAAACCCTGCCAATGTTTTTCTGCCCAATACTAGGACACTTCCCATTGTAGTTTGTCTAAAAAACTTCATATCTTCCGGTATAGAAACTAACAGCTCTCCTTTATTACCGATAGCCCAATTTTTATCTACAGCAACAATTAAATCCATATTTCGCAGGCTTTGTTATCAATTAACCAAAGCCTTCCTCCCTTCTATAACATTATATTGCAATAGGAATGTTTGCAACCTGAGGTCCAGTCACATAATCCTCAATTGTAAAATCATCCAATGTAAATTCATAAAAATCCTTAACATCTGGATTCATAGAAAACTTTGGTGCAGGAAATGTAGGTCTCTTAATCAACTCCTCAACTATAGGAATATGTCTGTCATATATGTGCGCATCGGCAATAACGTGTACCAATTCTCCTGGTTTAAGACCTGCAACCTGAGCCATCATATGAACCAACACAGCATACTGCACCACATTCCAGTTATTTGCCGCCAAAACATCCTGAGATCTTTGATTTAATATAGCATTAAGCTTGTCCCCTGTAACATTAAATGTCACACTATATGCACAAGGATACAAATTCATCTCAGACAAATCCTGATGCACATAAATATTTGTCATAATTCTTCTACTGTAAGGATTGTTTTTTAAATCAAATATAACCCTATCAACCTGATCCATCATTCCTTCCTTATACTGATGCTTCACACCCAGCTGATATCCATAAGCCTTACCTATAGAGCCGTTTTCATCCGCCCAGGAATCCCATATATGACTTTTCAAATCATTGACATTATTTGATTTTTTTTGCCATATCCAAAGTAATTCATCTATAGCAGATTTTATATAAGTTTTCCTAAGGGTAATGGCTGGGAATTCCTCAGATAAATCATATCTATTAACCACTCCAAACCTTTTCAGAGTGTAAGCATAGGTTCCGTCCTCCCATTTAGGTCTCACCTTTTCTCCCTCAGTACTAAAACCATTAGATATTATATCCTGGCACATAGTTATAAATTTTTCATCCGCCTTACTCATCTTCTTCTCCTTTTATAATTTTTATTTGCTTTTTCTATATAATATGTTAAAATATTAGTGTTCAATTTTTCTTTATTCATCAATCGGAGGTACTCTATGAATCGAAACGATTTTGGGCTCCGTCTTAAAGAACTTCGTATAAGTCATGGACTAACTCAATCCCAGCTGGCTAACAAAATCGAAACAACAAGACAAGCCTACATGAATTATGAACTGGGCCGTTGTATGCCCTCTGCCGAAGCAATCGCAAAACTATCACAAATCCTAGGTGCGGATCTTATGGAAATGCTATATAGTCACACAACCTACACATTTGCGCATAGCAAAGGAATTATGGAATGTAGCAACAGAGAAGAATTCTTCGAAATGTTTGAACTGTATTCAAAACTATCTCCTCTATCTAGAAAAAGAATAATATCCCTCATGAATCTCCTAGTAAAAGGAGGTGACAAATAATGAGTAAAAACAAATTTGGTTCCTTGCTAAAACAAAAACGTACCACCCTAAATCTTAGTCAAAATAAGGTGGCAGAGTTGTGTCATTTATCTAAATCCTCTTATAGTCATCTAGAACGCGGAATCCGTTATCCATCCTTCGAAACTCTAATCAAATTAAGCGAAGTATTAGATGCCGATCCAAGAGAACTAATATATGCAATTATACCACACGAAGATGATATTAACACTGATGATATCAACACAATTGAAGAATTATCACCTGAAGATTCTATGTGTCAAAAAAGTTTTTTTGACTCTTTTAACAAGCTCAATCCACACGAACAAAAAGTAATCATTGATATTATGGACTCTATCATAGAATCAAACACAGAAATCCCTAGATAGCTTTATCTATATTCATTCCTTTGAGAAAGCTCCCCTCAATTGTCTTTCTACCCTTTTCATACGGAATTGACTCGGTATACTTAATTGTAGATTTTGTCAATCCACCAGATACATACCTTCTTCCACATTCTGGACATGTGGCCATCTTCAAGGAAACTGTTGCACTCATTAGTTGAGCATTAGGTTCGTTACCCTTAGCAACAGCATTACTCACATGCTCCTGTTCATGAGACATAACCTTAGCATATGACTGTTCCGGACTAATATGCCCCGGTGCCTTAAAGGACACATCACTCTCATTAGAGCCATCAACATACATTCGATTTTCACAGGTAGTGCATTCAGACACTCCTTTTACTTTGGCAGAGCTGTCCACAGAATTATCTGCATTAACTGGTGTAACTCTTCCAACATTACTTATAGGTATTGTATAGTTATTACTCATTCCATCTATTTTCATAAGACAGCCCTCCTTTACTTATACTTATTCTAATTTTACAATAATTCCTTTGTCTAAACAAGGGAATTATTATTTTTTTCTATTTTATCCCTCTTGCTAAATATGCACCCACAGTAATCCTGTCGATATAAGCTATATTCCTTTGACAACTGTATAGATCTTGCATAACCATTTTTCTTCTTAAAATCGCTATACATATAGTCCACACCGTACTTTTCCTGACACAAAGCACCTATTTCATTAATCCAATTTGCATTCTTATGAGGACTTATTGACAGGGATGTTGTGAATACATCATATCCATTTAACTGTGCATATCTTGCAGCTTCCTCCATTCTAAGCTTATAGCACTGATAGCATCTAGCACCTCTTTCAGGCAATTCCTCCATGCCTTTACTCATCTCAAAAAAGATTTTTGAATCATATCCACCATCTACAGTTTTCACATCCATAGCAAAAGGCGCCTCTCCAACAAACCTTTCCAATTCCCCAAAACGCTTGTCATACTCATCATTATCAGTAATGTTAGGATTATAAAAATATACTGTTATATCGTACTCATTCGAAAGCAACTCCAACACATGTGAGCTACAAGGAGCACAGCAAACGTGCAATAACAATTTGGGTTTTCTTTCTTCTATCATACTCATATTATACCTCTCTATCAAAAGCCAAAAAATTATGTCGGATTTCTTTTTTTACAGTTGACTTTAACCTCGTTATCTAATATACTATACTTAAGTTATCATGTATGATTAATTATACTTGTTTGCCCATTTGTAATCAAGATAATTTAATTGTAACTCTAGATGGGAGGTATTTGTAATGACAGTAGATCAGGCTGTGAAAAAATACAAGTTAGAGCCACTTAACGTTTACACCGCTAAGGCAAAAGCGAAAGAGCTTAACGTTGACGAAGTTCTCTATATGAATGTTCAAAAGAACAAATATGCTTATATTGTAAAAGACGGTTCAAGGGGTTATATGCTTTATACCGATGAGAAGAGTCTTTATACTAAGATGTACAAAGGTCTCAAGATGGAACCACTTGATCCATAAAAATATGTACATAACTAGCCAAGCATTTGCTTGGCTATTTTTTTGTCTCAATAATTCAATTCACTACGTGTTTTTCCTTTCCCCAAGACAAACTTGTCTATAAGCCCATAAAAATATACACATGGTAAACCAAGTAAAGACCAAATACCAGAATATAACAAACAGATTTGACCTTTATAGTTAAATTTCATCTGGGAATAATCCCACACATGTAGCTTTAAATGCATATTTACTATCATCCCAGTAACAAGTTCCAACGAAGTAATTACAAAGGATGCAATTAGCATAATAGATATTAATCTAACTAATAATAGCTTGTTCATATGCAATATGTTCACACCAATTCCACCTACTATGCAAAAGCACAAACCACCCAACAAAAACATTGAAATATGGGAGTATCCCCTTACAAATATCTCGAAATAAAAATAGACAATACCACCTGTCAAAAACATCACTATTCCTCTTGTTATATTCTCAGCCATATTTCCCTCACTCTCATATTATTCATCTACTTATATTTTCCGATTAAACACCAAAAAATATACCTATATCAGATTCCAATACTTTCAATTAATAAAAAATCCCTCCGTCATCTAACGGAAGGATTTTATTATAGTTATCTGAATGATGAATTAACACCAGCGATATTACTTTTATTTTTATAATAGGTTTCCACATATGTTTTAGTTTTATCATTAAGCTCAAGACCTACAGCAACAGTCTTACCATTGTCGTTTGTCATAAACATGTACCAATCATCCTGTTTTGTCTTGTCACCTGAAGTAAAATCCTTAATAATTAGATTTCCATTTGCCTCAAGTTCATTCTGAAACTGCTGAGAATTATAAAGCAAAACCTTCTGAACATCTCCACCTTTTATAGAGAACATTTCCTTTCTATTTTGCTTATTGGATATTCTAGCAATATCACAATCCGCGTTTACAAAAACATACTCGTACTCCATACTTTGAGCATTCTTAGCAAAATATATAAGAAATGCACCTGCAGCCAATACCATTATTCCAACACTCATATCATAGAAAAGCATAGCTGCTACCCCAAGCATAGTCACAAAAACAGCGCCAACAAAGTATAATCTCTGTTTTGCATCAGGATTTTTCTTAATAATTTGTTCAATATAATTATCCATATATGAAACCTCTATTCTTACATTTCCTTAAGTGATTCATCAATTGCCTTAGCAGCCTTTTTACCAGCTCCCATTGCAAGAATAACTGTTGCAGCACCTGTTACAACATCTCCACCAGCATAAACATTCTTACGTGTGGTCTCATTAGTCTCCTCTTCAACAATAATTCCGCCCCACTTCTGAGTCTCAAGTCCCTCAGTTGTCTGCCGAATAAGTGGATTAGGTGACTGTCCAATAGCTATAACTACTGTCTCAACATCTATCACATAATTTGAACCTTCAATAGGCTCTGGTCTTCTTCTTCCAGATGCATCAGGCTCACCAAGTTGCTGCTCAACAACCTCGATACCCTTAACCCATCCGTCTTCTCCATGGATAGCAACCGGATTATTAAGAAGCTTAAAGATTACGCCCTCTTCCTTAGCATGCTCAACCTCTTCTGCTCTTGCAGGAACCTCTTCAGCACCTCTTCTGTATACAATGTATACCTCCTCAGCGCCAAGTCTCTTAGCAGTTCTAGCAGCATCCATAGCAACATTACCTGCTCCAACTACTGCTACCTTCTTACCAACCTTTACAGGTGTTGGAACTGCTTCCTTCTTGTATCCCTTCATAAGATTTACTCTTGTAAGGAACTCATTTGCTGAGTAAACACCAAGTAAGTTTTCTCCAGGAATTCTGAGGAAGTTTGGAAGACCTGCTCCTGTTCCAAGGAATACAGCATCAAAACCTCTCTCAAACAAATCATCTACAGTAAGAGAACGACCGATAACTACATTAGTCTCAATCTTAACTCCCATATTTGTAACATTCTCAAGCTCCTTAGCAACGAGTGACTTTGGAAGTCTGAACTCCGGAATACCATAGCTTAAAACTCCACCTGCCTTATGTAAAGCTTCGAATATTGTTACATCATAGCCCTTCTTAGCGAGCTCACCTGCACAAGTAATACCTGCAGGACCTGAACCTACTACTGCAACCTTCTTACCATTCTTCTCAATATTAAGCTCCTGCTTCTTACCGTTCTGCATATGGTAATCAGCAACAAATCTTTCAAGACGACCAATAGATACTGCCTCTCCCTTAATTCCTCTGATACATTTGCCCTCACACTGATTCTCCTGGGGACAAACTCTACCACAGATTGCTGGAAGCGCATTCTCACTTGTAATAATCTCATAAGCAGCTTCAAAATCACCTGCTGCAACTTTCTCTATAAATCCTGGAATTGGCACATTAACAGGACATCCTGTCATACATGGCTTATTCTTACAATTAATACATCTTGACGCCTCTTCCATAGCCATCTCAGCTGTATAGCCTGTAGCAACCTCATCAAAGTTTTTATTTCTAACATTAGGATCCTGCTGTGGCATAGGAACCTTTGTTGGACTCATATTTGCCATAATATTTATCTCCTATATCTCTTATTATTATAATTAGTTAGTTTGCTGCATTTCTCATTCTACATGCATGCTCTTCTTCCTTATAGAAGGTCTGTCTCTTCATGCACTCATCAAAATCAACAAGGAATCCGTCAAAGTCAGGACCATCTACACATGCAAACTTAGTCTCTCCTCCAACTGTGACTCTACAGCCACCACACATACCTGTACCATCAATCATAATAGGATTAAGAGATACTGTAGTATGAAGATCAGCTGGCTTTGTAGTAGCAACAACAAACTTCATCATAACAAGTGGTCCTATTGCTATACAGTGATCATATTTCTCTCCTGCGTCAAGAAGCTCTTGAATCTTCTTAGTTACAAGTCCCTGCTCTCCAAGGGAACCGTCATCTGTCATAATATATACATTCTTACAGAACTTAGCAAACTTTTCAGCAAGAATAACAAACTCTGCTGAACGTCCACCGATGATTACATCACACTCTACGCCCATCTCAGAAAGCTTCTTAAGCTGTGGATAAAGAGGTGCTGAACCAACACCACCAGCAACACCAAGTACTCTGTTCCACTTTCCAAATGGAGCTGGCTGGCCAAGAGGTCCCACAAAATCATCAAATGAATCTCCCACCTCAAGCTTTGCGTACTGCTCTGTAGAATAGCCTACAACCTGGAAAATAATAGTTACTGAATTCTTCTCTCTGTCAAAATCAGCAATTGTAAGAGGAATTCTCTCGCCATCCTCACCCAACCTTACAATTACAAACTGTCCTGCCTCACAACGTGTAGCAACATATGGAGCTTCCACCTCCATCATGATAACAGCCTGATTCATAACTTCTTTCTTTAAAATCTTATACATGAGTCTTTCTCCCATCTTTATTATTTTGCCGTTTTTGCCTATGGCAAATCGACTAATTATAACATATTAAAGCTATTATTTACAATGATAATTGTAACTATTTATACAATTTCATCAATGAATGTGTTATCTATCATTATATCAAGATATTTTTCTTCATCACCAATTAATATTTGAGCCATTATTCCCTTTTCCTCTGTTATATCCAGCTCTATGCCTTCTAATATATGCTCATATCCATCCACATCACCAGCAGAAACAGTAATAATACATCTTGAGCAAGAAAGCTCATTTGCCAGCTTAAGCACACTTATCATAAGAGCCATAGAGTTATCTACAAAGGATTCAAATCGTTCAACATACATTGTATCATCATATAAATCATAGGAAAACAGGCCAATTAAGTCCATATCCTCCGACTCATCTTCGCATTCTGACATCATATGCTCTGTGACCATACACACGTTACCACATTGACATTTGTGCTCCTCAATCATATTAAGCAAATATGCCTTATCTCTCTTACAATATACATTGTAATTCAACTCTAATTTTTCATTGATTATATCTGCCACAGACTCCATAGTCTCTTCATCTAAACCATCAATATGCTCCGTACATAGCATAAGTGATGCATAGCAATCCGATACATCTCTCTCAAAATCCTCTGGTTCTGTAATTGTAAAATCCATGCTCTTGGTACTATATATCTTCTTATAACCAAGATTATTATAATAATCCTCAAGGGCAGGCATGAGAAACAAAAAGTCAACCCCTTCATGTTTTGCATCCTCAGACACCTTCTTCATCATGGCTTTCATAATGCCCTTTTCTCTCATATCCAGAGTAACTGCAACTCCTACAACATAATATGATTTTTTCTCTTGTCCATTAACTAACATATTATAAGGATTTAGGTGAATCATTCCAACCAACCTATCAGCTATGTATGCTGATAATATTTTATTATTCTTGCACACGTCACTGAAATAATAATCCGAAAATTCTTCTGGATCATCAAAGGCTTCATCCCAAAGCTGTCTTAATGCATCTAAATCCTTGTTATAAGTGAATAATATATCACCCGTGTAATCGTCCATCTTAGTATTTCTTACTCCTTTTCTCTATTCATAGCACAGCCTGAGCAACCTGCACAGCCTCTTGCCACCTCATCCACATTGTAATTATCTCTATAATCATAGTTATTTACTGTTTCTAACAAGCAAATTGATTGTGCACTGATACCAAGCCCTTCCCCTGTAAAACCAAGTCCTTCTTCGGTAGTTGCCTTTATATTTATCTGGCTAATATCTACATTAAGCACTCTGGCTATATTTTCTCTCATTTTTTCAATATATGGTGCCATCTTAGGTTTCTGGGCAATTATGGTAGCATCTATATTACCAATAAGCATATTGCTTTCATCTATAAGCTGTGCAACCTTTTCCATAAGCTTTAAGCTATCAGCACCTTTGTACTCCTGGTCAGTATCCGGGAAATGCTTTCCTATATCCCCAAGCCCAGCTGCTCCAAGTATTGAATCCATAATAGCATGAGTTAACACATCTGCATCTGAATGTCCTAAAAGACCTTTCTCATACGGAATAGTAACTCCTCCAACAATAAGAGGTCTACCTTCAACCAGTTTATGCACATCATATCCCATTCCAATTCGCATAATAAAGCTCCTTACACTATAGTTCGAAATCTGAACTATAAATCATTATTTGAAATAAGTAAAATCCTTACATATATACTACTTTTGCAAACACACAAATAGCGTGATATTACTTGTATTCTTGTCAACAACCCTTACTCTAGCATATTTAATTCATTTTGTGAAGATAAGATTAATCTATATCCAGAAATTTTAAAATTAATCGAAATTTTTATGTTTACTGATTAAGATTTTCATTGTAAAATAAGCATATGAATTTTGAATTAACAAGGAGGATAAATTATGGCACGTTCTATGAGTGGTAGCCGTGGTGGTGGCGGAAGTCGCGGTGGCGGCGGTCGTTCTATGGGTGGCGGAAGCAGAGGCGGAAGTCGTTCATTCTCAGGAAGCGGCAGATCAAGTAGTTCAAGTAGCGGTCCTAGACGTATGAGTGGTTCAGGCGGAGGATACGGTGGAGGTTATAGACCAAGCGGTGGAGGTTATAGACCAAGCGGTTCAAGTTATCATCACCACCATCATCATGGTCATCATATGCCACCTCCACCACGTCGTAGATATTATTATAGAGGCGGAAGAAGATATTACTCAAGCAGTGGCGGCGGATGCGCATCTGTTCTAGCTTACCTTATTATATTTGGAATTATAATGATTGCTCTCTTCTCTAGTTCCGTTGGCGGAAGCAAGAGTTCATCAAACGCTAAGCTTAACAGAGAAAAATATACCGGTTCAGTTGACAGTAGTCATGGTTATTACGAAGACACCTGTGTTGAAAAGTTTATTGATAGAAGCAATGAACAAACGCTTATATCTGGCTTTAAGGAATTCTATAGCAAGACTGGTGTATTCCCATTCCTTTATGTAATTGAGAATACTCCTTCTAAGAGTGAGTACGAGGGTTATGCTACATATCAGGATATGATATATGAACGTCTCTTCGAGGGCGAAGGTAATTTCCTCATCGTATACATTGCTGAAGAAGACGATTACTATTTTGCAGCAGGCTATAATACAGGAGAAATCATTGACGAAACATCTCTTGATATTATCTGCGATAAGGTAAATGGATATTGGGATTATGGTGATTTAGCTAAAGCCTTTGGTGATGGTTTAGAGGATGCATCAAAGAACATTATGGCTAAAAGCAATGGTAGAGTTATCGGAGTTGTTGCTGTAATTGTTGTAGGTGCAATCATCATTGTAGCTATGTTAATTAAGTGGTGGAAGAATAAGAAGGCTCAGGATAACAAGGAGCAGGAAGACTTAGAGAAGATTCTTAATACTCCTTTAGATACCTTCGGAAGTGACATCAATGATTTAGCTGAAAAATACGATCAACAATAAAAATCAGGGATTATACAGTAGAAATATTGTATAATCCCTTTTTATTTAGATATTATCCTCTATTATATTTTTTACGAAACCGAATAAGAAATATTATCATACCTACCGCACACAGCATACAGGATACAATTCCATATAATTTTACATTATCTCCAGTCTTAGGTTCCTCGTCACCATTAATCTCTTCCTCTGGTGGTTTTACCTCTCCCTTCACTTCCGATGCCTCTGTTGTTTCAGTTGTTATTTCTTCTGTAGTTACTTCTGTTGAGATTTCTGTTGTATTTTCCTCTGTAGTTACTTCTGTTGTGATTTCTGTTGTATTTTCTTCAGGTTTTTCTCTCTGTATAACACTAAGAGTTTGACTTGAACTATTTATATCCTGATGTGATGCAACTAATTCTCCTGTTTCCTTATCATACAAATACTCAAACACAACAAGTTTTTCACCTTCTTTTAAATTTAACACAAATTCAAATGGTACATCTATATTTCCATCTCTACCATTAGGTGTAAACTCAACATAGGTTTTAATGTTTTTTTCCCCAACAACCAACTGCTTGCCTGTAGACCATACAACCAATGTCCCTTCAAGAGCATATGTCTTACCTGGTTCAAGATACTTATAAGACACTCTGTCAATTATCGAAACCTTATCACCAGTATATATTTCCTTATCATTATCTATAACATCAAATACTTCCGTTCCTATCTCAGGCTTATGTACATTTAAAACATCCCCATACTCCAACACTTTATTATTCTCAGCCACATCAACCTTAAAGCTTTCATACAAATAATAATTTTGGTTTGCCTTGCAAGGAAGCTCCTCAATAATGTATGTATCATAAGGCAGGGCACCCTTAGAATCATCTAATACTCCATCTGAGTTATTACCGCTAAACCAAACTCCTGTAGGTGTTAATGTATCCTCCTCTTTATATTCATCATTATTATTGGTATTCTCGCTATGAGGTCTGAAATTATTTTCCGTGGAAGCAATGCCTTCTTCATCAGTAACAATCACATGCTTTTCCCCTGTAGTCTCAGAGGTTATCAAAAATGGTATCCCTGCCATAGGTTTCCCAGTATACTCGTCTATTTTTCTGATACTAATATCTCCTCTAATAGGTTTCTCTTCCACAATAACCTTATTACCCATACTAAGCTTAACTGTCCCTTGATCCACATAAATCTTACTAACATAAGGTCCATCTATAGAAGTCTTAGTACCATCTATAGTATTTACAATATTATATGTAGCACCCTCAAGCATATATCCATCTGGTGCCTTAGTCTCCTCCACAACAATTGTCCCAAGAGGAAGAGCCATATCTCCATCCTCATCTAGGTAAGGCTCATCGCTTCCTGGCAACAGAAGCTCCTTATGAATAATACACGTAGCATTATTAGTAGCTTTGGAAACTCTTGTGTCAAATATCCATTTTCTATCTGGAGCAACGTTATTAGCTTTGATTTCATCATAGCTTTCATAGTATCCCTTATAATACCAAACTGTAAACTCAGCCCCCTCTAAGGTGGCTGAGCCAACATTCTCCCCCTCCGAGCATTCCTTTACAATCTCAAAGGGAATAGGATCAAAGGTAGGTCTTTCATCGCTTTCTATAACCTTGGTTTCCTTATAATCCTCTGCCGTAATATTCACATAATACCTTTTAGTATCCATAAGATAAGAACCATCACTTGGGGTAACAGTCTCATACACCATATACCAACCTAAAGGAAGCTTCGTCAATGTGGTCTTACTCAAATCAGTACCATTCCATTCATCTAAAGAATTATATTTTGAGTAACTTACCATACCGATACCATCAGAATTAACTAAAAATGTACCCACTAATTCTCCTGTTTGGTCTTGATTAGAATTCACTGCATATACATTATATGTAGCTCCTGTCTTATCATAACAGGGATTATTATCTGTAACATCGGTTCTACTACTGATTTTTCTAAGCTTCATGGAACCAGCAGCTTCATAATCCACAGATGCATTGGCACTTACGCTTGTTTCCATATTAGATGCAATCATAAGACAATCCTGTATATTCTCACAGCTAAACATTCTGGCACAATACCTTCCAGTATCTGCCACATAGCAAGGTGCCGCTGATGCACCAATCCCTGTACTTACACTAAGCTCTAGATTCTCACTATTATTCAACATAGCCAAAGCGTCTACAGTAACAATTGCACTTTGACCAAAGGTGTCTATATCATACTCCATGTTTCCAAGAAGTTGATGACTAATATGTTCCTTTCCCGCTTCCAAATTATTATATGTTACAGTTATCGGAATTGAACTTGTGTTGGTCACTGAAAAGTAATCATAGTAATCTGCAGTTGTACTTAATCGATTAACCACAAAAGGAGCATAATTATGTTCAACAACAGTATTTTCCGCAGTACTATTCTTAACCAGCTTATTACATAAATTTTTAGAGGCATAATGAATTTTAATTTGTATTTTATTATCTGCGCCCACATTTTCCTCACCCAGCTTCTGTCCATAATATGTATCCCATTGCCCTGTATTATAATTATATACATACCAATCTATAGTCTGTTTAACCTGAGTTGGGGTATACGCGTCAAAGACATTAGACACGCTACGCAAGGTTTTTAACTGATCAAAATATAATCCTCCATTATCAGCATATCTCTTCATATGCTTGAAGGCTGCAGAAGTGCTGGCAGGGTATGTATTCCCTATGAAATCTGTTATATTCTTATCACTTCCTCTATTGCCAACATAATGAACTATAACCTGAGTTAAAGCCAATGCTTCACCCTCAGTCATTTCGTACACTTTTCCACCAATCATAAGGCCATCTACAACCTTAAGCTTCCCTTGCTCAGATATTATATATGAGCCAAAGGTTCCTCCATCATGTTTATTTCTCACGCCAGCATAATTAGGATTTGCGTTAGCTCCTCCAAAACCATATTGAACTGCAATAATATAAGATGTTCGCCATCTATTCACCTGTAGCTCATCTAAGCCGGCAAAAATATTACTGTGTTCCAAATTCTCTATGTAATTATAATCAACATAAGCATTGGTACTTGGTCCATTCATATATGGTTGCATACAGTACCCCACAGTAGTCCCAGAAGCAGAGGTAACCACCATTGCATGATGAACTGAATCTCTATAATCGATAAAACTAGTACCGGCAGAGGAGGTTGCTTCGTACCCAATTACATCTCCGTAATCCCCAACCGTATTTTTATTACCTCTAACTAATATACTTTCACCATCCTCACCCAGAGAATATACACTTGCTCCAGTATCTTCAATACTTTCCTCTGCGCAAATACTAGGTGAACTGACGTTAATTGCAATGAAAAGTAAAAATAAAATAAATGATATGACTTTTTTGTATTTCATTTTATAGTCCTCCTAAATTTTACTTAACCCTAATCCCCATAATAAATAAAATTTAGACTATTCTATGTAGCCACATTCAATGCATTCCACTACCACCTCCTCTTCATAGTACTCCTCTTTATCTACAACCCAAATTTCCTCATATATTGGCTCATGCCAAATTGTTTCAACAACAATCTGTTGTGTCCCATAAGCCCCATGAATTGAACTATGCTCCAAAAGTGCTTCAAAATCCCAATCATCCATTATTGATCCACAGTAGTAGCAATACTTATCATAACATTCATATATTTCTTCCGTATAACCTTCTGACACACAAACTTTTTCATAATGCCCTTCCTCGGGATAATAAGCACAAGATGAAGACATAGCATATGTATGTACATGTTCCGTTGTTGTAACTTCTTCAATAACCTGTGTGGTCTGAATCATTTCTGTACTTTCATAATATTCTGTAGTATATTCCACCATATATTCCTCTGTAATTTCATTTTCCGTTGTAGATATCAACACATCTTCACAGGCAGATTCTGTTAAATCATTATCACATACCTGTGTTGTAGTAATTGATTCTATGGTACAATTTATGTTCACTGCTGAATCTACAGTTTCATTACATTCTTCAGGATTATTCTGCTCTTGTTGTACCACAGAAAAATAGGAATATGATTTAATAAAAACGTTGGAAATTCCATGATTTTCATTAACGTATACATTGCAGTAAAGCAATGAAACCAGCATCACCGCAAAGCTTGTAATACCAGCAATCAAAAGTAACCTGGACTTGTTTTGTATTCTTTTCAACCAATACCTCCTTTTAACTACCGTTTTTTTACACACAAAAAACAGAGCCTAATAAATATTAAATTTTAATTAATTGGAAAATTATTGAATAATTGAAAAATTGAACTCTTAAATAAAAAAAATAGCGGGAGGGGGATTTGAACCCTCGACACTACGGGTATGAACCGTATGCTCTAGCCAACTGAGCTATCCCGCCATATAAATGGGACCTACAGGGCTCGAACCTGTGACCCTCTGCTTGTAAGGCAGATGCTCTCCCAGCTGAGCTAAGATCCCATTAAACGTTGGTGTCATCTGACACCTTTGTTAGTATAAAGGTATATGGACAAAAAGTCAAGAACTATTTTGAAATTTTTTACAAGATTTTTATATAACCCCTAAAGTCCTCAAAATAAATACCCACGCAGTAAGTGTAACTGAAGCAAGAAGTGTTGTAAGAACAATGACATTGGAAGCAAGAACATGATCATTATTCATACTTTTTGCCATTACATAGCTACTTACAGTAGTTGGAGCTGCCAGCATAACAAGTATAGACACCATTTCTGCATCCCTAAATCCCATTTTAACAGCTATAGGCAAAAACAGCATAGGCAACCCTATCAGCTTTATAAATGATGCACCTATAGCAGGTTTTAGCCTTGCTATAGCCTCCTTAACATTAAATCCGGCACCTATAGCAATTAAAGCTATAGGTGTAGCAGTTCTTCCAACATAGTCAAAGCTTCTATCTATAATAACTGGCAATCTCAGTTCAACAAGAGAAGCAATGAGACCAAGTACAATACCTATTATTATAGGATTTTTCGCTATATTTATAATTGAACTTTTTATTTTGTTAATATTTTCATTACTCTTGCTCGGAGCCTCACACACAAGAATTATGACAGAAAGCATATTAAAAAATGGAACTGATGCAACAATCATAAGAGCTGTCATTCCTATGTCTCCACATATATTTTCAACAAATGCCACTCCTAATATAGCTGCACTTCCCCTTGCTCCCGCCTGAGCAAAAGCTCCAACCATAGTTTTGTCCTTTACAAAAAGCTTTGCAATACACCAAACCAACATAAACATAATTATTGTAACTATAAGACAAAACAAGAAGAATCTAATATCCATCTCTTCTCTTACATTGGTTTTCGATATATCCTGATATAACATTAGAGGAAGAGCTATATTAAAGCAGAATTTGTTGGCCATATCTGCAAACTCCTCTGTCAAAAACTTTTTCATCTTCAAAACATAGCCTAATAGTATTACCAAAAAAATAGGCATAGTAGAATTAATACTAAAAATAAAATTTTCCATACCAACATCACCTCGCTAGTATAAGAGTTTAACCCCAAAAAATGTATAAGTCAAATTTTAATATAATTTTTTTAAAAAAATGTTGACAAGTGAAAATTTGTATAATATAATCTATCTTGCGTCAAGGAAAGGTAGCAAGCTACCACACAAACGCACAACTAGTTTTAATCACCTAACGGGGTGTGGCTCAGCTTGGCTAGAGCGCCTGATTTGGGATCAGGAGGTCGCAGGTTCGAATCCTGTCACCCCGACTTGTAAAACAAAACACTTTAGTGCATATATGCGAGTGTAGTTCAATGGTAGAACACTAGCCTTCCAAGCTAGATACGTGGGTT
>JAFWZV010000001.1 GCA_017517305.1 Lachnospiraceae bacterium | reverse complement strand
TGTGTTTCACCAAGTAACATAGCCATAACTATTGATGTTACCAATATTCCATTAGTTATCCTCTTTATCCTGTAATTTATCTTCATACACGTACCCTCTTACCCTTTATTTATCTATCTATTCTTGCTCTTGCCTTTAATGCTGTGTAAATTCCCACTAACATAAGCCCCATAATTGCTATTGCTAATGTTAAGTGACTTGTATCTCCTGTGCTATTACCTGTATTGCTTGATTCCTTGTTTTCTCCGCTGTTCGTTTCATTGCTTTCGTTGTTTTCGCCATTATTCAACGAATTGCTTCCTGAAGAATTATTTCCCTGGGTATTATTTCCAGAACTATCTTCTCCGTCACCATTATTAGAATCCCCTGTATTATTATTCCCGTTCCCAGACTGTGAATTATTATTTTCGTCTACATTGTCACTTGTTGTATCACCATTCCCTGCTGTAGTTGTACTTTCCTGGGAACTATCTATGGATGCATTCGTATATGTTATCTGAATGATATTTCCGTTATCATCATATTCATAGGTCTCATAGCTTCCGTCCTCATATGTCACCTTGGTTACTCGACCACTGTCATCGTATTCGTATTCTTTGTCTGCGGCGTGGCATACAATGATGTTGCTAGCTATTATCATAATTATTAGCGTAGTATGTATTATTAATGTTCTAATTCTTTTCATATCTTTTGTTCTCCATAATATTTATAATTTTTTTGCACAGGAATTAAGATTTTTACATTTCTATTTCATCAATTATCTTTTCAAGCTTTATTCTTTGTTGTTTTAAAAGCTACTTAACCTCTCACTATGTCCTTAGTCAGGTTGTGTAATTCCAAATATGATATAGTCTGTGGTTGTTTCGTAATACTTTGCTAATATACTTACGATTTCTACAGATGGTGCTCTTCTTCCCTGCTCTAGCTTACGAATAGTATCTACAGATATGTTCACATCGGAAGAAACCTCATCCTGTGTTTTTCCTTTTGTTTTCCTAAGCCACCTTAATCTTTCTCCACATTCCTTCTTGTCAAACATAACCTATTCTCCTTCGTTTAAAATGTAATCTATATCATTGCTTATACTAATTTCACTGATATTGTTTTTTTTCTTCCGCGACCTTATTCGTATTCTTTCCAGAACTATAGATGCTAATGCCACCACAAGGGCATAGCACACCTGTTTTAATAGTTCTAAATTATTACAGAAAGCCAGTACTATAACGAACACAAAAATACCTGCTATAATCCGTTTTCTTTGTTTTGTGAAAAAAGGGATTTCATCTGATTGTGAATTATATGCAACAGTGTAATATGACAGTTTATGAATAGTTGGTAGTATGATTAGACATATGATAAATAATATGTCTTTTGATAACGGTATATAGGTTGCAGCATAAACTCCCGCTGTCAAAATAGATGTTGACCATATCAAACAGCTAATATACTTTTTCATGTGAATTCCACATATATATGACCTAAGTGAAAATAAAACTATGGCCACTACAAAGGACTGCAACAACACATCTAACAAAATAGATATTATAATGCTCAGTAATACACATAACATTACTTCCATACCAGTCAGTAGCCCATAATGATAAATTGCATAGTCTTCTTCTCGAATTACACCTTTTTTTACTATAAAATCTGTCAGCTTGTTTGAGATATATTCCATAATTTACACTCCAAAATTTTTGACCGATTATAGCACAAAAATTCGACAAAATTTGCCACTTGTTGAAAATAATGCATGGTTTGTTGAAAATAATAAGGACATAACCCAAATTATGAATTATGCCCTCGTTTACAGTTAATCTAGAGTTGTTCGAAACCTCTTCCCATTAAAATTTTCTCAGCTTACTTAAATCTGGCTTTTCTGGCTGATGAAAGATAGCAATACAACCCGCATTAGCTCCGAAGAGAGCAAACATTGCTCCTAAAGTAGCTATCAAATGTGGAAGTGAATTTTCAAATGTCAATTTCTTGGTTGAAAAGTTCATTAATACGTCCTCCTTTATATTTTTTTAGCATTGTAGCAGAAAAAATCGATTTTTTTCGTCACTTGTTGAAAATAAACTATGTAATGTTGAAAATAATAGGTTTGCACATAAAAAAAGACCTATTTGCCCCATATAGACAAATAGGTCTGTCACGTAACAATCACTTAACTGAACATAATTATATATAATTTAAATACAGAATTTTTTTCTTCTATATTCATCTGACCATTGTACTTTGCAAGAGAATTTTGGATAGAACTTAAACCAACTCCATGATTAAAATGATCTTTTTTGCTTGTAATTAATTTTCCTTCTCTATTCCTCCTACTCATTCCTTCATAATAGTTCTCTATCACTATAACCAGATTTTCTTCCGCATATCTCATCATAAGATTTATGAATGCTTTGTCCTTAGGAACCTTTTCACTAGCCTCTATAGCATTATCCAATGCATTTCCTAATATGACACACAAATCTGCATTATCAAAGGGCAGATTGTATGGTATTTCCATGTTAACAGTTAGTTTAATTCCTCTCTTCTTTGCTGTTTCATATTTATAATTTATCAGAGCATCCACAAGAGTATTATCTGTATTTGATATAGTTATGTTTTCCATCATCTTTAGATCTGCAATATCCTCTATGTACTTTTCGAGTTCATCATATTTCTTATTTTTTAACAAATCCATTACATTCAATAACTTATGCTTCAAGTCATGCTTAGTTTTTCGAAATTCATTCATAACATCTTCTTTTTCTCTTATATATTCCGAATGTAATGCTATCTCTTTCTCAAAAATATCATTTTTTCTTTTCAGTTCATATCGATCTGCCAATTTTAAATACATGTAAAAAACAAAAAATAGTGACACCATCAATAGAGCAAAAGCTATACTTGATATAATAATATCTGATTTTGTACCAGCTTTAGATGTAAGTGTAAATACTTGATATGAAAAGAATATAGCCGCAATTGGAACTATCATCAAAATACCGTTATACTTCCAAGAAAAATTTCTCATGCTTCTATGTCGAAAGAATAATTGAAGTAGTTTAACTAAAAGTAGCATACATAATTGACAAATAGCCGAACCTAATGTGCTATACTTTACAACATCAACTTTTAACATCAAAAAAACAGAACCAACTAGCATCTCTGTAAGAAACCATATTCCACTATAAATTAAAGCAAATACAATTTTTCCTATTATTGAGCCATTGAAACAAATTCCAACTACAAAAGTAAATATTATACTTATTGTAGTTCTTACCGTAATATGTATATCAAAAAACACTGGCATTGATATTAGTTGCCAAAGAACAAATGCTCCCATTACCAATTTCGCCATCAATGAATCCCTGCGAGTATCAAAAAATGTCCTGTAATATTCATAAACAATATATGCTAATAATAATCCTAAAATAGTATTAATTATCAATTCCATTTCTCATCACTTCCTCAACTTTTCTCATATAGTATTCATTAATCTCTCCTCGCTTTGTTTGACTTATTTTTAGTTTTTCACCATTCGTAAGTTCAACGTGATCATATCGTTTTATTGCTATATACCTTGAATTTACTAATATGGACTTATGTATTCTCAAAAAATCCATCTTTGAATTAGATAGATACTTTTCAACACTATCTAGTCTATCGTAAAATTCATAAATTGTCCCATCTGTCATATAAACTTCAATACTTCTGTTTTTACTTTCAAAATATTTTACGTTCTTAAGTAGCACCTTATAATATGTTCCCTTATGCTTAAATTCAAAAGCCTCATCATTATTTATTATTTCTTCATACACATCCAAAAAATACTTTTCTATTATCTCGTCCTTGAATGGCTTTAAGACAAATTGATACGGCCTTACAGAGAATACATCCTTAGCATAATTTTCATGACTTGTTACATAGATAATATGAGCAAGCTCATCCCTTAGTCTAAGCCTCTTCGCTGTCTCTATACCATCCATATTATTCATCTCAATATCTAAGAATATCACATCATAATACGAATTATTATTTTCTAAATTATTAAGAAGTGTAGCTCCGTCATAAAATATTTCTACCTTAGATGTAATATTATTCTTTTTTGATATAATATCTATCACAGAAGAAATTCTATTCACAATTGTAACATCATCATCGCACACGCATACTTTTATCATATAGTTAATCCTCCACTATGATTTTACCAAATAATAGATAAAAATATCATAACCTATAAAAGTATTTTTTTTAGTTTTAGTAAACCTATTTCCGTCATATTGCTAATATCTCTCTATCAGCCTTCCCAGCCAATCAGTAAACAAGGACTCATTAGCGCTATAGATTATCTCCTTAGCCTCGTAAGGTATGTCGGTGATTATACTATCCACATCAAGTAGCAACAGTTTCTTAATCTTAGTCTCATTATTTACAGTCCACACATAGATTTCCTTGTCAAAGCCATGTATCTTCTTCACCAAATCCTTATTAACAAAGTTATGTCGTACACTGTAGCCGTCCACGAATTCCATATCCTGGAAGTTGCCGTATACAACATATAAGATGCATACAGTCTTTATGTCTGGATTAAGCATTTTGACCTTCATAAGTACATCCTCGTCTGATGATGCTACCACACAGTCATTTTCGTATTCAAATTCATTAATTAGTGATACTACCTGCTCCACGTAGCCCTCATAGTAATCCTCAGGCTTTAGTTCTATATTATAGAACACGTTATTCTCCTTGCCGTATTCTAATACCTCTCTAAGGGTAGGCACAGGCTCTCCGGCATATTCCTCTGAGAAATCACTACCTGGATCTAGGCTTGACACATAATCATAGTCCACCTCTCCCACCAGCTTATCTACACCTGTAGTTCGAAGGAGAGATTCATCATGCATAAGTACAAGCACACCATCCTTGGTCTGTCTTATATCTATCTCTACAATGTCTGCCTGGTTTTCCACAGCCAGACGTATAGCTGCCATAGTATTCTCAGGAGCATGCTTGCTGTCTCCCCTATGAGCTGTAACCAAGGCTCTGGTGGAATAATATATATCAAGCTCAACCTGGTTAGTCATACTAAGATAGATGTACAAGCCATTTAATAGAATACCGAATACCACTATGGCTCCGTATGCAATGCTATTTCTCTTACTTACATCTCTGCCTGCTTTGTTTTCCTCTATTTCCTCCAAGCGTTTAGCTCTGCGCTCTAACACCTCCTCATTATCGCACTCCTCCTCAAACCTATAGAAGCAGGCGCAGATATATGAGTATATAAGTGGAGTGGATATTACAGAAAATGTAATATAGACCACGAAGAATATTATCTCCGCAGCTATATCCACACCAAAGCTTAATGCCTTGGAGCTTATAAAGTTAGATAGCACTCCCTTTGCAACCAGAGCGAATACTGTTTCAAGCACAAACATTATTCCAACCAATGCCACATTAAGAAATATCACTCCTAGAAATATACCTAGAGCATGATGCTTCATAACCTTTTTGCTAAGCTGTACAGACTCACCGAATTTGAATCTATGAAGGGTAAAATAGTTTAGAGCAAATATACGGAAGATTGTTATAATACAGATAATCACATATATTACAAGAGCAATACCTATCGCTCTCTCATTAACCTTGATAAATTGTCTAAAGAATTCTGGAAGCTGAATACCGAATAAGGAACCAGATATCATAACTGAGAATGTAACCGGAAGCACCGCCAATACATAGAATATAATCCCCATATTCTTAGGGCTTATAACTCTAAGCGCGTGCAGTAATCCCTTTAGCAAAAGGACAATAGGGTTTGTCTTTTCTCCCCTCTTAGAGTAATCCATAGCGCAGATTATTCCGCAGATATTAATCAAAAAGAACATAGCAAGTATCATAATTATCACGAATAAGCAAGCATGGGTTGATGGCTTTGTAAAGTAAAGCATCATAGTACTTGAATACAGATAATTAAGTCCGGCTATGTCTATAGAAAAATTAAGTATGGCATACACTATTGGTGCAAGTATAGCCACTGAGATAATCTTGTGCATTATCTCGAACAATATAACAGAGGAGAGATTGAACTTTAATAGGGCTATTCCGTCTTTAAAATTTTTCATACTCTCCTCCTTTATTTTGATTTATTAGATATAATATAATTTGCATTTTCTTCCCAATATATTCTTATAGAATATATGGATTGTATTATTTTAACATCAATAACATCCACTTACTCTTCATATTAACCATCAGAGTCAATGTGGTTGCTCTGATTATCACATTACAATATTAGCATGGCATCTCCAAAAGAAAAGAACCTATATCTCTCATCCACAGCCACCTTATATGCCTCAAGCACCTTCTCTCTATCATAAAGTGCGGATACCAGCATAAGAAGGGTTGATTCTGGAAGGTGGAAGTTTGTTATAAGTCTATCCACGCATTTGAATTTGTACCCAGGGTAGATGAATATCTCTGTCCAACCACTGCAAGGCTTTATAGTTCCATCAGCTGCTGCCGCAGTCTCCAGAGTTCTTGTACTAGTGGTTCCTACAGATATTATCTTGCCACCATTTGCCTTAGTTTCGTTGATAATATTAGCAGCCTCCTCATCTATCATATAAAACTCGCTATGCATATGATGCTCAAGTATGTTATCCACCTTTACAGGGCGAAATGTTCCAAGTCCCACATGAAGGGTTACTCTGGCAATTTTCACACCCATACTGGTAAGCTCCTCCAAAAGCTCATCTGTAAAATGAAGTCCTGCCGTAGGAGCAGCCGCAGAGCCTGTGTGCTTAGCATATACTGTCTGATATCTATTCTTATCCTCTAAATGATGAGTGATATATGGTGGAAGTGGCATCTGGCCAAGCTCATCTAATACCTCCTCGAATATTCCCTCATATTCGAATCGAACCAATCTATTACCTTCCTCAACCACATCAACAACCTCACCTATAAGCTTACCATCTCCAAAGCTTATCCTGGCACCAGGTCTTGCCTTCTTACCCGGCTTAACCAAAGTCTCCCAGGTTTTATCATCATGGCGCTTAAGAAGTAGCACCTCTATGGATGCTCCTGTTCCCTCCTTAGAGCCAATAAGTCTTGCAGGCAAAACCTTAGTGTCATTTATTACCAGGCAATCCCCTGGTTTTATGTAGTCCTTTATATCTCCAAAATGCTTATGCTCTATAGAATCATCCTCTCTATTAAGAACCATAAGTCTAGAATCACTTCTCTTAAGAAGTGGGTCCTGTGCTATTAATTCCTCTGGCAAATCATAGTAAAAATCACTTAACTGCATAACTATCATCCTAATGCTTTCGCACTATCCTTTCAATCATTATAAAAATACAATTGCCTGGCAATGTCCTATGGCACTGTCAGGCAATCATCTAGACTGTCACCACTGCATTTATTCTACTATTTTAAGCAGAATTAAGCAATGAAAAATCCATTATATTATTTCAATATTAGGCTCTGATTTCGATGCCCATCTTGCCAAGCTCCTTAAGAAGCTTATCGATGATAGCACTTACCTCACTATCCTCAAGAGTTCTATCCTTTGCTCTAAATGTCATAGTGTAAGCAACTGACTTCTTACCTGCTGCCACCTGCTCTCCCTCATATACGTCGAAGAGCTTGTAGGACTCTAATAGCTTACCTCCACATTTCTTAATAACTGCCTCAATCTGACCTACAAAGATAGACTTGTCAACTACAAGACTTAAGTCTCTAGTCATACCAGGGAACTTAGCGATACCCTCGTACTTTCTGTCAAATGTAGAAAGCATAGTTACAGTAGCCATATCAATAACTGCCACATATACGTCAGCCTTAATCTTATAGTTGTCACCAACCTCTGGGTGAAGCTGTCCTAAGTAACCGATGTTAAGGTTACCCTTCTTGATGTTCGCCTGACGACCTGGGTGAAGGAATGGATGCTCAGTTGTTGGCTCATATACGCAGTCCTTACCGAAACCAAGCTTCTCGCATAACTCCTCAATAACTCCCTTCATAGTGAAGAAGTCACCTGCACCGTACATTCCCATAGTAAGCTTCATCTTCTCATCAGGAAGCTCAGTAAGTGGAAGTGCCTTAGGTATATAGATATTTGCAAGCTCGTAAAGTCTTGCATCCTTATTCTTTCTGTTGTAGTTAGTTGAAAGAGATGTAAGAAGTCCGTTCAAAGAGATTGTTCTCATAATTGAGAAATCCTCTCCAAGTGGGTTCATAATCTCGATAGCCTGTCTATAAGCTGAATCCTCTGGTATAAGAAGCTTATCGAATACCTTTGGACTTTCAAATGAGTAGCACATAGCTCCTGAGAAGCCATTTGCCTCACATATATTTCTAGCCACATCATTGATTCTTTCTGCATAGCTCTTCTTACCTGCAGTTGACTCTCCATGTGGAAGTGTTACAGGGATATTATCATATCCGTAGAAACGTGCAACCTCCTCTGCTAAGTCTGCCATACAGTTAAGGTCCTGTCTAAATGTAGGTATAGTAAGCATATTTGTGTTTGCATCATACTTAAGACCAAGCTTGTCAAAGTACTTAAGCATCTGCTCAGGTGCTACATCAGTTCCAAGTAAGCCATTCATCTTCTCTGGCTCAAATGGGAGCTCCTTATCACTTACAGGATTTGCATAAGCGTCAACCACACCGTCTACAACCTTACCACAGCCAAGCTCCTCAATAAGCTGACATGCTCTGTTAATAGCCTCTAACGCAAGGTTTGGATCAAGTCCCTTAACGAACTTTGATGATGCATCTGTGCTAAGACCAATTCTCTTAGATGAAAGTCTTATGTTAGTTCCGTCGAAGCAGGCAGCCTCGAAGAGAAGTGTCTTAATGTTGTCAGTTACCATAGAGTTTTCACCACCCATGATACCTGCAATAGCAACCTCCTTCTCACCATCACATATCATAAGCACATCACTGTCAAGAGTTCTCTCCTGACCGTCAAGAGTAACGAACTTATCTCCATCATTTGCACGTCTAACAATAATCTTGTTACCAGCTATAGTATCAAGGTCAAATGCGTGCATTGGCTGACCATACTCCTCCATAACATAGTTAGTTATGTCAACCAAATTGTTGATTGAACGGATTCCCTGAGCTGCAAGTCTTTCTCTCATCCACTTAGGTGATGGTCCAATCTTAATATCTGTAACTACTCTTGCCACATATCTTGGACAAAGGTCAGTATCCTTAACCTCAACTGAGATGTAATCATTAACATTTCCACCTGAGCCCTTTACCTCTACTACAGGAGGGATGAACTCCTTATCAAATGTAGCTGCAACCTCTCTAGCCATACCAATCATAGAGAAGCAGTCCACTCTGTTAGAAGTAATCTCGTACTCTACAACTGCGTCATTAAGTCCAAGGGCTGCCACAGCGTCATCACCAGGCTTAACACCTGAATCCTCTGGGAATACGTATACTCCATCCTCTGGTGCTTCTGGGTAGAAATCTCTTGATGAACCAAGCTCCTCGATGCCACACATCATACCGTTTGACTCAATACCACGAAGCTTGCCCTTCTTAATCTTAATTCCATCTGGATACTCGTTGTTATCCCCATGAGCAGCTGCAACCTTACCACCATCAAGAACCACAGGGATTACATCTCCCACCTTAACGTTCTTAGCGCCTGTTACAATCTGAATAGTCTCAGCACCAATATTTACCTGACATACTACAAGCTTGTCAGCATCTGGGTGCTGCTCCATAGTCTCAATCTTACCTACTACTATCTTCTCAAGATTCTTATCCTTCTTCTCGTAGCACTCAACGTGTGAGCCTGAAAGAGTCATCTTGTCTACAAATTCATTTATCTCTACGTCCAAATCAGGAACGTATGCTTTAATCCATGAAATCGGTGTATTCATAACTTTCTTTACCTCCTTTTAGAACTGGTTTAGGAATCTAGTATCATTCTCGTACAAAAGTCTCATATCATCTATCTCGTACTTAAGAAGTGTTACTCTCTCAAGTCCGATACCGAATGCAAAGCCTGAATACTCATTAGGGTCGATTCCACACATCTCAAGTACATGTGGGTGAACCATACCACAGCCAAGAATCTCAATCCAGCCGCTGCCCTTACATACTCTACATCCCTTACCGCCACATTTAAAGCAAGTTATGTCAACCTCTGCTGATGGCTCTGTAAATGGGAAGTGATGTGGTCTAAACTTAGTCTTTGTCTTCTCACCGAAGAATTCCTTAGCAAACTGATCAAGAGTTCCCTTAAGGTCTGCCATAGTGATATTCTTATCTATTACAAGTCCCTCTACCTGATGGAATGAAGGTGAATGTGTTGCATCTACCTCATCTGAACGGAAAACTCTACCTGGGGAAAGAATTCTTATAGGAAGCTTTCCCTGCTCCATAATTCTTGCCTGTACAGGTGATGTCTGAGTTCTAAGAAGAATCTCCTTATTAATATAGAATGTATCCTGCTCATCCTTTGCAGGGTGATTTGCAGGGATATTAAGAAGCTCGAAGTTGTACTTATCATACTCAACCTCTGGTCCCTCAACAACCTCATAGCCCATACCGATAAATACTCTCTCTAAGTCTTCAAGTGCTATCTGATTTGGATGTCTATGTCCGTCCATCTTCTTAACACCTGGAAGGGTTACATCAATAGTTTCTCTCTTCATCTTCTCAGCTCTTGCTGCTCTTGTAATTGCAGTAGTCTTAGCCTCTAAGCTAGCCTCAATCTCCTGGCGAGCATCATTTACCATCTGACCAACCTTTGGTCTATCCTCTGGTGCTACGTCCTTCATACTCTTTAATACTTGTGTAAGCTCACCCTTCTTACCAAGGATTGCAACCTTAATGTCGTTAAGAGCATTTATATCTGTTGCAGCCTCAATGTTAGCAAGAGTGCTTTGTAGAATACCATCAAGTTTCTCTTTCATTTTTCTTCCTCCTAGAATTTTAGTTTTGGGGTGATTTTAGACAATAAAAAAAGCTATCTTCCATCCTCCTAAGGGACGAAACATAACTTCCGCGGTACCACCCTGATTCGATTATAATAATCGCACTTAATCTGTGCGTAACGTGCACTAACGATATACCCTACTTACCATGGCCATCACCAGGGTTTGTTCAAGCATACAGCTCCGGTGTGAAAATGAGATTAACACTTATCCCTAGCAGGGTTTCCAGCCAAGCCCCCACCTCTCTGTAAGGAGTTTTTAATCCTTGTTGCACCATCATTGCCTTTAAATATAAACTTACAAATACATATTTTAACAATGAAAGAGGCTTTAGTCAAGGGATTTTTCCTTATCCCCACTAAAAGCCTCTAATATTCTTAACTACCTCATCTATAAATTCTTCATCCTCAAAATCCACCTCGTAGAATAATATTCCAGGATTGGATATGGTCAATCTATATACCTCAGTCGTCTTCCCAAAGCCAAGCTTTTTCTCCGCTATATTCTTGGACATGTATCTTACCATATCCAGCTTGATTACCTCTGTCTTAAGGATGTGGCTTACCACCATATAGTTATGGGTTACATATACATTTTCCCTCTTATATAGAAGCTTTCTCTTAAGCTCATCATTGATTTCTCTAATTACCTGACGCACCTCACCATAGTTGGTAAGCTGTTCTGACTGGGAATGCATAGCCGGATTTACAATTATCATCAAGGTGTAAAGGATTAGCAATCCACATACTATAGCCGGTGATAAACAAAGCACATATACTAGTGATATATAAGCAGCTGGGTAATCTAGTTCACTTATCACATAATATGAATAGTAATTCTCCACCAGCTCCTCCTTAATTCCCGCTGAGGAAGCCAGCTTACCCACTATATGATTAACGGAGATATTGTCATTAATTATTTCACCCTTAACGGTGTACTGCTCTATAAAGCTTTCCGGACTTGTTGTCTCTATTACGAAGAAGCTCATATAGCCATTCTCAGTGGAATAGTAATATGCTCCCTTTAGCTTACCATCAATATAGTAGTCATAGCCTGAATAGTATAGATTCTTTGCATCATAGGTTACAAGCTTTGTGTCTTCCTCATACATATATTTTAGTCTACCATTGTAATCCGCCACCCCTGTAATATCTTGGCACTCTAAGCTTTCGAACACAGGATATCTAAGCAATAATATAGAGAGCACAACAAATACAGCTATGGCAGGACCCACCACAGCAAATGTATTCTTCAGCAATAACCTCTGGAATTTTTTGATCATATCTTATCACCTCAATCTAAGAAAAGCCCTCTAATTCTCCCTTAGCGCCTTTTTATATTATCATTTATTAGATATCTTATCAATATTTTAGTTTTTATTAACATTTTCCAATCCCTTGAATAATATAAACTATACGAAAATTATGGAGGCTTATTAATATGAGCGATTTATCAGCAACTTCTTGCGGCTGTGGCTGCAACGGACTTTTTGAATCAAACTTTGGTGGAAATGGTGGCGGATGCTCATGCATTATCATCATCTTACTTCTTCTTTGCTGCTGTGGTGGCAATGATGGTGGATTCTTCGGCGGTAACGGATGTGGCGACAACAATGGTTGCAGCTGTATCTGGATAATCATCCTTCTTCTCTTATTTAGCAACAATGGTGCTAGCTCAGCTAACAATGGCTGTGGTTGTGGCTGTGGCTGCTAATATGTAACCAAAACCATGGGCAAGGGCACTTAAACCCTTGCCTTGATTTTTGTAAGGGTATAATCCTGATTTTTCCAACATATAAATATGATAATAAGGCAAGGGATTTGGTATGGACTTTAATCTTAATTTTCATCCTTTGGACAATTTAATAAAGGATAAATCTTCCTTCTGGCTTGAAGCCCTAGTCCCTTTCGTTGACTACAAATATAAGAAGCTTTTAATCATATACATAAAGTACAAGGAATTAAACGCAATTCTCCAATGCTTAGAGGACATAAGCTACGTGGAAAGCTGTGGGTTTAATTGCAAGGCTCACAGCATGGATGATGTAATCAGTGGTTTAACAGGCTTTATGCCTAAGGATTTCTCTGACAATATTAAGCAGATGAAGGGAATGCTAGATATGATGAAGGTTATGAATCAGATGGACAGCGGTTTACCTAATATGAGTTCATTTATGAATCAGATGGATAATGGTGTACCTAATATGAGTGCATTTATGAATCAGACAGATAATGGTATACCTAATACGAGTGCATCTTCCAACCAACAGGAAAGTGACTACCATAATCAAAGCGACAATTATAATCAGAATAATAATAATGACGATCTGTTCGAAAGTATCAAATCAATTCTAGACCAGGAACAATAAGGAGATTCTATGTTTAATAATAGTAATAATAACAACCAAGCCAGACCAAATTCAAATAACCAATCTAACTTAAGTCAGGATCCACGACTAAGCAAGGTTGATCCTTTAAAGCTAAAAATTATTAGAGAAATCGCAGAGAAAAGCAAGGGTAAATCTATAGACGAAATGCTTCCTCAGATTATGAAGATTAACAAGGAGCTTCAGGCCAGAAATATTTCCTTCTCCAAGGAGGAGACTTCACTGCTTATGGATGTCATAGAGGAGTCTCTGCCTGCAAAAGATAAAATGAAGTTCAATATGTTAAAGGGATTTTTGAAGTAAGAAAAAAGACAAGGGAATCAATATACTTTCTTGGCCGGCCTGCATAGGGCCGGAAGGAAAGTGGTTGGATTCCCTTGTCTTTTTTACTTTATTTTACTACTAGGTTCACTATCTTGTTAGGTACGTAGATTTCCTTAACGATAGTCTTGCCTTCTGTTGCATACTTAATCTTCTCATCATCCTTTGCGATGCCAAGAACTGTATCCTTGTCAGCTCCTGTTGGAATTACGATTGTTGAACGAAGCTTTCCGTTAACCTGTACACCGATTTCGATGGTATCATTTACAGTCTTAGCCTCGTCATACTCTGGCCAAGTAGCAAGTGAGGCATAGCCTTCACCACCAATAGTCTCCCACATTTCCTCACAGATATGTGGTGCAAATGGACAGAGAAGTCTAACAATAATAGATACGCTTTCCTTGTCAAGCTTTCCTACAGCGTAGATATCGTTAATAAGTCCCATAAGACTTGCGATAGCTGTATTAAACTTCATCTCCTCGATGTCATTAGTTACCTTCTTAATAGTCTGATGAAGCTTAGTCTCTAAATCCTTACTAATTGGCTCATCAGTTATCATATCAGTAAGTGCTGCCACTCTCTCAAGGAATCTCTTACAGCCCTTTGTTGAGCTATCATTCCAAGGTGCTGCTGCACCGTAATCACCCATGAAAAGTACATAGGTTCTAAGAGTATCTGCACCATAGATGTCTACGATATCAAGTGGGTCGATAACATTTCCCTTTGACTTACTCATCTTATCTCCATCTGGACCTAAGATAAGTCCCTGTGCTGAACGCTTAGCATATGGCTCTGGTGTATTGACAGCACCAAGGTCATATAAGAACTGATGCCAGAATCTTGAGTAAATCATATGTCTTGTAACGTGCTCCATACCACCGTTATACCAGTCAACTGGCATCCAGTAGTTAAGCTTATCCATATCCGCAAGACACTTGTCATTCTTAGGATCAATGTATCTTAAGTAGTACCAGGATGAACCTGCCCACTGTGGCATGGTATCTGTCTCACGCTTAGCATCCTTGCCACATTTTGGACACTTACAATTTACATACTCATCTATACGAGCAAGTGGTGACTCACCACCCTGACCTGGCTCAAAGTTTTCCATATTAGGAAGCTTAAGTGGAAGCTCATCGTAAGGCACAGCCACATCTCCACAGTATTCACAATGAACTATAGGAATTGGCTCTCCCCAGTATCTCTGACGGTTAAATGCCCAATCCTTCATCTTGAACTGAACACCGCCCTTACCGATGCCAAGCTTCTCTAACTCTTCGATTGCTCTTACGATAGAATCCTTCTTATTAGTAAAGCCATTAAGGAAGTCTGAGTTAACCATCTCACCGTCACCAGTATATGCTTCTACTGAGATATCTCCACCCTTAATAACCTCAATTATATCTACGCCAAATGCCTTAGCAAAATCGTAGTCTCTCTGGTCGTGAGCTGGAACTGCCATAATAGCACCTGTACCATAGCCCATCATTACGTAATCAGCAATAAATACAGGAATTTTCTTGCCATTAAGTGGATTGATAGCCTCAATACCATCAAGCTTCACACCTGTCTTATCCTTTACAAGCTGTGTTCTCTCGAACTCAGTCTTCTTGTTACACTCTTCTCTATATGCTAAAACTGCATCCATATTAGCTATTCTATCTGCATACTTATCAATAAGTGGATGCTCTGGAGCGATAACCATAAATGTAACTCCAAAAAGTGTATCTGGTCTGGTAGTATATATCTGAAGCTTATCCTCTATGCCCTCTACCTCAAAATCTACGAATGCACCTGTTGACTTACCAATCCAGTTAACCTGCTGTTGCTTAATATTCTCAGGATAATCTACTGTATCAAGTCCCTTTAAAAGCTTATCAGCATACTGAGTAATTCTTAAGTACCATACATCCTTAGACTTCTGAACTACATCACTGTGACAGATATCACACTTACCACCCTGGCTGTCTTCATTAGAAAGAACTACTTTACAGGAAGGACAATAATTAACAAATGCTCTGTCTCTATATACAAGACCCTTTTCAAACATCTGAAGGAATATCCACTGGGTCCACTTGTAGAAGCCTTCCTCTGTAGTATCAACTACTCTATCCCAGTCAAAGGAGAAACCAACCTTCTTAAGCTGCTCTGAGAACTTAGCAATATTTACATCAGTAATCTGTCTAGGATGTGTATTAGTCTTAATTGCATAATTCTCTGTAGGAAGTCCATATGCATCAAATCCAATAGGGAAAAGTACATTATATCCCTGCATACGACGCTTTCTAGATATTACCTCAAGACCTGAATATGCCTTAATATGTCCAACATGCATACCTGCACCTGATGGATATGGGAACTCTACTAAGCCATAAAACTTTGGCTTGTCTGAACCATCCTGGGCATTGAATATTTTATCCTCATACCACTTAGCCTGCCACTTAGGCTCAATCTTCTTAAACTCGTGTTTCATATTTGTATTACCTCCATAAATGCTTGTCGCATAATTATCTCTATACGCACAACAACAATATTCAACCTAAATTGAATACTGTTGTTGTAATTATTATTTGTTCTTTATCAAACAAATCTATTCAATTCATTATTATAGGAATAACCCAACTTGTCAAGCTTTTCTTCAATGTCAGCTCTATCTACGCTAAAGCTTTTGCACAGCTCATCAAGGTCTATTCCCTTATCTCTAAGACTTGTATTCACAAAGCTAAGGAGCATCATAGGATCCTTAGGCATATTCTCTATAGCCATTACAGCACCTCTCCTGTTATAAGCCATGGTGAAGGCTGTGTTACGAATACAGAGTTCTTGTCAGTCTTAGATACTGTAATCTGAGTAACCTCCATATTAGCTATATTGTACTTGTCAAAGAGTGGTTTAATATTTGATAAAATATCAAGCTCAAGTGTATATATTACAAACTGCATCTTAGGGTTTTTCTTAAGAAGTCTCTCAATATCCTCCTCAAGATGCTTATTAGCAACTATGAATGAAAGTCTAGGTACTGGCATCTTCTCCATGCTTTCAGGTCCAAGATCTGGAACTATCATAACATTATGAACACCAAACTGCTTAACATTGTCCTCCATAGTTTCCTTGGCACCGTTATCGTTCTCCACGCAGATTATTGTACCATCCCCAGCCACAAATGCTGCCTCTATAGCAATACTCTCTGCATCAACCAGACATATGCAATCTGATGAATCAACATTGAGCATACTCATAATCACTGCACGAATCTCATGACCTACATACTTTATAGGTCCCTTTGAGAACATCTCATTCTTCATTCCTATACGATAGGACTCTCTTGTGTTCTCATTTAAGATAAACATTACTGTAGGTCCCTCAATCTTCTTGTTGATAACCTCTTTGATTTTTACCTTCTTAATCTGTCCATCATTATCAAGACCTGCTCCGTACCACATATCATACTCACCGAAGCCAGCCTCCCATAACTCATAGAATAAATCCTCATGAAGCTCATCTGCAAATATAAGAACTCTCTTACGAGTATCCACGAACGGAATAACATTCTTCTTCTTACCACAGATATCAAGTATCTTAATCTTCTCTGGGCTTACCTCCATCTCTCTGGAAAAATATCCCATCCATCCAAGAATCTTTTCTGTTGAATAACACCCTTTAGCCATAAGTATTACCTCCCGCCAAAAATATCTAATGTACCTATGTATTATATCACAAAGGGACTATATTTTTATAGTCCCTTTGTCATAATTTGTTATTTATTTTCAGAAGCCTCTGTCTTACTTGGAGAAACACTGTCCTCTGCTTCTATAATATCCTCCATCTGCTCAACAATAATTGCCTCTCTTGCCTTCTTACTGAAGAAGCCCTTTCGCCTCTTTATACTTGGCTTTGCATAATCATGCTTCTTTCTATATATAGGCTCTCCTGTCTCCTCATCAAAGCCCTTAAGTCTGAAATAATCCTCAGTCTTAGAGGATAATCCCTTGGCTCTAAGCTTGTCTCTAAGCTGTACAGCAAAGAAGGCATAGATACATGCAAATACAGGAACACCAAGTATCATTCCAGTCACTCCAAACAAATCTCCACCTACAAGAATTGCAACCAACACCCAAAGTCCTGAAAGACCTGTTGAATCTCCCAGTATAAGTGGTCCTAATATATTGCCATCAAACTGCTGAAGTAGCAATACAAAAACAATAAATATTATAAAATACATAGGTGAATCCATAAGAGCAAGCAGTGCTCCCGGAACCGCTCCGATAAACGGTCCAAAAAATGGAATTACATTAGTAACACCTACTATAACACTTATAAGCACAGCATACTTCATTCCTATAGGCCCTGTAAATGCATAGCACATAAATCCTATAATTACGGAATCAATTATCTTACCATTGATAAATCCGCCAAATACAGAGTTTGCGTAGCTTGCTCCCTCTAATATTCTATTACCTTTCTCCTTAGAAAATATGCAATATATAATCTTCTTGCTCTGGGCAAGGAAAATATCTTTACTACCTAAAAGATAAATAGCTACTATAAGACCAACCAGGAAGTTAAATACTGCTGTAACACCTGATACAAGTCCGGTAGAAACCTTCGCCACAATATCTCCTATATTAGGAACTATCTTAGTGTTAATGAAGCCCATTACTGTTTCTTCAAGATAAACCAGCACACTATTTAGCTGACCCTCAAGAAATTCATTCTTTGCAAACATTTTCTCAACCCAGTTTCTCATACTTTCTATGTATGATGGGGCATTGTCCACCAAATCCTGTAAGCTCTCATACACCCTAGGAATTACTATCCATAAGAAGCCTACCAATACTCCTATAAACGTAAGAAAGGTCAGTATAAGGCATGGTGTCTTCGATTTTCTGAATGCATCATCATAATCCCATACCTTAAGTTTTTTACCAAACAAGTAAGCAAAACCTCTTCTATATGCTACCATAATAGGATTAATAAGAAATGCTATTACAATTCCAATTACAAAAGGTGTCATAGCCGACATCAGTGTATCTATAGCCTTAAATATTCCTCTCCATTCTTGAATCAATTGCCCAAACACAGTGCATATACAAAGGGACACTGTAAGAACAACCCCTAGTCTAAAATAATTTTTATTCCACTTTCCTCCCATAGTACTCTCCTTTATACTTTATAATGAATATTGTCTAATGTATTTTAAGTACATTTCTAATTTTAATATTTTTTTACCAACATTAATTATATCATTTCAGACATAATCCAACAAGGCATATTGATTGCTATTTTTTGATATTTTTAAATCTTTACTTTATCTTAGTTTGTTGACACTTTCTTAATAATCTAATAAAATGTATTTATCTATATTTAAGGAGAAATTATATGTACAGAAATGTAATTAATGAATTAGTTTCCTGGTACGAGGAACAGCGTCGCCGTATCCTATTCATCAAGGGCGCTCACGGAGTAGGTAAGACCTGGACTGTTAAGGATTTTGCCACTGCATTTTTCTCATCCCAGAAATATATTGACTGCGACCAGTATCCTGCTTTTGCCAATATTATTGCTGGTATCAAGCCTGAGAAGGAGGAAGCTGCTGACACAGCTTCTCAAGCTGAAGGGGATGATGACGCTGACTTAGAGGAATCAATCATTCTTTCCAAAGAGGATTTAGATGATATGTCCATAGAGGCAAGAATTCTTGATATGGATTTTCTCTTAGAGGAGCACTTTGAGAACGAAAAACTTAATGATGGTTTGCTCATCTTTGACAACGTTCAGGATATTCCTGATTGTGCAAGCTTTTTCTACGAGTTTTCTAAGAGCCATAAGGACTATACTATATGTCTTATCGCCTCAACTATGGAGATTACCGAATATGAATATAACCATCAGGATGTGTTCAACATAATAAGAATGCGTCCTATGACATTTGAGGAATATATGATTGCTAACAAGGCTCATCCTTTTATGAATGCAATTCAGAACAACAAGGACAAGCCACTTACCACATTAGAGGTGAATGCAATCTCTGTTATGCTTAAGGAGTATCTTCTTATCGGTGGTATGCCAGGTGCTGTAGTAGCATATCTAAAGAATAAGGACTTCAATGATGTTCGTCCTATACAGCTTGCTATCCTTGAGGACTACCGAGTTTTAATCAAAGACAAGTTTACTCAGGCATTAGGACAGCGCTGCAAGCGTATATGGAAGAGTATTCCTAAGCAGCTTGCTAAGGATAATAAGAAGTTTATGTACCGTTTCGTTGACTCTAATGCCAGAAGCAGAGAATACTCCGAGGCAACTCAGGCTCTATGTAACTTAGGTGTAGCTAGAAAGCTCCCCCGCTTAGAGAAGGGCGTTATGCCTCTGGAAGACTATGTGGATTACAAAGCATTTGAGTTGTTCTATATCGACCATGGTTTGCTCAGAGCTGCCTACAATCTTCCTATGAACGAAGAGCTTACCATCGAGGAAATCTTCGCTGAGGAAAACGGAGCTATAGCAGAACAGTTTCTGTTCCAGGAGCTTAGCTACAAGGTTGGAAACCTTTACTACTGGACTTCAGGAGCAACTGCAAGAGTACCATTTGTATATCAGGGCGAAAGTGGAGCCATCCCTGTGGATATAAGATTTATAACTAACAAGAAGGCACAGAATATTAAGGCATTCTTATCTAAGACACCTGATACAGAATTGACGCTTAAAATATCCTTAGATCAGGTATCTATGGACGGAAAGGTTTTAAATATACCTGCCTATGGTTTATGGAACATGTAAAAAGAGAAGAGCGCTATGCGCTCTTCTCTTTTTACATGTTCCATAATATTTATATTGCCCCTAAAGCCTCCACTATATTTGACACCTTGACAATCTTAATATCAAGCTTTTCCATAGCAGCATCATAATTCGACGCAGGAATTATACACTGCTTAAAGCCCAGCTTGTCCGCCTCCTTAACTCTCTGCATAATATTGGACACACCTCGTATCTCTCCAGCAAGTCCTATCTCGCCGATAATCATGGTATGCTCATCCACTGGCTTATTTCTCATACTTGATGCAATGGCACAGGCAATTCCAAGGTCGATGGCTGGATCATTTATCTTCATACCACCAGCTATACTTACATAAGCATCAAAGCCCCACAGATTAAGACCTGCTCGTTTTTCCATTACCGCCATAATTAGATTTACTCTGTTAAAATCCACACCTACAGAAGTACGTCTTGGCATATTAAAGTTTGTCTGGCACACTAAGGCCTGAAGCTCTACCAATATGGAACGACTACCTTCTAAGGAGGATACAACAACGGAACCTGATACACCCTCAGGTCTGCCATTAAGCATCATCTGAGATGGATTATCCACCTCCTCTAGACCCTTGTCTGTCATGTTGAATACACCTATTTCATTGGTAGAACCAAATCTATTCTTAACTCCTCTTAGAATTCTAAAGCCATTGTTCTTATCACCCTCGAAGTAAAGCACAGAATCCACCATATGCTCTAGGGTTCTAGGACCTGCAACAGTTCCTTCCTTAGTCACATGTCCCACTATAAATATAGCAACATTATTTTGCTTAGCTAGCTGCATAAGTCTTGCAGTAACCTCTCTAACCTGAGACACTGTTCCAGGGGCTGAAGATATCTCATCTAAGGCCACTGTTTGTATGGAATCAATAACCACTACTGATGCATTGCTCTTCTGAATAACAGCGGAAATATTATCCATATCATTATCACAAAGCAAGGTCATATCCTTATTAAAGGTGCCAAGTCTCTCCGCTCTCATCTTAATCTGTCCTGAGGATTCCTCTCCTGACACATAAAGGGTTTCAACTCCTGCGTGAACTAAATTTCGGCACATCTGAAGCAGTATAGTGGACTTTCCTATACCAGGATCACCACCTACCAAAACCAGAGAACCCTTAACGATTCCACCGCCCAGAACTCTATCTAATTCTTTAATGTCTGTTTTGATACGACTTTCATCTGCTGTAGTTGCCTTTAAAATACTAGTAGGCGCAACTGCCTCCTTCTTAACTGAGGTTTTACGTGCGCCTACTGTAATCTTCTCTTCTACAAATGTGTTCCAGGCATGACACCCCGGACACTGTCCTAACCACTTAGCAGATTCATAGCCGCATTCCTTACAGAAAAATACTTGTTTTTCCTTTGCCACTATTAATCTCCTTTATATGTCTACATCTTCTCGATAGATACATCTACTGCCTTGCCCTCATCAAGCATAACGCTAATGTTAAGCTTTCCACCAAGGTTAGTCTTCATCTTACCAACGTAAACTCCATCTGTATGAATCTTGTATTCCTTCTCTGCCTCTAGCTCAAGAGTAACCTGTGAGTCTCCTAAGCCCTCAACCTGAAATCTTACTTCCTTGTCAGTTGCCATAAAATTATGTACAACTGTACCTGGAACTGACTCATACACGAACATACCATTACGCTCAAGCTTGGTAATCTCATTGAAGGTCTTTATCTTATAAACATCCCCATTATAATTAAAGCCATCCTTCTTAGTCTTAGTATTAAGCTCATAGTTACCAAAGCTTAATGCACCTGTCTCTTCTTCGCGAATCAATTCCTGAATTACTGCCATAATTTCGTCCTCCATCGTATTTAGTTATAACTTGCTAAAACGCCCATAATATATAAAATAATTATACAATATCAATGGATATTTTACCACAAGATTTTTGTTTTATTTTTGTGTCTTAAATACTACCTTTTTGTCCTCAACCTTAATGCTAACCTTATCTCCTACGGATACATTTCCTGATAAGATTTCCTCAGCTAATTTATCTTCAATCTCACTTTGAATTGTTCTCTTAAGTGGTCTTGCTCCGTACTTCTTATCATAGCCCTTATCGAAGACAAAGTTCTTCAAGGTATCACCATAGCTAATAGTAATGTTCATCTGCTTCTTAACTCTGCTCTTAAGTTCTCTAAGCATAATGCCTGTAATTTCCTTAACGTTGTCCTTATTGAGAGCTCTAAATACTATAATGTCATCGATTCGGTTAATAAACTCTGGCTTAAACATCTTCTTAACCTCTTCCATAACACCAGTTTTCATATCGTTGTGATCTGCATCCTCATTGGCAGCCGCAGAAAAGCCTAGCTTCTTAGGGTCCATAATTCTCTGGGCACCTGCATTACTAGTCATAATGATAATAGTATTCTTAAAGTCTACCTTTCTTCCCTGTGAATCTGTAATATGTCCATCATCAAGAACCTGAAGCAACATATTGAATACATCTGGATGAGCCTTTTCTATCTCATCAAAAAGCACAACAGAATATGGATTTTTTCTAACTCTCTCACTAAGTTGACCACCCTCCTCAAAGCCTACATAGCCTGGAGGTGAACCTATCATCTTAGACACGGAGTGCTTCTCCATATACTCTGACATATCTACTCTTATCATAGCATTTTCATCACCGAAAACTGCCTCTGCCAATGCCTTTGAAAGCTCTGTCTTACCTACACCTGTAGGTCCAAGGAATAGGAATGAACCAATAGGTCTCTTAGGGTCCTTAAGTCCAACTCTTCCTCTTCTAATGGCCTTTGATACCGCATCAACTGCTTCGTGCTGTCCTACCACTCGCTTGTGAAGAGTATCCTCTAATTTTAATAATCTGGTGGATTCTGCCTGTGTAAGCTTACTTACAGGGACCTTAGTCCACACAGATACTACCTGTGCTACATCATCATCATTGATTGATAGTAAAATGTTGTTGGTTTCATTGACCTTATTTCTTGCCTTATCCAGCTTCTTAGACACCTGGTCATATTGCTTCTTAATCTCCTGAGCCTTAGGTATATCACCTTCACTAAGGGCATCCTCTAGCTCTTGACTTAAGAAATCATACTCATCCTCTAACTTAACTAAGGTTTTGTCCTTAGTAAATAAACCTAGCTTCTTCCTAGAGGAAGCCTCATCAATAAGGTCTATAGCCTTATCCGGAAGAAATCTGTCATTTATATATCTTATAGCGTAATCAACTGCTGCCTCTATAGCCTTATCCTCTATAACAACAGCATGATGCTGCTCATACTTTTCTCTTAAGCCTTTCAGAATGTCTATGGTTTCCTCACGAGATGGCTCCTCTACAGTTACTGGCTGGAATCTTCTCTCTAAGGCTGCATCCTTTTGAATATATTTTCTATATTCATTGGCAGTTGTGGCTCCAATCATCTGAACCTCACCACGAGATAAGGCTGGTTTAAGAATATTAGATGCATCAATAGCTCCCTCTGCTCCACCTGCGCCTATAAGAGTGTGAAGCTCATCTACGAAGAGAATTATATTACCAGCTGATTTAACCTCAGCCATAACTCTCTTAATTCTCTCCTCAAATTCTCCTCTATACTTAGAGCCTGCCACCATAGCTGATAAATCAAGATTAATTATCTGCTTATCCTTAAGCTGCTCTGGAACATTTCCTGCTGCAATAAGCTGAGCTAAGCCCTCAACCACCGCTGTCTTACCTACACCTGGTTCTCCTACAAGACAAGGATTATTCTTCATACGTCTGCAGAGAATCTGCATAACTCTTTCAATCTCCTTGCTTCTTCCTATAACAGGATCCATAGTCTTACCATGGGCAAGACTAGTAAGATTACGGCTGTATTGGTCTAGGGTTGATGCCTTCTCATTCTTCTTGGCAGTTCCCTTCAAGGATGCAACTGCTTTCTTTACTCCATCTGCTCTCACACCTGTAGCTGAAAGTGTGTCTGCAAACAATTTCTGAATATTTATATTCATAGAGTTAAGAAGACTTACAGCAATAGTATCCCTGCTCCATATAATGCCCAGCAGAAGATGGGCTGTTCCTATCTCATTTCGACCAGTCTTCTTGGCCTCTGCTTCACTTATCTTAAGTACAGCATTAAGCTTTTCTGTGTAAGAACTTTCTGTCTTCTTAGTCCTCTTCTTAGCCTGAGCTGTATTAATTATATATTCTCTAACTACATTAGCCTTGGCACCGTTAGCATTAAGAACCTCCCATGCAGCACCCTCATCAACCTCAATTAAGGCACACAAAAGATGCTCTGTTCCCACAAAGCTACTTCTCAAGGAATATGCAATGTCACAAGCTCTTTCCATAACCTGTTTTGCCTGGCTTGTAAACTCAAATTTCATAGATTACCTCCTAATTGGTCTGTCAGCAGTGAAAATCACTGACTGCCTCCACCTGTTTTGTCACCGAACTCTTTATACATGTCTGTGATAATCTGATGCATCTCAGCAAGACTTATATCCTTGCAGATGGCCTCTGCCACCATCATACGCATACCCACATTCATAGTCTCCATACTCTGTGGTCTGGTCTCCATAGATACACTTACCACAGCACCCTTTCTTCTATCTAAGGTCAGATATCCATCATTCTTCAGTATAGCATATGCCTTATTGACGGTATGCATATTCACCCCAAGCTCCTCTGCCAGCTGTCTTACTGATGGCAGAGATTCGCCATGCTTTATCTCTTCTTGTGCAATTCCTATTACTATTTGATTTCTTAGCTGCATATATATTGCTTCTTGGCTATTAAAATCAATGTGTATTATCATGCCAAACCTTCTTCCTAAATTATATGGCTTTTCGCCTAGAATAACCCTTTAATTCTTCTAAGACTCGTCTATAGCCTTACCAATATCATTTCTCATATACTTATTATCAAAGCTTACCCACTTTGTAGCCTCATATGCGTTAGCTCTAGCCTTAACTAAGTCTTCACCCTTAGCTGTAATTCCAAGAACTCTTCCTCCGTTTGTTACAACCTTACCATCGCTCATCTTAGTTCCTGCGTGGAAGCAGTAATATCCGTCCTTATCCTTAAATGTATCTAAGCCTTCAATTGGGAATCCCTTCTCGTAAGCCTCTGGATAACCATTAGATGCAAGAATTACACACACTGCTGCCTTATCCTCAAACTCAAGCTCCACATCTGCAAGTGTTCCATCGATACAAGCATCTATAACATCAATAAGATCGTTCTTCATACGTGGAAGTACAACCTGTGCCTCTGGGTCACCGAATCTAGCATTGTACTCAAGCACCTTTGGGCCATCCTCTGTAAGCATAAGTCCACAGAAAAGTATTCCCTTAAATGGTCTTCCTTCAGCCTTCATGGCATCAATTGTTGCCTGATATACATACTTCTTACAGAATTCATCAACCTCATCAGTATAGAATGGGCTTGGTGAAAATGTACCCATACCGCCTGTATTAAGTCCCTGGTCATTATCCTTAGCTCTCTTGTGGTCCTGTGCTGAAGCCATAGGCTTTATAGTCTCACCATCGCAGAAGCAAAGAACTGATACCTCTCTACCTGTCATAAACTCTTCGATTACAATTCTGTCACCTGCAGTGCCAAACTGCTTATCAAGCATAAGGGTCTTTACACCCTCACGAGCTTCCTCTAAATTATTGCAGATAAGAACTCCCTTACCTAATGCAAGACCGTCAGCCTTAAGAACTATAGGCATCTTAGCAGTCTCAAGATAAGCTAATGCATCATCAGCATTATCAAATGTCTCATATGCTGCTGATGGAATATTATACTTCTTCATAAGATCTTTAGAAAATGCCTTTGAGCCTTCGATAATAGCTGCATTCTTAACAGGGCCAAAGGCTCTAAGTCCAGCCTTGGCAAATTCATCAGCCACACCTGCCACAAGTGGATCATCAGGTGCAATGATTGTTAAATCTATGTCATTTTCCTTAGCAAATGCAACTAACTTTGGCGCATCCATAACTGATATATCTACACACTCAGCAAGCTCACCAATACCTGCATTACCAGGTGCTGCATAAAGCTTAGTTACTCTCTTGCTTTCTTTACATTTCCAAGCGATAGCGTGCTCTCTTCCGCCGCCTCCAACTATAAGTACCTTCATCAATATATCCTCCTTAATATAATATAGTGTCACAAAGGCTGTCTTAATATCCTCACTGATATGAGAATATCGGGACAGCCCATTAATATTTTTTAAAAATTACTATGAATTAGCTATATGATTAATTGCCGCTGGAAGAATCTTCCACTCAGCCTCCTCCATAACTCTTCTCTGAAGCACCTCTGGTGTATCTCCCTCTAGTACCTCAACTGCCTTCTGCATAATGATAGGACCTGTATCAGTTCCCTTATCCACATAGTGAACAGTAGCTCCTGTAAGCTTAACACCTCTTGCCAAAGCTGCCTCATGAACCTTGAGACCATAGTATCCTGTTCCACAGAAGGAAGGAATAAGTGACGGATGAATATTAATAATTCTATTCTCGTAGGTCTCTATCATCTTCTCTGGTATAACAACCAGGAAGCCTGCAAGAACAATTAAGTCCGGCTTGTAGCTATTTACCTTGTCTAAAAGTCCTTCATTAAATGTTGCTCTATCTGGATAATCCTTAGGAGATACAACACAAGCATCAATGCCGGCATTCTTAGCTCTATCCAGGGATTTCACTCCGTAGTTATTACTTATAACACCCACAAGCTCAACATTAGTAATATCACCTGATTGTACGCTGTCAATGATGGCCTGTAGATTGGTTCCACCACCGGAAACCATTACTAAAACTCTTAGCATAACTCTACTCCCTTTTCGCCAGCCTTTATCTCTCCGATAACATAAGCCTCTTCACCAGCTGACTTTAATGCTGTCATAGTCTTATCTACATCTTCAGGATTAACAACTATCATCATTCCAATACCCATATTGTAGGTATTGTACATCATCTGCTCCTCAATATTTCCAACCTTTGCCATAAGCTTAAAGATAGCTGGAACCTCATAAGAATCCTTCTTAACTACTGCTGTAACACCCTCTGGAAGCATACGAGGAATATTCTCATAGAAGCCACCTCCAGTAATATGGCTACAACCCTTTATTCTAACACCAGACTCCTTTATACTTCTAAGAGCCTTTACATATATCTTAGTTGGAGCAAGAAGAGTCTCACCAAGAGTTTTTCCTAACTCATCATAATATGTATCAAGAGACTCCTTGGTCATATCAAATACCTTACGAACCAATGAGAAACCATTGCTATGTACACCACTTGATGTCATACCTATAATTACATCACCCGGCTTAATATCAGCTCCTGTAATAAGATCCTTTCTCTCAACAACGCCAACTGCAAAGCCTGCCACATCATAATCATCCTCTGGCATAAGGCCTGGATGCTCTGCAGTCTCTCCGCCAATAAGAGCAGCATCTGACTGAACACAGCCCTCTGCAACACCACTAACAATTGTAGCAATCTTCTCTGGGTAATTCTTACCACATGCAATATAGTCAAGGAAGAATAATGGCTCACCTCCGGCACATGCAATATCATTAACGCACATTGCAACTGCATCAATACCGATTGTATCATGCTTATCCATAATTATAGCAAGCTTAACCTTTGTTCCACAACCATCTGTACCTGAAAGTAAAACTGGCTCTTCCATATCCTTAATCTTCTTAAGGGAAAATGCACCTGAAAAACCACCAATATTAGTAAGAACCTCTGGTCTCATAGTCTTCTTAATGTGCTCCTTCATAAGCTCAACTGACTTGTAGCCTGCTTCAATATCAACTCCGGCATTCTTGTAATCCATATTATAAATCCTCCTGAATGTTTGAATGTTTTTACATCTCATTTATTATAGTTCATATAGAACAGTTTGTAAACCTGAAAAATAGCTAAAAATATTATTACTTTCGCCACATATTCCGTTGTATTTCCTTGAATTTTCTCAGCCAAAGTGATACTATGGTAGTTAGGTATATAAACTATTAGTATAGTTATTTGGGGGTAAAGCATATGGGTAACAAAAAAAGACTCAACATAGGCTTCTTCACCTGTCATTTGGACAATGATTATGCATACGAGGTATGCAAGGGTGTAGACTATGCTGCAAAAGAGCTAGACGTTAACTTAATAGTATTTCCAGGTATGTTTATGAATGCTTCATATAACGACCCTAAGAATGCTCGTTTTGACTATCAGTATAATTCTATCTTTTACTATGCATCCAAGAATACACTTGATGCACTTATTGTTTCTATCGGTTCTATCGGAAGCTTCCTGTCAGAAAGCGACATGATTGCCTTCCTGAAAAATTTTGACATCCCAATTATTACAATTGAGATAGAGGTTCCAGGATATCCTTGTGTCTACACAGAAGGAAAAACTGGTATGCGCCTTGCTATAGAGCATCTTATCAAAGAGCATAACAAAACTAAGATAGGTTTCGTCAGTGGTCGTAAGGAAAATGCTGATGCAAAGGATAGACTTAACACTTACAAGCAGGTGCTTACCGAGAACAATATCCCTGTAAGCGAGGATAGAATTGTCTATGGTAATTTTTCAGAATTTACAGAAGAGCTTGTAGATGATTTGTTGGAGAGAAATCCTGACCTTGAAGCCATAGTGTTCGCCAATGACCAGATGGCTATCGGAGGATATACTGCCATCAAGAAGAGAGGTCTGGAAATCGGCAAGGATATCTTAGTTACAGGCTATGATGATTCTCCTGCTTCTATAGTTCTTAGCCCAATGCTTACAACTGTACACAACAAGATTATGGATATGGGATACCATTCTGTGTACGAGGTTATTAACCTTCTTCAAACTGGTAAAACAAATCTCAGCGTACTTAATTCCAGCCTGGTGGTTCGTACCTCCTGTGGTTGCGAAAATTATAGATTAAAGGGTATTAGTGAAGCTGGTATTAGCTTAGCAAAGATTGATGACACTCACGAGCTTATCAACAACATATTAGGCTATTTGTTCAAGGACTACAGCAGCACCTTCTACTATCTAGAGCTAGTAAATTGTGTTACTCCTTTATTCCAACAAATTCTACACCCTATTGTAGTAACAGGTGACCTTAACTTTGACATAGACTCAATTCGACATATTATCACTGAGTTTCTCCGTTCACCTATTGTACACTACTTTAGCAGAGATAAATTCACATACGCTATAAGGGAATTAAATAAGCTTCTAATTTACCTAGCTGACACCCCTGAGCTTTCTAATTCCATAGCCAGATTATTTAACAGAATACTATCTATACTTGTGTTTGATACCTCTAATACTTTATACAACACCATTCGTCAGCACAAGTCCAACGTTTGGGATTCTATGTACATTACAAGAGATACTCTCACCACAAGTGATGATGAAGAATCTTGCTTTAGACTAATTATGGAGCGTCTTGAGGATTCTCATTTTGTAAGTTCATACCTATACATTTACAACGAATCTGTTATGCTTTTGCCTAACGGTTCATGGAAGATTCCAAAGACTCTTCTTCTCCAGGTTTGCGATAATAACGGTGTGGTTACATATCTATCCGGCGATGAACGACTTATATCCTCTGATGAGGTATTCGACAACAAGTATTCAGAAGCGGACCGAAGAAAAACCTTAGTACTGTCTCCTTTATTTACTAACAATATTCAGTACGGTTTATTCGTAGGTGAAATCGATGTGGCACATTTTGGAAATATATATCCTTCCACATTACAGCTTTCCACATCCCTTAACTTCATATCTCTTATGAGACAGCAACTTTCAACACAGAAGAAGCTTGCCATCTCTGCTTCTGAGCTTAACGAGAAGAATAAGCTTTTGAATAAGCTTTCAATAACAGATGCCTTAACTGGTATCAATAACCGTCGTGGTTTCTTAGACAGTGTTAAGGCAGTAGTCAACTCTCAGTACAATGACGGCAAACGTGCTATGCTTGTATTTGCCGATATGGATAACTTAAAGCAGGTTAATGATATATTTGGGCATAAGAGTGGTGATTTTGCCATTAAGAGCATCGCAGATATATTAACACAGAGCTTTCAAGAGGATGATATAATCGGAAGAATCGGAGGAGATGAATTTGTAGCCTTTGCATTCTTAGATGATCCTACCAGACCTACTGTAATCAGGAAAACCATCTCTGAATTATCAGATAAACTAAATGAAACCTGTGGCGAACCATATTATATCGATATTAGCTTAGGAATAAGCACCTTCACCTGTGCTCCTACTCTTAACATCGAGGAGGTTCTACACCAGGCAGATGCTGCTTTATACGAAAACAAGAGTAACAAAAGAGCCAGCGTAATCAAGAAATAAAGACACAAAAAATCCCGCGTTATGCGGGATTTTTTGTGTCTTTCACTTAATATTATTATAATTTGGAGAACACTTCTCCAATCTTTTTGTTGATTACTATATCAGCAAACTTATCCCTAGGAGTTGGTGCCATATTGATAACCACCAGATAATCTCCCTTAAAATAATCTATAAGACCTGCTGCAGGATATACCGCCAAGGAGGTTCCTCCTATTATAAGCATATCTGCCTTTCTAATATGGTCCACAGTTCTACTTAATGTTTCGCTATCAAGACCTTCCTCATATAACACAACATCCGGTCTTACTGTTCCACCACAATCCTGACATTTAGGTACGCCTGGGTTATCTAACACATACTTAAGGTCATATTTCTTGCCACAGCTTTCACAGTAATTTCTATGTACTGAACCATGTAGCTCAAGTACCTCCTTACTACCTGCAGCCTGGTGGAGTCCATCTATATTTTGAGTAACCACTGCCTTTAGCTTACCTTGTTTCTCAAGCTCAGCCAGCTTAAGATGAGCTTGATTAGGTTTAGCATCCTGGAATATCATTTTGTCCTTATAAAACTCAAAGAATTCCTCTGTCTTACTCACATAAAAGCTATGACTTACCATAACCTCTGGTGGATACTTGTATTTTTGATTGTACAAACCATCCACACTTCTAAAGTCGGGAATTCCACTTTCTGTGGAAACTCCTGCTCCACCAAAGAAAACAATATAATTACATTGTTCAACTGCTTCCTTAAACCTTTGTTCCATCAATACCACTCCCTTATTTGGATGTAATAGTTAATTTTGCAGTTCCTTTAATATTATACTCTACTCCTTCAATTTCAGTTAAATCAATATCCACATTGTTGTGTGAGCCAACTGACATATCTTTACAGAATATCTTAGGACTAAGCTTGTCTATGGTCACCTGCTCCACAGCAGAATCAAGACCCGTTACCTCAATGGCGAAATCATCAGATAATTCTAACTGATATTCCCTATCAGTTGTTTTCTGAAGTAGATTTATATCATCAATTGTAACCTCAATATCCTTTTTTACCAACTCTTCCAAATTAACAGTGATAACCACTTCTTCATTGGCATTTGCAAGAAATACATTATCTGGCAGATAATCCTTTAAGCTTACTGTTGTTTCCAAATCAGAGTCCATACCACTAATATATATGTCATCCACAACAAGCTCTTCTACTGTTTCTATATTCTCAGTTGCTCCTGCAATAATCACTGTCTGTGGCTGATACATTACATCTGTCATAGTGTATCCATCCTTAGGTGCTCCCTTTATATCTACTCTTACAGGTACCTCTTTTGTTGGATATATGTCCAAATGTACTTTTACAGTATCCTGACTTACTGATATTTTGTCATTGATGATTTCATCACCATAGGCATCATATAGTATGATTTCTCCATCTAAATCCATAGGAGAATCATGATGAGATACATCTATCTTTACAACAACCTCGGTAACCTTTCCAACAGCACTCTTTGGGCCTTCCACCGTAATAATATTAGGAGACGTCTGATATGCACATACTGCATAACCATTCTTCACAGTTCCAAAGGTTTTAACTTTAACGGAATACTGAAGATTTACCTTTTCCTCTAAATTTAGTCTCATAACATTATCCACACAGGTAACAGTTACCTCGTCACGTATAGCAGCACTTTTAGGCGTTACTGTAATTTGAACAGTATTAGTAATGGACATTGTGGACAAATCAGCTGTTGCAATAAAATCATCTGCATTCAAATCCTCAACCAGTGATCTTCTTCCCTTAACAATTACATCAACTGTATCTCCCTTAGCTACATCATATACCTTATCTAATTGTTCCAAGGCACTTCCATTAAGCTGCTGAACTGGAATTCCTTTAATCTTTATGGTTATCATACTGTCAGACACATTCATAACCACAAGCCATAACAGGAAGGCCAATACCACTGACAAAACTTTTAGCCAGAAGTCGTTAAGAATCTTACTTCGCATCTTGCTTTTCATTCTTCTTACCTCCCTTTCTTCTAAAACGCTTTGGTTCTGAAGTCTTATTCTGAAGTCTGGACAAATGCTTCTTTAATCCCTCTGAATCAAGGTTTCTATATAAAGTTCCAGAGTGAGCTATAGATATAGCACCACTTTCCTCTGACACAATAAGAGTCATACTATCAGACACCTCGCTTATACCCACAGCAGCTCTGTGTCTTGTTCCCAAGTCCTTATTCAAGTCATTGCGATCAGTAAGTGGCAAATAACATGTAGCTGCCACAATTCTATTATTCCTAATGATTACTGCACCATCGTGAAGTGGTGTGTTATGTTCAAATATATTAACTAACAACTGTCTTGATACAGTTGCATCTATCTTGATACCTGTACTTTCATACTCACCAAGGGCAACTGAATTCTCAATAACAATAAGAGCACCTGTCTTATTCTTACTCATATCAATAGCGGCTGCTACTAGCTCTGCTATGGTATTATCATTTAGCTTCTCACTTTTTACAGCCTTGTCATTGTAAAACACCTCTGGAACAATGTTCTTTCTTCCCAATTCCTCAAGAGCTCTTCTAAGCTCTGGCTGAAACAAGATAATCACGGCAATAATACCAACGCTTATGGTATTACGCATAATCCACAATATGGTATTAAGCTTAAATATTGCTGCAAACAATGCAAACAAAACTAAAACCATTAAACCCTTTACCAAGGTCCAAGCTCTAGTTTTCTTAAACCAATTGATTACATTGTATATCAAGAAAGCCAATATAATAATTTCTATTATATCTGTAACCTTTATGCTTGGAAAATAAAACCAATCAAAATATGAACTTATTTTATCCAAAAATGTATTCATATTAACACCCCATTATCTACGTCTACTACTGTTGTACCGCCTGTTGTACTGCTTCCTCTACCTGTTCATTCATCTTAACAACATTTTTCTTCTTAGCTGATACATTAAACTTAGGTATTGCTTTTACATAATAGTAATACTCATCATCCTCGAATTGAACAGTTTCCTTTCTGGAATAATCCACCATACTCTTACAAAGCTGTACAATTACTGCTACTAAAACACCTATTATTGTTCCGAAGATTACATTGCCTGTTTCTATCTCCACATCAAGCATCATTCCACAGCACATAAAGGCAATAACATTGAGAATTCCACCAACTCCAATAGCTATATACCAGATATAATCTACAGGAAGCTTATATATAACAAAGGTAACCAATATTACAACTGCATAAACAATCATATCTAATAGCATTTCTTTGTTCTTAAGTACTGTATCTATAAGATATGTATATGCTAAGAAGGAATCCTCCTCTGTAGCTGTAACCAAAAGATTCTTCACCTCATCAACATAGATTCCAAACTGATAAACCACAACACCGAAGGCTGCTGGAACAATTCCTGCAGTACCTGCGAATATTACAACAATAATTGGTATAGCATATGGCATATTCCACATATAAAGTATAGGAACCAAAGCTAATATCCAGCCCGTATTAGGAAATACTCTCATGTATGTGCAATACATAATCAAAAATATAAATAGGGCACATATACCAACCTGAGTGGCAACTGCAAATGAATTAATAACAATTACAACTCCACCTAAGAATACAACTATTGAAGTTGATACCAAGGCTGAAATCACTGATAAAAGGAAAACAACTATTCCTCTCTCAAACAAATCTGAATATCCATATACACTATTGATAGATGAAAACATAATATATGCCATAATAAATCTAAAAATAGGTGTGGTAATCTCATCAAACTTTCTCAAAAAATCTCTTATTGTATCTCTTATAGTCAATAAACTTGACATTAGTTGTCACTCCTTCCATTTACGTCGCTACCCTGAGTAGTATTATTTGGATTCTCCTGATATGTAAAATCAGGTCTTACAGTTTTTTGCTGTGCATAATAAGCCTTCTGCTGTTCCATCAAAGCCTGCTCTCTTAATCTTCTTTGCTCTTCCTTACGTCTGTCATTTTCGGCTTTTTCAGCAGCCTTTCTGGCAAGCCACTCTTTTCTTCGCTGAGCGTTTTCAATAATTTGCTTGTTACGCTCCTCCTCTTCCTGTTGCTTGCGCTTACTTATCATATCTGTCTTCTTAATCTTAACCTTGTTGTTTTCAGGTTGCAAATTCTCATCTATCTCAAGCTCAAGTTCATCCTCAACAACCTTTCCAACAACCTTGCTTGGCTTTTTCTTCTTTTTCTTTTTGTCGCCATAGGATTCTATAAGCCTTTTAAGATTAACATTGTATCTAATAAGCCCTGGCTTCGCCATAGAATATCTATATGAATATACTATCTGAGCAAAAAAGAAGAAGCCCAAGCACACAAATACATATGCTCCAAGAAGCTTATACATAACATCAAAATAATCAACGTCACTAACCTTAGCTAGCAAATCATCAAATTTTATGAATGCATAGGCTCCTATAATTGCCCAAAAGGCAACTGTTACAGCTATTAAGGTTTTAAGCACATTATACCTTACATAATCACTCCTAAAATATTTACTTATAACCAAATTTCTATTGCCTTCATGCTTCTCATATATGGCAATTTTCGTCATTAGTCGAACCTTATTCTCGTCAATCATTTTTCTTTTCTCCTTACAAAAGGGAATAGTCCCCCATTTATAATAATCATCCTATGTTATCTTATTCTATATTGGTTCAAAAATCAAGTCCTACAACATAAAAGGGCGAAGAAACTTACGTTTCCTCGCCCTTTATATCACTATATATTTTGATTACTTTCCAATCTTAATGCCTAACATATTAAGTACTCTTGGAGCAGCTACTGCAAGAACACCAATAATTCCTAAAACTGGACCTGCTCCATGTGAACCCTTACCCATCTCATCAGCAAGTTCAATTACGTCATTAACAGTTCCATTACATAATCCAATGATTATAGCAAGTAAAGCAACACCTGCAAGAATAAGCTCAAAGTATGGAATTCCTGCTACCTTAGCCTTAATAGCTGCAAACTGTGGAACATAATCAGCTAAATCCCACATCATAAGTGCTAAACCAGAAAGCACTAAAAGAATACCCAAAAGAATAAAGATCTTCTCTCCTGTATCTCCACCTGCTAATCCAAACATATTCGCTGAATCCTTCTGCTCGAAGCCCCAGTATTCAATCTCATATTTGCACCATGTGATAAATGGATTGATTGCAATAAGTAACGCTCCAACTAAGCTAACAATCTTCATAACGTCACCCTTTAACGCTCCAACCATACCATTTACATTAACACCGCCACCCATTGGCTGTGCCTGCTGCATTGGCTGCTGATATCCTCCCATTGGTTGCATTGGCTGCTGGTATCCGCCCATTGGCTGCATAGGCTGTGCCTGCTGCATTGGCTGCTGGTATCCGCCCATTGGTTGCATAGGCTGTGCCTGCTGCATTGGCTGCTGGTATCCTCCCATCGGCTGCACTGGCTGTGCCTGCTGTACCATAGCTCCACAATTAGGACAATTTGGCTGTCCCATAGGAATCTGAGCTCCACATATTGAACAATTCATAATTTATATCCTCCCTTTATCTTATTGTAATTCTGTACATAAAAGAATTAACCTATAATACATACAAACAATAGCATAATTTCCCATATGATTCAAGAAAAATCAAGGAAATTATGCTATATTTTACATTTTTAATCAAGGCCACTTAGATTTTCACTAATAAGCTTATAATCATTAAAATATGTTATTGCCACCACTCTAGCGCTCTTATCATTCACTATTACAACAAGGCAATCATTATTCATAGTATTGAAATAGAAGTTAGCAGTGGATTGACCTCCTGCCATATCATTTAATACATTGAAGCTATCATCATATTCAAAGCGTAGCTTATCTTCCACCTTATACTCTGGATCACCTATAGATATTCCATACATATTGTATTTTTTGTGGTCTATATGTACACCTTTTCGTTTTCCATTAATATAAACCACGCCTATTTCTCCATCACCGTCCACTGTAACTGTTCCGTTAGAATAGTGTGTTATACGTGTGTTCATATCACAGTTTGTCTCAAAATCAAGGTCTAGCTTTGCTTCTAACTCAGATGCTTCCATATCTACATAGCCTGTAATATCTGTAGCCTTGGGATTTATAACTCCTGATATAAGCTTAAAACCTACTATCACTATAGCAATAATAACAATCCATTTAACTATTGCCATGGCGTCAAATTCATTTTTTTGTTTTTGCGCAACAGGCATGGCTACTGTAGTTGATATTACTACCGGATTATTTATATATTCCCCCTGATAATCTTTTTTTGCAGTATCTATAGATTCCTTACCTGATATATAATCATCACTTAAATCCTCTAGCTTTTTCTCAACTACTTTTTCTTGTTCTTCATTCTTTAATGTTAATCCCATTTTTCATTTCTCCTCACATTTTTATTCTATATATGTTTTTTCTGTCTTATCCCACTTACTTTCCTTTCGGTGTTTTAGAAATTAGCAACGAATGTTTTCGCCAATTCCACCCAGGTGGTAACCTCTGGCTGAAGCTCACTTTCATTAACCCCAAGAGTTAGCTCATTACCAAGAGATAATCCATGAATTCCCTTTGGATAAATATGGCATTCAAAAGGAATATTTTGCTTCTTAAGAGCCTGTATAAATAGCAAAGTATTCTCTACTGGCACCGAACCATCCTCAAAGGTATGCCATAGGAAGGTTTTAGGAGTATTCTCGTTCACCTGTAATTCAAGAGATACGACCTCCTTATACTCCTCGTATTTGTCCCCTAGAAGCGCTTGAAATGATCCAACATGTGCATGCTCTCCTGAGGTTATTACAGGATAGCTTAGTATCAATCCATTAGGTCTAATAAAATCTATTTCCTCATGTGACAACTCACCAAAAATAGTTTTTTGCTTCCAGAAACAGCCAAGGGACGCTGCCAAATGTCCACCTGCAGAGGAACCCTGAATTATGATTTTGTCCTTAATTATGTGCCATTCCTCAGCATGGCTTCTAACCAATGCAACTGCCTTAGCAAGCTCTTTAAGCTGTGTGGGAAATCTGGCTGGCTCCACCGAATACTTTAGTACAGCTGTATGAAATCCTGCCGCAAGAAACTGCATAGCAAGCAGCTCTCCCTCTCTATCAGACACATGACTATATCCACCACCCGGGCAGATTATTATCATAGGTCTATCATTATTCTTAAGAGCAGGTGAGAAATCTATTACATAGGTTGTAAGGGTTGGATTTCCCACGCTTCCCTCTACAGACATATCAAATACATTATATTGCATATAGCCTATCTCCTTTTTATTAACAACTTACACTTAATGGCTTTTGATTATGCATTTCTTGATCTCATCCACCAGCATAACTGAAAATGCAGTGGCACCATCCTTTATACGGTCTTCACGTACCCCAGCGCCTTCACCTCTAAGACGATTGTATACGCAGTTACCAATATCTTCCTGGCTGTAGAATTCATAAGGAGGTTTAAATTCACTATAGCATTTTGGCCAAAATACATACACTCCTAATTGTTTATCCTCAAGCCGACTAGAATCCTCCTTAATCAACGGCAAATCATCCACTGAGCAACGATAAACATGGGCATAGTACCTCACCTGCTTGTGAAGGTTTATAGACCAATACTTTCCTATCCATTCCTCATCTAAATATCCAGAGCCATCCTCCTTCATATTAGATGCCAAAACTACAACAGGAGTTAACCTTTCTTCTGACTGTATCAATTCACTTAAAGATTTTACATTATCTTCATTACATACCACAAAAACCTTATCCCAATACTTTTGTGCATCAACAACAGACAATCTCGAGTCACTGAATATGGTTCTATAAAGGGTTGGATAACTAAATCTAGAGATTTGCTCAGCTTCACTAATCGTTCTTCCGTCATACATAATGTTCTTTATCTCCATCCAGACACCAATGTCATCTTGGTGAGGCTTTATCTCTACCTCTGTTCCCCACATTCTAGCCCCCACATCCTGCGCCAGATGCATAATACTCATATTAAGAGTAAATTCATTAGGCGATGCTTTAAAGCTTATCTGGTAGCCTGGTGACATATTTTCATAATCGCAAAACTCTTCCGGAATATCCTGAAAAACTGGTCTGAATTTAGCTCTCATCCATTTGTATATGTATGCAGGAAGCTCTCTAAAAGCATCCGCTGCCCCATATATATCTTCCTTCCCATATCGAATCAATACTTTGTTCTTAAATACACAGTATGGTGTCATGGGTGCCAATTCTCTTACACTATAGCTTTTATCTGTAATAGAGATTCCATCTTTATATACATTATTAGCCCTCATAATATTATTGATTTGCTCATTGTTCCCAAGCTCTTTATCATTCAGCAAAGCAATTATCATATTCACGCTAATAGGAATATCTCTGTGAAAGTTTTTTAGCTTTTCTATTAATATATTTCTATTGGTTTTAAAAAGCTTTTTACCTAGCTTTAATTCTTCATCATCCAAAATCTCTGCTAAACCATCATATAATGGCTGATCAGATATCCTTACCCTATAATGCATTCTAAGCATCATATCCCAATTGTGTTCCTTGTATAGCTTGTGAGCAAAATCCTCAAACATTACAACCATAGATCTGTCGCATAGCTCTAATGTAGCCACAACACTATTAAACTGTCTGGAATATTCAGAATAATTATCCCAAATACTTGTCTCCTTCTCACCAGTTTTATCCTTCATCTTGTATCTAAAATCATGTTCTACCTCATGCCAACCTTCAAAAAACACTGTTTTAAGCTGAATCTCAAAGGTTTGATCAATAGGAAGCTCCCATGTTTCAGGACTGATTTTGCTCACCATATATCCTGGAAGCTTAAACACGCCATTAATCTTAGATGCCTCAAAGTTTTCATTTCTCATTTCATTTTCGGACCACTCCTTCTCGGCCATCTCAAACATATCTTGAAATAACTCTTTACAGATATCTAAGTCGTCCTGAAAATATAAATTCACACGTAGTCCAATCAAATCCTGAATTTTCTTGTTGTCGGCACCACCATATTTTCCAGTTGCTAACTTATGTTCTAAGGAGGTAGCAGACTTTCTTCTGGAAAACACACGGTAAAATATGCCACATTTGTTTAACTGATTCTCTATATTAGTTTTTAGCTCTGCTTCAACAGATGCAGGTACATATACAGTTTCTTTTATGTTTTCTCTGGTATATTCTTGTATCATCGGTAAACTCCTTTATGGTATAAAAAAAGATAGGTGATGTAATATATCACCTATCTTTATCCTCGTTAGTTAGCTTTATTTGTCTAAAGATTTCATTGTCGGGATTAGATTAAGCAATATATCATCAATTGTTATCTTATATCAACTGCGTTTTGTTTTCAAGCATTATGGATGACTTACTTTCTTTTATTAAATTTGGAAAAGAAGAAATAAGTGGGCGGCAACTGCCACCCACTCGTTGTAAAACTAGCAACAGTTTTTTACTGCTTATTTTACCTTTTTTCATTCCTTTTTCCCAAGTAATTTCTCGTAGTAGGTCACTCCAGCCATACCAATCAACGCACAAAGCATAAGCACCCACAAATAGAGTGTTCCATCATCTCCGGTATCCGGAACTTCGTCTTTTCCGTCGTCTTTATCCTCTGTAGTATTGTCATCATCATCATCATTATCATCGCCATCATCGTCATCAGCATCATCATCTGGTGCTTTACCAAGGTCTTCATCATCAATGACAATCAAATAATCTGATGCATGGGTAAAACTCAGTTCTGCTTCACCATTTGAAGCTATCACATCTGCACACATGTATTCAAGCTTGCCAGTTGTAGGATTATAATAATACAGATTTGCATAATAACCAGCATTATCGCTTCCAAGGTTCGCTTTAAGCACAGCAGTAAAACCAAAGTTTCCGGAATATGTAAGGTTCACTTCAATAGTTGCTTTTTCTCCGGTTACTCCGTTAATAACATCTACCGGAATATTATTCAATGGATTGTTTTCATCCTCTACTGTGGTGTCAAAATTAATATTGCTAATATCCCCATCTGTTACAGTGCTTCCGTCTATTGTCCATGTCAGTCCATTATCCAGCACAAATGAAATTGTAATACCCTTGTCTCTTGCCTCTTCGATGATATCTCCCGGCACAACGGTTGCACCATTCATATCTACTACAATAGTGTCTCCTTTATTAGCATCTTCGATTTCATCACTGATAGCATCCCAACCCATTTTACCATCATCGCCCATGATAAATGGAGCCTCATCTTCTGCAAGCACCTCTAACACACCATTTGTATAAACATATGTGTAGTTTCCTTCACTTGAAACACCAGAAACAGTGATGTCATAGGTTCCTACTGTATTTGTATCCGATGCTGTACAAGCTATACTTACCGTAATCGGAAGTGTCTCATTATTTACCAAACCTGTTACATCATAGTAAAAAGTAGGTAGTGTATCTCCCTTTTTCACAGTATAGCTTTCTGCTTTAATATTTACAGTTGCCGGCTTAATCTCAAACTCATATGTTGGTAAATTGCCATTCCATACACAGTTTTCATTCAAATTCACAACAACCTCATATTTTCCTGCATCTGTATGTGTTGCGTTCGCAATTGTGTAGTAAGGACTGCTTGCTATACTGTAGGTCTGTTCCTTACCTGTATAAGTGTACACGGTACTATCCTTTGCAGGTACATTCACAGGACGCTTATTTACAGTCACTCTTATTTCACACTCTGATTCTGCATAATCATCAGACTCTACTGCCGTAATTTTGATTATCGCTGTTCCTGCATTTTCTATACTTACCTTACCATTTGCATCTACCGTTACCACATAACCGTTATCATTTGAATCCTCAACCACTTCATAAGAAAGTTCTGTTTTTGCTCCTGTTACGGAAATTGTGGCATCTGCATCACCATAGGTAAGAGTAATATCCTCTGCACTGATATTCTGCGGAATCTTTTCTGTTCTTGTAATAGTAAGCGTATAGATTGCTGTTTTATAATTTTCCATCATAACGTTAACAGAAATAGTTCCTTGTAAATCTTCCGTATAGTTATCCAATGCTTTTACATCATAGGTAATCTTTCCGCTTCTTGAATCTACTGACAAATTCTCAAACATATCGCTTGATACACTAAGTAAAGAATATTCCACTTCGCCACAATTAGTCGGAAGTCCGGTAATACTTACACTCTCACCTTCATAGCCTATGCTGTACACATATGCTTTGCTTCCACTTGGCAAGGTAGGGGCATCCGCTTTGCTGATAGTAACAGCGGTTGTTAATGGAACATTTTCGGTACTTGCTGCAATGGAATAATTCGCACTTCCTGTCAATGTGATGTTTGACAAGTCAACAATAATGTATTCACCAGCATTTATACTATCAATTGCTGCAGTAGCACTTACTGATACCTTATCTTCATCTTCATCTAATATACCCTCAATAATTACCTCTGAAATCTCAACTGTATTTGTTCCGTCAAACGCTCTATTAATTGCAGTAACAGAACTGATTTCAACAGTTTTTGGAGCAATCGTTACCTCAATGCTTGCAGGAGTAGTATCGTTATGATTTTCATCACCGACTACCTTATACCATACTGTGTAGGTCTTTGCGTCTGTGCCTGTTGGAATTGCAGATGAATAGTTTGTGCCATCAAGGCTATACTGCATTGTACCGCCTGTTGCTGTACCTTCATTTATAAGGTTATGTGCAGTTCCGTCATATACAAGTTCTGCAATAGGTGTCGGAGCTGCTGTAATTACAGAGTCTGCCTTTTTAATTTCGAAAGGGACAAAAGAAAGAGTATCAACTGCGATATAGTTATCACCCTCCTCAATATGAAGGCGAACAATATAATAACCCGCCTCTACAGGTTGTGTACTATCAGTAAAACTAACATAACTAACGGTAAATGTTCCCATACCCTCCTTATCGGTTGTAACAATTATAGACTTTTCAGTTCCGTCATATACAAGTTCTGACGAAGGAGTAGCTGTAAACATATCGCTTGTCGGAGTTGCCTTGCTGATAGTTACCTCTACATAATCTCCGTTATCAATATCGTTGTAAGTGTCATTTCCTACAACTTTCCAGTACACCTTGTATGTATTAGCGTCGGTTGCTGTGGGAATTTCATCAGAGAATGTTCCGTCATCACCCAGCTTATACTGCATTTCGCAACCGTCGGGAACTGTTCCTGCTGTTACAAGTTCTTGTGCAGAACCGTTGTAGGTAAGTATATTCGCTGTCGGAACAATTACATCACACTCCAACTTACCAGTAGCATCAAATTCCTTTGTAAATACTAACTTATCAGCATCTACGGACTTATCCCAACCGCTAACTGTTATACTATCCGCAAAGGAATGATTAGTGTCAGCGGTAAGAGTAACCGTAGCGATATATACCGTGTTAGGTGCATAGCTTGTATCGTCAGGCTGCCAGCTTATCTCTGCTGTATATCCTGTTCCCGCTGCAACGCTGCTTTGTGGTGTTTCACCTGCAACAGGAGCAACTACACCAAAGTCCGTAATACTTGTTATTTCAGCCTTTGTAATATTAAACTGACAACTTGCAGTTACTTCTGTGCCGTTCGCACTTGTAAGAGTAAGATTTGCAGTATATATTCCTACATTTACAGCCCCATCAACTTTCGTTCCCGTATTGTCCTTATATACGATTGATGAACTGTAATATGTTCCGTCAACATTATTTTCAACTGTTGCCGTTACCGCTGTGCCGTCATAATACTTATTACTTGCGGAAATTACGATTGTTCCTATATTTTCTTGTGAACATTGTGAACAACTTGCAGTTATTGTGTCGCCACTTGCAGAGTAGTTCGGTATATGCGACATATTCTCATTTACATTGCGATAAATGGTTGTTCCATCACACTTATATACAGAATATACTGTACCGTGAGTATGATTAAGGACTGGATAAGAATCTGTATTATCAGACAAATTCTGATACCACACAAGGTTGCCTGTGCTTGTCGAATTGTTTAACAGATATGCAACCGCACCACTGTTAAACTCATTTTCTGTTTTAGATTCGGCTGTGCCTTGACCATCGCCACCAATTCCAGTCCAATATGTTCCATTAAGGTAATAACAGTTTGTGATTGAATTGTTATTAATTCCACACACACCGCCTGCATTCTGGTCAACGTTACTTATACTACCTGTGCTGTAACAATTTTGGATTGTTCCGTTATTGTATCCACATACTCCACCTACGAATGAAGCTCCTTCCACAGTGCATTCGCTATAACAATTTTGGATTGTTCCACCATTAAATCCACACACACCGCCTGCATTCTGGTCATCGTTACTTATACTACCTGTGCTGTAACAATTTTGGATAGTGCCACTTCTATTTTCTCCACACACACCTCCTACGCTGTAGGTTCCCGAAAAAGACACATTAGTTACGCCGACATTTTTTACAGTACCACTTATTGTGCCAAATAATCCTACATAGCTTGCCTGTTCATTATTAGTGTATAATCCACTGATTGTATGATTATTTCCATCAAAAGTACCCGCATAAATATTTGTGTTGTTGCCTATCGGAGTCCATATATCATTAGCTCCCGCAACGATATCATCTGTCAATACTGCATTAACAGATGTATTTCCTTTATTCACATAGTCAGAAAACCAACAAAGCTGTTCCATAGTTTCAATAGCATAATATCCGCTATGTGTATCATTAAGTTCAGGATAATGTGTACTGCTTACCTTATTCGGTTCTGTAGCATAGCCGTCTTTACAAACGATACACGCACCATTCGCATTACGATTGTGGTCTGCTATATTTACGGTAACGCCTTCTTCAAAAGTATAAAGCGGATTATTTTCCCACGAACACGGAACATTTACGGTTGTGAGTGATGTACAACCTTTAAAAGCATCATTCCCTATGTTCTGTATACTTGACGGTATTGATACGGTTTGTAATCCGGTACAATCAACAAATGCAAACATCCCTATCTGTATCACACCATCCGGTATCGTTACAGAAGTCAAGCTACTACACGCCTGAAACGCTTGACGTTCAATATACTTTACTCCTTCCGGAATCGTTATAGAAGTCAAGTTGCTACAACCATTAAATGCACTCTGACCTATTGATGTAACGCCACTCGGTATATCTATAGTTTCAAAGGGGCAATCTGCAAATGCCAAATCACCTATACTTTTTAAGCTGCTTGGCAATAATACAGAGTCCAGATAAGTACATCCGTAAAATGCAAAATCTCCAATGTACGTAATACCTTCTTCTACTATAACCTTATTTATCGTACGACCTCTTTCATTTCCCTCAGGGGTTCTATAGTCGTAGCCGCTTCTAGCCCAATAAGGAGTGCTATCTGCCATAGCACCGCTACCGCTAATGGTAAGTATACCAAATTTATTATTAGTATCCGTAAAATCCCAGACAAAAGTGCAAGTTACGCTTTCTGCTCCGCCTTCGTTGGTGCTCGCACCACAGGCTTTATTACTAAATACGGTGGTGGTTGACGCAAAACTTGTGGCACTGTCGAAATCGCCCTGACACGCACTTACTCCCTGTACACCGCAGACATCACACCATACATTTAAAGTGTCATCCGTACATTTTTCTGCACAAAAGCACTGCGGATTTTCCGGTGCGATATATGCCGGACAGTTGGTTGCATGGAATGCCGGGTCATCGGTTCCGCAGGTGCATTCTGTCGTTTCATCAGACATTTCATTTCCCGATACTGTATCTGAACCATCATTTGATGCATTTGTACATTCCTCACATTCAAAATTGCAAGGTGATATTTCTAAACCATCTTCTCCTTCTGCATATCCGCATTCAGCAGTATGTTCCACATGATGCTCGCAAGAAACATCCTGACTACCTGCCGCAACAATCGGCATATCTACAGTAGTCCATGCTAAGATTACCGCCATCGCAAGTGCAGCAAATCTTTTCTTCATTCTCTTCCTTTTTTTCATATACAAATTCTCCTTCCGAAATCCCTGTATAACTCCATAAATGTATTCACTATTTTATTTCTTTAACTTATTATACATGAATTATAATTTCTACTTTACATTTTGTAAACAAATTATAATGCTATTTGTACAATGTTTACATTTTCATTTTTAACGTTAATATAGCACACATTTTCTAAATTACATTTTTTTGCGCAGAAATATCCAATTTTTGCGTAAAAAAGACTATATTTCACTCACTAAATATAAAGGTACATTTATCATCCAATCCTGCTCCCTATATTTAGACATAGACGTCCTGATTGCCAGTTCTGGTTTATATTTATCACAGAACACTTTCAAGCTTTTTGCTCTAAGATTTTCCTCTGCTTTAACCTCTATAGGTACAATCAGACTATTCTTTTGGATAAGAAAATCTATTTCTCCCTCAGATTTAGTTTCTGTGAAATAATATGGTGTATATGGTGTTTCAGCCACAATCTGCTGTAAAACATACTGTTCTGTCATAGCACCCTTAAATTCTACAAACACTTTATTTCCTTCTAATATTGACTTTGCATCCAAATCACTCAATGCGCCAAGCAAGCCTACATCAAGAAGGAAGAGCTTAAATGCCGAAAATTCCGTATATGCCTTTAGTGGCATGGCTGGCTTATTTACCTTATATACTTTTTTAATCAGGCCACAATCCATAAGCCACTCTATTGCTATCTCAAAATCCTTTGCTCTGGCACCCTCTTTAATCTTACCAAAGAAAAACTTCTTGTTTTCCTTCGCAAGCTGCATAGGGATAGAATTCCACACCATTCGGATTCTCGGCAATTCTCCCACCGTAGTGTGTTTGCTAAAATCACTTTCATACAGCTCTATGATTCTATTTTGCAATTCTCGTACTTCTGTAAAATCTTTGTTCTCCACAAAATTCGATACCACTTCCGGCATGCCACCGATATAATAATACTTTCTGAGATAATCCTGTAGCTTATCATGATAGGCTTCAATTAACCCTTGCTCTTTTTTCTCAATCAAGGAAACCAGCCCTTCCTCTCCCAAAGCAAGCAAAAATTCTTTAAAGCTTAAAGGATTTAATTCCAATGTATCTACCTTGCCCACAGGGAACGACACTCCTTCGTGTATAGCAACACCAAGCAATGAACCGGCTGCTATAATTGCATGCTGGGGTGCATTTTCGTAAAAATATTTTAAAGCTGCTATAGCTCTGGGATTTTCCTGAATCTCATCAAATATAATCAAGGTTTCTCCCGGAACTATCTTCACACCTGTCTCAATATTTATAGACATCAATATTCTTTCTATATCGTAGTCTGTGGAAAATACATCTTCCATTCTTTTATTGTTATCAAAATTTATATAAGCTGTATATTTGAAACACTGCTTTCCAAATTCCTTCATAAGCCAGGTTTTTCCAACCTGCCTTGCCCCCTTCAATATAAGAGGCTTACGATTTTTTTTATTTTTCCATTCAATTAGTTTTTCCAATGCATATCGTCTCATAAAACCACCCCATTTCTAATGTTCTAGTTTTAGTATACACTTTTTCTGACGAACTTTCCATATCTTTTTACACTTTTTCTGACGAACTTTCGACTTATAATAACATTTTTTCCGACGAACAAAAAAGGACAACTTTCTAAAATTTCTTTTAGAAAATTGTCCTTAAATAATGCAAAATTATTAAAAACGTAATCGCTACAAAAACGTATTATTACTTATTATTCAGTATTATACGTTGTAAATTTGTAGTATATTTGTAGTAAATTACAATCAAAAATCTCTGAAATCCTTGATTTTACTAGCTTTATTTGTCTAAAGATTTCATTGTCGGGAAGAGTAATACATCCCTTATAGCAGGTGAATCAGTAAGCAACATACATAATCTATCGATACCATATCCTATACCGCCTGTAGGTGGCATACCAATTTCAAGAGCGTTAAGGAAGTCCTCATCAGTTGTGTTAGCCTCCTCATCACCCTGAGCAAGCTGCTCCTCCTGTGCCTTGAAACGTTCTCTCTGGTCGATAGGGTCATTAAGCTCTGAGTATGCGTTACACATCTCCCAGCCATTCATGAAAAGCTCAAAACGCTCAACCTTATTAGGGTCCTCTGGCTTCTTCTTAGTAAGAGGTGAAATCTCGATAGGATGATCCATAACGAATGTAGGCTGGATTAGGTGCTCCTCTACAAACTCCTCAAAGAAGAGATTTAAGATATCACCCTTCTTATGTCTATCCTCAAACTCAACATGCTTTTCCTTAGCGATAGCACGAGCCTCCTCAAGAGTTTCGATAGCATCGAAATCAACTCCTGCGTACTGCTTAACAGCCTCAGTCATTGTGATTCTTGCGAAAGGCTTTCCAAGATCCATCTCTATGCCATTATAAGTAATAGTTGTAGTTCCAAGAACCTCCTGAGCCACATATCTAAACATGTTCTCAGTAAGATCCATCATTCCATTATAATCTGTATATGCCTGGTAAAGCTCCATAAGTGTAAACTCTGGATTGTGTCTTGTATCAAGACCTTCATTTCTAAATACTCTACCAATCTCATAAACTCTCTCAAGTCCACCTACGATAAGTCTCTTAAGGTAGAGCTCAAGTGATATACGAAGCTTAAAATCCTCGCTTAATGCATTAAAATGTGTCTCAAATGGTCTTGCTGCTGCACCACCTGCATTTGACACAAGCATAGGGGTTTCTACCTCAAGGAAATTCTCTCCTGCAAGGTACTTTCTAATAGCAGCTATAATCTTTGAACGGTTGATAAATGTCTTCTTGCTGTCCTCATTCATAATAAGGTCAACATATCTCTGACGATAACGTGTATCTGTATCTGTTAAGCCATGGAACTTCTCTGGAAGAATCTGTAAGCTCTTAGTAAGCATTGTAAGCTCCTGGGCATGTATAGAAATCTCTCCAGTCTTTGTTCTGAAGATATATCCCTTTATTCCGTAGATGTCACCAATATCTGACTTCTTAAACTCAGCATATGGTTCTTCGCCTATTGCATCTCTTGCCACATAAACCTGAATCTTACCATTTATATCCTGTATATTTGCAAATGATGCCTTTCCCATAACACGCTTAAACATCATACGTCCAGCTATAGAAACATTAATTGGAGATGCATCCATTATAGCTCTTCTTTCATTGTAATCCGCGTCCTTAGCAGCCTTTGCCTCTTCCTCTGACATTCCTTCTACATTAGGATATTTCCAGTCTGCTAAAAGCTTAGCCTCATGAGCCTCATATAAGCTTCTTACTTCGTCAGTGTGATGAGTCTGATCATACTTAGTAATCTGGAATGGATCCTTTCCTGCTTCCTGAAGGTTTGCAAGCTTTTCACGTCTTACCTTTAGGAGCTGATTTAAATCCTGAGGCTTACTTTGATTGTTGTTCTGGTTATTCTTCTCAGCCACTTTATTAATCCTCTTTCCTATTAATCTTCTAAACTAATCTTCTTTTTTCTTTGACTTGCTAGTCTTCTTAGATTTAACAACCTCTAATACCTTGTACTCAAATACTCCATTAGGTGCTGATACCTCTACCACATCACCCTTCTTCTTGCCTATAAGCGCAAGTCCAAGTGGTGACTCGTTAGAAATCTTGCCATTTAATACATCAGCCTCCGCAGAACCTACGATGTTTATTATCTGCTCCTCGCCAAGCTCTACATCTAAGATTCTAAGCTTAATACCGTCGATAACCTCAACGTTCTTTAATATCTTCTCGATTTCCTCAATACGAGCCTCTATATCTCTCTGTTCATCCTTAGCTGCGTCATACTCTGCGTTCTCAGATAAGTCTCCCTGTGCTCTTGCTTCCTGGAGTTTATCAGCAATCTCCTGACGCTTAACGACTGTTAAGTGTTCTAATTCCTGCTCTAAGGCATCCACACCTTCTCGGGTCAGTTTATACTTCTTTTCTTCCATGCTCATGCTCATCAACCTTCCTTTAATATCATATTAAATCTCTACGGCGCTTAAAAATACGCACAGTTTGTACAATTATAACTTAACTGATTATCAATGTCAAATACCATTATTCACAGTATTTATAATTTATCAAATTCATTTTTCTAAATAATAAGAAGAGTAATCCAAGGACTACTCTTCCTCCATTACAATATTCATTTTTCTTGGAAATGTAACTGTAAATCTGGTTCCTATATCAGGCCTTGATAATACCTCTATGGTTCCATCATGGGCATCTATAATCCACTTTGCTATGGAAAGTCCCAGTCCTGAACCACCGGTTTCCCCATTTCTTGCCTTATCAGAACGATAAAATCTCTCGAAGATATGACTTACGTCCTCCTCCTGCATGCCTATGCCCTCGTCCTGAACCAGATAGCTTACACTATCTTGGGATATTCTTACTCCAAGCTTTATATTATCTCCTTCATTAGAGTATTTTGACGCATTCTGCACAAATATTCTTACAGACTGCTTAACCATAGCTACATCACCAGTCATAAGTGCCCCTGGGCACTCCTCAAATTCATAAGTATGCTTGGAATCTATCATCTCTGATTCCTCCCATACCTCCTTCATAATTTCATTTAAGTCTATACTAATTTTATTGAGGGTATTTCTTCCACTATCTCCTCTAGCCAGGAAGAGAAGCTGTTCTATAAGCTCCTTCATATGCTCGGACTCATGCTTTAGGGCTTCTATGGATTCCTCTAATATTTCTGGATCCTCCTTACCCCATCTATCCAGCATATTAACATAGCCTTGAACTACAGATATAGGAGTTCTAAGCTCATGTGAAGCATCAGATACAAATCTGGCCTGTTGCTTCTGACTTTCCTTCATTCTATATAACAGATTGTTAAGAGCTATCTCTATACTCTCAAGTTCTTTATCTCCTGTCCTTACACGTACATTTTCCCCATCAGGACTGACACTTGATATGGCATGCTCCAAATTCTCAATCTTTGAATTGGTATCAAGGGGTATACGACTTATCTCCTCTGCCTTTCTAGCCAAATCGTTAAGTGGTCGCATTCTTCTTCTAATGCTACCAGCTCCAAACAATGCAAACAAAAGATGTACCCCTTGGAATACAAAGAGAACCAAAAATGGCCTATATGAAATTAAATATATGTCATAAAGATAAAATACATGCTGTCCCTTATCTGTAGTAATAACATATGTAAGCTTATCTCTTACAGACAAATCCGTTACAGTTTGTCCCACATAATCTATATTTCCTACTACAGAATCCTTATCTTTATCATCAACATCTTCTTGTAAATTATCCCCTGTTTCTGTGGAGTCAGCAGTTTCATTTTTATCCGACCCATTGGTTACATTAACTCCATCCTCGTCTATAGTGACCACAAATTCACCTTCATCATTATCTATGGCCACAAAATCTCTAGATATAACCACTTCCTCACTAGGAACACTTTCTTCCCACCACAAAAAGGCTCCACCACATAGTAGTGCAACTAAAAGTATGTCTATTCCTATTACATCGCAAAATCTCTTCAGCCAAAAATCCAAATTAATTTTTCTGGCTATAGAAGACATCTTTATCTTGCTATTCATAGTATCACCCCTGTAGCTTACAGCTAATCTTCCTTAATAATATAACCCACACCTCTCACTGTGGTTATAAGCTTTATTCCATATTTATCATCTATTTTAGTTCTAAGATATCTTATGTACACATCTATAATATTTGTCTCACCCATATAGTCATAACCACAAACCAGATTCATCAGTTTGTCTCTATCCATAACTATATTTTTATTCTTCATAAGTGTGTGAAGCAACTCAAACTCTCTGTTAGAAAGCTCAACATTTTCCCATCAACAGTTACCTCATGTCTATCCTCATCAAGAACAACCTTGCCTATCTGAAGCTTGTTGGACTGAATAGTAGCTCCACCACCTCGCTTCTTTAGGGCAACTCTAATACGAGCAAGTAACTCTTCTATAGCAAATGGCTTAGTTATGTAATCATCAGCTCCTGCATCAAGACCTGACACCTTATCCATAACTGCATCTCTGGCAGTAAGCATTATTACCGGCACTTCACTCTCTAATCTTATTCTTCTTAATACCTCAAGGCCATTTAGCACAGGAAGCATAACATCTAATAGAATGAGATCATAGCCACCTGAAAGCGCCATTTCAAGACCTGCTCTACCATCTAAAGCCTTGTCTACTTCATTGCCCTCGTGCTTAAGCTCAAGCTCTATAAATCTTGCTATATTGGCTTCATCTTCAATAATTAGTATCTTGCTCATAATCATTCTCCTTGTATACCACTACATTTTATATATTTTTAGCTGCATACATTTAAGTAAGAACTAGACAACCACCTGGTAAGACGGTGGTTGCCTTCTCTTACTTATTCATATGTAGCTTACTTGTTATCGCGAGCTTCCTTCTCGTTCTTAATGTCCTCTCTAAGACCAGTGCATGTATCTGATGCCTTATTGCAAAACTCATTAATATCTACAGTTGTAGGATTAACTCCCTCAAATGAGTACTTATAATCAAAGAATAATCCTACGATAAGAAGAATTCCTACTAACCAGAATGCTATAATCATAATAAATACTAATGCAATAAGTGGAATGCTGATGACTCTCTCTTCAAATCTATCCACATTAAACTTTATCTCGCAGCCTCTCTTAATTACCTTCTTAAGCCACTCGCCAAAGCTATCCATCTTCTCTCCAAATGTAGACTTCTTACATGACTTCTCATAATTATCCTGTGCCTGCTGAAACTCTGATGAATGATACTCCTCTGGTCTAGTTACATACTGTGACTGCTTAGGTCCATTTACCTTGCCAAGCTTCTCTAAATAAACGATTGCATCAAGCATATCGTTGTTGCTTGCCTCAAGTGCAATCTTAGCATCCTCATAGCTAACGCCTGTCTTCTCTCTGATTCTCTCAACCTTTTCTAAATTATCCATATTACTCATAACACATTTCTCCTTTTCTTGTTTTGATTTTTGTTTGGTTTGTGTTTACCTTATGGTGCTATAATACACAACCAAAATTAATCTAAAATGCAAGAAAGATTAAAATTAGATTAAAAAAACATTATTAAAGTTTAAACATAAAGAATGTCTGAAGAGCACCCTCCTCAGACATTCATGTAAGTACATTATCTATTCAATCAGGTTGATGACTACTTTTTCTTCTCTATAGACTTAGTCTTCTTTTCTACATAATCATACTTAAATACCATCACTGAAAGCGGTGGGATAGTAAGACTTACTGCATAGTTCATTCTGTCACAAGGCTGGTCAATAGCCTCTACCACACCATTTACTCTGCCAAGTCCACCGAATTCTACTGCATCAGAGTTAAGAATTTCCTCATACTTTGTAAGACATGGTGCACCAATAAGGTGTGTAGTCTTCTCTACAGGTACAAAGTTACATACAAACATAAGCTGATCCTTAGCAGTCTTTCCTCTTCTAATAAATGCTACAATACCTTCCTCTGCATCATCACACTTAATCCACTCAAAGCCCATAACCTCATTATCATTATAATAGAGGGCATCATACTTGGTATACATATGGTTAAGTGCCTTAACAAAGTTCTGCATCTTGCTGTGAAGTGGCTGGTCAAGCAAGAACCAATCAAGGCTTCTAGCCTCACTCCACTCTCTAAGCTGAGCAAACTCCTGTCCCATAAAGAGAAGCTTCTTACCTGGATGTCCAAACATAAATCCATAAGCAGTTCTTAGATTTGCAAACTTGTCGAATTCAAAGCCTGGCATTTTATTAAGCATAGAACACTTAAGATGTACTACCTCATCATGTGAGATTACAAGTACATAGTTCTCTGCGTATGTGTATGTTAAGCTAAATGTAAGTCTATTATGATTAAAGCTTCTGAAGTATGGATCTAACTTCATATATTCAAGGAAGTCATTCATCCAACCCATATTCCACTTAAACAAGAATCCAAGTCCCTTAAGTGACGCAGGCGCTGTAACTCCTGCCCAAGCAGTTGACTCCTCAGCAATAAGGTAAGCTCCAGGATTTCTCTCCTCCATAACAGTATTAATATTCTGAAGCAATGCAATGGCATCGTAATTCTCATTACCACCATCCTTGTTAGGAAGCCACTGTCCATCCTGCTTACCATAATCAAGATAAAGCATAGAAGCTACCGCATCCACACGAAGTGCATCTACGTGGAATTTCTCCACCCAGAACAATGCATTTGCAGTAAGGAAGTTAGCCACCTCTGTTCTGCCGTAATCAAATATATAAGTACCCCAGTCAGGATGCTCTCCTCTTCTTGAATCTGGATGCTCATAGAGAGGCATACCATCAAAACGTCCAAGACCATGTGCATCTCTTGGGAAATGTGCAGGAACCCAGTCAAGGATTACACCAATCCCCTGCTTGTGAAGATAATCCACAAAATACATAAAGTCCTCAGGTGTACCATATCTGCTGGTTGGCGCATAGTAGTTAGTTACCTGATATCCCCAGGAACCATCAAATGGATACTCAGCAATACCCATAACCTCAACATGAGTATATCCCATATCCTTAACATAGTCTCCCAGCATCTTAGCCAGTTCTCTATAATTGTAGAAGCCAAAATCTGAATCCTCATCTGCCTTCTTCCATGAACCCAGATGGCACTCATAGATTGACATAGGCTTCTTAATTCTATCTACACGTGACAGAGAATTTCTCTCCTCCATCCACTTTGTGTCAGTCCACTTATACTTAGTTAAATCTGCAACAATATTTGCATTCTCAGGACGCATCTGTGCATAGTTACCATATGGATCAGCCTTATATAAAATCTCTCCATTTCTTGTTAAAATCTGGAACTTGTACACTGCTCCAGGAAGAACATCAGGTATAAATATCTCATAGATTCCTGATGCTGGATGAAGCTGCATAGGATTAAGTGCACCATCCCACATATTGAAATCACCTACAACGCTAACCCTTCTTGCGTTAGGTGCCCACACAGCAAAATATGTACCCTTAACTCCTTCTAAAGTCATAGGATGAGCTCCTAACTTCTCGTATATATCATAGTTTTTGCCCTCTGCAAAAAGGTACACATCATAATCGGTAATTACCTCATCATAAAATGCATAACAGTCTGCTGTAAGCACAGTAGTTCCATCTTCATACTTTGTCTGAATCTTATATTTACTTCCCTGGAATTTCTTCTTATCAAAATAAATGCCATAGAAATCAGGCGCAAGCTCCTCCATAGCAATAGGATTCTTACCTGTAACTGATGTTACGCATACCTGCTGAGCATGAGGACGGTAAGCAGTAATAACCTGACCATCACCATAGTCATGAATTCCAAGCAGATGCTTTGGTGCATTAAGCTGTCCCTTAACAAGCTCATCATATAGCACCCAGTTTACCCAATTTTCCAATCTCTTGTTCATACATAATCCTCCAATTTGTATATAATTTTCTATATCTTTTATCTCTCATTACATTTAAAATTTGTGTGGCTTTGTTCTCTTAATAGTTATGGCTCTTATTATGAAGAACACCACCGCCATGCCAATGCCATATATAAAATATGTTATAGCCAGCCATCTTGCATACTCTGGTGGAAGCATATGCAGAAGAATATCTCCACTCTTGAAGAAGCTATAGTCCTCTTTAAATATCATGTCTCTAAGGGCACTTACCACCACATTATCTGAAATAATCAGACCAATACCCTGAACAGCCAAGAGAAACATACCAAGCAAGCCACCATATGTAATTGGGCTATAATATCTTCCCTTGTACAGGTGAAGCATACTATAAATAATACCTATAATACTAAAAATGCAAATCCACAAGCTCCACCGATAATATACCTTTATAGCGTTAAGACCTTCTGTATTATCCTCTAACAGTTCATTATTGGGTATTTCAAACTCATCAGCAAAGTAACTGCAAAAGTCATCAGCAAGCTTTTCATAGTTTAGAATCAACTCTAAGCCAATTAGCTCTTTGTTGTATTTTGTATCTATAGTTCCTGTGGTGTAGCCCCTAGTAACATACTCCACATAAAATCTATCACTTGCCTGTTCTATACATTTTTCATAGGTTATTCTATTCCAGGCAGTCATAATCACAGCAAAGCACACTATAAATATGCCTATGGATATGGTTGCCAAAACCTTATATCTTTTGTTATTAAACATATTTTTCACCATTCTCGTAATTCACAACAGTTGTAATAATTATAGCATTTATCACCTGTTCTGTAAAGGAAACAACAGGGCAAAAAATATGGTGTTTTTGCCTCATTTTTTCTTGCTTACAGCGTCCCTTTGAATTATAATTAGTAAATAGACTATTTTAGATAAATAGACAATTATCTAAAGGGAGGTGAGAGCTAATGGCAGCTAATAATTCTACAAAAAACAATGATGTGGCTACCTTTATTCTAGAGACTGAAGTGCCATATAATATATTAGATTTTGATCAAGGGCTTTGCAATATGACCGGCTATTCTCCTAGAGAATTATCCAAGAAGATATGCACTCTTGATAATCTTCTTTTTGTGGAAGATTTCACAGAGGCCATTACCTCCATCAACTATCAGCTTAGCATCTCTAATCTGGTAAGTGTACAGGCTCGTATTGTCACCAAAAGTGGAAAAATCCTAACAGTATTATGTAACGGTCAGGCTTTCTCCCTTAATGATGGTCGTGATGTTCTTCAATGTGTATTCACAGACATCACCAACCTTGAGTCTGCAGCCAGCGAGTCTGCAAAAGCAAAATCAGACCTTGAAATCTTCGCAAACACTGTACCAAGTGGTGTAAGCAAGCATCTTTTAGACAATAATTTGACTCTAACCTGGGCCAATAATTACTACTATAATATGTTTGGCTATACACCTGAGGAATACAAGAAGCTTTATGGCAAAAACACTCTTTCTGTAGTTTTGGGTGAAGATTTAGCTATAGTAATAGACGCATTAGCAGATATTACTGAGGAGGAAGACTCTAAGATTGTTAATTTTAGAATAAAATGCGCCGACGATAGCATAAAGTGGGTTAATGCAATATTTGCTAAATCCGGAGAAGTATCCGAAGGTTTCCCAATTCTCAATGTGGTTATGTCAGATATTACAAACCTGAAGATTGCCGAGATGAAGGCTATGCTTGAAGAACAGAAGTATCTTATCATTGCAGATATTTCTGAGGAGCTTCCATATGAATATGATATCGCCGAGGATGTTATTACATTTGCAGAGAAATTTAACCATATATTTGAGGGCGAAGCCATAATCAAAAATCCTGCTGAGGAAATGATTAATACTGCCCTTGTGTCAAACGATACCAAGGAGGCCATTGATGAGCTCTTCTATCTGGCTAAGGCCGGCACAGAGTACCACTCTACAGAGTTTAAGTTGAACACCAAAAACGGCGGTTACCAGTGGTATTTCTCCACATTTTCAACAATTTACGACGAGGATATGAATCCAATTAGAGTGGTTGGTCTTCTTCGTAACATTCACACTCAGAAGGTGGAGCAGCAAAAGCTTCTTACCAAGGCTGAGACAGACCTTATGACTGGTCTTCTTAACAAGGCAACTACTGAAAGTAAGATTAAGTCAAGCTTAAGAGAGCTTAACGGCAATAGCTATAATACTCTTATGCTTGTAGATATAGACGATTTCAAAAACATTAACGACACCTATGGTCATCTTAAGGGAGATGATGTTATTGTGGACATCGCCAAGGTGTTGCTTGAGCAATGTGGTGATTACGGCATAGCAGGCCGTCTCGGTGGTGATGAGTTCTGTATGTTCTTCACCAATGTACTGGATAACCAGCTTGTCACAGAGAAAGCCACTATTATAGCCAACAAATTAAGAGAGCTGTATCCAGGTGGCGACTCCTGCAAGGTTACTCTTAGTATTGGTATTTCCACAACTAACGATCAAATTCCATTTAGCGTTCTTCTGGAAAATGCAGATACTGCCCTTTATCAGGCTAAGCTTAAGGGTAAGAATTGTTATGTGTGCTATGAGGATGATATGGATCGCGGAAAGTACGAGAACAAGCGTGAGAAGAAGCCTATTGAAAACACTCAGGATCTTCTGGTCAACGAATTGCTTTCAGTATTATTTGGCAGCACCAATACATACACTGCAATAGAAAAAGCTCTGGGTATGATTGGCTCAACCTATGACATAGACAAAATCTGCATATGGGAGTACAGCTTTAACAAAAGCTTTGTGGACTGTACCCACCAATGGTGCAAAGAAGGAATTAATAGCGACAGAGCAAGACGTCAGCATACTCCTGCCACTATATTTGAGGAGCTTGACTCTATGGGCACTGACGGAATTGTATATTCCTCAGACACTAGCTTAATTAAGCTTAATGCTTCTAGCATGAATCCTCAGGCCGAGGGCATAAGAATGCTTATCCAATCGCAGATTGTTTTAAATGGCAAGGTTATAGGATACATTTCCTTCTACTCTATGAATCCTAATACAACCTGGTCAGCAAGTCAGCTTTCTGCCTACAAGGTGTTATTTAAGATTATTTCTGAGGCTGTAGTTGCAAAGCAGAACCTAAAGAACATATCACAGCTTAGAGACGATACTATTAAGGCATTTTCAATGGTACAAAATCCTATGATTGTGATTGACAGGGATACCTATGAAATTCTTTATTACAACGATATATCTGATGAATATTATCCGGACATTGCTCTTAATAGCAAATGTTATCGAAGCCTTCATCAGGAGGGTTCACCTTGTAGAGATTGTGCTCTCCACAAGATGACTGAGGGTAAGCCGGCTAAGTGTTCTAAGATGAATAAAACCTTAAATGAGCTTCTAGACATTTATATGACTCCTATAAAATGGAGTACAGGTAGCAACACATTTTTGGTTTCTGCATCAGCTCATAAGCAGACTAAGTCCGAGCGACTTAAGCAGGAGCTTGAACAGAATATTACAATTGAGAAAAGAATTGCAGAAGCATCCTTTAAGGATATCGTTACTGGATATGGAAACTACGAGAAGTTCAAGCTTGATGCTCAGGAAATTCTCAACAGCAATCCTGATACAGATTATGTAATGTTCTATTTTAACATTAAGAATTTTAAGTATATTAACGAAACCTATGGACACTCCGTTGGTGATAGGACTCTAAAGGCTGTATCTGATGTTTTGCACAAGTATCTTCACGATGGAGAGGCCTTTGCCAGAGTGATAAGCGATACATTTATTATGCTTATACACTACAAGAATCAAGACAGCTTCATGGATACATTTAACAATATCAAGAATGAGATTCATGATGCCTGCAAGCTTATACAGGATCGCTTCGTGGTTGACTTCGTTACAGGTATATTGATTATAGATGAGACTATGCATTCCTACTCTATTAACCGCTTGGTTGACAGAGCTATGATGGCTGAGAAATCCGTGGACCTTTCTATGGGTATTTCCTATGCCTTCTATGATGATGAATATCACAAGAGAGTGCTTAACGAGGCCCAGATTGAAAACAGTATGCATGGCGCCCTTGAGAATAAGGAATTCTGCGCTTATGTTCAGCCTAAGTATGATATTTTGACTAACGGACTTATCGGAGGAGAGCTTTTGGTTAGATGGATGTCGCCAACTAAGGGCTTCCTTGAACCAGCCAGCTTTATTCCTTCCTTTGAGAAGAACGGCTTCATATATCAGATAGACTGTTTTATGTTGGAGGAGGCTTGTAAATCTCTGAGACGTTATCTGGATAATGACATTTATGTAATGCCATTTTCAGTTAACCTATCACGAATTACACTAACTCATCCGGACTTTTTAATTAATGTTCAAAATATAGTTGATAAGTATTATATTCCTCATCACTATATTGAATTCGAAATTACAGAAAGCATCTTCTCCGAAAATTATGCTCAGATGATAGATGTATTAAATCAGCTTAAGAGCTGGGATTTCAAGATTAATATGGATGATTTTGGCACAGGCTACTCATCCCTTACATTACTTAAGGATTTACCAATCGATGTTATTAAGCTTGACCAGGATTTCTTGGCTCGCTCTACCGCTAATGACAAGAATGCTGCCTGCATACTTAAGAGCATTATCGATATGGCACACACCTTAGACATTAGGGTTGTCAGCGAGGGTATCGAAACACCGGAGCAGCTTGAGATGCTTAAATCCATTAATTGCGAGATAGGTCAGGGCTTCCTTTTTGCAAGACCAATGCCTATTGCAGATTATGATAAGCTGATTAAAAACTATTCAACAGGTGAATAAATGGCAGAAATTTGAAGAAAATCATAGGTTTTTTACCAAAAAGGTATTGACAGCATTTTCCCTTTTTGCTATCCTATGAGTTGCGTGTATTCGCATGAGATGAGATTTTCACTGGTCCAGTATATCTAGTGGTGTGGGTATATTGTTCGTGTCTTGACCAAAGTGATAATTATATATCTAAGAAACTAATTTTATAATTTATTATGGAGGTTTTGTTCAAATGGCAAATATTAAATCTGCTAAGAAGAGAATTCTTGTAATCGAGACTAAGACAATGAGAAATAAGGCTATCAAGTCTAAGGTTAAGACTTTAGTTAAGAAGGTAGAGGCTGCTATCGCTGCTAACGATAAGGCTGCTGCAGAGGCTGCTTTAAAGGTTGCTATCTCAGAGATTAGCAAGGCTACTTCAAAGGGTATTTACCACAAGAATACTGCTGCTAGAAAGATTTCTCGTTTAACAATTGCTGTTAACAAGATGGCTTAAGAGCATATAGATAAGTATACTTAAAAAAGAGACGATATCATTCGTCTCTTTTTTGTTATTGTTTATTTGTTATTGCTTAAGCAAATCTGCAATTAGCATATCCATCGCCATCTTCTCATTCATCACATAGGTTTTTATCTGAGTGTCAGCTAGATTGCATCTTTCAACATATTCCTTAAGTCTTTCATATTCATATTTTTTAGCCAAAGCCATACTCTTTTTGGCAGGATATTCCTTAATCCCTAGTATACTTACTATATCGCTAAAGCTTTTACCCTCTTCCATACAAAGCTTTACCTTCATAGTTCTTCTGAAGTTAGTTGTTATATTGGCAAGCATAACTCTATATGGATGCTTTAAGTAAACCAAATCCTCGTACAAGGATATGACTGCCTTACCATTCTTACTAGATAGAGCGTCCAACATCTCAAATATTTTTCCCTCTACCTGACTAACACACATTTTCTCCACATCAGCGGTGGTTACAACACCCTTATCCTTACAGTAAAAGATTAATTTATCCACCTCATTGCTGATATTATTCATATCATTAACAACACTATCTAACAATAGTCTTATGGCAGCCGCTTCCACCTGAAGTCCCTCTTGGCTAATTTTCTTGGCTATCCAATTTGTTAGCATTCCGTCATTAGGTGTAGTAAATTCAGCAACTGTACCAATTTTTTCCAAAGCCTTATATAATACATCCTTTTTCACTTCTGTCTCAACAAATATTAGCACTGATGTGTCAGGAATGTCCTCTAGCATAACAAGTAATTTCTTATCTTCTTTCACAAAAAATCCACTATATTCTACTAAGGCTACTCTTCTATCACCAAAAAACGGCATAGTCTGAATAAACCCAGCTATCTCCTGAGGATCTGACTTCTCCGCCTTAAAGCTAGCAAAATTCATAGAATCCTCTCTGTCAATCAAGGCATTAAGAAGCATATCTCTATACTGACGCATAAGATATGTCTCAGTCCCATGAAGTAAGTACACTCTAGAGAACTCCCCTGAATTAATATGTCCGGAAATAACATCCATACCATTTATTTTATTTTTAGTGGTTTTTCTTTCCGCCATTGTGTTCTCCCATTGCAGCAACATACTTATATTGCAGTATTTTTGTCCTTGTCATTATATCACATATTATCGGACCTAAAAAGGATAATTTGGAACATTCTTCTCTACTTTGCCTCTATTACCACCGCCCCCATATAATCTGTCCTGTAAAGCTGACTTCCAACACCAGCCAACCCTTCAACCATCTCTCTATGAGGGTGTCCATAGGAATTCCTCTTGGCGCAGGAAATAATAGATACTTCTGGATTTATTCTTTCAAGAAATATCATAGAATAGGAGTATTTTGAACCATGGTGTGGGACCTTTAAGATGTCATAATCCCTATCCACACACCCTTTATCTAGCAAACTTTTTATAGCCGCTTCTCCTATATCACCTGTAAATAGAACATCAAACGATTCCGACTTATATTCAAGCACTAGTGATTGTTCATTCCTATCTTCACTCTCAAAACTGCTATCAGGGTGAATTGCTTTTAACACAAAGCTTCCATCTGTGATGAAGTCCCCCTGCTTCATGTAAATTATATTTATCCCCTTATATTCCGCCTGTTCCAAAAGCTGTGTTGCTTCTTCTGATAACAAGGCCTTCTCACTTACCACTATATTATCAATTGTTATACCTATATCTAGCTGGGAGGTCAGTATATATTCCAATCCACTTGTATGATCCCCATCAAAATGTGTTATAAACCAATAATCCACATAATCCATTCTCTCCGACAACAATGCCGGATATGCCACATATTCCCCTAAGCTATTATTGGAGGTTGAACCCACATCTATCACAAGATTTGTACCATATGCCGACTGAAGCAAAATCCCATCTCCCTGACCTACATCCAAGAAAATTATCCTCTCCTTAGCATCACATATCGAAATTCCTAATATTACTAAACCTCCAACCACCCCACAGGCAAGACCTAACCAAATCCCCATTAATCTAAGTCGCATATATGGTATCCATTTTTTTGTTTTATTGTGTATGGTTTTTCTAATCCAAGAAACATGATTGGGATTAACACAAATCAAAACTATAGCTAACACCAGGTAGTAAATTATTATCTGGATAAGCTTGGGCTTCCCAGTATTGATAAGATCAAATGGTAGCATTTGAAAAAACCTACAAATCAAATGGTAGCATCTAAGTGATAACACTCCCGGAACTATAATTATGTGACCGAAAATGGGGCTTATTAATCCCACTAAAACTCCGAAGAAACCGCAAAATACTGTCACAGACATAAGTGGTACCACCAGCATATTAATAATCACGGAATAAAGAGGAATCTGAAAATACATAAATGCAATCAAAGGAGCAGTGACAATACTTATCCCCACAGAAAAAATAAACCCTGATACTATTTTATAAATCCACCTAGTCTTCTTTTTCTGCAGTTTTCTAAAGCTATCATAATTCTCAAGTAGCTTCACAATATATTTTGACACCACAACCCCTGCCACAGCACCAAAGCTTAGTATTAAGCCACCATCCATCAACCTAAATGGAGATATAACCAACAAAACACCTAAGGCTAGGCCCATTCCTGTAAGCATGTCATACCTGCGTCCTAAAACCTCTCCTCCCAAGGATAATCCAAGCATTACTATTGCTCTTATGGTTGAGAAGCTAAAACCTGTCATTATTCCATACAAAAAGGTAATTATCATGGCAACTATAGCCGCAGGCAGGAATTTAATTCCAAGCTTTCTCAGTAGCTTGTACATAAGCCCTCCCAGAATTCCAATATGAAGTCCCGATATTGCAAATATGTGTGCTATACCAGATAGTCTAAACATAAGCATATCAGTATCTGAGATTTGGTTTTTATCCCCAAGAAGTATCCCCTGATATAGTGCCACGCTTTTATCATCGTTACAAATCAGACTTAAGGAGTTAGATAAGCTTTCTCTAAAGTTATACAAAGTCCTTTTTAGGCTATACCACATCCTATCCGAACCAAGTAGCTCTACTTGAGCATTAGACCCTGTAGCAAAAGCAACTATTCCTCTAGCCTTATAATAATTCCCCCTATTAAACTCTCCAGGATTACCACTAGGGGCAAAGTTATTTATCTCACCTTCAAAGCGTATCTCATCCCCTATAGAAAGTTGCTGCTTTACACCATAGACTATGACTTTGTATGACTTATGAATAGTTACTCCATCTACACCACCTTCTGCAAGCTTTGTAGTGACATCATATCCACTGCTACAACTATCTATCATCTTTAAGGTGACATTATATCCACTGCCTCCACTGGTCAAATCATCCACCACTCCAACTCCCGACACATAACGGCTTCTATGCGTATATGCCATATCCTCTTCACCAGTTTCTTTGTCAAGTTCGCTACTTATGTAGCTTACACTGTAGCCATCATACTCATCCATATGTTTTGTATACTGTACCGATCCAAATAAAGCCTTTTCCACAGATGTGTTATCACACCACCATATCCATCCAAATCCAATTACAAATAAAAGCAGATACAAAAACCGCCTCCAACCTAGATTTGTAGCTTTAAAAAAAATAATGGCAACGCAAATAAGCACCGCTAATGCCGTGCCTATTTCACCACCCTTACCTGCAATTATGTACAACACCTCTCCAAGCGCAAAGCACATCACTGCCCAAAATAAAGGTCTATTATTCATATTACTCCTTTGGGATTTATTTTATGATTTCACTGTTAAAGGAAAGTGGAACACTTAAATCCACACTTCCTCTATAAGAATTTACAACCTGCCCATCAATGGTTATTAACACCTTGCTAATATGAGTAAAGCCTGTAAGAGAATTGACCAGAGAATACACCACAAGATCACTTCTTGTTTCCTCCACAGTTCCCTCAAACTCATTACTAAGATCCAAATAGCATACTCCTGAAACTATAGAAAGAGAATTGACCTTTGTTCCATCAGGAATAGCATTTATTTCCTCTAGCTTAAGCACTACATTCTCAGCCATAGATACATTATCCTCCATGGACAAGGTTCCACTTAGTGCCTCCAAGCCCTCTCCAGTTTTATCAGCCTTGTAAAAGGTTACTCTCTTGGTAGGCTTTTCACCATCAGCCCCATAGTGATAAAGGGTATTCCTTAATATAAGCTTAGAATCCACAGCTTCACCCTCAGTGGTGACAAGATTAATCTTAATACTCTCAACCATTTCCATCTGGAATAAGGTTTCACAAACTGCTGCCATAGTAAGCAGGCTATACTCTCTAGTACACTCTCCAGCTATGGTAATATCCAAGGTAACATTGTTATCATCATCCACCATATAAGAGTAGTTTTCAAGCTTTCCATCATATGCCTCAACGCTTACCGACATTACCTCCTCCACAGAAGGAACTATAGAGTCTGGTTGCTTAAGCTGATAACTATCCTGCTTTCTGGAAATGCTATCTCCATCAGGATAATATATAAACACAGCATTCTCATTCTTTGACACTGTAGCCTCTGTAGTAGCATCTGCATTCTTTCCACATCCCCATAAGGACATAGCCATCAGCAATATTAAACTTAATAATATACTTTTCTTCATACTATTAATTCTCCACTCGCTTTATAGGAATTTTAATGGTAAAGGTTGAGCCCTCTCCTGATTCACTATAAAGCTTTATTGTACCCTTATGCATAAGGATAACATTCTTAGTTATAGCAAGACCTAGTCCTGTACCTCCTGTATCACGACTTCTAGCCTTATCAACTCTATAAAATCTTTCAAATACCTGTTCCTTACAATCATCTGGGATTCCCACTCCGGAATCAGCCACCTTAATATAGAAATACTTGTGATCCGCATTAAGTGTAACATTAACCCAACCGTTATCAACGTTGTACTTAACAGCATTTTCAATAATATTAGTCAGAGCCAGAGAAAGCTTAACCTCATCCACGTCTGCCTTAACCTCTCGGTAGCTCTCATAGGTTATCTCTATGCCTCTACTATTGGCAATAGGTATTACTCTCTTCAGTATAATCTCTAAAAGGGCGTTAATATCCACCTCTTCTATATTCATCTCAGCTGACTTTTTATCCATCTTAACCAAGGTAAGAAGGTCGGAGATAATCTTACTTTCTCTCTCTATCTCTTCTGAAATGTCGCTCATAAACTCCTTGTACATAGGAAGATCTGCCTCTTCGTTCTGAATAAGAGACTCTGCCAAAACCTTCATAGAAGTAATAGGGGTTTTAAGCTCATGAGACACATTAGACACGAATTCCTGTCTAGTTGAATCTAGTACAGCAAGCTTGTTCATGGTATCGTTATAATTCTCTGTCAGAGCTCTCATCTCCTTAAAACCCTGCACAGGAATTTGTTCATCAAACCCGCCTTCCTTAGCCTGTTCCATATGTCTATTCATAATCTTCATACTTCTAACACTGAGAATTCCAATAATTATGGCAATTAAAGCACAGGCAAACATAACAAGAACTCCAAAAAATATGGTCTGTCTGGTAGCATTCTCTGCAATAACGTCAGCCTTATCAAGAGACGCAATAATAAGTATAACTCCTACAGTGCCTTCTTCTCCCTTTACAGGACAAATATATCTAATATATCCCTCAGGAAGCTCCTCCATATAGTAGTCAACCTTTTCAGACATAACCTGTATAACCTGCGAATTTACTACTATACTATTTAGACGCTCACCATAGGTGTCCTTAATAATTCTGTACTCACCATTTACAACAATTATTCTAGCACTAAGCATAGCTGCCACTGCATCCACATCCTGGTTAAGATTTAGTGGATTGTCTATAGTCATAGCATTAGACAAAAACTTCTCCTGCAGAATACGTCCCTGCTCAAGCACATCAACCTTAATAGCCTCTTTGTATTCCTTATAATACACCTTGTTAAATACATTATAGGTTATACCAATCACCGCCACACATATAGCTATTATGCTGGCAATAATGAAAAACTTAAGGCTTATATTTATTTTTTTGAGCTTTATTTTACTCACTAATTTTTCCTACCTTTTCAAAGTCACTCTTCACATCATATCACACCTATTTTATCCATTCAAGTGACTTGTTAAATCAGTTTCTACTTGTTAAAATAATATCAAATAATAATCAGGGAGGTGGCTTATATGGAGCATAATGATTTCAAGAATAAAATATTGCTAGACCTGCACTGTCATCTAGACGGTTCTTTCTCTCCAGAATTTATCAAAAAGGCTACTGGGGATTCAAGGGACTTAACTATACTAAACAAGCTTTTGTCTGCACCTGATAACTGTTCTAGTTTAACTGAATATTTAACCTGCTTTGATCTTCCTATAAAGGCTTTGCAAACTAAAGAAAATATAACCTCTGGTGTGCTTGATGTTCTATCTAAGGCACATAATGATGGTATGAAATACATAGAGCTTAGATTTGCACCAAGCTGTAGCATGGAGGAAGGATTATCCCTACCTGAAATTTACGAAGCTGCTATAACAGGTAGCAAGCTGGGTTTTGAAAAATATGGCATCTACTCCAATATAATTCTCTGTGCCATGAGACACCATGATACAAGTACAAATATGAAAATATTAGACACTATGTATGATTATGTAGGTCATGGAATATGCGCTTTGGATTTGGCAGGGGACGAATCAATGTTTCCTAACCAAGACTTTACAGATTTATTCAAGAAAGCCAAGGCTATGAATATACCATTTACCATCCACTCCGGTGAATGTGGCAGTGTGGAAAATGTACGTCTAGCCATGGAATTTGGCGCAAGAAGAATTGGCCATGGAATTGCTCTGATTAAGGATGCTTCTCTTATGGAGGATATTAAGAACATGAGGATAGGTCTTGAGCTTTGCCCAGTATCTAATTTCCAGACCAAAGCCTGGACAGACTATGCTACATATCCTCTTCGTAACTTTCTAGATAAAGGATTGCTAGCAACAATTAACACTGACAACAGAACTGTCAGTCAGACTAGCATGGCAAGGGAGCTTTCCCTAGCTTCTTCAAAGCTTAATATAACCAAAAGAGACTACCTCACTATGAACAAAAATAGTGTAGAAGTCTCCTTTGCTGATGATAATCTTAAGCATAAGCTATTGAATATAATTGAATCTAATTCAATCTAACAAAAAGGATTCCTGTCAGGAATCCTTTTTATCTACTGATGGAAATAATATCCCACGCCCCACTTAGTATGAATATACTTTGGCTCTGCAGGTGTAGTCTCTACCTTTTCTCTAAGACGTCTTACATGTACATCAACTGTACGGGCATCTCCAGGATATGAAGGTCCCCAGATAGTCTGTAATAGCTGTTCTCTAGAGTAAACCTTATTAGGATTAGATACAAGAAGGTATACAAGATCGAATTCCTTGGCAGTCAGATTAACTTCCTTGCCCTCAATATATACTCTTCTGCTTTCAACATCTATCTTAAGTCCCTTAGTCTCTATAACCTTAGACTCCTCCTTGCTTGGAGCGTTCTTAGTATTTCTTCTAAGGATTGCCTTAATTCTTGCCTTAACCTCAAGTATGTTAAATGGCTTTGTAATATAATCATCAGCACCATACTCAAGACCAAGTATCTTATCCATGTCATCGCCCTTTGCAGTAAGCATAACTATAGGTACATCAGAGAACTCTCTAATCATCTGACAAACTTCAAGTCCTGTATAACCAGGAAGCATAATATCAAGCAAAATAATGTCGTACTCATTGGCCTTAGCCATCTCGAAGGCTTCCTCTCCATCATACGCCACATCAACCTGCATATCATCCTGCTCTAAGCTGAACTTTATACCCTTTACTATTGACTTTTCATCATCTACTACTAGAACCTTTTTCATCTGGTCTCTCCTTAATTTACAACAATATTATCTTTTATATTATTATAGACACCTTCCTTAATACCTGGAATATTAGTTATATCCTCAATATTCTGAAACGGTCCATTCTTATCTCTATACTTTATTATGGCCTCTGCCTTGCTTTCACCTATTCCTGGCAGAGTCATAAGCTCATCCTTTGTAGCAGTGTTAATATTAACTAAATTATCAGCACCTTGTGCCTGGCTATCATTAAGATTATATCCTACCTGAAGCTCGTCAACATATGGAAAATATATCTTCTCCCCATAGGTTATCATCTCCGCCAAATTAATATAATCTGTAGCTGCATCTGGCGCAAACCCTCCTGCCAGCGCTAAGGCATCCGCCTTAAGACTATCTGCCTTCATATAATAAAGGCCTGGGTTATTGACTGCCCCACATACATGTACGGGAACCAACTCCTCCGAAGCTATGATGTCATAATCCCCATCTGTAGCTGTTTCAACATTCTCATACACCTGATAAGAAATAGACTCCGAACTTTCTACAGCTTTCTCTTGAGTAGTAGTAGAAATATATTCAATCCTTTCCTTACCACAGGCAGTACTACATATAAGTATAATAAAAACTGAAATAACAATTTTAAGTTTTTCTCGCATAGGAAACACCTCACAAAAAGCATTTCACAATGCCAGCACATACACAGTACCATTTTACAAAAATTCCAAAGATATTACAATAGTTTTACAAAGAATATTTATGCAATATTTTAGCAAAATAAAACAGGGCTGCGTCAGTAGAAAAACTGCCCACAGCCCAATCTCAATATTTTTTGTTAGAACAATGGCTCCTTAAGAATAGCTGTTCCAATACCCTTTTCAGTAAAGAACTCTAGGAGTAAACAATGCTTAAGTCTACCATCAAGCATATGAACTCTTGAAACTCCATTCTTCATAGCCTCTATACAATTCTGTAGCTTTGGAAGCATTCCTCCACCTACAACACCATTGTCAATAAATTCCTGTGCCTCATTAATATCCATTTCAGAAATAAGAGTTGACTTATCTGTTGGATCTACGAATACACCCTCTATATCAGTTAAGAATACCAGCTTCTCAGCGTTAAGTGCTGTAGCTATAGCGCAGGCTGCATCATCTGCATTGATATTGTAACCATGGAAATCCTCGATTCCAAGTCCTATAGGTGCAATTACAGGTATGAAATCATTGCTGATAAGCGTATCAAGGATTGTACTATCTGTAGCAACAACCTCACCTACATAACCTATATCCTTACCACCACTAAGCTTTTTCTTAACCTGAAGAAGTCCTGCGTCCTTACCACTAAGTCCTACTGCCTTCATACCTAGCTGCTGAAGCATAGATACTAAGCTCTTATTAACCTTTGACAGAACCATCTCAGCCACGCCAAGAGTTTCCTCGTCAGTAACACGAAGGCCATTTATAAACTCAGTTTCCTTACCAATCTTATTAAGCCACGCACTTATCTCCTTACCACCACCATGAACTACAATAGGCTCAAGTCCGATAAGCTTAAGAAGTGCAACATCCTTAATTACGTTGTACTTAAGATTCTCATCAATCATAGCACTTCCGCCGTACTTAACAACTACTCTCTTACCATTGAATCTCTGAATATATGGTAATGCCTCGATAAGTGTCTGTGCCTTCTCAAGGATTAGCTCCATAGAATCATTATTAACCATGTCCTCAACCTTCCTTATAATCATCTTTATATCTCCTTACAACCTAGCCAAATCGCCTTTGATTCCACGCTATTAAAGCTTGTATTATCCTTAAGCAATCTGTCTAATTTTAACTATCAATATACTATGAACGATAATCAGCGTTTATCTTAACATAATCATAGGTCAAATCGCAACCCCAAGCTGTAGCTTTTTCATTTCCAGCCTTAATATCCGCAGTTGCAACCACAACAGGTGCCTTCATAATATCTGTAGCCTGGTCCTCATCAAACTTGGCATACATACCATTTTCTACAAGCTTTACTGTTCCCTTGTCACTTGACACTGTCACATCAACCTTGTATGGGTCAAACTGTGCTCCAGAATATCCCATAGCACATAGGATACGACCTACATTTGCATCATTGCCATATACAGCGCACTTTGTAAGATTAGATGTTGCAATAGACTTGGCAAGTATCTTAGCAGTTTCCTTATCAGGAGCTCCCACAACATTTACCTCAAAAAGCTTTGTAGCTCCCTCGCCATCAGCCGCAATCTGCTTTGCAAGGTATGTATTTACTTCCATAAGTGCTTCCTTAAATGTATTGTAATCAGCATCCTCTGTAGTTATCTTAGCGTTTCCAGCCATACCATTGGCAAGCACTACTACTGTATCATTAGTTGAAGTATCTCCATCAACTGATACCATATTAAATGTATCCTCTATTGTCTCAGAAAGCGCCTTCTGAAGAAGCTTCTGGTCGATATCTGCATCTGTTGTAATAAATCCAAGCATAGTTCCCATATTAGGATGAATCATACCTGAGCCCTTACACATAGCACCCATAGTAACCTTCTTGCCTGAAAGCTCAAATTCCACCGCATACTCCTTCTTGTGAGTATCTGTAGTCATAATAGCTGTAGCCGCATCAATAGCTGCCTCTCTTGTATCTGTAATCATATCCTTAAGAAGGTTGATTCCACTCTCAATTACATCCATAGGAAGATAAAATCCTATAACACCTGTAGATGCTACAAGCACCTGGTCAGGATTAACGTTAAGTGCCTCACCTACCATCTTTGCTGAGTCTACTGCGTTCTGATACCCAACATCGCCTGTACATGCATTTGCAATACCACTGTTAATTACTACTGCCTGTGCTACGCCTGCCTCACATACCTTTTTGTCCCAAAGAACTGGAGCAGCCTTAACTATATTTCTAGTAAATGTACCTGCAGTAGCTGCTGGTACCTCTGAATATACCATAGCCATGTCTTTATTTGTTTTGCCTGCCTTAATGCCTGCACGTGTTCCTGCAGCTTTAAAGCCTATAGGTGCGGTTACACCGCCGTCGATTATTTTCATATTTGGTATCCTCCTCTTTCCTTACGAGGATGCGCAATATTCCTTATTGGCCAGCCTGCCTAGGGTCGGTCCACGCTGACACTTAAAACGGTCAGCTTTGTCCCGACCCTGTCGCGGCTGGAAGGAAAGTTTTTGGCGCATCCTCTGACAGGATAATGACATTACAATTCTACATAAATTGATAAACACATCTTGGTGTGTACCCTTTTCCTTATTATCTTTCTATGGGAACATTGGTGGCATCTTAAGGCCTTCCATCTCATCTAAGCCCATGATAAGGTTCATGTTCTGAACTGCCTGACCGGCTGCACCCTTTACAAGGTTATCGATGGCGCCCATTACCACTACTCTGTTTGTTCTCTCATCTACTACGAAATTTATATCTACAAAGTTGCTTCCCTCAACCCATCTGGTTTCTGGACAAACTCCCTTATTTAAAAGTCTTATAAAGTACTCATCCTTGTAGTACTTCTCATATACTGCCTTAATGTCTTCATAGCTATACTTACCTGTAAGGTTTGCATATGAGGTTGCAAGGATTCCTCTGTTCATTGGAACAAGGTGTGGTGTAAAGTTTATAAGAAGTGGGTTACCCTCATAAGCATAGCCAAGCTGCTCCTCAATCTCAGGTGTGTGTCTGTGGCTTGCCACACCGTATGCCTTAAAGCTTTCATTTACCTCACAGAAAAGGTTTGCCACCTTAGCTCCTCTACCTGCGCCTGATGTACCTGACTTAGCATCTACTATGATTGTATTAACATCTACCATTTTTTCCTTAACTAAAGGATATAATGAAAGGATTGAACAGGTTGTATAACATCCTGGGTTTGCAATAAGTCTTGCCTTCTTAATATCCTCTCTGTTTATCTCACAAAGACCATACACAGCCTCTTCTATGAATTCAGGACTCTTATGCTCTATGCCATACCACTTCTCATATGTAGCCACATCCTTTATTCTAAAGTCTGCTGATAGGTCTACTATCTTACACTTTGAAAGTACATCTTCATTAACAAGGGATGCACAAAGTCCCTGTGGAGTTGCTGTAAATATAACGTCTGCCTTATCTGCAAGCTCCTCCATATTATCATCCATACACTTTGCATCAACTATCTGAAACATATTTCCATATACCTCAGAATAATCCTTATCTATGTAGCTTCTAGAACCATACCAAACAATTTCTACATCCTTATGTCCTAAAAGAATTCTAACAAGCTCCTGACCAGCATAACCGGTTGAGCCAATAATACCAACCTTAACCATAATTATCGCCTCTTTCTCTTTTATTCAATACCTACCAATGTATCGTGGCATTGGTGGTGTGCACCTCTCTTTTTGAAATCAACTTTTTCCTATTATATGGGTGTCACTTCTTAATACTCACTCGATTATACAACCACCAACCAAAATATGCAACACATATCTGGGAAAAATATGAATATTTTTATTGTTTTATGCATATTTTCTGTATATTATTCATTTTTTATGCATAAAATTTTAATTTTGCATATTGCATTATACAAATTTAAGGTTTATACTAAAGCTAATGATTTTTTAGGAGGAAATATACCATGAAGGAAAGAGTTATTCTTGCGTATTCTGGCGGACTTGATACTACTGCCATTATACCTTGGTTAAAGGAAACTTATGATTTTGAAGTTATCTGTGTATGTATCGATGTAGGACAGGAAAGCGAGCTTGATGGCTTAGAGGAAAGAGCAAAGTATTCAGGTGCTGAGAAGCTTTACATACTCGATGTTGTTGATGAATTCTGTGACGAGTACATCGTTCCTGGTGTTCAGGCTAATGCAACTTATGAGAACAAGTATCTCCTTGGTACTTCTTTTGCAAGACCTCTTATTGCTAAAAAGCTTGTAGAGATTGCTCGTAAGGAAAACGCTACTACTATTTGCCATGGTGCAACTGGTAAGGGTAATGATCAGGTAAGATTCGAGATTAATATAAAGGCACTTGCTCCAGACCTTAAGGTTATCGCTACTTGGAGACAGGACGAGTGGACTATGCAGTCAAGAGAGGACGAGATTGAATATTGTAAGCAGCATGGAATTGACCTTCCATTCGACGCTTCATCATCATACAGCCGTGATAGAAACTTATGGCACATCAGCCATGAGGGACTTGAGCTTGAGGATCCTTCACTTGAGCCTAACTGGGATCACCTTCTTGTACTTGGTACTCATCCAGAGAAGGCACCAGATGAGGCTGAGTATGTTACATTAACATTTGAGAAGGGTGTTCCAAAGTCAGTTAATGGCAAGGAGATGAAGGTTTCAGATATCATTCGTGAGCTTAACAGACTTGGTGGAAAGCACGGTGTTGGTATTATTGATATCGTTGAGAACAGAGTTGTTGGTATGAAGTCACGTGGTGTATACGAGACTCCAGGTGGAACAATCCTTATGGAGGCTCATATGCAGCTTGAGGAGCTTATCCTTGACAGAGATACTCTTGCATTCAAGAAGATTATCTCAGATAAGTTCGCTGATATGATTTATGAAGGAAAGTGGTTCTGCCCACTTAGAGAGTCACTCCAGGCATTTATCGAGAAGAGCCAGGAGCGTGTAACTGGTGAGGTTAAGTTCAAGCTTTACAAGGGTAACATTATTAAGGCTGGTACTACTTCTCCATACAGCATGTATTCAGAGGAGCTTGCAAGCTTCACAACTGGTGACCTTTATGATCACAAGGATGCAGAGGGCTTCATTAACCTCTTCGGATTATCTATGAAGGTTCGTGGAATGCTTGACGCTAAGAGAGATAAGTAATACACATATATTTCCAAATACCCCGACACAAATGTGCCGGGGTATTTTTATGTTTCCACTTCTTCTAAATTATATATACTTATCCGATATACACCATATGAACTATCGAATATAAATTCTATCATTCGCAGATCATCCTCGCTTTTATAGCTCGCATTATATGCATAATTGGTTCCACCACCTGATATGAGACCTTCTGTAGTTGGTTTTCCCATCTTTTCCACAACATCATCATAGCTACTGTCAAAACCAATTCCATTTCCCAGCTCCATTCTATAATTAGGAATATTTCCCCAATCATAAAATACAAATCCTTCTACATAAGAATCTGTCAGAGCTGCATCCTGGGATTTTTTTCTAAATCTAACAGAAAAAGTATATTTTCTATCTTCCTCATCCCACATAGATTCAGTGCAGCTTAATGGGTCATCGGTGTATTCCTCGTAGTTTTTTTCTACAACACTATAGCCTTCTTCAATTAACTGATTATAGGAAATAGGCCAAGTATAGTTTTTTCCATTCAGTGTAAACACCAGGTTTTCCCAAGCCTTACTATAATCTTTTAAGCTTTCTTCCTCAAGCTGACCAGATAAATCATATAGGTTAATGGTCTCTAGCTCATCATCCTCGAAGGTCATCTTAAGCATACGTGTACCATCCTCATTCTCATATCTAACATCAAATCGGTCACCACTACCTCCATCATAAAAGTCTTTATCAACCTCAAAACCCATCACGGCTACCACCTGGTCATAGCTCATGCCTGTTTTTACTCCATTGCAAAGAATAAAACCACCTTGTGGCTGTGAACTTCCGCCATGAACCACAATACTTTCTATATAATAATCCGCTGCTTCTGTCTTAACCTCTGTACACTCCTCAAAGCTTGCCGACAACCATATATCACTATTATCCTTATGATACATAACATGAAATCTCGATACAAACTCTTCGGAATTCTCATAGTCAACATCTTCATCATATTTTATAACATATCCATCAGCTGTAAGTTCAGAATATGTTACCGGCCAGGTATATACCTTATTATTAAGGGCAAACTCAAAGCTAGTCCAATCGTCAGTGGTAAAATCCATATGTTCCTCTGTGGTAGTATTCACTCCATCCACATCAGACACAGTAACACCGCCCTCTCCATTTTGAGATTTGTCTTCCGATTTATGCACAATTAAAATACATACAACTACTGCTATTACAACAACTAAAAATATGCTAGCTAATACAATTCTCCATTTCTTATTATTCATAACAACCTCCATAAAACTTTCTATATTCAATATACGATTGAACCAAAAAATTTTATGGAAATATGTACCTTATCACAAACAACTTTATATTCCAAGAAACGCAAAAACTCCGGTACATATTTAATGTACCGGAGTAATATCTTTCCCTATTCACTTAGTGGAACACATGGTTTCCTATTACAGAGTAAACTGAGTAATCCTCAAGATCAGTTACATATGTAGCTCTAAAGCACATGTAGTTACCGATATTGTTAACCCCTGAAAGTGCCTCAAGTGTTGCCTGTCTAGCACTCTCCTGTGCACCGTTAGCTAAGTAGTAGTCTAACATTGGAGATGATGTACAACTAAACTGATATGGTGCATAAACAACATCTGCTACAGTTGAGCCCCAATATCCAGTCTGCATTCTGTTAATAATAACATTAGCAACTGCAAGCTGACCCTCGTATGACTCACCGCCACTCTCAAGTGTAACGATTGTAGCTAAAAGGTTAATATCCTCCTCGCTTAATGTGATTGGACTTCTATATGTAGTAGTTACAGGGACACCTGCATTAACTACTGTATCCTCTCTGTAAGGCTTATCTGTACTAGTTTCCTGCTCTGTTGTAGCAGGTGCCTCAGTAGTTCCAGCTGATTCTGTTGACTCTGTAGTACTCTGTGATGGAGTCTCAACAACACCTCCTGTGCTCTGCGGTGGAGCTGGTGTATTGTCTACCTTCTCCGCAGTACCTGTACCCTGTACTGGCTTAACTGCTGATGAGCTCTCAGACTCTGTCTCAGTAACTTCGCCAGTTACCTCAACTATCTGGCCTTCTGCCTCTTCCACTTCAACAGGTTCTTCAGACTGAATCTCAATAAACATAGCATTAATATAGCCTATAGAGTTATCCTCAAGTACTATACATATCCACTCTTCATCTGACTTACTCATATCAACAACATATTCTTCATCCAAATATGCTGTGCCAACAACCTCACCCATATATGAAGCCTCAGCTCTTATGAATACATCATTATCAATCACATTACCCTTTGTAGTTAAAGCATCTGAAACTACGATAGTCTCGTTAGCCTCTACTCCAGCCTGTGAATTAGCATCTAACTCAGCTAAAAGTAAGTTGATTGAATCCATTCTTATTACATCAGTATCCAAAGAGTTAATAGTGTAGCTCTGTGGAATTGGCTTCTCAACCTCAACCTCTGTAACATTATTCTGTGATGTCAAAACTGCCATACCAACAGTAGTAGCAATCAAAGATACTATTATTGTTGTGATTAAAATATTTCTTACAACGTATCTTCCGTTAAAGACCTCTTTTGAAAGAAAAATTTTGAAATCTCTAAGCTTTGACTTAGTTCTTTTACTCATAATCAACACCTATTCCAAAAAAATTACAAAAATAAAAATCGATGTAACAGTTGTTACACATTTGTTACATCGATATTTTAACACCTCGTATAATATATGTCAAGCATTTGTTACACTTTTGTAACAAATGCCATTGCAGTCATTCCTGCACCCACGTGAGTTCCTATGATTGGTCCAATTGGTGCAACCATAATATTCTCTTCCTTCATCCCTGCTTCTATAGCCATATTCTTAAGCTTTTCAGCGTTATCAAGAGCATCAGCATGTCCAATTATAGCACGTAGCTCACTTAAATCCTCCGTATCCTCCTTAACCTTTGAAAGAATGAAGTCCAAGGCCTTTCCAACTCCTCTAGCCTTTGATTTAACCACTAGCTTACCCTCTTCATCAACACTTAATATAGGCTTTATCTTAAGGGCACTTCCTACCACAGCACTAACCGCTGAAAGTCTTCCACCTCTCTTAAGATGGAATAAATCCTCAACCATAAACCAATGCTTAACATCCTGCCTTTTTTCTTTGATCCACTGTGCTAAGGCATCAATATCCATACCAGATTTTTTAAGCATAGCCGCTTCATATACAAATGCTCCCTGACCTACAGATGCAGATAATGAATCTATAGAAATAATTTTGGCATCAGGATAATCTTCCTTTACCATCTCTATAGCCATCTTAGATGTCTGATAGGAGCCACTAAGCCCTGAAGAAAAAGCAAGATAAAGCACATCCTTTCCTTCCTTAACAATTTCCTCAAACAACTCCTGATAAGTAACAGGATTAACCTGTGCAGTTACAGGCATATCTCCAGCTCTTAATCTGTCATAAAACTTGCTGATATCCCCATCTCTCTCATCTAAATAATAGTAAAAAACCTCATCATTAATAGAATAGGAAAAAGGTAATATTCTAACACCTAACTCCTTTATTACATCAACAGGTAAATCCCCTGTAGAATCACTTACTAATACATAATCTCTCATAACCTGTCTCCCCTTATTTTCCAAAATAGAAATCTAAACCATTTGCAATACCAGTGGCTATTCTTGTCTGGTAATCATAAGACATCAGAAGCTCTTCCTCTGCCTCATTACTTAAATATCCTATTTTTATAACTGATACAGGAACTATACTCCAATTTATTGCTGTCATCTGATCTGTCTCGTATATTCCATTATTAACAACATCTACCTCTTCAGTTATTCCCTGAATAAGTCTTGTGGACAACGCGTGACTTTGTTCATAAAGGTGTCCATTATACATACTTGTCTCAGGCATACAAAGTGCCATTACTCCAGTCAGCTTTTCATTTGTACTATAATTCATCTGAATTCTGATAAATGCATCTGCTGAGAAATCATTTGCAACCTGGGCTCTTGCCTGATTGGAAATATTTACATCATCCATCTCTCTTGTAAGATAAACTGTATAGCCTCTAAGTTCAAGCTCTGACTTTAATACCAGCGCAAATTCAAGATTAAGCTCATATTCTCTTGCGCCGTACTTAGAACCTACAAAGCCTGCTGATGCACACTGCTTTGTCTCCTCGCTTCCAGGTCCAATTTCCTCCACATTAGCATTAACATTCTTCTGATTACCTGGATCAATAACTATTATTTCGCCTATAGCATCTCCAGGAGTTGCCAAAGTAAAATCATCCTCAGCTCCCACAGGTGCTGTTGTCTTTACCACATAATCTGAATATATATAGAAGGAATCTCCATCAATTAAAACTCGTGTCCATTCATCATTATAGCCTGTACGCCTTACAACCTCGTCTGGTCCCATAAGGATATATATATTGGCATCGGTATTAGGCTCTACTCTTACATTAATTGTATCCCCTAAGGTTTTAACGTAATCATTGGCCAAGATAAATCCGTCCTCATCCATTCTGGCAGTTTGCTCTTCCGCCGCGTCTGTATTAGAAGCTGCCATCATTTGATCTAAAGGAAAAACCGATTGGGTAGTGGCCTCTGTAGTGGCTTGCTTTTTGTCATCATCCTTGCCACAGCCTGCTGCAAACAGCATTAAAAACAAACTAATATATAATATAATATGCTTTTTCATCTCACGTATCTCCTGAATTTTATAGAAGTGTTTTCATTTACTCCGTTAGATTATAACAAAACAGCCTAAAAGACACAAGTCAATAATAAAATTTAACCTTTGTCATTTCTTAATTTGATATTTTTACCAACACATAGTATAATGTTACTGTTTTTCTACTATATTATAAGTAACTTATATTACAGAAAGGATTCATTATGAAATTTTTAGTTGAATTAATCAAGGGTATGTTTGTGGGAATCGCAAATGTTATTCCTGGTGTAAGTGGTGGTACCATGGCAGTTTCCTTTGGAATCTACGACAAGATAATATCATCTGTAACCAATTTATTTAAGGATTTTAAGAAGAGTGTAAAAACTTTATTCCCTATAGCTGTAGGTGTTGTAATAGGAGTTGTAGCATTTACATTTATTATTCCATTCCTTTTAGAAACACAGCCATTTTGTACAGCAGCTGCTTTTACAGGACTTATAGTAGGCGGTATACCTATGATTGTTAAATCTCTTAAAGAAAGTGGGGAGAGAGACTCTCATAAATCTATACCTGTAAATGTTATTGTTTTTATTCTATTATTTGTAATCTCTTTGGTAATGCCATTTATGAATGGTGATGCAGAAAGTGGTATATTACTTACTGCTGACGTAGGTACAATGATTAAGGTATTCTTCCTTGGAATCATTGCAGCAGCTACAATGGTTATACCAGGTGTCAGTGGTTCTCTTGTACTTATGGTATTAGGATACTATTTTGGAATAATCACTGCAGTAAAGAATTTTATATTAGGCCTTAAGAGCTTAGATTGGGGAATAATGCTGGACAATGGTTTAGTGCTTGCACCATTTGCCATAGGATGTATCCTTGGAATTTTCTTCATATCTAAGCTTATCGAATGGTTATTTGGACATTTTCCAACTGCTACTTTCAGCGGTATCCTGGGACTTATAGTTACATCTCCGGTTTCCATCTTCTACAAGGTTCATCAGGAATACAGCTTAAGTTCTACTTCAATAATTCAGGTTATAGCAGGTATTGTGGTATGTGTAATCTGTATCTGGGTTACATTAGCCATGGGTAAGTGGGAAGCCAAAGTAGAGGCTCAGGCATAACAAACAAAAAATAACAAGGGATAAAACCCTTGTTATTTTTTTGTCACTGTACCCTTATCTATTAACCTTATAGGCTGGTAAGAGGTTTTCGCATGTCTAAGACCAGGAATACCTAAATCTTCTTCTCTATTAATATACTTGTATCCTTTTAGCTGTCTTCTAACAAACTCTCTGTTAATCATAGGATATGCTCCCTGAATGTCCGCATAGGCTTTTTCAAAATGAACCACAAAGCATTTGTCATTAATAGGTTCCCCTAGGGTAAATGCTATAACCCTATTCTCTATCCTTATTAAGCCACCTATAAGTCCAAGCTTTTCTCTATTTTTCAATGCAAGCTCGATTATATCGCGCTCGTATATCTTATCCTCATCACAATCTGGATTATTATCCTTCTCCCAATTATAAGCCATCTCTATACATTCCATATAATTTTCATCGTCAATAGTCTCATAACTATAATCAGGATAATTCTCTTCAAAACGATTAATATGATTTCTCTTGCCATGAAGCTTCTTACCCTTTAACTCTGACAGTGTCTTGTATTCATAAAGGTAATCTGCCTCATCTCTATTATAATCTATCTTATATTTCCCAGGATACCATTTTTCAATCTGCTCAAACATTTCTGGATGAACCAGATAAAACCTTTCCTCTTGTTCATGGCTCTTAAATTCTTGACAAAGTCTATCAAATGCCACCTTAGGATCATGTTCTCCCACTGGAAATGTATAAGCCAAAGGCTTACCATCCTTTATTTTGCAATAGGAAAGCATATCCTCCACTATAACAAAGCTTGTATCATAAAACCCAGACCATAAAATATTATTGGCTGCGGTTAACTCGCAGCCAAAATATTGATTATGCTCAAGGTAATTTTTCATAACACCTATGTTTTCCAAACTAGGCTTATATATATCCATAATTACCTCCTGTGTTATCACAGCACTTATATTTTATTTTCCGTCGATAAGCACATCCACATCACTCTTGCCAAACTCATAAAGCTTGTCTCGAATAATTCCTATGGTTGTGTTATCTGCTCTAAATTCAACTATCTCAAATAGCTTATCTACATAGGAGCACCATTTTCTATAAATCTTATCTAGATCCTCCTTAGATGGCTCTTTTCTCTTCTTAGCCGCATTGTAGGCTGCATTTCCAGTTGCTGCCACATCCCTCATAGCCACGTGTCTTGGCTCGATACCATATGCAATATATCTTATCTCTTCTGTACGAACCAAAGCACAGTCATACATTTCTATAAGTAAATCCTCGATACACTCATCGGCAGTTGTAAAATGTCTATAAAACATCTCCACAGGCTTATAATCTGGTCTATCCTCAACATCTTCCTTATTAAACCAGTAGAAATTTCCAACAGGTGCCTTTCCATCTCCACCATGAGAGAACGGAACTGTTGCTGCTGCCATAGCACTTGGGTCTACTAATGTAGGATTCTCGAATGCCGAACCTGGGAAAGCATTACCATCTGCGTTATTAGTAAATGCTGAATCAGTAAATGCACTATCTGTAAAGGCGCTATCTGCAAAAGCACTGTCTGCAAAGGCACTGTCTGCAAAGGCACTGTCCTCTGCAAAAGCTGAATCTGCAAAAGCACTATCCTCAAATGCACTATCTGTATCAGCTGACATAACAGGTTGTTCTGGTTGCACTGGTTGTGTCATCTGAGCTGGTGCAACAGGTTGCTGTGCTGGCTGTACTGGTGCTACCGGCTGCTGCACTGGCTGTGCCATCTGTGTTGGTGCTACTGGCTGCTGCACCGGCTGTGTTGCCTGTGTTGGCGCAACTGGTTGCTGCACTGGCTGTGTCATCTGAGCTGATGCAACAGGTTGCTGTACTGACTGAGCTGGTGCTACTGGTTGCTGCACTGGTTGCTGTGCTGGCTGCGCCATCTGTGCCGGTGCTACTGGTTGCTGCACTGGCTGTGCCATCTGGGCTGGTGCTACTGACTGCTGCACTGGCTGTGCCATCTGTGTTTGTGCTACTGGTTGCTGCACTGGCTGTGCCATCTGTGTTTGTGCTACTGGCTGTTGCACTGGCTGGGCTACCTGAGCAGCTGTTTCCTCTGCAATCTGTGTAGCTTCAAACACTGCTTCCGCAAATATATCATCTGAAATATCGTTATTTTCACTAGCTTTTACTACTGTTTTTTCCTCTACCTCATCGTAATCATCTGAATCATCTTCTTGTTCTTCATCATAATCAGACATTCCTTGCTTCTTAAGCTTCTTAGCCTTTCTCTTTCTCTTAATAGATCCTGCAATAACAGATATTGTTGCTATTACTAGGAAAATAAAGAATACTCCCAAAGATATCAAATATAATAACACAATCATTTTTTCATCCATATTATTACCAACCTTCTTTATATTAATTCAAAATTCTTTAACTATGGTCAAAATGTTCCAATCCCAATTAGTATACTAAAAATTTTCTTAATAATCAATATTCTGTTGTAAATTGAATTTTATTGGGTTATAATTCCTAAAGATAAAAAATACCATAATATAAGGGAGAAAATGATATGGCAAAGATTAGAACAAGATTTGCTCCAAGCCCAACAGGAAGAATGCATGTAGGTAACCTAAGAACCGCTCTTTACGCTTACCTTATTGCCAAGCATGAGGGCGGAGACTTTTTACTTAGAATAGAGGATACTGACCAGGAACGTGAAGTTGAAGGCGCTGTAGATATAATTTACAGAACCTTAGAGAAGACTGGACTTATCCATGACGAAGGTCCTGACAAGGATGGCGGAGTTGGCCCATATATTCAGAGCCAGCGTCAGGCAAATGGCATCTACCTTGAGTATGCTAAGAAGCTTATAGAAAAGGGTGAGGCTTACTACTGCTTCTGTGACCAGGCAAGACTTGACTCACTGGTTCAGGAGATGGAAGGCAAGACTATTTCAAGATATGACAAGCACTGTCTTCACCTTTCAAAGGAAGAGATTGAAGAAAAGCTTGCAGCAGGAGTTCCTTATGTAATCAGACAGAACAACCCCCTGGAGGGTACAACTACATTTGTGGACGAGCTTTACGGAGATATTACAGTTCCGAACGAGGAGCTTGACGATATGATACTTATTAAGTCAGATGGATTCCCAACCTACAACTTTGCAAATGTTGTAGATGACCATCTTATGAACATCACTCACGTAGTTAGAGGAAATGAGTATCTTTCATCTTCACCTAAGTACAACCGTCTCTACGAGGCCTTTGGATGGGAGGTTCCTACCTACATTCACTGCCCACTTATCACAGACGAGGAGCACAAGAAGCTTAGCAAGCGTAGTGGTCATTCATCATTTGAGGATTTACTTGAGCAGGGCTTCCTTACTGAAGCAATTATCAACTTAGTTGCTCTTCTCGGTTGGAGTCCTGAGGATAACAATGAGATTTTCTCTCTGGAGGAGCTTGTTAAGGCTTTTGATTACAGACATATATCAAAGTCCCCTGCAGTTTTAGATATGACTAAGCTTAAGTGGATGAATGGCGAGTACATCAAGGCTATGGATGATGACAAGTTCTACGAGATGGCTCTTCCTTATATTAAGGAAGTTCTCACAAAGGACATGGATACAAAGAAGATTGCTTCTATGATTAAGACTCGTATTGAAGTATTTACAGATATTAAGGATCAGATTGATTTCTTCGAAGCTGTTCCTGAGTACGACAACGAAATGTACACTCACAAGAAGATGAAGACTAACCCAGAGAATTCTCTCACTCTTCTCACTGAGGTACTTCCAATTCTTGAGGCTCAGGAGAAGTTCGACAATGATTCACTCTTTGAGGCTCTCCAGGAGTTCGGAAAGACTAAGGAGTACAAGACTGGTTACATTATGTGGCCTCTTCGTACAGCAGTTTCCGGAAAGCAGGCAACACCTGGTGGTGCTACAGAGCTTATGTCAGTTCTTGGCAAAGAGGAGACAATCGCAAGAATTAAGGCGGCTATAGCAAAACTGTCATAAATTACATTATCGGATGTTAGAGCAAAAGTTTTCACACCTGCCATACATTGTATGTGCAGGTGTTTTTTATTTACGGTCTAAAGTTATGCACATACAATGCATGGCAGAGAAAACTTTTGCTATCGCCTACGGCGATGATCTTGCTTTACCTAATAACATATTAACATAAATATATTCACAGTACTGTTCAACTTGAACTATTAAGTCTTTCTTAATAGTTGTTTATCCATTTCAGATAAAAAATCAAGTACTATAATTACTATTATATGTGAAAAAATAATTTGCTTAATATAACATCTGCTACAGCTACAGATTGGTGCAACATTGTCGCACTTTTTCATCCTGTAATCCCATTTGCCTTAACACCACAGTACCAATTTTAGGATACAACAAATAAAACCTACGGAAATGTTATAATATCTCCTGTGCAAAAACTTGTTTTATGAACCAAAAGGCATCTGTCATTGACAGATGCCTTAATTAGTCCACCATTCTAAGATTTTAATTCCCCCGAATTCGGGGGAATTAAAACTATTTTAGTACTGTTGTTGTCTGCGTCTCCAAAATGGACATCTGATGTATTGCAATCTTATTCAATTTGCAATACTTGTATCTCTGTACCATCAACATTAAGTTTACCCATAATTCACATCCCTTTTTCATCTAATAAACCATAAAATAATATTTGTACTGGTCATAACTTTATAATTACTATTTTTTACTTTTTTTCTGACTTTAGCAACCTCACTTTGAACTATCCGAAATTTCCGGATAGTTGCCAGTTATTCCTTTTAAAAAACAATTCAATTCTCACCATTTTCTAAATGTTTCTTCCACTCTCCCATTTCACCTAACTTATCTCCTACAGAGAAATAATTATATGGTGCATAGATAGCAGGACGTATTTTTGTTAAGTCAATCTTTTTCATATTCATACTTTCATATTCTTTATCTATCTGAATATTCTTGATAGCCGCCAAGAATAAATGTGCTCCGTCTAATTCTATTATCCTTGTAACCTCACATTCATAAGACCAATGACATTCATCAATCACTGGAACATCAACATGCTTCCCCCACTGATAACTATATGGAACAGCGTCCTTCTTTCCCTCTTCGCCGTTGGTATTACCAAAATAATCTGCTAGCCATAGATTGTCCTCTGTAATCATATTTGCAGAAAATTTCTTATCTCGAAGTATATTTGTCTTTGTCAATTTAGTTCCACCAACAGTCATCATAAGATGTGGAGTTTTATCAAAGGAAAAGTTAATCCAGGTAATAATGCAAAAATTCGGTGTTCCATCTTCGTTTTTGGTTCCAATAATATACATAGGTTGTGGGCTAAATACCCATTCAGGCGAAATGCTAATTTTTTCCATTAGTTGTACCTCCGAATTGCTTGTTTTTATATATACACCAGTAATTTTTCTGTCATCAAGAAAATCGTCTTCTATATTATGACCAGAGTTCTCTCAACACGTCTTAAGAACATATGTTTGCATTTATATTACCATATATAACTCGGTATTTCAATAATAACCCGTTCAAAATAAAAATTTTTTTATCTCCAAAGTTACTTTAACTTATACTCATACCATTACTCAACTAAAAAGCATCTGCCATTAATTGACAGATGCTTTAATACTCTTATGTATTTACATTTTCTTCTTGTTCAAAAAAGTTCCTACCACTATACCTAATACAGAAATAATTATTCCAACAAGCATATATGAAAAATTAGGAAAACGGAAGGTAAATGTTAGTGTTCCCGCTTCATGGCATTCCATAAGATTAGTATATGGAACAGCTAAAAATGTTACTGCTGCGGCTATGACGCAAAGCCACTTCCCTTTACCCCAATAATTATTCTCTGCAACGGTAATTGTTGATACTAGTAAAAGCAATGGTAATACTATCCACCTTATGGCAATATCTAACCCTGGTTCTATAGAGCCCCTTGTCTGCCATACCACAACCATAGCAAAAATCCATACAATAAAATATGTAGAAAACAATATTATCTTTCCTAGGTTTCTTTTGGCTTGTACTGTGTTGGTACTTTCCTCCAAGTATTCTTGATAAGTCTGTTTCATCGATTTTTCCTCCTTAAGCAGGTGGTCAAGACTTACAGAATAGATATCACTCATTTTTATAACACTAATAATATCCGGATATGACTTATTATTCTCCCAATTAGAGATTGTTTGTCTACTAACACCAAGCAACTCGGCCGACTGTTCTTGAGTTATTCCTTTTTCATTTCGTGCATTTTTGAGTTTACTTCCTATTTCCATATTCCATCCACCTCGTTTTTATTTTTGCCTCCAACAAAAGGCATACTCAAGATACAAAATCTATGAATACAAGTCTATCAATTAGCATTTACATCAAGCAAAAGTCTGTCAAAATTCTTTTACATACAACCAAAAATCCGGTATTTCCGAATTTTCTACCATATATGCACCAATATCATCAAACATTATACCAACTCCACCCTCTCATCTCAACAAAAAGGTATAAGACACCATGGCCGCAGGCCATAGCAAAAGAAGGTCCGGTACATAGCCTTATGTGCCAAATCTTATGATATCAGATTGGGCATAGGTAGCGCCAATCCCCTCCTTCCGACCGCGACAGGGTAAAGCGAAGCTGACCGTTTTAAGTGTCAGCGGAGCTTTATCCCTAGGCAGGTCGGCCAATAAAGTAGACTTCGCACCTATGCCCAATCGTCCCATAAAAAACACCGGCACATAAGGCTATGTACCGGTGTAACTTCTTTTGCTAAACTAGTCTTCCTTCTTCAGGTTCTTAAGAGCATTACTAAGCTTTATAGGATTTCCATATCTCAGTGTTGAATTACGGAAAATCTTTCCTCCAAGGATACCCATACCGATTACTGATGCGTAAAGGAGTACAGCTGAGAGAACTATCTCCCACATAGCTACTGAACCCATTGCAACTCTAGCAAACATTGCTGAATATGAGCTGATTGGCAGGTAAGAACAAATCTTCATAAGGATACTGTCAGGATCCATAATACCGAATAAGGTTACCATATATACAATCATAATAATCATCTGTGCTGAACCAGCAGTCTTATTAAGGTCCTCAATCTTAGATACGAGAGCTCCAAGAGCACCGTACAAAAATGCGTAGAACAAGAAACCACCTATTCCGAAGATTGCAAATGTAAGCAATACCTCTCCAGGTATATCAAGGAACATACCAAGCATATTTGGAAGATAATCCTTATTTATCTGATATGATCCGATAGATGCTGCACCAATAAGACCAAACTGGAATACTGCTGCCACAACTCCAGCTAAAACCTTTCCGAAGAGAAGAGCTGTAGTTGATGTACTTGTAACAAGAATCTCTATAGAACGGTTACTCTTCTCATTAGTAATACCTGATGCAATAGTTGTACCGTAAGCGATAATAACCATGAATACAAGGATTACTAATATGTAGCAGTACCAGTAATTCTGCATACCATCCTTACCTAGTATGTTCTCATTTACATTTATCTCTGCATACTCTACAGCAAGATACTCTTCTAGGTTAAGGTTATTTGCCTCACAATACTCCATCTTTACTACCATTCTCATGTACTCAGTAAAGACTTCCATATCATCATTATCCATAGACTTGTTAAATACATAGAAGTCAAACTCTGTAGATGACTTGATAACGAAACCGCCTTCAGCTTTTTCATCCTCTACAAGCTTCTTAACCTCTTCAGCAGATGTACACTCAGTAAACTTAGCATCGCTAAAATATCCTGCAAGCATCTCCATATCTCCAAGTCCCTCTGGATTGTAGATAGCCATATTTCTTAAATCTTCTTCATTAACCTCTGACTCCACGCCTGAATCCTTTGTATCATCCTCACCCTTAACAGAGTCAACAATTCTAGGAATAAACATAAGTGTTGCTGCTATAAGAGCTATTATAATAGTAAGCAACATATATGATTTGCTCTTGAAATAATTATCAAGCTCAAACTTAAAAATAGTCTTAAAGTTCTTCATATTACTTTCCTCCCTTTCCGAATAATCCCTTTTTCTTAGGAGTAGCTTCTTCAGGAGTTTCCTCTTCTTCAACTACTACCTCTTCCCCAACCTTGGATACAAATATATCGTTAAGGGATGGCTCATAAGCACCAAATGTTTTTACATCAACATTTAAAGTCTTAAGGGCATCAAGTATCTGCCACTGGTCTGCGCCATCATTTAAATCAAGTACAACATAGTGCTTTGTTACAAAAAGCACCTTAACCTTGTCAGCAAGCTTATCCTCACAAAGTGCCTTTAAGCCCTCAAGGTCATAGTTATTAGCAGAGAGAATCTTTCTTCCCTTACCATACTGCTCCTTAATCTCATCAAGATTACCGGAAAGCACCACATCACCGTGATTGATAATTGCGATATCCTCACAGAACTCCTCTACATAGCTCATTTGATGACTTGAAAAGATAACAATTCTTCCCTCAGAGATAAGCTCTGTAATAACATCCTTAAGTATCTGAGAGTTTACAGGATCAAGTCCTGAAAATGGCTCGTCAAGGATTACAATCTCAGGCTCACCAACAAGGGTTGCTGCAAGCTGAACCTTCTGCTGATTACCCTTTGAAAGAGTCTCAAGTTTCTTGTCTGTGTACTCTGACACCTGAAGCTTCTCAAGCCACTTTGCAGTGCTCTTTGCCGCCTCCTTCTTAGTCATACCTCTAAGCATAGCAAGGTACATCATCTGCTCCTTAACTACCTTCTTAGGGTATAAGCCTCTTTCCTCTGGAAGATATCCCACCTGACTTCCATCTGGCTTAAACTTTTTACCATCTAAGAGTACCTCGCCCTCATTGGCACGAAATACATCCATGATGATTCTCATAGTTGTGGTCTTACCTGCTCCATTTCTACCAAGTAAGCCAAGTGCTCTTCCGCTTTCTACGGAAAAGCTTACGCCGTGAAGAACTTCTTTTTCCTCAAAGCTTTTCTTGATGTTCTTTAACTCAAGCTTCATATATTTTCTCCTCCTTAAAATGAGTTTTTAACTTTGTTAAAATATCCATAACAGCACGATGGCTATTACTCCACATATTCCTACAACAATTCTCCATGGTTCCCTCTTCTTCATATCTTTCTCCTCCTTATTCATAGCACCGTAAGCGCTTAGTTCTCCCAAAAAAGTTCATCCAACGTCTTCCCCAACGCCTTGCATATGGCTATGCAAAGGTTAATAGTTGGATTATAGTCTCCCTTTTCTATGGCACTTATGGTCTGGCGGGAAACTCCTACCTTCTCTGCCAGCTCAGCCTGCGATATATCAAGCCCTGCCCTGGCGGCCTTTATTCTTAAATTCTTCATACCATCACCTAATCCTCTTTCTTATCCTTATGCTGCTTTATAAGGATAACTAATACTGTGATTAGCATGAAAATTGCACACACAAGATTCAAACACTCAAATGTTATAACCCCATCCTTTACCATGCCACCATCTAACCAAGCATTTATTCCAATCATAAAGTTTGCTATGGCAATAATCGAAAATGCCATCACTGTCTGTGGCACTCTTTCATTCAAAGCGAAGTATCCATCGTTAAGAATAGTGTACCAAGCATAAACTCCAATACTCATAAAGACAATAATAATCATTACCGCACTTTCTTCTATAGGAAGTTCACCTATGCCAATCAATGATATGGCATAAAGCATATTTAGTGCTATTATAGTGTAAAATGCATATTTGAACCCTCTACCTCTAATTAGCTCCTGACGTTCATCATATTTTCTCTTAAGCTTTTTGTCCTTTGTAATTCCTATCAACATAGGAATTATTATGATAGCTGAAAATATAATCACTCCAAATACAAATCCCAAACCGTAGGCTAAATTTCCATTCATAATATACACCCCTTTGTAAATTTCCTTGAAAAGCTTCCTGCAAGTTTCTGCCATAGCTTCCAAAATACGTATTAACATCTTACAAGTTGGAGTATAATACTGAGTTTACATTTTGTCAACTATATTTTACATTTTATTTGTTTTATTTTACAGATTTCTATTATTGATAGCATGTATAATTCCTTATTTTGCTTGTTTTAAGCTTATTTAATAATCATAATTTCGCTTATTTTTCATCACATTCTATTTGATTCGCATATTACACTTTATTGAAATACATTTCTCCAACTCCTATAGCCGCGCAAATACCCACAAGAAAAGGAATCAAAAATCCATATATAAAAAGATACACAAATGTCTGCCACATTATCCTGTGGTATGCAATGAGACTAATTCCTAACTGTAACACAGCACACACAAGTAATACTCTAAGCACAAATTTAAGCATTTTCTTAAATCTGTATAATCTAACAGCCTTTAGCGAAACCGGAAGGTATTTTATCTGGGAATAAATAGAACCCACTCTTCCATTCAAGTTCCCCACTACAAAAGGCTGCATATAAAAGAACACAGGAAAGGCAAACAAAAATGCCATCATAGCTAGTAATCCTCTATCATCTGAGGCATTAATAAATGTTGGTTTTCCATTCACATAAAATTCTTCAAAAGGAACTGCCATAAACACAATTTGTATAAATGTAAATATGCCTGCTACAAGCCAATAGCCTATATTAGAGATATCATAGGTATAATACTCCTTGTAGAAGTCATCTATAATGCTTTGCTGGTCCTTTATGTATTCCTTTTCACTAAGCATAATTGCTTTGTTTATTCTATTGTTTGATTCACTTGTTACTGTATTCATATGGTTTCTCCTATATTCTAATCATCAGCCACGTCTGTTCCTCTTCTGTGGAATTCATACCCGCCTCACTAGTGTTATGTAAACTTATAGTACATCTAGACTCTCACCAAACTTTATTAGTTTGCCATTCTCAAGTATCCCCAGATAATCCATCTTCTGCTCCATCTCTGACTCTATGTGACTTGTCATAAGCACTGATGCGCTTTCATCCTCTATAACCTTATGGAGTATCTTGAAGAAATCTACTCTAAACACCGGATCCATACCTGCGGTTACCTCATCTAAAAGGTAAAGACAAGGCTTATGTCCCATGGCAAATGCCATCTGAAACTTCATACGCTCTCCTCTGGACATCTTGCTTAAGGTTGCACCTCCCGGCACTCCCATATCCTTCATGGCCTGATGGTAGATTTCCTTATCGTAGTTAGTATAAAATCTACTGAACAAATCCATATTCTGGTTAGGGGTTCTCCCCTCGAAGAATCTGTTTTCGTCAGATACGAAACCTATAAATTGCTTCATATATCCATGGTTAGCTCTAATGTCATAGCCTGCAATTTTTATAGTTCCAGAATATCTGATTTTGTCATTCATTATGTAGTCTATAAGGGTTGTCTTGCCTGCACCATTTGCACCGGCTAAGCCCATTATGTATCCTTCAGGAAGAGCAAAGCTTACGTTATCTAGCTTGAATTTGCCCTTGGTTCCTGTTACATTTTCAAATTCTAACATCATAATTTTTCATCAATCCTTTCACTTCCCCATATAGGATTATGTCAAAAGTTATCTCTAGTTGTTGTAAAGTGCATCTATCATTTCCTTAATATCCTCTGCGGTAAGTCCGGCCTGCTTGGCATCCCCTATTACCTCAGCCAGCCTCTTCTCCAACATAACCAGCTGTTTTTCCATAAGATAGTCTGTGTTGTACTCGCAGACATAGAAGCCTTTTCCTGGAACGGAACGAATAAGTCCCTCCTTTTCCAAGTCTTCGTAGGCTCTTTTGGTGGTGATTACGCTGACATTTAAGTCTCCTGCCAAGGCTCTTATGGATGGCAGTGCCTCACCTGCGGAAAGCTCACCGGTAACGATAGCATTTTTTAATTGATTTACAATCTGTTCGTAGATTGCAAGAGTTCCCTGGGGTTGTATTACTATTTTCATACCTTCACCTTATTTCTATATTTTTCGTGCACAAAATTTATTTGTCAAAGCTTCTCTCGTAGCTTAATGCTTTCTCAACTGCAGTGCTCCAGTATTTCATATGCTTAATGGTAAGTGGTAGCTGGAACAGTATTGCTGGTATTATAAACAATAAGTTTTCATATATATTTTTCATTCCTTCATTAGTATCCCATGAAAGCATACATGCTATCAAGAACAAGGATATAACTGTAATGATCATATCGATACCCTGTATCAACCCTCTGCAATCACTTCTGGCCTCCTGCCAAGCATTTCTTTCCTCTAACCCATACCTCTCGTTCATACCACAAAGAAGTAACGCAAATGTCACATAATCATATGCTATTATCACATAGGTTATAGCACTACATAAACCTAGCAACATTAATGGCAAAGTACATATCATACCAAGGAGGGAGCAAAAGCATATTCTAAATATGGCTGATTTAACTATATACTCTCTCTTCATTTCTTTAGTAAGTGGCACCATATACATCATCTTAGGCATCTTCATAATATGAAGTGAACCGGAATTAAGTATGTGTATGGTAGGAATCATCATAAGGACATAAATTAGAGCTGATTCCCAGGTTTCAAAAAAGCCTACAATAGTTGGAAGTATAGCAAAAAAATAAAATACTAAATATGCAAAATGAGCCACCTTCTCCTTAAAGTTCCCCCACCTAAAGGCTGCAAAATAATCCTTTATTACTCGTCCTGTCATCTTCTCTTATCCCCCTTATCTCTCTTGGTGATAAAATACATAAGCTCCTCTAGAGTTGGAACCGCTACGGTAACCTCCTTATCATAGGTGTATCTTAATCTATGATTAACCAAGGCTCTGGTTCCGTAATTGCCCTCCTCCACATGTATTACCTGCTCCTTAGGAAGAAGATTAATCTTGTATTTTTCTCCTGTTATAAGTCTGTAGGTATCTCTAAGCTTCTCTATATCCCCTGAGAATATGGTGCTACCCTTTTCTATATATAAAATGTAATCCGCTATCTTATCTAAATCCTCTGTGAGATGAGTGGAAAGAATTACACTCTTAGTTCCATCTGCAATGTATTCCTTAAGTACAGCGAAGAATTCCTTTCTAAAGCTTGGATCAAAGTTTGCAGTTGGCTCATCTAAGATAAGTAGCTTTGCCTCATAAGATAAAGCAAAGGCAAACTGAAACTTTAGCTTCTCACCCTTAGAAAGCTTCTTAAACTTCCTGTCTCCATCTAATCCAAAACGCTTCATATACATTTCCAAGATTTCTAAGCTAAAATTCTTATAATAGGCTCCGTAGTTAATACCATTTTCCTTAAGAGTTGCGCTGTGGTCAAAAAGCTCGTCCAAGAGCACTGTACCTATAAGATTTCTAATCTCCACCTCACTGTCCTCATAGCTCATGCCATCTATAAGAAGCTCCCCAGCATTTGCCTTATAGAGACCAAGTATTATATGAATAAGTGAGGTTTTTCCTGAGCCGTTAGGACCTATGAGGCCCATTATATATCCTTCAGGAAGCTCTACTGATATGTCCTTTATACGGAATTTCCCCAAACTCTTACTAATGTCCTTTAATTGTAGTAGCATCATCTCACCTCCGTGCATCAACTGTGTATATAGATATATACACCATATACACACAGTTGTCAATAGGTTTTTTACAGAATCCATAAAAAAGGTATGCAATCCAAGCTTGCATACCTTTCTTATTACCTACCACTCATAAAATAAACTCTTTATTCCCCTATCTTCCAAAGCATCCTTCGCTCTAAGATAAGGAATTGTATAAGTCATTATCTGTCTATCATCATTTATATAATCTAGAACCACTTCCTCCAGCACACCTAAGGTTCTTGAATATAAGTCATATTCCTCCGAGTATCTATGAGCTGGGTCTGTAACTCCCCTTGCCTTAAGCTCATCTATTAATCTAACCATCTCCGGCACTGCTGCATCTCCTAAGTCTCTCATAGCCCAAACATCCACGGTTTCAAGGCTACCCTCCAAATATCTATCTACATTGTATCTGGCGATTTGTCCATCCACATTTGACAGCGCAAGACCTGCAAACATTACCACAACCACTGCACACGACAATGCAACTGCATTAAGCTTTTTAACAAACTGCTTTACCACTGCCACCACAAAAAGTAAGGCCAAAACTATCATAAGCCAGCTGGAGTACACTCTCTTCTGTGTAAGTCCATAGGACTCAATGTAAAGAGACATCTTGGAGATAGCAGTTGCAATAAGAATAAGGGTGCATATTGCATAGGTGATTACAATTCCAACCTTTATCTTTGCAACCACAGGTTTTTCCACATTCATAAAAAGCTGTACAAACACTATGATAATCATATTAATAAAGGACACCATACAAAGCTGGAAAAAGCCCTCTCTAGCGTATTCTGCGTAGCTTAGTCCTTCTGGGAGCTTGCCGGAAAATGCAGACATGTAGTATCCCCACTGAGATATAAAGAATATCACATATATAAATATTATAGGCAACACTGCCGTAAGAGTTGTAATCACATGAGCCTTCTGTATGCTTTTTATTTTTGTAACACACTCTTCCTCATTTGTAGCCTCTACTGCCCTATCACTTGATGCCAAGAATAATCTAAATACATACTGACCCACAATTATTCCAAGGCCAAGCTGCCAGATATTAGAGAACACATTTCCTGCATCCATATCTATGTAGCTTCCCATATTCTCTATAATTCTGTAAAATCCTCTGTCATAGGACAAAAGACCACACACCAAAATAGTTGGAATAAATGCTATGAGACCTCCCTTAATTAGCTTACCTAGAACATCTCCGCTTTTCTTAGTTCTGCCAGAGAACATCCCCTGTAGCATACTTCCAAGTTTAATAAATGGAGCTACAAAAAGTGCCTTGTAATAATCTATAACTATAAAATCAGTAAATCCCTTCTTGGTAGAATTGCCCTGGGCTGCATATATGTAATAGCAATATGTAACCATAGCATATGCATTTGCCAGAGATTGTAGCATAGTATTAGAGCTAAGTACAAGTGTTGTTGAAACTATAAGAGCTGACACCCCAGCAAGAGTTGGTATTATACCTATCCTGGTATTCTTAACCTTAAGCACAACTGTTGTTGTGGCAAATGCAAAGATTACTAGCAAAAATGCCCCAAAAGAATTTACATGTGCGGGAAATGCCTTACAAAACATATATCCAAAGATAAAGCTTACCCAGGCAAACGCACTTTCTATGCCAGTGTATTCCCTTTTCTTCTCCTCCACAACATATGGATTAATTTCAGCGTAGGATGGCATATTATAAAAAGCATCCAATGCAGGATTTACCGGTGTATCCTGCAAAGCAGCTACTGATGTACCATCCATAACAATATTTTCACCATCACTATTATATCCATTTGTCATACCAGCAGTACTATTCACGACCCCAGCTTCCTGCTGATTATTATTCATAATTTCCCCTTGGTTGTTCATTATCTCCTTCATAATCATTCCTCCGCGTTAATATTTCTTCTTCAAGTCCATCCCCACAGACCTGTTATTGTATTATTATCTATATTTATTACCTGTCACCCTAAGTTGCCAACTTGCACTCTCCCCATTAGTGCAAACCTCCTTGATGTTAATACCTTTGTTCTTATCTATAACCACCGACCCAATTGTTTCCCCAGTGTCAACATTTACGACTGCCGGATCAAAGTAAAGCTTTGTCTCACCTTCATGAGTTATATCGCCTATGGTTATCTTCGTACTATGCAACCGATAGGTGTCTCCCTTTAAAAACTCTCTGCTTTCATCAATTGCATCTACAGTATCAGCTTCAACTGTTCCTGTTATCCAAATTGTGGCCCAGGTATTTGTTTCCATATAATGCTTTAAGGATGCCCAAACCCAGATAAACAACGCAACCAATATTATTAGCAACACACCTAACACCACTAATATTTTCTTCTTTATACTTTTTTTCTTAACCATTTCCTCCATAGTGAAATCCCCTTTCATATTTTTTCAACTACCCTTTTCCACTACTCATCCTCAGCGTCCCCATCGCCCTCACGATACTCTAAGATATCCGCCACCTCACAATCTAAAGCCTTGCAGATTGCATCCAAGGTGGAAAGCCTTATGGCCTTGGCTTTGTTGTTCTTTAAGATAGACAGATTGGCAAGTGTAATTCCCACCTTCTCGGAAAGCTCATTTAGGGACATCTTGCGCTTTGCCATCATAACATCCAAATTAATCACTATCATATTATCCCTCCATCGCTTTTATACTGTCATATCATTCTCAGCCTTAATCTCTGTAGCTTCCTCGATTACATTCTTCACCACTCTTAGACAAAGTCCTAAGAATGCTGCCACAAAGGCCACCAAAAGAGCTACAAATGTAAAATATGCTGCCAGACCACAGAACACTCCTGCTACTAAGTAGCATCCCCAGGAGATTCCCCTTATAAGACCAACACTTTCTGCTGTAAATACCTTTCCTGCTTTAACCTTCATAAGAAGCATAAAGAGAAGAATATCTATCAGTGTAATAAACACCAGGGCCACATAGGCAAGTCCTAAGATGATATTTTCATCACTGCCCTCCACCTTGGTTATGCCCAAATCATTTACTGCCTGAATCATAAGATCTGCAAACTCCGGCATATAAAATCCAAGACCTATGCACAGTGCAAAGAATGTCACCGACACTGCAATTGAAATTGTGATTGAAAGTTTACTTGGTATCTTTAACATCTTGTTCCTCCATTCCTACACTTAGATTGACTAAACCAACAACCAAGTGTACATCTAATCTTGATATACGCATATCAGCAAGACTGTAAAATCTTACCTGTTGAGGGTATATTATACCAGTCATTTCTGTTTGTCAATACATTTTTATCGTTTTTCGATATATTTTTATTGTATTTTCAAGCATCAGTTGACATAACTCAAATTATAACACAAAAAATGTAGCCGAAAGATTCCTCCTCCGGCTACTAACCCCCTCTATTTTCCTCCTACACTGTGTGTAGATAAAATAGCTTATTTAAATGATGTTGATCCAGATGTGTTCTTGTTGAAAAGATACTTACCACTTATCAAGCCCTGGTCATCGATATTATGATAAATTTTAAAATCCTTAGAAACATACAAGTCAACACATGTGTATTCATCACCAGCATCAGCAAGAGTCTTCCAATCAGCCAATGCTACATGATTATTATTAAATGTATAGATTTCTTCACCATCTATTAGATATATATAGTCAGCAATAATACCATCTGCCATATCAAATGTAAACATCTCTGGATCACTCATATCCACCTGGTTCAACATATACCCTTCCTCAGAGTAGCTTAAATAATACAGATATTTTCCACTAATAATCGGTGTATAGGATGGCTCATAGGTTATATTAAGCTCTGTCTTAAGTCCCACATTATACAAATGTAGCGCCTCATCATCTGCATCATCCTGGAATATTATCCAGTCAGTGGCTATAAAATATGGATAATAAACCTCCTTCTCCACAAGCTCAACTACATTCTTGCCATCTAAATCTGCTGACACAAAATGGCTGTTTGAATCTGTAAAATAAAGCTTTCCTTCGTGAACCTGAAGATAACCACAATCTCCCGAATACAAAGTCTCTCTACCAGTACCATCAGTATGCACACGACAAACCTCAGTATAATTAAGAATATAGTACAGATAATCCTCATGCTTAGTGATATAGTAAGCCACGCCTCTGTCATCTAAGCTAACAGGCTCTTCAAACTCTGGAAAATCACCCTTCATAGAAAAAGGTGTTGCAGCAAATGTACCATCATTGGATACACTGTGTGACAAACCATATATAACATCATCCTCAATATAGTATTTGCCCTCTGCCATAAAGTTACTCATGGCACAGCTTTCCTCTGCTGTAAAATCAACCTTATAGGTCTTCCATGGATTGTTTGCTATAGGGGCTGGCATCTCCTCCTGATTAACAAGAGTAAATGAGGAGCCATCACCAAGACTAAGCTCTATGGTATCCTTACCTGTGCTCTTACCCTTTAACGCTTCTCCATCCATATCAATTGTAAAATTATCTATGGTTCCAGTGTAGGTGGCAGATATATAGTCATCAAAAACTACACCATCCACCTTTCCCTCTGAAAATGCAAGAGACATAACATTTTCCTTAGGACCGAAAATATCAACTAAATCCTGACCGGAAAATTCTGTTCCCTCCATAATTATTTTATCTGCTACCCAGTACCCCTTTTCTAAGCCGGCTTTTTCCTCCTGGGTTGTTGCCTCTTTGGAAGAATCCTTCTCCTTGTCCTTGCCACAGCCTGTTAGCATACATACCATCATAACTGCAGTAAGTAACAACACTAAAGCTTTTTTCATACCTTTTTCCTCCTCGTATTATATTTAAGCATAAAATGTACCATAATATTTTCTCACATATGGTACTTTTTGTCGATACCCATTCACCCTATTTATGGGTAATATAATGGGTACTTTTATTTAATCTGTAATTTGGAGAAAAGCTCTTCCCTGCTACTAACCTGAAGCTTGGAAAACATACTAGATATATGCTTCTTAACTGTATTATCTGAGATAAAAAGCTCCTCCGCAATTTCCTTTCTCTTCTTCCCTGCATACAAAAGCTTAAGGACATCCTTCTCTCTGTCTGATAGCTTGCCTAATTCGTAAGGATTAAATTCAGGCTCGGTCTCCATTTTATCTTCACTATTATCAGCAGCATTGTCTTCTAGTTCGCTGACCATTGTTGCACTTTTATCGAACCTTGTCCCCATAGCAAGCTCATAATCCTGTATCATGCCATAAAGTAAAAGCAACAATAATTCACTAGCAATATAGGACACTGACAAAAACTCAAAATCCCAATTAACCAGCTGCTCCACAAACCATATCAATATATTCAACATAACTACAACAGTAAGCAACCCTCCTTGCTTGTAGGATGTGATTTTTTTCTTACTCATAGCATATATTATTAAGCCTATCATTGCTGCAAAATACGCAAACAAATACACATAATATAGATTATGCAGAGGTCCATACACCTTCTGTAGCTTAGCTCCGCCTTCTACTACTGTGAAGGTTACCTCCTTATAATACCAATCTGTATATCCCGGACTGGCAGCTATTAGAAAAACAATACAACTTATAATTACACAAGCGATTGTGGTAATTTTAGGCAATGAAGTGTTGCAAGTCTTTCCAATAATAACCAACATAAAAAGTGGCAAAAACACACATCCCAAGTATGCAATCCTGTTTGCTAGCAAGGCTTCCTCTAAGGTCTTAGATATAGACAGGGCAAAATAACCCAGATTGGCAATAAACACTGAAAAATACAACCATACCAACCATATTTCCTTTTTACGAATAAATACACAGTAGGATATTGCAAGCAAAAGTGATATTACTGCAACAACCCCGTATATTATGGATATGTTTATCATCTATTTTCTCCTATATATGTCATAATGCTTTAATAATCGAACTATATTATAACACATAATAATTTCCAGTAAAATCAATTTTTTTACCCACATAATATAAGTTTTCATAACAAAAAGACAGTCCGTATTTTTTTCAGACTGCCCTTGTATCTACATTTTTACAAAAAAGTATTAAAATCATATAGTTTACTTGTTTCAATACTTCTGTACTCATGCTTTTCGTAATACCCAATAAGTTCACCCTGTTCATCTCGCAAGGCTATAACATACACATCCTTGTTTTCCTTATCATTTCTATAAGTATAAATTCTATTGTTTGACCTACTCTCTCTAAACCATTCTAGAATTTTTATAATCATCTCACAGGATTTGTCATTATGACAATCTAAAAGATTGCCTCCCAAAAGCTTATCTCCGCCAAACCTGTTATAATGTTTGCAGGCTGATGGATTCATATATATTATTGTATGGTTCAAGTCACATATTACTACAGGTGCTTTATCCTCATCTAACAAGCTTTTAAAATATTGTAATAATTCCATATATTACCTCCTAGTATTACTATATAAACAAATAGCTTGGAAAGTCATATCTTTCCAAGCTATTAAAATTCACATATTATGGCAATGCGTACTCAGCCTCAAACTCCTCGTACTTCTTAGCAAACCAAGCTTCCTCATCCGCCTTCTGCTGCTTACGATAGTCGTGAGCCTCGAACTCTTCATCATCACCCTGAACTATACATACCGCCACATTTGAACAGTGGTCTGAAATTCTCTCGTAGGTATCTGTAATATCTGACAAGCTCATTCCAAGCTCAACTGTACATTTACCCTTCTTAAGTCTCTTAACATGGCGCTTTTTAAGCTCCTTATTCATGGTATCAATAAGGTCCTCCATAGGCTGAACCAAAATAGCTTTATCTCTGTCACTATTTTCCAGAGCAGATACTGTAAGGTCCAAAATATCCTTAAGAGCTCTGCCGTACACATTAAGCTCCTCCATGGCCTTCTTGGAAAATGCCTGTTCCTTCTTATGCATACGCTCAACTCCAAGTAAAACATCCACTGAAAGGTCTGATATACGCTCTATATCTCCTACAGAGTGAAGCAGAGTAGACAGGATTCTATTATCCTCCTGAGATACATCTCTACCACTGAGCTTTAAAAGATAGGCGCTTAATACATCCTCATAAACATCAACCTTATCCTCAATATATCTTACATGACTGGCTTTTTCCTCGTCATAATTACCTATAAGTGAAGCCGCTTCAAGTACTGCATCTCTTGACATACGAGCCATCTCCATAGCAACCTTGTGACTTTGAGCTATAGCTATACCCGGCTGGTCTAAGAATCTGTAATCCAGAAGTGAAAGTACTGCATCCTGCTCTTCCTCTTCCTCTCCTGCCTTATCCTTAATAGTCTTAACCGCAAGAGTCTCAAGAAGATTAGACATAGGAAGAAGCACAAGTGTTGCAAGAACATTAAATACTGTATGAACAACCGCTATTCCTGCTGCCCCTGCCACATCATCTATAAATGGCCATGGAACTATAGCATTGATAAGATAGAACACTGCCATAAATATAGTAGTACCAATCACGTTAAAGTAAAGGTGTACTGCTGACGCACGCTTAGCATCCTTGCTGGCACCAACTGATGATAATACAGCTGTTATACATGTACCAATATTCTGTCCCATGATAATCGGAATAGCATTGGCATAAGTAATTTTACCGGTCACACAAAGTGCCTGCAATATACCCACTGATGCAGATGAAGACTGAATAATAGCTGTAAGCACAAGACCTGCTATCATACCAAGTATAGGGTTTTCAAACATAATCAGAATATTAGTGAATGCATCAACCTCAGCCAATGGCTTAACTGCACTACTCATGGCGTCCATACCAAACATAAGAACCGCAAAGCCAAGCAGTATGGTTCCTATATCATGCTTCTTCTCACTCTTCATAAATATGAGAAGTATAACACCTATAAGGGCCAAAATCGGTGTGAATGATGTAGGCTTAAGAAGCTTAATAAATAAGCTATCTCCACTCAAGCCACTCAAACTAAGTATCCAAGAGGTTATGGTGGTACCGATATTAGCACCCATTATAATTCCTACTGCCTGCTTAAGCTTCATAATACCGGAGTTTACGAAACCGACAACCATAACCGTGGTAGCAGATGAGGACTGAATAACTGCAGTAACACCTGCTCCAAGCAAAACAGCCATAAGCTTATTAGTAGTAAGCTTCTCTAACACACGCTCAAGCTTACCTCCTGCCATCTTAGAAAGGGCATCACCCATAACATTCATTCCGTAAAGGAATAAAGATAATCCACCTATCATAGACAGCACATTAAAGATATCAAAGCTCTGTTCCATACGAATAATAATCTCCTTATTCTTCCAAAAAGTAATACTGTCAAAAATTGACCTACATCACTCATAATACAAGATATAATAATCTGCCGTCAACTAGATTTTACTTATTTTACTTAGATTTAACATAACAAAAGACAGGTCATCTTAATTGACAACCTGCCTATATTATACCCAAATATTTACTTCAGTATAAGAACCACCTTAAACAAATCTCCATCAACTATAATTTCTAAGTCTCCATCCTGAAGCTTCATCAGGCTTTTGGCTATAGAAAGTCCCAAACCGTTACCCTCAGTATTTCTGGACTTATCTCCACGAACAAATCGCTGCATAAGCTCCTCACCAGAGATATTAAGCTCCTCCTTAGAAATATTCTTGAAGGATACCTTTAATACTTCCGCACTGTTACCTGCGTAGCTATTCTTCACTATATCATCCAAGGTCATTCCATCAATGGTCTCATCTGTTGTAACTCTCTCCACATCCACGTAGACTCTAGTGTTGTCTTGTGCATACTTAGAAATGTTATTGATAAGATTATCAAACACTCTCCACAGATGCTTACCGTCAGCTCTTACAACTGTATCATCAGTGTGGAAATTTACCACCGGCTTAAGTCCCTTAGCTAAAAGCTTATCAGAAAACTCTCCTAGGGACTGCTCCAAGAGCACCTTTACATCTACATCTGAGAACTCCACCTTAAGATTACCGGTTGTAGCCTTGGATGCCTCTATAAGATCCTCTATAAGCTTCTTAAGTCTCTCTGACTGTCTGGACAATACCTCAACATACTCATCAGCCTTTTCATTGTTAAGCTCTTCCTTAGAAAGCAGGTCTACATAGCTAATTATTGATGTAAGTGGTGTCTTAATGTCGTGAGTAACATTTGTTATAAGCTCTGTCTGCATATGCTCGCTCTTAAGACGCTCATTTACTGCCACAGATATTCCATCATTGATACTATTTAGGGTTTCTCCATGCTTTTTAAACTCCCAAAGCATATGGTCTGTGTCAAGCTTGTAGCCTACATTTCCTGCTGCAATCTTCTTCGCTCCTTCCTTAAGCTTGTTCATGTTAATAGCTGCTATTACAAGAACTGCGCCAATGATTAGGAAGTCTAACATCATCAGCATAACCACTGATTCCATATCTGAGAATGCCATGCATAAAAAGAATTCAAATATACCAAGTGCCACAAAGCCAAGAACCCATTTCCAGACAATATTCATATTCTCTCTCAGGTAACCAAATATTGATTTACACTGACCAAAAAGCTTCTTAACACATTTCCATATCCACTTTAGCACCTTTACAGTTACTGTGTTCTTAAGCACGCTTCCCACCTTAAATCTTACGGCTGTTGTGTTAAGAAGTACAGGGAACAGCATTACAACTATACAAAGTGGTATAGAAAGAACCAGCATAGACCTTAGGCTGTAGCCATTTTCTGCAATTAGGAATAATCCGAACAATGCGGCTATGCCATATACCGCCAAAACCACATCATATGGTATCTTATCAAATCCACTTACTGCTATTCCTTCCACATTCTTCTTATGCCCTGCTGCCCACACAAGGTAAGCAAAGGTTATAAGAATAATCACACAGCACACTACAAATACAGGAAGTGCTGCATCATATATCTGAGTCATATACTTAAGTCTGTAGGACATGGCAAAATGGTCGTAGGCCGAAAGCTCTAACTTTACATAGTAGGTTAAAATGATATCCTGATAATTGCCACAATCATAGGTTTCTGTGTAGGTACCGGTCGCTATATCATAATCCCAGTTAGCTCTATATACATAATCATAATCCTTGGTTTTATTCATAAGATTATCATATACAAATTGATACTTGGAACTGTCTGCCAGTCTGTAATCTATTGTATTATCAATATTTATATAAATATCATTTCCATTACCATATACATATAAATTATTTAAATTAATAGGATGTCTGTATGCGCAGATGATTCTGTTCTTATTTTCTTCAGCCTCATACTGCTCCATGGCTTCCTCTACAGCAAGCTCGCCCTCGGTGTAGTATTCCTCACTTATAAGGTTCTGCAATACACCATATTCATCTATATAATAATACACACCATCTGAATCCTTATATATTTCCAAGCCGTTTGAAATCCCTGCTGGCTCTAGCGGATTATCTGTGCCAATTATCTCTTCCGGTGCTATCTCCGTAGTGGCATCCACTGTAACCTCTGTAGTTTCAACTGCTGTTGTAGGAATCATAGGGTCATTCACCACACTACCTGCTGCATCCACTGCAACCTCTGTTGCATCTGGCATCTCTACAGTATTCACTGTAACCGCTGTCACATCCGACATATCAACAGTCACACTTGTACTATCTGGCTGGCTGTCATCTACATACCCTACCACATCTCCATCATAATACTCCACAGCGTTAGGTATACTGTAATAATACCATTCACCCTCATCATACTGCTCCTTTGCATAGTCCGGAAGGTCAGCATATTCTACAGGTCTCACTATATCTGTCACATTAATCTGGCAGGAGATAACCTCCTGTTCCTGCTCCACACTAATATTAGTTTCTATCTGTCCCTTATACTGCACATCATCTACATAGTAGTTAGACAGAAGCTCCTTGCCCTCAGGTGTGGTGATGTTGAACATATAGTTAGTATTTTCCTCTGAAAATAAGTCTTCATAGAACTTCTCATCCCACTCATATTCATCATAGTTTTCTGCATTTAATTTATGCTCTACATAATGCATGGCGTGGCTATTATAAAACCAGGCAATCTCTTCTATAATGCTTTCCTTAAGTCTTTCCTTACCACCTGCTCCATAGTAATCCTCGCTTACTGCCCCCACAGCAAATATACCGGACACTATGCCAGCTATTAATCCTAACCCAAGTGTTATTCCTGCTATAAATTTTAGCAGTCCGCTCTCCCTTAATTTCTTCATAATAATCATTCCTCCATCTTGTATCCCTGTCCCCAAACCACCTTAAGGTGTCTTGGTTCAGAAGGGTTAATCTCAATCTTTTCTCGCAAATGTCTAATATGTACTGCCACAGTACCCTCAGACCCCAGTGGAATATCCTTCCACACCTCTTTATAGATATCCTTTGGGGAATACACCTTACCAGGATTCTCCATAAAAAGCTTTAGTATATAGTACTCTGTAGGTGTAAGACTTACTTCTTCCCCATCTACTACCACCTGCTTGGACTTATCATCTAAGATAATTCCACTTACCATATACACATCCTTTTTCTCAGTGGTGTTGCTTCCACCTAAAGTCATATAGCGTCTTAGCTGTGCCTTTACTCTGGCTATAAGCTCCACCGGATTAAATGGCTTTGTCACATAATCGTCAGCTCCCACATTAAGTCCTAGGATTTTGTCAGTGTCCTCACCCTTGGCAGTTAGAAGAATTACTGGCAAATTGCTTTTCTCACGAAGCTTGGACATAGCAGTTATTCCATCCATAACCGGCATCATAATATCCATAAGCACCAAATGTATCTCTTCTTTTTCAATAACACCTAACGCCTCACTGCCATTATAGGCCTTAAAGATTTTGTAGCCCTCACTGGTAAGGTAAATATTAAGAGCTTCCACAATATCCTTTTCATCATCACATATTAGTATGTTGTACATTTCTCCTACCTCCTGACATAGATTATGCAAAATATATTTTTAAGAAAAAATCCCCTAAATTTTTAAGATTTCTTTAAGATGATACTTTATTTCCTATACAAATGCAACAGGCCGCCACTTACGTGACGACCTGAACAAATCACTCTATCTATTATCTTATTCCTGTATGCTGCTTATACTCTGATTCAAGCTTAAAGGTTCCTATAACAGCACATATACCTGCCACAAGTATAAGCCATCCACCTGGCTTTCCAAGTATGGAAAGGTACATAATTACATTTACAATACTGTATACTAAAGCTATAATAGCAGCAATTCTGCTGTAGAGAATATGTATGCAAAGAGCTGTAGTTAATATAATTATACAGTCAATTAATATAGCTGTATTACCATAACTAATAAAGTTCACAAAGAAATTAAGCGCGAAGCTAAAATATAATAAAATTGCTGCTCCCTGAATATTTCCCTTTGAACCCTTATCAGCATATTTCTTATAAAACTCCTTCTTGGATATAGGAGCAGGCGCATATTGATATGTATTCATTCCACCTGCCATAGGCTGCTGATAATTCTGGTACCCCATCTGTGGCTGTCCCTGATTGTACTGATTCATATTAGGCTGTCCACCATAATACTGATTTCCACCATACTGTCCCTGATTATACTGATTGTTTTGATTATTTCCGTCCATCATCTTCCTCCTCATAAGTGTGACCTATATCCTTTATACTACCACAACAAAAAAATATCTGTCAATGACCCATATCATCACCAACAGATATTTATAGTTCATCTATAAAAGACTTTATTTCCTCCCAGGCTCGCTTAGACTCCGGAATCAGTTTACCAGCCATCTGAAACACATGGAACATTCCCTTATATTCAGAATATCTAACATCAACACCTGCTGCCACAGCCTTATCCCTTACCGTTTGAGAATCAGATAGCAGCATCTCTTCAGTTCCTACTTGAATGAGCAGCTTAGGAAAATCTGTAAAATCTCCAAACATAGGAGAAATATAAGGATTATCAGCTCTATCATCACCCACATAGCTACTTCCTATAACCACCTCTGGCCTGCTTCCAAATACAGGATCAATCTCCACGTTATCCTTGTAAGAAGCTCCACTTCCTGTCAAATCTGTCCATGGAGACATAACTATCACTGCCTTAGGTAGCTCTATTCCCTCAGCTTTAAGATAGTGGCACAAGCTTAAGCCCAGTCCACCTCCTGCTGAATCACCTGCTAGAATTATATTTTCTTCCGTATATCCCCTGCCAATAGCCCATTCATATGCCGACAAAGCATCCTCTAAGGCAGCAGGAAATACATTCTCTGGAGCTAATCTGTAATCTACAGATAACACTGCCGCACCATTTCCAGCCTCAGAATAAAGTGTAGATAGATTTCTATAGGAATTTTTTAAGCCTCCCACATAACCACCACCATGAAGCTGAATTATCAACCAGTTAGAAGGATTTTCTATAGGTTTAATAAGCTCTGCTTTACAGCTTTGTAGCTGAATATATTCAACCTCATAGCTATCAGAGTACTTATATTCCTTTTCAGCTATAGGATTTTCACCTCCTGCTGAAAATTTATTTCTTAAATTTTCATTCTTATTAAAAAGCCCTACCAGCTCTTTAATAATTTTTCCTCTATGACTTAATCTTATATCTTCACTCATACTTTTCCCCTAAGGATTTATACTCTAAATCTACGTGATAATTCTGTAACCGCTGTCTTGTCTCCAAACACTACTGTTGCAATTAGGATAATAGCTGATACCATAGCCGCTATTATGGTAAGCAAAGGCCATGTAACCACACCTACTGCTGCAAGTATTCCAAAAATTACACTTACAATCAGCATAGCCACCTGAAGCAGAATATAATTTTGCCAATTCGCCGAGTTAATTATCATAATAACTAATATGGTCACATCAAAAACCATTATAGCTATAGGTGTAACATAATTCAATGACCATCCTGTATAACCTAAAGCCATATCTATCAAAATAACCAAAATTATGGCTCCCACCATCTGTGCAAACATCTTTGATTTGTGTCCAGAATTTTTCTGAAATGAATAACATATGGTAAAGCATAGATACACCAATGCTGCTCCACATATTAGAGACCATTTTACCCCATTGTAGGTAATATAGTTAATCAAAATCAACACGCCTTCTACAACTATTGATAAGAAGATAAATATCTTAATCACCAGCTTTATCTTCTTCATGGCAGGATTTACATCTGGATACATACGAGACTTAGACTTATACATCTCTATCTCATCCATTCCAATATCATCCTCATCAATGTCCTGCTGTGCACGCATATCTTCATCTTGATTTCTCTGCAATACTCCTCTACAAAGAGGGCACACCAAGGCATCATCCAATATTTCAATGTTGCATCTGTTACATTTAGTCATAATATACTCCATTACTTTCTATAGATATGTTAGCTCCCTCAGAAGCAAGTCGTCTAAAGAACTCCTTTTGCACAAAATTTTCTCTTATGGCAGAGCTAAAGGTAAACACCAGAGTATCTCCATAGGAACACACTCCTCCTTTAATGTTCTGACCCTTGGACATAGAAAGCACCACATGAAACTTATCTACATAGTCCTTGAATTCATCGGCCAGCTTTATAAGACCAATATTAGTAATAGTAGTGGTATTTGCTCTAGCCGATGTCTTATATACAATCTTCATAGCTATATTTTTTATAAACAGCGGTACAACTCTAAGCACCCAATTCTTTTCATTGGACACATTGTATGAAAATAACTTCTCTAAATTCTCTCTGGTTATCTGTTTATCCAAGCTTTCCTTAACAATTTGCAACACCTCCTGATAGGTGTAGTTTTCCTTTGTTGGCTTAAATATCGCTGATACCACAGCAAAGAAATTCTTTGTTGTATCAGAATTAAAATATGGCCTAAGATTTACCGGTACACAAGCGCTTATAGGTCTATCTGTTGGCATACATTTTAAGTATTCCTTATACACAGACCATATAAAGGTACCAACCAAAAGCTGATTAATAGTAAGTCCATACTTTTTCGAAATAGTCTTCAGCTCATCCACCTTTAGATAACCATGTATTATACCAAAATTATTAACAGGTAGCTTCTCGCCCTTAATAATTACTGCTTTTTCAGTTTTATACCCCTTCTTAGCGCTCTTCTTATAGTTTTTAACGTAGCTATCCTCACTATCAAGAGAGGTTTCTGCCTGAAGCACATTGTTATTAAGCTTCTTAAGCTCAGGGTATTTGTATCTTAAATACTGGTAAGTAAGCTCCTTAATAAAGGTAAGGGCACCGCTACCATCTGTAAGCACATGGAATACTTCCAGATTAATTCTCTTCTCAAAATATGTCACCCTGAATAAATATTCATTGTTGGTATACGGATTTATATACATACAAGGGTATGTGTTTTCAGGCATTACCTTTGGGGTAGGCTTTCTATTTGTCTCAAAATAATACCAAAACATTCCCTTCTTAAGCTTCATCTTAAACACATCAAAATAAGGCAATACTCTGTTAAGAGCCTTTTGAAGCAGTTCTGGGTCTATATCCTCCTTAAGGGTAACTGACAATCTGTATACGTTGCTAACGCTTTCACTTACTATGACAGGGAATAAATTGGCTGTATTATCAAGCTTATCCCATCGTAATTCTTTTCTACTATATAATTGTCTATTCTTTTTATCTGACATAATCTCTCCGAAAGCATATATAATCTCTAATCACTATATACTCTTTATGTTATTATATTAATTCTCAACCAAAAAGAGTTGCTATACACTTAGGATATAACAACTCTTTAGTATATTCCTTCTACCTTATAAAATTATATACTGTAAAGGAATATTTTTCAAGATAATCTTCATAAAAACTTTATGATGTAGTTTTTATTACTACATCCATCAAATAACGACAAAAAACCCTTCGGAGTATTTACTTCCGAAGGGTCGAAATTCATTAGTCTACTACGTATGGCATTAAGCTTACGTGTCTTGCTCTCTTAACAGCTACTGTTAAAGCTCTCTGATGCTTAGCACAGTTTCCAGTAATTCTTCTAGGAAGAATCTTACCTCTCTCTGAGATGTACTTTCTAAGCTTAGCAACATCCTTATAATCTATAACAGCGTTCTTCTCTGCACAGAAAACACAAACCTTTTTTCTTCTACGAATTGGTCTTCTCTTCATAGGAGCGTCTGCTGAAGCGCTCTTCTCTGTCTTATTAAAAGCCATGATATTTACCTCCTAACATTCTAACTCTAATGTTACTTAAATGGTAAATCGTTCTCCATATTATCTGGAATACTCATGAATCCCTCTGCACTTGCACTCTCTGGTGCTGGTCTATCAGCCGCCTGATAACCGCCACCGCCGTTGCCTGATGCTGCAGCCTTGCTCTCTGCAAACTCATGGTCCTCTACAACAACCTCTGTTGTATAAACCTTGTTTCCATCCTTATTAGTATAGCTACCTGTCTGAATTCTACCTGTTACAAGTATCTTAGTACCCTGCTTAAGGTATTTCTCAGCAAACTCACCATTCTTTCCAAAAGCAACACAAGAGATAAAATCTGCTGTCTGCTCGTTACTGCTTCCGTCACGTCTGGTGAAACGTCTGTCTACAGCCAATGTATATCTAGCAACTGCTAAAGGCTCTGCGCCTTGTGAATATCTAATATCAGGATCACGAGTCAAACGACCCATTAAAATTACTTTGTTCATTGGAATTCCTCCTTATCGATCTTACTCTGCGTCCTGTCTAACACAAAGATATCTGATAACAGATTCCATAATACGAACTTTAGCTTCAATCTTAGCTGGACACTCTGCGTCACCGTCGAACTGAATGAAGTAGTAGTAGCCTTCCTTCATCTTCTGGATTTCGTAAGCTAATCTCTTCTTACCCCAGTCGTCAACATTAGTAACAGTACCGCCAGCCTTCTCGATAATGCTCTTAGCCTTATCAACAGCCGCTGCTCTAGCATCGTCATCGATCTTTGTACTAACAACTAACGCTAATTCATACTTGTTCATGTTATTGCACCTCCTTATGGTCTAATGGCCTCTGGTCTATGCCAGAAGCAAGGAATATAAAAATATATCACAGAGTTAGATAGTATCATATTAATTCTCCAAAATCAAGCAAAAAATGAAGCAATCAAACAATTATTTGCGATTGCTTCATTTTATAATTATATTTTATTCTATATTTTGAAAATTCCTACAGTTTCAGCAATTCCATCTGCAACATTCTTAACTGTTTCTGCCGCTTCAGTAACCTCTCCAAAGCTACTTGCAACCTCAGCTGTAGCAGCCGATGTTTCTTCTGTACTTGCTGCGTTCTCCTCAGCAATTGCTGAAAGATTTTCTACTACATCAATAATCTGGTCTTTAGCTTCATTAAGTTGTACACTCTGTTTCTCGATAGATGCTATAGCACGTACTGAAACCTCGATGGCTTCTATTACCATTTCAACTATCTGCTGAGTTTCTTCAACATTTCTACTTTGTTCTTCAACAATACTCTTAACCATCTGCATAGTTTCTACAGCCATATCAGAATCTGTGATCAACTCACCAACCATATGTGCTATGGAATCTGTAGTTTCACCAGTCTGCTCTGCAAGGTGCTGTATCTCATTAGCAACTACCGCAAATCCTCTACCCTGCTCGCCTGCTCTAGCAGCCTCAATAGATGCGTTCAGTGAAAGAAGATTCGTCTCATCCGCAATATTACTGATCATATCAGTTGCCCCTTTAATTTTCTGTGAAGACTCGTTAGTTCTGTTGGTCTGCTCATAAATCTGCTCAATAGCACTCATAACCTCATTATTAATCTTCATCAGTTCTGTTAAGGACTTTGTTGCACGCTCACTAGATTCCTTCATAAGTCTAGTATTATCTGTGAGCTTCTCTATCTCCATATTAGTAGCTTCAAGCATATCTCCCATCACTGATACACTTTCTGTTGCCTTTATTGCGTCCTTTGCTTGAGAGTTAGCACCCTCTGCAATATCATTTACTGCTCTGTCAACACTATCTACAGTTGTAAGTGTTGTCTGAGCATTACTATCAAGAGTTCCAGCTGATGTCAAAAGTGTTTGGGTATGATTATTAATCTCACCAATAATAAGCCTCAGCTCACCCTTCATACCATCTACAGCCCTACATAAATCACCAATAACATCTTTTCTGTTAAGATACTTTTGCTCAATCTCTACATTAAGATCACCTGACGCAACCGACTTAACTGCTCTAGTTCCAGCAGTTACTGCATTACTCATAGAAGTGGCAATAAACGGTGCAATTATTACACAAAGAATTGCAATAATTATAATTACATTTCTCACTGAATTCATAACTGCTTTAAATGCTTTATCCTCTTGTTTCATAGGTGCTCCAGAGAAATACATACCTATAACATTCTTTGTACCTGTCTGATATACAGGTGTATAATATCCATAATACTTTATTCCATTTATCTCAATATCCTTCACAAATACGGACTTGCCTTCACCAAGAACCTGCTTAGAAACTGACTCTGAAACATCTGTACCTATTATAGGATTACCGTTATCATCTGTAATAGAAGTTACTATTCTTGTAGGTCCATAACAAAATGTAACATCAATCTTAGAATGTTCCTTAATATTAATTAACATATGTTCGGATTCAGTTATATTATAATCTCCCTTCCAAACAACACCATTCTCATCCATAACATATTCACCATCATACTGCTCATATGTTTCCGAAAACGCAACAACTACACTCTTAAGCTTAAGCTCAATATCTTCCTTCATTGTATTCTTCACAATTGTATTCAGAAGAATAAAAACAACCACACCCAACACAGTAATTGGAATAAGCATCATTGCCATTATTTTTCTCTTCATAAACATACCTCCGTCAAGATTTATAACTAACTCGTATTATATCATATTATAAAAACATAAAAAACCCTTTTTGTGTTTTTTCTACTTTTTTCTACCATATATTTTAAAAAGATTAGTTATATTTTTCATTGCCATTTTAATCTTGTAATTATATAATAGCAAATATGATAACAAAGGCACATTTGCCATAAGGAGGTATATATAATGAAAGACGAAACTAAATGCCTTCACGCAGGTTATACACCTAAGAACGGAGAGCCACGTGTTCTTCCTATAGTTCAGAGTACTACATATGTGTATGATTCTGCCGCTGAGGTTGCAGCTATATTTGATGACCCTACTAAGGGACTTTGCTATTCACGATTTGGTAATCCAACAGTTATGGCTGTTGAGGAAAAGATTGCAGCACTGGAGGGTGGTGTTGGAGCTATGTGTACTTCATCAGGACAGGCAGCTTCACTTCTTTCTATCCTTAATATCTGTCAGGCTGGAGATAGCTTTATCAGCGTTCCACAGATTTATGGTGGTACTATCAACCTTTTCTCATACACATTTAAGAAAATGGGTATCGAGTGTATCTATGTAGACGCTTCATGGTCAGATGAAGAAATTAAGGCAGCTTTTAAGGAGAATACCAAGGCAGTATTCGGTGAGACTATTGCAAACCCTGCCCTTAAGGTTTTCGATATTGAAAGATTTGCAAACATTGCACACGAAATGCAGGTTCCACTTATTGTTGATAACACATTCGCAACACCCATATTATGTAAACCTATAGATTTTGGCGCAGATATCGTTATCCACTCAACCAGCAAGTATATGGACGGACACGCTGTCCAGGTTGGTGGTGTTATAGTTGATAGCGGTAAGTTTGACTGGACAAATGGCAAGTTCCCTGAGCTTGTAGAGCCAGACGAGTCATACCATGGAATATCATACACTAAGCAGTATGGCAATATGGCATACATCATTAAGGCTAGAATGCAACTTATGAGAGACTTCGGTGTTTATCCTGCAGCTCACTCAGCATTCCTGCTTAATATGGGACTTGAGACATTAGCAGTTCGTATGAAGCAATACTGTGAAAACGCTCTGACAGTTGCAAAGTACCTCAAGGATTCACCTGCAGTAGAAAGTGTTACTTATCCAGGACTTGAATCTGATGAAAACTATGAGCTTTGTAAGAAGTACTTAAACGGCAATGCTAGCGGAGTTATCTCCTTCAACATCAAGGGTGGTAGACCAGCAGCAGCTAAGTTTATGGATGCTCTTGACCTTGCTTCAAACGAGGTTCATGTAGCAGACATTCGTACCTGTGTACTTCACCCAGCCAGTGAGACTCATCGTCAGTTAACAGATGAGCAGCTTGTAGCAGCTGGTATTGGTGCCGGACTTGTTCGTTTCTCTGTAGGACTTGAGAATATAGATGATATCCTTTCAGACCTTGATAAGGCTTTAAAGGCTGCTATGGAATAAAACAGATAAAAAGATGTGAGAGATGGTTTACATTCCATCTCTCACATCTTTTTTATTTTCCCATTTTATATAATTATTCTCGTTTGTCACAGTAAGCTCACCCTTATTGTAAAGGTAGGTGAGATAGGTTCGTATTATACCGCCCTCCACCGCATACTTATACAGGCTCAGCTTTAATCCACGTCTGTTGTAAAACATGCTTATGATTTCATCCAGATGACGTGGTTCACTGCATATCTCTTTTATCAAAGCTATGTTATCCTCCATACACTTTATATTGTAATCACATAAGAACCTAATTTTCTTCACTGGCTCAGCGTGATATGGAACGTATAGTGATGCCTTTACCTTTTTCAAGGCTTCTAGAGTTTTCAGTTGCACCTCAGGATCGTAAATGTAAGTAAGGGGATGCTTATCTATGGTTTCTTTACTTATCACTACATCTCCTAAGAACAGCACATCATCCGAGGTTCTAACACCTATCTGGGATAGACTGTGACCATTTAACTCAATCAGCTCCAACCCTTCTGGCAATGTGATATCATCTATATCTAAAGCCTCTGTTGGAGTTGCATAAAAATAGTTATTCATTATCTCATCAATAGGCTTAGCCCCCCACACTATGGCCGGACATATATCATAATTTGATATAAGTGCCGCATTCATCTTAGTGGAGTAAATGGGACAATCATACTTTTTCTTAAAATAATCATTTCCTCCTGTATGGTCCGCATGATAATGAGTGTTAATAATCATTTTTACACAAAATCCAGCCTCCATCATACGCTTGTCTATGACTCTTGCAACTGTTGAATCCACTCCGGAATCTATGAGACAAACCTGTTGCAAACCAGCTTCACTCTTTGTTCCCAAATCATACACTCCCACATGAAATGGACCGGAAATATAATATGTTCTTTCTCCAACCTTAATTAACTCATTCACTGTCTACATTACCTCAATAATACGTTTAAAATAATATTATTGATTATACTCTTTTTACGGAGAAAAATACATCTTTTTCTAGTTATTTAATAATCTTACTGGCATAGGTGCATCCACCATTACTGCGAACCAATTACCACCTACCTTTGCTACACTCACATACGTAATATATGCTTCTGTAGTTCCCATATATGTTGCATCAAAGGAAACCTCCATTACTTTAGCGTCTGAACAATTTATACCGTAATTATCCTTCATGCCTTCTGTTGTAGTTGTTCTTTTTGTTGTCTCCTTAGCAATAATGGAACTTTCATCTATATCATAGAATCCATATAGTGATATCATAGATTCCACAGGCTCTACCTTAGAGTGATATGCATCGGCTATTTTCTCATCATTGCCATCTGCAATAGCCTCCACTACCTTTTGGGCTGCCTCCTCCGGTGTACCAGCTCCACCCTTTGGTAAAACAAAAATCACAACCACTGCTGCCACCGCAATAACTAAAATAACAGCAATTAACAATCCAACTTTACTTTTCTTCTTTTCTTCCATATTCTTGTCTCCTATTCGAAGTGTTCTATTAATGTATTTTTCTCCCATAATATTATACGCGAACCATTTTTTCATAACAATCCACTTGGATACCATATTTGCCCAGTTAGTTTTGTAACATTTAACTCACTAACCACATATTATAAAAATATATTCAAAGATAATGTGCATTTAATATCACATTATTTAAAATCAGGAGGTAATTGATTTGGACACATATAAAGCAAGCGGACGAAATCCATATAATTGCAATATGAATGACCGTTGCAACCAAAATAGACAGATGAACAATTATAACAGACAGATGTCTATGAACAACAGACCAATGAGCAATCAGCACGTTCAGCATAATCACCAGCTAAAGCCTCATCAATGCATGGAAGCTATGCCAATCTTAAATGATAACAGCTGTGATTGCAAGGATGACAATCACCATATGAGACATATGACATTAGGCATGGGATATGTGCCTGTTCAAGAGTGGAGCGATCTCTACGATTTAGAGACTGCTCTCTGTCAGGGTACTATCTTTCCAGAGTTAAACTTTATATTCTGTGGTGCAAGGGGGAAGATGTAAATGAATCATATGGGAAAATCAGAATTATTTTGTTATATCAATCAGGTGTCATTCATGATAGATGACATTGCTTTGTTCTTAAACACTCACCCTAACTGTCAGCAGGCATTAGATAAGTATAACTACTACAAAGAAATCAGAAAAGAAGCAGTGGAAACATACACAAAAATGTATGGACCTATCTGCAAATACGATGTAAATGTTGACAATTATTGGGACTGGGTTAATAAACCTTGGCCATGGGAAGGAGAGTGTGGACGCTAATGTTTGTATATGAAAAAAGACTTCAATGCCCTGTAAATATTAAGGAAACAAATGCAAAGCTTGCTCAGGCCATAATCAGTCAATATGGTGGTCCTGACGGTGAGCTAGGCGCCTCTATGAGATATCTCTCTCAGAGATTTGCAGCTCCATATAAGGAGGTAATGGCTACTCTCACAGATATCGGAACTGAAGAATTAGGCCATTTAGAGATTGTGGGAACAATTGTATATCAGCTTACAAAGAATCTTTCTATGGAAGAGATTAAGGCTTCTGGCTTTGACAAATACTATGTAGACCATACTACAGGTATCTGGCCACAGGCTGCAGGGGGTGTACCTTTTAATGCCTGTGAATTCCAGAGCAAGGGTGACATCATTACCGATCTCTATGAGGACCTTGCAGCAGAGCAAAAGGCACGTACTACCTACGATAATCTTCTCCGTCTCTGCAAGGACTATCCTGACGTTTATGAACCTTTAAAGTTCCTCCGTGCCAGAGAAATCGTACACTTCCAGCGTTTCGGAGAGTGCTTACGCCTTGTCCAGGATAAGCTTGACGAGAAGAATTTCTACGCCTTCAATCCAGGCTTCGATACAGTAGCCCCATGCGTCGACATGAACAAGTGCAACAAATAGCCCTTTTTCTATAGCTATTACTTGAAAAGCTGACAGACCCTAGCATTATGCTAGGGTCTGTCAGCTTTTCAACCACCTTCGTGGTGTTATCTACTTTTCTTTGAGATTGGTCATAACTGGCTCACTTGTAAGGTCAACTCCCAGTTTCTTAAAGGTCTTGATGTCTACGTCAGAAAGCATATCTGAGGTATGAACCTGACATCCCTTAAGCTTTGAGAGCTGTTCCATAGCAACCTTGGCTCTAGGGTCATCAAGCGCTGATAATGCAAGAGCGATAAGAACCTCATCTGAGTGAAGTCTAGGATTCTTAGCACCTAGATAATCTGTCTTTAACTCCTGGATAGGCTCAAATGCGTTAGGAGCTACAAGATGAGCATCATCCTCTAAGCCACCTAAGTGCTTAAGAGCATTAAGTATAAGTGCTGAGGAAGCTCCAAGAAGTTCACTGGTCTTAGAGGTAATGATAGTTCCATCCTCCAGCTCAATAGCTGCAGTAGGCACTCCAAGACGTTCCGCTCTCTCCTTAGCTGCCACTGTAACCTTACGGTCATCAGTAGTAATCTTTGCATTCTTCATAAGAAGCTCAATCTTATAGATTTCACTTTCAACATCATCACCTAATGCCATGCTGTTTAGATATCTATAATATCTTCTTATTATCTCCATGCGGGATGCCTCACAAACCACATCCTCATCTATGATACAATTACCAACCATATTCACACCCATATCTGTAGGTGACTTGTATGGATTCTCTCCATAGATTTTCTCGAATATAGCATTAAGCACAGGGAATATCTCTATATCTCTGTTATAATTAACTGTAGTCTCACCATATGCCTCAAGATGATATGGGTCAATCATATTAATATCATTCAAATCAGCTGTTGCAGCCTCATAAGCTAAGTTAACAGGATGCTTAAGAGGAAGATTCCAAACAGGGAATGTCTCAAACTTTGCATATCCAGACTTAATTCCACGCTGGTTATCCTGATAAAGCTGAGATAGACAGGTAGCCATCTTTCCACTACCTGGTCCTGGTGCGGTTACCACCACAAGAGGTCTCTCAGTTTCAATATAATCATTCTTGCCAAAACCATCATCACTTACGATGAGAGGTACATTGGTAGGATATCCCTCTATGGAATAATGTCTGTAAACCTTTATTCCTCTCTTCTCCAGCTTCTCCTTAAATGCAGTTGCAGCTGGCTGACCTGAGAACATAGTTACCACTACACTTCCCACGTAAAGTCCGCAAGCTCTATACTCTTCAATAAGTCTTATTACATCCTTATCATAGGTTATTCCGAGATCCTCACGCTGCTTATTCCTCTCTATAGCGTCTGCGCCGATGACAATAACAACCTCTGCGTGATCCGCCAAATTAAGGAGCATCTTAAGCTTACTGTCTGGTGCAAAGCCAGGCAAAACTCTAGATGCATGAAAATCATCAAAAAGCTTACCACCAAACTCTAAGTATAGCTTATCACCAAACTTATCGATTCTCTCCTTAATGTATTCTGATTGAATTTTTAAATATTTGTCATTGTCAAATCCTATCTTCATATTCTTAACTTCCTGTCCTCAAAATATTTTCCTACAAGCAATTAATGTGAGCAACTTATACCGTTAACTCACTGCATTATAATAACATTTTAAAAATATTATATCAAGCATATTAACAGGTTTTATCACCAATTTTGCTGATTATTTCTCTGTTTATCTTAACCATAAATATTGATGTCATAGTAAGAGACATCAGCTCTGCTATAGGAAATGCAAACCATACATAGTTAACATTTCCAAGCTTTGACAAAAGCCATGCTGCAGGCAGTAAAACCACTATCTGTCTGCAAATAGAGTTAATCATACTGTACACTGCCCTTCCAAGAGCCTGGAACACGGAGCCTCCAATTATACAAAAACCCGCCAGAAGAAAATGTAAGCTTATAATCCTAAGGGCTGGTACACCCATGGAAAGCATCTGCTCCGATGCCTCAAAGAGCATAAGCAGCTTCTCTGGAATCAGATTAAAAATCAGCGTTCCTAAACACATAAGACTTATGGCGTACACCATACTAAGCTTCATAGTTTTAACTAGTCTCTCCCTATTCTGGGCTCCATAGTTAAAGGCGATAATAGGCACCATACCATTATTAAGACCAAATACTGGCATAAATATAAAGCTTTGAAGCTTAAAATATACACCAAACACAGCTGTGGCAGTTGAAGAAAATACCATAAGAATCTGATTCATACCATAGGTCATTATGGAGCCTATAGACTGCATAATTATGGATGGTACACCAACCGAGTATATTTTGCCAATAATATGTCCTGATGGTACAAAGCCCTTGAAATCAAGCTTTATTTCATCATTAAACTTTACATTTATAATAATTGCCGCAATTCCTGCAAACACCTGACCTATAACAGTGGCGATAGCTGCTCCTGCAACACCCATCTTAGGTATGCCAAAATATCCAAAGATAAATATTGGATCCAAAATAAGGTTTGTAACTGCTCCAATAAGCTGTGTTACCATAGCAAATGTAGTCTTACCAGTAGACTGAAGCAATCTCTCGAATATAAACTGACAATATATTCCAAAGGAGCAACAGCATACAATAGTGAGATAATCCACTCCATAGTTTATAATATCCTGATTATCAGTCTGAACCTCATAGAATGGTCTTACCACAGTAAGTCCCACCACTAAAAAGATTATAGCATTAATACCAGCGAGAAAAATGCCGTTTTTTGCAGCTGAATTAACTCTTTCATAATCCTTTTCGCCCAAGGCTTTAGAAAGCAAGGCATTGACACCAACGCCCATACCCCCTCCTAATGCAATCATAAGAGTTTGCATAGGGAAAGCAAGAGATACAGCAGTAAGAGCATCCTCACTTATCTTTGCAACAAATATACTATCCACAATGTTGTACAAGGCCTGAACCAGCATAGAAAGCATCATAGGAACAGACATTCTTAATAGCAACTGATTTACAGGCATGGTACCCATTTTATTTTCCTTAAAGTTTTCCGTTGCTGGCGCTCCTTTTTCTTGTATTTCTTTATCCTTATTCTCGTTCATATCTTCTAGCATTTTATACCTTTAATTTCCTTTATCAAATAATTACAATTCACCTGAAACAAGTACAGCTTCTTTGTATTTGGCCTCCAGAGCATTCATCTTCCTCTGTAGCTCCTCTTTTTCCTTAGAAAGCTGCAGATATATTTTTTGTTTCTCTTTATATTCAGTTTCCTTAGAAAGGCATGCATCTAATTTGATATCTAAAGCCTTAAGCATATTCTTATTCTTAATATGCTCCTCCTGAGGAATAGGTGTTCCAAACCACTTATTTCTTTGCTTTTTGGTTTTGTTATATATTACCAAGCCTATCAGATTAAACACTGCAAATAGCCCTACACAAACTAAGGTCTTGCTTATCCAACCATCTACATCTCGGAATACAACAGCAAATATAACTCCAATGGTCAGCATATATGCTAAAGCCAGAGCTATAGGTGTATCCACAAGAAGAACAAAGCCCAGTCTTCTTCTGCTATATATCTTATCCACCTGCTGGTCCTTGAAGGAAATAGTATTGGCTTCATATTCTATTTCTCGAATTTTTTCACGAATCTTATTAAGATTTCCTGTCTGATCAGGATATTTTTCCAGCTTGTTAGACAGCTTACTATGTTGGTCAGCCAAATTATTCATATGCTTTTTAAGCACACCTATCTCCTGCTTTTTGCTTTCAACAATCTGCTTATTAGCCATAACAACCTGAGACATGTCTGCAACTCTATCTTCAATATCCAAATCCTCATCATCCCCCCAAAGAGCCTTGGACATAGCATGAGCGTAAGCCGCAAAGGCTGCATTTGCATTCGGAGATTTTGACTCTCTTATTCGCTTTAGATTCTTGCCTAGGAGATTATTGGCATTAAGCTTCTCCAGCTTCTTAAAGTCTGCTCCATCTGCAGATTCTCCCTCCACAGAAAGAATCTTATATTTTTCCTTAACCAAGCTAATATCAAAATCCAAATAACAGCTTTTACTTCTCTTAATTATGATGGTGTAAATACAATGTTTGTCCTTAGAACACAAAGACATAAGGTATGAATTCAGCGCTGTATTAGTCATTGTATCATCTGCCTCAACCTCAAGAGTCTTGTACCTTCTCTGGGAGGTAGGAACAAATTTTACACTATTTATGCTATTATCCATATACCCCTTTATGTAACCATGCTCACCAACATCCTCAGGACCAAGTGGCTCTAAGGCTCCGGGATAGTAAAAATTATATTCCTTCTTGCATCTAAAATTATGTGAGTGACCCATACCAATATAATCAAACTTTTTGGTAGACAAATCATCTAGAGCAAAGGGAGACACATTCTTATCTCCACCATGGGCTAACAATATATTCTTCCTGTTTGTATTGTGAGCATAGACATAATCCAAATCATTTCGCTTATTTATCTCACTATATTGACATATCCCATATATATCCAGATTGTATTTTTCAAAATACAAGGAATCAGCTATGCCCTCTGCATAAGAATTTCTAACAGGCATTCTGCTTTCAGGCACACAATTATTAAATTCCTCTCCATTCATAAGAAATGTGTTAGAACGGAATTTATAAGTCCAAAGTGGTGAATTCTTACTAAGATAATCCGCCTCTCCTGTTACGTAAATTATGTATGTATTAGTAAGACGCATTAACTGCATATCCACCTTGCTAATCTCGTCCACAGTTGGAATATGGTCGAATAAATCTCCTGTAATAAACAAGAAATCCAACTTGTCAGCTTCCGCAATATCTATTAAATTGACAAATGCATCAAATAAAACGTTGGCAGTTTTCTTCTCCCAAGGCGAACCCTGGTCCAGCTTACGTCCTAAGTGAAGGTCTGATATGTGTGCAAATTTCATATATCATTATCTCCAATAAATATCATAAGTAAAAATACCTTATAATTATAATCTAGTTTTAGGAATTTGAAAACACACCAAAGCCACAAACCTTTTAAAAATTCATGGGTCATTTTTGTGCAGTTTTTTATCAGAATAAACATTTGTCTTACCACACAAAATATAGTATAATCAGCCACAAAGGTTACTGTAGGAGGTTTCTATGTCTAAGCGAGTTATGCTGATAGCTAATTCAGCATCTATGATTGACCATTTTAATAGAGATAACATCGATATCCTTCAAAGCATGGGATGTCAAATTACTGTGGCGGCCAATTTTAAGGACGGAAACTCCAGCACCAGAGAGAAAATCTCTGATTTTAAAAAGGAGCTTGAGGCAAAAGGAATTGATACTATACATCTTCCTATTCCGAGAAGGGTTACCCAGCTCACAAAAATGTTCAAGTCCGTTAATATGATTAAGAATTATCTTAAGGAAAACCCTTGTGCCCTAGTCCACACTCAAACGCCTTTTGGAGGTGTAGCAGGAAGACTTGCAGCCAAAAGCTTTCGAAAGAAGGACGGCACTAAGGTGATTTATTTTGTTCATGGCTTCCATTTCTTTAAGGGTGCAGCTTTTAAGAATTATCTTATATACTACAATATAGAAAAGTCCCTATCTAAGTGTACGGACTGCCTTATAACTCTTAATCAGGAGGATTATAAAACTGCTTCCAAGAAATTTAAGAAAACTCATGTGGAGTATGTTCCAGGAGTAGGTGTTGATACCACAGCTATAAGCATGCTTCCTGTGGACAAAAAGGAAAAGTGTAAGGAGCTAAAAATTCCTAAGGGCAAGAAGATTGTTATGACTATGGCGGAGCTTATTCCTAGAAAAAATGTATCTGCCACTATCAATGCTTTTGCAGCAGCCGAAAATGAAGATGCAGTGCTTCTTATCTGCGGTAGAGGCAAGGAGCTAAAAAAGCTTAGAGAGCTTAGCAAGGAGCTTGGAATTAAGGACAAGGTTATATTCGCAGGATATAGAACAGATATATTAGAGATTTGCAAGATTGCAGATATATTTTTATTTACCAGCTATCAGGAGGGACTTCCTGTGGCCATTATGCAGGCTATGGCAGCAGGCCTTCCTATTATTGCTTCTGACATTCGAGGCAATAGAGATTTACTTGCTCCAGACAAGGATTCTAAGAGTGAGGATTATCTAGTGCCTATAGATGATATACAAGGCTTTACCAATAAGCTTAACCATCTTCTTAAAAATGAGAAGGAATGTGAGAAGCTTGGCGAAGTAAATAAGGCAAACTGCAGGAAATATTTCGATATAGAGCTGGTTCATGACAGAATGACAGAAATATATGAGAGTTTGCTACTTTCAAACCAGGAATAAATTACGGTTGCCACATAACGGAAGCTGTGTGGCAGCGTTTTAATGCTAGGAGTACATTATGTATAGAGTTCAGGTTTTATTATCAACCTATAACGGAGAAAAGTACATAAAAGAGCAGCTAGATAGTATATTGGCACAAAAGGATGTAGAGGTAAGTGTCTTAATTAGAGACGATGGTTCTACAGATTCTACTATTGATATTATTCAGGAATATTGTTCAAACAATTCAGATATTAAGCTTATTAAGGGCACTAATATTGGTGCATGTAAATCCTTCTTTGAATTATTCAAAGAGGCAGATATGGGTTACAATTACTACGCATTAGCAGATCAGGACGATTACTGGTACGAAAACAAGCTCACTGTAGCTTGTAGCAAGCTATCTAAGCTAGATAACAAGGATAATAAGCCTCTACTTTACTGTTGCGAGGCGGATATTACAGATGAGAATTTGAATGCTTCAGGTAAAATTAAAAATACAACCAACTCCGAGGCAACCACATTTCCAGTTAAGAAGCCTGGTTTCGGCAATGCTCTAATCGAGAATATTGCACGTGGTGGTGGTACAGTTTTTAACTCTACCCTCTTAGGGATGGTTAGAATGGATGCTCCTTGTGACTGTTATATGCACGACTGGTGGTTATACTTAATTGCCAGTTGCTTCGGCAAGGTTATCCATGATAATCACCCATATTATAAATATAGACAGCACAAGGACAATGTACTTGGTGCTTCCACTTCAAAGCTTGGAATTATAAAGCGCAGATTATCTCAAAGCAAAACAAACAAGGGACATGTGTCTAAGCAGGCAATTGCATTTGGAAATATTTACGAAATTCCCGAAAAGAAAAGGATACAGTTAGACGTAATTACAGAATACAGAAATTCCTTTAAGCAGCGAATCAGAGGAATGTCAGGAAAATATCTATATAGACAAAGTAAAAGTGATAACTTAGTATTTAGACTTCTATTTTTCACTAATCACTTATAAAAAAGAGATACTAATGTATCTCTTTTTATAACACCACCACATTAAGCTCCTCTATCTGCAGCAATTGCTTGTCATTAGTATAAAATACATCACATTCAGAAACTATTGCTGTGGCTAGTTGCAACGCATCCATGCTCTTTATACCCGGATACTTAGCACGTATTATTGCTGCCATATTTGCAATATCTATTGATATATCAAAAATCTTTATCTTTAATATATTAATAAACCTGTTAAAATTAGTAATTCTTATTCTATCTCCATCTCTGTATGGCAAAACGCAATACTCTTCATATGTAATTGTGGAAGTAACTATTTCTAAACCTTCTCTTAATGAATCCGCAAATAGTTTTTTTGTTTTATCAAAGAATTGCTCATTCTTATCCAAATAATATATAAAAATAGCTGTATCACAAAATGCTCTTTTATATTCTGTCATTTCCACGCATTTCCTCCATATATTCTTCCACCCTATTACCTCGTTCTGATGGCATAACAAATTCCTCTAGTAATTTATCTATGGCACTATCATCCATCTCCCTCTCAAACACTTTCTTATCAGTTTTTTCTCTAGCTGGGGCAACAATATCAAATGGTATTCTTCTATCTCGAAGAGCTTTTTTGGCATAAATCATAAAAAATGTGGTAAGATTCATACCCATCTCCTCACACATCTCATCTAATTCCTTCTTCATATCTTCTTCAAATCTTAAGCTTACAGTAATCATATTCTACACCTCCTTTTTCTCTATTTTATATCAGTTTGAAGCATTTTGCAACATTCTTAATTATTTTTCTTTCATTTAATGTTATTATTTATAAAAATTATATCATTATACACCCTTAACCTACAAAAAACGCATCAACTTAATTATATTGATGCGTTTCTTTCTCTAAACATTCAAACTTTTTCATAAAATCATTAGAATTCCTATTATAACATCTACCACAAGCAGAACACTGTAATAAATTGTAGGCAGTTTTACATCTTCCTTAGGCTTATCAATCTCCTTGTTTAAAATATAATCCGATGGTATTTCCCCTACAATTTCAGCTATTTCTTTTTTGTCCTTTAAATCCTGAACCTCTAATCTGTATATCTCAAATTCGAAAGCTTTATTTTTCTTAATGTAATTTACATCCTCAATAAAAAGTACCACCAAAGCTATAATGGATAACACCCATACAATCTTTGGTTCCGAATGCTGGTCATCTGGAAAGCTAGATGCTCCAATCCCAAAGCAAAAGCTACAAAATACACCAAGTACAGCTATGGCTTTCATGGCCTTTGACATTTTTGTATTCTTCTGCATCCTTGTTTGAATTCCCATTATCTTAAAATACATTTCATCCATTTATTTACTCCCTATACTTTAGCATCCTCATAGAATTAAGTATTGCGATTACTGCAACGCCAACGTCAGCGAATACCGCAAGCCACATATTTGCTATACCGAAGATTCCAAGTATCATAACTAGGAATTTAACCCCAAGAGCAAACACTATGTTTTGTCTTACAATAGCTAGGGTTTTGCCACCAATATTTCTTACTGTAGCAAGCTTATTAATATTGTCATCCATAAGAACTATGTCTGCTGCCTCAATAGCTGCGTCCTGTCCCAATGCTCCCATAGCAATTCCTATATCTGCTCTTGTTAAAGCTGGTGCATCATTAATTCCGTCACCTACAAAAGCAACCTTTCCGCGTTTCTTACTCTCTCCTTTAGAAGCAATAAGTTCTTCAAGCTTACCCAGTTTATCTCCAGGAAGAAGCTCACTATAAACAGTTTTTATCCCAAGCTCACATGCCACGTAAGAAGCAGTTTTTGTCCTATCTCCTGTAAGCATAACTGTATTCTTAATTCCTTCGCTATGAAGCTTGCTAATGGCACTTGGGGCATCCTGTTTAATAACATCAGAGATAACTAAATATCCTAAGTATTCCTTGTCTCTAGCCACATAAACCACTGTACCGCTAGTCTCATTGTTTTCCTCAAAACCAACCTCTATATCTGCCATAAGCTTCTTATTGCCTGCATATATAGTTAATCCACCTAGTCTAATGCTAACTCCCTTTCCAGATATCTCCTTAACATTCTCTATCTGTTCCTTGTCAATAGCATTTCCCGACGAAATGTATGCACTCTCTATAGATTTGGCTATAGGATGGTTTGAATAGCACTCTGCATAGGCTGCAAGCTTAAGTAACTCATCCTGATTACAAGAGCCCTTGCACACTATATCCTGAACCTTGAATACACCTTCAGTCAATGTTCCCGTCTTATCAAATACAATAGTATCAACCTCTGCCATAGCCTCCAGGTAGTTGCTACCCTTTACAAGAATTCCCAGCTTTGACGCTGCTCCTATTCCTCCAAAAAAGCCAAGTGGCACTGATATAACCAAAGCACATGGACAAGATATTACCAGGAATATTAGGGCTCTGCTAATCCATTTTGCAAAGCTGTCCTGAAGTATAATCGGTGGAACAAATGCAACTATTAAAGCTGCAATAACAACTAACGGTGTGTAATACTTTGCAAACCTTGTAATAAAGCTTTCTGACTTGGATTTTCTAGAGCTTGCATTCTCCACCATATCAAGTATCTTAGCAACGGTGGAATCCTCAAAGTTCTTTGTGGTCTTAAGAGTAAGCTTTCCACCCTCATTGATGCAACCGCTAAGTACAGTATCACCAACCTTAATTCCTCTAGGAACCGACTCTCCTGTTAATGCGGCAGTGTTTACAAGGCTTTCACCTGCCACAACCACACCATCCACAGGAACCTTCTCTCCCGGAAGTATAATTATCTCACTTCCAACTGTGACGTCACTAGGATCAACCTTTACAAGTTCTCCGTCCTGCTCTATATTAGCGTAATCTGGTCTAAGACCTACTAAAGCTGTCACCGCAGTTCTAGATTTATTTACAGCAATATTCTCGAATAATTCTCCCACCTGATAAAACAGCATAACCGCTGCCGCCTCAGTATACTCACCTAATATAAATGCACCGATTGTAGCTAAAGCCATAAGGAAATTTTCGTCAAATACCTGACCATTTAAAATGTTTCGTCCAGCCTTAGCAAGTACCTTTCCGCCAATTATCAAATATGGTACAAGATACATAGCTGTAAGTATTACTCTAGATAATACATTTCCTAGCGACAACTTATCAATTACCAGCTTGTGGATAATGACCATAACTACAAGAAGTACCAATGCTATGATTATCTTCTTTAATTGTCGTTTCTGTTTTTTGTTCATCTTTAAAGAACTACCTCACAGTCTGAATCAACCTTCTTAACTGCCTTAACAACCTGCTTCATAATCTTGTCAAAGTCTGTTTCCTCTGCCTCGATAGTAAGCTTCTGTGCCATAAAGCTAACATTTGCATCTATAACACCTTCAATCTTCTTAATAGCCTCCTCCATCTTTGCTGCGCAGTTTGCACAATCTAAATCTTCCATATCAAATCTCTTCTTCATAGTCTTATTCCTCCATTTTAATAATTTATTTATATTAGCACTGTATGTTTTGCTAATATTGCATCTTATTTAATCTAACTACTCCATAATATGTTCTATTCCCATAGTTATAATATTTGCAATATGTCCATCGTCTAGAGAGTAAATAATCTGCTTTCCATCTCTTCTATTCTTAACAAGCTTAGCCTGCTTTAAAACCTTTAACTGATGAGATATAGCTGATTGCGTCATATTAAGAACCTCTGCTATATCACATACACACATCTCTGATTCAAAGAGAGTATATAATATCTTAATTCTGGTAGTATCGCCAAACACCTTAAATAGCTCTGCTAAATCATAAAGCACCTCTTCCTCAGGCATATCCATACTAACAGATTCAATTAGCTCTTTATGATTATGCTGCTCCAAGCAACAATGTTCATGCTTATTATCCTTCTCTGCCATAAGAAACCTCCTTAACTTTATTGTATGAATGATTGTTCATATGTTTAATATAGCACTTGGATATATATCTGTCAACATAAATAAAATAAGCTGACTGGATTTCTCCAGCCAACCCTATTTTAACTTTTACTTTAGCTTTACAGAATTAAGTATATCCATAGCCTTCTTTTACTCCGCAATGTCCGAAAGCTCATATCTAACTATTTTCTCAATATCCTTCACTGCAACCTCTACCTGATAGCCTATCTTTCCTGCGCTGAAGAATATAGTTTCAAAATTTGTAACTGAGGCATCTATAACCGTCTTAAACTGCTTCTTCATACCTATAGGAGAACATCCGCCATGAATGTATCCTGTAAGTGGTAGCAGCTCCTTAGACTTTATCATGGCAATACTTTTTTCTCCCACTGCCTTTGCTCCGGCTTTAAGATTAAGCTCCTTAAGCACAGGTACTAGGAATACATAATAATTCTTAGTAGCCCCCTGAGTCACCAGAGTCTTATATACCTGGTCTGGATTTTGTCCCAAAGCCTCGGCAACCTCTGCACCACTTATCACTCCTGTATCAGTATAGTCATAGCTTTTGTAGTCAATCTTCTTTTGCTCTAACAAACGCATTACATTTGTTTTTTCTGTCTTCTTCATAACATAACCTCCTTGCACCGAGGTGCACATACAACAAAGGCGCCCCACAAAAGCGAGACGCCATAATCTTTTTAACCTTTTTTACTCAGCGATAACCTTAATCCATCCTTCTGGTGCCTCGATACGTCCCATCTGGATTCCAGTTAATGTATCATATAACTTCTTAGTTACAGGACCCATCTCCTCCATACCACTTGGGAAGCAAATCTCTGTACCATGATCATCAATCTTTCCAACAGGTGAAATAACTGCTGCTGTACCACAGAGACCACACTCAGCAAAGTCCTTAAGCTCATCAAGATAAACCTCTCTGTGCTCAACCTCCATACCAAGATAGTGCTCAGCTACATACATAAGTGAGCGTCTTGTAATAGATGGAAGAATACTATCTGACTTAGGAGTTACAAGCTTTCCATCCTTTGTGATGAAGATAAAGTTAGCTCCACCAGTTTCCTCAACCTTAGTTCTAGTTGCTGGATCAAGATATAAGTTTTCAGCATAGCCCTTGTTATGAGCATCAACGATTGCATGTAAGCTCATTGCATAGTTAAGTCCAGCCTTAATATGTCCTGAACCATGTGGTGCTGCTCTATCGAAATCTGATACTCTGATAGTAATAGGCTTTGCACCACCCTTAAAGTAAGGGCCTACTGGTGTAACGAAAATTCTGAACTGATACTCATCAGCTGGCTTAACACCGATAACAGGGTTTGAGCCAAACATATATGGTCTAATATAAAGAGTTGCTCCTGAGCCATATGGTGGAACATAATCTAAATTAGCCTGAACAACCTTTTCAACTGCCTCTACAAACTTGTCCTCTGGGAATGTTGGCATCTCAAGTCTCTCACATGAATCCACCATTCTGCTTGCATTTAAGTCAGGACGGAAGCATACAACCTTACCATCCTCTGTTCTATAAGCCTTAAGGCCCTCAAAACAAGTCTGTGCATACTGAAGAACACCTGCACACTCGCTGATAACTACCATATCATCAGTTGTGATAGCGCCCTCATCCCATGCTCCATCCTTGTAATTAGATACAAATCTGTTCTCTGTCTTAATGTAGCCAAATCCAAGATTTGACCAATCAATATTCTTGCTCATAACTAAAACCTTCTTTCCGTAGATTGTCACATACACCCATTTTACCACTCGTGGAAGAATATGCAAGAAAAAATGTATATCATTTTAAAGCATTTTTTATTCTTAGCATTATGTAAACCTAACACTGTTCACAGCTTTTATCTACCCACAATTAGCCACACAGCTATGACTAAATGTATTAATAATGCTAACGGAACCAACACAGTAAACTTTGTATGTTTCGTCTTATGTCTAAATATACTCATCCCAAGATAGGCACCTACAGAACCGCCCAAAAACGCAAGACCTATAAGAACCTTCTCTGGAACTCTCCATTTATCCTTTATTGCACAGCGCTTATCGTAGCCATATATGCAAAAAACCACCAGATTATACACAGCCAAAAACGCTATTAGCAGAATAATAATTTCTTTGCTCATACTAGTTTGCCTTCAAGGCTACGGCCTCAATTTCAATAAGCACATCCTTTGGAAGTCTTGCAACCTCAACACATGAACGTGCTGGGTAATTATCAGTAAAATATGTAGCGTACACTTCATTTACAGCAGCAAAATCATTCATATCCTTGATGAAAACTGTAGTCTTAACCACTGAGTCAGCATTAGAACCAGCCGCCTCAAGAAGATTAATAAGATTGCCAATAGCCTGATTAGCCTGAGCCTTAATATCTCCTGTCTCAAGCTCACCTGTCTCAGGAATAATTGGAATTACACCTGATGTGAATATCATATCTCCCACAGCGATAGCCTGTGAATATGGTCCAATTGCTGCAGGTGCCTTATCTGTAGAAATAATTGTCTTGTTCATTACATATCTCCTTTCATTCTTTCAAGCTTTCTGTCTGACTTTCTCGCAGTGCTCTTTTTCTTTTCAACCTGAACTATCTCAATGGTTTTATCCGTAATATTTATTTTACCATCCTTTAAGAGTCTACCAACTGCTCTCTTAAATGCATTCTTGCTAAGTCCAAATTCTTTCTTAATCAGTTCTGGGTCCGCCTTATCATTAAATGGCAAAACACCTTTATAGCTCTTAATTATGTCATAGACCATAGCACTGTCCTGATCTATCTGCACATAAGCCTCATCTCTTAAAGATAAGTCAACCTTGCCATCTTCTCTAACTGTTACCACCCTGGCATTAACCACATCTCCAACATAAACCTTATTATAGAGCTCACTCTCGTGAATCAAGCCTAGATACTTATCATCTATAGCCACAAATGCACCTAAATTCTTCTTAAACTCATATACTGTTCCTGTTACATGGTCACCCTTATTTATTCCCTCTGCAGGAAGCAAATGCGAGTAAAGCTTCATACTTACGCAAAGTCTGTCAGACTTGTCAGCGTACATTCTAACAAGATATTCCTTACCCTCTTCAACCTTTGCAGTTTGCTCCTTAAAAGGAAGTAATATGTCCTTCTCTAAGCCCCAGTCCATAAATGCACCGATATTACTTACATTTTTCACTCTAAGCTTCTTTATCTCTCCCAAAGTAATAAGTGGCTGATTAACTGTAGCTATAGGTCTATCCTGAGAATCCCTATAAATAAATACATCAATTGTAGCACCAGCCTTTACCCCTTCTGGCACCTGTTTTCTAGGAAGCAAAATGCACTCATTTGCTGGGGTATTATCCTCACCCACGTACACTCCAAAATCTTTTGAGCGAATAACCTTTAAGGTATTCCATTTACCAAATTCTATCATACTCCGTCCTCTCTTTCTCTTGTTCTCTCCACAAGCATAAAATAAAACTTAAGACCACTCTAAAGTGGTCTTTATAACTATTTAGCCTTCTTAGTAGCCTTATCTAATTTTAAAACCTTTTTTCTAATATGTTCTGTCTCTGCGTCTGATGCCTTTACATATCCACACTCCTCTAATCTCTCCACAGAGTTACTGAGTGAAAATACTGACATACCCTTCTCATTAAGGTTTTCCTTGTAACCATTATAGACATCTATAACTGCATACACATCCTTACTTCTTCTATCAGGATTAGGAATCACATTCCTGATGCACCAATCATCAACTGTAGCACCCTTCTCAGGAGCAGGAACAGTATCACTATTAACCTTCTTCACATATATACTGTCTGTTTCACATATAGCCCAAGGAACTACATATATAACGTTCATCTTTATAACCCCTCCGTAAATGTTTGTAACACGTGAAATTCTAAACCATAACGCTAGCTTTGTCAAACTATATTCATAAAATTTAAAATTATTTATCTTTTCTAAGTATATATTTGATATTATTTACGGATACTATTCAGGAAAATGTAGCCAATACAAAGATGTATAGAGGATTTTGAAATTTTTTCAAAAAAGTACTTGCATTTTTTGGAACTCTCTATTATAATACATTCTTGTGAGTGATGGGCTATCGCCAAATGGTAAGGCACTGGACTCTGACTCCAGCATCTCAAGGTTCGAATCCTTGTAGCCCAGCTGATATAAGGCAATCTACGAAAGTAGGTTGCCTTAAGTTTTTTCCAACATTATTTAAGATTAAATTATATACGAAAAGAGGACTACCTGATACCATCAGATAGTCCTCTTAATTATGCGGCAGAGAAGATTCGAACTCCCGACACCTTGGTCCGTAGCCAAGTGCTCTATCCAGCTGAGCTACTGCCGCATGCTATTTAATTAGCAAAGCAAAAACCACTTCACAACAGTGGTAATTGTACAATATATACTTTTCTTTGTCAAGGGCTTTAAGAAGAGAATTTCCTATTATACTAGTACGCTTTTTTCTACTGGAAATTCATATTAATCTCCACATTCTCATCCACACATACAGCATATACGTACTCGTCAATAATTAGTGTCTGACAGCTAAGCTTCTCTCCTACCACTACACCTTCATAGGGGTTTACCTGAAAGGATTTCATCGAAACACTAATTCCAGTCCCCTTATACTTAAGATAAGCCTCCTTCATAGTCCACACCATAAAAAATTTTTCTTCTACAGAGTGGCTTATTCCCTCCAAATCCACGTCAAATTCTTCACTAGTGATAAATGCATACTCCTCCGGCATAAAACACCTTTTTGCCACCTTTAAATCATTCTCACGGTATCTTATACCTTCCACATCTATTCCAACTGGAGAGTCACCATAAGCAACTACAACCATATTTCCTGAATGTGATATGTTAAAATTAAATTCTGGATGTCCCTCAACATAAGGTTTTCCATATTCTCCCTTACCTATAACTAAGTTCTCAGGTTTTATGCCTAATTCATTTTTCACTATATCCTGCAACAACAAACCAGTAGCCATTGACGCCAACTTAGCTCTTTGATTTTTTAATTTTTCCACCCCAAGCTTACGAGCTGGATAAAGCTTAGAATTAAGGCTTTGAAATTCCTCTTCAAGCTTCTGCCAATTTATTTTCTTTATAACTACATTTATATTTTTAGCACTCACATTTTTTCTCCTACACAAAATACGATTCCAACATAAAGTTATCACAGGTGGCCGTTATAAACAAGATAAAAATCAAAAGACTTCGTACCCATAATCAGTACGAAGTCTTATATTATATTAAGTATTAACTAATTCTTACTTCTCCTCTAACTCAGCTAATACCTTGAAGAGAATACCAATCTCCTTCTCCTTAGCTGCATCAAGGTAAGTCTTAAATCTGCTTGATGACTCAATGTTTCCAGTTATAGAAATCTTAAGAAGAAGATTTCTAGCTGCAAGCATATTAGTAACAACTGTTGCATACTCGTCGATAGTCTGCTGGTTGTACTTTAATGCACCGTTATTCATAAGGTACTTAATTCTCTCAAGCATAAGAACCTTATGGTCATACATAACATGTAAAGCTCTGATATCGAAATCAGGCTCAGCCTTATGAAGCTGCTTATCAATCTGAGCTAACACTCTGTCATATACCTTAATACCAAATGTAGTATCGTTGAATCTATTTCTCATCATACGGAAATGATTCTTTGAATCTATAGAGTTTAAGTACTCCTTAAGGTTTTCCTTAATAAGCTCAATATCAAGGTCATAAAGAGGTACATCTGTATTCTTCATAATTACATAGAGTCCTCTACCACCCTTGTAGTCATCCTTGAAGATATGGTCATCCTGCTCTGTTATAACCTCGTATCCTCTCTCAACATCTGAGAATGATACTCTGTTATGTGAATACTTATCTGTGAAGGTGAAGTCACCTACGTTGAACTCCTCCTTATCTCTATCGTAACCGTAGATAAAAAGCTCATGAGGGAACTTATAATCTACCTCTGCGTTACAAAGAATCTTAGCCTCATCGAATACACCGTATACATATCCGCCAAGATCAATAGTCTTAATAATAAAGTCAATAATGTTACCACAGTAGCTCTCAATCTGTGCCTTAGTCATCATAGAGAACATAAGGTATGGACACTGCTTAAGTGAGCTGCTTCCTGGCATCATATCTGTAAGAAGAATAGTATCCCCTGTCCATCTCTCCTCGATATCATAACAACGAAGCTGTATGTAATTACTATAAATCCATTTTTTTGCATTCTCATCATCTGAAAGAATTGAGAAAAGTGATGCATGCCACTGCCATGATGTGATGAGTGGCTTAGCTAAAGGTAACTTTTTTACGTCTGCCATTTTAAAACCCCTCCTGATTCCTATATTTTCTCTGCCACTGTAGCTACAAGATCTGCAAATGTATCATAAGCGCTAAGATCTAACTCATAGTCATCAAACTCAACATCAAACTTCTGCTCTGCAGCAACAATCAATCTTATTAATGATACTGAATTAATACCGTACTCATTAACCATAGATGCATTCATATTCACGCTATCAAGCTCTGGCATCTCTTCAAGTATAATTTCTTCAAGCTTTTTAGTTATCTGGTCCTTATCCATAACATATACCTCCTGTAGATTTTTCAATCAAATAATATTTTACTATGTTTATATATAAAAATCAAGTTTGTTCATACATTATGCACAAAAATAATAAGCCTGCCACATTGCTGTGACAGGCTCACTTTATTAGTGCATTTATCTAATTCTAGTACTTAGCAGTGTTAAGCTTTACACCAGGACCCATAGTTGAAGCGATTACTACGCTCTTAAGGTACTGACCCTTAGCTGCTGAAGGCTTAGCCTTGATAACTGCCTCTATTAATGTCTGGAAGTTGTCTGTTAACTGCTCCTCTGAGAAAGAAGCCTTTCCTATTGGCACATGGATAATGTTTGACTTATCAAGTCTGTACTCAATCTTACCAGCCTTAATATCGTTAACAGCCTTAGTAACGTCCATTGTTACAGTACCAGCCTTAGGGTTTGGCATTAAGCCCTTTGGTCCAAGTACACGTCCTAAACGACCAACAACACCCATCATATCTGGTGTAGCAACAACTACGTCAAAATCTAACCAACCATCGTTCTGGATCTTTGGTACTAACTCATCACCACCAGCGTAATCTGCTCCAGCAGCTAAAGCCTCATCAACCTTATCTCCCTTAGCAAATACTAAAACCTTAACAGTCTTACCAGTTCCGTGAGGAAGTACTACTGCACCACGAACCTGCTGATCTGCGTGACGACCGTCAACACCAAGTCTAAGATGAGCCTCAATTGTCTCATCGAACTTTGCGCTAGCTGACTTCTTAACTAAAGTAACAGCCTCTTCTAAGTCATATAAATTTGTCTTTTCAATAAGCTTTGCAGCCTCTGAATATCTTTTACCTTTTTTCATTATAAAAACCTCCTGTGGTATTATCGGGAGCGACCCTCCCACTATCTAATCTTCATATTCAATGTTAAATTAGTCCTCAACTGTGATTCCCATTGAACGAGCTGTTCCAGCGATCATGCTCATAGCTGCCTCAAGTGAAGCTGCATTTAAGTCTGGCATCTTAAGCTCAGCGATCTCCTGGAGCTTTGCCTTAGAAATCTTTGCAACCTTTGTCTTGTTAGGTACTGCAGAACCACTCTTAAGACCGCACGCCTTCTTAAGTAATACTGCTGCTGGTGGAGTCTTAGTTACAAAGCTAAAGCTCTTATCTGCATAAACTGTGATAACAACTGGGATAATCATATCTCCCTGATCAGCAGTTCTTGCGTTAAATTCCTTTGTGAACTGTACAATGTTTACACCGTGCTGTCCAAGTGCTGGACCAACTGGTGGTGCAGGAGTTGCCTTTCCTGCAGGTATCTGTAATTTAATATATCCTTCTACTTTTTTCGCCATTATAGCGTACCTCCTAAAAATATTGTGGTATAACGGGGGATACCCTTCCACTTAAACTTACATCTTCTGAATATCTGTGAAACCAATCTCTACAGAAGTAGCACGTCCGAAAATATCTACCTCGATTGTAACTGTCTGCTTACTGTCGTTGATTGCCTTAATCTCACCAAAGCTTCCTTCCCATGCTCCGGTAATAACCTTTATCACTTCTCCTACCTTTGCATCAATTGAAGCTATAACTGGTTTGTCAACATTAATTCCCATATTGCGCATCTCTGCTTCTGTTAGGGGAACTGGCTTTGACTCTGGACCAACGAAGCCTGTTACTCCACGTGTATTACGAACCACGTACCAAGTAACATCATTCATATACATGTTAATAAGCACATATCCCGGAAACAGCTTTCTTTGAACAGTCTTCTTAGTTCCGTTGCTCTTTGTCTCTACAACCTCTTGTACAGGCACTGCAACCTCAAGAATCTGCTCCTGAAGCTTTCTGTTTCTAATGGTATTCTCAATATCAGTCTTAACCTTGTTCTCATAACCTGAGTAGGTATGAGCTACATACCATCTAGCCTCACCCTGTGGTGCTTCATTCACCCCAGTAGCTTCGCTATTAGTAGCATCATTTTCTAGAATCTCTGACATATTCTCACCTACCTTACTAAATAATAAAGCTTAAGCCATATTTCAGTAATATATCTACTCCTGCAATAATAAGTCCTACTACGATAGATACTATTAATGCAACTGCAGACTTCTTCGCCAAAGCATTCTTAGTTGGCCAAGTTATCTTAGCAAACTCTGCTTTGAGTTCCTGAAACCAGCTTCTCTTTAAAGAAGGTGATGATGTCTTATTATCCTTTGACATATTCTTACTCCTTCTCGTTCCCTAATAAGAGAACCTAAACAATGCCGACTACTTTGTTTCCTTATGATTTGTATGCGCCTTACAGAACTTACAATACTTCTTAGTTTCCATTCTGTCTGGATGCGTTTTCTTATCCTTTGTCATATTGTAATTACGCTGTTTACAATCCTGACACGCCAATGTTATCTTAACACGCACAACTATCCACCTCCATTTTTATTTTACTGATTTTAAGGCATAAAAAAAAGACCTTCTTCCATCGCAAGGTATAGAATACCAAAAGCCTTTAGATAAGTCAAGCAAAATATAGCTATTTTATTTGACTTTCTTCATTTTTTCACCACATTTCATTGGCATTATACCATTTATTTGTATTAATTGCATTATAATAGAAGAAAAATTTTGTTGAATTTATATACTATTTTTTTATAGACTATAGTAAAAAACTATAATATAATTAAAATAACTATAAGAATAACACTGGGAAACTAGGCAAACAAATAAGGAAATTATCACAAATCCAAGGAAGGAGGAATTTTATGAAGGTTAATAGTAATATTTACAATCATTTAGGCGCTAATACTGTTCCTAAAAAACGTACAACTACCCATAAGTCCTCCGAGCTTAAGGCAATTTATACTAAGATGGCGCAATATAATAAATCATCGCCTCTTTATATGCTTTCCCTATCCGATAGCAAACAGGAGCAAATCATTAATATTAAGGAGTCTGCTCTTTCACTTAGGTATAGCATTCAAAGCTTTGGAAATCCAGAGGATGATATATACTCCAAGAAAGCCTTTTCTTCCTCTGACAATTCATCAGTATCAGGCTCACTTAAAAAGCCAGGTGCTGCCAATATTCCAGAAAGCTTAGATATCCAAATTGATACCTTGGCCACCGAGCAGGTTAATGTAAGCAAGTACGTAAAGTCCAACGAATTCTCACTGGTACCTAAAGAGCATCGCTTTACATTAGAAACACTTAGCACTAGCGCACATTTTGGCATCACTGTCAACAAAGGTGATTCCAATGCTGATGTTCAGAGCAAGTTAGTTAACTACATTAACAACAGAAATATCGGTGTTAATGCCTCTCTTATAAAAGACGGCGACAACACTGCTATTATGCTTACATCAGCTGAAACAGGTAAGCCAGCCACTGATGACGGATTACACTTTAGCTTTGTTCCTGAAGGAGCAGGTCAGAATTTGGTTAATGTTTTTGAGCTTAATAACGTTAGGTCTATGCCAAGCAACTCTAGCTTTTCAATCAATGGCGACCAGCATATATCAAGCTCTAACCACATATCCATCAATCAGGCTATAGAGTTAGATTTCCACAAGACCACACAAGGTCCTGTAAAGGTTGGACTGACCTCTGATCCTAAGAAGGCATTAGAGCAATTAGAGAGCTTTACCTCAGCCTACAACGGACTTATAGATATTTCGTCCAACTCACCATCTCAGATAGGAACCAGAAGCCTAAGCACAGATATAGCTGGTGTTTTATCAAAGTACAAAGCTAATATGGAGAGTATTGGTATCACAACCTTAGATGACGGCAAGCTTTCTATAGATTCTGAGAAAGTAACACAAAGTCTTGCCAGCGGAGAATTTACTGAATTCTTCACCACTAACGCTACCATAGCTACAGACATTGAGAACGCAACCAATAGATTAGTGTTAGATCCTATAGCCTATGTAAACAAAACTATAGTTTCTTACCCTAACGCTTCCAACAAGCTTAACAACACCTATACTCAGTCCCTATACAGCGGACTTATGTATAACAATTATGCATAAAAGACAGTAAACCAACTGCTTATAGCAGATGACTTACTGTCTTTTATATTGCTTTTATTATATTCACTTGCTTTTCTTGAGCAAATCAAGTTCGTGCTCTGTTAGTTTTCTATATTCACCTATTCCTAAGCTAGAATCAAGACAAAGGCTACCCATACTAAGCCTTTTTAAATATGTAACCTTCATTCCCACAGCTTCAAACATCCTCTTAACCTGATGATATCTCCCCTCAGTAATTATAATCCTAACAAGGCTTTCCTCTCCACTTTCTTCTATAATAAGAGTAGCTGGGGCAGTAAGCTTCTCGTCGCCTATATCCAAGCCATTTTCAAAGCTTTTCACTGTATCTTCCGTTACCCTACCATCTATTCTAGCAAAATAACATTTATCAACATGTTTCCCAGGAGCAAGTAAGCTATTAGCCAGCGCACCATCATTAGTAATAATAAGCAGTCCCTCCGTATCCTTATCTAGTCTTCCAACAGGGAACAAATCTCTTCTCTTATCTTCTCCTATTAATTCTATAACCGTCTTATCTCTATCATCCTTAGTGGCAGACACTACGCCAGCAGGTTTATTAAGCATATAATATTGAAATTCCTCAAATACAAGTTCTTTTCCATCAATACTAACCTTATCCGTATCAGGATTGATTTTAATCTCCGGTTTTTTTACCACTTCATCATTTACCCTAACTCTACACTGCTTTAATTTTATTTTCACCTCTGACCGAGTACCCTGACCTGCGTCAGCTAAGAATTTATCAAGTCTAATAAGAGACATATTTTCCCCTCCACAAAACAAATGGGACCCATCAAGAGTCCCATTAATTATACAAAGCCTAGGTTATACTGTCAAACATGCTTCCAAGAGTAACATTCTTAATCGCCTGTGCTGAATAAAGTCCGTCTGTAGATTTAAGATCCATATTAGCAGATGAATACACCTGCAAAAGCTTTGACTGAATATTCTTAGCCATAGACACATTACCTGTAAACAGATTCTTTACATCTGAAATATCTGATTCCTTAAATGCATCCTCATCAACCTTTAGTGTATTATCACTCTCAATACTTACGCCTATTCTAGACAATGCAGATTTATATACCTTCATCTGGTCAACTAATCTTACACCAGCTTTAAGGGAATTCTCCCCATCCATCTCACCTGCATTATTAATCATGGCATTATAATCCTTTACAAATGAATTAAGCTTATCAAGAATTGCATCCTTATCATCAGATTCGCCCTTTTCAAACAATCCCTCATCCATAAGCTTGTTTAAAGAGTTTATAGCTTCCTCAGCCCCTGATTTCACAAGCTCCACACTTTTTTCATCAACCGAGTCGCTAATCTTCTCCTCTGCAGCAGCCTTAGCATAAAAGTTCTTTGCCAACTTATAATACGAACCATTCTGTACAGCATAATAATCGCCTAAGAAATTATTTGCTCCAGATGAGCCATTTGTAGCTGATGCTCCAAAAAAGTTATTCATATAATCGTAGGTATTTGATACATTTAAAAAGCTCATAATCATTCTCCTTCCTTGGTACTACATTAACACACTAGTCAACATTTTTCTTCAAATATATGGTTACATCCTTGTAAACCCCATCTTCACCAGGCTCATCCAAAGCCCATTCCACTGTACACTCCTGATCACTGTAAGCTACATATTCCATTAAGCTAAGCTCAATAGGAACATTCAACGGAGTATAATAAGTCATATCAATCTGATCCTCATTCACATATGTAAAGGTTATTGTTCTATATCCATCCACCATTGCCTGAGCTTCAGTAATTAAATCTGGTATCTCATAAGTATCTCCGGCAGTTACTAAAGAATATGACATTTTTCTTTTACTACTATCATAGCAGTAAAATTCCTCAACTATCCAATCATCATTCAATGTATATTCTAACATATAGTTTTCTCCAGAAGCATCATTGTATACAGTCTCAACTATAAGCTTTCCTTCTCGTCTATATACATTCTCTACAACCTCCGTACCGTCTTCCCTTCCAGACAACCCAAAAATCATAGAGTTATGATTAGAATCAATTATTGCAGCTGCAACAAGTGGCTCAGGATAAATTAACACTGATAGCTGATTCTCTTCAAACACATACCAATATGAATTAGCAACATCCAGTACCTCTACACGTCCATCAGAATTTTCATACACCTGGGCATACATACCTGTATTATCAAAGCCTAAAAACTCATATTCAGAATAGCTCTCCTCTTCTCCAGAATAATATATTGTATTTACACCATAGCTTTCTCCACCAGCCAAAAGTGTGTCTCCCTTATTACAATCATACATATCTTCAAAAGAGATAGAATTTTCCGCCCCCTGTGCTTCCTCTGTGGCAACCTCTGTAATCAGTTCTTCTGTTGAAGCCTCTGTTGTTGCTTCAGTCATTGTTGTACTTTCTGTAGTCACCAAGACTAATTCATCTTTATTTTTATTACAAGCACCTAGGGTCATCATCACCAGTACTGAAACCATTAGGGTGCCAAGTCTGCGTATCTTCTTCATAATTCCTCCAAAAAAAGTAATATATATTAATTATACTTAATTCGACACAGACTTTCAATGTTCTTTAAAAATATTTCCAAAGATTTATCTCTTCAATATTCTTAATACTATTTTCTTAGTTTCTGCAAATTCCTTTGTCTTAAAGAATATAAGTAAAAATAAAAGATTGGACACTACTACACACATTAAAGCCTTAAGTATAAGCTCCACAATTCCACCAGAAGTAACAATTGTACATGCAAAATATGTTACTGCACATACAATAGCTGTAATAATGCCATAGCCCAACATTCTTATAATGTATTTCTTCATATTCCTCTTAAACAAAACTGTAGAAAGATTGTAGAAAAGCCATGGCATTCCCACAGCAACCTTAGAAATTACAGTTGCCCAAAGCACTCCATATACTCCCCAGAACTGAATTAAAATAATATTCAATATAAGATTAGTAAATGCTGTGACCAATGGTCTAAATCTATCCTCATGCCATATTCCTGCTGCATCCTTGTAGGTAAGGAGAAGCTGGTTCATCTGATCCACGAAGAAATATACCACGAAGCAAACCACTGCACTAAAAGAAAACATAGACTCCTTACCTGCCCAAAGCTCCATAAATGGTTGGAACAAGCACAGAAGACATGCACTACAAAAGCCTGTAAGCCAGGCAGTAACAAAGGTAAGCTTCTTTAGGTCCTTATAGTTTTTCTCCTCAGAATCTACCAATATACTATTTCCAATTCCCGCAGTACAGGAGTCAAATACCACCTTTACTATACCCATTACAGCAGTAAGGATATAATAATAATTCTGGTATACTCCAAGAATGGTAAGGCCTAAAAAGGCTGATATTACAATTGAGTCACAGGAGGATACAATTACATTTCCCAGCTTTGAAGTAAACAAATCCTTTATCTTGCCATTAATATTTTCCACATGACTTCGAGGCAGCTGCCCCTCTGGTTGATAATCAGGATATAGCTTACTAGCCATCTTGGCTGTAATGATATTAGTACATACCTGAGTTATAATAGCAGTCACAAGATACCAATAATAATCCTGAAGCAGTATTACTATTAAAAACTGCACACCATACTGAAATGTATTAGTAACTAGCATAACCTTGCTGGCCACATCATTTCTCTGATGAGCTACAAGCAAGCTGTTCTTATATGCAAACAACCAATATGTCATTACTGTACATAATAGATTAAGAAGATATACTATATACACATTTGTATCACTAGGAACATCTCCCTTAATCAAATGTGGAATAAAAGGTGTGAGAATAAGTCCTACTATAGCTATAACGGCACCTATAACTCGATAATACTTTTTGTACAAATTAAGAAGCGCGCATATCTCCTTCTTATCTCCATCTATAATAGGCTGGTACATGCTATAAACCATAGCTGAACCAACTCCTAATTCCGCCAAATTAAGAACCCAAAGTACAGAACCAAACAGGCTATTTAAGCCAAGATATTCCATACCCATGAATTTCATCATAGCTGTTCTCATAAGAAATGGCATCAATATCTGATATCCCTTCAAAAACATTCCAAATACTAAATTTCTAGATGCATTTGACACTCTGCTTTCCTGCATTTAAAACACCTCATCATAATTTTCTCTCTCCTATATGACTTGCATTTTTCTCACTTATCTTGTAGTATCTTTTATATCATATCAAATGGAGAGTATTAATATGAATTTACTCAGTAAGGTATATATTACCATAAATCTTAACAAACTGAAATATAATATACAACATACTTTAGATTTATGCAAAGCAAAATCCATAAATCTAGCTCCAGTAGTTAAAAGCATCTGCTCAGACCAGCCTATTATAGACTGTTTTAATCAAGCCGATGTGTCAATTATTGCAGACTCTAGACTAGATAATTTTGCAAAAATGGACACTCCTAAAGAACGTTTCCTTATTAGACCTGGCTTTGTAGGAGAAGCTCCTGATATAGTAAAACACTGTGATACCAGTTTACAGACTGACCTTAAAACTATTATGGCTTTGGATAAGGAGGCAGCTAAAGCTAATGTCACTCATAATATTATCCTCTTGGTAGATTTAGGGGATTTGAGAGATGGTATTATATATACGGAACAAGATACTCTTCTCTCCTGTGCCGCCTTTGTTCACACCAGTGAAAATCTTAAGCTAACAGGAATAGCTACCAACTACAACTGCTTCTTAGGATACCTACCTGATGAAAAAAATATGCAGGACCTGGTTAATCTACATAAGCTTATTATGCCATTTTATGACACCCCTAATCCAGTGATTTCTGGTGGCAACTCAAGCTCTGTATCAATGCTTTTATCTGATGAAAGGTGTTTTCCTGAAGAGTTTAATCAGCTTAGAATGGGAGAGGCTATTATGCTAGGCCGAGACCCTTCCGATAACACTTTTATTCCTGGATATGAAACAGATGTATTTACGCTTCATGTGCCAATTATAGAGGTTTATGAGAAGAAAACTCCTTCTGGAGATATTATGAGAAGAGGTATACTTGCCATAGGCAAACAGGATCTTCAGCTTGACCACATTATTCCTAGGGATAATAGGGTAAAGGTTTTAGGTGGTTGCTCTGACGAATGCGTAGTAGACTTAACAGATGCACCTGAATTTAAGTCTGGTGACGAGCTAACCTTCCACTTAGAATACGGCGCTCTTATGACCGCCTTTGCAGGTTCATTTATCAACAAACAATATATAAATCAAGCAGACTGAAGCCCACTTGATTTCCATAACACAAAAATACGAGGAGATAGTCTCCTCGTATTTTTATGCTTTATGAATTATTCCTGGTAGTTTAAATTTTTCTTTGATAAACTTTTTGCGAAGTACTGCTGCCTCCTTGGCATAATCTAGAAATTCCAGTTTCTCCAAATCCGTAGATACCTTTTCTCCCTTAGATTCCATAATTTCACTTAACAAATCTGCACCAAACCATGGATTTGATGAAAGAAGTGGGCCTACTGTGTTAGTAAGCAAAACATTGTTATATCTTGCACCTTCTTGTCCACCCAGATTATTTCCATATCCATACATTACCTCTCCTAGTGGCTTAACATCACCTAAGGTATAATCCACTCTTTGAATCTGGTTACCAAGAATTTCCATATCCTTATAGTTCCACCAAATATCGTCTCCATAAACCTCTTTGGTTACATATGGCATCTTAGTTCTGCACAGTTCCTTGGCAGTTATATCAAGAACTCCAAGTCCATCTACTGTATCTCCACCTTCTATGGTAAGCTTCTTACCTAATACACAGCCTGTGGAGCCAATAGCTAGTACATATCCACCCTTTTCAACATAGTCTTTAATATTATCTTCCCAAGCACTCATATTCTTTACCACATGAGTAACATCTCTAAGCTGACCAGCACCCATAAAAATAAGGTCTGTATTATCAAAATCTATAGTATCACCATAATTTATCTTTGTAATATTAGCCTCAATACCCATAGCTTCTGCTATTTTGCTCAAGGCCATAATATTTCCTCTATCACCATGAAGGTTAAGTATGTCTGGATAAACCCATGCTATATTCAACATCATAACTATCAAACCTCCTTTTTCTGGTATTTTTCTATACTGGCAAGACAGCTATAGTAGGAGTGCATCCATGTAAGTAGATACACTGTCTTTGTATCGTATTTTTCAAGTTCAGCTAGTAGCACATCATAATCATCTGTAGGAATCACTGTGATATCCTTCTTGTCCACACCCTCTAGGTAAAGTCTAGTAGCTACATCATAGCACACTGTCTTAGACATACAAATGTATTTGACAACTGAACCATCCATAAATTTCCTAAAGTTACAATCATAGGCATAGTACATACCTGTATACTTTGGACTGAAATCTACTATCTCACTAAGATCTAAGACTACAATTTTCTCTGACTTATCAGCAGTAGCCACATCTATAGCACTTTGAAGAGTTACAGGAGTTTCCTGCTTAATTCTAAGATAATTAATTGTTTTGTCTCCTGCCTTCATCTGCTCCACACGACCACTCTGAATTTTAAAATCATTAATAGATTTCTGAATGGTGAGCGAATCAATCCCCTCATGCTTTGCAAATGCCATAAGTGAAGCATAGCAATACATAAAGTCCTTACTTATATATTTTACCTTGTAGCTTGTACCATCACAGATAAAAGCAGTATTCTCAGCATCCGCAGCTATAATTGTTGCAGATTCCTCACTCTTTAAGCCACAGCCCTTGCAACTATATTTTCCTATGTTAAATAAGTTCTCGTACTCAAAATGTATAGAGTCACCACACACAGGGCAAGAGCAACTAACATCAGTTGCAATAGATTCCATAGCCACTGTGGAATCTCCTGCCACTCCATAATAGCTTACACTATCCTTATTAAAGCCAAGAGAACCCGAATTTGGCTCATGGGCATTTAATATAAGGTGCATATCTCCATCTATGGCAGCCTTCAGCTTAGTCATAATAACACCTGGCTCTCCATTACGCTGAGATTGATCCTTTAATACATTTGTCACAAGAATCACATGTGGTGCTATAAGCTTTGTCATAATAGGAAGATATCTCTCGTCTACCTCTAACACAACATAATCCGCCTTAACTCGTCCACCCATGGTAGAGTTTCTAATCAAGGTTGTTGCAATTCCTCTGTCCATGTTGGCACCAATATCATTGGTACATATGGTCTTTCCCCAGCTTTTAATAAGCTGAGCCAGCATACCTGTGGTTGTTGTTTTACCACTTGTACCTGTAACCATAACTATTCTTGTATTGTCACCAAATTTAAAATACTTTGGAAACCTCTTCATCAATATATTTGCAATTCCACCAGGCCAGGTTGTTCCTGATACGCCTGGAATTATCTTAGTTAATCCCATTATTATCTTACCCACCAAAAGGGCGAATAAAAATTGTATTCTTTTCATGAATAAACCTCCAAATCCTTCCAAAACCTACCTTTAGTATTCTACTATATTACAATTTATAAATCAAACCCTTATTAAACTTGTGTATTTTTTGCATATTTGATACACTTTGGATACATTTATCTGATATTATTATATGTGTATAAATATGCAAGGAGATAAATATGATTAAAATACTTATTGTAGAGGATGAAAAACCAATATCTGACCTAATAGCAATCAATCTTAGTGCAAATAACTATCAGTGTACTCAGGCCTTTGACGGCTTAGAGGCAGCTAATCTTCTGGAAAATCATAGCTACGATTTAGTTCTACTAGACATAATGCTACCAAAGGTTGACGGCTATGAATTACTAGAATACATAAAACCCCTTAACATTCCTGTTATTTTCATAACTGCCAAGGGTGCCTTAGAGGATAGAGTCAAGGGACTTACCCAAGGTGCTGAGGACTATATTGTAAAGCCTTTTCAGGTGGTGGAGCTTCTAGCAAGAGTTAACGTTGTCCTAAGAAGATTTAACAAGGCCTCATCAATTCTAGAATTTGAGGATATTGTAATCAACACCGAGACAAAGATTGCCACCAAATCTGGTGCTACAGTTGAACTTACCCCTAAGGAGTTTGACTTATTGGCACTACTTATCAGGAACGTTGATATTACCCTCTTTAGAGAAAATATTTACGAAACCATATGGGAAAATGATTTTTACGGTGACACTAGAACTCTTGACCTTCATATTCAGCGTCTTAGGAAGAAAATGGGCCTTAGTCACGCACTTAAAACAGTTTATCGAGTAGGCTATAGACTAGAAAGCAAAAAGGATACCAACTAGTATAGGAGAAATTAATGAAATTTAGGTATAAGGTTTTAATTATAAATATGATAGTAATCTCTATATGTCTAGGCACTATAGGTTATCTAATGATTGAGAAAAATTTCAGTCTCGCCCTTAATCAACAGATAGAAAACTCTGTAGAGGAAAATAACCTATTCCAAGCTAGCATCGAATATGAATTACTTAATATTATGAACAACAACGCATACAGCCAGAATGTTCTTATGGACAAGCTGGAAGCTGCTGGTGAAAATGTATATACTAACATCTCTGCAAATGATTCGGATTTGTTAGTGGCATACAATAATAATATTATTTATTCCAGCTCTAATGATGCCTTCGACCAGGCTTTGTGGACTACAATGGACGTAGGCAAAAAAAATTACACCATTGTAGAACGAGATGGCTCCTACTACATTTCCGTAAGCTCATGTACTCTTTTACTGGACAAAAGACTTAACATTATTAACCAGAGAGATATTACCTCTATATATACTATGATGAAGCAACAGTCAGACTATTATAAGCTTTTACTTATTATAGTATTAGTTCTTTGCTCAGTTTTTATGTACATCTTAAGTTTTCTACTTACTAAGCCTTTGGAGAAGCTTCAAAAGGTTTCCGAAAGCTTTGGACAAGGAGATTATTCTGCCAGGACCTCCATCAACTCAAGAGACGAGGTAGGTCAATTAGCCCACACTTATAATAATATGGCAGATTCTGTAGAAAATCATATGGAGGAGCTACAGAATATGGTAACTCGTCAGGAGCAGTTTGTAGCAGACTTCACTCACGAGTTGAAGACACCTATGACATCCATTATAGGTTATGCTGATACTCTTCGTTCCAGAGAACTAACCAAGGAGCAACAGATGATGGCTGCCTCCTACATTTTTTCTGAAGGACAGAGACTTGAAGCTATGTCAATGAAGCTTTTTGAATTCATATATACCAAGCAGCATAGCATTACACCTAAGAAACTAAATATCAAAAAGCTTATGAATGAGGTAATAGAAAGCGTAGAACCATTGCTTAAAGCAAAAGGCATAAAGCTCACCCTAAACTGCGAAAGCTGTTACATTAACGGAGACTTAGATTTGCTAAAGTCAGCCTTTATAAACCTTATTGACAACGCAAGGAAAGCCTCCTCCAATGGTAGTGAAATCTTATTTTCATGCAATATGAAGGACTCACAGGTCACTGTATCAGTAAAGGATTTCGGAGTTGGAATTCCCAAGGAGCATCTAACAAAAATCTGTGATGCTTTCTACATGGTGGATAAGTCTCGTTCCAGAAAGGAAGGCGGTGCAGGACTAGGACTTTCCCTAGCAGCACTTATCTTTGACGCTCATCAAGCTACAATGCAGGTAGATAGTATTTTAGGAGAAGGTACTGAATTCAAAATTACATTTCCATTATATCAGGAGGAGGTATCCTGTCATGAATAAGAAAAAAGGAATTAACAAACTGGTACTAGGTATGCTTTTGCTTTGTATCACTGCCGTTACAGCCAGCTTTTTCATACCAGACCTTCTACTGAAAAATAGACGTGCCAGTAGCACCAACCATATATATGTTGCACCTGAAAGCTACTATGTGGAATCCGGAAATGCTATGGCAAGAAATACCTCTAGCAACCTAACTTCCCTAGAGCAAGTTAAGCTTATATCCGGAGTATGGGAAAGTACTGGAGTGGAATGTTCCACAGACCAAGGCTTCCTTACAGAAAATGAAGCTGTAGATATGGCAAGAAGATGCCTTAACCCATTCTATAACATTGGTGTTTTCCCATACGCTTCAGCAGCTAACTATAACAATTGGTGTTCTTGGGATGCAAAGCTATATTGCTATACGGATAACCTATTTAATACCTACAGTGCCTACCTATGGGTAATTAGCTTCACAAAGTTTGATAACTCTGTAACCCACACTGTTTATATGACCGAGAAAGGAGTTATTGTAGGAGCCTACACCACAGATACTAACTACAAGCCTAGCCAAATCATATCAGCCTATAGCAGTGTTTCCGTCAAATCAATATTTTCAGATGAAGACATTCAATTACTGGAAAAGAAAAAAGCCCCGGAGAATACAGTTATAAATTCTGTATATCCCGAGACTGATTTCTCTAATGTGAACTTTGATCAAATATACATACTTGACCTAATTTCATCTGATGGACAGCTAGAAAGCTATTATGTGTATCAGTATTCAAGTGAAGATATCTATGGAATAGGCATTCTCCCATGTAGCAATAATCCTTAGATTTCACTTAACTATGCATTTTCCTTGCACCAGTTAATTACATAATCGTATTCATCCTGAGATATTATATCCTGGGAGAAGCCAGCTTTCTCTAAGATTGCAATAGTCTTCTCTCGGGATTTTTCTATGTCTTCCACCGAATCCTCTTTGGCAATATTTTCAGTTAGATACTCTAACTGTTGCCTATAATTTATTTTTTCTATGAAGCTTTTGTCCTTCTTCTTTTTTGTCTTACAAAACTGTTGATATTTATATATAAGCTTATCATTAAGGTTCGCCCTAGAAATCATCAGCATATATCTAAGCCACACATAAGTCTTAATTAGCACAATAATTGTCAATCCAAGCAACAATATGAATGCCAAGATATAAACTGTGTTTTTCACCACCTTGTTGATAACTGCACCGCCTCCTAAAGCGTTATCCACCACTCCGTCACCTGTATTACCGGTGTCATCCATCATATCAGCAAACATACTCCAAAAGTCATCTTGTTCCTCTTCCGTAGTTGTAGAATATGGAGTAACCTCTAAAGGATACCAGCCTTTAACCGGATCGTACACCTCTACCCAGGCATGAGCATCTGCATCCGTAACATTTACACTAATAAGAGCTGTCTCACCTAGCTGGGAATATCCATCGTAGTAATCCTTGTACTCCGCGCCTTCAACCAACTCCGCATTATATATTTGTTCCAGATCAATTGCATATCCTTCCACATATCTTGCTGGAATTCCCATATATCTAAATATTAACACTGCTGCAGATGCATAATGAGAACAATATCCCTTTTTCTTCTCCATAAGGAAATCATTTACAAAATCCTGCCTATAAGGAGTTTTCCCTGGTTGAATTGTATAAGGGTAATTCTCTTGGTAATAATCTATAACCTGCTGAATCACCTGCTTATTGTTAAGAGGATCATCTAGTTGGTTTATAAAGCTCTCAACTGCCTCAATATTCTCTGGAGGAACATAAAGGTCTGCAGCCGAATATGGTGCACCTTCATAATATTCTTCATTAACAAGGACCTTACTTTCCTCAAATCTAGGATATATTAGCATATCCAAGAATTGTCTATTTTCCTCATATGAATAGCAATAATAAGGTTTATAAATCACATCATCCTCAACATTATTTACTCTGATTATGGCTTGAGCAGAATATTCATAACCCTCCAAGTATTCATCCTTAAGGGCCTGTGCCTCCGCTGATATCTCTTGTTCATTGATGCCATTTATATTCTTTATGCTTGTCCATGAATTTGCATATGGATTATACTGAACTCCAGTAAATCCTTTAAAATATATTCTATCCAGAGTATAAGGTGTAAGCTGCACCACAAGGTCAGTTTGATAATCAAGTCTTATAGTGGATACCTGACCTAGTTTTCCACTTTCTAGACCTCCCACATCTCTTGACATCCTAAAGAAACCAGTAAGACCATCCATAAGTATAGTACTCACCGCTGCCATGGTAAGCTGTTTATATTTATTACCCTGATATCCCACATTAAATGAATCCTTAGGCTTAAATGCACTCACCACCGGAACTAAAGCCACAACAAAGGCAAGGGCTATAATACCTGCATTGACCATTGCCTTAGCATCATACACATAGGATATTTCAACAGGCTTATTCTTCTTCCGTTTTCTAGCTTTTTCCTTATATTTAATATCATCCCTTTTGATGGATACCTGTGGACTGTAGTGCTTTCCAGATCTAAATACATAAGCCAATGCAATTCCACCTAACACCATTATGGAGTATATTCCATCCGGCTCAAACACCAGATATAATGGCACCATATTAAGCCCCATTATACAGAAAATAACCGTAACATATTGCATTCTTCTAGATATATATACATTCAAAAATATATCCAGTACAACTCCTATAAATAGCACTGCAAATGTTATAGTTACATATCTATTCTCAATTTGCTCTGCATAAATCCTTTGTATATCAATATTAAAATACTGTGCAGCGCCATCTGTTGTAATATTTACTATGGCATAGAATCCACTGTTAATATAAGTTCTAAATTTATATACCAACACACAAAACAATGCCAGCACTATAAGATATCCTACATTCTCCGTAAGTAAACGGTAATATAGCATAGCTGACGCAAGAGCCATTAAAAGTACAACCACATGACACACAAAAGTATTATACTCTATAGAAAATGCAGACAAATAAAATCCAATACTGCCCATAGACAAAAGGTATACTACAACACCCTTAACAAGAAGGGTAAGCAAACGATTTTCCTTAGCTTCAAATGTGCTCTTACTAAGTCTTATGCCCTGACATAGCTCTATATCTTTAATTGTATTCTTGTCACTATTTTTAGCCACTAAGCGTTCTCCCTTACAACCACATTCACCCTGCCTCCATCAGCACTAATATGAAGGTAGGATTTCATCTCAGGATGGACTAAAGGCATATGACTAGCTGCTTCTCCCATATCCTGATAACATTCCTCATAAAACATTTTTCCGAAAGCTTCATTAAGAGCCTCTACATAATCTATTCTTATATCCTCATACTCAAATCGATTCTTACTCCAATACATCAGTCGCACATTAAGCTTGTCTTTAACAAGGGTGCTTATCAAAGAATAAGTAGTTGTCAATATAGAATTTAACTGGTACATATTTGCATTGCAAAGCTCTGGCAATACCACCAATTGCTTATCAGACATACTAACCCTATCCTTAACCATAAGAATATCTCTTTTGGCAGACAGCTTCCAATGTATGCTCATAAGCTTATCTCCAGGAATGTATTCTCTTATCTCCTGCACATCCGAGAAATCATTACCCTTCTTAGAGCTTTCCTCGCTTTCAAGCATACCAGTCTCATAGTAAGTCTTATCACTTATTTCCTGATTTATTGGCTCTGGCATAACCACCAATTCACCCTTCTCCTCCATCTTCTTTTTCAAGAAGAAAAAGCCCATTAAATCCTTTATCTTTATCTCCTTTAAAGTCACAGAAAGTCTTCCCGGCAGCTCTGGTACAATAGGAATCTGAAGTTCATATCCTTTTTTGCTATAAATAGGAACAGAAAACACCAAATCTCCCTTAGTGCCAAAGAATTCATTTTGCACCTCCAAAGTAAGCTTAACATCCAAGGATGCCCACAAAGTCTTATTAATCAGCTTAACCAAAAAGAAGCTTTCCTGGTTTTGCATTCCATATTCTCCCTTAAGGCAATTGCTAACTACCTTAGACTGTATATGCTTTCTAAGCTGTAGCGCCATAAGGAGTGAAAATATGGGTGCCGAAATCATTATAACCAGTACAATAAAATGAAAATGACTATGTAAAAACCAATATGCAATTATATTAATCGCCAGTAGTATAATATATCCTACTGCTCTGAATAAATTCTCCATTATATCTCCAATTAACATTAATTCCTTGGTGGTTGTACCTGAGTCAATAGTTGATTCATAGCTGTCGGAATATTAATACCCTGCGCCTTCGCTCTCGCACTTAGCTTAACTCTATGACCTAAAGTATCCTTAGTAACCTTCTGAACGTCCTCTGCTGTCACAAAGCTTCTTCCCTCTAATATAGCCATAGCCTTAGCCATTCTAAGAAGTGCTATAGTACCTCTTGGACTTGCACCAGCCGAAAAAATATCAAGCTCTCTAGTTTTTTCTACAATAGTTACAATGTAATCATATATTTCTGGCTTCACAAATATATTATTAGTCTTTTCTCTAAGCTCCCTTAAATCCTCCATTGTAAGAATTCCCTGGACATTATCAATAGGTCTTAGGGCATTACCCTGTAAAATTTTTATCGCATCCTGGTGGGATGGATATCCCATAGACAGACAAACCATAAATCTATCCAGCTGAGATTCAGGAAGCATCTGAGTTCCTGATGAACCATATGGATTCTCTGTAGCAATTACTATAAATGGATCTGGAAGCTTTCTAGTTACACCATCAACTGTAGCAGTGTTTTCTTCCATTACCTCTAGAAGCGCAGACTGAGTCTTAGGAGAGGTTCTATTAATCTCATCCGCTAAAAACAGATTACAAAATACAGCACCCTCCTTATATTCAAACTCCTTAGTTGCGGAATTGTACATAGAAAATCCCAATATATCACTAGGAAGTACATCCGGCGTAAACTGTACTCTCTTGTAATTCAAAGACATACTTTTGGCAAATGTAGTAGCCAAGGTTGTCTTACCCACTCCTGGAATATCCTCCATGAGAATATGTCCTCCGGCAATCATTGCTGCCAAAACCTTTTCCACAACATATTCCTTGCCCTTTACCACCTTGTTAACTTCATTCTTTACAGCATCTAGTTTCTCTTTCATGCTTAACCCCCATTCTATGGTTTATTAATTAAAATATATCTAATTATAGCAGTTACGCCAGAGAACATCTCTGGCGCAAGTTTACATAACTATTTTGTTATACCTAATCTAATAGCCTCATCTGACACAGCCTTTGCCACAGCCATAGCAACTCTTTCATCAAATGCTCCCGGTATAATATATTCTTCACTTAATTCTTCCTCTGATACAATTGATGCAATAGCCTTAGCTGCTGCCACCTTCATAGTATCAGTTATTGCAGTGGCTCTAACATCCAAAGCACCTCTAAATATTCCTGGGAAAACTAATACGTTGTTAATCTGGTTAGGGTAATCGGAACGACCTGTAGCCATAACTCGCACATTTCCCTTCTTGGCTTCCTCTGGCATTATCTCTGGAGTTGGGTTAGCCATAGCAAAAACTATGGAATCCTTCGCCATAGATGCCACCATGTCTGCAGTTACCACTCCTGGCGCTGACACACCAATAAAAACATCCTTACCCTTGATAATCTCAACCAATGGACCTCTCTCTTTATTCTTATTGGTCACTAATGCCATCTCTCTTTGAGCTGGATTCATCCACTCCTCTCCAGGACAAAGGGCACCATTTTTGTCTACAAGTACTACATTTCCCACACCAAGCTCCATAAGTAGCTTGCATATGGATATTCCTGCAGAACCTGCACCATTAATCACAACATTAATATTATCAAAGCTCTTACCTACAAGCTTAGCCGCATTGAGTAATCCGGCTGACACAACTATAGCTGTACCATGCTGATCATCATGAAACACAGGGATATCAAGCTCTTCCTTAAGTCTTCTCTCTATCTCAAAGCATCTTGGAGCTGATATATCCTCTAAATTAATTCCACCGAATACTGGTGCAATTCTCTTTACCGTCTCAACAATTTCATCCACATCCTTAGTATCAAGACATATTGGAAATGCATCAACTCCTGCAAATTCCTTGAACAAAATTGCCTTTCCCTCCATAACTGGAATTGCAGCCTCTGGTCCAATATCTCCTAAGCCTAAAACCGCTGTTCCATCAGACACAACTGCAACAGTATTAGCCTTGCAGGTATATTTATAAACATCCTGCTTATTGTCTCTGATTTTTCTACATGGTTCTGCTACACCTGGTGTGTATGCTGTACTTAAGTCATCTCTGGTTTTTACCTTAACTCTGGAGTTTACCTGAAGCTTTCCAGGTCCCTCCTCATGCATCTTTAAGCTAAGCTCATTGTAGTCCATTCTTAATATCCTCGTTTCTAGTTGTCGCTCATTTTTACCTTATCAATCTCAGCATTGTACTCATTAATCTTTGCTCTAGCCTGGTCAACCTTAGTAAGCTGCTCCTTGTATTCCTCTGGCATTACACCACTCTTGCGGTATGTCTCATACATTAGCTTACCGATTTCCTCGAAGGTATCCTTTACATTTGTCTTCTCCTTAGAAATCTTAGCTTTAATCTTTGTAACCTCAACTGCATCAGATGCCTCATTCTTAACATTCTTCATAAACTGCTTAAAATCCATAACTTTTTCCCCTTTCTTACTTACTTGTCTTTCCAGTCTTCTTCCATCTAGCCAATCCAATTATAGTTGAGATAATATTGCAAAGCATACCAACTATATTTGCTATTAGGAATGGAAAATATAATTTGTATATACCAAATTGTGGATTCTCTGGTATTGCCAACAATCTAATCTTTTCAATTGTATAATCATTTGCGTAGATAAATAAAGCAAATGCACCCACCGCAAACACAAATCCAAGAATTGTTGTAACAATACCTGGCTTATTATACTCATCCACTGCACGGATAAGACCAATTACTGTAACAACTGCACTGGCAGCTACCAGTAAAGCTATTCCAAGATATAAACCGTAAATCGGCATATCCGGATAATCCTCAAACAGCACCTGTTCAACTGCTTCATAAGAGTAATCATTGATAGTTGAACCAACCGTAACCTTTAGCACATTGATTATTGGTTTTGCATATACCACCATGGCCACAACTGTCACACAACCAGATATAAAGGTAACCACCATATATATCAAAGTATACATTGTAAGCTTAACCTGTTCTGGACCTACAGACTTTTTCTCTGGTGCTTTAACCTCTGGTTTTTTCTCCTCTGGTTTTTGTTCCTGCTTTTTTGGTTCTACCTGCTCTTGTACCTTTTTATTATCCTGCATAGAAGCTTTCTTTTCCTGCTTTCTCTGCGCCTTTGACTTTCCCATAATTATGTATCCTTTCCCCTTTAATTATCTTACGGCATTCTTAGCTGTAGCGGATGTAATAATATTTACAATATTAACTAAACAACTTATTAAACCTAAAACAAACACTAGGCTGTACACATTAAACATAGCTGCCTCATCAGGTGTATATGAGCCATAATAGATTCCATCTTTAACAACCTCATCAATCATAGACTTAAATATTATGAATACAGCTACACCAAAAAAACAAAACACAAAGTTTCCAACTGCTTTATTAACAGGACTTTTTACACAACCTTTACTGATTCGCAAGTAGCAGGACCAAGCATTAAGCGCAGCTATAATTACTAACACTATTATAATTGCTACAAAAATCTGTGCTGCCTGATTTGCTTCTTCATAGTCATCCTCATCCTGGCTAATTACTGCTTCTTCTATTTCTTCCTTTGAGAATACTCCTCCTGCATAGGACTGAGTAATATAAAACAGTGGCTTTGTAATAAGCACTATGCAGGATACAAGCAATGCAACAATAATTATCAAGCTTGATAAGCTAACTATCTTACTAGCTACTGGCACAGCTTTAACCACACCAAAGCTTTGGGACTGCCCACTACCCGACTGGTAATTAGCCTGATTAAACTGTGGTTGAATGGGCTGATAACCGTAAGCCGGTGTCGCCTGATTCATACTTGGGGTCTGAGCAAAGGTTGGTTGCTGATTAGGTGTGTACTGCTGTACCTGATTTGGATCAAGCATTACAGTTGCAGTATCATCTCCCTGAGCACTCATATAATTTTCAGGTATAAGCTGAGTTACTGTATCATCTCCTGTAGAATTCATATAATTCTCTGGAATCAACTGGGTTACACTATCATCCCCTGCTGCCATCTGCTGTGCCGGTGTCTGATTAACAATCACCTTATCCTGTGACACTCCCTCAAAGGCCGACATATTTGCCCCACAATTTGGGCAAAACTGATTACCATTTAAATCTGTTCCACACACTGGACAATTCATATTCTTTCCTCCTTATTTACAAATCAAATAAACTTATCTGAGTTCCAATTTGTTTATTCTTATACTCTCTCATATATCTGTGTAATTCTTCCTTGTCATATACAATATTATGCTCTTCACACAGATTTGTAAAGATTTTCATAAGCTTATCATTATTAGGACTTGTCACCTCATAGGAATCGCCATAGGTTTCAATATACCTTTCCTTCATCCCCGGAAAAAGCATATCTAACTGACTATAGAAATATTCCCTATTACCCTCACGAAGAGTAAGTCCTATTCCAAAGTTCATTATACCATAAACTCCTGCTTCAATACAGTAATTCATTAACCCTCTAAGATTTTCCTCTGTATCATTGATAAATGGAAGGAATGGAGTTAACCAAACAATTGTAGGTATTCCTCTCTTCTTCATCTCCATAAGAACCTGCACTCGCTCCCTAGTGGTACACACATTAGGCTCCAGTTTCCTACACAGCTCCTCATCATAGGTTGTAAGAGTCACAGCCACTACGCACTTTGTTTTCTTATGAATACTTTCCAATATATCTATATCTCTCATGATTAGATTTGACTTTGTTTGAATTACCACACCAAAATCAAATCTATCAATTATGTTGAGACATTTTCTGGTAATCTTTAGCTCTGCCTCTATAGGCACATAAGGGTCAGTCATTGAGCCAGTTGCTATCATACCCTTATTTCTCTTTTTCTTAAGGGTATTCTCCAGCAAATCTGCAGCTCTAAGCTTAACCTCAATATCTTCAAAATCATGATCCATACGGTAGCATTTGCTACGGGAATCACAGTATATACAGCCATGAGTACAGCCTCTGTATAGATTCATACCATTCTGAGGGGTAAGTATGGCTTTAACTTCTTTGTAATGCATCTCTTACTCCCCCTTCTATATAAAGTCAAAGGTAACCTGCTCGAATTCAAGATCCTTGTACTCAAGCTCTTCCTGGTCAACCTTGCTGGTGTAATCTGTTACTACTGTAAGCTGCTTACCCTTAGACATTTGCTGTCCTAGGATATAATTCACATCAAATCTGCCTGTTATAGCAGGTGTTGCTCCTCTGGCCGGTACAATTAGCTGCACATTATTTGCCTTAAGAAGTGCAAATATTGGTTCCCAAATATACACGTCCTTTGCAGCACCAAATGGGTTATCTATAAATATAGTCTTAGTTCTTATATCCTCATTGCCAGTGTGATACATACCGGAAATGTAATTAATTATACTTACTAAGAACTGAATATAAATACCCTGAGACTGTCCTGTAGAACCTACAGCCTCCTCATATTTAAGATATCTACTCTGCTCCTTAATGCGCTCACGCTTATAAAGACTAAGCTTGATACCATTCATATCTGTTACTATTACTCCAAATAGCTTCTTCAAAGCCAGGCTATTACGTATAAATTTCACCTGATCTTTCTCATTTGCATAGTCATCAGCCTGAGACACAATATTATCAATATACTGTGACATTCTCTGCTTCAAGAATTCCTCCTTAAAGTATGGAATATTAAGTCCAACCATCTGAATGGCCTCACCATCAGCTACGATTCTAGAAAGCTTTGGAAGCTTATCAAGCTCAGTCTTCACATCCAGACATCTCTGTAAGCACTGCTCCTCAAAGTTAGCCTTAATAGTCTCCATATCAACCAAGCTCTTCTCAATTCTATCACGCTCTAAAATGATATAATCAGAGATAGACTTTAGATTATCCATAAGAAGGTTTGCCGCTTCATAATCTGCAGGAATCAGCACATCCTCCCTTATTGTATTAGCAAGCTCAAAAGCACTCATTTGCTCTAATGCCACTGAGGTATTACCCTTAAAGCGCACCAATTCATTTTTCGCCTTCTCTAAAGCCTTATTGCTTCTGTCAAACTTAAGTAAGCTATCCTCAAATATTTCTCTAAGCTTATCCTTCTCCTCACTTATAGGAGTTGCTCCCTCTAAGCTAATATCATTGGTAGTAACTATTCTCTTAACATCCTTATAAAGATCTACCATATACCCCTGAGTCTTAAGGTAGTTGCGATACTCCTCATCGTAATCCTTTGCCTCCTTGGCAAGTCGCTTTAGGAGTTCTTCTCCATTTTCCAATGTAGCAGTTATCTCAGAAAGAGATGCATCTTCCTCCACATACTCACCGAAGGCATCCTGAATATTCTTAATAGCATATTCAATACTACCCTCTAATCTATTAATCTCAGCGTGCTTTTTCTCCTGCTTGCCTCTTGCGTCAGCAATCTGCTGCTCCACATCCTGTATAGAATGCTTACAGCTATCTAAAACCTTATCATCAGATACAAAAAGCTGATTATTTTTCTCATAATCCTTCAAAATCTGAAGACTAATTCCACGCTTTTCGATATTCTTTAAGGCCCTGTCCATAGACACCTTAATTGTGTCCATAAGAAGCTTCTTATCCTCTATGGCCTTAGCATCATCACTGCCCATACTAACCATAGCTGTAAATCTAGCCTTAAGCTCATCATCACCTATAGTAAGTATCTGATATTCCTTGTCAATATTGTAGTAAGCCTTATAATTGCTCTCCCACTCTCTATTTTGTTCATCATATCTTGCCTTAAGGGAATTAAGCTTTGCCTCTGTCTCCACCAAGGACATACCCTCATCATCAGAAGAATTCACAAGATTACTAAGCTGAAGCTCTAATCTGTCAATATCCTCTCTGGCCTTATCAGCTATCTCCTCCTTAGCGGAAATAATACCACTAAGCTTCTCCACTGCATAAAGCTTAGTAATATCCTGATTGCACTTTTCTAGCTCATCCTTCTTATCCTCTATCTGAGTCTTTGCATTATCTATAGCCAGCTTATAGCCCTTAATATTGCTCTGAGTAGCATCTATACGCTCAGCCAAGGTAACAGCAAGGTCTTGTGCAGCCTTAAGCTTCTCCTTAGACTTAAGCAAATCACTCTCAGACATTCTAAGCACAAACTCCTGGTCCTGTCTGTAGGCTGAAAGCATCTCATCCTTAATCTCAAGCTGAAGCTCATAATCCTTAACCTTATTCCTCTCGGCCTCAATAAGCTTGTCCTTGGTATTCTCATCAGTAATATATGCTGCGTCTGCATGTATAGAAAATACATTTTCTCCAAAATGTATCGCTTTAGAATCCACTGCCTCCATATCATAAATATTTACAGTTTCCTCTTCAGTATCAAGCTTATAGATGTTAGGATCTCCTGCAATTGCCTCATAATCCTTAACCAAAACGCCGTAAGCAAGCTCTGGATTAGTTGCAAGCAGCTCCTTTTGCTTATCAACAGGTAACGCGGACAAATAATCCATACCAAACATAGCCACTATACCATGTCTAGTTTCAATGTAATCAATGGCCTTCTTAGCCGCCTTAGATACACCTATTATTCTGCCCTCTTTAAGTCTATTGATTGTCTTCATAGACTTGTCAATGTTCTTCTTCACTGCTGCAATATCAAGAACAGCCTGAGTAATTCTATCTGATATAATTCTAAGAAGCTCATCCTCCTTAGTTGCGCCATATACAGTCTTAATATTATTAAGCTTTTCACTAGCCTCATCATATTCTGACTGATGTGCTGTAAGCTCTGATATCAGCTTATCATTCTCCAAAAATTTGTTATTCAATTCTGTAAGCTCTATGGTGGCTGTCTGAATCTTATTAGAATTTTCATCCATAAGAGCCTTAGCATCATTTATTTCCTTCTCATAAGTAGCAGCCACATCTCTTGCCTCAGAAAGCTGCTGACCCACATCTGTGAATTTGATGCTATTCATAGACATTCTAATATCTGACAGTTCTTCGCTTAAATGTACTATCTCCTCATCCGCCGCAGCCTTAGTATTCTTAGCAACAGCCAGAGACACCTTAGCCTCCGAGAGAAGCTTCTCATTCATAGCATCCTTTTCTCTTAGGCTAGCTAATTCAGAGGTAACTTCCTCTATCTGTTTTCTTAAATCCATAAGAAGCTTATCAGTACGCATCTTAATGTTATATGCATAAGTATATAATTTTTCCTCATCAAAAGAGGACTCAGCCATCATTGTCTTAATAACTGCGTCGTGCTGGTAGTACTTAGCTCTATCATCCAAGTACTCCAAATATTCATTAATACTTTCCTTTAGGGAAAGATCTTCCCTAAGGGACTTTGCTCTTTCCTTAAGCTCTGTAACTCGATTGAGTAGAAGCTGCTCCTCCTTGTTAAGCTCCTCTAGCTGTCTCTTATCCTTAGATACCTTAAGACACTCTATACGTTCTCTCTGCTTATTCTTAAGCTCTCTAGCTTCATCTCTCTTAAGCTCTAAAGCCTTTAGCTGCTTCTCATCATTACGGGCAAACTCCTCCCCAGTTACGCAGATATTTGCCAAAAGCTCAGACAAGCTACTTTGTTCTTTGAATAGACCTATAAAGGACTCTACCTTATCCGCCAAAACACCTATAAGCTCAGCCTGTCTATCATAAGCCTTAATATCCTTTTTCTTCTTAGCTAAGACTGTAAGCTGCTCCTTAATATCCATAAGCATCTTAGCCATAGAATCTGTTCCATCCTCATCACGGCTAGTCTTCACCAAGAAAGCTTTCTCTATAATCTCCTCTATAAGAAGATCCTCTACTACCTTACGAGTGGTCTTATAATTATTCTCAAAATAAGTTCTAACATGTCCCTCAGTCTTGTTAATTCCTCTGATTATCTCCCACTGACTTTCGTGAATACCATACTCACTGATAAATCGCTGATACTCACCCTTTCGTTCAAAGATACGAACCTTAAGACTCATATCTCTGTGTTCTAACTCCTTAAGGAAATTCTTTAGCCCACTGAAGGTAACTCTCTCTCCATCCTTAGTCAAAGGAAGATTTACTATATCATGCTTATTGTACTCCTTATAGAAGATACAATAATTAAAATACTCTATTGCTGCCACATCCTTATTAGCACGAGCCTCAGACTCACTATCGCTTTCCTTTGCCTTTCTGGCACAAAAGCCTGTGGTCATATATCTGTAGCCATCATCAGTATCATCCAGCTTCCACTCTACCAAGGAATGAATGGTTGTATTACTATTTCCTGTTCTAAAAAGCTTCTCTATAGGCTGCTTATCATCTAGGGTACAATTAGGTATCATATTCTGAAGTAAAAGTAGCATAAGCACACTCTTACCACCACCATTTGCCAGATCATAGAGGGTGTTCTTACCATAAAGCCTCATAGTAAAATCATCATAGAACTGGGTGCCAAAATTATACTTTACATTGTTAACTCTGATTCTGTTAATACTAGGCATCCACTTCACCTCCTAAGGCCTTATAAATTCTACCCTTGTACTCCTCAAAGTAGTTCTCAACCAAAGCCTTAAATCTATCAGTAGGATAATATCTATCCTCAACCTCCACAAAAAGCTTCTGAGCTATAAGGAAGTTGAAGGTAAGCTTAACATAGCCTGTACGAGATGCTCGTGAGGCTCTGTTCTTATCCTTGTCATCTGAGGTAACTGCCGGAAGCTCATCCCACAAAAGCGCAATTGTCTTAAAGCTATCTGCCTCAAGGTCATCCATGGAATACACAGACAAATCCTTAGTAATAGCCATAAGATATGAGCTTACACTTTCCATAATCTCCTCTTGCTTTACATATTCCTTAACCTGATATGAAGCTGAATCCTGATAGAAGCTAAGCAGCGCATTATACATGATGAAATACACCATATAAAGCTCCTTATTAAGACGGAGCCCTAGCTGTCTCTTCATATCCTCATTGGTATATCCAAACACTCTGTTACCCTCTCCAGCAGTAACATAAATTGACTCATTATACTCATAAATGTTAAGATTTAGCTTCTTCACCAAACGGTTAGTAATATCATAAACCGCCGAATTAGAATAGTACTCCTCATACATATCTCTTGTATCCTGATTAGAGCGGGATACTTCCTGTCCGGTTATAAGTGCTGAATATATATCAAGTGCTTTATCTAAGCTTCTCTCTTCCATCTTTATCCCTGCCTCCTTTCAAAATACATATCTGTAACTACAAATCTATCCGGTGACGCTTCCTTATTGTCACCCAGAGCTCCAAGCTCTATCTCCTCAGTACCGAAGGAAATAGAAAATTCCATATCCTCATATTGGGACTTTTCATCCTCTGTCATATAGGAGATAACCATCCCCTCTAGCATGGTATCCTGCTTTACAAGCATTTGCTTCATGCTATATTCACACTTTCCTGCCAAGTGAACTAAGAAAGCATAATAATCTCTGTTCTCATATATATCCTTAGTAAACTTAATCTCTAAGATGCCATTAAACTCCTTAAGACTAAGCTTGTTCCACTTCTTAAGCTGGTCAAGTAGCTGTACAAAAAGCATAGCAAAATTGTGACTTATCTTCTCATCAAGGATTTCATCCTCATATTTAAAATCTAAGTCAAGGCTAGCCTTCTCCACCTTCTCACCCTGCTGTTTGTCCTCTGATTTAAGTGTAAGCATATTGTCTATGGACTTAATAGAAAATGTCTTCTCTATACGTGGTGCAAAAAGTGGCATAACCACATGAGCCATAAGGGAAGGGTCATCCTGCTTCATAATATTTACAAGACTCTGTCTAAAATCAAATACAGGTCTTAACTTTCTAAGCTTTGCCTGACCGATAATCTTGTCTGCCATCTGCGAAAGCTCCACTGTCTCAGCTATAAGCTGACTGTGATTATATATGGTCTTCTTAAGCTCATTCTCTAAGCTACTGATTTCCTCTAAAGCCTTAGAACGTAGAAGCTTAGTTCCCCCTTCTCCACTCTTATCCGAATCTTGTGCCTGATTGTTCTCAAACTCAGCCTTCTTAATTGCCTTGTCCACCAAGGCCTTATTCTTAGCAAAAAGCTTCTGCTCCTCGGAAAACCATTTTGCAATGGTATCCATATACTCTGTATAGGCCTTATTACCCTCAAATATATCCATGCCAAGTAGCTTAAGTACGTTCTCCTTCTCAGCCTTAAGCTTAATCACCTGGGCATTAATTCTCTTAACAACATCGATACCACCCTTGAAGTTATTGGAGGTTATCATCTTCTCAAGGAGAAGCTGAGACACATTAATCTTGCTCTCATCCTTAACCTCCTTGGTATCAAGATAAAACTCAATACCCTCAGCAGTAATGGTATAAAGCACCTGACCATTCTCTATACGAGAATCTATAAGTTTAACTCTGGCAATCTGACTTGACTTTGTATCAGGATTGTAAAACTTAAACTCAAAGGCTCTACCATCATTCTTAAGCTTGTCAAATATATGCAAGATAAGCTGCTTTTCCTCTTCCTTAGGCTCGTCTAGGTCAAAGTCTCGACGAAGCAACTCTGACATAAAGCTCTCGTACTCCTCGTAGGTAATATCCTTCTCATGGAAATTATTCTCATTAATCAAAAAACGCAAGGATGCCATAGTAATATAACCCATATCAAGAAAACCATATTTCCCCTCCTTGTACTGGGAAAAGGTGGTTTCGCTTAACACAAAGAATGGGTAATATTTCTTAAGGTTCTGCATTCTTGCGCTGTGTTCTGAAATTATGTCGTTAATCATTACGTGCTTTAGTGCCATGGTATCCTCGTAGTTTCATAAGTGTTGGATTGGGGCATTTTTCCGCATAAAAGCCCACTATCCCATAATTATGTTAATTTTAATACAAAACAAGAGGAAATACAAGCAAGGGAAAGGATATTTTGTGGTTTTTAAGGGTAGATAATACAAATTAGGGTTTTCAAAAAGGACAGTTCAATTTGAACTGTCCTTCTACTATATCCTTATTCTGTTGCCTCATACTCTCCGAAGAAATATAAATCATCGTCACATACAGTCATATAATGAGCTATCTCCAGATTATCCACCCAGTCTTCGCTGTGAAAATCTTTCATAACTACATCATCAGTTACCCCGTTACTTAGTTCACAAAATTCCATAGTGGTTTGAACCGATAATTCCTCTGGTACAATCTTGCAGTACACCTTCAGGTAGCCCTTGTCTTCTGTCTTAAGATAATCTTTTACCCTTTCAGAAAATATGACCTTATATACTGAACCATCCACAGTTACCTGCACCGTTTCACAATAATCTGCTAATTCATCTCCTGTCATAGCCTCTTCAAGTATAACATCTCCTTCACATAATGCAAAGTCAAATTCATCACTGGTCATATATACTCCAGGACAAACCTGAATATATGTAGGTTTATCTATAACAAGCTCACTTGTTCCTGATTCATTATCCATCCTAACCCTTGCAATATAACCATCATATCCATACAACGAACCTCGATAATCCTTGTAATTGCCCTTGTACTTTTCATACAAATCTGATGAGAATATCTCTATATCCCAATAGATATCATATCGGGCAAAGCAGCTTTCTATCTCAGCCTCCATGTACTCCACCGCCTCACTCCAGCTTTCATTATCGCACACTATAATCATATCAGACATATTGGCATAAAGCTCAACGTCCTCCTTAGCAAGATAGGACTTAATATCTCCCTCGTAATACTCTGTAAAGAAATTATCTCTTCTGTCACCGCCTGCGCCGTAACTAGTATACTTTATGCTCTCAATTTTCTTACAATACATTTCCTGCCCTGTTATATTCTTAACCTGTTCAAATATACCAGGCCAAATTACCTCTTCAATAGCCCCTACAATCTCATCCGACTGTCTGTTATCAAGCATTCTATCCTTAGACACATCATACACCACCACATAGCCATCAGACATTTCAAAATACATAGTTTCTGTATCATATGCTGGTCCAAACAATCCCTCATTATAGTCGTAATCGTAGTCCCCAACTGTTTCGTCCAAATCATATTTTCCGTTGTAATATATAACCGCCTTATCCTTAGTCTCATCTAGCTTAGACTTTTCTTCTTCAGTGACCTTACTACAGCCTGTGATTAACAGGATTAGTATTGCAAGCTGGCACATCAACCACTTTTTCCTGTATTTACATTTCGTCTTTATTATCCCCTTATTCTTCATATCAATCTCCTAATTCAATCTGCTTTATAATATAATGCTTAATCCCCATCTATCATCTAGCCACTTTAAAGTTAACTGCTTTTTCAAGTATTTCATCCCGAACAAGCTTCTCTAAGTCTGCATCCGTCTCATCTACCCAATTATTATTCTCATCTCGCCATCCTGTGGTTTCTAATAGAATTACCATATGTCTATTGTTATCAATGTGATAGTGTAACCACAATGTATCATGCCAATTATCTGATCTACTAACATGATAGTATACATCCTCTCCATTTAGAGTAGTTTTAGACATCTGGTCTATGGCATAGCTTTCAACTAGACTGCCCTTCTCAAAGTAATATTCCATATTAATGGTTGTTCTGGAATCTTCCGCATCCTGCCAGTAAAAATAAGACGAAAATAGTACCGTTCCATCTGAATGCCCTGGATTTATAGATTCTATCTGTATAGAATAATTATCCACATTATATACTGTAGTACATCCAGCTTTAGAATCCGTAGTATCCACATAAGCAAAACCTTCCTCCGGAACCTGAAGTTCTCCCCAGATTCCACCAAATATATTATCTTTTGTACTTATAGCATTAGCGTTATAAATTCCATTTCCAGACTCATCATAGTGTGTCATAGTCCAGTAATCCTCATCTACAGTTACTGCCTCATCATACTTTTTATCTGAATAGTACTTTAACTCTCTAACCAATCTACCATAAGCATAATCATCTAATCTCCAAGTTATTGTTGACTGTGTTCCACCGATTTGATAGGTCTCCGTGGATTCAATCCAGCCATCATAGTAAATGGTCCAATGTGTAGACACTAACTCATCAGCATTCACATCCTCCACATGTCTGTCCCATACCACATCCATTAACATGCTGTGACTATCGCCCATTTCTACAGGCTCAATCACCGCCTCATCTCTCATATCCGAGTTAAGTATCTCTGATATATCAAGCAACACCGGAACTGAATAATTATAGCCATTGTAGGAATGTAGCTTCTCTCCTTCTAGGTTGTAATAGGTATAATGCCAAGTGCCACCGTCACAAGCTGAATCATAGTCCTCAGTATAATCGAAAAAGCTTCCTTGAAGTAACTCTATTAGTTTATTAAACTGTTCATCTGTAAGCTCCCAAGTAACTATAGAAGTTCTACCGCTTAGATTATAAGTCTCATAGTACTCTACAGTTCCGTCATAATATACCTTCCATTTATTAGACTGATGATAATCCTCTTCTCTACTAACCAACCCATTATTACTTTGGCTGGCACTAAGAAGCACAGTGTGCTGGTCCATTTTGCCTGGTATTTCATCTAGTGTAACAATCTGTCCATCATCATTTATCATCTTTTTAGCACCACTTTTTTCCTTAACTAAATCTATTATAGATATAGTTATTCCTATTCCAAGCACCAGTAACATCATTATCATTATTATTCTAGGTATAAGTTTCTTTTTATCCTTCATATACTTGTTCCTCCAGATAGAGTTTTTGTCTACTGATATATATACGATGCAATCAAATGTTTTTATGGTAAAACTAAAAATGAACCTTATCTATAGCTGATAAAATTCATTTTTTCTTTCCCATGGTAACACAAAAGAGGCTATCCGAAAACAGCCTCTTCCATAATATGTCTATAATATCTAAATATTAAGCCTTACCAACAGAACCGAAGAGCTCCATCTTCTCCTTAACAGTTGCCTTGATAGCCTCTGCACCTGGAGCAAGAAGCTTACGTGGGTCAAAGCCCTTACCCTCGAGGTCCTTACCAGCCTCGATGTACTTTCTAGTAGCTTCCTGGAATGCAAGCTGACACTCAGTGTTAACGTTAATCTTTGATACACCAAGTGAAATAGCCTTCTGAATCATATCAGCTGGGATACCAGTACCACCGTGAAGTACAAGTGGCATATCACCAGTCTTCTGCTGAACTGCATCAAGTGTCTCAAAGCTAAGACCTGCCCAGTTCTCTGGATACTTACCATGGATGTTACCGATACCTGCTGCAAGCATAGTTACACCAAGATCAGCAATCATCTTACACTCATCTGGATCAGCACACTCACCAGCACCTACAACTCCGTCTTCCTCTCCACCGATTGAGCCAACCTCAGCCTCGATTGAGATACCCTTCTCGTTACAAATCTTAACAAGCTCAGTAGTCTTAGCTACGTTCTCGTCGATTGGGTAGTGTGAACCATCGAACATAACTGATGAGAAGCCAGCCTCGATACAAGCTAAAGCTCCGTCATAGCTACCGTGATCAAGGTGAAGTGCTACAGGAACAGTAATCTTTAACTCCTCAAGCATACCATTAACCATACCTACGATAGTCTTATAACCACACATATACTTACCAGCGCCCTCAGAAACACCTAAGATAACAGGTGAGTTGAGCTCCTGTGCTGTTAAAAGAATTGACTTTGTCCACTCAAGATTGTTGATGTTGAACTGACCTACAGCATACTTTCCAGCCTTAGCCTTAGTTAACATCTCTTTTGCCGAAACTAACATTTTGTATTCCTCCATTGTTCTATAAATTTTGTTGCGCCTTATAGATTAACTATATAGCAACACGGTTGTAGCCATTATACAATAGCTTTACTAATAATTCAAGACTTGCATAAATGTCTTATTTTATCTTTTTATTTTCATATCTGTAAACGCTATGCATATTATGGTATACTTATTAATTATAAAGGGAGGACAAATAAAATGATTAGTTTTTTGCAAAATATAGGAATTTTATTACTTATTCCGTTATTAATCAAACCATTAAAAACATTAAATACTTATATTAACAACTCTGTAAATCTCCCTGAATTTACTCTTGTTTTTAGCTTGTTATTTTTCCCATTTTTTATGATAGCTCTATGGCCTTTTCATATCCATTTTTCAAAAAATGTGCCCCTATCTGATGCTTTCGAGGCCTTTATAAAAGATATGCCTTTTTATGGTTTAATCATATTTATTATAATGCTTTACTTTATAACCAGCACTTTTTTCACTTGTATATTATATGTTTACCTTCTTAAAAGAGGCACACGAATCAAAGGTACAATCGAAAGCTCTACTCTAATCAACACATACCATTTACAGCTTATTATATCTTGGAAAAATCCCTTCACTGCCCAGACACAAGAAGTTTCTACTGTTATCCTTAATTCACGTAGGAATACTTTTGATTATCAGTACATATTTGCTCCCGGAGATCAAGTTCCAATATATATAAGTTCAACCTTCCAAACAAAAAGTGTGATAGATTTTAGATATTAATCTATCACACTTTTTCTTAATTTACTTTAATATACTTATTATATTTTTTTCTTTCTAAATATTAATATTGCTCCCACAATGGACATTATATAAGTTGCCGCCAGCACTGCTATAGCCTTACCATAGTTTGCTGTGCTAACGCTACCATCCAAAACCTCCACTGCACCAAGCATTTTTGTTGGCATATACTCTGCAACATCAGGCACTATACTTAGGATATAACAAACAGCCACCACTCCTCCGGTTATAAGCAACACAGACATATTAGTATCTCCTATACTAGAAGCAAGCGTCAAAAGCCCTATAGTCCATATGCCAAATATGTAGACCATAAGACCTGCAAATATACAGTTCTTAACCTCTGAATTATCCCAATAATATTCAGTATATACATAGGTTGTAGCAAAATTCACCACATAAGCCATTGTCCACACCACTAGCTGTACAAGAAGCTTTGATACTAATATCTTGGTCCTGGACATTCCCTTAGTTACTATATTAATTAACGTACCCCTTTGATACTCTGTTGTATATGACCCAGAATACATAATCACGAAAACTATAACAAGCATAGATATATTCTTATAAAACTGTTGCCAGGAGGTTAGTGCTGTAACCTCCCCAACCTCTATACCAGCTATACCCTGCTCTGCCAATGTGTCCGCCATAGCCTCAAACAAAACTGGTGTTAGCTTAGCTACTGCAGGTGCCATAATTCCCATCATCACAGATACTATCATAATAATCAAAAGCTTGTTGGTTCTAAACTGTTCCATCCATTCCTTCTTTATGAAAGCATTAAGCTGTCTCATGACCTATCACCTCCATAAACAAATTTTCCAGATTGGAATCCTTCATCTCAAGATTTGAAATGTTGATATTCTGACTTTTTATTGCCTCTATAGCTTTTTTCATATCCTCATTGGAGTCAAATTCAACCTGAAAACTTTTATTACTGCTTATAGCACCGACCTGCTCCATAGTACCCTGCCAAGCAAGCTTTCCTTCATGAAGAATTCCCACATTATCACAGATTCTCTCCACATCTGTCAAAATATGTGTAGAAAATATAACTGTAGTCTCCTTACTTGCTGATTTGAGTATATCCAGTATTTCCTTTCTACCCATAGGGTCTAGAGCACTGGTTGGCTCATCACAGATAAGAAGCGCTGGCTTAGAAAGAAGAGCCTGAGCTATTCCTAATCTTTGCTTCATACCACGAGAGAACCCTTTTATTCGTTTGTTGTCTTTATCTAGTCCAACTAAAGTAAGAATTTCCTTAATTCTACTATCAACTTCATTCTTAGGAATATCTGTAATTTCAGCACAAAGCTTAAGGTATTCTGTAGGCTTCATATATCCATAAAACTCCGGCACATCAGGAAGATAGCCTATATATTTGTTAGTTTCATTCTGTCCAAAGCTTACTTTCTTACCATTCACATATATCTCACCCTTATCTGGCTGATAAAGACCTAATATAAGCTTCATGGTAGTTGTCTTACCAGCACCATTTTTGCCCACGAAACCATACACTGAATTCCTTGGAACTTCAAAGGTTAAATCATCCAGCACCTTTTTACCTCCGAAGCTTTTGGATATCCCTTTTATGCTTAGTATATTATCCATAGCTATTCATCCTCTTTTCCTAGTGCAAAATATAATATTGGACCAATAAATTCCATACCCACTATTGTTATCAAAAGCCATATTTTTCTGTTTCCCCTCTTATAGGTATCATGTGTTAAAATATGTCTTAATGCTATAAAAAGCAATACAAACTGTAGTATTATTAACGGTATCAAAAATGGCAGATACTCCTGCACATCTACATTTGCTAACATCATAATTTTCTTCCTCCATTTCTAGCTTTTACTATACTTCTCTATACACATACCTTTATGACCACAATCTAAGCAAGTCACCTTTCTAAGCTTTAGGGTATGACTAGCGAAGCACCACTCTATAAATCTGGGTCTAAACAGACTATGGCAGTGTGGACATAAAAACTTAGTATGATTGTAGGCATACCATACAATAAATATACTTACTCCAACCAGTACCGGTAGCACCACCAGAAACAGCGTTGGATCCTTGTGCACTATCCAGTACCAAAGACCTACCCACTCAAGAACTTCTAAGACTAAGCCTATGCAAATTCCCACAAGTCTCATTTGGTTCATCTTCTTTTTCTCTTCAATCATTTCATCTATGTCTTCATTTGAATTTACAGCCAAGAAGCCACTTTCCTCTATGCTCTTTCTAACCAGCTTAATACGCTTTTGACGCTCCTGAAGTCCACCTATTTCTTCAGTAATTTCCTTTTCCTGCTCCTCAAGAAATGTTTCGATTACCTTATGTCCATCCTTATCCTTCATAATTTCTTTAATGGCAGACAGTGATACTCCCAATGATTTAATCATACATACCTTCTTCAAATTGCTGATATCCTCATCCGAATATAGTCTTCTTCCACCCTCAGAAAGTTGACTTGGATGTACTATATCCTCCTTATCATAGTACTGTATGGTTCTTACGGTCACATCACAAAGCTTGGCAGCTTCTCCTGTAGTATATAACGACATTTTTGCACCTCCTAATTGGGTTTATAACACATTACGCTGGGTCACAAGCAATACCTTACCCTGCGTAATATTACATTTTTTATAACTCTTTATACTTTTTCCAATATTTTATAACTCTTTATACTTTTTTGCCAATATAAAAATAAAAAATGGCATCAGACTCACCAATACATCCAATGCCATCTTACCATTATAATTTTAGCTATTTATACACATAACCATTTTCCCATTTACTTATCCAAATACTTCTTCAGATACTTTCCAGTATATGACTTCTTACATTTTACAACTTCCTCAGGTGTTCCATGGGCAACTATTGTTCCTCCACCTTCTCCACCTTCCGGACCTATATCTATGATGTAATCTGCCACCTTAATAACATCTAGGTTATGCTCGATAACCACAACAGTATTGCCACCCTCACTAAGCTTTCTTAGTATGTCCACTAGCTTGTGAACATCTGCAAAGTGAAGTCCTGTAGTTGGCTCATCAAGAACATATATAGTTTTACCTGTGCTTCTACGACTTAGCTCTGTGGCAAGCTTTATACGCTGGGCCTCACCACCAGAAAGTGTGGTGGATGGCTGACCAAGCTTAATATACCCCAGGCCTACATCCTGAAGTGTGCTAATCTTTCTAAGGACTGAAGGCACATTCTTGAAAAACTCACAGGCTTCATCTACAGTCATATCAAGCACATCGAATATATTCTTATCCTTGTACTTAACCTCAAGAGTCTCTCGATTATATCTCTTGCCTCTACATACCTCACAAGGCACATATACATCTGCCAGGAAATGCATCTCAATCTTAATAATACCATCACCCTTACATGCCTCACAGCGACCACCTGATACATTAAAGGAGAATCTACCTTTGTTATACCCCATGGCCTTTGCATCCTTAGTTCCTGCAAACAAATCTCTAATAAGGTCAAATACACCTGTATATGTAGCAGGGTTAGAACGAGGTGACCTTCCAATAGGTGACTGGTCAATATTTATAATCTTATCAAGCTGCTCTATACCCTCTATGGTATCGTGAGCACCAGACTTGATTTTTGCTCTATTTAGCTTTCTTGCAAGCTTCTTATACAATATCTCGTTGATAAGCGAGCTCTTGCCAGAACCGGACACTCCTGTAACACAGGTCATAACTCCAAGAGGTATGTCCACATCTATATTCTTAAGATTATTCTGTCTGGCTCCCTTTATAGTAAGATATCCTGTAGGTCCCTTTCTTTCTTCAGGTACAGGTATCTTCAGCTTTCCACTAAGGTATGCTCCTGTAACAGATTTCTCACAAGCCATAATATCCTGTGCTGTTCCCTGGGCTACTACTTCTCCACCTAAGGAGCCTGCCCCAGGACCTATATCTATAATATGATCAGCAGCAAACATAGTATCCTCATCATGCTCTACAACCAAAAGAGTATTGCCCAGGTCTCTTAAATCCTTAAGGGCTGATATAAGCTTGTCATTGTCTCTCTGATGAAGACCGATACTTGGCTCATCTAAGATATAAGCCACACCAACTAAGCCCGAACCAATCTGTGTTGCAAGTCTTATTCGCTGTGCTTCTCCTCCGGAGAGTGTACCTGTAGCACGGGATAGGTTAAGATAATCTAACCCCACATTTATCAGGAATCCTATTCTCGCTTTAATCTCCTTAAGCACCTGTTCTCCTATAATCTTCTGTCTATCGCTAAGCTCCATACTATACAAAAAATCATTAAGCTTAGTTATAGACATATCTGTAACATCAAATATATTCTTACCACCAACAGTTACCGCCAGAGATTCCGGCTTAAGTCTCTTACCTCCACACTCCTCACAAGGAACACTAGTCATGTACTCCTCGTACTCTGCTCTTATGGATTCTGCAGACTCTCTGTAGCGTCTCTGAATATTCTTAACTAAGCCCTCAAACTCTGTATAGTACTCAGTAGAGCCATAGCGTGAGCTTTCATAGTAAACCATAATTTTCTTACCACCGGTACCATACAGGAATAACTTCTTATGCTCTTCAGACAAATCCTTAAATGGTACATCCAACGGCAAACCATACTCTCTTTCAAGAGCCTCCAGCATAGCATGAGTATAACTTCCCTTTTTGCCTGAAGACTGCCATCCAAGTACTGCTATGGCCCCCTCATTCAAAGAAAGCTTCTGATCCGGTATCATAAGATCAAGATCAAACTCCTGCTTAAAGCCTAAACCTGTACAACAAGGACATGCACCAAATGGATTATTAAAGGAAAAGCTTCTTGGTTCTATCTCATCTATGCTTATATTACAATCAGGGCAAGAAAAGCTATCGGAAAATCTAAGCATCTCACCACCGATAACATCAACCTTTAATATACCCTCTGACATTTTAAGAACTGTTTCAATAGAACCTGCCAATCTACTCTCGATTCCTTCTCTGACTGCCAGTCTATCTACTACGATATCTATATTATGCTTTTTGTTCTTATCAAGCACTATCTCCTCGCTAAGCTCATATAAGCTATCGTCAACTATAGCTCTAACAAAACCACTTTTCCTAGCCTGAGATAAAAGTTTTGCATGTTCTCCCTTCCTACCTCTAACAATAGGAGCAAGAAGCTGAAACTTAGTTCCCTCAGGAAGCTTCATAAGCTCATCCACCATCTGATCTACAGTCTGGCGTGCGATTTCCTTGCCACACTTCGGACAATGTGGAATACCTATTCTGGCGTATAAAAGTCTCAGATAGTCATAAATCTCTGTCACTGTACCCACTGTAGAACGAGGATTCCTATTGGTAGACTTTTGGTCTATGGAAATAGATGGAGACAGTCCCTCTATCTTGTCTACCTCAGGCTTATCCGCAAGGCCTAGAAACTGTCTGGCATAGGAGGACAGGGACTCCATATATTTTCTCTGTCCTTCCGCATATATGGTATCAAAGGCTAGGGAAGATTTTCCTGAACCTGACAAACCTGTCAAAACAACAAATTTATCTCTAGGTATTTTTATATCAATATTTTTTAAATTGTGCTCCCTTGCACCCTGAATCTTAATATACTTATGCTCACTCATCTTTATTCTCCATCTTTCAAATCAATCTATTTTTCTTTAGTAAACTTATCTACATACTTTTTAACAGTAGCCTCAATATCAATTTTTTCTTTCTTATCAAGTATGCAAAGTGTTACTGCCATCCCCATAACAAACATAACTATAAGAATAGTCATAAATATACATTTCTTTTTCTTACAGCACATAAGCTCTTCTGCCTCGATAATATCCTGATAATCAAGGACATCCTCCACATCCTCCATAGGGATATCTGTTCTCATTGAAATCTCCACAATCATGTCTTCTCTTTCCATATTCATTTCCTCCTTTATTTTATTATCTCAAATCACATATAGTAATGCCCAAATCATTATTCTTTAGTCCATATCTCTAAGATGAATCTTAAGCTCTTTTAGCTCATCTCTGAGCTTAGCCGCCTCCTCAAAGTTAAGCTCTGCTGCAGCCTTATTCATACGCTTGGTAATTCGAGCAATCTCCTCCTTAAGCTCCTTGGCTGTCATAGACTCTGGCTCCTTGGCATACTGTAAGCGTTTCTCCTCCTTGGAAGCTTCTGCGTCTGCCTCTATGGATATTATGTCTCGAATCTCCTTTTTAATACTCTCAGGAGTTATACCATGGGCTTTGTTATACTCATCCTGAATAGTTCTTCTCCTGTTGGTCTCCTTAAGGGCAACATCCATAGACTTTGTTATGGTGTCTGCATACATTATAACATGTCCGTCAACATTTCTTGCTGCTCTTCCTATAGTCTGTATAAGGGATGTTTCTGAACGAAGGAAGCCCTCCTTATCAGCATCTAGTATGGCCACCAATGTAATCTCAGGAATATCAAGTCCCTCTCTAAGCAGGTTAATTCCTACCAGCACATCAAACACTCCCATACGAAGGTCACGAACTATTTCTATACGCTCTAAAGTATCTATATCAGAGTGCAAATACTTAACCTTAATATCAAGCTGTCTCATGTAATCAGTTAAGTCCTCAGCCATACGCTTTGTAAGAGTAGTAACTAAAATCTTGTGACCTAAAGCCACCTCCTTGTTAACCTCTGCAACAAGGTCATCTATCTGTCCTTCAACAGGTCTAACCTCTACCAATGGATCCAACAAACCGGTAGGACGAATTACCTGTTCAGCACGATTTTCCTGATGCTCCGCCTCATATTCTCCCGGTGTAGCAGACACATAAAGTATCTTATCTACTCTGTCCTCAAACTCTCCAAAGTTAAGTGGTCTGTTATCAAGGGCAGATGGCAGTCTAAAGCCATAATCCACAAGAGTCTGCTTTCTGGCTCTATCTCCTGCATACATACCTCTAACCTGTGGTAAAGTAATGTGAGACTCATCTATAATCAAGAGATAATCATCATCAAAAAACTTTAATAATGTATTAGGTGTAGCTCCAGGCTCGAGCCCTGCCAGTACTCTAGAATAATTCTCTATACCAGAACAAAAACCAGTCTCTCTAAGCATCTCCATATCAAACTGAGTTCTCTCAGCTATTCTCTGGGCCTCTAAAAGCTTATCGTTAGACTTGAAATACTCCACTCTCTCCTTAAGCTCTGCCTCAATATCCACTATAGCCTTCTTAAGCTTATCCTCAGCAACCACATAGTGAGATGCAGGAAATATACAGGCAAAATTAAGACTTCTCTTAATCTCTCCTGTAAGAGGATCAAACTCAACTATTCTATCAATCTCATCTCCAAAAAACTCTACTCTTATAGCATCTTCGAAGGTAGACACAGGAATAATATCAAGCACATCTCCCTTTACACGAAATGTACCTCTGGCAAAGTCCATATCATTCCTAGTGTACTGTATATCTATAAGCTGTCTGATAACCTCATCCCTATCCTTAATCATACCAGGTCTAAGAGACATCATCATAGATTTATAATCCTCAGGATCACCTATACCATATATACATGATACAGAGGAAACTACTATTACATCATTACGCTCTATCAAAGCCGCCGTTGCACTATGTCTCATCTTATCTATCTCATCATTAACAGAAGAATCCTTGGCAATATAAGTATCTGTGGATGGAACGTAAGCCTCCGGCTGATAGTAATCATAATAAGATACAAAATACTCCACTGCATTATGAGGAAAAAATGCTTTAAACTCACTATAAAGCTGAGCTGCCAGAGTTTTGTTATGGGCCAATATAATAGTTGGCTTATTAAGTTTTGCAATAACATTAGCCATAGTAAAGGTCTTACCAGAACCTGTAACACCAAGCAAGGTCTGTTGCTTTTTACCTGCTTCAAAGCCTTTAACCAATGAATCTATAGCCTCAGGCTGATCGCCCGTAGGTTGATATTCCGATACCAATTCAAAATGGTCCATCACATTCCCCTCCTCAAAATAATACAAACAAAAAGTGATATAGTTATTATCTCCAAACATAATAACTATATCACAATCAATTCAAAATGTACAGATATTTACAAACATTTGTTCTATTTGTGAATATTTAAAATTTCTCTTCCATTGCCTTAATAAGAGAATAAACCATAGTATGAACTGGTACCGCAACATTGCACTGAGATGCTATTGCGAGAAGACTTCCTGTCATAGTTTCTATCTCAGTTTTCTTCTTTTTCTGAATATCCTGAAGAGTTGAAGAACGATGATTTCCTGTTACAGGAATTAAATTGTTAAATAATTCATCTCTATACTCATCGGCACTTGCCCAGTAGGTTCTACAATTTGCAGCCTTAATAACTGCAAAGGTTTCCTCAATAAGTACATCTAACATAGAATGAGCATAGTCATTCTCAGCAAGCTCACCATAGGACATATCAAGAATTGCTCCTAACGGATTAAGGGTTGTGTTATATATAAACTTGTCCCACAAAGCAATACTAATATCCTCATCAACCTGAGCAGGAAGACCTGATTTATTAATTGCATCTGCCAGAGGTCTTACAATATCTAAATCTCCACCGTAGATTGAGCCTATTAGTATAGGTGCCTGGTGAGCAGTTACTGTACTCTCGTTAATAACCTCCTGCTTAAATCCCGTAATCACTCTACTGTGATATAAGCTGCTCTCATGAAAATACTCTAAAAACGGCGCTTCGTAGCCCATACCATTTTGCATAAATACTATAACACCTGTGTCTTTCATACATGCTTCTGCCTCTGAAAGCTTTGTCGCAACCTCTAAGTTAGCTATAGTCTTAGTTGCAATAATAACATAATCATATGCATCCTTAGGTAGCTTGGCATACTCCTCATATACTCCAACCTGTCCTTTGGCTATGGCTACATTACCAAACAAGCCCTTTCTTGCAATGCCATACTCGTTAATAGCGCGTCCCACTTCAAAGGTTGATGTAATAAAATCTACATCCACGTTACTACACTTAAGTGATGCTCCGATACCTATACCAACTGCGCCTGCACCAATAATTAATACCTTCATATTCTTTACCCCCATTTCTACTTATCGTACTTGAATATCAGAGAAGAAATCTTAGGAACCTTAAGACTAAGAGTGTTGTTCTTTATAATGTATTCCTCATTATTAAGCACATAGCCTTCCTCATTTGTAAGCATAAGTCTCGTAAGTCTAGAGCGATCCGGAATTCCAAGTCTGCTTACATGAATACTAATATCTCTATCCTCATAATCGTTATTCATAACAACAATGACAGCCTGCTTATCTGTAAATCTTCCATAGCTAACCAGCTTATATGCACCATGCAAGAATAATACAGATCCCTTCATAAGGGCTTCATTATCCTTGTGTATCTTTATAATATCCTTGTGGAACTGAATTAGTTCCATATCTTCTCTACCCCAAGGATAGGTTCTTCTATTATCTGGGTCTGTCCATCCACAAAGTCCCGCCTCATCACCATAGTAAATGGTTGGAGCACCAGGCCAAGTCATCTGGAACACCACTGCTTCTCTAAATACACCCTTGTTAATATTCTCGTTAGCTGCATGTGGTCCCATGGTATGAATACGACCAACTCGTCTGTTGGTTCTAGTCAAGAATCTGGAGTGATCATGGTTAGAAAGCTCATTCATGGCAACCTCCAATGAGTTCTGGTTAAATCTTGACATATGATGTCTAAGAGAGCCTGTAAATGCATCCGGGTTACCAAGCAAGTCACCTCTAAACTCGTCACTATGCTTCTCCACACCTGTCAAGAACCAAGTGATAGGTTCCATAAATGCATCATAGTTCATTACTGTATCCCACTGATCACCCAATAACCAGTTCTTCGCATCACCATAATGCTCTGCAAGGATGATAGCATCTGGATTAGCTTTTTTAACTCTCTTACGGAAGTCTCGCCAGAACTTATGATTAAACTCCTCTGTGTAACCAAGGTCTGCTGCCACGTCAAGTCTCCATCCGTCACAATTATAAGGAGGTGATACCCATTTTTCACCTATTCTCATAATGTACTCATAAAGCTTCTCTGATTCCTCATAGTTAAGCTTTGGAAGAGTATCATGTCCCCACCATCCATTGTAAGTGGTGTTATATGGCCACTGCCATTGATCGTGGAATTTAAAGAAGCTTCTATACGGACTCTCTGCATCTACAAATGCGCCCTTTTCATAGCCTTCCTGATTTTCATATATACACTCTCTATCAAGCCATTTGTTAAAGGAACCACAGTGGTTGAATACTCCGTCTAGAATAATCTTCATACCACGCTTGTGTACCTCTTCAACAAGCTTTGCAAATAAAGCATTACTAGCCTCTAGATTCTCTTTGTTTGTTACTCTATTAATATATCTGGTTGAGTCCTTATTAGTCTTAGACCATTCTGGCAAACACTCTCCCTCATCCTTTACTATAACGCCAAAATGTGGGTCAATATAATCATAATCCTGAATATCATACTTGTGGTTAGATGGGGATACGAATATTGGGTTTAAATAAATTACGTCAACCCCCAAATCCTTCAGGTAATCCAGCTTATTCATAACACCCTGCAAATCACCACCATAGAAGGAACGCACATCCATATTATCCGGATATTTAAACCAATCCGTTACTCTTCTGGTTCCCTCACCTATATAACAATATTCATTATCAAGTACATCATTGCTTTCATCACCATTACAGAATCTATCAACAAATATCTGATAGAACACTGCACCTCTGGCCCAGGTAGGTACCTTGAAGCCAGGGAATATCTGGAAGTTGTAATCTGGATTCACATTTCTCTGAGAGCCCAGCTTATTATAATAGCAGATTACATTACCTGCCTGTATCTCAAAATAATAATTAAGTTCATCATCAATATCCTGAACAGTATATGAGTAATAATCAAAGAGATTATCCTTGCTGGCTATACTCATAAGATGTCTCTCTCCATTACATATAAGATACACTCTATCTACATTATCTGCGGCAGTTCTAAACTTTAAGGTGACACTGCCACCCATCTCCACCTCCGCAGGACTTCTATAGAACTCAGTACCATCTGCAAAAAGAGCCACAAAATTCAGTGCTGACTTAGTATTAAATATATATTCAAAGGTTTTCCTAGCTTTTGATATTCTATCCGTCATAGACATTATGACTTCCTCCCACATCAACTCAAATGTAATCACTGTCTATTTTAATACAATATGGAAAATTTAACAAGAAATATATTTGCGCGATGTGTCGACATAGCTTACAAAAAAGTAGAAGAGGACAGCCACCGTTCGACTGTCCTCTTCGGAGAAGGTATTTTGTTACTTATGGGGTGTAGCAAAAAACTATATAATGTATTGGGGGGTTACAACGGTTATTATAGCAGATTGCTTTTAAAAAACAATAAAAAGTCTGCCCAAACATTATTTTATTTTTTGGAACTTTTTATACATTTTGCACCAATCAAAAAAGGGTTTAAAGCCTTTTCAAACCCTTTTTTGTTAGTTTTACACAATGAATTCGTCTCGTTGTGTAAAAGTTTACCAATTACTCATCGGCATTATCCACTGTATCATCAGTTTTTTCCACTGTTTCAACTGTGTTTTCTGCATTATCTACAACATCTTCACCAAAATTTTTATCAAATAATGCCTCAAATTCTGGTCTATCAATTCTTTCTTTCTCAAGAAGCTTCTTAGCACAAGCATGAAGAACATCGATATGATCCATGATTACGCGCTTAGCCTCATCGTAGCAATACTTTATAATCTTTCTAACTTCCTTATCAATAAGTGCTGCTACCTCATCACTATAGCTTCTGGAGTGTCCAAGATCTCTACCAAGGAATACCTCCTCACCACTATCTACCTCGTAGTTGATAAGTCCTATCTCATCAGACATACCATACTTAACTACCATGGCCTGTGCCATCTGAGTAGCCTGCTTAATATCCTGAGATGCACCCGTAGTAATATCTCCAAAGATTATCTCTTCTGCAATTCTACCACCAAAGCTTACCTGAATATCCTGAAGCATCTTCTTCTTGGTCATAAATACGTTATCATTCTCAGGAAGTGGCATAGTATATCCACCTGCTCCACGTCCATTTGGAATAATGGATACAAGATGTACCGGACCAACCTCACTTAAAAGGTGGAAAAGGATTGCATGGCCTGCCTCATGGTATGCAGTAATCTCTCTAGTCTTCTGTGGTATAAGACGACTCTTCTTCTCACCACCGATACCAATCTTAACAAAGCTCTTGTCAACATCTTCCTTCTTAATATACTGACGATTCTGCTTAGCAGCAGCTATAGCAGACTCATTCATTAGGTTTTCAAGATCTGCTCCCGCAAAGCCTGCTGTAGTTCTAGCTATCTCATGAAGATCAACATCTTCTGCCAATGGCTTATTTCTAACATGAACCTTAAGGATGGCCTCTCTACCCTTAACATCAGGTCTTCCAACCATAACCTTTCTGTCAAATCTTCCTGGTCTAAGAAGGGCAGGGTCGAGGATATCAACTCTGTTAGTTGCTGCAAGCACTATGATTCCCTCATTGGCACCAAATCCATCCATCTCTACAAGAAGCTGATTCAAGGTCTGCTCTCTCTCATCATGACCACCACCAAGACCAGAGCCTCTCTTACGTCCAACTGCATCAATCTCATCAATAAATATCATACAAGGTGAATTCTTCTTAGCATCCTCAAACAAATCTCTAACTCGAGATGCACCTACACCAACGAACATCTCCACAAAATCAGATCCTGATATGGTGAAGAATGGAACTCCTGCCTCACCAGCTACAGCCTTAGCCAGCAAAGTCTTACCTGTTCCAGGAGGACCCTCAAGAAGTACTCCCTTAGGAATTCTCGCACCCAACGCGCTATATTTCTTAGGATTCTTAAGGAAATCAACTATTTCCTCCATATCCTCTTTTTCTTCATCAAGACCAGCTACATCCTTAAATGTATACTTGTTGTCCCCTTCTTCTGTCTTCTTAGCACGACTCTTACCAAAGCTCATGGCCTTTCCAGCTCCGCCACCACCGGCTCCGCCGCCAGCACCACCGCCAACTAACATCATTAAAACAAACAAAAGCAGGAATACAATTAATATTATAGGCAATATGGAGAAGAAGGTCATATCTTCAGTTACATCCTGAAGACTCATCTTAATGTCTCCATTTCCATATTCCATTACTATTTCCTGAACCACATTTACGTCAGAAACGTAAAATTCTGTTACACTATTAACTGATGATATAGTACGAAATTGTACCACACCTGTTGGCACCTCGCTATTTTGATATATAGCAACCTCCGTAATAAGTCCCTCTGATACATGGGCTTTAAAATCATCTATAGTGTAGCTTGTATCTAGGTTGGTATTTCTAGTTTGAAGAAATACTATAATACAAACACCTATCATAATTAAGACTAGGTAAAAACCAAAGCCTCTTTTTACTTTCTTATTCATCTCATGCTCCCTTCTGCGTTATATTTTAGGATTATTCCTCAATTACTCCAATGTATGGAAGATTACGATATTTCTGCGCACAGTCTAAGCCGTATCCAACCACAAACCTATCCGGGATTTCAAAGCATGTCATATCTGGCTCTATTTCCACAACTCTTCTATCCGGCTTATCAAGAAGTGTAATCACCTTAAAGCTGTTAGGCTTTCTCTCCTTAAGAATCTTCACCAAATAAGAAAGAGTTCTTCCTGAATCCATAATATCTTCTACTAAAATCACATCTCTGCCTTCAATAGATTCATCCAAATCCTTAATGAGCTTAACTACGCCAGACGACTTAGTATCATTGCCATAACTACTAACTGACATAAAATCCATAGTTACAGGAATTGTAAGTCTTTTAGCAAGCTCACACATAAAGAATACACTTCCCTTTAACACACCTATAATGTGAACTACCTTGCCCTCGTACTCCTTGCTTATTTTATCCGCCATTTCCTGAATTTTTGCCTCAACCTCTACAGAACTTATAAGTACTCCTATCTTCTCTGCCATTATTCCTCTCCTTTTCCTCTGTAATCCATATATAAGATTTTCTTTGTGTTATCATCAATCTTAAATGCTTCACTAAATCTAAGGCCAACCACCCATACAATATTATTGCCACAGGCTATAACCGGCCAGCTCCCTCTTATAGCTCGGTCTATCTTATTGTCAATAAAAACTCTAGAAAGCTTCTTGGTGCTCCCCTTTGCATCTATGACAATATAATCTCCCTCCTCAGGAGTCCTTAGATAAAGCGTATCTTTTATTTTACCATAATCAAGCATTTTAGTATAGATTTTTTTTGATATCTCCACATCTTGATTATAGTCAATTATTTTGCATTCAATACTACCTTTTCCAGGAACTATTATGGTTCCCTCTGTTTCAAGCTTTATTCTATAATCCTCTGCCACATCTGGCTTATTGCATATGATTAAATCATCATAACTTCTTCTTGCCCTTATGCCATAAGGCAATTCAACCTGTTTTCCTGTATCCTGATATATAAGTCCAACCACTGACATTACATGCTTTCTGGTAATATCTTTTTTAAGTCCTGCCACATCACCTATAGCTTCATGTATAAGATGCTCCTGTAACACCGGACTATATTTATATAATTCTCCTACAGACAAGGTTACGGTCTTACCAAAGTCATCCTCCTTGCTATGTCCACTGTAATCCTCCATAGCCATCTCATGAATGTACGAATAGCTATTCCCAGCCTCTAAGGCCATCAGACAAATATGATCCACAGCACCCTTGTTAATATCTAACATAGCAGGTAGAATTAAATGTCTTATTTTATTTCTGTCATAATCCAAGCCATCATTGGTGGAATCATTTCTGTAGACCTGATTTTTCTCATTAAGATAATCTAATATTTCAGTCCTGGTGATATTCAATATAGGTCTGATTACATTCCCCCTCACAGGTTGCATACCAGCCATTCCTCTAAGCCCTGTACCTCTAAGCATATTGAATATTACAGTCTCCGCCATGTCATTTTTGTTATGAGCCACAGCCACCTTAGTACAATTATTCTCTTTGGCCACTATATCAAAGCACTCATATCTATATCTTCTTCCTGCTTCCTCCACAGATAAGCCTAGTTCCTTAGCATATGACACTATATCTTTTCTAAAGGACTTAAAATTCACATTATGCTGTTGGCACAAGGCTCTTGCGAATTCCTCATCCTCATCAGCTTCCTTCCCACGTATCATATGATTGATATGAACTGCATAAATATCCTTGCTCTCATAACCATATCTTTTTGCCAGGTCTAAAAGCAAAATCAACAGGCAGACAGAATCTGCTCCACCGGATAAACCTAGCACTATTCTGTCCCCTGTACTAATCATATGATTGTCCAATATAAAATTATTAACCTTATCAATAATTTTACTCATTTTTTCTCTCTTTATCCAAAGTCTAGTAACGTAAAATATACCACAAACTGCCAATTAAGTACAGAGTAGTCACAAATTTTTAACAGTATTTGTAGTTTAATTCTTCTTAATTTTTATCACTATAACACTAGCATCATCCTTAAGACGATTACCACTTGCGCTCCTTATTTCATCCACTATAGTGGTAGCAATACTTTCTGCATCCTGATTATCAAGTCCTAACAATAGTTCTTTTATAAAGTCCTCTTTATTCTCAAAAATAATACTTTCCAATACACCATCGCTTATCATAACTATTATATCATCATTATAGAATTTTTTTCTGCAGGATTCACAGACTGCTCCATCTATAACCCCCATAGGAAGAGAAGTTGATTTTATCATCTCTATCCATTCACCACGTTTCACAAAGGTGGTGGCTGCACCCTGCTTAAATAATTTCCCATATCCTGTGTGAAGATCCAGAATCAACATATCCAAGGTGGAAAATCTTTCACCTTTATTTTTATCAGCAAGATATGTATTTACTATTTTTACAGAGGTTTCCTTGTCAAAGCCAGCTGACAAAAGCTCCTCTATGGTCTCAATTAGTAGTCCACTATCATCTGCAGCGGCCTTTCCATTTCCCATGCCATCTGCAAGAATTATCAATTTCTGTCCGTCCGTTAAATCCCCTACATAAAAGTCATCACCAGATACCTCATTTTCATATCTGCTTAAGCGTCTTACTGATGTACTGCAGCTATAGGTTGGCTTTTGTCTAAGACAAATCATCTCGTAATTTCTGCTAACTATATTTCTGCTCTCATCCTTTAATTCCATATCCATGCCTATTTCCTTAGACACAATATCTCTCACCGCAGATGCCAATACCAGCTTCCCTCTATCAACCTTAGCAGTCATATATACCTCAAAACGTTCATCCTGATTTTTAACCAACACCAGATTTTTAACGTGAATATTTAGTTCTGACAGCTCACTTATTATAGCCGAGGTAATGGTCTTTCTCATAGGCACCGCTCTCTCTAGCTGGTTGGTAAAGCCTTCGATAATATTTCCCACATCGCAAAACCCAATTCCTGTTCCTGTATCTCCAACCAGTGTATAGTCTATGCGTTTAAATGCTCTAGATAGATTATTCACTCTATCAATTATAAGTCGTCCCCATTCCGGAGAATTACCTGACAGCATATCTCCTTTTACTCTCTCCTCCACTCTCAGTAATAAACGCTTAGGTGCTAGCAGAAAAACAAGCATAGCTGAAGCAAGGGCCTTAATACCATCCTCTGTAACAATACTTGGATAAAGATATGTTCCTACCAAGAAATACACTCCAGCATAATACATTCCAAAGCCAAAGCGACCTCCACCAAACACGCAGCCTATTCCCTGAGCTAATACCCCCACCAATATCCAAGCCACAAGATATTCATCTATACCTGTACGATACGATAGAATAAAACCTGTAACCATAGTCCAACACATACCTATTCCAAATCCAAACTTATATATGACTGTAAGCATTCCAAACAAAGCTACAGCCTCTGCTAATCTTATATCTCCCAAAAGATTTATAGGAACTCCAAACAATATAGTTGCACCAAAAGCCAAGCAGCTTATAGCAGCTTCATTCTCTGTAGCAATTCTGGCATAATCTGATTTGATAATATTAATAGCATACAGATAAACCATCCCTGTAGAAAAAGCTAGCAGACCCTCCAAGGAGGACATAACCACATCATTATTTATATATCCAAAAAATCCGAATGTTAGGGTTACCATAGTCAAAAGTGCTCCTGCCAATAAGCATATATATAACTCCTTGCCCTTTGTCACAAGTAACTGTTTTACATTAAGCATACCTGATATAAACAGCATAACCAATCCATATCTTACACAGTCAACCAAGGGTACTGCTGTAAGTAAACCTATTACACCGCCTATATATCCGCAAAAGCTATTCTCTCCAGCAAGACATATTGCTACAAAAAAACCAACCAACAGAGGATTGATTCCTATAATCACACAACGGGCTATAAAAAATGCAGCAATTCCTATCCACAAACCATTTAACAGTCTTGTCCAATTCATATCTAACCTCCCAGCCAACAACAAATAACATTTATTCAGAAATTGATGATAAACTCCTGACTAAAAAATTATATAGATATCCAATCATTTGTTGTGTCACATCTTGGGTAGTACAGAAAATATATATTGACAAAAAAAGAACTGTAGCAATCACTACAGTTCTTTTACTCACTAGGTTTAATTACTATCTCATCTGGATACACTAATCCAAGCTTATCCTTAGCCACATCCTCTATGTACTGCTTAGTCTGCATGTACTGCTCCTGAGCTATCAAATCCTGTTTCTCTAAGTAAGCATTCTGAATCTTAAGCTCCAGTGCGTATTCTGTTTCCGCAAGTTCCTTACTCTTATCGCAAAGGTTAGATACCTGAACGGAGCATACGCCCAATACCACTAAAACAGCAACCCATATAAAGAATGAGACTGTCTTGGACTGTTTTTTAGTTGTTCTTCTCCTATTACTCATATCTTACCTCATATAACCACATTCTTATAGTTATCCTATATTTTACTATTATTTTGTTTATTTTTCAAGTTTTTCTTTGCATTATGTAAACAATTTTTCAACATACACCACATATAGTTAAACGTTTTCATAAAAACCCAACCTATAGTGGTTCTGTACATTAAAAACCCAACAAATACACCCACAAAAATATACACTCTTAGTTCTCCATAGTTATATCTCACTATGGCTTCAAGCACAATTAAAGTCCATATAAACCAGTAAACAAAATCCTCCAAGGAAAGAAATACCAAATTATGATTTAGGATTCTTCTTACACATCTAAGTAAATCATAAGTAAACCCCATCAGCACACCCAAGCCAAGGGCTACAGCTACCATGATAAACTGAACATTTATAAGCTCTGTCATATTACTTAAACAAGCGTCCCACAAAGCCTGAAGCTTTTTGGCCTGTAGTCTTATAATCACTGTAGCTAATATTATTCACCATACCAGTAAACTCCAAAACTCCAGCTACAACATCAAGCTTCCCCGCGTGGAGGTCCTTTCCACTTATTGTTATCTTCCCCACATCTGTTATAAGAATAACCTGTTGTTCCTCTATAGATATAACCTTGGTCACTCCTGTAATCTGAACCTTTTCTCTATTTAATATGCCCAGCTTGTGCTCTTTATTAATTATTTTACTATCCAATTAGAGTCTCCAAACCATACTATCTTAATACATTATATGATGTACTACAGATATTTATACATCTCCTTTGCATCATCCTTCTTGGTTGTGTCAGCAATCATTGTAACCTCTGCCTTAACCGCCTTATTGCCAAATGCAATTTCTATTACATCTCCAACCTTAACATCATAAGATGCTTTTACCACCTTACCATTAACCTGTACTCTACCCGCATCACAAGCTTCATTGGCCACTGTTCTTCTCTTAATAAGTCGTGACACCTTCAAATACTTATCTAACCTCATATTCTTCTCCTCTTGCCAAATGTTTTGCTATAATCACAAAAGCCACCGCTGATGCGATGGCTTTCTACGTCTTTATGTTTGACTAATTAGTTAAGAGCATCCTTTAATGCCTTACCTGGCTTGAACTTTGGAGCTACTGAAGCAGCGATCTTCATAGTCTCACCAGTTCTTGGGTTTCTACCCTCTCTAGCTGGCTTCTTAACTGCCTCGAATGTACCAAATCCAACTAACTGAATCTTCTCATCCTTCTTTAACTCTGCAGTTACAGTATCAACGAAAGCCTTAAGTACCTTCTCTACCTCTGTCTTCTTCATACCAGTCTTCTCTGCCATAGCAGTAACTAATTCATTCTTGTTCATTGAAAAATTCCTCCTATAATACAAACGTTTTCCCATTAATCAAGTAATTAGCAAACTCAATTAATTCATATTATTGGCATCTGCATAAATGCCCTACGCTTATTTATACATTGTTACCCATTATTTGTCAAGGGAAAACCCTATAAAATTAAACAACTTTTTAATTTTTTTGTAACAAATCCGTCTATTTTAATGATTTAAACGGATTTGTCACAATTTATGCACTTTTTCTTCTTATCCTTCCATCTGTCTACCCAGAAAATTTGCGGCAATTATAGCCGCTTTAAGCTCTGCCTCACCAAGAGTTCTACTTCCATCCTTATCAAGAATGATAACTGCACCTATAGCATCACCCTCGCTTATAATGGTCTGGATAATCTGTCCGTTATATTCATTCTCACCATTTCCAGTTATCTTAATATAACGATTTTCCCCCTTATGAGCCATAAAAGATTCTCTATCATTGATGGCATCCTCTAAATCTCTGTGAAGGCTCTTACCTAGAAGCTCCTTCTTAGGAATTCCTGCCACTGCAATTATCTGATCTCTATCGCTGACACATACAGGACAACCTAAAATCTGAGCTGTAGATTCCACATATTGCTGTGCAAAGCTACTAAGTTCTCCAATTGGGGAATATTTTTTTAGGATTATCTCACCGTCCTTATCGGTAAATATCTCCAGTGGATCACCTTCTCTAATTCTTAAAATTCGTCTAATCTCCTTGGGTACAACTACTCGTCCAAGATCGTCTATACGACGCACAATTCCTGTTGCTTTCATCTCATTCCTCCATAACTATATTCTTATACATTTATCATATTTTTTGTTATGGAGTTAGTATGTGAAAATTTGGAATGTTTATACCCAATTTTTGAATTAGTTAATATTTCGATATTTTTCTATATCTAAGTATAAACTTATTACCGTGGGTTGCTAAAGCAATCTCTGAATTAGGTCCACTTCGCCATACTAATTTCTCGTCGGAGCCCTGTTCTTCAACATCCTCAGGAGCACCATACTCATCTGTGTAATAATCCTTAACTTCTTCTAACACATCATAATAATGATCTCTATCCTTACAATCATCCTCACGCACATACCAATTAACATGGTCCAGCCTATCCTTACTCAAACATATTTGTGCGCTACCAACAATTCCAAAGCCCTCCAAATCCATACTCACCATATTATGACTTATATCATCTTCAGTAAAGTCATATCGCTTCATTGTTTTCTCTAAGGAATCCCCTGGATTAATATTTGCAAATGGATCCTTGGACTTAAACAACATAGGTATAAAGATACTTGCAAGTAGAGCTATAAATATCACTGCCACAACTATCAAGCATATATTTTTTATATGTTTATTCTTATTGCTGTCTGCCTGTGGCTGCGATGGCATATAATTCACCTGGCTTTGATTATACATTGATTGTGTATAATTCATTTGATTTTGATCATATGAATATTGTGTGTAATTCATTTGACTTTGGTCATTGGTTTGATGCACGTAATTCATCTGACTTTGGCCATAGGTTTGCTGCCCATAATTCATTTGACTTTGGTCATAGGCTTGCTGCCCATAATTCATTTGACTTTGGTCATAGGTTTGCTGTGCATAATTCATTTGACTTTGATCATAGGTTTGCTGTGCATAATTCATTTGATTTTGATCATATATAGGTTGCATATTATATTTTTCCTTCGTTATCTATATCTTAGTACAAATTCATCCTCATCCTGAATCTCTAACTCATATTCAAGACCCATAGATAATTCCCAGTTGTATTCATTCTCTTCAGGATCATATTCTGGCTCACCATACTTATCAGTATAATAATCCTTGATTTCTTCAATAGCTTTGTCATAAGCCTTTGAACTAGAGCAATCTTCTCTATCAACATACCAGTTAACATGATCAAACTCATCATCATAATTAAATATTATCTGAAGTCTTCCTACTGCTCCAAAGGCCTCCACATCTCTCTTATACCAAGTGCTTTCATCAAATTCAGGTTCAATATCTAGTGCTACAGCAACCTCCTGCATAGACATTCCCATCTTAAGACCATCAAATGGTGTTTTCTGCTTATCTTTAAATAGTTTCGGAACTAATACTATAGCCAAGATAGCTACAACTAAAACTGAAGCAACAATGGCAATAGCCTTCTTATTAACCGGCTTCTTAGGACCCACCTGCATCTGTGGCTGTCCATATGGCTGCTGATATTGCTGGTGTTGCTGTGGCTGTCCGTATGGTTGCTGCATCTGCTGATACTGCTGTGGCTGTCCGTATGGTTGCTGCATCTGCTGATACTGCTGTGGCTGTCCGTATGGTTGCTGCATCTGCTGATATTGCTGTGGCTGTCCATATGGTTGTTGCATCTGCTGATACTGCTGTGGCTGTCCATACTGTTGTTGCATCTGTGGTTGCTCAAAGCCCTGCTGTGACTGTCCATACTGTTGCATCTGTGGCTGTACAAAGCCCTGACCCTCTATAGGCTGTCCGTTGTTTTGATTGTTATCCATATTCTTCCCTCCATATGTACATTAATTTCAAAGTAGGCTGTTGAAATTACAACAGCCCACAAAATTTCTTGTATAAGCGATTATGCCTGCTTCAGCTTCCCTGTACTACTATAATAGTCAGCTGCCGCCTGTAAGCTTTGCTTTATTTCTTTTTTATTATCATACATCAACATATCTGCCTGCTGATATACCATTAATAGTGGCTTACCCTTATCTGATGCTTCATACTTGGCAAAGCCATATGCTATGCTTATTCGAAATTCCTTGTTATCATTTTGGTTGTGTTCCTGAATAAATGTTTTGAATTTGTCTAAGGCTCTCGCAAAGCGTTCATCAACATTATCTCCACTTATTAACACTGCAAATTCATCTCCACCAATTCTAAAGCAATCTGCGTCCTGCTCCTGAAATGCATCTTCGATAAGCTTAGCACTTGCCACAAGCATTGCATCTCCCATGTGATGGCCAAAATTATCGTTGATGAATTTTAGGTCATTCACATCGAACATTACAACACCAATTGCTTCAACCTGATCCTTTATCTCCTCAAGCTCCACAAGTCGCTCATTAAAGGCTGTTCTATTACCAATCCTTGTCAAACCATCTCGATATGCCAATTGACTAACAATTTCTGTCTGAGCACCTAATCGCACTGCATTGATAGTCTTCTCCAAGCTTGATGCACCAAAGCAAATTATAAATATAAGCAATCCTATACGGACAAACATCGCCGTATCATTGCTTTGAAATGCGTAATAACGAATTATATCTATCACCGTGGCCACAGACAAGCTACAAAGTCCTACTCCTCGAATTACCCTGAATATATTTTTCCCTGCACTTTTACTAAGCACAAAGGTGTTCTTGATAATTGTGTAGAACAATACAATTGCTGACATAATCAGCACTACATGACTAAAATGCAGCGTCTCATGAACATCCGCTATTCTTGTCATATGCAAAATCATAGCTAGTACAAAGCTACCAAAGGATAGTCCAATCATAGCGGCAACAACCTTTCTCTTCCTAAAGCCAAAGGCTGCATCAAGATATAATATTATAGGAATAGCAATCATCATTAAAGCACAACAGGACAGTAGCTGCATAACCCTGCTATCGCCTAGATAATACTGTATGAGATGTGTCTCCACCAAGCACCATCCCGCCACACTTACAGAGAATAATCCCAGATACAAAAGCTCATGATTCTTTCGTGCACTTATATTAATCGGTATGTCAGCAATAATAAGGAGTATTCCTATAAATATAGTAAGTATACAGGTAATAAATGCGACCAGCTTTTCCTCTATGGTATCCATAATAGCTCTAGCCGGTTCCCCAAGCACTATGTCTATAATACTTGCTTTTCCCGAGTCATAAACCTTAGTAACCTTAAACTCAATCTCCTTACCTATTTGAGTTTCAGACAGTTTTACATAATGCCACTTAGTTCCCGGTCCCTTTGTGTAGAATATATTTTCCGGAACATAAGGATCATACACTAGCTGACCATCCACATATACAGTGAAGAATATATTCTTAGCTCTAAAGCAAAGATATTCTCCTTCGGCAAAATCAACAGGAACCTTATTATAAACTGAAAATTCTTCTCCCGGAAGAAGCTCCTCTACAGACCCCATTTTAGCAATATCTATTTCACTGCCATCTGCCAACACCCATCCTGTGGAAAAATCTCTGGTTTCATCAAAGCTATCTTCAATTATAGATTTGCCATCATATTTTATCAATATCCACCCCACCATAATAGCAAGGGTAATAATCATTAAAGCATAAAATATATGGAACACTTTGTTATTCATATGTACCTCCTCAGACGAAGTCAGCTACTAATTAAATCCTGTATAATGTCTCAGGCAAATCCAATCACTGCCAAGCCAGTACTACAGCTTAGCTATCTCCTCTTCCTTAACCAAAGGAATTCCTGCTTCTTTGAGAACCTTCTTAGCAGCAAGTCTGTCTGCAACCTTAATAATCATAATAGCCTTCTCCTGACTCTTAGCGAAGAATGCATAAGCATATTCAAGACTCATGCCAGCCTCTGCAAGCACTGTGAATATCTTAGTAATACTTCCTGGCTTGTCCTCTCCTGCAACTGCAAGAACATCAGTAATATTGTAAATGTGCCCGCTCTCCTTTAATGCATTTCCAGCTGCAAATACATCATCTACAATAAGTCTAAGAACACCAAAATCTGTAGCCTCAGAAAGTGAAAGTGCTCTTATATTAACATTTGCATCTGAAAGTGCCTTAGTGATGTCTGCAAGTCCACCACTTTTATTCTCAACAAATACGGAAATCTGCTTAACTGCCATATTAGTAACCTCCTTTTATATATTAGTCATATAGCTTTCTCTTATCAATAACTCTTACTGCCTTACCCTCGCTTCTTGTTATAGACTTAGGTGCAACAAGATGAACCTTAGCCTGAATACCAAGCATAGCCTTAAGGGATGCAACAAGCTGCTTCTCCTTAGCAGTAACCTCAGCAAGGTTATCTGAGAACATCTCCTGACTCATCTCAACATTAATATCAAATGTATCAGTATTATTCTTTCTATCAACGATAATCTGATAGTTAGGAGTCATACCCTCATTAAGAAGAACTGTCTCAATCTGTGATGGGAATACATTTACACCACGAATGATAAGCATATCGTCGCTACGTCCCATAGGCTTACGCATCTTGATGTGTGTTCTACCACATGAGCAAGGCTTTCTGGAAAGGATACAAAGATCCTTAGTTCTATATCTAAGAAGTGGGAATGCTTCCTTGGTAATACTTGTGAATACAAGCTCACCCTTCTCACCCTCAGGAAGAACCTCTCCTGTCTCAGGATTAATTATCTCTGCGATGAAGTGATCCTCGTTAATATGCATTCCAGTCTGCTCCTCACATTCGAAGGATACACCAGGACCTGAAAGCTCTGTCAAACCATAAATATCATAAGCCTTGATTCCAAGCTTATTCTCTATATCACGACGCATCTCCTCTGTCCAAGCCTCTGCACCAAAGATACCAGCCTTAAGCTTAATCTCATCCTTAACGCCTCTCTCCTCGATAGACTCTGCAAGGTATGCAGCATATGAAGGTGTACAGCAAAGAATTGTAGAACCAAGATCTGTCATAAACTGAATCTGTCTGTCAGTATTACCTGATGATGCAGGAATGGTCATACAGCCTGCCTTATGGGCACCACCGTGAAGTCCTAACCCTCCTGTAAAAAGTCCATAACCATAGGATACATGTACCACATCCTCTTCATCTGCACCAACAGCAGTAAGAGCTCTGGCACAGCAATCATCCCAAAGGTCTATATCGTTTTGAGTGTAAAATGCAACAACTCTCTTACCTGTCGTACCACTAGTTGAATGAATACGTACACAATCCTTAAGCGGTGCTGCCAAAAGTCCATAAGGATAAGCCTCTCTAAGGTCATCCTTTGTAACAAATGGAAGCTTATGTAAGTCCTCTATTCCCTTAATATCATCTGGAGTAACGCCCTTCTCCTCCATCTTAGCGCGATAATATGGAACATTGTCCCAAACGTGCTTTACCTGCTTTACAAGTCGCTCGCTCTGGAGTGCTTTAAGCTGTTCAACAGGCATAGTCTCAATCTCAGGCTGATAATACTTCTTTGCCATGTTTTTTCTCTCCTTTTTGCTTGTTTTAGTAATATTTTTGTTGCCTAAACAATCTGCCTTTATTATATTCCTATTTTGACATAATAACAATAAAAAATTCTATACGTAGGGTTGTTTTTGTGATTTTTTGTTTTGGTGGGCATATAGGATTTTTCTTACCTCCACTGCCCGGATTTTCCTGGTTGTCTCTCTGGATTTTTGTTTTGGCGGGCACATAGGATTTTTCTTACCTCTACTGCCCGAATTTTCCTGGTTGTCTCTCTGGATTTTTGTTTTGGCGGGCATATAGGATTTTTCTTACCTCCACTGCCCGGATTTCATGAGTTTGGAACATATAACACATAATTTTCCGGGCAACATATATGATTAATTTTATATATGCCCATATAATCGTAGCCAACAGAATAAAAACAACAAATCCACCGACCAATAGGTCAGTGGATTCCATCACTAATATGATATTTCAAACTATATCAGCACACTCTATGGCGTTCTCTCCTTGCCCCAGAAGAACAAAGCTATTGTTCCAGGACCTGTATGACTACCGATAACTGTACCTATACTATTAATTACAACCTTACCATTAAGCTTAGGGAACTTCGCCTCGATTAAATCTGCTACCTCTCTAGCATCCTCCATGCATGCGGACTGTGAAATGTAACACTTTCCTGAGTAGTCAAGACCACCCTCAGCCTGCTCCTCCATAAGCTCTACCATACGCTTTATAGCCTTCTTCTTAGTTCTAATCTTCTCTCTGGCAATAAGCTTACCCTCGCTATTAACATTAATTATAGGACAAATATTAAGCATAGTACCAAAGAAGCCTGATGTCTTAGATAGTCTACCACCCTTAACCAAATACTTAAGGTCAGAAACCAAAACCCAGTGATTCATCTTCATTAGATTAGCATTAGCCCAAGCCTCCAACTCATCTATAGTAGCTCCTGCATCTCTTTTCTCTGCAAGTTCAGCCATAAGAAGACCATAGCCTGCTGATGCACAAAGGGAATCAATTACTATAATTTTTCTGTCAGGGAACTTTTCCTCTAACTCCTGCTTAGCAATCATAGCTGAGTTATATACTCCAGAAATACCTGATGAAAGTGTAAGGTGAAGAACATCCTTACCCGCCTCAAGGTATGGTGTGAAAAATTCTATAAACTCATCAACATTTACCTGTGAGGTTCTAGTATCTGAACCATTCGCCATCTTCTTATAGAATTCATCAAAGGACATAGTTTGTCCCAGATCATCCGGATACTGTACATCATCTAAAAAATAATGAAAATAAATATACTTTATATCAAACTTCTCGAACTGCTCCTTAGTTAAGTCTGCTGTTGAGCAGGCACTAATAATATAATCTCCCATAGCTTACCTCACATTTTTCTATGTATTCTTAATCTGTATTACTTGAAGTCTACTATATGGAAGTCAACTACAAAAAAATACAAACTCCCAATCATGCAACTTCGTTTCTACATAACGTAGTTTTCGATACTATGTTACGAGTTTTTGCCATTTATGTCAAGGGGTTTTTAAGTAAAAAAGGTATAATTTATCATCTTTACCCTATTTGCCAACTTTGCTATAATATTATTAATTCAAGTAATACTACATCAAGATGCACTATAGCACATATGAATTTGAATTTTTGTCGAAACACCATAGACAAAACAAAGCTTTGCCTATGAACACAATTACTTACGAAAGGATTTGCCTATGATTAAAATATCTGTTTGTATGATAGTAAAAGACGAAGGAATGAGACTTGGAGCTTGTTTAGATTCTCTTACATGCATAGCCGACGAAATCATCATTGTTGACACAGGTTCTAAGGACGACACCAAGGATGTTGCAGCAGAATACACCGATAAAATATACGACTACCCATGGAGAAATGATTTTGCTGCAGCTAGAAATTTTGCATTTTCCAAAGCAACTGGGGATTATGTTTATTCCGCCGATGCTGACGAAATCATTGACAAAGCTAATCAAGCTAAGTTTATGCAGCTTAAACAGGTTATACTTCCTGAAATTGATGTGGTCACTATGAAATATGTTAATTATATGGACACCAACACTGCATATAACTCCAAAATCGAGCTTAGACCTAAGCTTTATAAAAGACTTAGAACTCTGAAATGGGTTGATCCTATTCACGAAACTGTACAGCTTGACCCTATAGTGTATGACAGTGACATAGAAATTATGCACAAGGCTCATGGAAATCATGCCAAGCGTGATTTAGCGGTGTTGCTAGATACCTTTGATTCAGGAAAACCATTTTCCAAAAAACTGCATGGTATGTATGCAAAGGAACTTTTTATAGCTGGAGATGATACGGATTTTCTTAAGGCAACTCACGTATTTGAAGCAACTATGAAGGATTCCATGCGCTCTCAGGACGAAAGAGATGAGGCTGGTTGCGTGTTAGCAAGATGCTACAGATTATCCGGTGATTCAGATGAATTTTTCAAGATTTGTCTTAAAAATATTGCTACCACTCCATGCGCTGAGATTTGCATAGAGCTTGGAGAATATTTCTTCGCACATGGAGACTTTGATGAGGCAGCTATATGGTTCCAAAATGCAGCTACTGAGACTGAAAGCTTTGTGTATGTACGAAGTTCAGGAGACCTGCCACTGCTTCGTATGGCAGCCTGCTACAAGGAGCTTTCCTATAAAGTGGCTAATACTGATCCTATGATGGCAAGACAATATATCGCTGAAGCCGAAAAGTTGGAGGAACAGGCTGATAAATGGGAGATGCCGGAGGAACTGTAATATGGTCTGACTTCTGCATTCACCCTGTCCCTTGCTTTTTTGCAATATAAAACGCTAAATCAATGACAATTACATTGGTAATTTTCATTAATTTAGCGTTATTTTTATATACGTAACTTCGATTTTTTACTTTAGTATGACGACTTGCTACAAGAAGCTTTCCTATAAGATTGCAAATGAATATCCTATAATATAATTTATTCGTTTTACTCTAGGTTGAGGTGATTCTTGCATACGGTTGCAGTACCTATAAAACATAAGACAGTATATATTGCAAATACCACGGCATGGATAATGACAGCGGTTAAGTCTTGAACATTTACAAGCTTCTCTACCCATGTAGATACAAGAGAAAGTATCACTTCACTTATGGCAAATATTGCAATATAGATTACCACTGACATAACCCTCTTGTTCTTTTTAAAGCTGTGTCCAGCTGCATATGCAAAGTAATATAACCATATAGAAAACAGCAATATGAAGAACAGCATTACCATAGCAGAAATAAAAATTTCAAGCATTTCAGAATCTGACAGTTGCAGGAACAATTCATTGAATATATCAAACACATCCTTTAGCATATCAAAATTTCTTATTGCAATTGAAAAGCAGAATGGATATACAACCACCACACTAAGACAAATCGCAAGATCACATACAACTCTAGCAAAAAGCATAGTTGATGGTTTAACAGGTAAGGTATGAGTCAGATATCCCTGATCCTTAAATAGTCTTTTGTTGTAATCCAGAAAACTAAGAAGCACTACCATAACGGCACTTCCTATGAATACCAGCATAAATGATACAGTAATTATGCGGTATAAATTATCAATCACATCACTTTCTGTATTGTCGTATACTAAACGAGCTATATTTTCCACTATACTAGTGGCAAGTACCATCAGGTAGATACCACATACAGTCTTATATCTTTGTACAAATTCATTTTTAATAAGCTTTCCTAACATCTGAACACCTCCCTGAATATCTCATCTATAGACTGACCTTTATCTTGTCTTAGAGCATCTGCGCTGTTATATGCCACAATCTGCCCCTGCTTGATAAATATTACGTCATCCAAAATATTTTCAATATCCTGAATAAGATGCGTAGATATAATGATCGAAGCCTCTTTATCATAGTTAGTGAGTATTGTCTGTAATATGTAATCTCTAGCAGCTGGGTCAACTCCCGCAATCGGCTCATCAAGTAGATATAGCTTTGCACGTCGGCTCATTACCATAATAAGCTGAACCTTCTCCTTATTACCCTTTGAAAGCTTCTTAAGTACTGTATTAGTATCAATATTGAGAAGCGACATCATCTCGTAGGCTCTTGTCTCATCGAAATCAGCATAGAAATCCTTAAACATATTTATAAGCTGCTTTACCTTAAGTCCTTCATTAAAATATGTCCTCTCAGGAAGATAGGACACTACAGCCTTGGACTCTGGACCAACCTGCTTCCCATCGATTAAAATGGTTCCCGTATCCTCCTTAAGCAATCCTGCCAAAAGCTTAATAAGAGTGGTCTTGCCACTTCCGTTGGGTCCTAGTAAGCCTATTATTTTTCCCGCATTTATCTTTAAGCCAAGCCCATCAAATACAACAACATTTTTACCGTAGGCTTTTCTTACACCTGTTATATCAACCAAATAATTCATTAATTATTCCTCCTCGTCAAAATATTTCTCCAATATTTTAATTATGTCATCATTTGCAAATCCAAGTTCCCGCATTCCCCTTACAAATGTGTCCATATATTGTTTGTAAATGCCCTGTCTTATATCTGCCTGCCCATTACCCAGCTCTGCAACAAATCTCCCCGATGTTCTCTGGGAATAAAGCACGCCTTCCCTCTCTAGCTCAGACAACGCCTTTTGCATAGTATTGGGATTTACTCCTGCTATAATAGCAAGCTCCCTTACTGCCGGAACCTTATCGCCCGGGTTCAGTTCTCCTTTAGCTATCTTCAGCTTTAGCTCATCCATTATCTGAAGATAAATCGGAGAATTAGCATCAAATTTCCACGGCATGTATCCACCTCCTTATGTATATTAATCTTCTTCGCGCCATTTGTACTATTGTACTACTCGATTAGTACAATAGTACTATAATTCGTTCTCCAGTATTTGTCAACACATTTTTTCAAATATATTTTGACAACCACCTTTTATCTCAATCTAAATTAAGAAAACCTCCCGCAAATACTATGATTTGCAGGAGGTATAAGCTCTCATAAAAATATATTATCTTTAAAAACTCTTCGCCCAAGTCACTAATGAACCCTGATGTGTATTGTCATAAACAGTCTTCTCCATATATTCAGTTACAGGACCATTTTTAGCCATCTTACCAAGTATTACCTGCTGGAGCTCTTCTACAGTCATTTCCTCGTAGGATTTATTTGCTGGGATGACAACTGTTTTCTTAAGTTCTTCCTTGGTAGTCTCTACTACTACTTCTTCCTCAGCTTTAGCTTCCTCTTTTACTGACTCTATATCATTTTCCACATTTCCCTCTACCACAGCTTTTTCTACAGGAGCTACAGTTTCTTCTATCGATACTACATTTTCTTCAATTGCTTCTGATTCGATAGTACTCTCTGCCTCAGCTTCTACTACAGGCTCTACTATAGGCATAGCAGTTTCTTCAACTACAGTCTCTACTACAGGTACAGCATCCACCTCAGCCGTAGGTTCAACCACTGATTCATCCACCGCAACCTTTGGCGCACTATCTGCATACTTATCTGCTGGTCTCCAGATTTCTCCTGAATTTGCCTTCAAAGATACTGTTATGCATCCATTTTGAACAGGAACCTTAACTCCTGTAATAGCACCAATATACTCAGCGCAATTGCCTGCCTGAACAGTCATAGTTGCATCTGCCTCATCATTATTAACAGTGATTATTACACTGCTGCCATTATGATTTCTAGCGAAGGAGAACTGCTTGTTGGTAAGAACAAGCTCCTTGTACTCTCCGCAATTTAACTCCTCTGTCTCCTGACGAATCTTACCAAGAGCAGAGATAAGCTTTACACAAGGGTTAGTCTTAGCCTTCTCCTGATACTCTTCAAAGTTAAGCTCAGGACGAAGTGGAGCATCTGTGCCCCAGCCCTTTACACCCTCGATACCAAACTCTGAACCATAGTAAATAGATGGAACTCCAGGCATAGTATACATCAGCACGTGTACAGGGTTGTAATTAGCCTTGTTTGTAAGCTTTGAATTAATACGCTCCACATCGTGATTATCCACGAAGTTATAAAGCTTTAAGTTGTTGCCACACATACCTGAAAGGTACTTTACAGTGTGGGCAATCTCGAAATAATTGTGGTCATTATGTCCTGAATAAAGAGCCTTGTGCATAGCATAATTTGTTACAGAGTGAAGTGTGCTCTCATTGACCCAACGTGCGTAATTGCCGTGGATAACCTCACCCATAAGCCAAAACTCAGGCTTCACTTCATTTGCCACTCTTCTTAGGTCCTTCATAAAATCAAAGTCAAGAACATCGGCAGCATCAAGACGAATTCCGTCCACATCAAATTCCTTAACCCAGAATCTAATCACATCGCAAATGTAATCCTTAACCGCAGGATTCTTCTGATTAAGCTTTGCAAGCAGGTTGTAGCCACCCCAGTTATCGTAGGAGAAGCCATCATTGTACTCGTTATTGCCCCAGAAGTTTACATTGCAATACCAATCCTTATAGGCTGAATTTTCTCTATTAGCCTGAATATCCTTAAATGCGAAGAAGTCTCTTCCTGTATGGTTAAATACACCGTCGAAAATGACCTTGATGCCTGCCTTGTGACATTCATTTACAAAATTCTTAAGTGTATCATTAGTTCCAAGTCTGCTGTCTAGCTTCTTATAATCTGTGGTCTCATAACCGTGACCAACTGATTCAAAAAGTGGTCCAATATAAAGTGCGTTACATCCTATATTCTTAATATGCTCTATCCATGGGAGAAGCTTATTAAGTCTCTCCACTGGCTCACTGTAGTCATTAAGCGCCGGTGCTCCAGCCATTCCCAAAGGATAAATGTGATAAAAACATGAGTTATCATACCATGCCATAATTTTAGTCCTCCTAGTTGTTTGTATTCCTCGTTCTCATCAAGTGTTAATATGATACCAAAAAATGAGAGGAATCACAAATTGTTATGTAAACCAATCCATATTCCTCTCATCTTTACCATTATATTATGTCATATTTCTTCTATGATTTTTTTATGCCTTTTATTAAGCTTTTTAGTAGTGAAATTACCTCAAATCATCTCAATACCATTCATCATTTTTATCTTTTCATGCTTCTCAGCATTATCTTGTCTTCATCACTAATTCTGTAAGACTCTATCATCTTCTGTATAGACTTATTATAGGTCCAGTCATCCAGGGTGTTATTACCTGGTTGCATATACGTCAGAGTCTTCTCCCTCTGCTTTGCCATAGCCGTAGCCACTGCCCAAGCTACGCCCATTTTACGATAGTAGCTGTCATGCTTTAGGGCATCTAGCATAGCCAGTGTCTCGTCAATATCCTCGTCCTCAAGATAATAATCCATAAGCATAATAGCCACAAAACGCTGATCGAATTCAGTGTCCTTATGGGCATACTCCTCAAGTAGCTCCTTAAATTCCGATTTGTATTTTTTGGTGATTTTTAGTGTGGCACAGAAACCGTCACACAAAGACCAGTCATTGATTTTCGCCACATAATTCTTGATATATGGTAGCAGGGTTTGGTAGTCACTTTTGACGTAGCCAATTACAAAGCCCTGAAGATTCACCTCCTCAAAGCTGTTATCCACTGCGTTATCCAGATATGTTTTCCAATCACCCTTTGCAAGTTCTTTAGCCAAATTCCTAAGGGCAGGAATTCTCACTCCAAGTATTGGTCTGCTGCCCGGTATAAGGGACTGAGAAAACTCCTTGTATTTTGCTTCCGCCATAGCTTCTAGGCGGGTTCTAATTTCTTGATTTGTCATATTTTTCTCCTACTGTTTAATAAGTATGGCCCTACAAGGTGCTCCATCACAACCGCCTAGGTTAAGTGGTGCTGCGTTAAGCAGATATTTTCCTTCAGGCACATCCTTTAACACTATGCCCTCAAGCAAAACTATCTCCTCACCAAGCAGTATCATATGCACTTCCTTAGGTGCATTCTCAGGTCCCACTGTCTGACTTTCATTGCCTATAAGCTTAATCTTTGCATTGGCAAATACCTTTGCCGCATCAGCAGTTACAGTTGCCTTTCCGCCTATAAGTAGCCTCTTGCCTGCACCATTTACGCTAGCCTTCTCTAATATATTTTCCGCATCTTCCCTAGTCACATCACCTGTATGATGAACCACATAGCAATCTCCTACAAATGCATCCAGTGGCATCTCATCTATGGTCTTGCCCTCATCTATAAAATGATATGGTGCATCCACATGAGTTCCATTGTGAGCACACATGGTAAGCTCTGTCAGATTACATACGCCACCGCCCTGTATGGTTTCCATCTTCCTACCTATAGGAGATGGATCTCCCGGAAATACTGTACAGGAAAACACCTCCTGAGATATATCGTAAATCATACTAATCCTCCTTTATGTTAAACCAAGCTCTTTCCTCAAATGTTTTCTTAACAGGCACTGTGACTTCATCCTCTGCTACTCCTACTGGCAAGAAGCACACAAGCTCATAGCCTTCAGGAACATTTAATATCTTAGCCATCTGGTCACCGATTCTATCCTCATCTGTAATGTGTCCCTCGTACCAGCAGCTTTCATATCCAAGAGCTGCTATAGCAAGGAGAATATTCTGTATAGCTGCAGAGTAATCCTGCACTGCAAAACACTTGTCCCTGTAGGCATTTTTACGCTGAGTAAGGACGCATATCATAGCCGGCGCAGTTTCTCCCACCGGTGGCTGAATTACACTGTGAAGCTTCTTCAAAACCTGTGGGTCATCTACTGCAATAAGACTTGTAGTCTGTTTATTACAGCCTGATGGTGCCGCAAGACCTGCCTCCATAATTGTAACTAAATCCTCCCTTGGCACAGGTGTGGATTTATATTTGCCACGATAGCTATGGCGATTTAGTATTGTTTCTATTACGCTTTTATTGGTCATTTTCATAGCTCCTTATTACCAATTCATCAAAGCCTCTACTTCTGCTAATTCCTCGTTAAAAACTTTTATTTCATCATCTGTCAAGTCATATTCTTTTATGTTTAACATTTTAGCTTTAGGTAGAATACTTTCTAAGTGTTTCTTGAATTGCTCTGATATCCTTTTTCCGCACCTTGCAAATCTAGTTGCTATTGTTATATTTAATATGATCTCATCTATCTCTTCCATGCCCTGGTTATAATATATGCTTTGCTCAACAGCAATGTCATATTCACTTCCTTGGTCAACCCATCCATAAAATATTTCCATAGCATCATATTTCTTCTGGTAATAATTAATTTTTCTCATGCACTCTCCCCCCCTCTTGCGATTTCGTTTACATCACTAACACTGTTTATTTCTCATAAAACACCAAGGACAGCTTATCATTTATAGCCACAATTTTTCCTGTTCTATGATATCCCATCTTCTCATACAGATAGCAGTTTCCTTCTTCCTGTAAAATAGTATCTAGTTCCCAATTTTCACTGCCATGAAGTTGCTCACATAGTTGCATAGCTATCTGCGCAATACCTTTATTTTGGTATTGTGGCAATATAAATATTGGACTGATTCTCTTATTTCCAGCTGATTTAAAATCAATTACTCGAATGGCACCAACCTTAGCATCATCCATACATATAAAATAATAATATGTTTCCTCTTGTTTCAAACGATAGATTATTTTATCTATGGGTTCACTTGCGGGATTAGTGTCATAATCTTGATATTTATCTAAAAGTGACTGAAACGACTCAAGTTGCATCTGCCATAGTTCTTTAGAATCTTCAATTGTAGCTCTAATTAGTTTTATGTTCATTATTTCTCCCTACCGGCAAGTAATCTATATCAGCCAGTTTCGCCTGTTTACACAAATCTTTTGTTTGCAATTTATACCTTTTACCATCTTTTATAAAATGTGTTCCGCATTGTCTAAATTCAAATTGAACGTCCTTTTTTATGCACTGCTCTCTAATATCTAACACCCAGTCATAGTCAAGTGGGCGAGCGTTATAATCTGACTCACCACCAACCACAACCAGTTCTATATCATCCATATACTTTTCCATATCCACCTTTTCAAGCAAAGGCTGAACTGTAATGCATTTGTGCTTGATAGGTAGTGTTGCAAACACCGATAACTTTTTATCTGCATTTTTTTGATTCTCAATGGTGCAGCACACAACCACATTATCATAGCCATCACCCCAATCCTCTGGGATACAATCCATAAATCGTTCAATGCGCTTTGTTAGGAATAAAAAGGTACAATCCTGTCTTTCCCTGATCATAGACCAGCACTCCTTGCGCCACTCATCCGCTTCCTCAATTAGAAAGTCCGTAGAAAAGCCAAGATAAACCAATCCTGGTTTCATCTTGTAATTACCATTTTTCAATTTATCTATAGGCTTGTAAAAATCTTTAGTTTTCGCAATATCATTGGTGTTGACACCTCGTTTTGCATCACCTTTGTGTATGTAGCAATGCAGACATCCATCACTACATTTTTTACAGCCTCGCCAAGGATTCCACATGGCCATAGCTTACACTCCTCTTATCTCACCTTACCACTGTATCTCGTATGCATCATATGCATGGTCGAAATGATATCCCAATTTCTCTGCAAGTGCAACGGAGCCCATATTTTGAGCATCCCAGCTTGGATATAGCCCTCTGTCTAAACATTCTAATATAAGCTTTGCACCACATATACTAGCCACGATACATTTTAGCTTGTCTGCATCAAATATATTCATTTCCTTCTTTATAGCGTATCGCTGAACCTTGGTAGCTCTACCACCAAAGGTGCCCTCAATCAAGTCAGACCACTCTTTAGATTGTGGAGTCATAATGACAAAATCCTGCTGACACCATTGGGGCTTAAATGAAACCAATTCCTTATCAGGCTTTCCTGCAAAGAAGCAGAAATCTCCCACTAATGCCATAACGAATTGAGGGTCATCCAATGATGTAGTGTACAAATGACCCATAACGTCTTGCTGACAAGACCATATTAATGTTTCCTGCCAGTTGTTAAATAGTAATTCTATTTTGCTGTTGTTTTTTATTTTGTAGACCATGTTTCTTTCTTCCTTTGTTGTTTCAGCTATTAAGTACTTATTATTTTGCATATTGTATTGCTAACATACTTCAATTCCCTTTATTCTCTCTTCCTTCATAAACACTGACTCGTATTGCTTTAGCCCAAACCTACGTACAAAAAGCTCACATTTACACAGGAATATATAGTACGGATTTAATCCCTCTCCAAACAGGCTCTCAAAATTTCCTTGTCCTTTAGAGATAATCATATCTGCTTCAAGCAAGGCTTGTTTAGCTTCCTCGCCAAGTAGCTTTATAACCGTTCCCGGAGCACCGTTACCATTACCTATACAAGTCACAATATCCGTGAGACCAACCTGTTTTGCATCCTCTATGGTTGCATCATTAATAACATTTTGGCCTCGTACAATTACTGTGATTTTCAACTTAGGATATTTATTCTCTATGCACTTAATAAATATTTTATCTAGCAATATTTCGCCACAATTATCTGTCAAATATACAAGTTTCTTTGACTGTTCCAAATCTCTCTTGAAATTAAAATATTCTATTTCAGATATATTTTCTTCATTTACCTTTTGTAATAATTCATCCAATGTATGCTCATTTACATTATCTACTGCGGAAAAATCAATATAATTTCCTGCACTGACATATTTTATACATTCCCTAATACAGTCATCTGAATTATTAATACATGATAATATCTCTTTTTCCTTGGACATCAGTAGTTGATTATATCTTTGTTTTGTATCGATATAATCCTCTCCTTCGCCCCAGCATTCTTCATATAACTGATTTATTTTCTCTGCAAGCCACGGCGAAGATTCTGTCTGTCCATGTTCGTGTAATATTTCTAATACTCTGTTTATATACTGTAATTTTTTATCTTCATCAGAGAAATCTCTTATCAGTTTTTCTTGCTTTTTTAATATACAGGATATGCACATTGAATTTGCTCTCATAACAATCACCCTATCTTATTTTCTCTCTAATTCGCTTTGCAATCTCTCCATTTACCTCTTTAGGCTCCTGCCCATAGTTCCACCCAAATCCATCCCCATCATATCTAGGGAATATGTGCAAATGATAATGCCCTATGTCATTAAATGCTCCACCATTTTGCATAATGCTATATCCATCTGGATTATATACTTCTTTAATAGCTGTAATTATTTTCTTTGACACAAGCATTAGGTGGGACAATATCTCGTCCGGTATTTCCTCAATATCAAGATAGTGCGCCTTGGGTACCAGCAAAACGTGACCTTCGTTAATTGGATCCATATCCATAAATGCCATCACTACTTCATCCTCGTATACAAAGCTAGTTGATATGTTTTCTTTATTACAAAATATACATTGATTCATATATCCCGTCCCCCTCTTGCGATTGCATTTACATCACTAACACAATTATACTCAATTCCACAGCATTTTTCATCATTTTTATCCAATCATATATATTTACTTTTGCAACTATCAGTATTATAATTTATCCGTATCTAATTTGATACAGATGTATGTATGTTATTGATTTCTTTTCCAGAATCAAAGAACACACAATTTGTTAGTTAATATAGGCTGTCGACTCCATCTAGCGTAAAGCGAAGGGAGGTGAAGTCCATTGGGAATAATTACAGCATTTATTATCTCTGTTATGGCAGGCGTAGTCTCATACTACATATGCAAGTGGCTGGATAGAGATAAGTAGACAGCAACAGCCTACAAAGAGTAGTTCACTTTAAGAACGAGAAAAGCCTAGAGAGTGGCACCTCTCTAGGCTTTTCGTATAACCCATTGGGTATTTACAGCATTTTGTTACTATCATAATATATCGATTTAATTATAATGTCAATAGAATAATCAACTATTATTCGTCAATACAATTTTTCTTGTTTTTTGGCAAATAATCTATATCAGCCAGCTTCGCCTGTTTACACAAATTCTTTGTTTACTTCACATACTTCTCTATGTTAGTCTGTTCAACAACCTTTTTGCCAAGCAGGGTTATAGCTTGTACAGGACAGGCATTTACACATCTGTAGCACACTGTACATCTGTCGCCAGCCTTGGCCTTTTTACCTTCCATTGCAATATTTTCTGTGGGGCATAGCTTTACACATTTTGAGCAGCCAATACATTTGTCCGTATCTATCTTTAGTTTATTGCTATATTCCTTAGTTCTATGACCAAACCATAATCTCTGACTTATAAAGCCTGCCAATCGCGAAAATGCACCTAAGCCTTCTTTAGGATATCGGCCTACTTTTATATCAGCTACTGCTTTTACTATCTTAGTTTTAGCCTTTGCCACAAGCTGCCAGTTTTTCTCGTAAGAGCGCTTTAACACCTTCTCGTCAGCAATACTGTCAGGCATTATAAGATGCAGACCACCAGTGATCTGGGCACCATATTTTTTAAGCAAGCGACCTAATACCCCTGCGCCATCACCGCTGAACATAGCCATTGTAGCTATAACAAAGATTCTCTTCCCCTGCCACAGCTTTGAATTATTATGTATAAAATCTCTCAAAATCATAGGAACATCACTATACTGCACTGGATAGCTAAACACTATCTCATCATGCTTACTTAACTCTTCCACAAGTTTTTTATCCTCTACCCCATAAATAGGTGAATCTTCCTTGTATTCCTTAAGAAACACCTCTAATGCATATCTTGAATTGCCTGTTCCACTAAAATATATTCCTAACATAATCTAATCCTTTTGCATTTTTTACATCATACTTAACGCCTTTTTTGACGAAGCAGCTGTAAAGACATTAATCAAACTTATCAAAACAGTCAAAATCCCTGCATAAACAATAAAATCAAATATGTTAAACATATTCATCTCTTTATAGGCAAACAATCCGTCCGTCGCGAATATCCCATCATTCTTTTCTGCTGTTGCATCTAATAAAAATTTAAGAATTAAAACTGGTAATACAGCTAGCAAATTAAAGCAGAAGCAACCCACAGCCTTGTTTACAGGACTTTTAATACAATTATTATTCAATCTTCTTAAACATACCCAGGCATTTAAAAGTGCTATACAAAATATACCTATTCCACCACCAACAACTATCCTTGCTTCCATTTCTGTTTTCTCATGTCGCGCCATGTCTCCGCTTTCATCAATGGTTATTTCCAAAACCTCTTCATCCGAATAACAACCACCACAATAAGACTGAACGACATAAAACAATGGTTTAACAATGAATATGGAACAAGATATAACCAAAATCAATGTCATTATTAAACTTACAAAAGCAAAACCACGACTAAAAACTGAACTATTCATATTATTACCTCCATATCTTCTATCTACTAAATAGTACAATAAACATTTCAAAATATCCTACAAATCCTTAACCAGCGACACCTGATTCTCCAATAATGAAAAACCATTCTTCTGATAAAACTCAAATGCAGGCAAAGTTCTCCCCCTTATCTCCAACATTATACTCTATTCTACTAGCTTTTTCATTATTTTTTATTTCTACGCCCAACATATTTACTTTTATCACTAATAGTATTATAATTTATCCGTATCAGTTTTTATACAGGGAGGGGTTATTATGGATTACATTTACAAAACCGAAGAATACGAAGCATTTATCGAAACCGAGAAAACAAGAATTAAAAATGGGATTATCGACCAATACATAGCAATCAGAAAAGCTAAGGGCTTGTCACAGGAAAAGATTGCCAATCTTACAGGTATCGCCAGAACCAACATCGTTCGAATCGAAGCAAAGAGAAATATGCCTAGCATAGATATACTTACAAAGCTGGCAAATGCTGTTGATATGGAACTGGAAGTTAAACTCGTTGAAAAGAAAAAAGGAAATAACAAAGAATAGTTCACTTCAAGAACGAGAAACGCCTAGAGAGTCGCAGTTCTCTAGGCGTTTCGTTTAACTCATTGAGTTTTCACAGCATTGTGTTACAATTGTACTATATCGATTTGATTATAATGTCAATATAAATTTGCATTTTATTTCTCCGCATCTATAGCAACCATCAGCATAAGTACATACAATTCATCCTGTGGACTAGTTATTTTAATTCGATATGTATCAGCAGGATTAAGAACCTCCTTGGTCATGGATGCAATCTGATAACCTGTTCCATTATAAATTTGGAAATCATTCTCCATAAGGTCGCTCTCTATACGCCAGCCATTGAAGTCAATTGTATATACATTCTTAGCCACATCCGGTTCCTTGCTAATACATCCAATATATGTACCACCTATGTACATCTCAAACTTAGGCAGTAATGTATCAGCTTTCTCACGAACCATACACACTTCATTGTCATCTGTGTCGTACATTCTTAAGCAATGTCCCCAGGAAAGCTCACCCCTTATGCTGTACATTGAATTTCCATCCTCGTCGAAAATTTTGTAATTATCGAACCAGGAAAACGCCCTCTGCTTAATAAATAGTTTCATAAAATTTTATCCCCCTTTTGTATATTAATGTTTTACTACACAACCTCTTTCATATACTCCATAGCCTGTTCTGCGTATTTTCCGTCAAAGCCATGCTTGCCTTTATCCACAATCCTAAGTAGCACTTCTCTCGGTTCCTCACGCTTTGATTCCACGCCAAGATATGTCTCGTAAGCTTTCTGGGAATAGGTTATGTCTACGTTCTTATCCTTTGAACCATGGACAATTAAAACATCTCCGTCAAAACCCTTTATTTCCTCGTAGATATCTATATCGTAAGCCACCTCTAGGTAACATCTCCCCAATGTAATACCTGCACATTTCATCTCGTCAGGAACTCTTCTACGATTAAACTTCGTACCCAGTAGATTACCTTTCTCTATCATATCAGCTATACAGAAGGCTGGGAAGAACAATATTAGCTGTTCTACTTCTAAGTTATGCTTTGCAGCCACATAAGCTGACACATAGCCACCCTGGCTACAGCCCATAAGAAGCACTCTGTTAGAATTAACGTATGGCTGACTTTTGGCATATTCCATAACCACTTCCAAGTCCTCAACTTCTGTAAGAACCGTCATAACTCTAGTTTCACCATCGCTTTCGCACTTTTCTTCCACACCACCACAAAAGTCAAAACAGTAGGCTACGTAGCCTCTTTCCGCAAGAAAACGCGCATACTTCTTCACACCATTTTGCCCTTCATTCAAGCCGTGGCTAACTATAGCAATTGGAAGATTCTTCCCTTTAGGTCTAAATTCAGTACCACGAATTATAAGACCTGCTCTTTGACAGGAAAATGTGGATTCTTTAATTTGATTATCGGTATTTTTCTTTTTTCCAAACATATCTTTCTTTCAACAATTTTCCCTTCTATTATTCGTAATCGAAAACTTTTACTGTCTCAGCTTTTTCGCTTCCTCTTCCCTCTGACGACAGATATCTGCCCACTTAGGAATCTTATCTAAAGCTTCTGCAAAATCTTTCATAACCTGTGGTATATCTATACCCTGAGGACATATCTGTGAACATTTCCCACATGCGATACAAGCAGATGGCTGCTTGTCAGCTGACATGGCCTGAAGATGCATAACAGAGTTAACCACAGGAGCAAATCGTATCTCGTTATATGTGGCAATAAGCCCTGGTATATCAAGTCCCATAGGACAACCACTAGTGCAATACTTACAAGCCGTACAAGGTATGGAATTCTTCATACCCTCAGCTATTTCAAGAATCAGGTCAGTCTCCTGAACCGAAAGCGGTTTTTCCTCGGTAAATGTTTTTACATTATCCACCATCTGCTCCATATTAGACATTCCGCTTAAAACCATCTTAACATTAGGAAGCCCCTGTAGGAATCTAAAGCCCCAGGCAGGAATTGACTCATCAGGACGAAGGTCTTTAAGCTTTGTTTCATTCTCAGCATCAAGACTAGCCAGCTTACCACCTCTTACAGGCTCCATAACAAAGACAGGTATTCCTCTCTCGGTAAGCAGCTCATATTTGCCCTTTGCATCCTGTAGAGTCCAGTCCAGATAATTAAGCTGAATCTGGCAAAACTCCATATCCTCACCACAGGCATCTAAAAACTGTTCCAGGCCTTCAAGCTTTGCATGGGTAGAAAAGCCCAGATGCTTGATTCGACCTAATCGCTTTTGCTCCTTAAAATAATCTATAATTCCCCACTTAGGATCTAGGTACACATCCATAGAGTTTTCGTACACATTATGTAAGAGATAGAAATCAAAGTAATCCACACCACATTTTCTAAGCTGCTCCTCAAATATTTCCGCCGGATTATAGCTACTGCTAATCTGATGTCCCGGATACTTTGTGGCAAGGAAATAGCTGTCCCTTGGATACTCCCCAAGCACCTTACCCATTACAACCTCAGAATGTCCACCATGGTAAGGAAATGCTGTGTCGAAATAATTAACCCCCTTATCCATGGCGTACTTAGTCATGTCTCTCACAAGCTCTTCATCCACACTTCCATCCTCTCTAGTAGGAAGTCTCATGGCACCAAAGCCAAGTAATGATAGTTTTTTATCTTGAAAATCGCTGTATATCATATTATTTTTTTCCTTTCATACCTTCTTCAATCAGTTCCAGCAACTCATCGTCCAAATCACTCTGAACTCCATCCAGCATAACCCACCATAGTGCGTCATTATAAAAATTGCCGGTATGCCCATTGGTATCCTGGCTATAAGTAAGCTCCGCTCCATGTTCAATCATAAACTCCACCGTAGCTATGATGTCCTCTGTCGTAACTCCCTTTTCGTGAAGAACCTCCTTCTTAACATCAGGGTAGTCCAATCTAACGAAAAATGAGTGGGCTGAATTATCAAACACCAGATGGTCATAGGTAATAGGATTATCAAATATAGCGCCGTAATCCCAAGCAAGCTGCATCAGCTCCACATCAGTATTATACATACCATAATCAATCATGGTGACTCTATTTGCATCCCTATAAAACACCAAAGCAGGTTGTTCATCCAGCAGTTCCTTAAGCTCCACCAAATCCCTATTTTCAAGGCATACCTTATAGTCCTCTATTATACTTTTCTTAACCTTCACCTCACCATTAGGTGTCTCAATTATCTCCGGCCTTGGCATAAATATGAAAATCAAAATTCCCGTAAGGCACAAGGCTCCTATGCCGGATAAAATCAGCATCACCTTAGACAAAATTTTGTGTTTCTTTTTATTAACCAATCCTATAACAAGAGTTGCAATTGTAAATATAACAATTCCTAAAATGATCAGTAGAATAGCTCCCACTATCATAATCCCCATAAATGCCATGGTAATTCCCCAATCTTATGTGTTTATTCTTATAATATCTTTTATCTCGTTCTTACTTCTAATCCATATAATCTTTTCTTGATATGTTTCAAGGATTTTTCTTATCTCAGACATATTCTTATCCTGAAATGTATCAGTCCATTTCAAAAGCGATATTACTGATTTTATGGTTTCCTTCTTTCCCTTTTCTAATCCTATTTTTCTCTTTAAAAAACGAATTATAATTCTTGATTTATAGAGATGCTTGGGCATATCAAGCACATAGATTGTATCGGCTTCTTCAAAGCTTAATCCAACCCATTTGTAATATACCCCTTCAATTATCCACTGCTCATTAGCAAGTATTTCCTGCAACAATTCATTTCTCTTTTGGGGTGAATTCTTTACACCATATCTATCAGCTCTGTTGTCCCACTGCACATCATCCAAATCGAAATGTGGAATATCATATTTATTTGACAATGCCTTAGCTAGGTAGGTCTTTCCGGAACCACTACAGCCTATGATGTGTATCTTCATCTCGTATTTCCTCGTATATTTTTTTTACTCTCCGCCCCGAAAACTCTAGTTCTTTTATAAAATCATTCAGGCAAACACTATAACGAAATTATCTCTTGTATATCCTCCATCATAGAACTTGCTTTAACAATCTTTCCTTCCATAATATTAGAATTAGGGCAGCTACATTTCAATCCTTCAACCGTCTTACCAAAGTCGCTTCCTCCTGATGTGGCAAATAATATAATCATTTTGCCACTCATATCATAGCTTTCCAAAAATGTATTAATTATGGTTGGAGCAACATACCACCATATAGGGAAGCCCAAATATACCACATCATAATCTGCCATATTATCAAGCTTATCCTTAATGGCCGGGCGGGATGACTTATCCGACATCTCCACGGAGCTTCTGCTCTGCTTATTCATCCAGTCAAGGTCTGCTGTCGTATATGGAACCTCCGGCTTAATCTCATGTAAGGTGGCACCCGCTGCCTCTGCCAATGCATTTGCAACCTTGGCAGTAACTCCTGATGCCGAAAAATACGCTACTAGTTTTTTGCTCATATTATGTACCTCCCCTTCTTATGTATCTTTTCTCTCTATTTCTGCAATTGCCTTATTCCTATAAACCAAATCAGTTCTTACATCAAAGCCCTGCTTCTGCCAGAAAAAGTTTCCTACCCAATTTCGTTCAAAAACAACCAACGCAACCTTATTTATCCCCTCTGCCTTCAATGCTTCCAAACACTTATCAAGTAGATTTTCTGCAATTCCTCTACGCCTGTAGTTTTTATGTACTGCAGTATGGTAAATATATCCTCTTCTACCATCATGTCCCCCAATAATAACTCCAACAACCTCTTCATCCTCTACTGCCACAAAGCAGGTAGTTGGATTTCTCTTTAAGAACTTCTCAATTCCTTCCCTTGAATCGTCCAAATTATTTAGTCCCATACCTGAACAGGATAGCCAAAGTGCGTACACTGAGCTATAATCTTTAATTGTCATTAATCGTATAGTCATAATATCCTTTCTTTCACTTACACATGCATATCAACCTCAACATAATTATACTTAATATTGTCTATGCAAACGATTTCTCCAACATCTAATAAATCTTTTCTGTTCATACTATCAAAATCTACAGATGAATAATCAAAGTTTTTCTCATCAGGAATTACGCACTCACCATTTGCAACAGCTGTAACGCTAAATATATGTTTTTTATTAGCCCAACAGCAAAGTGCAAATGGCATTTCAAATTTAACTCGAATACTATTTATTCCCTCTGTTATCTCTATAAGAGTAAACTCTTCTGTATCCAATATCTCACATTCATCTATTTTATCTATCAGTCCAACATCAATATATGTTATACCTCCTATTATTGTCCTAAGTTCTGTTACTTGCTCAACATATTTCGATACATTTTCCCAAAGCAATGTTTCTGCAATAACATTAATATCTAATTTCACAATTAATCTTCCCTTTCCTATCTCCAGTAGCTTGACCTTCTTGTCAACTCTACTAATGAACCTATTTTTATCCTAATGCTAAAGCAAGCGATAATACGGACATATATCCTCGTAATGTCCATCCTTCATACGAAAGCCCTTCTCTATAATACCAAGCAGTTTAAATCCTAATCTCTCATATAAGTGTCTGGCATGAACATTCGTAGCAACAACCGCATTAAACTGCAACACCCTAAAGCCATGCAAATCACCCTGTTTGATGCAATCACAAACCAACTTCTCACCTATATGCAGCCCCCTCACATCAGATCTTACTGCGTAGCTTGCATTGCAAATGTGTCCACACCTGCCAATATTATTTGGATGCAATATGTACAAGCCGTATATCACACCTGTATCACTGTCATAAGCTACTCCTGTGTAGGTCTGTGAACCGAAGAATTCTCTTCCTGTTTCTATGGTCAGCATCTCCTCCTGGGGAAATGCAATTCCTTCCTCCACCACCTCATTCCAGATAGCTATCATATCTGGCAGGTCATTTTCACTGTATTCTCTAATGTCTATATTCATCTTGTGTCTCCTCGCAAGCTTATTTCTTATATAAAGTTATCCTACCACATTATTGTAACTTCTTACAATCATAAATTAAAAGCGAAATACTCGTTTACTTTCTGACGACATCGCATTATAATTGATACGTATTATTTGTATTTAGGGAGGTGTGCTATGGATTAATATTATTCGAATTGAAGCTAAGTGAAATATGCCAACTATAGATGTACTTACAAAACTGGCAAATGCCGTTGATATGGAACTTGAAATTAGACTTATTGAGAAAAGCAAACATCCAGATAACTCATAAATATACATTTTATATTTATCTGTTTTTATATAGGCTGTCGACTCTTTCTAGCGTAAAGCGAGAGGAGGTGAAGCCTATGGATTTTTTCTCTACTTTCGTTATCTCCGTTGTGGCAAGTGTAGTCGCATACTACATAAGCAAGTGGCTGGATGGAGATAAGTAGACGGCAACAACCCACAAAGAGTAGCTCGCTTTAAGAGCAAGAAACGCCTAGAGAGTCGCACCTCTCTAGGCGTTTCGTTTAGCCTATGGAAATTCTCTACCTTTCCGTTATTATCATAGTATATCAAATATCTTATCGTGTCAATGTATTTATTATATTATCATTTCATCTCAAGCTCAAGTATCTTCCCATGTTTCGGCAAGTGGACTCAACTCTATTCCAATATCGTGATATGTCTTTGTGTTTGCCTCTGAATAATATGGTTCACCGTATCTGACTAAGTTAAAGCTTTTTTCCATCTCTTCGTAACACATTATCAACCTAATGATATAATTTCTTTCACATACAATCTATTCTTTGAATCCACAACCACCATCTTTGCACTTCTAAAGCTACACATTATTTTAAGTATTGTTCCCCCATTATAAACAAGGTCAACCTTTTCTAACCCAGACAATTCATGGTGATTAATCGTTTCCGCAAAAAACTCACTATGCTTACTATATCCTCCATCATGTATAAGAGTCCTTGTGTCCTTAGTAATCAAAAATGAATTAAAACCTCTATTCTGCGGATGATACACAATTTCATCCTTCATATCTGTTTTCACCATCTCAAAATCAGAGTAGTAGTAATACCAAATGTTATTCTTCTCATCTACATTTAACCCATAGCAATCATCTATCATACGGTTTGCTTCCCATTTTATATCACCCTTTTGGGACCATACAATTAGTCCGCAGTGACCAATAGGCTTTTCCCATCCATAGTTTCCAAAGACACCCTCATCAAAATAGCTTGTAATAATATTCCCCTCATCTGTAACTATACAATCCTGTATTCCATCACCCAGGCAGAATTCAGCTTGAATATTTCCAGTTGTATCCACAATCACAGCGTTCATCTCAGGACCAGTTTCTTTTCTGTATAGACACCTTGCACCAAGCAATAATATATTCTCACCTATAGGCTGAATATAATGAAAATTCATCTTGTGAACCCCAAACTCCATCAGCTGATGATGAGTTATCATTCCATTATCCCAATCCACAGTTAAACAAATTGCTGAATACTTCGAGTTAGCCTCCGTATTCACAAACATCCCTTTAATCCTCTCAGGTATGGATGCACTTAGCAAAATGTATACCTTTTCATCATATCCAATTTGTATATTAACTAATGAATTCATAGAACAACCATAAGAATCAAAAAGCTCTTTCAATTCAATATGGTGCATCATTTCTATTTTTTTCATAATACACCTCTCCCAACAATTATTTCGATTTCCATTCAGCAATATAAAATGCTGGATATAATTTATAATCTTGATATGTGTTTTTTATATCCTCTATATATTGCAAAATTTATTTTGTTCAATATACTCACTTAATGTTATTATCATCTATTCACCACTAATTTCAATTCTTCGTATGCTTTCAGTTCTTTATGAAACTGAAATTTCATGAATTATCGCTTGCCTTAAACTTGCTGACACAAATCATTTAGTTTCCAATCCACTCAAATAGAATTGATATAACAAATACACCAGAGAAAATATACCAATTAACAAATACGCCACATTTTGTTTTAAAGATACTAGATACGATGAGAATACAACAAAGCCAATAACCTTGATTACCGCTTTAATTTTTCGATTTTCAATCTTATCAATTTTACAACAGATAAAACGTACTCCAATAACCATAGGAGAAAATACGATTGCAATCAAAATTAATATAATATTTTGCTTATTAAAAATAAGCTTTGATAACTGTTTTTTCTCATTATCCTTGATGTCCAAATACTGGTATAGCAATATAAGAGAGGCTTGGTCAGGAACACTTTTTCCCAATTCCCATTTCGAAATTGTCTGTCGCGTAACAAAGACAACATCAGCCAGTTGTTGTTGGGTTAAGCCCTTTTCAATTCTGGCTGATTTAATCAAATCTGATATTTCCATAGTTGTACTCCATTTATTATCTGTTTTTAATAGTGTCGCATAATGTTATTGCTAAACAAGCAACTATTACAAGAAAACTCATCTGATGTTTAATAACAACGCAAAATAGGCTAATTGCCAATAACATACCGATAAAAGCAATCATACTATACTTGTATATCCTAGGATGTTTTTGGGATAATGCATTCGATATTTTTACAATTACTGCTATCATAGGAATAATTAATACCCCCATAACACCAAATAAAATTCCAGTTGCAACAACACTCATTTTGTTTTTCTTTAATTCCTTCAACATAAAAAGAACCTCCTTTGTTTTTGATACTTTGATATTAAAATAGAATTCTTTTTATGTCACGCAACGCTTGTGAAAACAGGCGCAACGTTAACGATTTTCATTCTGGTCATCGAAAGCAAAATTCAAATCTTCTGTTGCATTCAATCTCTCCGCAAGACTGAAATTTTACTTCTCCAACAATTTCAAAAATCTCTTGTCGTTCATCTGCTCATTGGTGACATAGTTACCATCAAAAAACAATGCGTATGTTGTAATTGGAGTCGGAGCATTTTGTGCCTCCTCTTTACTCAGCAAATGAATCGCTTTAAATTTTATTGCCTTTTCTTTTGCAATCCCTTCAATTACAGGAACATACTTTGCATTAAACGGACATTGACTTGTATAATACAAAACATATCCCATTTCGTCCGTATGGGGGTGTTTCGCACATTCTTTGAATTGTGGCAATGTGGAATTTTCTACGAATGGCAAATACCATAACTGAATGCCATTATCAGCTTCATCACAAACTTGAAATCCTTTATACTTCAGAAATTTAGGATCGGCTAAAAATGGCTTCTTCTTTGTCGCTGCTAAAATACACAATCCCTTTTTTCCTTTGTTTTTACTATCCTCAATACAAGCATTTAATAAATCTGATGAATAGCCATGTCCCTTAAACGAACCTGCAACCCACAAACAATCAATATACATATACTCATCTGCCGAAATCGGATTCCATGCATTTTCGGCAGGGATATATTCAATAAAACACTTGCCTCTCTCTGTACTTTTCAGGAAAACCAAACCATCTTCAAACCGTTCTGACAGCCAAGCTTTTTTTGATGATACTTGGATGTCATTGTTATTTGAAATCGCACAACATATATGTTCTTTTTCTATGTTTTCGCTTGTCACCTTAATGTATTCCATTATATCAGTCCTCCCC
>JAFWZV010000009.1 GCA_017517305.1 Lachnospiraceae bacterium | reverse complement strand
TGGGACGAGGAAGAAGTAGAAGAGACATACGAAGAGGAGTATTCAGAGGATACAGAGGAAGAGTATGCTGAAGAAGCAGAAGAGGAATATGAAGAAGCTGCAGATGAAGACGCTTCATGGGACGAGGAAGAAGTAGAAGAGACATACGAAGAGGAGTATTCAGAGGATACAGAGGAAGAGTATGCTGAAGAAGCAGAAGAGGAATATGAAGAAGCTGCAGATGAAGACGCTTCATGGGATGAGGATGAAGTAGAGGAAGCAGATGAAGAGGAGTATTCAGAGGATACAGAGGAAGAGTATACTGAAGAAACTGACGAAGAGTAAATAATATACGAAAGAATATAAAGAGGACGAGGAGATATCCCTCGTCCTTGATTTTTAATAATCATCTTCTATAAGTTGAAATTCCAGATAGTCAAAATTAATGGTATCAATAAAGCTATCCTGATTAAATCTAGTTTTATTAAAACAGATAAAATCCTTCTTGTTAAGCTCTAGCCAAAGGGGAACTCCTATCTGAAATTCCTGACATAGCTCATCTAGAGACTTGTACACCTTCTTGGTTCTAGTAAGTGAATAGTCTTCTATGCAAACTACGTGGTCACGTAGAATCTTTCCATTTTTAATTATTTTACCCCACATTCTAAACATAAGCGGCTCCTTAATCTTTGGTAGGTTTATTATAAGGAGATATAGGGAAAAATGCAAATACTAAATTCAATAATATTTGATATAAAAATATGGAAAAATGTGTGGAATAAAAGCATTTTATATGTTATTATACCCTAAGTGTTTTAATGAGCTATATGTGGGCAGAAAGATTATTTCCACAGGCTCATGCTATATAGTGAATCATAATTACAGTTTGTATATTATGAAATACTAATGTAGTGTATAATTCAGTATGCTTGATTAGAAATGTGGTGATAATATGTACAAGCTTATAACTACAGATGGATGTGCCAAGAGAGGTGAGTTTCATACTCCGCATGGAGTAATACAGACTCCAGTATTTATGAACGTAGGTACAGTGGCCGCTATAAAGGGTGCAGTATCAACTGAGGATTTGGAGCAGATTGGAACCTTGGTGGAGCTTTCCAATACCTATCATCTTCATGTTAGACCAGGAGATAAGCTCATTAAGCAGATGGGTGGACTTCACAAGTTTATGTCCTGGGATAAACCAATCCTTACTGACTCAGGTGGATTTCAGGTTTTTTCTCTGGCTGGTCTTAGGAAGATTAAGGAAGAGGGAGTGTATTTTAACTCTCATATAGATGGTCGTAAAATATTTATGGGGCCTGAGGAAAGTATGCAGATACAGTCAAATCTGGCATCAACCATAGCTATGGCATTCGATGAGTGTCCACCGGCTACAGCTGATAGAAATTATATTCAGCCTTCAGTGGATAGAACCACCAGATGGCTTAAACGCTGTAAGGATGAGATGAATAGACTTAATTCCTTAGAGGATACTATTAATAAGCAGCAGATGCTGTTCGGTATAAACCAAGGTGGAATATTCGAAGATATAAGAATTGAGCATGCTAAGGTAATATCCGAGATGGATTTGGACGGATATGCAATAGGTGGTTTGGCAGTAGGCGAGAGTCATGAGGATATGTACAGAATAATTGAGGCTACAGTTCCATATCTCCCACAGAATAAACCAACTTATCTTATGGGTGTAGGAACGCCTGCTAATATTTTAGAGGCAGTTGAAAGAGGTGTGGATTTCTTTGACTGCGTTTATCCATCTAGAAATGGTCGACATGGCCATGTATATACAAATCAGGGTAAATTGAATCTCTTTAATCAAAAGTACGAGACAGATGATAGACCGATAGAGGAGGGCTGTGGATGTCCTGTATGTAAGCGCTATTCAAGAGCTTATATCAGACACTTACTTAAGGCTAAGGAGATGCTTGGTATGAGATTTTGTGTATTGCATAATTTATATTTTTATAATAATATGATGAAAGAGATTAGAGAGGCTATTGAGGAGCATCGCTTCTCAGAATATAAGCGTAAGAAGCTAGAGGGCTTTAAGGGCTAATATATATAAGCTTACAACGATATTAATAAGGTATCGAAGAAAAATATTTAGGAGGAAATGACATGTTTTTAGAGGCAGGAGCAGGTGCTGGAGCAACAGCTGGCGGTGGAATTCTTAGTATGGTATTACTTATTGGATTCTGGATACTTCTTTTCTACTTTATGATTATAAAGCCACAGAAGAAGCAGCAGAAGGCTAAGGAGGAGCTTTACAGCGCTATGGAGCCAGGTGATAGCATTATGACTACAAGTGGTTTCTATGGAACTATTCTTGATATCGATGATACAACTGTAATCGTTGAGTTCGGTAACAACAAGAACTGTAGAATTCCTATGCATAAGAGTGCAATCGCTGAGGTTGAGAAGGCTGGATCAGCTGTCGTTAAGGATGACGAGACTGAGGAGTAAGAGCAACACAGTATCAAATTATAAAGCCGGTGTTTTCATAACACCGGCTTTTGTTATGTGAGGAAATAGTGGGTATGAAGAGCGTCAAGAAGTATCTGATACCCAGAACATAAAAGAAGCTATGAGGTAGTTAGTAAAATAATGGTTAAGCAGAGCTGAAAATGAAGAAAATGAAATTGAAAAAAATTATCAAAAAAAGGTAGACTATTTCGTCGCTTTATGAGAAAATATATGCGATGATGTTCTAGCAATAAAGGAACATCCCATAAGATAATATATACATTTGAAAGGAGTCTCAAAATGATTTATTCACATGAAGTAGAGAACATGTGCCCAGTTGCTCAGGGTGTAAACCATGGTTGTGCACCAATTCCTGAGGAAGCAAAGTGGGTAAAGGCAAAAGAAGTAAAGGATATTTCTGGTTTAACACATGGTGTAGGCTGGTGTGCTCCACAGCAGGGTGCTTGTAAGCTTACTCTTAATGTTAAGGAAGGTATTATACAGGAAGCATTAGTAGAGACTATCGGTTGTTCAGGTATGACTCATTCAGCTGCTATGGCATCTGAGATTCTTCCAGGTAGAACAGTTATGGAAGCTCTTAACACAGACCTTGTTTGTGATGCTATTAACACAGCTATGAGAGAGTTATTCTTACAGATCGTTTACGGACGTACTCAGAGTGCATTCTCAGAGGACGGACTTCCAATCGGTGCTGGTCTTGAGGATCTTGGTAAGGGTCTTCGTTCACAGGTTGGTACTATGTATGGTACTCTTAAGAAGGGACCACGTTACCTTGAGATGGCTGAGGGTTATGTTACTGGAATCGCTCTTGATGCTGATGATCAGATTATTGGTTACCAGTTCGTTAGTCTTGGAAAGATGACTGACTTTATCAAGAAGGGTGACGATCCTAACACAGCTTGGGAGAAGGCTAAGGGACAGTATGGTCGTGTTGCAGATGCAGTTAAGATCATCGATCCAAGAGAGCAGTAGGAGGTAAGTGAAGATGGCATTATTTGAATCATATGAGAGAAGAATTAAGCAGATCGAGGCTAAACTTGCTGAGTATGGTATCAGCTCTATAGAGGAAGCTGAGAAGATTACTAAGGACGCAGGTCTTGATGTATATAAGCAGGTTGAGGGAATTCAGCCAATTTGTTTCGAGAACGCAAAGTGGGCTTACGTAGTAGGTGCTGCTATTGCTATTAAGAAGGGCTGTAGAAAGGCAGCAGACGCTGCTGCAGCTATCGGTGAGGGACTTCAGTCATTCTGTATCCCTGGTTCTGTTGCAGATACTAGAAAGGTTGGTCTTGGACATGGTAACCTTGGTAAGATGTTACTTGAGGAGGAGACTAAGTGTTTCGCTTTCTTAGCTGGTCATGAGTCATTCGCAGCAGCTGAGGGTGCTATCGGTATCGCAGAGAAGGCTAACAAGGTTCGTAAGGAGCCACTTAGAGTTATCCTTAACGGTCTTGGTAAGGACGCAGCTCAGATCATCGCTCGTATCAACGGATTCACATTCGTAGAGACTGAGTATGATCCATATACAAACACTGTAAAGGAAGTATTCAGAAAGTCATATTCTGAGGGTCTTCGTGCAAAGGTTAACTGCTACGGCGCTAACGACGTTTGCGAAGGTGTTGCAATCATGCACAAGGAGGGTGTTGACGTATCAATCACTGGTAACTCAACTAACCCAACTAGATTCCAGCATCCAGTAGCTGGTACTTACAAGAAGGAGTGTCTTGAGCAGGGTAAGAAGTACTTCTCAGTTGCATCAGGTGGTGGTACTGGTAGAACACTTCACCCAGATAACATGGCAGCAGGTCCTGCTTCATACGGTATGACAGATACTTTAGGACGTATGCACTCAGATGCACAGTTCGCTGGTTCTTCATCAGTTCCTGCCCATGTTGAGATGATGGGTCTTATCGGTGCTGGTAACAACCCTATGGTTGGTATGACTGTTGCAGTTGCAGTTTCAATCGAGGAAGCTGCTACAGCTGGTAAGTTCTAGATAGTGCGAATGCATGAGACTGAGTCGAAGCGAAGCGGAGACGAAGTCGTATTGTGGATGTAATAAAATAAATACAACCCTCTGAAATATTTATTTCGGAGGGTTTTTGTATAAGTAGATTATTGTGGGAGGTTCAAGATATGAATAACTATAAGGCTATGACCTTTTCTAACGAAAAGTATAAGCGAATCATATTAATTACATTTTTGGTATTATTCTATATGATAGAGTGTGGTCCGATTTCAAATCTTCTTTATCTTTTAGAAGATATATTTGAAAGCTATAATGAGAATGCACATGTAGGCTTTTCTTCAGGAATGTATTATACATTTAAGATATATGATGCAGAGGAATTTGGAAACTTTTTCTATAATGTAATATTAAGTGCATTATATTTCATCGCACCACTTTTCGGTGTATGGGCAGCGTATTTTGGTAAGAAGTTTTATGTGTATATATCAGAGGCAGTACTTTTCCTTCTATTCATATTTGCATGCATAGGAAGAGGAGTGTACGAGGATGACCTTAGCTGGTCAGATGTAACATTGTCAGCTGATGTATGGTTTATTCTTATTGGTATTGGAATTATATTAGTATTACTTTTGATGGATTCAAATATAATATCAATTAATAAGGTTCCAAAACAGATGAATATGGGACAGCCATACAATGGCTATAATCAGCAGTATAATGGATATAACCAGCCTCAGATGAATAACCAGTATCAGTCATACAATCCACAGATGAATGGCGGATATATGGATAATCAGCAGATGGCAGGTGGATTTAATCCTAATAATCAGATGAATAATGGCTATTCAGCTGGACCACAGGTGAGCAACCCTTATGCTCCACAGGATCAGATGTATAGTGGATATGACCCAAATAACGGTGGTAATTAATTGTTGAAGGAGAAGCTCTCTCGAAGGAAAAATCGGGAGAGCTTTTGTTTGTAAGACAATGTGTATTTTTAGGTGTTCAATTTTTGTGTGAAAAGTGACGATTATAATATTGTATACTTTTTGTAATGATTTGTTGAACCCTGACAATTTCATCCCAGTCTAGTAATCAGCAGATTAGTCACTGCCATGAGGGCGATAGCCCAAGCGGTGATTAAGAACACAATGCCATGACGGTAATTTACCAGAGCGATGTGGCTTGTTAGATTATTAAGAACTGGAAAGAAACATATATTTCAGTAGATTGATGAATGGGAGGAAATGCCTATGAATAATACAACAAACCTATTAACAATTACAGATACAAGCTTAGTAGATAGAATAAATAAGACAAAAAATTTCAAATTGAATGGATGCTACTCAGATGAGGTTGTAAGCTACCCTGTGTATAAGGTTCGCCTTGATTTACTTCACTACAACCTGAATGACTATCATATAGCATCTGATGTGGCGTCTTATGAATTAAAGCATGGTTCATTAGAGGAATTACATAAGACCCAGGGTACTGATACTTACAATGCAGTGATGGATGATATATTTGGTAGTGGTAGAAATGTTTGGCTGGAGAATAAAATGGGAGAAATCAGAACGCCAGATATATTTCATGATAATGAAGATATGCTGTCTTATGATGAAGAAGATGATTTGTTATATGCTATGTCACAGGGATATACAGCTATTACATTGTCAAATGGTTGTGTTCTGGATGGGAACTTTAGATTGTTAAAGCTTAGAAAGCTTCAGGAAAAAATAGGGAAACCACTTTATATGAATACAATTATATTGGATGTAGAAGCTGAACCTGCGCTTATAAAAACTCTTGAGAAAAAGATAGTGTATGAAGGCTTTAACTATTATCCATGCGAAAAATGTAGTCACAGTGATGCAAGTGCTTCTTATTGGTTCTATGAATGTGAAGATTGTAAATACTTCTATTGCTATGATCTTATAGATAAGGCTATGGGTGAACATAGAGCAATGGAAGAAGGTGAATTGATACCGGATGAAGATGATGACATAAACCGTGCCAGAAGAATGTATGCTGACTTATCAAAGATATATATAGACATTTTGGATTACATGGGACGTTCTGGTGATTATGCATTCCTTAAAGAAAATGGAATAGGATATACAATACAGTACAGAAAACATCTCTTCAGAAATATAGAACCAGTAAGAAATGAAAAAAATGTGGTTATTTACAATATCATTATAATGAATGCTTTAGATGAATGTGCTATGAAAGATGGTGAGCTAGAAGAATTGCTCTATGATGATATTTGTAAAGAGTATTATCTAAAACAACAGGATATAACTAAGGAATTACAGTCTAGATATGCTAATGCAGATATAAAAACCATTGAAGAATTCAACACATTTCTTGAAAACTGCGCTGATTTAAGAGATATGACAATTAAGAACCTTCAGGATTCACATAACCATTACTATAGGACTATATTATCAAATATAACAGTAACAGACTGTGAAATAGATGAATTAGAACTATCTGTACGTGCTCACAACTGTCTGCGCAGAGCAGGAATAACATCAGTTGCTGAATTAATTAAGATGAGCGAAGAAGAATTAAAAAAGGTGAGGAACCTAGGTCCTAAGAGCTTGAGAGAGGTAATGAAGACCATTGAAATCATAAAAGAAATAAACGGAATGACATAGAATATAAGGGCTATGGTTGATTTTTTGATGTGCGACCATAGCTCTTTTTGTGTGCTAGCACACTGCGAATATCGGATGTACGGTATAGTATCATTCGGTGTTGAAATACGAATAATATTATGATAATCTGTATATAGGGTTTGAAAAATATAGGGAGGAGGATAGAACTTGTATGGGGATGAGAGTGAAAAAGGAATAGGAAAAGGAGGATGCCATGGTTAAGAGATATAATGGTATTCCACAGTTTGAGCTTATACTTAATGACAGCGGTTGTGAGAATAATGTATATGAATCTGTAAAGGAAAAATATCAATATATAGAGACCAGTGCACATCCTTTTGAAGATGTGTTTAAATCTTTAAAGGTGGAGCACACAAGGCTATTTATACCATTGATTAACGAGGTTTTCGGGACTGATTATTCATTAGATGAAAAAATAGAGTTGCTTCCATCAGAAGGAGTTACATTAACACCTGCGAATGATGGAACAGCTGATGTAAAAAAGCGCATTACTGATATGATAGTTAGAATTAGAGATAAATGTTATATTATCGAGTGTCAAAGTGATAATGATTCTACTATGGTAATTCGTTTGGCAGAGTATGCATTTATGGGAGCTTTGCGTAATGCAGTGTTTAAGGATGGTATCATGCATATAAAGATGCCGAAATACACAGTGTTATATGTGAGGAGTAATTCTAAAACTTCAAGGAAGACAAGGATAAAGGTAAGCTTTCCGACAGGAGAAGTAGTTGATTATGACTCGGACAATATACTGATGAAGGAGATAACAAAGGAAGAAATAGTAGACAAGAAGCTGTACGCTTTAGTTCCGTTCTACATTTTGAGATATGAAGAAGCAATAAAGAAGAGTAAGGCGAACATAGATGTGTTAGAGGCTGAGTTAAGGTATTTTAGTGAACATCTAAATCAGGAGATGCAGGATGGAACATTTTTTTATAACGAAAGTAGAGACATAAAGTATTTGTCCAATAATTTGATACGTAAGGTGTTTGGTGATGAGAATGTAGAAAATGCAGAAAGGTTGGTGAATGTTATGGGCGGAAATGTAGTTTGGATGCCTTCTATAGCGGAACGTGAGGGAGAGAAAAGAGGAGAAGCAAGGGGCATTGCCATTGGAGAGAACAGAGGCATATCTAAGATGACAGAGCTTAATATACTTTTACTTAAGGAGAATAAGGTTGATGAACTGACCAAAGCGTCAGAGGACGAGGAGTACAGAGAATTATTATTTAATAAGTACAATCTATAGCTACGAAGGACTATGTTGATAAAACATAGTCCTTTTATGTATAAACCATTTCCACAATTTCCCACTGCCATTTTTGTACATTTGACATATTGAAATAATCACTGATTTTGTTTATTATTATATTTAGTGAGAAACCGCTTACAGATGGGGAATGTACGGGAAAATTATGTATGGAGGAGATTGGGATGTACATTGCAACTACGGATAATATTGCGAATAAAGAAATTAATGAAGTAATTGGCCTGGTTATGAGTACAGAGATTAGTTCTCTGAGAGTAATGCTTGCTAGTGAAGAGGCTGGTAAGGAATACCTTTATGATGAGTGCTTGAGAAAGGCCAAGAAAAAGCTTGAGAATAATGCAGCTAAGTTGGGCGCAAATGCTGTTATAGGAGTAAAGACTAATGTAACTACTTCTACTGAGTTAGGACTTATGCTTACCTTAACAGGAACTGCAGTTAAGCTGGAGTTTTCTGAGGAGGAAAAGCTTGCAGAGGAAGCTAGAAAGGCTGAGAAGAAGAGACTTGAAGAGGAAGCTAGAAAGGCTGAGCTTGCTAGAACTGCAGCGGAGGCTAGAGCCCAGGCTAAGGCAGAGGCAGAGGCTAAGATTGCAGAGGAGATAAAGGCTGCAGCCCAGGCTAAGGTGGCAGCAGAGGAGAAGGCAGCTCAGGAGATAAAGGCAGCCCAGGAGGCTATGGCATTAGCCCAGGCTAAGGCCGCAGAGGAGATAAAGCAGGCAGAGGCTACAAGGGCAGAGGCTCAGACACGTGCCATGGCTGAGGCTAGAGCAATACTTGAATCAAAGGTTGCTGCAGAGAGAGCTACAGTAGAAGCTAAGGCTGCTAAGGAAAAGGCTGCGGATGAGGCTAAGGTTAAGGCTTTAGAGGAAGAACTTGAATCAGCACTTGAGAATGCTAACAAAGCCTTAGAGGAGAGAAATCAGCTTCTGCTAGAGGCACTAAGCAGAATTGAAAGCTTAGAGAAGGCCAATCAGGAGCTTATGAAGCAGCAGTCTGTTGCTGTAGAGCCTGAAGAGGAATACATAGAAGAAAATCTTGCTGGCATAGATGAGATTATGGAGGCTAAGCACAAGAAGGCAGAGGAGATTAATGAGACTGATGTTAGAATCGTAGATGCTATATATGGTTCAGGTAAGCCACTTTCCGCATCTAATATTCAGGAGAAGGTTTCAGATATGTCTATGATGGATGTGCTCACATCTTTGAATAAGCTGGTTGAGCAGGGAGTTGTTCAAAGAGATGAGGGACTGTATTCCTTGGTTGACAGAGCAAAGCTTATATAATGTAAGGTAAGTATATAATTTGATAATGATACATAAAAAAACAAGCGATAGATAAGCATTTCTATCGCTTGTTTTATGTTCAAAACAGTCCTGATAAATTACGACAAAAAAACATATGAAAAATCGAAAAAAATAGTAGTAAAATTGCGCATTTTATTATATATTAGTAATCACGGTATCGCTTTAGCGCGACAAAGAGAAAAATAGTGCTAAAGCACCCCCGATCTAAAAAATTTTATTTTGGAGGGCATTGAATAAATGAACGAAACACTTATTGAATTTAAGAATGTAAAGAAGGTCTTTGATGACACGGTAGTTGTTGAGGATTTTAACCTTGAGGTCAAAAAGGGTGAGTTTGTAACCTTACTTGGTCCATCGGGATGTGGTAAAACCACTATGCTTAGAATATTGGGTGGCTTTGAGTTGCCAACCTCAGGAAGTATTATGATGAATGGTGAAGATATAAGTATGCTTCCACCTAATCAGCGTCCTGTCAATACGGTGTTTCAGAAGTACGCTCTTTTTCCACATCTAAATGTATATGACAATATTGCATTTGGACTTAAGCTTAAGAAGCTATCTAAGAAGGAACAGGATGAGAAGGTTAAGAAGGCCTTAGAGCTTGTAGACCTTGAGGGCTTTGAGAAGAGAGCTATACATACACTATCAGGTGGACAGCAGCAGCGTATTGCTATTGCACGTGCAGTTGTTAATGAGCCAGATGTTTTACTTCTTGATGAGTCTCTTAGTGCACTTGATTACAAGATGCGTAAGGAGATGCAGGTTGAACTTAAAAACATGCATAAGAAGCTTGGTATTACATTTATATTTGTAACTCATGATCAGGAGGAGGCTCTTACCATGTCGGACAAGATTGTTGTTATGGCAGATGGTGAAATTCAGCAGATTGGTACTCCTGAGGAGATATATAATGAACCTAAGAATTTGTTCGTAGCTGACTTTATTGGCGAGAGTAACATATTCAAGGGTACAATGCTTGGTTACCACAAGGTTCGTTTCTGTGGTACAGAGTTTGATTGTGTAGATGACTATGCTAAGGATATGGTTATAGATGCTGTAATCCGTCCTGAGGATATAGTGATTACTGATGAAAGCAAGGGACAGTTTACAGGTGAGGTTATCTCCTGTGATTTTAAGGGAACATTTTATATAGTTGTAGTTCAGGCTGGTAAGAATGAGATAGAGATTCACAGCTTGAATAATTATGCTATCGGAACTAAGGTTGGCATGAGTATTGAGCCTGACAATATACACCTTATTCCATACGATACAAGCATCAACCACTATGAAGGTAAGGTTGTGGAGAGCAAGGTGGAAGACAAGATTCATGTGGAGTTCGAGGACTTCGAAGTGGATATCGATCCGTCAGTTCTTATTCCTGGTGCGGTTATGGAGGACTGGGAGGTTGTTGATGCTGAGGGTAACGGCATAGATCTTATGGGTACTAGAGTTGAAGCTTCATTTATTCCATCTGATGCGGATCTTACTGATGAAGCAGAGCAGGGTCTTGTACAGGGTAATATTTTCTCATTTATCTATGTTGATGACCATTATAGATACACAGTTCGTACTAAATCTGAAGAGGACTACGTGGTAAATGATGAGGATCTTTGGAACCAGGAGGACTATGTTGGTGTAATTATCCCTATGGATAAGATAACTTATAAGATAATAGAGGGAGAAGCGGATGAAGAGTAATAATTTGAGAAAGCAGTTGGCTATACCATATGCTATCTTCTTACTACTTTTCGTGGTATTTCCTCTGCTGGTTGTAATATATTATGGATTTACAAATGGTGACGGACAGCCATCATTTGAGAACTTTATTAATTTCTTTAAGAATGGCAAGACAGTAGGAACCTTAATCTACAGCTTTGCCATAGCTATTATAACTACCATAGTGTGTTTGTTGTTAGCTTACCCTGTGGCACTTATTATAGCCAAGGGAGCATATAGCAAGAAGGCAAAATTCCTTATGATATTTGTGCTTCCTATGTGGATTAACTTTACCCTTCGTATAACAGCACTTAAGGAGGTGCTTACACTAATCGAAGGAAATTTGGCTTATCACCAGTTTTTAAATACCATTATATGTATGGTATATGACTTTTTACCATTTATGATGATGCCACTTTATAATTCCTTAACTAAGCTTGATGATGGACTTATTGAGGCGGCTAGAGACCTTGGGGCAGGCAAGAGACAGGTATTCTTTAAGGTTATCTTACCTCTTTCTGTACCTGGTATTGTAAGTGGTGTAACTATGGTATTCCTTCCAAGTATGACTAACTATGTAGTGCTTGATATGATTTATAACAGCACATATATTATGGGAAGTCTTATAGGAAGCTACTTCAGCGCGTATGATTGGCACAATGGTTCCGTTATATCCATAGTGCTTCTGCTTATTATTCTGGCCATAACATATTTGTCTAACAAATATACAGAGGATGATGGTACATCAGCCAGAGTGCGTTAGTTGCTTATTGATTAGTGATATGATAGGAGATTAGGATGTTAAAGTTTTTTCAGCACATATTTATATGGTTTGTATTGCTGTTTTTGTACGCACCAATCTTAATCCTTATGGTGTACAGCTTTACAGATTCCACAATGATAGGAACCATCAAAGGTTTTTCTATGCAGAATTATATTACTCTGTTTACCACACCGGAATTAGTGGAAATGATTATCGGTACATTTACTCTTGCTATAGGAGTTGCGGTGCTTTCTACAATTCTTGGTACAACAGGAGCCATCGGTGCATTTTACTCTAAGAGAAGAACTAGAGGAGTAATTGAGATGGCTAATCAGATTCCTGTTATCAATGCAGATGTAGTGACAGGATTTTCTATGTGTATACTTATGATAGTATTTTTCAAGGTTAGAAAGGAGACCTTCTTGCCACTTATTATCGGTCAGACTGCCCTTTGTACACCTTTTGTATATCTGTCAGTGCTACCTAGATTAAAACAGATGGATCATCAGCTTTACGAGGCAGCCCTAGACCTTGGATGTAATGCTTCCATGGCTCTTAGAAAGGTCGTAATACCACAGATAGTTCCAGGTATTATATCAGGCTTTATGACAGCTATAACTCTTTCTCTAGATGATTATTTCATTACAACCTATACTAAGCCGGCAACCTTTGATACCATAAGCACTTATGTTGTAAATGCTACAAAGGGAGCTCAGACGGATATTAAGACGGCACTTTGGGCGCTGTCTACGGTGATATTTGTACTTGTAGCTTTGTATGTTGTTGCGCAGAATGTGATAGCTAAGAAAGAGGAGAAGAAAAGTTGAGAAAGAATAGTAAGAAATTAATTACATATATCCTATGCCTTGTTATGCTTATGGGAAATATATTTACACTCTCAGGCTGTAGTAGTGATGGTGGCTCTGACGAGGATGTAATTGTTCTTAGAGTGAGCAACTGGGAAGAATATATTGACGAGGGAGATTGGGATCCTGAGGAGGAAACCATTGAACTTGAAAATGGTACAGTAATATGCCCAGAAACAGGTATAGTAGAGGATTTTGAAGCATGGTTTTATGAGACCTATGGTAAGGAGGTAAGAGTTGAGTATTCAACCTTTGGTACCAATGAGGAGCTCTACAACCAGATGTCTATGGGTGATACCTATGATTTGGTGTGTCCATCAGAATACATGATAATGAAGCTTATGACTGAGGATATGCTGATTCCTTATTCAGAGGACTTTTATGATACAAGCATAGAGACAAATTACTACGCAAAGGGCTTGTCGCCATATATTAGAAGCGTATATGATGAGCTTTCCATAGAGGGAGAGCCACTGTCAAAGTACGCTGCAGGTTATATGTGGGGAACTCTTGGTATAGTTTATAATCCTGAGGTTATAAGCGCAGAGGAAGCAAGTCATTGGGATTTACTTTTAAGTAAGAAGTATTCGAAGCAGGTTACCATAAAGGATAGTGTCAGAGATGCGTACTTTGCAGGTAATAGTATCTATAATAAGGATTTACTTCTTTCAGATGAGTTTATAAATTCAGAGGATTACTATGCTAAGATGGAGCAACTATTAAATGCTACAGACAAGGAAACTATAGATGCTACAGAGGATATTCTGTCAGATATCAAGCAAAATGTTTACTCCTTTGAGACAGACAGCGGTAAAGCAGATATGGTATCTGGTAAGGTGGTTGCCAACCAGCAGTGGTCAGGAGATGCAGTATATACCTTAGACCAGGCTGAGGAAGAGGGAGTAATCCTATGCTATTCAGCACCTGAAGAAGCAACAAATCTTTGGTTTGACGGTTGGGTAATGCTTAAGGACGGAATCGGTGAGGATCCAGATAAGCAGATGGCTGCAGAGGCATTTGTAAACTTTGTGTCTATGCCGGAGAATGCTATTAGAAATATGTGGTACATCGGATACACCTCAGTTATAGCAGGTGGAGAGGATGATTCCATATTCCAGTATATAGAGTTTTTATATTCTGCTGACCCGGAGGAGGAAGACCCAGAGGATTTAGTTGAGTATCCTGTTAGCCATTTCTTCACAGGTAAGCATGCATCAGAGCTTACAGATGAGGAAATCGCAGAATATACTCTCACAACCTGGGAGGAGCAAACCAGAAGACAGCTCTTCGCTCAGTATCCACCTGAAGAGGTTACAGACAGAAGTGTGGTTATGGCATACTTCGACAAGGAAGGAAATGAGAGAATTAATCAGATGTGGTTAAATGTAAGATGCTTTGATGTTTATGAGTATCTGTGGGGAGAGTAGAAATTACAATGTAGTAGTAAATGAAATAGCCTATTGTCTCAATTGAGTCAATAGGCTATTTTTATATTTATTCATTCCAGATTTCTATGGTTTTCAAAAGCTTTTCCTTGGTTTCTATATCAAGCTTCAGTATGGCTTGATACAGTTTTCTATCTAGAGCAGTTTCTGTATATTCTGGTTCTAATTCACCCACCATTGAATCAAGAGAACAACCTACCAGACGGGCATAGTAAGTTAATATGCGCAGTGACATAGCAGTCCTATTGTTTTCAACATTGCTGATATATCCTGGTGTAACTCCCAGTGATTCAGCAACCTGGTTTTGTGTTAATCCATTTGCTATTCTTAAATTTTTAATCATTAATCCGTAGTTTTCTTCATCCATAGGATATACCTCCAATATATTAATATGAATATAAGTATACAATAAATATTGCTTGTGATAAAAATACTAATAGGATACAATATATATAATAAGTATATACAGAAAGGATGAATTTATGAATAATACAAAAACGTTAGCAGCGAGTGATGAAAAAGCATATTGTGAAGAAACATCTTCAATGAAAGAAACAACTAATAATGTGCTTGTTGCAATTGATGGTAATGGTGACAGGGTAGTTATAATTCCTCAGATTATATTTAAGGGGAAAAGGAGTATTTCGTGGAAAGAAGTTGAAAACTACTTAATTCGTTATGTTGGAAAAATTATCGAAGTATCTGAAACGGAGGATTTGATTTATATCGATAGATTGTTTGTTGATGAATATACTGGCTCAAAGTATACGAATAAACTGATGGGTGCGCTTCCGAAAGTGAAAGCTAATATGTCCCAAGGGATTTGCGAAATGATAGAAATTGCAACAGGAAAGAGATGGAAGGAGGATTTTGAAAAGAAACATGGAAAAAAAGCAGGGAAAGGTTGGTTTAGATATAATACGCGTTTTGCGTTACCTGTCACTAGTGAAAATGGTGAAATTATAGAATACAATACATATCAAGCTGTGTTGATTGTTAGGTATTCAGAAGATGGGAAGTTGTATTTGTATGATATACAAAACATAAAAAAAGAAACGAGATACCCATCATGGACAACACTGTCAGATGGTTAGAAACCCGCTTCCTTTGTAGAAATTATATAATAGTATTTTTATAAAATCAAGTTATTTTTTATTATTTGTCATCCTTGATGTTGTCAAATAATAGAGTAAAAAAGATATATCAAGAAGGGGTAAAATGTATGAAATTAATTAGTTCTATAAAAAAACTATGCTTATGCTGCATGGAGGAACATGAGGTTAGTTTTGTTGAGGTAGAGGAAACGAATACATTTAAGGGCAAAAAATTATATTACAAAGCTCGTTATGAGTATTGTGATAAAGCAGATGAGTATATTAGTAATGAGGATATGATAGAGTATAATTATTTTTCTATGAAGGATGAATATAGAAGACAGAATCGTTTGGGAATAGATTAATATGGTATGTATAATGTAAAAATAGCCTGTTGTTTCAAAATTAATATTTTGAGACAATAGGCTATTTTAATTCATCAGATTTATTTTCAAAATTAAGTAAATAAGCAGGAGTTGTATCTAGTAGCTCTGCAAATATGGCGACTTCATAATCAGGGATGAATCGTATTCCCAGTTCAGCTTTAGTGATAGCATTCTGAGTTATAAAATCATATCCGGCTAGATTAGCCATTATTTCTAATTGCTTAGTAGACAGTTTCTTCTGTTTTCTAAGCTCTTTTATTCTAATTCCGCAGACATTTTTTCGTTCTGAGTTATACCAAAAAGCTTTCACATAATCACCCCAAATTCTTCTTAACAAGAATATTTTTCTTGATTATAGCTTTTTTATACACTATAATTCTTCTTAACAAGAAGAAAATGTAGAAAAGTGTATGAAATTTTGTGGAAAAAGCTATCGATATGACCAAGGACAGAACATACTACCTAGACAACATTAGAACAATAATAATAGGGCTATTCGTAGCACATACATGTGAGATATACCACCTAAAAGAAGGCTTTTATGTAGAAGGTGATAAATCCTTAGTACCTACCCTGATATATGGCTTTCTTACTAGCTGGTACATGTCTGTGCTGTTTTTTATAGCAGGACTAACAACTATGTATAGCTTAAAGAAACGAACCATTAAAGAGTATTACATGAAAAGATTCAAAAGACTTTTGGTGCCTTTTTTTGTTGGCTTGTTTTTATGGGTTCCAATTCAATCATATTATACACTGAGAAATCACTATGACTTTGACGGAAATGCTTTGGATGTGTACAAGCATTTCTTTACTACATATATGCTTATACCTATGCACGATATGGATGTTTGGTCTATCGACTATGCATGGAGGCGACTTGTGTGGGCTATATCATGTACCACTGCGGTGTTTGGAACCATAGGATTTGGACAAAGATTTCTTAACAAAACTAATGCGTTAATGAAGTATCTATCATCAAAATCCTTTGCAATCTATTACATACATATGACCGTGGTTATAACTGTTGGATATTATGTGTTGGAGTATATGAACTGTGGTGTCGGTGGACAGATAGGGATTATCATAGGTGTTTCTGTGGTGATAACTTTTATGCTGGTGGAAATTGTAAAAAGGATTCCATGGTTGAATGGAATGCTGGGGATGAAGAGGTAGAGATTATGTTTAAGAGCTTACTTAAGAAGATACTAAAAGGACAAAGGATACATAAGTTTCAAGAGGTAAATGAACATCCAACATTAAAGTCTAATTGCATATATGCAGCAAATCATTCTTGCAAATGGGATGGACAATATCTGATGGAGTTGATACCTGGCGAATTTTCATTCCTAGCAGGAAAGCAGCGTATGAAATTCATAGACAGATTCGGGCTTACTTGGAATGGAATAATATGGGTGGACAGAAAAGATAAAAAAAGTAAAGCTTTGTCAAAGCAAAAGATGAAAAAGGTAATAAACAAAGGGAAATCCTTATGTATATTCCCAGAGGGTACATGGAATTTGGAACCTTCACTCCCTGTATTGCCATTATATTGGGGAGTAATAGAAATGGCTCAGACTACACATGTACCAATAGTCCCTGTGTGTCTAGAATATGTAGATGATATATGCTATGTGAAATATGGCGAAGTGATTTCTGTGGATAAGGATGCTGATAAGGCAGAGCGTATTCAATACTTAAGAGAAGTACTGGCTACATTAAAGTGGGATATATGGGAAATGTTGCCTACTTGTAAGAGATGTAATGTGGAAGAGGATTATTGGGATAGAGAAGTACAACGACGACTTAAGGAATATGAGTTGCTGGATTATGAGTATGAGATGAGTTGTGTGAGGAAGGGTTGATATAGGTGACAAATGAAACTATGGAGAATTTATAAAGAACTATATGAACATGAAATAATGATTAGAAATTATTATGATGGAAAACTAGGTATAACATTCACTATTTTATCAGCGACTGCGGGATTAATTATTTATAGTATTGAAAATATTGATATGTGTGTAGCGGATGATAGGATATTGATATTGTTACAAGTTGTTGCCATATGTCTATTTGTATTACAAATGCTATATACATTTAAAGCATATTTTTCATTTAAATTTAAGTACAAAGATTTTCCAGTAAATCTAATTGCAAAAGATATCAAGGACAAAATGGTAAATCTGCATGAATACGATGACTTTGAAACAGAAATGACGGACTATATTAGTGGAATGTTATTTAGGACGTATAAAATATGTGCTGAAACTTATTATGATACGAATATAAGTAAACGAAAAGCACATCATATGTTAAACATTATTACATATATAAATTTTCTGGTTTTAATTATATTGTATGTAATTTTATTTTTAGGAAAGTGAGGTTGAGCATAATGTTGTTATTAATATTTGATCCAAATCCACCATTAACACCATCACCAAGTAAATGAAACGAGAGGAGGCAAGTATGGAATTATCAAAAATTTTGATAATAGTGTCAGCGGCAGCAGTTATGTTAAATTTAAATGTATCACAGAAGATATAATTAGAAAATTATGCTAAATTACATCAATATCAATGGTCAAATGAACGAAAACGTGAATCAGAAATAGAGATTTTGATTAAGCAAGAAGCCACAAAAATTACAAAGTATTGAATAATAGGAGATGAATGATGATACCACAATCAAAATACCACAGAACCACACCGGTTCGCCAATTTGACCTAAACCAAACACTGTACACAACCGTCTTTGAGCAGAACATAAACAATATGGATGTGGACGCTATAGGATTTCTTGGTAAAAATATTACATTTAAAGAACTGAAGAATAATGTAGACCGATTGGCGGATGCGTATGCAAAGATAGGTGTCAAAGATGGAGAGACAGTCGGAATATGCACCATAAATATGCCAATAGTGCAGGAAAACCTACTTGCACTTAGCAAAATTGGTGCAACTTCAAAATGGATAGATTTAAGAATTAAGGGCAAGGACTTGGTTAAGAACATTAATGAAAGTAATTGTCAGGTGCTGGTTGTGTTTGATGGAATTCTTGATGCCATTATGGAGATTATAGATGAGACAGATGTATCTACAGTGTTGGTTGCATCACCTAAGGATTATTTAAATCCTGTTATCAAAACATTAGCCAATATGAAGGACAAAAAAGAAGGAAAGAAAATAACTATACCGAAAGATAAAAGAATTCAGCTCTATAAAAAGTTTTTGAAAACAGGTGATAAGAATAGTCAGATAAAGCCGGTTCCATTACAAAAGGATAGAATTGCTATTATTGTTCAGTCAAGCGGAAGTACAGGCAAGGCAAAGTCTATTATGCATACGGAGTATAATTTTAATGCTTCTATGCAAAAAGAAGCGTACACGGATTTGCAATTTGCAGTTGGAAGAACTATGCATGTAGCTATTCCGCCGTTTATTATATATGGGTTAAATAATTCAATATATGCTGCATTGGCATTTGGCATGAAGGCAGAAATGACACCATTTGTTTCTGAAACAACGGTTTATGATGATTTGGGCAAATATGATTTTTCCTGCGCGGCACCATTACATTATAGATATCTATATGGCAAGGTAATCGAACTGAAAGAAAAAACAACATTATCAGGGGATGGCGAGAATGTTAGTAATGATGAAGAAAAACAGGCTTTATTGGAACTGGAAAAAATTAAGGTAAAGCTATCAAGAGTGAAAGCATTTGTATGTGGTGGTGATAAAATATCTGATCAAGAAATACTGAGTATGGAACATATTTTTGAAACACCGATAATAAATGGCTATGGAAATAATGAACTTACTGGCGCAGCGATTATATCTCCTGTATATGCTAATAAACCAGATTCTGTAGGCATACCAATGAAAGGCATTACAGTTGCAACCTTTGAACCAGACACATTTTATATGCTGAACACAGGCAAAGAGGGAGAAATATGCATCCATTCGGATAGCGTTTTTGTAGGTTATCTAAATAACGAAGCGGAAACCAAGCGTATAAAACAAACTCATGATGATGGTCTTGCATGGATACATACAGGTGATTTGGGTTATGTGGATCAGGATGGATATGTATATATAACAGGTAGAGCCAAGCGACTTATAAAGAGAGAGGCATTTAAGATAGCTCCTGAAACTATTGAGAATGTAATACTTGAAATGGAATCCGTAAGAGATTGTGTTGTGGTTGGTGTTACGGATGTAGAACATAATGGCTCATTTGTACCTATGGCATATGCCGAAGTCAATGAAGATAAGGCAAACATAGAAACAATAAAAGCTGACATTATGAAGAAGTGTCAGGAAGAACTGCCAGACTATGAGGTTCCTAAGTACATAGAATGTATCGAGAAGATACCATATAAGAATACGAAACATAATTTCAAGGAATTAGAAACTATGGGAGAAGAGTATGTGAAACAGCTTATGGGATAAATCTATTGAACTAAATGATAAGGGAGAGGGAAATTATGAACCAACAACTAACCGGCTACCCATCCATAGACAAGCCATGGTTGAAATACTATAGCCAGGAAGCTATCAATGCACCTATACCACAAAAAACTGTATTTGAGAGCATTTATGAGATTAATTCAAAGCATCCAGATGATGTTTCGTTGATGTATTTTGGAAGAAAGATTACATACAAAACTGTGTTTGAGAATGTAGAAAGGGTTAAGAAAGCATTTATTGCAAATGGTGTGAAGAAAGGTGACAGGGTTATTATGTTCACATCTGCTACACCGGAGCTTATATATGCTACTCTTGCACTGTGTCGTATCGGCGCAGTTGCAAATATGATTAATCCATTGTTTACAGTTGAACAGATTAAGGACCGTATCAATGAAACTGATGCGGAGGTTATGCTTGTGTTGGATCAGCTTTATGGAAAAATTCAGCCGATACTTAAAGAATTGTGCATAAAGAAGACTGTTGTAATACCTGTGTGTAACGAAATGTCTGGTATAACAAAGATAGTTGCATCTGTGAAGATGAAAAAGGACATTGATTACAGTCAAGCTGTAGTAAAATGGTCGGATTTTATTGTGTCTGGTAAGTCAGTAGGAGATGTACCTGATGTAACATATGAAAAAGATCTGCCACTGGTTATGGTATATTCTTCTGGAACCACAGGAGCGTCTAAGGGAATTGTGCTTACCAACGATGGAATAAATGCGACCATATCCCATTATCTTAGCCCAGATTTTCCATATAATCGAGGTGATAAGTTTTTGCAGATTATTCCTGCTTGGTTTTCTACGGGATTGGTTCTGTGTATTTTAATGCCTATTTGCTTAGGTATTACAGTAATTATGGAACCAGTCTACAATAATGAAAATTTTGCTAAAGACATAAGAAAATATTCTCCTAATATGACATTGGGCTCCACATCTCAGTGGTTATATGCATTGAGTTCGGGGGTGTTAGATAATGTTGATATGTCTAAACTAAAATATCCTATTACAGGGGGTGAGTTGATCTTACCTCGAGTTGAGAATATGATTAATGACTTTTTGAAAAAATGTAGATGTGAGTCAGTGTTGTTGAAAGGATATGGTATGTGTGAGTTGGGAAGTACTGTGTCAACTGATTCTATGACAGTTAGAAAAAAGGGGTCGACAGGAATTCCTATAAAAGGTGTAACTATAGCAGCTTTTGATATGATCACAAATAAAGAATTAAAATATGATGAGCGTGGAGAGATAAGAGTTGATTCTCCAGCTCATATGAAGGAATATTTTAAGAATCCAGAAGCTACCAATGAGTACTTTTATAAAGACGAAAATGGTACTCTGTGGGGAAGGACCGGAGATATTGGATATGTGGACGAGGAAGGGTTCGTTTACATTCTTGGAAGAGCCACAGATACATTTAAGCCAGAAACTGGTGATGAAGAGTATTGTTTTGATGTGGAAAGTCAGATATATAAGAATGAGTATGTAGCACAATGTGAAGTTGTGGGTATAAGTGTGGGAGATTATGATGTTCCTGTTGCTCATATCATTATGGAGAAAAGCTGTGAATTGACAGAGGAGCAGCTTATTAAGGATATTCATAATATTTGCAAGGCTAATTTACCTGAACATAGTGTGCCACATGGATATAAGATTATCGAAGCATTTCCAATTAAGAGTTCCGGTAAACGTGACATGGAGCTTATTAAGCAGGATAGAGCAGGTTTTATAATTTCTGTAGGAAATGATATTGAGAAGGTTGATTTTTAAAGAGAGTGCTGTAGTGTATCGGTTTGATATACTACAGCATTTTCTTTATTCTTCACTCCAAATTTCTATGGTTTTTAAAAGCTTTTCCTTAGTCTCTATATCAAGCTTCAATATTGCCTGATACAATTTCCTATCCAGAGCAGTTTCTGTATATTCTGGTTCTAATTCACCCACCAGTGAATCAAGAGAACAACCTACCAGACGGGCATAGTAAGTTAATATGCGAAGTGACATAGCAGTCCTATTGTTTTCAACATTGCTGATATATCCTGGTGTAACTCCCAGTGATTCAGCAACCTGGTTTTGGGTTAGTCCATGTTCTATTCTTAAGTTTTTAATCAAAGTTCCATAATCCTCTGAATTCATAAGGCAACCTCCCTGTATATTAAAAGTAATATAATTATACAATAAATATTGCTTGCAATAAAGATACTAATAGAATAATATGTATACAGAAGGTATATAAAAGGAGGCTGGTGATATGGAACAGATGGAAAATGCTATTGTTATAACTGAAGGGACATTGAAGGATAGAATTTATTTTATTCGAGGGCAAAAGGTTATGCTGGATTTTGAACTTGCGGAGATATATGGATATTCCACTACAAAATTTAATCAACAAGTAAAGAATAATATTGAAAAGTTTGATGGGGATTTTATGTTTGAGTTAAGTAAAGATGAGTTTAATGACTTGATGTCAAAAAAATTGACATCAAGTTGGGGTGGTAGAAGAAAACCACCCAAGGCATTTACTGAGCAAGGGATTTATATGTTGATGACGGTTCTTCGAGGGGAACTTGCCGTTAGACAAAGCAAGGCCTTGATTCGAACCTTTAAGAAGATGAAAGACTTCATAATCCATAACCGAGAACTTATCGGACATAGAGAATATATCCAGCTTTCTATGCAAACTGTTGATAATACACGAGATATTTCGAAGTTAAAATCTGATATTGTAACAATCGAAAGTCGTATGTTTGATGTTGTGAATCAACTCAGTGATGTTGTAACAAAATCAGATTTGGCTAATATGATGAATAGCTTTGTGGAGCGTCATCAAAGGATGCAGGCTCTCGAATAACCAGCATTGTAGAAGATTTTGGAACTAATAAGTATAAAACAATGATTAATAATTTGCAGAATACTCCTAAGCTAGTACTTAAATAAATACTAAAAAGACAAAGAACCATGGTTTTCTTCATTAGTTGGATAGAGCATTTAATATATGTTTTTATCAACCTTGACATATTCCAGAAATCACATCATAATACACTTGTGTTTGGTTACAAACCAATATCCAATAACCACAAAAGGAGTAGACTATGGAATTTCGAATGCCATCCTACTATAACCAGTTCAAATGCATCGCTGACAAGTGTCCTGATACCTGCTGTGCAGGCTGGGCTATAGTCATAGATGATAAGACTTTAGAGTTCTATAAGAATATGACAGGCGAAGCTGGTGAATATGTAAGGGATAAGGTTGATTTTGAAGAAAAGATATATAAGAGATGTGGAGAGCGTTGCGCCTTCTTAAATGATTGTAATCTCTGTGATTTGATTATTAATCAGGGAGAGGATAAGCTTTGTAAAACCTGCACTAGATATCCTAGACATTTTGAGGAGTATGGTGACTTGGTTGAGGCTGCACTTTCTATGAGCTGTCCTGTTGCAGCAGGTCTTGTAATTAATAATCCTGACAAAGATAGGTTCAAATGCAGAGTAGACGAAGCTAAGAATAAGGGGGAGAAGGTAGATAAGAAGCTACTGGATGTGCTTCTTAGAGTTAGAAAGCTTATATTTGCAATTACAGCAGATAGAACTAAGTCCATAGACCAACGTATGAAGGAGATTCTTCTTCTTACTGAGAAGGTTCAACCACTTATATTTGATTATGAGAAGCTGGGCTCTAAGAGAAGGCTTAGTGCATTTTCTAAGGGAATATTCCAAAAGCTTGATGATGTACTAGATAAGTGTCAGCATGACTTGAGTCAGAGAACTTTAAGTCAGGATGATAGCGAGAATGGGAAGTCAAAGCTTTCTAAGAAGAAAAAGAAGAACTACATAGTTTTAAGGCAGTCAGAAGACCTATCCCCAGTGGGTAACAATATCGGCTACCAGCTTATGAAGGAATACATAGATATGTTCTTAGGTTTGGAGAATATTAACGAGGATTGGCCTAAAACCATGGGGGAGATAATAAGTCTCTTATATCACAGACATACACCGGAAGAATACAAGAGCTTAAAGTCAGAATTTGTGTCTGCTATGAAAACTAGAGAATATGAGTATGAGCATATTTTAAACTACTTCATATATACCTATTTCTTAGGCGGAATATATGATTATAACATTCTTGGTATGGTTAAGCTTTCAGTTGTAAGCACCCTTATCATAAGAGAGATGGGGCTTGCCAAGTGGATTGAGAATGATAAGAATCTTAGTGTGGATACACAGCTTCGTTGCGCATATTCTTATTCCAGACAGGTGGAGCATTCGGAGGACAACCAGCTTGCCTTTGAGGGAATTCTAACAGCTCATCCAAAGTTTGAGACAGAGAATATTATCTCAACATTAGAACTTTAAAAAAGAGACCATGGAATCCAACTACTTTCCTTCCGGCCGCGACAGTGGTCGGGACTAAGCTGACCGTTTTAGTGTCAGCGTGGACCGGCCCTAGGCAGGCCGGCCAAGAAAATACATTGATTCCATGGTCTCTTTTTATAGTTTACATAATGTTGAGCTACGCAAAAGTCAGCTTTTCTTTAATTACATTCATACGACCCTTATCAACCTTACAAACCTGTCTGTCGTAGGTATATAAGCCATTGATTTCGCCCTCCACATCAGAAAGCTGAGTGTAGATGCATCCGCACACACCCTTGTTCATAGCTGGGATAATCATCTTTTCATACATTTCCTCAATCTTACACATAAAGTCTCCCATAGTCTTACAGCTTCCATAGCCGTATTCCTTATCTCCGAAGAAATGATCAGAATCCATGAATTTATATCCACCGCACTCTGTAACGAATAATGGTCGTTCCTTTGGTTTCAGGGTTTTGTTCTTAAAATAGATATGTTCACTATCAAAGTCGCTGTTGTTTTGATGGAACCAACCAGAGGTTGCGTCTACCAATCTGGTTCTATCTAAATCCTTAGCCAAATCATACATTTCATCACTGTTGAATTGTCCCCAGCCTTCATTGAATATAGTGTAGGCTATAATGGAAGGGTGGTTATACAAATGCTTGATAGTAAGCTTTAACTGCTTCTCGAAGATTTGTCTTCTAATGTTTTCTTTGGATAGAAGAACATCTTCACGCTTCTTAAAGCCTGCAGTAGGCATAGCGGTGTCTCTCATAAATGAATATTCTCCGCTATTGACCATATCCTGCATAACAAGAATGCCCAGCTTATCGCAGGCGTAATAAAAATATTCGGGTTCTATCTTAACGTGCTTTCTGAGAAGATTAAAGCCCAATTCCTTCATGGCTAATATATCTTTGTCGTAACCCTCCTCTGATTTAGGGAGAAATAATCCGTCGTGGAAGTACCCCTGATCAAGGACTCCATGCATGAAGATTTGCTCCCCATTAAGACATACTCTGTTAATACCCTTAATATTTTCAATGGTTATAGTTCTAAGACCGAAGTAGCTTTCAACAGTGTCCTCTCCGCAACTTATAAAACATTTGTATAAATACGGATTGTCACAGGTCCAATGTATTGGATGGTCAATTTTGATGGTTCCATAATTACCTGAAATATTTTTCTCTAATATGCTTCCGTCAGGCATATGTATATCAATGTGATAATTGTCTATCTTTTTGTTGGTATTTACCTCTATACCCACGGAATTTAGGTCCATGTCCATGCTGAGGTGTTGTATATATGTGTCTGGTACATTTTCTAACCATACGTTTTGCCAGATGCCACTTACAGGGGTATACCACATTCCAGAAGGAGTGTTTGACTGCTTACCATAGGGATAATCAGTGTCAAGCTTATCTGTGGCTACTACCTCCAAAATGTTTTCACCATAGCGATTGATTTCGTCGGTGACATCGAAGAAAAATGGTATATAACCACCTTCATTCTCACCGATATGTTTACCGTTAAGCTTTACGCTAGCAAACTGATCCACTGCGCCAAAATGTAGTAATATTCTCTTTTTGGTGAAGCTAGTTGGAATTGTAAATGAACATTTATAATTTAAAACGTTGCCCACACCATGATTAAAGCCTGAAAGCTTTGATTGTGGTGGATATGGCATAGTAATAGGCATACGATTCAAGGTCCAATTATCCTTTAGAATTAGGAATAAATCCCTTTTCATCTGTGGTCTGGGGTGTAAGCTCCAGTTTTCCATAGATACCTCCTTAATATAACGAATACAAACATTTTATCATAGCATAAAGTTTTCTTCAATTATATATGACGTCAAATGATAAAAATGTAGAAAAATGTTAACAGTTTGTAAATTTACGCCTAAAAAAATTGCAAGAATTAGCAAATTAGTGTAAAATGTTGTTCAGTGTGTAAATAGAAAGTTGATTGTTGATAATTAATATAATGCAAGAGGTACAATAATGGATAAAAGTATTAATTCTACAACTACAATCGATACTGGTGAAGCTGCTAGTAATAGATTCACCCTCAAATGTCAGATTATTATGACTGTCATAGTTGGATTTACAGTTATACTTAACATTCTGGATATTTTCATTATTCAGGATAAGCTTATGTATTATAGTATGATAGGGTGTACTATCTGTACTATAATATCTGCTCTTATTGTAAAGCTAATGGCAGATAAACCTATAACAAAGTATTTGCTTATGATTGTTATGGTAATATTTGTTACTATTTTAGGTTCTTTTTTAACCTATCACATAGTTTTAGTAAGCGTTATTCCTATACTTTGTTCTGCTCAGTATAAGAATAATAAGTTAATTAATTTTGCCTACATTATATCAGTAATAAGTGTATTCGCCATTGTAATGGCTGGCTTTTACTTTGGTATCTGTGATGCTAATATGCTTGTTTTAACTAATCAGGTGAAGGATAACCATATTGATCCTGTTACAGGAGAGTTTATTTTGACTACAGTGAATACCAATCCATGGGGAACGTTGCCATTATATTATGCAGTACCTAGATGTTTAGTGCTTTTTGCAACCATTCCTATGATTAAGCATTTGTCAAATGTTATCGCTTCCAATGCAAGAAGAGAAACAGAGTTAAGAATTCTAGGCGAGACGGATATGATGACTCAGCTTTATAACAGGAATAAATATCTGGAGATGGTTCACGAGTATTATCCTACGGTCTCCCAGGTAGGCGTAATGTTCTGGGATATTAATGGCTTAAAGAAGGTAAATGATACTATGGGCCATGATAGTGGAGACTATCTTATATCAGCTATAACAACCTCCATAACAGAGTTTACTAAGGATGTATGTAAAGCTTATCGTATAGGAGGAGATGAATTTGTTGTTATTGGTGAGGGCTTAAACAGAGAAGCAATAGCCGAGCTGGTGGTTAATATTCAAAGCTCTATAGATAAGAAAAATCATGCAACCAAGATTCCTATATCTGCTTCCGTTGGGTATGCAGTTGGTGCAGGAAAGGATATCGAACAAGTAGTTGCAGAGGCAGATGCTTGTATGTACAAGAATAAGCAAAATCATTATGAATTAATGAAGAGCAGAGGAACTACAGGTATTCTTACGTCGGATTCATAAAAATAAACAGCCTATGGCATAAGCCCTAGGCTGTTTATTTTTATTAGTGTTTTTGATATTTGTCTAATCCTTTATAGAAGCTTTGATGTTGTCAAGCAAGCGCATAGGAATACGCATACCACCACGTCCAATACCCATTTTTATATTTGGCTTAACCACACCGTGAAAATCTGAGCCTCCGGATATACCTAAGTCTAGTTTCAAAGCCATAGAACGAAGCTTGTCACTTTCGTAGCTGTTATTAGAGGAGTGATATGCTTCTAGACCATCTAATCCTAGAGATTTTAAATATATTAAAAGCTCTTCAATCTGCGCATAACCAAAGTGGTATAGAAGAGGATGAGCCAGATATATTGCTTTGAAATACTTATTAAGTATTCCCATAGCTCTTTCACAGGTAACCTGTGGCTTTGGAAGATAATATTTGCAACCGATACCTATATATTTTTTGAAGGCTATATCCTTGGTTTTGCAGATTCCTTCTTCTACAAGCACTCTTGCAAAATGAGCTCTGGTAATTACACTGTCAGGGTTGCCATGGAGTAGCTTTTCCATGGTGACGTTTAATCCATCTGCCTGCATAAGCTCAATCATCTTTTTGTTACGACCTTCTCGGGCTTCCTTTAGGGAGTCTAATTCCTTTTGAAGTTCAGGATTTTCATAATCTCCATAGAAACCCAGTATATGAATCTCTCTGTTTTTGTAGTAGCAGGAAAGCTCTATTCCTGGAACTACTTCCAAATCCTTATTCTTAGTATATTCAAGTATTTCAGCAACTCCGTCAACTGTGTCATGGTCTGTAAGTGCTATTGCTTTAAGTCCCATAGCTATTGCTTCGTCAGCTACCTCTGCTGGTGTGAGGGAACCATCAGATGCGTTTGAATGTACATGTAAATCTATTAAATCCATTATTAACACCTCATTTCTAACAGAAATTATCATATCAAAAGTTTTAATTAAAAACAACAAAACTTGTCTATATTTTTAGTTGACTTGGATAGAATATAGAATATAAAATTATAATATTAAGATTATGTATTGAAGCTATTGAAACAAGGAGATGGAAGAATGAATGTACTATTAGAGTGGGATGCCAATATTTTGTTATGGATTCAGGAAAATATGAGAACAGATTTGATGACGACTATTATGAAGGGAATAACCAGACTGGGGGATAGTGGATGCTTGTGGATAGTATTGACCGTGTTGTTTCTTGTGCTTAGTAACACAAGAAAGGTGGGGGTTACATCGGCAGTTGCATTAATTATTACCTTTTTGACTGTGAATCTTGGAATTAAAAATATAGTTGCTAGAACCAGACCTTACGAGGTGGTAGAGGGGTTGATTAACCTTGTGGATAAACAAAAGGATTTTTCCTTTCCATCTGGTCACGCAGCTCATGCCTTTGCAGTGGGAGTTGTAATTCTTATTATGATGCCAAGAAAGATTGGAGTACCAATATTTGTGATTTCTATACTTATGGCATTCTCTAGACTTTATATAGGAGTTCATTATCCTACAGACGTGATTGCAGGAGCGGCCATTGGTACTATAATAGCCTTTGTTAGTATATTTATAGTTGACATAATATCGAAGAAATGGAATAAAAGAAATCTAGAGATAGAGCAAGAGGAAGCAAATGGACTATAGTATTGATAATTGACCATGGGTAATTTATTGGACTTAATTATTGACTACGCATTCTGGATTTTGTATAATAAATCTATATAAATTTGAAAGGAGAATAATGATATGACATACGAAGAGATTGTTGAAAAGGTAAGAGAAAGATTAAAGGATGCAGATACTAGTAAAGTGGATGGCTTCCTTGCAATTCAGGTAAATATAACTGAGGAGGGCGCTGGAGCCTTTTATGTAGAGGTTAAGGATGGAAAGCTTTCAGTAGAACCTTACGAGTACTTTGATAGACAGGCTTTAATTACAATGAAGTCAAAGAACTTCATTAAGCTTATGGAGGGTAAGCTTGACCCTGTGGCTGCATTTACACTTGGAAAGCTTAAGATTGACGGAAGCATAGAGAAGGTATTGGAGTTTGGTAAGTTACTTTAAGGAGCAGGGCTATGGCAAAATCTAGTAATCAAAAGCTGAAGATGATTTATCTAATGGATAAATTTATGAGAGATACTGATGAAAATCATGGAATTACTGTCAATGAGATGATAGACTATCTTGAATCCTATGATATTAAATCAGAGAGAAAGTCCATATACAATGATATAGAATGTCTAAATTCATATGGTTTGGACATTGTAAAGGAAAAGGCTGGTAGGGAAACTGTTTACAAACTGGTAAGCAGAGATTTTGAACTTGCAGAGCTAAAGCTATTGGTGGATGCAGTACAGTCCTCAAAGTTTATGACATCTAAGAAAACAGATGCCCTAATTAAAAAGATTGAGGGACTGACAAGTAAGCATCAGGCTGTAGAGCTTCAGAGACAGGTTCATGTAATTAATAGAGTTAAAACCCCTAATGAGAAAATCTTTTTGGCAGTGGATAAGCTTCATGAGGCTATACATAAGAGGGTTCGTGTTGAGTTCCAATATACTGCTTGGAATACAAGCAAGGAGTTAGAGGTAAAGCATGACGGAAAAATTTATGAGGTAAGTCCTTGGGCTCTCACCTGGGAGGACGAGAACTATTATCTGATAGGTTATAATGATGAGTTTAAAGAAATCAGACATTATAGAGTTGATAAGATGGTGTCCTTGAAGATAACTGATAAGGAAAGACAAGGACATAAAGAGTTTAAGGATTTTGATCTACCATCTTATTCTAAGAGGACCTTTGGAATGTTTGGTGGTGAATCCTGCTTAGTTAAACTAAGAGTAAATAATCGTTTGATTGGAGCCATGCTTGACAGATTTGGTCTTAGTACTATGATTATCCCAGATAATAAGAAGGGCTTCTTTACAATTAATGTAGATGTAGTTCCAAGTCAACAGTTTATAGGATGGTTAGTTGGTTTTGGTCAGGATGTTGAGGTAGTGTCACCTCAGGACATACGTGATAAGGTAAGGGAAAGTATAGAGAATATTTTATCATTGTATAATGATTAATTTGGAGGACATTATATGTTGCTTAAAGGAATGGGAATAATCTCAATTATCATGGCTGCAGTTTCATGTATTTGGTTTGTTCCTGGAAAGATTTATTTGGTACCATTGGTTTTAATAGGAACCTTTGTTGCCTTAGCGTTGTTATGGTGCTTATTCTGTAGTATCTGTGCGGCCTTTATTGATATGGATAAGGACTATGATACTCACAGCCCATTTTACAGATACTTTGTGAATAATATTATTGAGTCTTTGGAGATTTTTATGAATATAAAGACTCATTATTCTGGTAAGGAATGTCTTCCTGATGAAAAATTTATGCTGGTTTGTAATCACAGATCAGCTATGGATCCACTTCTTACTATGGGGGTTCTCAGAGAGTACAACACAGGTTTTATCGCTAAGAAGGCTATATACAAGGTGCCGGTTATTAGAAGACTTATGCATAGATGCTTTTGCCCTAAACTTGACAAGGAGGATATGAAGAGTCAGGCAAAAACCATCCTGCGTGCCAGTAAGCTGATTAAGTCCCAAGAGGCATCAATAGGAATATATCCTGAGGGCACAAGAAATAAAACTGGGGAAGGACTACTTCCTTTTATGAGTGGATCATTTAAAATTGCTAAGAAGGCAGATTGTCCAATAGTAGTGGCAATAATCAAGAATGCTGAAAATATATCTAAGAATACTCCTTGGAAGAAAACTCATGTATACATTGAATTTATAGGAGTTATAGATAAAGAAATCGTGGCAACTCATAATACCACTGAGTTAAGCGATATGGCAAAAGGTATGATAGAAGAGAAAATGACAGCATAAAAAAAAGACCAGGAGAACTATACATATATTCCGGCCGCGACAGGGTGGGGACTAAGCTGACCGTTTTAAGTGTCAGCGTGGACCCACCCTAGGCAGGCCGGCCAAGAAAGTATATTGGTTCCTGGTCTTTTTTTTATTTTGCTATACCCTGCTGAAGAAGCTTTAGAAGCTCTTCTGGTGAAAATGTGTATTTTGTATGACAGAAATCACATACAACCTCCACAGGTTGGTTTTCTTCAATCATATCGGCAATTTCTTTACGCCCCATACTTATAACAGCCTTTTCAACTCTATCCTTGCTACAGTCGCAGCAGTAATTACATGGGAGAGTATCTGTAATTACTGTATCGTATCCATCAAATAATTGTTCAATAATTTGCTCTACAGAATCCCCCTTTTCTAACAATTCGGTAAATGAGAATTGTTCAAGTCGTTTTTCCAAATCTGATATAAGCTGTTCCTCTGCAAATGGCATAAGTTGAACTACAAATCCACCTGCAACAGATACGGTTGTGTCTGCATTTTGCAATACACCCAGTGCTACAGATGATGGGATTTGTTCGCTGGTTACAAAATAGTAGGTGAGATCCATGGCTATTTCGCTACTTACCAGATGGGTTTGTCCTACATAAGGCTCCTTTAAGCCTATGTCCTTGATTACACTCATAACACCAAGGTCTATGGCCTTGGCTACATCCTTTGCAGGAAGCATTACCTGTGCTTCGCTTACATAACCTTTTACATTTCCCTTAGAATCTGCAGTTATAAGCATTCCCTGTATTGGTCCCTGACACTGCACTCTGATTGTAAGTGTGTCTGTATCGTTCTTACACATTGCTCCCATAAGAACACCACCGGTGAGAAGTCTTCCCAGTGCATTGGTTACTACAGGGCTAGTGTTGTGTGTTATTCTGGCTTTTTCTACAGTGTCTGTTGAGTTACAAGCAAAGAATCTAACCTGATTATTTGCAGCCATTCCTCTTATTATATAATCTGACATGTCTATCCTCCATATTATATGTGTTTACCACAATTGAATTATATTTACTCATTCTGAATTGTTATTAATATTTATTTTTAATTATTTGCCCTGTTCCCTGGCAATAATATATATTCTTTCGCAATCCTCAGTTGCCTCATTCTTTGTAAATGCATCATAAGCTGCTATTAGCTCCAAGCCTGATATAGAAATAAGCTCTTTGATTTCTTCTAAGGTATAACCTCGTTGAAGATGAAGCTCCTGATACTTTCTATATAAGCAGTCCTCTGTTGCATAAGAATTGTTGGATTGACCTTTGTTGTTAGCATTCTGCGGAGCTTCCTTCACAAATAGACTAAGTGCAAGCTCGTTAATATCCTCGTCTTCGTCATAGAAATTATCCCATATGAAGCTTATGTCATCCCTATCCTCAGCAATTGTAGAGTCTGCAACAATCTCCTTATAATAGTATCTAGGGTGGAAATCAAATATAAATATTCCCTTAGGATCTAGATAATTATTCACCAACTTAAATACCTGAAGTAAATCGTCGCTGTCGGTAATATAGTTTATACTATCACAGAGGCTTATAACAGCCTTTACAGTTCCGTACAACTCAAATTCTCGCATGTCCTGTAGGAGATAGAGAGAGTTAGAGTTGTTTTCCGATTTCTTCTGATTGGCTATATCCAGCATGGCATCTGAATTATCTATGCCTATCATATCATAGCCTGCACGTGCCATAAGCTCTGTAATATTTCCAGTGCCACAGCCAAGCTCGGCGATGATGCCATCTTCAATTTTGTGTTCCTTCAAAAGCCCATGAAGGTATTTGAACCACTCATTATATGGAATATTATCCATCAATTGGTCGTAGCAAGTGGCGAAATTTGAATAAGCTTCCTGCATATTGCACCTCCTAATTACTTTGCATATTATATGATAAAAGCTAATCAAAATCAACTATGGCACAAGTGGGATTGTGGCAATAATTTTTAGTGGAAAAAGTATCCTGAATAGTGTATAATGAGTAAGATTATGCGAATGCATATTATAGATTTATGAAAATGAGGTTAACATAACATGAAATTAGGGATCGTGGGTTTGCCCAACGTAGGTAAAAGTACATTATTTAATTCATTAACAAAGGCGGGAGCGGAGTCAGCAAATTATCCTTTCTGTACTATTGATCCTAATGTAGGAATAGTGCCTGTGCCTGATAAGAGATTAGATGAGCTTACAAAGATGTATAACTCAGCTAAGACTACTCCTGCAGTTATAGAGTTTGTAGATATTGCAGGACTTGTAAAGGGTGCATCTAAGGGTGAAGGACTTGGTAACCAGTTCTTATCAAATATTAGAGAGACTGATGCAATTGTACATGTTGTAAGATGCTTTGATGATTCAAATGTTATTCATGTGGATGGTTCAGTTGATCCTATTAGAGATATTGAAACTATAAATATTGAGCTTATATTTGCGGATATTGAAGTTCTTGAGAGAAGAATGGCTAAGACTGCTAAGGGCGCAAATAACAATAAGGCTTTGGCTAAGGAGCTTGAGCTTCAGAAGAAGATGAAGGCTCATCTTGAGGAAAGTAAGCTTGCTATAACCTATGAGACAGATGATGAGGATGAGATAAAGTGGCTTAAGGAGTACAATCTTCTTACTGGAAAGCCAGTAATATTTGCTGCAAATGTATCTGAGGACGAGCTTGCTGATGATGCAGCATCTAATGAGTATGTGGCTAAGGTTAAGGCTTATGCTGCAGAGTTTGGCAGTGAGGTATTCGCAGTTTGTGCTCAGATAGAGCAGGAGATATCAGAGCTTGATGATGATGAGAAGCAGATGTTCTTAGAGGATCTTGGTGTAAGTGAGTCAGGCTTAGACAAGCTTATTAAAGCAAGCTATTCTCTACTTGGTCTTATAAGCTATCTTACATCAGGAGAGGATGAGACTAGAGCTTGGACTATAACTAAGGGTACTAAAGCTCCACAGGCAGCAGGTAAGATTCATACCGATTTTGAGAGAGGCTTTATTAAGGCTGAGGTAGTTGCTTATGATGCTCTTATGGAAAGTGGAAGCATGTTAGCCGCTAAGGAGAAAGGTCTTGTTAGACAGGAAGGTAAGGAGTACGTTGTTCAGGATGGAGACGTTATCCTATTCAAGTTTAATGTATAGTAAGAGGTAATAATATGGGAGATATAAGATTTCCGGGATTAGGAATTAATTTAAAGGATGTACCAGAGGGCTTTACCTTGTTTGGTCTTGACGTAAAGCTATATGGTTTAATGATAGCCATAGGATTTATACTTGCATATTTTATTGCAATTAAGGAAGCTAAGAGAACAGGTCAGGATGATGAGCTATATGTTGATTTTATGCTATGGATGATTATACCAGCCATTCTTGGTGCTAGATTATACTATATAATATTTAGCTTAGATAGCTATATTGAGCCAGGTAAGGGAGTTTGGGAGACCTTTCTTGATATGATTAATATTAGACAGGGTGGTCTTGCTATATATGGTGGAATTATAGCTGGTGTTATAACTGCCATAATTTTCTGTAAGAAAAAGAAAGTCAATATTAAGCTTATGGCTGATACTGCAGTCCTTCCTTTACTTACAGGGCAGATTATAGGACGTTTTGGTAATTTCTTTAACAGAGAGGCTTTTGGTGATTATACAGATTCTATATTCAGAATGTGTTTGCCGGTTAGCTATTTTAATGGTAATGGAAGCCTAAATAATTTAATGGAAGAGGGTATTATTAATCAAAATATGGTTAATAATGTGGTTCATATGGATAATGCTGCATGGATAAGTGTTCATCCAACCTTCTTATACGAAGCACTTTGGAATTTGGGAATATTCCTAATCATCTTCTTTTATAGAAAGAATAAGAAATTTGATGGAGAGCTGGCTCTTCTGTATGTATGGGGATATGGCTTAGGTAGAGTATGGATAGAAGCGCTTCGTTCAGATTCCCTTATGATTCCAGGAGTTAATATGAAGGTGTCTCAGCTTGTGGCAGCAATCTGCGTGCTTGTGGCATCTGTAATTATAGTAAAGAAGAGATTTGATTATGTAAAAGAAATGTCTTCTTCTGGTGATTCAAAGAAAAAGAAAGCGTCTAAGTAGTATATTTGTACCAATTGTGTAGTCGAGTGGATGCTTGAAAATGTTTAGTGGATGTTGTAAAAAGCTCAGTGGATGCTTGGAAATGTTTAGTGGATGTTGTAAAATGCTCAGTGGATGCTATGTAGTAGTTGACATAACGTGAAAAAATCAATATATTTATGCAAAACTGACAAAAAACAAACAGGTGTTTTGTGTATAAGCGACAATGAGGAAATGCAAACTAGGTATTGCATTTCCTTTATTTATGCCTTAAAATGATGTTGAGTGGGTGTCGAATGGCATCTGAGGGTTGCTCAGTGGTAGCTGAGTAGGCTCGAGTAATTTATTTCTAAAGGAAGGATAAGGCATGACAGGTTTCTTGTTAGGACAATCGAATCATAGTTTAGATGCTAAGGGTAGACTTATTGTGCCTATCAGACTTAGACAGGGCTTAGGTGCACAGTTTGTTATGTGTAATGGCTATGGTGATTATGTACAGTTATTTCCTTTAGAACAGTGGGAGAAATTTTCAGCACAGCTTAATGAACTGGATCCATCAGATGAGGAGAATAGAAGCTACCAGAACTTCTTCTTTGCATCAGCAAACATATGCGAGCCTGATGGTCAGTATAGAATAGTTATCCCACAGCAGATGAGAGAAGATATGGGAATTGATAAGGAAGTAGTTCTTATTGGTAATGGAACCTCAGCACAGCTTTGGGCTAAGGAAGCATGGGATGCACATTATAAGAATACTTGTAACAATATTGGTTCAATATCCAAGAGTATATCAATGAAGAAAAAGAAATCAGAGGCTTAGTCCGGGAGGTAAATATGGAATTTAAACACATTTCAGTACTCTTGGATGAAACCATTGAAAGCTTAAATATTAAGCCGGATGGAATATATGTTGATGGTACACTTGGAGGTGGTGGTCACTCACTTGAGATTTGTAAGAGATTAGGTGAGGGCGGAAAGCTTGTAGGCATCGATCAGGATATGGATGCTATAAAGGCTGCATCTCTTAGATTAAAGGACTATAAGGACAAAATTCATATAGTACACAGTAATTATCAGGACATTGAGTCCTGCTTGGGAGAACTTTCTATCTGCGGTGTAGATGGAATAGTTCTCGACCTTGGAGTTTCATCCTATCAATTAGATAATGTTGATAGAGGATTTACATATAGAGAAGATACACCTCTTGATATGAGGATGGATCAAAGTCAGACAAGAACAGCAAAGGACATAGTTAATAACTATTCTGAGATGGAGCTATTTAGAGTAATTAGAGATTATGGTGAGGATGGATTTGCCAAGAATATTGCAAAGCATATTGTAAAGGCTAGAGAATCAGGCCCTATTGAAACTACAGGTCAGCTTAATGAAATCATTAAGGCTGCTATACCTGCTAAGATGAGACAGGGAACTGGACATCCTTCCAAGAAAACCTTTCAGGCGATTAGGATTGAACTTAATCACGAGCTTGAGGTTTTGGAGAACTCTATAGATAAGATGATTGAGTTACTTAATCCAGGAGGAAGATTATCTATTATAACCTTCCATTCCTTAGAGGATAGGATAGTCAAGAATATATTTAGAAGAAACATGAATCCATGTATTTGCCCTCCGAATTTTCCAGTGTGCACCTGTGGACAAGCACCAAAGGGAAAGGTGGTTACAAGAAAGCCGATTGTTCCTAGTGATGAGGAGATAGATGGAAACAAGAGAGCTAAAAGCTCAAAATTAAGAGTATTTGAAAAGTTTTGATAGATGTTTAAAAGGAGAGATGCGGTATGGGCGAAAGACCAAGAAGAACAATGTACTATATAGATGGTAGTACAGTGAGAAAGGTGGAACAAGCACCTGCAAGAAAATCAAATAATGAGACACGCAAGAGAGCTTCTAATAAGACTGTTCAGCACAAGAGGGTATCTGAAAAGGCACAGAAGGCACTTGCATTTAATATGGGTTACACAGTGTTTGTAACATCTGCTGTGCTAATTATGATTCTTGCTAGTATAGCAGTTTTGTATATGGAATCAAGAATAAGCCTTCAGCAGGCAAATATTAACGACCTAGAGACACAGCTAGAGGTAATCGAGGAGGAGAATGCTGCTTACAGACTTAGTCTAGAGAGCATGTACACATTAGACGAAATCTATGATGTGGCTACCAATGAACTGGGTATGGTATATGCTGAGAAGGGCCAGATAGTTTATTACGAAAGTGCAGATGAGGATTACGTTAAGCAATACCAGGACGTTCCTGAGGCAAATTAGCCTCAGGAAGTTTTGCGTTAAAAAGGTGGATGAAAAATGGCGAAGAAAAGAAGGAAAAAGAAGGATCTTTCCTTTACACAAGGAATGAAGAATAGACTTCTGTTTGCATTTGTGGCCTTTATGGCTGTCTTTTTACTTCTGATAGTTAATTTGGTATTAATCAATGTTCGTTTTGGAAAGGAATATGAGCAGGTTGTATTAGCGCAACAGGGTTCAAATAGTTCACCTATTCCCTACAGGAGAGGTGATATTTTAGATTCTAATGGAACTACACTTGCTACCACAAAGAAGATTTACAATCTTATATTAGAACCTAAAAACATCTTGGAGCTTGAAGAGAATAAGAAAGTTACAGTCGATGCATTGAAGAAATACTTTGGTTTTACTGATGCTGAGATAACAGAACTATTATCCAATGAAGAATCTTATTATGAAATTGCAAAAAAAGATTTAGAGTATGATCAGGTAAAACCATTCAAAGATTACCTGGATACTGATGAAGGCTCCAAGGTTAGAGGTGTAATTTTTGAGGAAAAATACGAGAGAGTTTATCCTAATAATGAGCTTGCATGTCATCTCATTGGATATACCATTGGAACAAATGATGGACAGGGTGGTATTGAAGGTGCCTATGACGAGTATCTCAATGGTAGCAACGGAAGAGAATATACCTACATCAATGATGATAACAGTGTAGCTAAGTCTATAGAAGCACCTGTAAATGGTTATAATCTAGTTACTAGTATTGATGCAAATATTCAGGCTATAGTTCAGGAAAAGGTTGATAATTATATGCAGACAGAGGGAGCTGCAAATGTATCGGTTCTTGTTATGGACCCTAATACATGTAATATTTTAGCTTTATATAATTCCCATGCATACAACCCAAATGATGCATATGATTTAGATTATGTTAGATATCAGTTTAAAACAGATGAAGAGTTTGAGGACTTCAAAAAGAACGCAACAGATGAGGAAACAGTGGATGCTTTGGCAAAGGTTTGGAGAAACTTTGTAGTAAGTGATGTGTTTGAACCAGGTTCAACATATAAAACATTTACAATTGCAGGTGCATTGGAGGAAGCAGTTGTGGATGAGAATTACACACATGTGTGTGATGGTGGAGAACAGGTTGATACCTATTACATTCAGTGTCATATAGCTGGTTATGGTTCAGTTCATGGAGAATTAACACTTTCAGGTGCTCTTGAAAACTCTTGTAATGATGTCCTTATGGACATTGCCAAAAGAGAGGGAGCAGCAACCTTTGATAAGTATCAGAAATTATTTGGCTTTGGACAGGCAACTAATGTTGATATACCTGGAGAGCCAAGTGATGCAGATTTTGCCAGCGTTATCTATCATGAGGATACACTTAATATTACAGAGCTTGCAACCTCATCCTTTGGTCAGGGACCATGTACATCTATGATGCAGCTTTGCACAGCCTTTTGTTCTGTAATTAATGGTGGATATTACTATGAGCCAAGCGTGGTTCAGAGAATTGAAGATGAGAATGGAAATATTATAGATGATTTGGAAAATGTACTTGTGAGACGTACCATATCTGAGGAAGTGTCAGATATTATGAAGCAGCAACTTTTCATGGTAGTGGAGCAAGGAACAGGTCGTAAGGCTGCAGTCGAGGGATATTCTATAGGTGGAAAGACTGGTACTGCAGAGAAGCTTCCTAGAGGAAATGGCAAGTATATGATTTCCTTCATAGGTTTTGCACCAGTTGAAGATCCACAGGTAGTGGTTTATGTTGTTGTTGATGAGCCTAACACTCCTGACCAGTCAACAAGTGCAGCTTCATCGTATTTATTTGCGGATATAGCTACAGAGCTTTTTCCATATATGAATATTTATAAGACAAATGATAATTATGATTTGGATACATCAACGGCTCCTGATGAGGTAGCTACACCTATTTATGAGGGTGATGCACCAAGTGATGATGTGGCAGGTGGAGAGGAAAATCCGTATGTTTCAGATTCGGATGAACCAACTACAGAGGCTACAGAGGAAGCTACAGACGAGTATTACGAAGAAGATTATTATGAAGAGGATTACTACGAAGAAGATTATTATGAGGAAGAGTATTATGAGTAATAATTGATGCTTGGAGTACTACTTGTCAACTAATTGGAATACTAAGAATTATTTCGAATAAGTATTAATAAATGATTTCGGGAATAATTCATGAGAAGCTTTAAGGATTTATTTGAATTATACAGTAGAAGAAGACTTACAGTGTTTGTAGGTATTATGGTTGTAGCAGCTCTTGTACTGTCATTTCGATTAGTACTTATTATGATGATTAAAGGAAATCATTATGATGAAATGGCAACTAATATTCAGGAACGAGAACGTAGTATTAAGGCAGAAAGAGGTAAAATATACGATAGAAATGGCATAGTTATTGCTGGAAATAAGGCTGTATGCTCAATATCTGTTATTCATAATCAGATTACAGATGAAGAACAGGTAATAGAAAATCTGTCAAGTTTATTAGAGATAGATGAGGCACAGGTTAGAAAAAAGGTTGAAAAGGTATCCTCAAGAGAAACCATTAAGAATAATGTAGATAAAGAAATTGCTGATAAGATAAGGGCGCTTGATATGGATGGAGTAATGGTGGATGAGGACTACAAAAGATATTATCCCTATTCCACATTGGCATCAAAGGTAATAGGCTTTACAGGTGCTGATAACCAAGGAATAGTAGGCTTAGAGGTGCGCTATGATACAGTACTTCAGGGAATGCCAGGAAGTATAAAAACTCTTACAGACTCTAGAGGAATAGAGATTCCAAATATGGCAGAAACTAGAGAGGAACCTATACCGGGCAATAATCTGGTTGTATCCCTAGATGTGAATATTCAACAGTATGCACAGCAGCTTGCTATACAAACTATGGAACTTAGAGGAGCCAAGAGAGTTTGCATAATTGTGATGAATCCTCAAAATGGTGAAATATACGCCTTGGTGGATGTTCCGGAATATGATTTGAATAATCCCTTTAAGCTTAATGTTGATGCCACTGAAACAGATGCTACACCTACCTCCGATCAGCTTAATAATATGTGGAGATGTTTTCCTATAAGTGATAGCTATGAGCCAGGCTCCACATTTAAAATAATAACTGCCACCTCTGCCTTTGAAGCAGGAGTACTTAATGTTAATGATGGCTTTGGCTGTCCTGGATACAGGATAGTTGGAGATAGAAGAATCAGGTGTCACAAAACTGTGGGTCATGGAAGTCAAACCTTCCGAGAGGGAATTATGAATTCCTGCAATCCGGTTTTTATGGATGTAGGCGCTAGAGTTGGTGCAAGTAAATTTTATGAATACATGAATAAACTAGGTTTATTCGAGAAGACGGGAGTTGATCTTCCTGGTGAAGCGGCTTCAATATTTCACAAGCAGGAAAATGTGAAGGAAGTTGAGCTTGCAACTATGTCCTTTGGACAGTCCTTTCAGATTACCCCATTACAGCTAATGAGAGCAGTCTCAGCTGTGGTAAATGGTGGTACCTTAGTTACTCCTCATTTTGGAGTATATGTTACTGATAGTAACAATAATATTGTCGATAAGATATCCTATAATACAAGGGACGGAGTGGTTTCTGAGGAAACCTCAGAAACCATGAAGGACCTACTTGAGGATGTTGTTTCCCTAGGTACAGGCAAGAATGCATATGTAGAGGGGTATAGAATAGGTGGCAAAACAGCTACCAGTGAAAAGCTTCCTAGAAGCAGTAACAAATATATATCTTCCTTTTTAGGATTTGCCCCAGCTGATAATCCACAGATAATGGCACTGGTGCTTATAGATGAACCAGAGGGGACCTATTATGGAGGAACAATAGCGGCTCCTGTGATAGGAGATTTATACGATAACATACTGCCGTATATGGGCTTAGATAAAGAAATATCAACGGATACTGATGCTGTGGAAACTATGATAATAGAGGATACAGTGTTTTAGATAAACTAATGAACAAGAAGGAGTATAGACATGAATTATAATGATATTGTATTACCAGTATTGATAGCTTTTGGAATAAGTGTTGTGCTTAGCCCAATAATTATTCCATTTTTGAAAAAACTGAAATTTGGACAGTTTGTAAGAGATGATGGCCCAGAATCACATCTTAAGAAATCAGGAACACCAACTATGGGTGGTCTGATAATTCTCTTTAGTATAATTATCACTTCACTTTTTTACATTAAGGATTATCCGGAAATAGTGCCAGTGTTATTTGCCACTCTTGGTTTTGGTCTTGTTGGATTTTTGGATGATTATATTAAGGTGGTTATGAAGCGTTCTATGGGCCTTAGAGCATGGCAGAAGATGCTAGGACAGTTTGTTGTTACTGGAATATTTGCTTATTACATGTATGCTCACACAGATCTTGGTACTGAGATGATTATTCCCTTTATGGATAAGAGGGTAGATATAGGTGGAGTATATTATGCATTTATGTTTATAGTAATTTTAGGAACTGTAAATGGTGCTAATTTTACCGATGGATTAGATGGCTTAGCTTCATCAGTGACAGTGCTTATTGCAACCTTCTTTACTGTAGCAGCTATAGGTCTTGAATCAGGTGTTGCTCCAATTACCTGTGCAACAGTAGGAAGCTTATTAGGATTTTTGGTATATAATGTATATCCGGCCAGAGTATTTATGGGAGACACAGGCTCACTTGCTTTAGGTGGGTTTGTAGCATCTACTGCATACGTACTTCAGATGCCACTTATAATTCTCTTGGTTGCATTTATATACTTTGCAGAGGTCTTATCAGTAATGATTCAGGTGGTATACTTTAAGAAAACTGGTAAGAGAATATTTAAGATGGCCCCAATTCATCATCATTTTGAGCTGAGTGGATGGCCTGAGACAAAGGTTGTATCTATTTTTTCGATAGTTACTGCAATACTTTGCTTTATTGCAATACTTGCTATATAGAAGCTAGGAGGAACAAAGTTATGTTCGATAAGAAGGTTTTGGTGGCAGGCTGCGGAAGAAGTGGAATCTGCGCCACACAATTACTTATAGATAAAGGCGAAGAGGTAATACTTTTTGATGAGAATAAGAAGAATAATCTTACAGTTGAAGGTGTATTAGAAAGCCTTGATGAAGCAGGAAAAAGCACAAGGCTTGAGATAGTTTTAGGACAGCTTAGTGAGGATATATTATCTCAGATTTCTGTAATGGTTATAAGTCCGGGAATACCTACAGATTTGGATTTTGTTCTTAAAGTAAAGGAAAAGAATATTCCTGTGTGGAGTGAGATAGAGCTTGCATATTACTATGAGCAGGGAACAGTAGTTGCTATAACTGGAACTAATGGTAAAACAACAACAACTTCTCTTGTTGGAGAGATTATGAAAGCGTGGAATCCAAGTAGCTTCGTGGTTGGTAATATTGGAATTCCATATACGCAGCAGGTTGTTAATACATCCAAGGACTCGGTGACTGTGGCTGAGGTAAGTAGCTTCCAGCTAGAAACAATAGTTGATTTTAAGCCACATGTGGCTGCTATATTAAATGTTACTCCAGATCATTTGGATAGACATTATACATTTGAAAATTATGCATCCTGTAAGGCGGCGGTGTCAAAGAACCAAAGCCAGGATGATTACATAGTGGTAAACTATGATGATCCTGAGACTATGAAGCTTGTTAATATGCTACCAGGTAAAGTGGTATATTTTAGCAGGTTAACAATGCTTGAACAGGGCATATATGTAAAAGCTGGTGACATTGTAATAAAAGAAGCAGGTGTAGAAACAAAGGTATTAGCTTTGTCAGATATACAAATTCTTGGCAATCACAATGTTGAGAATGTTTTGGCTGCTGTGGGCATAGCATATTATATGGGTGTGCCTGTGGAGACAATTGGAAAGGTGTGCTGTGAATTTAAGGGAGTTCCACATAGAATTGAATATGTGAGAACGGTAAATGGTGTAGAGTATTACAATGATTCTAAGGGAACCAATCCAGATGCTGCCATTAAGGGAATACAGGCTATGAAGTCAACAACCTACTTAATAGGTGGTGGATATGACAAAAAATCATCCTATGATGAGTGGATAGATAGCTTTGATGGAAAAGTAAAGCAATTAGTTCTTCTTGGTCAGACAGCAAATGCTATTGATGCATGTGCAAGGTCAAGGGGATTTGTAGATACAGTCTTTGTGGAAAGTCTTGAGGAAGCAGTAAAATACTGCTATGACCATGCTATAGAGGGTGAATGTGTTCTTCTTTCACCGGCTTGTGCAAGCTGGGGAATGTTCGATAACTACGAGCAAAGAGGAGATATGTTTAAGGAATATGTAAACAAACTGTAGGAGTGAATATTTGTGAGTAATAGGTCTGAAACGGCTACAAATAAAAAAAATAATTCATCCTTTTTCTTATGGAAGGAAGGATATTTTGATTATCAAACATTATTCATAACCATTGTATTGGTTTTGTTTGGCATAATGATGATTTACAGCGCCAGCTCTTATAGAGCAGTTATGGAGGGCAACAGTGATTATTTTTATGCTATTAAGCAGGCAGGTATTGCTATTGCAGGCTTTGTTCTTATGATGATTTTATCAGGGATTAATTATAAAAAGTATTTTGATTATGCCATGATATTAATCATTGCGGCGGTAGTGCTTTGTGGCATTGTGTTGGTTCTTGGAATAGCCAGCCATGGTGCTGTTAGATGGATTGATTTGGGCTTTTTCAATTTGCAGCCATCAGAGTTTCTAAAGCCTGCCATAATTGTATACATAGCCAAGGTATGCACTACAAATGAGGAATGGTTAGAGGATTTTAAGAGTCTTTTCAAAGTAATGATGTTGCCAATAGTTGGAATTGGTTTTGTTGCAACTGAAAATCTTAGTACAGCGGTTGTGTGTTTTGGTATTATGGTGGTTGTAATATTTGTTGCAGCAAAGGATATAAGACCACTTATTGCTTGGTGTTTTATCGCGGTAGGTGCAGGTGTTCTTTTGATTGTAGCAGAGGGATACAGAGGTGGAAGAATAGATGCTTGGCTTAATCCGGAAACCAGTGAAAGTGGTTATCAGACTATGCAGTCCCTGTACGCCATTGGTTCTGGTGGATTGTTTGGCAAGGGCTTAGGAAATAGTATACAGAAGACAGGATTTTTGCCAGAGTCACATAATGATATGATTTTCTCTGTAATATGTGAGGAACTTGGACTTTTCGGTGCATTGGCAATTATTACATTGTTCATAATGCTTTTGTTCAGATTTAGATATATAGCCAATAATGCTCCTAACAAATTTGCAAGCTATATGGTTATTGGTGTAATGGCGCAGATAGCAGTACAGCTCATAATTAATATTGGAGTTGTTACCAATACATTACCACCTACTGGAGTTACACTTCCTTTTATAAGCTACGGTGGTTCATCTATAGTTGCAACCTTAATTGAGATAGGATTGGTTTTAACTGTATCCAGACAGATAAAGCCTTATAAATAAAATACATAATTAGAAAGAGAAGTGAAAGGATTTTGAAAAAAGGATCCAAGAAGGCGATTGCTTTATTGGTATTGATTCTTGGCTTATATGCTTACTTAAACTCCTTCAAGCTTGAGGAAGTAAAGGTGAGCGAATGTGAATTTGCAAATCAGGAATTGATTGCCGCTGTAGTTAAGGATAAAGCTTTTGCCGACAATACATTAGCTCTATGTCTTACCTGCAAGCTAAAACCTGTAGAGGGAATACAGTTTGTGGACAAGATAGAGATAGATTACTTGTCAAAGAATACAGTGTCAGTAACAGTATATGAGAAAGCGCTGGCAGGATGTGTTGAATATATGAATAGCTACATATATTTTGACAAGGATGGAATAGTTCTTGATTCTTCATCTGAGATGGTTCCTGGAGTTCCATTTATTAAGGGATTGGAATTTGACAGATGGGAGGTTGGTAAAAAGCTTCCTATAGAGGATGAGAGAAGGTTTAAGGCTATACTTTCCGTTACACAGCTTATTGAAAAGTATAACTTGGATATAGACGGAATAAAGTTTACAGCCTCAAACGAACTAGTGCTAACCCATGATAAAATTACCATTGAACTAGGAGAGGGGGAATACCTTGAGCTACAGATGATGAATCTGGGAAGTATACTAGAAGGCCTAGAAGGCAAGGAAGGTACACTGAATATGAAGGATTTTGATTCTGAAGATGCAACAGCAAGCTTTAAGTAAAAAATATTAAGAAAATATAGGCATTTTAACAAAAAACAGTTGATTATTTTGTAAAATGATTATATTATTAAGGTAATAATGTTCAATGTGGGTTTTTATGCATTGAAATAAATATTGCAATGAGAAATATTTAAGATTAAGTTAATTACAATGAAGGAGGAAAAGACCTTGCTTGAAATAAAATCAAACGACGAAAAAACCCCTGCAAGAATCCTTGTCATAGGTGTAGGTGGAGCAGGAAACAATGCAGTTAACAGAATGATCGATGAGAATGTAGAGGGTGTTGAGCTTATAGCTATTAACACTGATAAGCAGATCTTATCACAGAGTAGAGCTACTACTAAGATTCAGATTGGTGAGAAGCTGACTAAGGGACTTGGTGCAGGTGCAAAGCCTGAGATCGGTGCTAGTGCAGTTGAAGAGAATAGAGAAGAGATTACTGATATCATGAAGGATGCCAATATGGTATTCGTAACTTGTGGTATGGGTGGTGGAACAGGTACAGGAGCTGCTCCTGTAGTTGCTGAGATTGCTAGAAATCTTGGTATTCTTACAGTTGGCGTAGTTACTAAGCCTTTCTCATTCGAGGGTAAGCCTAGAATGAACAACGCCCTCAATGGTATTGCTAAGCTTAGAGAGAATGTTGATACATTAATCGTTATTCCTAACGATAAGCTTTTACAGATTTGTGATAAGCGTACTACAATTCCTGAAGCACTTAAGAAGGCTGATGAGGTTCTTCAGCAGGGTGTACAGGGTGTAACAGACCTTATTAATAAGCCAGGACTTATCAACCTTGACTTTGCTGATATTCAGACAGTTATGAGGGACAAGGGTGTTGCTCATATCGGTATCGGTACTGCAAGTGGTGATAACAAGGCAGTTGACGCAATTAAGTCAGCTATGGATAGTCCATTACTTGAGACTACAGTAACAGGTGCTACAGATATTATCGTTAACTTCTCAGGTAACATTGGTATTGTTGAGGCATACGATGCTATTACATACCTTACAGAGGTTGCTGGAGATAATGCTAACATTATTTTTGGTACAGTTGACAATGATAATATGGGTGAGGATGTATGCATTACAATCATCGCTACTGGTATTGAGGCTAACGCAGCTAATGCTGCTACAGTTACTGTTCCACAGGCAAGCAAGCCACAGGCTAAGCCAAGTGTTACTCCTATTGGAGGCGCACCTACTTATTCAGGACAGCCTATTACAACAGGAACAACTAATTCAGTTAAGCCATCATTCTTGAATACACCAGTTAAGCCTGTGACACCAGGCGTTGATATGACAGCTACTAAGGCTACACCAGTTAGACCACAGCCAGCAGCTGCTAATAACCCTAACGCAATTAAGATTCCAGACTTCCTTAAGAGAGGTTAATTTGTAAGCTAATTCAAGGTCTGTCGTATTGCATATGTAATGCGACAGACTTTTTTATGCATATCTTAAGTATTTTATGCTTGAGAATGTATTTAAAATACATAAGAAAGGTGAAACGCATATGGATATGAATAATATGGGTGGAAATCAAACCACATTTTTTGATGAAACTATGCTTGCACAGTATCAGGCGAATCTTCAGCAAAATAGTGGTCAGTCCAACAAGAAGAATACCCTTGTAGTGGTTGATAAAAGCGGTATCAATGAACTTGATTTAAGCGGACATACAGACGCGGTGTATTCATTTGGACGTAAGAGTGATAACAGTATAGTTATCAACTCAGAAATTGTATCTGGATATCATGGAGAGATTTGTATATCTAATGGTGTGTTCTACATTAAGGATAACAATAGCTCAAACGGCACATATATTGCTTATGGCCCACAGTTTTATAAGGCTCAGCCAGGACAGTACTATGGCGGTGATAATAAGGATATGATAATTAGACTTGGCACTAACAAGTCAGTAGGAGAGATAGAAGCAGTTCTTATGCTGTATGATAATGATGCGGCAAGTGGAACATGGAGAACTTATAGTCTTCATGATGGGGATAACAGCATTGGTCGTGCTGAGGACTGTGATATCAAAATTCGAAATGTAGCGGTTTCCCGTTATCATGCAGGAATTAGGCATATGAATGGGGAATACTACGTATTTGATAATAAGTCAACTAACGGTGTATTCGTCAATGGTGTTAAGATAGATAAGCCTGTAAGACTTACAGATAAGGATATCTTTACAATATTGAATACAACCTTTATATTCAGTGCTGGGAAAGTATTCTACAAGGTAAATCCAGAAGGTATTGCTCTTAATATTAAGAACCTGAATAAGGAGGTTCCTGCCAAGGGCGGTAAGAAGACCATTCTTGATAAGGTAAGCTGTAGTATTGGGGCAAATGAATTCGTAGCAATAATTGGTGGTTCGGGAGCTGGTAAGACAACTCTTATGACAGCTATGAGTGGATTTGATACACAGATTACAGGCGATGTATTCTGTAATGGTATTAATCTGAGAGAGAATTTCCAGACCTTGAAGAACGTTATTGGTTTTGTTCCTCAGCAGGATATAATTTATGAGAATATTACTCTGAAGAAGATGCTTTACTACACAGCAAAGCTTAAGATGCCAGAGGATACAACCAAGGAAGAGATTTACAAGCGAATTCATGATGTATTAGAGATGGTTGAGCTTCTTGAACATCAGGATACATATATTAGACGACTGTCAGGTGGACAGAAGAAGAGGGCAAGTATCGCAGTTGAGCTTCTTGCCAACCCAGGATTATTCTTCTTAGATGAGCCTACCTCAGGTCTTGATCCTGGAACAGAGCAGCACCTTATGCACACTCTTAGCAGATTGTCTAAGGAGCAGGAAAAGACTATTATTATGGTTACTCATACCACTAATAATATTCACCTGTGTGACAAGGTTATAATTATGGGCTATGGTGGACGACTTTGCTACTGTGGCGCTCCATCAGGAATTAAGGAATTCTTTGATACTGATGATATTGTTGAAGTATATGATAAGATTACTTCAGATACTAAGGGCTGGGAAGCAAGATTTAAGGCTTCAGGTATTAATAAGCTTGATGATGGTTTAGGAACTAACTCGGGTAAGGAGATTAAGCCTAAGAAGGCTAGTAGCCTTAATCAGCTTTCTGTACTGATTAGAAGATATGTTACTCTTATTAAGAATGATATAGGAAGATTGATGATGATCTTCTTACAGCCAATCCTTATAGGTATTCTTATGGCTTTAGTTGCCGAGGATGGTATCTACGAGAAAATGTTTGAAACTAGATCTATATTATTTGCACTTATGAGTGCAGGTATTTGGATGGGACTTTTCAATACTATCCAAGAGATTTACAAGGAACGAGTCATTCTAAAACGAGAATATATGGCTAATCTGAAGCTACCGATATATATGCTTTCAAAGTATATTGTCCAGGCAGCTATAGCTATAATTCAGGCTGTAATATTAGTGGCAGTATTCGTAATAATTAAGGGTAAGCCACAGTGTGATGGAGTTGTTTTGGGTAATGCTGTGTTAGAAATGATGGTGACAATATTTGTTACAATCTATGCAGCAGCAGCCTTTGGTCTTCTTATATCAGCCATTTCCAAGAATGGTGATAGAGCAATGACTATTGCACCATTTGTACTTATTATACAGCTTTTATTCTCTGGAATATTATTCTCCCTTGACGGTGTTACAGAGAAGATTTCATATGTGACCTTCAGCCGTTGGTCTATGGAGGCACTTGGAAGTACTAATGATTTGAACGCCCTTGAACCAGTAGGAGAAGAGGATGCTAAGAAGGCAGAGGAAGAGGCGAAGCAGAAGCAGGATGAGCTTATTGCTAGCTGTAACGATGCTATAGCTTCTATGCAGGATGCTTATGATGAGACTATCAATGAGCTTCAGGATACTATTGAATATTACTCAGTGTATGCAAACGACCCTCAGTCCTTTGAGGAATACGTATCTGAGCCTGTTACTGTAGAAGCTCCAGAGGATGAAGAGGAGGAAGATGAAGAGGAAGTTGATGAGATGTTTGTAAGAACTAAATCTCATATGGGCAAATGCTGGGGCTTCCTATTCGCAGTAACCTTCCTATTTGCAGGTGTTAGTATAGCAGTGCTCACAAGACTGAAAGACGAGCAAAGATAGAATGATATAGATCTGTGTGCCGATATATTATATTCCGACCGCGACAGGGTTTAGCGAAGCTGACCGTTTTAAGTGTCAGCGGAGATAAATCCCTAGGCAGGTCGGCCAATGTGTTAGGTGGCACGCAGATGGTTATAAAATAAGGCGATTGGCATAAGTAATTATGCCAATCGCCTTGTTCTTTATTATAATTATAATAGATTAATGTTATTTCTGTTGTACTGAATATTTCCTAAGCGGAACAAATCGCTTAGAGAATCATCCCCATTATCTGAGGCAAATGAGTTACCATCTGTATCTCCGATGCTTGATATTATATTCATCATGGTATCAAAGTAAGTCATTAACATCTGGTATTCTGCGTAAGAAAAATAATCGTCAAGCTTGTCCTGTAAGCCATCTAATGCAGCTTTGGTTAAAGCATTATCTGAATCACTTACATTCTCGGCAGAAACATTTACTGTCTTCCCTGCGGTGTCAACACCCTCATCTAAGTAACGCATAATAGTAGCTACATAGTTCTGAGTTTCTTCGAATGGAGGTACACCGTTATATTTTTCTACGTTTCCAGGACCGGCATTATAACCAGCAAGCATAAGCTTTACATTGCCATCATACATTTTGTCTAATTGGCTTAAAAGCTTTGCGCCTCCCATAATGTTTTCATATGGATCATAGGCATCCTTTACCCCAAGAGACTGGGCAGTGGAAGGCATAAGCTGCATAATTCCCATGGCCCCGCAGTGTGATGTAGCTTCAGGGTTAAAATTAGATTCAGCTTTAGCCACAGACTTTAGCAAATCAACAGAGATACCGTATTTGTCTGAGGCTTCCTTGAAGATACTATCTAAATCCACTGTTTTTTCTTCTTGAACTTGATTAGCCTTTTCCTGTTCTAGTAATTGATCAAATACACTTTGTCCAACTGACTGAGTAACGGGGTTAGTTGATGCTTTAGTGGCATTAGACACGTTATAAGCGTTATATATATTTTCGTCTACATATCCTAATCCTTCTATGTACATAGTGATACTCCTAATCTTTTATTCCTGCCGTTATATCTAGAGATTATTCTAATATTTTTTCTACATATTGGCAAGTCCTTCATAGTATTAAAATGAAAATAATCGGAGAATTTCAGGTGTGGTTTATGGTTGATAATGCCTGTAAAATGTAATATAATAAACTGTTGTAATGATGACTGGAGGACATAGATATGAACTATATTGCCAGTGGCGATGAGATGAGCCGCATAGACGATTATGCTATAAATGTTATAGGAATACCACAGATGGTATTAATGGAAAGAGCAGCCTTAGCTGTATATGATTACATACAGAGTAAGTTTAATAAAAAATCCAGAGTTTTAGTTGTGGTTGAGGGTGGAAATAACGGAGGAGACGGTCTTGCCCTTGCTAGAATACTTCATGGAAACGGATATGATGTGGAGATTTACTGGGGAGAAATATTAGAGAAGACCAGTGAGGCATTTAAGGCACAGCTTGATATTGTTAGAAAGCTTAATATTAAGTTTGCTGATGATATTATGAATTATGGCTATGATGTGGTTGTGGATGCAGTGTTTGGTGCAGGACTTAATAGGGCAATAACCGGTAGACTTGCAGACGTTATTAACTCTATGAATGATGTGGATGCATTTAAGCTTGCTGTAGATATTCCATCAGGTATAGATGCTACAAATGGTTTTGTCTTAGGAACTGCATTTAGAGCAGATGCAACAGTAACCTTCGGAATTATGAAGATGGGACTTCTTACTGGTATGGGCTATGAGTATAGTGGTCAGGTAACTGTATCAGATATTGGAATACCTAAGAGGGCAATTGATTACATAGAGCCAGATCTTTATACCTATGATGGCAATGATGTAGATAGACTTCTTCCTTATAGAAAGTTTGATTCTCATAAGGGTAGCTATGGTAAGATAGGAGTTATCGGGGGAAGTAAAAATATGGCAGGTGCAGCAATGTTTTCTGCAGAGGCTGCATATAGAATGGGCTGTGGTTTGGTTAGAATTTGTACTGTGGAAGAAAATCGTGAGATTATGCAAAGTAAGCTTCCAGAGGCTATGCTTACAACCTTTGACAGCAAGGATAAGAATAGTATTAGAGAGGCTATAAAGTCTATGATTAGCTGGTCTGACGTTATTATTCTTGGGCCTGGACTTAGCACAAAGGAATATGCTTCATATATCGTGGAGAAAGTGCTTAGAGATTACAAGGAGACTATAGTGCTTGATGCAGATGGTTTAAACATTGTGGCCCAGAATAAGGAATGGCTTGCTGATACTAATGCAAGAGTTATCATTACACCACATTTGGCAGAGATGTCAAGGCTTACAGAGGTTAAAACTGGTGAGATAAAGAGCAACAAGTATGAGGTTGCCAGAAAGTTTGCGAAGGATAATAATATAGTAGTTGTGCTTAAGGATTCTAGAACTGTGGTATCAGATGGAGGAGTTCAGGCATATATTAATACTACAGGTAATAATGGAATGGCTACAGGTGGTTCAGGCGATGTATTAGCAGGAATAATTGGCGGATTATGTGGTCAGAATATGAATGAGTTTGAGGCAGCAAAGCTTGGTGTATGCTTACATGGCTTGGCAGGTCAGGAGGCTGCAATCAGCAGAGGTAGATACAGTATGATAGCTAGCGATATTGTTAGAGGAATTACAGCGGTACTTAAAGGAGATTATTATGTCGGTTAGTAAGCCAGGATATAATAGAATATATGCAAGGATTAATATGGATAACCTTCGTTATAATATTATGAAGATGAAAGCCAGGCTTAAGTCTGATATGAAAATTCTTGCGGTAGTTAAGGCTGATGCATATGGCCATGGTGCAGTTGGAGTTTCACTAAGAATCAGAGATTTGGCGGATTACTTTGGCGTTGCAACTATAGATGAAGCTATGGAGCTACGTAACGCTGGAATCAAAGAGCCTATTCTCATTATTGGATATACAGATTCAGAGGATTTTCATAAGCTTATAGATTATGATATTACTCAGGCTGTATATGATGTGGCAGAATGTGAGAAGCTTTCTAAGGTGGCTATTGAAGCCGGAAGGAAGATAAAGGTTCACCTGAAGGTTGATACTGGAATGGGAAGAATTGGATTTGCTTCTAATAAGGCAGGAGTGGAAGAGGCCTTAAAGCTTATGTCTATGGAGGGCCTTGAGATAGAAGGAATATTTACCCATTATGCTAAGGCGGATGAGATAGATAAGGCTTATTCCTATAGCCAAAAGGAGAAATTCTTGGAATTTATAGCTGGAGTTGAAGCTGGTGGAATGAGTTTTGCCATCAAGCACATAGATAATAGTGCAGGAACCATGGAGATGGATGATGATGAGTTTGATATGGTACGACTTGGTATAGTTACATATGGCCTGTATCCTTCAGAAGAGGTTGACAAGAGTACAGAAATTAAACCAGTCATGTCTCTTATCTCCCATATTTCCCATGTAAAAACTGTAGAACCTGGAACTGCTATAAGCTATGGTGGAACCTATGTGGCTGAAACAACAAGAAGGATTGCCACAGTTACAGTGGGTTATGCTGATGGTTATCCAAGAGCCCAGTCTAATCTGGGTAGGGTAATAGTAAGAGGCCAGTATGCACCTATAGTTGGTAGAGTTTGCATGGATCAAATGATGATTGATGTTACTGACATTCCAGAGGTTTTGGTTAAGGATGAGGTCATTTTGATTGGTGGCACAGATGATAAATATATTTCTGTGGAGGAGGTTGCCCAGTATGCCAATAGCTTTAATTATGAGCTGGTTTGCCATATTGGTAGAAGAGTTCCCCACGTTTACAATGAGGATGGAGCAGACACTGTCTGTGTAAATTATCTAGTATAAAAGAAAGATATGTATATACCTATTGATTATTGGAAATACTTTCATTAGTTTGAAATAACAATAGGAGTGTGAAACCAGTGGTAATCAGACGTGGAGATATATATTATGCTGACTTAAGGCCGGTAATCGGCTCTGAGCAGGGCGGAGTAAGACCAGTACTTATTATACAGAACGAGACAGGCAACAAGCACAGTTCAACAGTAATCATAGCAGCTATAACAAGTCAGCTGCACAAGGCTAAGCTGCCTACACATGTGGAGCTTGATTCAAGGTATTGCGATATTGCTAAGGATTCTGTTATACTGTTAGAGCAGGTAAGAACAATAGATAAACAAAGACTTAAAGAAAAGGTGTGTCATTTGGATAATAAAATCATTCAGAGAGTAAATGAGGCCCTTAGGATAAGTCTTGAGTTATAAATTAAAGGAGAAATAAAACAATGTCCCAAAGCGGTCCCAGTAGCTTAAAGAAATTATTTGGAAAGAGGATTAATGAGGAAAAGGTAGAAGAAGAGATTCTGTCAATGGTAGAGGAAGGCCACGAACAAGGCCTAATAGAAGAATCTGAGGCAGAGATGATTACTAATATTATGGAGCTATCTGATAAGGTAGCCAGAGATATTATGACTAATCGCCAGAAGATTATAGCTATGGAGAACACATTTACTGTGGAGGAAGCAGTAAGATTTATCGTTGATAATAACTATTCCAGATATCCTGTGTATGAGGAGGATATGGATAATATCCTAGGAGTTGTACATTTGAAGGACTTGGTGGAGGAATATATAAAGAATCCATCTACCAACATAACCAAGGTTATGGAAGAACCTATATTTATACATCCTACATTTAATATCAACAAGCTTCTTCAGAAGATGCAAAGTGAGAAGATACATATGTCTGTAGTAGTAGATGAGTACGGACAGACAGAGGGTATAGTATGTATGGAGGATATTATCGAGGAAATTGTGGGTAATATCTTCGATGAGCATGATGATGTAGAAGAGGAAAGCATTAAGGAGATTGCCGAAGATTCTTATATGATGAATGGCGATGCCTCATTGTTGGATGTGTCAGATGAACTTGAGATAGAATTCCCAGATGAAGACTTTGAGACCTTGAATGGCTTTATGCTATATAAGCTTGGAAGACTTCCGGTGGAGAATGAAACTACAGAGATTATTTACCAGGGTTATAAATTCACCCCGGTTAAAATATGCGACAAGATGATAACTCTTGTCAAGGTTGAAAAAATAGAGGAAGAAAATAAAGAGGATAAGGAGTAACTTAAGATGTCAGGACATTCAAAATTTGCTAATATTAAGCACAAGAAGGAGAAGAATGACGCAGCAAAGGGTAAGATTTTTACTATCATTGGTAGAGAAATTGCCGTAGCTGTTAAGGAGGGTGGTTCAGACCCAGCCAATAACAGTAAGCTTCGTGATGTTATCGCTAAGGCAAAGGCTAATAACATGCCTAATGATACAATTGATAGAGGTATCAAGAAGGCAGCAGGTGACCTTGGGTCAGTTAACTACGTTGGAATCACATATGAGGGTTATGGCCCTAATGGAACAGCTATTATTGTTAATGCTCTTACTGATAATAAGAACAGAACAGCATCTAACGTACGTAATGCCTTCACCAAGGGTGGTGGAAATGTAGGAACTACAGGTTGTGTATCATATATGTTTGACGAGAAGGGTCAGATTATCATAGATAAGGAAGAGTGTTCTATGGATGCAGATGACCTTATGATGATTGCACTTGATGCAGGAGCAGATGATTTTGTAGAGGAAGAGGATAGCTTTGAAATCCTTACAGCACCAGCTGATTTTTCAGCAGTACGTGAGGCTCTTGAGGCCCAGAACATCCCTATGGTATCAGCTGAGGTAACTATGGTGCCACAGAACTACGTAGAGCTTACTAACGAAGACGATATCAAGAAGATGAATAAGATTCTTGACCTACTTGATGAGGATGACGACGTGCAGTCAGTGTACCACAACTGGGACGAGTAAAAATTGCTCAAGCAAAAAGAGCGTGCCTTTCAGAGGCACGCTCTTTTTATTTGAGGGCAATTTTTACTCGTCCCCTCCGAAGCATTTACATATTGGTTATCACGAAGTGATAGCCAATAACCTGCATAGCAGGTGCGCTGAAAGCGCAATGTAAATAAGGAGGAAGGGATGAGGGTTTAAGAGAATCTTACTCGTCCCTATATTAAATTTTAATCTAACTTTAATCTTTTCTTAACCTAATACAGCTATAATAATTTATTTAGAATCAAAAAAATACAAAATGTAGATGAATTTTGATTTGAACTATGCTATATTAGTAAATGCAAATGTTTTCTATCTAAACATTTATACAAGGGGGAATAAATTATGATGCCAATTTTGGTGTTTTTCTTATTATGGTATGCGTTTATAGGACGTAATAATCCTAGGATATATAACAAGCTGGATGGAAAGATAGGTACAATTATGTTTTGGCTTATTGCGTTAACTGTATTTCCGTCCTTTATTCCAGGTGTTTTAGGGGCTATGTTTGGTCTTACCATAGCAGCTCTAGTTTTACTTTTGGTATTTAGCCCTGTGATTGTACCAGCGGTATTATTAGGTAAGATGCTAGGCTTTGGTAAGAATAAGAAGGGAAAGACAGTTAAATATAATCCGGAAGAACGTAATATGTCAACTGGACTTACAAAATCAGTGCCTAAGAGAAGAAAGATTGTTAAGAGGTTTAACAAGATATATGGCCTTAATCTTACTGATGATGAGATAAATAAGATAGTAGATGCTTCCTACATGTCCTTTGCCTGGGAGAAGGAGATTAAGGATATGAATGGAGATTATGATAATGTGTATGAATGGTACAACAGTATGACCAATTGGCTTAGAGCATATCTTAAGGCGTTTCCTGTACATACAGTATCCTCTGATTTTGCCAGACAGAAGGAGATTGTTGTTGCAACCTTTGATCAGCTTTTGAAAGAGGTTAATCCATCATCTTACCCTTCTTTGGAAGAGTGCATATATGATATTAACAACAAGTATTATTGTGTGTTGGATGAGACAACATTTATGATGATGTATAGATTGCTTCAGGCTTCTGGAAAATATCATAAGCTACCTACATCTAATCTTATTAGACATGAATCTGATATTGATAGGCTTAAGAAGAAATATGATGATACTGCAGATGCTGATGTATATTCTAAGATGACTGCTAGTGAGAATGCTACCAACGATTTGATTAGAATGAGAAGAATGCAGTAAAAAATAATAGCTACCCTTTAAGAGGGTAGCTATTATTTTTTACTGTAATGGTACTAGATTAGAACAATGTCTCTCTCCGTGTGTATCCTCGAATATAAACATACCGTAATAATTTAGTCCTGGCTGCATATCACCCATAACAGTTGAGAAACCATCTGATATAGGCATATAATTATAATAAAGTCCAAGATCAGCCCAATCTGCATCATTAAAGTTAGTTAAATCTTCGGTGCCGGTAAACTCGTGAGTGAAGCAACCGAAGGCAACATTTTGATATGCATTAACATCAATCTCATATCTCTCAGGGAAAATCTCATTTGCATCCCCAGTGACAAGATTTGCTATTGGGTAAGCGGCCTTAATTTCACCCTGAGGATTATTTGCACTGGTTTCCATTACAAAGTATGTGTACATTGCATCCTCACCGTACATATCCTCGTTGTAGAGAATACTTGATATAAGGTATCTGGTGTAATCATCAGTTCTTTCTTGTTCAGTATACATCATCTCTGTAAGCTGACCAGTAGTGTTATTCTTGATGTAAATAATCTGACCGTTAAATGGAGCAGTAATCTTTGTGGTATCCTCAAAATTAACCTGATTACTCATAAGTACAAACATATAGTTACCAGGAGTATTTGGATCCTCGTGGGAGATTACATAGTAGACATTCTGTATCTCGGAAGCCTGCTCAGGAGTTAACTCTAAGCTAAAGGTTAGGTCTCCATTATAGGTAGGAACCATAGTTGCTGGATCCCAAGAAGCAGTAGTAATTTCTGTGTTTGTCAAATAACTTCTAAAGCTTTCTATGTAAGCTGCATAATTAGGAGCGAAGTCAAAGGTTTTAAACATTGGTACATAATACTGTGAGTATTCTCTTGCATTGTATGGATAGTAGATTGAAACTCCATACTCTCTCTTAACATTTGCATCCTGGTATACAACCATATTAGTGATTGCTGTCTTAAGTGCATTGGCTTCGTTAGGATAAATTCTACTCATGCCGTCAGCCATATCCATCATATCAACAAAATCGTAGGAATATTCTCCTGAGTACATAGGAGCAATTTCCTTGGTGTTAGAACGAAGCTTAGCATATTCGTGATATGTCTCAGCTGTCAAATCATCCTTAGCTATAGAGTAAATACCCTCAAGAGCAATTTCTACATCTGCAACCTTGCTTAGGTCAAGAACTGAAAGTGTAATGTCTGTATAAGAAAATGGATATGATAAAAACATATTTGAGGTTGTTTCGATAAATCCGTCAACTATGTATGTACCAATTTCTACACCAGTATCTTCAGTTCCGATTTTTGCTAGGAAGCTGTAATCCCATCCAAAGCCAGGTTCAGGCTCCTGAGAAGCTATCATATATTCTGCATAAGGTGAAAGTGCGTCTGCAACCTCTATGGTTGCCATGAGGCAGGCATCAAAGCCGATAAATTCAAGCTTATTATCACCTTCGAAAGCAGTGTCCTTAAGTGCATTATCTATCTCCATAAGTGAGAGACAATCGTTTGTAAGCTCGTCATAGCCATATCCGTTGAAGGAACCACCGCCATGATTCCAAAGAATCAAGCCATACATATCCGCTGGATAGTTTTCGTAACAATAGTTAAGGAAGTCGCTTAAGGTATCTGCGTCACCCATATTTTTCTTTGATTCTTGTTCAAGGGTAATAAGCTGTCCGTCTTCTACCTTAAGGATGCTGTTATGATCATCTGAGATATCTGGGTTTTCCCAATCCTTTGTTCCACCTGTGTAAATTATGTAATTAATATTATCGTCATCAAAGTCGGATGCTAAAATCTCTGAAATATCTGAAGTTGCACAGTCGTGCTCACTTTCAAGGTCTGAACCAACTACATACATCATAATTGTTTTGGAACCATCACCTGTGACAACAGTAGGTGTCTCGGTGGTAGTGGCAACCTCTGTAGTAGTTATTTCAGTTGTTTCAGTATCTGTGCTTTCAGTGACTTCTGTTGTATTTGTATAGTCCTTTACATCATCCTTAGTTAAAGCAATAACAGCCACTATACCAAGTATTACTACTGCAGAACTAATTGCAGCTATAATAGGCCATTTCTTCTTAGGCTTAGCCTGTGCAACACTTGAATTTATGTTATAGGAAGGTTGGCCATAAACATTAAGCTGTTGGTTTTGGTTATAAGAGGCTTGGTTATAAGCACCTTGGTTGTATCCACCCTGGCTTTGTCCATAATTTACCTGGCCTTGACCATAAGTTGCTTGGCTTTGACCATAATTCCCCTGAGGCTGACCATATGCTGCCTGGCTTTGGTTATAGCTTCCTTGCATCTGGCTTTGTCCGTAATTAGCCTGTTGATTATAACCCTGATTATAGTATCCTTGGTTTTGATTATAGGACTGCTGACCATACTGTATCTGTTGTGGTGATGTGCCATAGCTTCCAGGCTGACCAGTGCCCTGATTATATGTATTAACATTGTTTGAGTAGTCTTGGTTAGGTGAAGCCTGCATCTTGTACCACCCACATACAGGGCATACACCGTTTTGTCCAAGAGGACTACTACACTGTTCACAATACATAGCAATACCTCCTTATTTGCATATATTCAACATTTTATCATAAAACTTCATAATATGACATAAAAAAATACAAAATTAAAATATTAAAAAAATAGGCCATTTATGATATATTTTAATTCTAGATATAAGATATAAGGAAAGTTGTGTTTTGATACAATTTAGATACATTTTCCTGCTAATATACTATGTAGGAAAATGTAGATTAAAAATACATTACGAGGTGAACAAGAGATGAAAATTGTTATTCAGAGAGTTAAGGAAGCAAGTGTTGTAGTGGAGGGCAATACCACTGGAAGTATTAATCAAGGTCTTTTGGTTTTGCTTGGTGTAGGGAATGAGGACACCAGAGAAATGGTTGATAAATATGTTGACAAGCTGGTGAAGCTTAGAATATTTGCAGATTCTGAAGGAAAGACAAATTTAAGTGTGCAGGACGTGGGGGGAGAGATACTGGTGGTGTCCCAGTTCACATTGTATGCAGATTGCAAGAAGGGCAACAGACCAAGCTTTGTAAATGCAGGCTCACCAGAGTTGGGTAATGAGCTTTATGAATACTTTTGCCAGAAGGTCAAGGAGAAGATGGGCTCAGTACAGGTTGGAGAGTTTGGTGCAGATATGAAGGTGAGTTTAATTAATGATGGACCATTTACAATAGTATGGGATAGTAGAGATTGGTAGGAGGATTAAAAAACTATGAAAAATGTTAAGGAATTGGCAGATAAGATAAGGGGTAATGTATCTAAGGTTATTGTGGGAAGAGATGAAATTATCAATCTTATGTTAACCTCTATACTGGCAGGCGGACATATACTTCTTGAGGATAATCCTGGAACTGGCAAGACTATGCTTGCTAAGTCTATAGCCAAAAGTATTGATGGTGATTTCAAGAGAGTCCAGTTTACTCCGGATCTTATGCCATCAGATGTAACTGGCCTTAATGTATATAGCCAAAAGACAGGTGAGTTTTCATTGGTTAAAGGACAAGTGTTTACAAATATTCTTCTGGCAGATGAGATAAATAGAGGTACTCCTAGAACTCAGAGTAGCTTACTTGAAGCTATGGAGGAGAGACAGGTTACTATAGATGGTGAAACCTATCCTTTGGAAAAGCCATTTATGGTTATTGCCACTCAAAATCCAATAGAGACAACTGGTACATATCCACTTCCTGAGGCACAGTTAGATAGATTTACTATGAAACTATCTATGGGACAGTCTAAGAAGGAGCAAGAGCTTGATATAATAGGTCGCTTTATAGATGCCAATCCATTAGAAAATATAGGTGGGGTTTGTACTACAGAGGATATAGTTGCTGCTAGTAAAGCAGTAAAGGATATATTCGTTCATGATTGTATCAGAGAATATATTGTTAACATAATATTGGAAACAAGAGAGGTGGGCAAGACTCCTAATGGATACGGTGCTGGAGTCAGCACAAGAGGTACCTTGAGTCTAGTTAGATGTGCGCAAAGCTATGCGGCAATAATGGGTTCTGAATTTGTAGAGCCTGATCATGTGAAGGCGGTAGCACCTTGGGTGCTTGGACATAGAATTCCTAGCTTTGGAGGAAAGCATCTTAGAAAGGGCAAGGAATTAATTCAGGATATTTTAAGTAGAGTAGATGTACCTGTGGAAAATTGGGAGAGATAAATGCAGCTTATAATTGCAATTACAGTTGCCATATTTATATTTATCTGGCAAAAGAGTTTGTACAATAGAATGTGGGATGAAGACTTAAAGGTGGATATACGCTTTAAGGATTCATATATTAATGCAGGAGAGGGTTCCTCATTGTATGAGATAATCAACAATAATAAGCTTCTTCCCCTGCCTGTTTTTCATGTAAAATTTTCTGTGGACAAAAGCTTTTTGTTTGATAATCAGGATAATGTATCTGTAACAGATTGCTATCATAGAAATGACGCATTTTCCATAATGGGCAATCAAAAGATTACTAGAAAGTTGGATTTTCAGTCTACTAAAAGAGGAGTGTTCGCTGTAAGTGGTGTTACTATTACTGCTAAGGATTTTTTCATGACCAAAACCTTTGCTAGCGTGGTTGAATGTAATAGTAGATTATTCGTGTTCCCTAGGAAGATGGATACTCCGGAATTTGAAACATACTTCAACACAGTTATGGGAGATATTGAAGCAAGGAGAGGATTGTTGGAGGACCCTTATACCTTTAGAGGAATTAGAGATTATGATGTAAGTGACAATATGAGTAAGATAAACTGGAAGGCCTCTGCCAAAAGCGGGCAGCTTATGGTGAATCAATATGGGTATTCCTGGGAACCTAGAATCAAGATACTTCTTAATTTGGATACAAATCAGATGATTAGGTCTGACTATATAACAGAGCTAGCTATAGAGCTTGCAAGCTCCATAGCTATGGAATTTTTAAATAATAGAATTTCTGTAGGACTTGTGTCCAATGCATTGGATGTTAAAAAGAGTCCTTTGGGAGAGTTAAGTAGTGGAACAACTATGGAGCATATGTTGACTATAGATAGATATTTGGCTTCTGTAGTTGGAAATAGTGAGATAGATGGATTCTTAGATATAATAGATGGATTGATAGATTCCTATGATAGAGAGAGTACATACATAATTATATCTCCATATCATAGGGAAGACCTATTGCTGAAGCTGGATTATCTTAGGGAAATGGGAATGGATTTTCATATTCTGGTTCCATATTTTGATGTTCAGGGGCTTAAAGATCATAGAGATTATATATATGGTTGGGAGGTGGAGCTGGATGAAATCTAGAATAGAATTATTCGGCAAAATAACTAGAACCATATTTGAACTGCTGTTTGTTATGCTTCTTACCATCTTCTTTGAAAATGTACTGTTAAAGCAGGAGGTGAGCTGGATTAATCGCGCCATTTTAGTAGTCCTATATCTGGTATCCTTTGTGGTTAAAAATGTAGCAAGGATGAGGATAGTTGCATTGGTTGTTCACGTAGTGCTAGGTGCATCTATGTTCCTTACGCCTATAGACAATGTAAGTAGGTGGATGTTTGTTGTTATATTGTGCTACCTAATGTTTTCTTCCATGGAGTATATTGGACAAAGGAATAAGCTCAAACCCTTGGAGGATCCTCCTTGGCCATCATTTTTCATTATTGTGATTATGTATCTTTTTGGTATTTATACTAAGAGTTATACATTTATGAATTCTACTTATATATTTGCGTTATTGATGATGGTTACTTATTATCTTATGACTTATCTGGATGGGCTGAAAAAATATGTAAACTCAACTAAGGAAGTGGAGGAAACTCATCTCAAAAAGGTTATAAAGAGGAATAATGTAATAGTATTCTGGATTACTCTACTACTTGTTGTTGGAATGGTGGTTGTTTGCCTTCTGGATTATAGTATGATAGAGGCTGTGCTAAAAAAAGTGGGCACAGAAGTGTTAAGAGTATTTGCATCAGTGTTTATGATATTTGCTTTGCTTTTTGACAATGTTATTAAGGAAAGCTCGGGCAGGCCGGATGCCTTTAATGTAGACGCAATAAACAGTATGAAGGGTCACGCAAAAGTGGCACTAGATTCATCTATAATATTTTTATATATTGCATGTGGTCTAATTGCATTAATAGTGGTTAAGAACTTGCTGAAATTTGTTATAAAGCTTCTTTTTGCAAGGAATAAATCTCAGGATGATATTGTTGAGATAGCTGAAGATATTGAGTATGCTATAGAGGAGACACCTAAAAAGAAGATATTTAAGAGGCTTACTGTTAAGGAAAAAATAAGGAAGAAATATAAGGACTACATAGAAAAATTCAAGTATGATATTAGATTATCAAATACTAGAACCTGTAGAGATATTGCAGATGAAATTAAAGAATGTGAGCTAGGCAGTCCTGAAGAGATTACCCAGCTTTATGCAGAGATTAGATATGGAAATGCTGTAGCTGACAAAAATATGCTGAAGAGAATTAACACCTTGGCAAGAAAGTAAATTCCATTGAATATTAAAATCCTTTGTGGTAAAATATATGTAATTATCTGGTCAGGAGGACAAAATCATGAAAAAGGTTGCATATATTGCATCAGAGTGTGTTCCATTTATTAAGACAGGCGGATTGGCAGACGTTGTAGGAACATTGCCAAGAATATTTGATAAGAAGGAATATGACGTAAGAGTTATAATCCCTAATTATATGTGCTTACCAGCTAAGTTTAAGGAAAAGATGAGATACATTACTCATTTTCATATGGACATAGGTTGGAAGCAGCAGTACGTAGGTGTTATGTACCTTGAATACGAAGGCGTACCTGTGTACTTTATTGATAATGAGTATTATTTTAATGGCTTTAATATATACGGTGATGTGAAGTGGGATATTGAGAAGTTCTGTTACTTTAGTAAGGCAGCACTTGCAATTCTTCCAAGCATTGGCTTCCGGCCAGACATTGTTCACTGTCACGATTGGCAGGCAGGACTTGTTCCTGTATATCTTAAGACCTTATTTGCAGGTAATCCATTCTACAGTGGAATGAAGTCTATTATGACTATACATAATCTTCAGTTCCAGGGTAAGTGGGATATTAAGACTATTCAGGAGTATTCAGGACTTCCAGATTATCTATTTACTCCAGATAAGCTTGAGATGAATAAGGATGCAGCGATGCTTAAGGGTGGACTTGTATATGCTGATAAGATTACAACAGTATCTAACACTTATGCATGGGAGATTCAGACACCTCAGTATGGAGAGGGCTTAGATGGTCTCTTAAGTGCTAGAAATCAGAGTCTATGGGGTATTGTAAATGGTATTGATTACAATGATTACAATGCAGCTACAGATAAGAAGATATACAAGAATTACACAATTAAGAACTTCCGTAAGAACAAGGTTATGAATAAGACTGCTCTTCAGAGACAGCTTGGACTTCCTGAGGATCCAAATGCTTATATGATTGGTATTATTTCAAGACTTACTGACCAGAAGGGTCTTGATTTAGTAGATAGAATTATGAATAACATCTGTACTGATGGTACACAGTTTGTTGTACTTGGTACAGGAGATAGAAGATATGAGGATATGTTTAAGTATTATCAGGGAATACATCCAGCTAAGGTATCTGCTAATATTTACTATTCAGATGACTTATCACACAAGATGTATGCAGCCTGTGATGCAATGCTTGTTCCATCACGCTTCGAGCCATGTGGACTTACACAGCTTATGGCTCTTCGCTACGGAACACTTCCTATAGTTAGAGAGACAGGTGGACTTAAGGATACTGTTCAGCCTTATAATGAGTTTGAGGGTACAGGAACAGGCTTCTCCTTCGCAAACTATAGCGCACAGGAGCTCCTTAATACAATTAACTATTCTAAGAAAATATTCTTTGATTACAAGGAGAATTGGGAAGCTATGCAGGAGAGAGCTATGCAGCAGAACTATAGCTGGGTAGCTTCAGCAGAGATTTATCAGAGATTATACGAGCAGGTATAAGGCATACCCCAGAAGGGTTATGAAAGAAACTATAAAGAAGGTGGTATATCTAACATTAAGGTATACCACTTTTCTTTTGGGTATAGTCAATTGAATATATTGTTGCTTTGATAGAGTTTTGTGTTGCATGTGTTTTGTTTTTATATAGTGTAATTTTTATATAGCCTTGCATTTGTATAGTTTTGTTGTAGTTCTGTTATTGAGTGTATTTATAAAATGGTGTATATTAATCTTGTTGACATTCTAGATGACATTCTAGATGTGAGAGGGTATGAGAAGTATGAAAACAATCTACATACCCAAGAATATGAAGAAAACAAGCTGGTAAGGGTATATGAAGTATGAAAACAGTCTATGTACCCAGTAATATGAAGAAAACAAGCTGGTGAGGGTATATGAAGTATGAAAATAATCTATATACCCGAGAATATGAAGAAAACAAGCTGGTGAGGGTATATGAAGTATGAAAACAATCTACATACCCGAGAATATGAAGAAAACATGATATCGAGGGTATATGAAGTATGTAAATAATCTGCATACCCGAGAATATAAAGTAAGCAAGCTAGTGAGGGTATGAGGAATATGTAACTATATAATATACCCACTACTAGGAAGCTTGGAAGGATAGCATATCTTCAATATGGTGCATCCTCAATATAGGGAGAAATAAAAATGGCATTTGACGGAATATTTGTCTCTGCTCTTGTGGCAGAACTATCGGATAAATTAATAGGTGGAAGAATATATAAGATATATCAGCCTGAGGTGGATGAAATCTGTCTTGTGGTTAAGAATAGGTCTGATGAAGGAAACACTACTCATCGTTTGGTTATATCAGCAGATGCAGGTATTCCTCTTATATATCTTACAGAGAAGGTGAAGGAGAATCCTATGGTGGCTCCTAACTTTTGTATGCTGCTGAGAAAACATATCGGTAATGGAAGGATTACAGATATACGTCAGCATGGCTTTGACCGTATAGTGGAGATAAGCTTGGAGCATTTGGATGACATGGGAGATTTGTGTACTAAAAAGCTTATCATAGAAATAATGGGTAAGCATAGTAACATAATATTCGTGGATTCTGACGGAATGATTGTAGATAGTATTAAGCACATATCCCATATGGTAAGCTCTGTTAGAGAGGTGCTTCCAGGAAGAGATTATGTCTATCCTGTATCAGGGGATAAGGTAAATCCTTTGGAAGTTGATGTAAACTACTTCATGAATCATATTATGACTAAGCCAGAAGCAGTTGCAAAGGCAATTTATACTTCCATGGTGGGAATATCTCCCGTTATGGCTAATGAAATCTGTTACAGAGCAGGTGTTGATGGGGGTATGAGTACTGCAGGAATAAATAATGATAATAAGAGCTTTGGTTCTGGTACTATTTCAATGTCTCAGAGGGAAGATTTGTTCAGAGAGTTTGAAAGGATTAGACTTGATATAGAGGATAAGGTTTATACTAACTGCATAGCATATGACGGATATGAACCTAAGGAATTTGGCGCGATGGCTCTTACCTCCTATGGTGAACCTCTAGATATGGATATGCCACAGGCAGGTGTGGTGGGACTTAAAATATTTGATAGTCCATCAGCTCTTATAGAGGAATACTATAGCAAGAAGACGGTGGTTAATAGAATCAAGCAGCGTTCCATAGATCTAAGAAAAATTGTGGCCAATGCAATTGATAGAACTGCCAAGAAATATGATTTACAGCTAAAACAGTTAAAGGATACTGAAAAAAGAGATAAATATAAGGTTTATGGAGAATTAATTACCGCTTATGGATATAGCGCTAAAACAGGAGATAAGGAGCTTGTATGCGAGAATTATTACACCAATGAGGAGATTACAATTCCTTTAGATCCAGATATTTCTCCTATGGACAATAGCAAAAAGTATTTTGCGAAATATAATAAACTAAAGAGAACCTATGAGGCCCTTACAGAGCTTACTGTAGAGTCAAAGTCTGAGCTGGATTATCTGCTTAGCGTTCAGAATTCTTTAGAGATAGCAGATTCGTTGGATGATTTGGCTCAGATTAAAGCTGAGCTTATAGAAAGTGGATATGTTCGTGGTAAGAGAGATAATGGAAAGGGTAAGAAGCAGGAGAAATCAAAACCCCTCCACTACATTTCTTCAGATGGATATCATATGTATGTAGGAAAGAATAATTTTCAGAATGAGGAACTTACATTTAAGGTTGCAGCAGGAGATGATATGTGGTTCCATGCTAAGAATATGCCAGGCTCTCATGTTATAGTAAAAACTGAGGGAGATACGGAGCTTCCCGACAGAACCTATGAAGAGGCAGCGCGGCTTGCAGCACATTATTCAGCAGGAAAAGGAAGTCCCAAGGTGGAGATAGACTATACTCTTAGGAGAAATCTTAAGAAGCCACCTAAGGCAAAACCAGGCTTTGTAATATATCATACAAACTACTCTATGAATATAGAGCCTAATATTCATGGAATAAAAGAATTTATTTAATACTATAAAACACTTAATATTCATAGAATAAAAGAATTTAACTAATGCTAGATAAAATCTAAAATTTGCGGAATGTAAGCATTTAGTTAATGATAAAATGTGGTTTTAATTAAAGCTGAATTGCTGTATTTTTTAACAGATTTTAAAACCAACATTAAACCAGAGGTTCACACAAATATATTTGCATTTTCCCAGTGAATATACTATAATGTATTGGTTAAAGATTATATTTTAACAATAATTATTTAAGGTGATTGAATTGATAAAAAGTATGACAGGCTTCGGAAGAAGCGAGAAGGCAACTGAAGAACGCAAGATTGTAGTGGAGATAAAGGCAGTTAATCACAGATATTGCGATATGAATGTGAAGCTTCCTAAGAAGTTTAACTATTTCGAAACCAGCATTAGAACCTTTCTGAAGGATTATATTCAGAGAGGTAAGGTAGATGTATTTATTACCTATGAGGATTATGCTGAGGGAAGAGTATCATTAAAGTATAACAGAGAGCTTGCGGCAGAGTATATTAAGAATTTAAATAGTATGGCAGAGGAGTTTTCTCTTCCTACTACTGATATAACACCAACCATTGTGGGAAGATTTCCAGATGTATTTTCACTTGAGGAGCAAAGTGTTGATCAGGATGAGATTTGGGAGCATTTAAAGGATGTTATAGCAGATGCTGCTACTAAGTTTGTGGAGTCAAGAATTGCAGAGGGTGAGAACTTGAAATCTGACCTTATAGCTAAGCTTGATGATATGCTTAAGATTGTGGCATTTATTGAGGAGAAGTCTCCAGAGATTATAACTGACTATAAGGCAAGACTTATAGAGAGAGTTAATGAGCTTGCTGCAAATGCTCAGATTGATGAGCAGAGAATTGCTACAGAGGTAACTCTTTTTGCAGATAAGGTTTGCGTTGATGAGGAGATAGTTAGACTGAAGAGCCATATTGAGAGTACAAAGGCTATTCTTATAGAAGGTGGTTCTGTAGGTCGTAAGCTAGATTTTATTGCTCAGGAGATGAACAGAGAGGCTAATACAATTCTTAGCAAAGCAAACTCACTTATTGTGTCTGATATGGGTATTAATCTCAAGACAGAGATTGAGAAGGTTAGAGAGCAGATTCAGAATATTGAGTAGGCACAGAAATTATGTATGCTATTAAAGTTAATGCATTAATAAAAGATGTGATGAGGATGGCGATAGAATGATAAGCTGTAGCGATATCATGAAAATATTAGAAGAACATTCACCTAAGGAATATGCTTGTGAATGGGATAATATTGGATTATTAGTGGGAAGAAAAAACAAAGAAGTAAATCGTGTTATGGTGGCACTAGATGCTACTATGGAGGTTGTAAAGATAGCCTGTGATATGAAGTGTGATATGCTTATCACTCATCACCCTTTGATTTTTTCACCAGTAAAGAAGATAACGGATGAAAGTGTACTAGGAGAAAAGCTATTGCTTCTAGCGGAGAGTGGAGTAAGCTACTTCGCAATGCACACTAATTACGATACTGTGGGTGGTGACTTTGTTAATATGGCTCAGGCTGTGGCTAATCGCTTGGGGTTAATAGCTGCAAAACCCATAGTGCAGTGTGAATTACCTAATCAGGGAATGGGAAGATTTTGTGAGCTTCCTAAGCCGATGACAAGGGATGAGGTATGTGAATATATTAAGCAAAGTCTTGATTTGCCTCAGGTTACATTCTATGCGGCTACACCGGGTGGCAAGGAGATTGCTCACGATAAAACATTTAGCAAAATAGCCATAATGCCAGGCTCTGGCAAAAGCTTTATTGATGATGTGGTAAGGGATGAGTATGGTTGTGACCTATATCTTACAGGAGATATAGGATATCATGAGGCAGATTATGCCAAAGAATTAGGACTAAGTATTATAGATGCAACCCATGATGGTTTAGAAAAAGTATTTGCTAGTAATATTGTCCAGTTGCTAAATCACAAATTCTCATTCGTAGAGATAGATAAGTCTAAAACAAAGGCAATACCATATTGGGTAATTATGCAAAAACCCTAATAGATGCTTCGTTGATGATGAATATAATAGATAGGAAGGTGACTATATGGAGAAGAAGGGTAATTTAATTGTTATATCAGGCTTTTCCGGAGCAGGAAAAGGAACAGTGGTTAAGAAGCTGGTAGAAAAGTATGGCTACAGTTTATCTGTATCAGCTACTACTAGAGCACCTCGTGAGGGTGAGATAGATGGTAAGGATTACTATTTTAAGTCAGTGTCTGATTTCCAAAATCTTATAGATTATAATGGATTTATAGAGTGGGCTATGTATGTTGAGAATTACTATGGCACACCTAGAAAGTTTGTTGAGGATGAGATGGCAAAGGGTAATGATGTAATCCTTGAGATAGAGGTTCAGGGTGCTATGAATATTAAGAGTCAGTATCCGGATGCTATATTAATTTTTATTACCGCTCCAGACGTTGCTACCTTAAAGGAAAGACTTACAGGAAGAGGTACTGAGAGTGAGGAGGTTATTCTTAAGAGACTTAAGAGAGCCAAGGAGGAGTCAGAAGATATTGATGAGTACGAATATGTAGTAGTTAATGATGATCTTGACGCCTGCGTTGATAGTGTAAATTCTATAATCGTTCGCAAGAAATGCTTACGAGAGAATAATATAGAGCTTATTGAAGAGCTTCAAAAAGAATTAAGTGTGTATTAAAGAAGGGAGAAAAATAAATGTTACATCCATCATATTCAGATTTAATGGCAGTTGTTAATAGTGAGGTAGAGCCGGGAGAGCAGCCAGTAGTACAGAGTAGATATTCTATAGTTATGGCTACTTCAAAGAGAGCTAGACAGATTATTGGCAAAATGTCAGCTATGGGTTCAAATGACAAGAAGGATTCTAAGAAGGAATTAACTGATAAGGAGCAGCAGTTTAAAGATTATTGTGGCAAGAGAAAGCCGCTTTCAATAGCAGTAGCGGAGCTTCATGAAGGAACAGTAAAGATTGTAGGCGATGACGAATAATACATAAGGGACTGTAAAACAGTCCCTTTGTTAATATTAGCCTTTTGCGGGTAATGCCACTATGGAGGTGTGTTATGAAATTATTAGATTTAATCCAAGGATTAGAATATGAAGTGCTTCAGGGAGAAGTAGACATAGAAGTATGTGGTATACAAAATGATTCAAGAAAAGTTGGTGATAAGGACCTGTTTTTCTGTATAACAGGTTCAGTTTCTGATGGTCATAGCTATGCTAGTGAAGTATCCTCCAAGGGGGCGTCTGTTCTTATAGTGGAGAAAGCTGTTGCTGTGGATAAGGCAGTAACAGTGATAAAGGTTCCAAGCACTAGATATGCTATGGGAATAATAAGCTCAAGATACTATGGCGAACCATCTAAACACCTTACAGTAATAGGAATAACAGGTACCAAAGGTAAAACCACAACAACTTATATGATTAGAGAAATGCTTGCTTCTGCAGGCATAGGCACTGGCTTGATTGGAACTATTGAGATAATTGATGGTAAGGAAACTATTCCTGCTAAGAATACTACACCAGAATCTATAATCCTGCATAAGCATTTGAAGGACATGGTTGATAATGGTTTAAAGGCTGTGGTTATGGAGGTTTCCTCACAGGGTCTTATGCTTGATAGAGTAGCTGGTGTGGACTTTGATTATGGTATATTTACAAATCTTTCCAAGGACCATATTGGGCCTAATGAGCATTCAAGCTTTGAAGAATATAAGCAGTGGAAGGCTAAACTATTTTCACTCTGCAAGGTTGGTATATTTAATATAGATGATAAGCATGTGATGGATATGCAGGCTAACTGCACATGTGAAATAGTAACATATAGCTTAGAAAAGGATGGAGATTACAAGGCATCAGAATTAAAGCTTTACACTAGAGAAGGAGTGCTGGGTATAGAGTATAAGCTGTCTGGTAAGATTAGCGAAGATATTATGGTGGATATGCCAGGAGAGTTTACTGCTCATAATTCTTTAGCGGCTATAGCTGTGGCAGATCTAATGAAGGTGCCTGCTAATAAGATTAAGAGTATTTTAGAAGACATTAAGGTAAGAGGCAGAGTGGAGCTTATACCTATATCGGATAAGTTCACAATTCTTATTGACTATGCACATAATGCAATGTCTCTAGAAAGCCTCTATACTGCTATACGTGAATATAACCCTAAGAGATTGGTTTCACTATTTGGATGTGGAGGAAATCGATCTAAGGATAGAAGATATGAGATGGGTGAGGTGTCAGGTAATATGGCGGACCTTACCATTATTACAAGTGATAATCCTAGAAATGAAGAACCTCTTGCAATAATAGAGGATATTAAAACTGGAATATCTAAGACCCATGGAAAATACATTGCCATTCCAGATAGAAAGGAAGCCATTAGATATGCTATTATGCATGCTAAGGAGGGGGATGTAGTAGTTTTAGCTGGTAAGGGTCACGAGGATTATCAGGAAATCTGTGGTGTGAAGCACCATATGGACGAAAGAGATTTGATTAGAGAGATATTGGAGGAAGAGGATGTCACAAAAATATGCGGATATAATAATAGATATTTCGCATGAGGCCGTAGATAGAACCTTTCAATATATTATCCCTGAAGAGCTTATGGATAGTATAGAGGTTGGAATGCAGGTTATAGTGCCCTTTGGACAAAGCTCAAAGGAGAGAACAGGCTATGTTATAAATATAACAGATAAGCCATCCTATGATGTGAATAAATTAAAGTCCATAGCAAGTATTCCGGATAAAAGTCTAGCCTTAGAGGGCAAGCTAATAAAGCTTGCGGCATGGATGAAGGAAAAATATGGTTCAACCATGATTAATGCTCTTAAGACAGTTATGCCGGTTAAGGAAAAGGTTAGGGCTGTTGCCACTAAAACCGTGGAGGAGGAGTACCTTCTTGAAAAGGGGCCTGTTGAATGTCTCAATCAGGAACAGCAGAACCTAGTGGATGAGTTTAATCAGGATTTGTCCCAGGGGAGGTTAAAGACTTATCTTCTGCATGGGATTACTGGAAGCGGAAAAACCGAGGTATATATAGAGTGTATTAAGGCAGTAATAAATGAGGGCAAGCAGGCTATTGTTTTAGTTCCTGAGATTGCCCTTACATACCAGAATGTGGCAAGGTTTAAGCAACATTTTGGTGAGAGAGTAGCAATAATTAACTCTAAGCAAAGCAAGGGAGAAAAATACCGAGAATTCATGCGTGCTAAGAATCATGAGGTGGATGTGGTTATTGGACCTAGGTCTGCCCTATTTGCACCATGTAAGAGCCTTGGTCTCATAGTGATAGATGAGGAGCATGATAATGCCTATAAAAGTGAACAGACACCTTGCTACCATGCTAGAGAGACGGCCATTGAGAGAGGTAAGCTGGAGGGAGCCAGTGTAATACTTGGATCTGCCACACCTACCATAGAAAGCTACTGTATGGCTAAGCTTGGTACTTATAGATTGTGGGAGCTTAAGGAAAGACCAGAGGGTTCTGAGCTATCACAGGTTTCGGTGGTAGACATGCGCGAAGAGTTAAGATTAGGAAACAGAAGCATCATAAGCAAGGAGCTTTATGATTTGATAGAGGATAGACTTGCTAAGAAAGAACAGATTATGCTGTTTCTTAATAGAAGAGGCTACAATACATTTGTATCCTGTAGGGAATGTGGAGAGGTTATAAAATGTCCAAAATGTGATGTATCCCTATCTCTTCACAATAATGGATTTATGATGTGTCATTATTGTGGACATATGGAAAGAAATCCTAAGGAATGTCCAAAGTGTAAATCAAAATTTATAGGTGGATTTGGAACAGGAACAGAGAAGGTGGAGGAGGAAATAAATAAGCTATTTCCCAAGGCTAAAACTTTAAGAATGGATAAGGATACTACAGCTAAGAAGGGGGCATATAGCAGACTTCTTACATCGTTTCTTAATCATAAGGCAGATATTCTTGTAGGAACTCAGATGATAGTGAAAGGACATGATTTTTCCAACGTTACCTTGGTAGGTGTAATACTGGCAGATATGTCTTTATTTGCAAATGATTATCGTTCAGGAGAGATTACATTTGATTTGCTTACTCAGGCTGCTGGTAGAGCAGGCCGAAGTGAAAAGTCAGGTCACGTACTTATTCAAACCTATCAGCCCGAGCACTATGCCATAGTGTCAGCTTCTAAGCAGGATTATGAAGGCTTTTATGATATGGAGATGGCATACAGAAGATTGCTAAAGTATCCGCCGGTATATAATATGATGGTGGTGCTTATGGAATCTGAGAATGAGAATAAGTTGATAGCATCTTCGAAGGAGATTTTTGCGGAACTATCAAATATGGCTAAGGGAATGAAGGCAACTAGAACTATAGGACCAAGTCCCGCAACAATATCCAAGATAAATAATGTATATAGAAGACTTATCTATGTAAAGTCTAATGAACAGTCAGAATTAAAAGCAATTATGGATAAGCTTGAGGATTATGATATAGAGGGAATAAATATAACCCTGGATGTTAATCCGGTAAAAATGTATTAAAATAAGCACAGATGGAAAGGTGGTATATGTTATGGCAATTAGAAATATTAGAGTTGACGGTGATGATATATTAAGAAAGGTTTGTAAGCCTGTTACTGAGATGACACCAAGAATACAGACATTGATTGAGGATATGTATGATACTATGTATGAGGCAAATGGCGTTGGTCTTGCAGCACCTCAGGTAGGAATTCTTAAGAGAATCGTGGTAATTGACGTGTGTGATGGAGAAAGCTATACACTTATCAATCCTGAGATTGTTGAAGAAAGCGGAGTTCAGGAGGGAGATGAGGGTTGTCTTAGTCTTCCTGGCTTGGTTGGAACAGTGGTAAGACCTGACAGAGTAGTGTGTAAGGCTTTAGATGAGAATATGAATGAGATTACAGTTGTAGGTGAAGGACTTCTTGCTAGAGCCATCTGCCATGAATTAGACCATCTTGATGGTATCTTATATAAGGATAAAACTTTAGATGGACTTTATTCTGTGGAAGCGCCTAAAGAAGACTAAGATAGAAGACTAATTTTTAAGACTAACGTTGAAAGCTTATTAAGAAGATTAATTGTAGAAAAAACGAGGTGATTATATGAAGGTTGTATATATGGGAACACCTGATTTCGCGGTGTATGCATTGGAATCAATAATTAAAGCAGGACATGAGGTTCAGGCAGTTATAACCCAGCCAGATAAGGCAAAGGGAAGAAGTAAGGCTTTGGTTCCTACACCAGTTAAGGCAAAAGCTTTGGAATATAACATTCCAGTATATCAGCCAGAGAAGCTTAGAGATGTGGAGAATGTTAAGCTACTTTCAGAGTATAATCCTGATGTAATAGTTGTGGCTGCTTATGGTCAGATACTTCCTGAAAGCATACTTAATATTCCAAGATATGGATGTATAAATATTCATGCCTCACTTCTTCCTAAGTATAGAGGAGCAGCACCTATAGAATGGTCCATTATAGATGGACAGCAAATTACCGGAGTCACTACTATGTATATGGAAAAGGGACTTGATACAGGAGATATGCTTGATAAGGTGGAGGTTGTTATAGAACCTGAGGATACAGGAGAGAGCCTACATGATAAGCTGGCAGTGGAAGGTGCTAAGCTAATTCTTACAACCTTAGATAAGCTAGTGGCTGGCACAGCTACAAGAACTAAGCAAAATGATGAAGAAAGCTGCTATGCATCCATGCTTTATAAGGATATGGGCAATATAGATTTTACAAAATCAGCTACAGAGATAGAGAGATTAATTAGGGGCCTTAATCCTTGGCCTTGCGCATATACAAGAATTGATGGCAAAGGTGTGAAGTTATATAAGGCGCAGGTTTGTCAGGTGCCAGAGGGTGGAAAACCTGGTGAGATAGTTGAGGTTACTAAGAAAACCTTTACCATTGCCTGTGGCAAGGATGGACTTATTATTAAGAATTTACAGCCAGAGGGCAAAAAGCCTATGGATACAGTATCATATCTTAATGGAAATAAAATAACTGTAGGTATGATTGCAGGAGAGTAAGATAATTAGGAGCAAGCTATGATAAATACCAGAGACATAGTATTAAATATTTTGATGGATATAGAGGCTAATAAAACCTTCTCTAATCAGGCCATATCTAAGGCGCTATCCAAGAATCAGTTTGAGGACAAGAGGGATAGAGCCTTTATCACAAGACTTGCAGAGGGTGTTATGGAACAGCTTATAAGTCTTGATTACACTATTAACCAGTTTTCCAAGACTAAGGTAAATAAGTGTAAGCCTATGATTAGGTGTATTCTTAGAATGGGAGTTTATCAAATTCTATATATGGAGTCAGTTCCAGATTCTGCTGCATGTAATGAGTCAGTAAAACTGGCAAAGGCACATGGCTTTGGTAGCTTATCAGGCTTTGTAAATGGTGTTCTTAGAAATATAGCCAGACATAAGGACAATATTCCTGAGCCTTCCAAGGATAAGAGCTCATCAGAATATTTGTCTGTAAAATATTCTATGCCTAAGTGGCTTTGTGACAAATTGAAAAAGGATTATCCTGAAAAATATATGAAAATATTAGAGGGATGCTTCTGGGATAGACCAACAGCTATTAGAGTTAATACCACTAGAATAACAAGAGATGAATTAAAAGGTGAGCTTGAAGCAGCAGGCATTACTGTAGAGTATGGCAACTATGATGAGAAGGCGTTGCTTATAAGTGACTATGATTTTATTAAGAAGGTTCCTGGCTATAAGAAGGGATATTTTACAGTTCAGGATGAAAGCTCCATGCAGGCAGTAAGGGCAGCAGGAATAAAGCCAGGTGATGTGGTTATAGATGTATGTGCCGCACCGGGAGGAAAAACCACCTGTGCAGCAGAGTACCTAAATGGTAATGGAACCCTCTATTCTATGGATGTATCTGAGGATAAGCTAGAGCTTATAGAGGAAAATGTATCCAGATTAGGCTTTGCTAATGTAGTGATAAGCTGTCAGGATGCAACCAAGGAAATACCTGATATGAAGGTGGATGTGGTTATAGCAGATTTACCTTGCTCAGGTCTTGGTATTATAGGAAGAAAGAATGACATAAAATATAGATTAGAAGATAAACAGCTAGGTGAGCTTGTTAACCTACAGAGAAGCATACTAAACAATGTATGTAACTATGTTAAGGATAAGGGTACTTTGCTATATAGTACCTGTACTATTAATCCTGATGAGAATCATAATAATGCAATGTGGTTCCTACAGGAGCATAAGGAATTTGAGCTGATAGAAGAAAAACTGTTTTTACAGGGTATAGATATGTGTGATGGCTTCTATTATGCGGTTCTTAAGAAGAGGTAAGATGAATAAGATGGATATTAAGTCAATGTATTTAACTGAATTAGAGAGCTTTTTGAAGGAGAAGGGCTATCCTACCTTTAGAGCAAAACAACTATACCAATGGTTGCATGAAAAGTATGTGGGTAGTCTTGATGATATGACTAATATCCCTAAAACTATGAAAGAGGATATAAAAGAAGCTGGTTTTGTAACTATAGAGGAAGAAACAAGACAGGAATCTGCCAAGGATGGAACTATAAAGTTTTTGTATAGAATGCAGGATGGTCAGATGATTGAAACTGTATTTATGAGATATAGCTATGGAAATTCCATATGTATATCCTCCCAGGCAGGCTGTAGAATGGGTTGTAAGTTCTGTGCATCAACTATAGGGGGATTAATCAGGAATCTTACGGCATCAGAGATGCTTGAACAGGTGTATATGACAATGCGCCTTACTGGTGAGAGAATATCTAATATTGTAGTAATGGGCACAGGAGAGCCTCTTGATAACTATGATAATCTAATAAGATTTATCAGGATAATATCAGATGAGAAGGGCTACAACATTAGCCAGAGAAATATCACTGTGTCAAGCTGTGGTATTGTGCCAAATATAAAAAGACTTGCTGAGGAAGATTTAACTATAACCTTTGCACTTTCCTTGCATGGGACAACTGATGAGGAGAGGAAGGAGCTTATGCCTATAGCCCATCAGTATTCTCTTCAGGAAACTATAGATTGTTGTAAGGAATATTTTGATAAGACAGGAAGAAGATTAACCTTTGAATATAGCTTGGTTAAGGGGAAGAATGATACTCCAGACCATGCATTAAGGCTGGCAAAGCTATTAAAGGGGATAAATTGTCACGTAAATCTTATACCGGTAAACCCTATAAGTGAACGTGATTTTAAGCCTGGAGATAGGGCCTCAATTGAAAAATTCAAATTAATACTTGAAAAAAATTCAATTAATGGTACTATTAGAAGGAGTGTGGGCAGCGATATAGACGCAGCTTGCGGACAGTTAAGAAGGAAACATAGGATTAACAGTCGGGAGGAAACTGATGCAATCTAGTGGAATAACTGATACTGGTTCAAAGCGTAAGAATAACCAGGATAGTATATTTTTCAGTGATGAGCCAGTGGGTAGTCTTCCTAATTTGTACATTGTTGCAGATGGTATGGGAGGACATAGAGCAGGAGATAAGGCATCAAGAATGGCCATTGATATAACTGTAGAGTTTATTAAGAAATCAACTATAGAGAACCCTATAGCTATACTGAAGCGTGCTATGATATATGCTAACAATGAAATATATAAATCCGCTAACAAGGATCCAGACCTAGTTGGAATGGGAACTACCATGGTGGCAGCAGTTGCTCTTGATGGAAAGCTATATGTGGCCAATGTGGGCGACAGTAGACTTTACGTAGTTAATAATGACATCAGACAGATAACTATGGATCATTCACTTGTGGAGGAGATGATACGTAGCGGTGAGCTAGAACGTAAAAAAGGAAGGAATCATCCGGAGAAGAATATCATAACTAAGGCTATGGGTTCTAGGGATGAGGTTGTACCGGACTTTTTCGAGATAGATATGGAGCCAGATGATAAGTATGTGCTTTGCTCAGATGGCTTATCTAATATGGTAGAAGACGATGAGATAAGAGATATAGTAGTAGATTACAAGGATATAAAAGATGCTGCAAGAGCACTTGTTGATAGAGCGAATTATTATGGTGGCTCTGACAATATATCAGTAGTAATTGTTTCTAGATAAAATACTTTTCCGATAAGCTTTGTCGGTGGATATAACAGAAAGGGTTGAAGTTATGTTAAAACCAGGAATGATATTATGTGATAGATATGAAATACTTGACGTTGTTGGTGCAGGTGGAATGTCTATCGTATATAAAGCAAGATGCCATAGACTTAACAGAAATGTTGCTATTAAGGTATTAAAGCCTGAGTTCAGTAGAGATCAGAATTTTGTTACAAAGTTTAGAGTAGAGGCACAGGCGTCTGCTGGTCTTACACATCCTAATATTGTAAATGTATATGATGTATACGATGATGAGGGCGTATACTTTATTGTTATGGAATTAGTTGAGGGAATTACCCTTAAGGATTATATAGCTGAGAATGGTCGATTAACTATGGATAAGGCTATAGACTTTGCTATCCAGATAGCATCAGGCCTTGAGGCAGCGCATGAGAGTCACGTAATCCATAGAGATATTAAGCCACAGAATATAATTGTATCTAAGAATGGTAATCTTAAGGTTACAGACTTTGGTATAGCTAAGGCTGCATCCTCTAATACTCTTACCTCAGGTGCTATGGGCTCTGTTCATTATATTTCTCCAGAACAGGCACGTGGTGGATATAGTGATGAGAGAAGCGATATTTATTCTCTTGGTATTACTATGTACGAGATGGTTACAGGTAGAGTGCCATTTGAGGGTGATAACAATGTATCTGTAGCATTGATGCATATTCAAAGTGATATGATTCCACCAAGACAGTATTACCCTGATATCTATTCAAGCTTTGAGAAGGTAATACTTAAGGCTACACAGAAGAAGCCTGAGAGAAGATATCTTACTGCAAGTGCACTTATTGCAGATTTAAAGAGAGTACAGAACAACCCTAATATAGATATAGTAGTGGCACCAACCTCTATTACTAATAGTCCTACACAGGAATTTAAGAAGGAGGATATGCAGGCAATTAGAGCTGCAGGTGCTAATAGTCAGGCAGGTGCAATGGCTGGAGGAATGGCTGGTGCTGCATCAGGAGCTGCTTATGGCTCTATGAATAATTATGGCAATCCATATGCAAATGGGCAGCTTGATATGTTTAATCAGCCTCTTGGCAATGAGATGAGTGAGATACCTCCTATAGGAGGAATTACACCTATAACAGTTGATCAGGGAAGAATCAATCAGCTTATGAATGATACTTCAATGCAGGATGCTTTTGAAGAGCTTACAGAGGAGGAGATGGCTCCTGTAAGACAGAGTATTAAGAAGATTCAGGATTACGAGGAAGAGATAGAAGAAGAAGAGGACGACGATGATGATGGTCTTCAGAAGGCTGTAATTATCGGAGGAGTTGTTGCGGCTATTATAGTTGCGATAATTGTTATGGTATTCGTAGGTAACTTCCTTGGTTGGTTTAATTTTGGAGATAAGATTAAGAAGACTACAGAAGAACCAAATGCTTCTACAGAGGCAACTGTTGAGGATATTGTTATGATAGATGTAACTGGTGTAACTCAGGAGGCAGCTATTAAGATGCTTGTTAATGAGGGCTTTGATGAGAAGAATATTCTTATCGAAACAGTAAAGGATGATCAGGTTCAGGAAGGCTATGTTGTAGATCAGAGCTTCAAAAAGGGAGATCCAGTTCCTGCAAATGCAAAGATTACACTTAGAGTAAGTGGTGGTGCTGAGGAAGTTCAGGTTCCGGATGTAACAGGTTATACAGATGAGCAGGCGTGTACAATAATTCAGGAGGCTGATTTTGAGATTGCTCATGCATATGAGTATAGTGAGGATGTGGAGAAGGATTATGTTATTTCTACATCACCAGCAGCTTATGAGATGGCGCCTAAGGGTTCAAAGGTTGTAATAACAGTAAGTAATGGTTCAGAGAAGAAGGAGACTTCTGTTCCTAATATTTATGGACTTACAAAGGAGCAGGCGATTACCTCTATCGAGGGTGCTAAGCTTAAGGTTGGAAATGTATCTGAGGAGCATCATGAGACAATTCCAGAAGGACAGGTAATAAGCCAGAGTCCAGTTGCAAATAGCACTATTGAAGAGGGACAGTCAGTTGACTTTGTAGTAAGTAAGGGACCAGAGGAGAAGGAAGTGACCTATACTGCTAATATTAGTGGTACAATTACTTGTAATGATGCGGCCTTAGAAGGTTCTGCAGTAACAGTTCAGGTATTGCTTAATGGTTCACCTGTTTACTCAGCTCCTATTAATGCTGTAACTGTTGGTTCATCATATAATGTTACAACAACAGTACCTGGTCTTGAGGCTGAAGGTGGCACAGCGGATTTTGAGGTTATTGATGCTAGTTCAAACAATGTTACAAGCTCATTCTCTAAGAGCGTTAATGTAAGCTTTGATAAGGTAGAAGAGTAATCTATGACTGATAATATAACAGGAAAGATAATAAAAGGGGTAGGTGGATTCTACTATATCCACCTGCCTGATAATAGAATATTTGAGTGTAAGGCTAAGGGAGTATTTCGTAATCAAAATATTAAGCCAACAGTAGGTGATAATGTTTTGATGGATATCATTGACGAACAGGCACTTATAGGTAATATAAGAGATATATTGCCTAGAGAAAATTCTCTAATTAGACCTATGGTCAGTAATGTTGACCAGGCCGTAATAATATTTGCGCTGTCCGACCCTAAGCCTAATTTTAATTTATTGGACAGATTTCTCATTATGATGGATAGACAGGATGTAAAGACCATAATATGTTTCAATAAGTCTGATCTTGTGTCTGGTGAGGAAGCAGATAAACTTAAGAGAATTTATGAGGCTTGTGGTTATGATGTTATCATAACCTCTACTTATTCTAGGGGAGATTTATCTTCTGGGAAGGAAGATGGCGTAGACAGGCTACAAGCTTTGATAAAGAATAAAACTACTGTATTTGCAGGTCCATCAGGAGTGGGTAAATCCTCGTTGCTTAATGCCATCAATCCCAATGCTAATGTTCAGACGGGAACAATTAGCGAGAAGATTAAGAGAGGAAAACACACCACCAGACATTCAGAGCTTATATGGGTTGGTGAGGATACCTATATTATGGATACACCTGGCTTTTCATCTCTATTTGTGGAGGAGATGGAATGCGAGGAATTGAAGGAATACTATGGTGAGTTTGTCCAGTTTCAGAATGGATGCAAATTTATAGGATGTGTTCATATCAATGAGCCTGTATGCGGTGTAAAAAATGCTTTATCAGAGGGAAAGATAAGCAAGCTTAGATACGATAACTACAAGCAGCTTTACGAAGAACTTAAATCCAAGAAAAAGTGGTAGCTACACATACATTATTAAGGAGAAAAATATGGAAAATATACTTTCACCGTCACTGTTATCAGTGGATTTTAACAATATTGAAAGAGATTCTAAGATTATAGATGATGCTGGTGCCCAGTGGTTTCATCTTGATGTTATGGATGGTACCTTTGTCCCTAATATATCATTTGGCCCACCAGTCATAGAGTGCATTCGTAAGATTACTAATCGCTTCTTTGATGTTCATCTTATGATAGTTGAGCCTATTAGATATGTAGAGGTATTTAAAAATGCTGGTGCTGATATGATTACTGTGCACTATGAGGCCTGTGAGGATCTTATGGCAACTATTAATGCTATTAAAGCAGCAGGAGTTAAGTGTGGGGTTTCCATAAAGCCGGATACTGACGTAAGTGTGTTAGAGGAGTATATTCCATTTATAGATATGGTGCTTATAATGAGTGTGGAGCCCGGCTTTGGAGGACAGAAGTTTATGCCTAAGGCAATTGATAAGATTTCTGCTACAAAGGCATTGGCTAAGAAGCTTGGATGTACTATAGATATTGAAGTTGATGGTGGAATAACTCTTGATAATGTTAAGTCAGTTATTGATGCAGGGGCCAATGTAATAGTTGCAGGCTCTGCTGTGTTCAAGGGAGATAAAGCTGATAACGTTAAGAAATTTTTGGAGATTATGAATTCATAACAGATAATATTTTCTCTTGCATATTCTGTGTGTAATGAATGGATTGTGAGATGATTTGTTGTGAAAGCGTATAACATATGTTGGTAATATGAATAACAATATTATTATAGTTGCAGGTGGAATTACCTGTGATGAGACAATTGAAACCACCATAAAAGACACCTGTAATAGCTTTATTATAGGCGTTGATAAGGGTGCCCAGGTTTTGGACAGGCTTGGAGTGGTGACAGATATGGTTATTGGGGATTTTGATTCTGCAGATATTGGTATAAGAGAAAAATACCAAGGAAAGCCTAATGCAATTTTTTTAAATCCTATTAAGGATGCTACAGATACTCATATGGCGGTATTGGAAGCTCTAAAGCTTAAACCAGCTACCATAACTATGCTTGGTGCTACAGGTGGTAGATTGGATCATATGATGGGGAATTTTGCTCTGTTAAAGCTATGCTTAGACCAGGGTGTAAAGGCTAGTATTATAGATGAGCAAAACAAAATTACAATGATAGATAAGCAACTTAAAATCAGTAAGAAAAATCAGTATGGAAAGTATGTATCTCTTATACCATTTTCTGATGAGGTAACAGGGATTACTTTATCTGGTTTTGCTTATGGACTTTCAGATGCTACTATGATAAAGGCTGATACCATAGGTATTAGCAATGAAATAAGAGAGGAGGAAGGCTTCATTTCCATTAAGACAGGATATCTTATGGTGATGGAGACCAAAGACTAATGACAACTTGGTTAATAGTTGCTCTTGGTATCTATATGGCTATTATGCTTGTTATAGGTATTACAAGTGCTAAAAAGAACAAAAATGCAGATGATTACTTCCTTGGTGGACGTAATCTTAACGGATGGGTGGCAGCCCTTTCCGCCCAGGCATCAGATATGAGTGGATGGCTCCTTATGGGACTTCCAGGCTGTATCTACGCATTTGGTACAAATCAGGCATGGATTGCTATCGGACTTTTTATCGGTACAGTTCTTAACTGGATATTTGTATCAGGAAGACTTAGAAGATATACTATAAGATCTGGTAATGCTATGACAATTCCAGAGTATCTCAGTAACAGATTTAAGGATGAGAAGAAAATACTTATGGCTATTTCAGCTGTTGTAATGGTAATTTTCTTCTTGGTTTACACTGCTTCATCCTTTGCGGCCGGTGGTAAGCTTTTTGTATCTATTACTGGCATGGACTACCATGTAGCTCTTATGGTTGGTGCGGGTGTAATTCTTCTGTACACATTTTTTGGAGGCTTCCTTGCAGTATGTGAGACAGACTTTATTCAGGGACTTATGATGCTTATTGCAATTCTTGCTGTACCTATAATTGCAGTAGTACTTATGGGGACAGGTAACATTGTACCAAACCTTAGAGATAGCGGGCTTGATGTTAGCGTAAGTGAATTCCTTAATATATTTAATGAGGGTGGTGAGCCTATCTCTGCAGTAAGTATATTATCACAGCTTGCTTGGGGTCTTGGATATTGTGGTATGCCACACATTCTCATAAGATTTATGGCTGTTAAGGATGAGAAGGAGCTTGGTAAGTCTAAGAAGGTTGCTATCGTTTGGGTACTTCTTTCTCTTGCTGTTGCATGTGTTATAGGTGTTGTCGGTAGAGCGTATCTCTTCCCACAGATTCTTGGAACTGAGAATGCAGAGTATGAGAATGTATTTATTGAGATGATTAAGAAAATGTTTATGGATGATATTAGAATTCCATTTATAGGTGGTATATTCCTGTGTGGAATACTTGCGGCCATAATGTCTACAGCAGACTCACAGCTTTTGGTATCATCTTCATCAGTTGCCAAGGATTTATTCAGTGGTGTAATGTTTAAGAAGATGGATGAGAAGAAGGTTATGCTTGTCAGCAGATTTACAGTTGTAATTGTTGCTGTAATAGCGTTTGCTATTGCATGGAATCCTAATTCAAGTATTATGGGTCTTGTATCTAATGCATGGGCAGGACTTGGTGCAGCCTTTGGACCAACTATACTTTTGTCGCTGTACTGGAAGAGAATAAATCTTTACGGTGCTATGGCAGGTATGCTTAGTGGAGGTCTTACAGTTATTATCTGGGATTATATTAAGCTTGTTAACGTGGACGGCGTTATGCAGACTCTTGGAGCACACACAGGAATTTATTCATTGCTTGTAGGATTCTTTATAAGCTTAGCATTTATCATTTTAGTTAGCCTTATTACTCCTAAGGTAAGTGATGAAATTATTCAGGAATTTGAGGATGTAAAGAACGGCAATGTTTAAAAGTTAAAAATAAACACAAAAAAACCGGTTAAATAAACCGGTTTTTTCTGTTATAATTTAAAGAGAGGATTTATGAAAAAAACTATACTTTGATTATAAACCGAATTTATGAACAAAGTTTAAACAAGAAAATAAGTTTGTGTAAAGAATTGTGGGAAAAATTATGAATTTTAGTTTTAAATTATTGGTTTTAGGCAAAATAAAAGAAGAATTCTATAGGAAGAAGCTAGAAGAATATTATAGTCAGATTAACAAAAAAGTACATTTTCAAGTGGTGGAGCTTACTGATGAGAGCATTTCATCTAACCCTAGTCAGACAGTTATTGATAAGATTAAGGCGGTAGAAGGTGATAAGCTTTTGGAACATATCAATGGGAATGATTATGTGATTGCCTTATGTATAGAAGGAAAAAGTACAGACCTGACACTTATGAAGAAACAATTAGATAAAGCTAAGACAAAGCAGTGTGATAACGTAATATTTATAATTGGTGGCTCTTTAGGTTTGGATAAACGAGTGGTTGATAGGGCTGATTATAAGCTTAGCTTTTCTAATATGACATTTCCACATCAGCTGATGAGAGTTATGCTGGCAGAACAAATATTAAAAGCCGTTGAATAGTAATTCAATGGCTTTTATTTGTGGTATGTAATATTGTTCATAATTGTGTAAGCTCTGTATATTTGCTCAGTAAGTACTACGGTTGTTAAATCCATACTCATAGAAAATGAAGACAGGTTAAAAGTCTCTAAGCTATCAAATATAGCAGGGTATATAGTATCCTTGTTGCAATCTGTAATCACAAATTCAATACAAGAAAATCCGTTTAAATTGAGATTTTGGATGATTTGACATAGCCTCTCAGAAGTAGGGGAACCATCACCAGCAATAACCTTAAATACCTTAGAACCTGATTTTGTTGTAAGCTTATCAAAGCTTTTGTAAAGCTTTATATTAACCCTGCAATAAGGTGAGGTTCTTTTGATATATTCATTAATTGCAAGCTGTAGATTTTTATCTAATTTTTTTGATTCTATATGTATGATTATCTCCATTTTTGCCACCTTTAGTAATTTCAAAAATATTCAAATTATTCTAACATATATCTTCTAAAATCGCAAAAAAAATGTTATTATAAAATGACGGACTAAAATATGAAATATGAGGTTTTATTATGACGGAAAATAAGAAATTATTGGTGCTTGATATAGATGGAACATTGGTAAATTCCAAGAAGGAGATTACTCCGGCAACGCTAGAGCATTTGCTTAAGATTCAGGAGCTAGGACATATAGTCGCATTGGCGTCAGGAAGACCCTATCCAGGGATGAAGGCTTATGCCAATCAGCTCAAGCTTAACGAATACGGTGGGTATGTGTTGTCCTTTAATGGTGGTAAGGTTATAAACTGCAAGACTGGTGAGACTGTATTTCAGAAAGCCATTCCAAACTCATATCTTAAGACTATATATGATTATGCTGTGGCTCATGGTATTGGTATGGTTACTTATAAGGAAGACGTAGTGCTTACTGGAACTGAGATAGATGAATATATGGAGTATGAAGCAAGACTTAACTCTATGGTTATTCATAGGGTTGATAAGTTCTTAGATGAAGTTGATTTTGATATGACAAAGTGCTTGTTAACTGCGCCACCTGATAAAGCGGCTATATATGAAGAAGAGTTAGCTAATCTTTTGGCTCCGGATTTGAATGTTTTTCGTTCAGAACCATATTTTATAGAGATTACAATTAAGGGTGTGGACAAGGCGGAATCTATCAATAAATTAGTGGGAATATTGGGTATGAAGCAGGAGGATACAATTTGTTGTGGTGATGGTTTCAATGATTTAACCATGGTACAGTATGGTGGAGTTGGTGTTGCCATGGATAATGCCCAGCAGATAGTAAAGGATAATGCTGATTATATTACTGCTTCCTGTGATGAGGATGGAATAGTTCAGGTGATTAAGGAATTTATTTTGTAAGAACGGAGTTTGGTATGAATAAAGCTGATATATTGACAGGGTTAGAGGAGAAAAACCTTGATGATGACAATAGAATAAAGCTTGAAGATATAATTGAGATAAGTGCTTCGGATTTTAATTTATACAAAGAGGCTGTGTGGGGTAATATTAAGAGAACCTTCTCAGAAGGTCCACTCATAGTGAGGAGAAATTATATAGCCAGTGAGGAAGGTGTATCTGCAGGAACAGGTATATTTAGCGGATTTGAGAACATTGAAGCATCTGATAAGGAAGCGGTTTTTGAAGCCATAAGGAATGTTGCTTTAGAATGTGAGGGTAGAAGTGACAGTGAGATAATTATCCACAGAATGTATGATAACCTTGTTATGTGTGGAGTGTGTTACACTAGGGATATTTATTATGGAAGACCTTACTATATGGTTGTTTATAACTATATTGATGAGATGCGAGAAGATAATATTAAGGCAAAATCAAGAACAAAATGGATTGCTAATAATGTATCCAGAGAATTTTTGGATGAGTCCTTTATGAATCTGATATTTGCAGCTAGAGATTTGGAGAAGGCTTTAGACATACAGGAATTTAGCATAGAATTTGGCGTGGATTCAGATAACAAGATTATAGTTTATCAGCTAAAGCCTATGGAAAGATTAGTGGGTAGTCATATTCTTATGACGGATAGAGAGTTTTCTGATACGAAAGCATTTGCTAAGTGTAATTATTTAGATACCCATCATATTATGTCTCATCAGGCATATTGGAATCCATCTAAGATGATTGGTTCAGAACCAAGACCTCTGGATTATTCTTTGTTTAAGGGTATTCTTACCTCTGGAATATGGGGAGAAACCATAAAACAGTTAGGCTATGAGGGTGTAGACTCAAGTCTTATGCATAGAGTTGGTAACAAACCATATGTATCTATTGATTGTCTATTTAATGCGCTGATACCAGCAGGTATGGATAGAATATTAAGAGATAAAATATTTAATTATTATCAGAATGTGCTTACTGACAATAGGAGAAGACACAGAAAAGTAGATAGTGCTATTGTATTTGGCTCGTATAATTTATCTACAGCCAGAAGATTAAAAAAATTAGGTAATTATGGATTCTCAGAAGAGGAGATAAATAGCTTCGGAAAAAGCTTATTAGACTTAACAGAGAATATTATTAATAATTATGAGGAACTACATGACAGTGACACAGAGGCTTTGACTAAGCTTATGATTACCAGAAGAAGGGTAAGAGAGCTTAAGCCTATGGAGGAGACGAACAGCTTAAAGTTATATAATTATATTGCTGAGCTTATAGAGTCCATGAGAAATTACTGTTCCCCAGGATATACCAGACAGGAAAGATGCGAGTTCATTGCTAAAGGTTTTTGCAATTCCTTGGTTAAGGAAGGATATCTAAAGAGAGAAGATATTGATGCCTTTAGATTATCTCTTGATACTGTGTCCTCTTGTTTTAAGAGAGACTTTGAGGATTATACCAGTGGAAAGCTTTCCTGGGAGGAATTTGATGGAAAATATGGTCATCTTCGAATTAGCATATGTGATATAAGGGCTCACAGCTACAGAAAATTATACAGTAATTTAGAGACAGTTCGAGATTATGAAGTGTCAAAAGAAAAGAAGATAGCCAAATCATTGGATAGAGATATAATTGCTAAGGCTCTTGAAGACTCAGAGCTTAAGGTTGATGTGGATAAGCTTATTGGCTTTATTAATGGAGCCAGTGAACTGGCTGATAGTTATAGATTTGAGTATGCAAAATCTATAGGTCTTCTTCTGGATATAATTGCAAGGCTAGGAGAGTTGATAGGTATAGATAAGGAGGATATGTCCTATCTGGAAATTCAGGATTTAGATAGCTATCATAGTAGAGACTCCTATGTTATGACCATAGAGGCCAGAAGAAATATGTATCATGCCTATTCTTATCTGGTGCTTCCGGATGTTATTATTAATGTGGGAGATTTGGATGTAATAGATATTGATGAGGAGATACCAGACTATCTGACAGACAAGTGTGTTGTTGGAGATATTGCCTATTATGACGAAGGCCATGATGTGGATGTGACAGGAAAGATTGTGTTACTCTCAAAGGTTACTTTGGCTTATGACTGGATCTTTACTAAGGATATTAAGGGAATAATAACCAAGAAGGATACCAAGGATTCAAGAATAGCAAAACGATGTATGGAGCTTAATATTCCGGCGGCCCTAGGCTGTGGTGAAAAGTTATTTAAAACAGTGCTTATGATGAAGCGGGTAGAGCTAGATTGTGCTAAGAAGAAAATAAGTGAAGTAAAATAAGGGGGATTTTCATGGGACGAAAGCTTTTGATTGAATTCCCTGGTCGAAATTATAGCTGTGACAAGCCTCTTTTGTATTATTGTGGAAAGATATTTTCTGATAGGGGCTATGATGTTATAAAGCTTGATTATAATTATAGACTAAAAGGGGACAAGACCGATATATCCGGACTTATAGAAGAAGCTAAGGATATAGTATTAAAACAGCTTGATATGGTTGATTTTTCTTGCTATGAGGACATTGTGTTTGTGTCAAAGAGTATGGGATGTGCATTGGCAGGCTTTTGTGAGTCTCACTATAAGATTCGTGCAAGACATATTTATCTTACTCCGGTGGACTCCAGCTTGAAATATATGCAACGAGGTAAATGCATAGTTGTGGCAGGTAAAGAGGATACCATTTTAGAAAGTAGAAAGCTAAAGATTTATTGTGTGGAACAAGATATACCATTGAAGCAATTTGAAGAGGTGGGGCATTCCTTGGAACACCCCGTGGATATTCATAGAACATTTGCTATTCTTATGGTAATAATAAGGCTATACAAGGAATTTTAAATGCTTGGTGTAGGTGAATCAGATTGAATTAATCTGTTATTTGATGTATAATAATATGACTATGTAAATGAAGGAGGACATTATGGGCTTTTTTAAGGATTTTAAGAGAGATTTTGCACAGGCAGTTAATGAGCTTATGCCTGATAAGGACGAATTAAGTGCAGAATATGATGATGAAGATATGGTCAATACCTTTGATGATAATGATAATATGGAGATTGCTCCTGAGGATATGCTTGAGAATTTAGATGATTATACTATTGATGATAGACATATAGTTAATCCTCAGGTGCAGGAGAAAACCTACGAGGTAGAAAGACCTGAATCTGACTATGGCGAAGAGGAAGAGGTTAAGGAAGAAAGTGTATTTGATACAGTTCCTTCTGCTGAGATAATTTCTGATAACAATGAGGCTGTAGCTAATGATGAGCTGGGAGAAGACTTGGCTCAGGAGATGGTGTCGGATTTAATGAATCCTGAGATGTTAGAGGCAGAAACTGTGGCTATTGATTTGGAAGCAGAGAAGAAAATTGAGACTGAGAAGATGGAGCAGCTTGAGGATGAGCTTGAGAGCTTAGAGGGTCTTGATGAGGAGGATATGCTTGAGAATACTGAGGATGCATTGGCAGTGGATTATAGTCAGGCCAGCGAGGTAGAAAGCTCAGTGAATCAGGAATATCTTAATGTGGATTTAAGTAAGGCAGTGGAGGCTGCTATCCTCAAGAATGAGGAGGAGGCAGAGGCACCGGCATCTGTTGATGAGAATCTGGAGGATGATAGTATGGCTGAGGGTAATAACCAGCTCAAGGATAAGGAACAGGATATTAACAGTATTTTGACTGACGATACCACATACATTACCAAGGGTACAACAATTAAGGGTAACCTTGAAACTGATGGCAATGTTGACGTGATTGGTACTATTGAAGGTAACCTTAGTTGCGGTGGTAAGCTTATAGTAGGTGGTCTGATAAAGGGTAATGTGACTGCTGGTGAGGTTTATGCTAATGCGGCTAAGCTGGAGGGTGATGTTATCTGTGATGGTAGTGTGAAAATCGGTGTTGGAACAGTTGTTGTAGGCAATGTAAATGCTACATCAGCAGTTATTGCCGGAGCTGTTAATGGTGATATCGATGTTCATGGACCTGTAATAGTGGATTCAACAGCCGTGATTATGGGTAATATTAAGTCTCGTTCAGTACAGATTAATAACGGAGCGGTTATAGAAGGCTTCTGTTCACAGTGCTATTCAGAGATTGATGTAAAGAGCTTTTTTGAATAGGAGAAACTGATATGGAGATGAATAGAATACTTTTAAAGCTTAGTGGAGAGGCCCTGGCTGGGGATAAGAAGAGTGGCTTTGATGAGGAAACTGTAAGAGAGGTTGCAACCCAGGTTAAAACAATAGTTGACAAAGGCACACAGGTTAGTGTGGTAATTGGTGGAGGAAACTTCTGGAGAGGGAGAACCTCTGGAGATATGGATAGAGTTAAGGCTGATCAGATTGGTATGCTTGCCACAGTTATGAACTGCGTATATACAGCTGATATGTTTAGACAAGCAGGTCTTAAAACTCATGTTATGACACCATTTATCTGTGGTAATGTTACAGAGCTTTTCTCAAAGGATAAGGCTATAGAATACCTGGAAAAGGGAGAGGTGGTATTCTTTGCAGGTGGTACAGGACATCCATATTTTTCAACTGATACAGCTACAGTGCTTATGGCTATTGAAGTTGAGTGTGATGTAATACTTATGGCTAAGGCCATAGATGGCGTATATGATAGTGATCCTAAGGTGAATCCTGATGCTAAGAAGTATGATGTTATGGATATCAATGAAATTGTTGATAAGAAGCTGGGTGTAATAGACCTTGCATCAGCGGTACTAGCTATGGAGAATAAGATGCCTATGATGCTTTTTGGTCTCAATGAGGAAAACAGCATAGTTAAGACTGTATCAGGTCAGTTTACAGGAACAAGAATTAAGTGTGATTAATTAGTACGTATAATATAATAAGAATTTAGGAGGAACAAACATGTTATCACAGTATGAAAGCAAGATGGAGAAGACATTAGACAATTTATATTCAGAGTATGCAGGAATTAGAGCTGGTAGAGCAAACCCACATATTTTAGATAAGCTTAAGGTGGATTACTATGGAGTTCCAACTCCTATTCAGCAGGCTGCAAATATTACAGTTCCAGAGGCTAGAACCCTTATGATTCAGCCATGGGAGTCAAGCTTAATTAAGGAGATTGAGAAGGCTATTATGTGTTCAGACTTAGGAGTAACTCCTAACAATGATGGAAAGTGCGTAATTCTTAACTTCCCAGAGCTTACTGAGGAAAGACGTAAGGATCTTGTTAAGGATATTAAGAAGAAGGGTGAGGCTGCGAAGGTTGCAGTAAGAAACATTAGAAGAGATGCTAATGATGCCCTTAAGAAGATGAGTAAGGCTAACGAAATATCAGAGGATGAGCTTAAGAATAACGAGGATAAGGTTCAGAAGATGACTGATAAGTTTGTTGATAAGATTGACAAGGCAATTGACGAGAAGTCAAAGGAAATCCTTACTGTATAGGAGACTTGTGGTGGAGAAGATAATTGATGGTGAAAAGTTAAATATTCCTGAGCATGTTGCCATTATAATGGATGGTAATGGAAGATGGGCAAAGAAGAGACTTATGCCTAGGAACTTTGGCCATAAAGCTGGTGCAAAGGTAGTTGAACAGATATGTGAGGATGCACATAGTCTGGGCATTAAGTATCTAACTGTGTATGCATTTTCCACTGAGAATTGGAAAAGGTCTGTTGAAGAGGTTTCAGGTATTATGAACCTTCTTAGAAATTATCTAGTTGATAGTATTGAAAGAGCTTCTAAGAACAATATGCGAGTTCGTGTTATAGGTGATAGGACAGCCCTTGATAAGGATATTGTGGAAAAGATAGAAGAACTTGAGGATAAGACTGCTCAGTATGATGGCTTAACCTTTACCATAGCTTTAAATTATGGTGGAAGAGATGAGCTTAGAAGAGGTATTAAGGCTATAACCGCTGATGTAAAGGCAGGTAAAATATCAGAGGATGCCATTGATGAGAAGCTTATATCTTCATACCTTGATACTAGTGATTTACCTGATCCGGATCTTATGATTAGAACTAGTGGGGAGGTAAGACTATCCAATTATCTCATATGGCAGCTTGCGTATGCAGAGTTTTGTTTTATGGATGTTCTGTGGCCGGATTTCACCATAGAGGATTTGAAGGAAGCCATTAGATACTATAATGGAAAAGAAAGACGCTTTGGCGGAGTAAAATAGACTCAAATATAAAAAGAAAGACGCTTCGGCGGGGTAGAGTAAATGTTTAAGACAAGATTATTAAGTGGAATAGTATTGGTTATACTGGTTATAGGGGTTCTATATCTGGGAGGATACGTTACAGCGGGAGCTATGTTGTTGCTTTCCTTGGGTGGAGTGTTTGAGCTGCTTAGAATTTATAAGCTCCATAAGACGCCTATAGGCATAGTTACCTATATAGCAACCATTATCTATTATGGTTTGCTTATATTTGACAAGAGCCAATTTGTAATGCCACTTATAATAGTGTTAGTTCTTGCTATACTTGGAATATATGTTGCTACATATCCTAAGTTTACTGATAAGGATGCTATGGCAGCAGTACTTTCCTTTATGTATGTTACAGTGATGCTTTCTTATATGTATCTTATTAGAGATTTGAACCATGGTGGCGCTTTGGTTGTTATGGTATTTGTGTGCTCATGGGTTAATGATACCTGTGCCTACTGTGTAGGAGTGACATTAGGTAAGCATAAGATGACACCAAAGCTTAGTCCTAAGAAAAGTGTGGAAGGCCTTGTGGGAGGTATTGCAGGAAGTGCTGCCTTTGGAGCATTATACGGAATGTTTTTTAATAAGCAGGTAATGGCTTTGGAGAATGCTCCTATTATATTCGCCATTATAGGAGCTATGGGAGCTGTAGTAGCTGTAATTGGAGATTTGGCAGCTTCTGCTATTAAGAGAAATAATGATATTAAGGACTATGGTAAGCTTATACCAGGTCATGGTGGAATAATGGATAGATTTGACAGTATTATATTTACTGCTCCAATAATCTATTATGGATTTATTTATATGATTTAGTGCTAAGGCATAAATCTTGGAGGTTAAACAGGTGAAAAATATTGCAATAATAGGTTCCACAGGTTCGATTGGAACCCAAACATTAGAGATAGTTAGAGAAAATAAAGACTTAAATGTTGTTGCCATATCAGCAGGTAGCAATGTTGAACTTTTAGAAAAGCAGGCTAGAGAGTTTCAGCCTGATATAGTAGGAATATGGGATGAGGACAAGGCTAAGCAACTACGCGTAGCCTTGTCTGATGTTAATATTAGGGTTGTGTCTGGAATGGAGGGTCTACTTGAAATAGCCACCTACCACCAATCTGAAGTTTTGGTAACAGCTATAGTGGGAATGATAGGTATAAGACCTACCATAGAGGCTATCAAAGCTGGTAAGGATATTGCCCTTGCTAATAAAGAAACCTTGGTTACTGCAGGGCATATTATTATGCCATTGGCTAAAGAAAAAGGCGTAAAAATACTTCCAGTGGACAGTGAGCATTCAGCTATATTCCAGTGCATTCATGGGGAGACTAATATGGGTGTAGATAATAAGATAAGCAGATTGCTTATAACTGCATCTGGTGGGCCTTTTAGAGGGAGAAAAAGAGAAGAACTCCTTGATGTAACTGTGGAGGATGCATTAAAGCATCCAAATTGGGCTATGGGAAGAAAAATTACCATAGATTCAGCTACATTAGTGAATAAGGGCTTAGAGGTTATTGAGGCCAGATGGCTTTTTGACATTCAGCCTGAGAATATAGAGGTTGTGGTGCAGCCACAAAGTATAATTCATTCTATGGTGGAATTTGAGGATGGAAGTGTGAAAGCGCAGCTGGGAACTCCTGATATGAAGTTACCTATCCAATATGCGCTATATTATCCTGAGAGGAGATTTCTGCCGGGAGATAGACTTGATTTTACAAAGATGAGTGGGATAATTATAGATACCCCAGACAGAGAAACATTTCTAGGATTAGATTTTGCCTACAAAGCTATAGCTATAGGTGGAAGTATGCCTACTGTGTTTAATGCGGCAAATGAAAAGGCTGTTGCTTTATTCTTAGATAAGAGAATAAAGTTCTTGCAGATATATGACATTATAGATAGCTGTATGAATGCTCATGATGTTATAGAAAATCCTAATCTTCAGGAAATATTAGACACAGAGCAGTGGGTTTATAATTTTATTGATGGGATGAACATATAATAGAAGATGGGTGTTTGGTATAAACCCTATAATAAAAAAGGAGATATGATATGAACATAATACTTATTATCTTGGTTTTTGGAATTATAGTATTCTTTCATGAGTTTGGGCATTTTATAGTTGCCAAGCTTAATAAGATAACTGTATCGGAATTTTCTATCGGTATGGGACCAGCTATATTTTCCTTTGGTAAGGGGGAGACAAAATATTTTCTGAGACTTCTGCCTCTAGGTGGATATTGTTTGATGCTAGGGGAGGATGAGGACAGTGATGATGAGAATGCATTTTCCAACAAATCAGTATTTGTTAGGTTCTTAGTTATTGCAGCTGGCCCTGTGTTTAACTTTATACTTGCTTTTTTGTTTTCTATGATTCTTAAGAATTATATTGGATGTGACCCAGCTTATTTGGATGAGGTGGTTCCAAATAGTCCTGCATATGAGGCAGGCATAGAAGCAGGAGACAAGATTTTAGAGGTTGATGGTTCGAAAATCTATACTTACAGAGAACTAACACTTTACAGAGAGGTTAATGGTCATAAAAATCCCATAACTCTAAAATTAGAAAGGCCTGATGGAGAAATATATGAGGTGTATGTAACTCCTGCATTAGATTCGGATGGGGTATATCGAATAGGCATCCAGGGAACAGGGTATGTAGAGTGTAAAGGTATAGGTAATAATATCAAATTCGCCGGCTATGAGCTAAGATATTGGGTTAAGGCCACTGTTATGAGTCTTAAAATGATTGTGTCCGGTGGGGTTGAAAGCGATGATGTTATGGGCCCTATTGGTATGGGCGGAGTAATGAATGATGTTATCGAAGAGGTTAAGGAGGAAAGTGAGACAAAGGCTGAAGCTGCTAAGTACATTGTCCTCAATATGCTTAATTGGTGTATTCTTTTGAGTGTAAACTTGGGTATTATGAATTTGCTTCCTATACCAGCCTTAGACGGAGGAAGATTGTTGTTCCTTGCTATAGAGGGAGTTACAAGGAAGAAGATTCCGGCAGACAAAGAAGCCATTATAAATATTATAGGCTTTGTATTAGTGCTTATATTAATGTTTGTAGTTTTATTTAATGATATTAAGAATGTATTTTTCTCATAAAAAACACATTTTTAAACTAATAGTTTATTATTTATTTTGACGGAAGGATGTATAATATGAATACTCTACACAGAGATAAAACCAAGGTAATAAAGATAGGAGATGTGCTTATAGGTGGTGGAAATCCTATAGCTATTCAGTCAATGACTAATACGGATACAGCTGATGTGGATGCTACTGTGGCGCAGATTCTAAGGCTTGAGGAGGCGGGCTGTCAGATAGTGAGGGCTACTGCTAATACCTTGGAAGCAGCACAGGCTTTTGCTGACATTAAGAAGAGGATTCATATTCCCTTGGTTGCTGATATACATTTTGATTATAAGCTAGCTATAGTAGCTATGGATCATGGAGCTGATAAGATAAGAATTAATCCAGGTAATATAGGTGGAGAGGATAAGCTTAGAGAAGTTGTTATGAGAGCTAAGCAGGACAATATCCCTATAAGAGTTGGTGTTAATTCTGGTTCTTTGGAGAAGGAGCTTGTAGCAAAGTATGGAGGAGTAACAGCAGAGGGTATAGTTGAAAGTGCCTTAGACAAGGTATCTATGATAGAACGTTGTGGTTATGACAATATGGTTATAAGCATTAAATCCTCTGATGTTATGATGTGTGTAAAGGCTCATGAGTTGATTGCAGATAAAACTCAGTATCCTTTGCATGTAGGTATTACAGAGGCTGGAACCTTGTACAGAGGCAACATTAAGTCTGCTGTTGGACTTGGAATGATTCTTGGGCAAGGTATAGGTGATACCATAAGAGTATCTCTTACTAGCGATCCTGTAGATGAGATTATATCTGCAAAGACAATACTTAAAACTTTAGATTTGAGAAAAGATGGCATTGAGTTAGTTTCCTGTCCGACCTGTGGCAGGACAAAGATAGACTTAATCGGCTTAGCACAGCAGGTTGAGAATCTGATCCAGAGCTATGATCACCTTAACATTAAGGTTGCAGTTATGGGATGCGCGGTGAATGGACCTGGAGAGGCCAAGGAGGCAGACTTAGGTGTTGCTGGCGGAATTGGCGAAGGACTGCTCTTTAAGAGAGGAGAGATTATTAAGAAATTACCACAGGAGGAATTGCTTAATGCCCTTAAGAATGAGCTAGACAATTGGAGGGATTAATTTGGCTAACAAACTATTTAGAGAGGTCTTCCCAGATGTAAATCTAGGAAGACTTAATGATTTAATCGGACAAGCTGTTGTAACAGGTGTTGTTATGACTGAAGGGGAAGATGATGAGCTGGAGGTGTTTATTCAAAGCTCTAATCTTATCCCAAGAGAGGACTTAGATAAGGCAGAGGAGATTATGGTTGAGACTCTTTTTCCTAATTCTGAGGTTACCTGTACTATAAGAGAAACCTTCGTTTTATCCAGCCAGTATACCCTTGCCAGTCTTACGGACATGTATATGGATAGCCTGTTATTGGAGATAAAACACACAAGCCATGTGGATTATAGAATTTTAAAGCGTGGAGAGTGGATTATTCGTGATGATATGCTTACTATACTGGTAGAGGATACCGCTATTGCTAGGGAGCATTCTAAGAGGATGGCAAGCTTTTTGACATATTTATATGAATCAAAGTTTGGCATGAAGGTGACTGTGGATTTTGAGTATTCAGATGATAAGAAAACACAGCACAGATTAGCTAATGAGATAAAGCTTAGACAGGAGTTGCTTAGCATAGAGAAGCGCAATGCCCAGATTCAAGAAGAGAAGAAGGCTGATGCTGATAAGGCTGAAGATAAGTCTAAGGCTAATAGTGCTGACACAAATGATGTGGAAACTAGCACCAAGGACAGTGTTAAAGAAATTAGTTCTGATAAGCTTGACGCAAAGCAACAGACAAGTGAAGAACCAGCCAAGGATGCTACAACAGAGGCTAAGAAAGTAGAGGTTAAAGCACAGGCAACAAAAACTCAGATAACAAAAGCATCAGAGGAGGCAAAAACAACAAAGACCACTGTCAAGAAGGAGGGTGGCTTTAAGGGCAAAGGTAAGTTTGCTAAGGCTACGGACCCTGATGTTATATTTGGTAATAATGTAGAAGGAAATATAATAAATATTTGCGATGTTACAGAGGGTGGACCTGTATGTATTAGAGGACAGATTCTTAATGTTGAGGATCGTCAGCTGAAAAACGGCAAATACATTATATCAGCTACTATAACAGACTTTACAGATACTATAGCATTTAAGCTGTTTGTTCCAGAGGAGGATAGAGAACCGATTCTTGAGGACATTAAGAAAGGAAAATTCTATATTGTAAATGGTGTTCCTAATTATGATTCCTACGCAGGAGAATTGACACTTTCTTTTATATCTGGAATTAAGCCTATTAATGATTTTAGAGAAACACGTATGGACAATGCTATAGAGAAGAGAGTAGAGCTTCATCTTCATACAGTTATGAGTGAGATGGATAGTGTAGTTGATATAGGCAAGGTAATTAAGCGCGCAAAGGAGTGGGGACATAAGGCAGTAGCCATAACAGATCATGGTAATGTACAGGCCTTTCCTATAGCCAATCACTGTGTGAAGCCTGATGAGGATTTCAAGATTTTGTACGGAGTAGAGGGATACTTTGTAGATGATTTAAAGGATTTGATTCAGAATGATAAGGGACAGTCTATAGATTCAGAGTATGTGGTGTTCGATATAGAAACTACAGGACTTAGCCCTAAGTTTAATAAGATAATAGAGATAGGCGCAGTTAAAATTAGAGATGGAAAGATTGTAGATACATTTTCTAAGTTTGTTAACCCAGAGGTTCCAATACCTTATACCATTACTAAGCTCACTTCTATCAATGACTCAATGGTCCTTGAAGCTCCTACCATAGAGCAAGTGCTACCAGAGTTTTTAGAGTATGTGGGAGATGCGGTATTGGTAGCTCATAATGCAAGCTTTGACACAAGCTTTGTTAAGGAATTTGCTAAGCGTCAAGGTCTTTGTTTTGACTATACAATAGTAGATACATTAAGCTTGTCTCATGTTTTAGTTCCTGAACTTGGAAAATACACCTTAGACAGGCTCTGTAAGCAGTTTAATGTTTCTCTAGAAAATCATCATAGGGCTTGTGATGACGCAGATGCTACAGCCCAGATATTCCTTAAGATGCTTGATATGATCAAGGAGAGAGGAATAACTACTATTGCTGAATTAAATGTTATGGGCTCTGCTTCTCCTGAGACTGTTAAGAAGGCCAAAACCTATCATGGAATAATACTTGTTAAGAATGAGATAGGTAGAGTTAATCTCTATAGACTTATATCAGAGTCTCATATAAATTACTTTAATAGAAGACCTCGTATTCCTAAAAGCCTTATCAATAAGTACCGTGAGGGACTTATTATAGGTTCTGCCTGTGAGGCGGGAGAGCTTTATAATGCAGTTTTGTATGGAAGTGGAGAGGATGAAATTACTAGATTATGCAATTTCTATGACTATTATGAGATTCAGCCTGTAGGTAATAACCTTTTTATGATTGATAAGGAAAGTGTTCCTGTAGAGTCGGTGGAGGATATTCAGAGGGTTAATAAAAAGATATATGATCTTGGAAAACAGTTTAACAAGCCTGTTGTAGCAACCTGTGATGTTCATTTCTTAGATCCTGAGGATGAGATATATCGTAGAATTATAATGGCAGGTAAAGGCTTTGATGATGCTGATAACCAGCCACCTTTATATTTTAGAACTACAGAGGAGATGCTTGAGGAATTCCAGTATCTTGGAAGCGATGAGGCAAAAGAAGTAGTAATTACTAATACTAATCTTATAGCAGATATGATAGAGAAGATATCGCCTGTGAGACCTGACAAGCAACCTCCTATTATTGAGAACTCAGACGAAACACTTACTAACATATGCTATGATAAGGCCCACCAGATATATGGTCCTGACCTACCTGAGATAGTAGTTAAGAGACTTGATAAGGAGCTTAACTCCATTATTACTAATGGATTTGCGGTTATGTACATAATTGCACAAAAGCTGGTGTGGAGATCTAATGATGATGGATATTTGGTGGGATCAAGAGGCTCTGTTGGTTCCTCCTTTGTCGCTACTATGGCAGGTATAACAGAGGTTAATCCGTTGCCTGCTCACTATATTTGTCCTGAGTGCTACTTTACAGACTTTGATTCTGAGCATGTAAAACCATATCAGATGCAGGGACAGTCAGGCTGTGATATGCCAGATAGAGAATGTCCACACTGTGGCCATAAGCTTATTAAGGAAGGCCATGATATACCATTTGAAACCTTCTTGGGATTTAAGGGTGATAAGGAACCGGATATAGATCTTAATTTCTCTGGTGAATATCAGGCTAACGCCCATGCCTATACTGAGGAGTTGTTCGGTAAGGGCAAAGCCTTTAGAGCAGGTACCATAGGTACAATGGCTGAGAAGACAGCGTTTGGCTACGTATATAACTACTTTAAGGATAAGGGACTTGAAAGCACTAAGCGACGTTGTGAGATGGAGAGAATTGCGGCTGGCTGTACAGGTGTTAAGAGAACTACAGGACAGCATCCTGGTGGTATGATAGTGCTTCCTAAGCATGAAGAGATATATTCATTTACACCTATTCAAAAGCCTGCTAATGATATGAGTACTGATATTATTACTACGCATTTTGAGTATCACTCCATAGATCACAATTTGCTTAAGCTTGATATTCTAGGACACGATGATCCTACCATGATTAAGAGATTGGAGGATTTGACTGGCGTTGATGCTAAGACCATACCTTTAGATGATAAGCAGGTTATGAGTTTGTTCCATAACACAGAGGCACTTGGTATAACTCCTGAAGATATAGGTGGAACAAAGTTAGGCTCACTTGGAGTTCCTGAGTTTGGTACAGAATTTGCTATGCAGATGCTTATAGATGCCAATCCAGAGAATTTCTCCGATTTGGTTCGTATAGCAGGATTGTCACATGGTACTGATGTGTGGCTTGGCAATGCACAGACTCTTATTCAGGAGGGTAAGTGTAAGCTAGGTACTGCTATTTGTACTAGAGATGATATTATGATTTATCTTATAAATATGGGACTGGAGTCAGGTCTTGCTTTTACCATTATGGAGAGCGTTCGTAAGGGTAAGGGTCTTAAACCTGAATGGGAAGAGGAGATGTTGGCCCATGGAGTGCCTGATTGGTACATTTGGTCCTGTAAGAAGATTCAGTACATGTTCCCTAAGGCCCATGCCGCAGCTTATGTTATGATGGGCTGGAGAGTTGCATACTACAAGGTTAATTATCCATTGGCTTATTATACTGCATTCTTCAGTATAAGAGCATCAGCCTTTGATTATAAGCTTATGTGTCAGGGCAAGGAAGCCTTAGAGACGGAGTTGGCAGAGCTACAGAAGACACCTAAGGAGAAGCAGACAGCTACAATTAAGGATACTATAAGAGATATGAAGATAGTACAGGAAATGTATGCAAGAGGCTTTGAATTTTTGCCTATAGACTTGTATAAGGCTGATGCCCATAGATTCCAGATTATAGATGGTAAGATAATGCCAAGCTTTGACTCTTTGCCTGGCATGGGTGCAAAGGCTGCAGAAACTCTTCAGGAAGCAGCTGCCCAGGGAGAGTTTATGTCTAAGGAAGACATTAGAATTAGAGGAAAGGTATCTAAGACAATACTTGATGATATGGAGGCATTGGGATTGTTGGCAGGACTTCCTGAGACAAATCAGTACGATTTCTTTAGTTTGCTTAATTAAAGAGTTGATATTTTAATACAAATATATTAAAATAGTCCTATATGTTTAAAGGACGTGATGAAATGACTAATCAAAATACGCAGGATATAGGAATAATTAGAGAATCAACTATAGAAGTTACGGAGATATTAGCTCAGGTGTATGGTGCACTTTCTGAGAAGGGTTATAACCCTGTAAGTCAGATAGTGGGATATGTTATGAGCGGAGATCCAACTTATATCACCAGCTATAAGAACGCAAGAAGTCTTATTATGAAGGCTGAGAGAGATGAGATTATAGAGGTTCTTCTAGAAAACTATATCGAGACAAGATTAAAATAACTAACATATCAATCAGAGGATATATTAAAGCACATAATTACGGATATAATCATACGGAAGTAATCACATGGAAGGTCTTTTGTTTGGTTATATCCTTAATTAGTGTGAAGAGGGCAAATTATTTGAGAGTAATAGGACTTGACTACGGAACAAAAACAGTTGGGGTTGCTATAAGTGATGAGATGAAGCTTATAGCTCAACCCTTAACTACAATTGAGAGAAAACAGGCTAATAAGCTTAGACAGACCTATGCTGCTATAGAGCAAATTATTATGGAGCAACAGGTGGAGCTTATTGTTTTGGGGTACCCTAAGAATATGAATAATACAGAGGGAGAAAGAGTTGAGGCTACTAAGGAATTTAAAGAAGCCTTAGAGAGAAGAACAGGACTTCCTGTAGTGCTTGTAGATGAGAGACTTACCACAGTTGAGGCTAACAGAATACTAGAGGATACTGGTGTTGCTGTAAGTGCAAGAAAGGAACATATTGATAAGATGGCAGCTGCCATAATACTGCAGAATTATCTTGATATGGAATACAATAAGAAGAATAGTTAGATTAAGAACAATCCAAGCTACGTTGGGGTAAGGTACAAAGGATTGATGTATTATAGATTTTATGGAGGATAAGAATATGGATAATATGGAGAATAGCTATGAGAAGATAGTGTTTGATACAGAGGATGGGGAGATAGAATTCTTCGTTATAGAGCAGACTATGCTTGGCGGAGTGAATTATATTTTAGTGACAGATGATATTGATGGAGAGGAAGCAGATTTCCTTATACTTAAGGAGACAGGCTCAGAGGATGATGAGTATGTATCCTATGATATTATTGAAAATGATGAGGAGTTAAAGTCCCTAATTTCTATATTCAATGAATTAGTAGACGATTTTGATTTGGAGGTTTAGTTTTGAAGAGTAATGATAAGAAGTCAGTTAAGATAATTCCTTTAGGCGGACTTGAACAGATAGGAATGAATATAACTGCTATAGAATATGATGATACCATAATTGTTATAGATTGTGGTTTGGCGTTTCCAGAAGATGAGATGTTAGGTATAGATTTGGTTATACCAGACGTAACATACCTTAAGGATAATGCTGATAAGGTTAAAGGTTTAGTTGTAACTCATGGACATGAGGATCATATAGGTGCTATTCCATACATTGAGAATGAGATAAACATGCCTATATATTGTACAAAGCTAACTATGGGTCTTATAGAGAATAAGCTAAAGGAACATAACAATCTTAACAATGTTAAACGAAAGGTTGTTAGTCATGGTCAGATAATTAATTTGGGCTGCCTTAGAATAGAGTTTATTAGAACAAATCACTCCATAGTAGATGCAGCAGCGTTGGCTATATACACACCACAGGGTATTATAATTCATACTGGAGATTTCAAGGTTGATTTTACTCCTGTGTTTGGTGAAGCTATAGATTTACCTAGATTTGGAGAGCTTGGTAAGAAGGGAGTTTTAGCTCTTATGGCGGACTCTACTAATGCGGAAAGACCAGGCTATACTCAGTCAGAGAAGACTGTTGGTAAGACCTTTGATAATTTGTTTGCAGATAATAGAGAGCATAGAATAATAATAGCTACATTTGCATCAAATGTGGATAGAGTACAGCAGATTATTAATTCTGCATATAAGTATGGGCGTAAGGTAGTGGTTGAAGGTAGAAGTATGGTGAATATTATCAAGACTGCTACTGAGCTTGGATACATTAGTATTCCTGACAACACGCTTATAGAGATAGACCAGATAAAGAATTATCCTGATGAACAGATAGTGCTTATAACTACAGGAAGTCAGGGAGAAAATATGGCTGCATTATCTAGAATTGCGGCATCGATTCATAACAAGATAACTATTAAACCTGGGGATGTAGTAATATTCTCATCAAACCCTATTCCAGGTAATGAGAAGGCTGTATTTAAGGTTATTAACGAGCTTGAGATGAAGGGCGCACATGTAATATTCCAGGATACACATGTGTCGGGGCATGCTTGCCAGGAGGAGCTTAAGCTTATGTATGCTCTTACTAAGCCTAAGTATGCAATACCTGTTCACGGTGAATATCGTCATCTTAAGAGACACGCAGAGCTTGCTGTGGAGATGGGAGTTAAGAAGGAAAATGTCAAGATATTATCTACAGGTGATGTTCTTGAGATAGGTGAGGATACATTTGAGGTTACAGACAAGGTGGTTGCTCAGGGAATCTTAGTAGATGGTCTTGGTGTAGGTGATGTAGGAAATATTGTTCTTAGAGACAGACAGCACTTATCACAAAATGGTCTTTTGATAGTGGTTGTAACTTTGGAACAGGGAAGCAATCAGGTATTGGCAGGCCCTGACATAGTATCTAGAGGCTTTGTATATGTTAGAGAGTCAGAGACTCTTATGGATGAGTGTAGAGAGGTTGTTCAGGCCTCCTTGGAATATTGTCAGGATAAGGGAATAACAGACTGGGGTAAGATTAAGTCTACTATAAGGGATTCCTTAGGGGAGTTCTTATGGAAGAAGACTAAGAGAAATCCTATGATATTGCCTATTATTTCAGAAGTATAAGAGGATAAGCTATGAAGGAAGTAATTGCTGAGAGTAAGCGACTTAATGCAGAAATCAAAGCTACAGTTGAATACAAAAGATATATTGACACTAAAAAGGCTTTGTATGATAATATGGACTTATGTAACAGACTTAGAGAATTTAGGAATAGAAATTACGAGCTTCAGAACAGACAGGGAGTGAATCCTTATGATGAAGTATGTAATTTAGTTAGAGATTATGACGAGCTATTGCACAATTCTCTAGTACATGAGTTTTTGAAGGCGGAACAGCGTATCTGCAAAATGATGCAGGAGGTATACTGTTCTATTGCAGAAGGATTGGAGTTTGATTATTTAGATGAGTAATAATAACGCGAATAAAGAAGAACAAGTAAATAAAGAACAAGTGAAAGCTAAAACTAAGGCTAAAGCTAAGAAGAAATCCAAGAACTCCATAGAGCAGATTTTGGCTCCTAATAACATTAGAAAAGGGCTAAAGAGATCAGCTGGATTTACAGGAAGCCTACTTATCAATGTACTTATAGTATTTTTCATAATAAAGGTTTTTGCTTATGCATTTAACTTTACCTATAGTGTATTTGGTAATGTGTGCAAGGCTCCTGGAGATACAGAGTATGTTGTAGTGGAGATACCGGCGGATTCTTCTATCTTAGAGATAGGTCAGGCCTTAGAGGATGGAGAAATCATAGATGACAAGTATGTGTTCTTTGCTAAGGTTAAGGTTAAGGGGTATGGAGATAAGATAAAGACTGGAAAGTTTGGTCTTTCAGCATCTATGAATTATGATGAGATATTAGAGATAATATGTGATTTGGAAACAGATGAGGAGGAATAAGAGTCTTGCAGGATGTGAGTAAAATTTCTACAGACAAATTATCCTTGGAAAGAATATCATCCTTTATCAAATCATATATTACTGATGATGAGGGTGAACTGGGACGTATCTATGCTACTGCAATACAGGACAAGGTTCCTGTGATGCGTAAGGAGACCAGAGAACTTATTAAAACTCAGCTTATTATGAAGAAGCCTATGCAGCTTTTGGAGATAGGAACTGCAGTAGGCTATTCTTCTGTTTATATGAGTAAATATCTGGGTGAAGGTGGCAAGATTACAACTATAGAGCTTGATGAGGAAAGAGTAAAGATTGCCAGGGCAAATATTGAAAAACTTGGCAAGTCTCAGGTTATAAATGTGCTTCAGGGAGATGCTTACGAGGTGCTTAAAACCTTGCCTGATGAAGCTTATGATTTTGCCTTTGTAGATGCGGCTAAGGGGCAATATGTAAATTATTATCCGGATGTTATGAGAGTGGTTAAATCAGGAGGAGTTATAATATCGGATAATGTGCTACAGGATGGTGATGTGCTTGAATCTCATTTTACGGTAGATAAGAGAAACAGAACCATACATGATAGAATGAGAGAGTATCTATATACTATTACTCATGATGACAGACTAGATACAGCTATACTTTCTGTGGGAGATGGAGTGGCTATATCGGTGAAGAGGTAATAAACAGGAGATTAATGTGATGAAGGAGAAAACAAAGGGATTACTGGATAGGGATATTAATTTTAATTATTGGAGAGAAGACACTGAGGGGTTTTTAACAAATTTCTTGGTGATTATAGCTTTAAGTTTTCCAGTAATTGAATTGATTGCTGTGATGTGTGGTCATAATCATATATTTATGGCGCCCCTGTTAAGAATATTTGGAGTGGTTGGATTTGTTATATTATTAGCTATTTTTTTTAATAACAAAAATCATAGCTTTTGCATATCAGATTTCTTTTTGTTATTATCTGTTTTATTTACAGTGATTTCTGTTGTCTTTTCAAAAAGTAAGTTGATTACCTTCACAGGTGCGGCGGAGAATCATTCTGAAGACCCCTTCCAAGTGTTGGGTTACTTTGTTATATTTTTTATGGCAACACATATTGCTAGCTATGACAATCGCAAGAAATTGATTATAGCTATTTTGATAGTAGCAGTGTTGAATAATATTCCTGCTATACTTCAGCATCTTCAGCTTTGGCCTTTTGAGGTTATGGCTGAGGAACCATTTAATCCAGCCTTTGGATTAACCCTGCACTTTAATTTTTATGGTGCAATTTCTGTTATGTTTTCAGCTATAAGTGGCATGGTATTTATGATGAAGAAAACAAAGCATATTATAGCTTGGTATGTAGCTGCTCTGCTTTGTTTTGTGGCGGCTATGTTTTCTGGTAGCAGACTTACCTGGGTGGGCTTGGTTGCTTCTTTTGGCTTTGTGATTGTGTTGGAGTTGTATTATAAGTTAAAAGGTATTGAGTCTATATTATCTGTTAAAAGATATGCTTTATTGGTTATTTCCTTTGCGATTATATGCGCGTTGTTAATTGTATTTGATGACATAATAGTAAGTCAAATAGTAGAAACAACTAAAGAACTTGAAAGTGGCGACGTAACACAGATGGGTACTGGTCGTATGAATATGTGGTTGGTAGGATTGGAATCTATTAAGGATTACCCTCTAACAGGAGTAGGGCTTGATAACTTTGTGTATTGTTATGAGTTGCATCCTGAATATGATCATGGATGGATAGGGTATAAAGCACATAATGAATATCTTCAAGTCTTTGTTACACAAGGTGTGTTAGCTGGAGTTAATTATATTGTTATGTGTTTATACACAGTTTTATTTGGAATTAAGACTTTTATATGTGAGGATGAAGATTCAAAGAATAAAGCTATAGCCTATATATTGGTGATAATGATAGTTGGTTATTTTTGCCAAGCGTTTTTTAATAATAGTGCGACTAATATATCTCCATACAAATGGCTTGTTATGGGATTGATACTTACTAGGTGCAAGCAAAAGGAAATGAAAAGGGATGGACATGAGGGATAAAAAGGATAAATTGCTTTTAAAAGAGATAGATTTGTCATTCATTACTGACAATTTAGAAGATATACTAACCAAGGCATTAACTGTGATTGCTATTTCCTTTCCTGCAATAGAGCTGATATGTACTATGCTAGGCTATCCTAATCTTCTTATGCATACCCTTCTTAGAACTATAGGTTATGTGGGTTTTACCTTTTTACTTATTGTGTTTTTGAATAATAAGAAGCATAAGATGGTGCTGTCGGATATGTTGATACTTCTGTCTACGCTATTTACCATATTGTCGGTGGTGTTTTCTCTTGATATAGATAGTTCCATAGCTGGAGCATCTGTGGATTTGGCTGAAGATTTTGGACAGGTTATAGGCTATTATGTAATATTTTTTGCGGCAACCCATGTTATAAAAGCTGACAATAAGAAGCTTATAATGATTGGAATGTTAATAGCTTCGTTGTTACATACTATTCCTGCAATATTGCAACGCTTTGGGATATGGCCATGGGAGCTTTATGAGGCTGATGAATTTCCGGTAGCTTATGGATTGACTCCGCACCACAATTTCTATGGGGGTATAGCTGTTATATTCTCTGCATTAACAGCTATGATATATATAACTAAAAAAACAAAGAAATATATTACATGGTATATATATGCAGTAATATGCTTCGTGACAGCCTTGTTTTCCTCTAGCAGACTAGCCTGGGTTGGTTTGATAGCATATCTTTGCTTTATAATTTGTATTGAGATTTATGCAAAGAAGAAAAAGGCTATGACAAGTATATCAATTAAAAGATATGGAGTGTTACTTGTTACCTTTGCGGCTGTGTTTGTGGCATTTTATTTCTTTGATAAAGGTATTTCCAGTCAGATTGCAGAGTCCACTAATGAGATTGCCAATAAAGAGGTTGCATCTCTTGGTACAGGTAGAATGGAGATATGGATGATAGGCTTATATGGAGTAAAGAATCATTTGCTAACTGGGTTAGGCTTGGATAATTATATTTATGCTTATGAATTATATCCTGGAGAAAACCTGTGGTATCCTGCCATTAAGGGACATAATGAATATATACATACATTGGTAACACAGGGATTGCCTGCGCTGGCTGTATATCTGATTTTGTGTGGTTTCGTGGTGGCTCTTTCCTGTAAAAGATTGTTTGACAAAGAGGAAGATCAAATTGAAAAAGCAATTATTTATATCTTGTTGATTGTGATAGTAGGTTATTTCTGCCAAGCTATGTTTAATAGTAGTGTAACCACAGTTGCACCATATAAGTGGTTAGTTATGGGACTTTTGCTTCCTAGATGTAAACAGAAGGAATTGAAATGTTTGAGAAAAAAGAGGAATGAAGATGAAGAATAGAAAACCGGAATTGTTAATACCTGCTGGAAGCTTAGATGTTCTTAAGGTAGCTATAGATTATGGGGCGGATGCAGTATATATTGGTGGACAAAAATTTGGACTCAGGGCAAAGGCTGGAAATTTCACTTTGGAAGAGATGGTAGAGGCAGCTGACTATGTTCATAATGCTGGGAAAAAGCTTTATGTTACAGTGAATATATTTGCTCACAATGATGATCTTGCAGGAGTAAAGAAATACTTTGAGGATATAAGAGAGTATGGACTGCATGAAAAAATAGATGCATTTATTATATCTGATCCAGGTATATTCACATTAGCCAAGCAATTGCTTCCTGAGATAGAGATTCATATAAGCACTCAGTCAAATAACACTAACTATTTGACTTATAATTTTTGGTATAATCAGGGAGCAACAAGAGTTGTGGCGGCTAGAGAGTTATCCCTTAAGGAGATTAGAACAATAAGAGATAATATTCCTCAGGATATGGAGATTGAAGCTTTTATGCATGGGGCTATGTGCATATCTTATTCTGGAAGATGTTTGCTCAGTAGTTATTTTACAGGCAGGGATGCAAATAAGGGGGCATGTACACATCCTTGTAGGTGGAAATATTCTATTGTTGAAGAAAAACGTCCAGGAGAATATCTTCCTATAGAGGAGGATGATAGAGGAACCTATATATTTAACTCTAAGGATTTATGTATGATAAAGTATATTCCTGAGATGATAGAAGCAGGGATAAATTCATTTAAGATAGAAGGACGAATGAAAACTGCATTATATGTAGCCGTTGTTACCAGGACCTATAGACAAGCTATTGACGATTATTTTCAGTCAGAGGAGTTGTATAGGAGTAGACAAAGCTATTATGATGAGGAGATATCTGCTTGTACCTTCAGACAGTTTACTACAGGCTTTTATTTTGGTAAAACTGATGAGACAAGTCAGATATATGATAATAACACATATATCAAGAATTATACCTATTTGGGTATTATAGAAGATATAACTGGGGAAGGACTTATTCAGATTCATCAGAAGAATAAGTTTGTTGTGGGGGATGAGATAAATATTATGGACTTTAATGGTGATAATCATTATGTAACAGTGGATGCAATGTTTGACGAACGAATGCATCCAGTTCACTCAGCTCCACATCCAAAGCAGTTATTGTATCTAAAGGTTGATGGTGCTAAGAGATTATCTAAGGGAATGGTTATAAGATCAAGGCACTGCGAAGCTTAAGCAGTGCTTTTTTCTCTATACGAGAGACATAGGAACGGGATATATTAAGCAAGGAGGCCACCTCACGCTGAGTGAGCTCCTTGCATCCGAACAGACCATATCGGAGTGCTATAACCCTTTGCTCCTTTGAGGTTAAGATAGAGGAAAAAAGCTTTGATATTTGTTGGAGGTTTTCTTGTGCGATGAGATTGGTAATCATATTATCATCATCGCAGCTTATAATATCTAGTAGGCTTATCTCGTTGCCCTCCTTGTCTGTGCCTATAGGCTCATATATGGAGACCTCTTTGGATTCCTTTCGTTCCTGCCTTAGACGCATAAGTAGCTCGTTTTCTATGCAACGAGATGCATAGGTTACCAGACGATTGCCTTTTTTGCTGTCAAAGGTGTTGACCGCCTTTATTAAACCTATGGTGCCGATGGATAAAAGATCGTCACTATCTCTGTCTGGAGAATAATATTTCTTGGCTATATGAGCTACTAGTCTTAGGTTATATTCCACAAGGAGATTTCTGGCATGTAAGTCCCCTTGTTTTGCTAGGGCAAGGTACTGGCTTTCTTCTTCGGATGAAAGAGGTTGCTTGAAGGTGTTCAAAGGTATAACCTCCCCAGGTCGTTTATATATCATATGATGATGCAGGAGAAAAAGTGCTTTTCCTATTATTGAAAAATATAATTAAAATACGATGGAGGGATTTGTGAAAATGGATTGGAAAAAACTTAATGTAGAAATCAAAATTCCTACAAAGTTTAAAAGGTTGCTAATATTAGTAATTGGAACAGTTTGTCTGACTAATATATTGGTTGAAATTATGGATTATTTTTCTGTAGAGATATACAGAGCAATAAAATTTTTTGTACCTATAATTACGGCAATACCTTCCTTTGTGATATATAAAATTGAGGGAAAGAAAATTAAGGATCTTTTTGCTGGTAAAATCATTTACCAACTCTTGTGTGGAATAGCCTTAGGTGGAATATTAATTTGCCTTGCTGCTGTCATTGGTGGCGGGTTGAATGTAACTGTGGAAGCCGCATTGTTCGAAAGGCATGTTTGGTATAGAATTTATATCACTGTATATTATTTGTTGATTGTGGGGTTCATGGAAGAATTTATATATAGAATAGTAATGCAGGATTATCTTGTGGGAATGTTAGGTAAAGCTAAGATTTTAGCGCCATGTATAACAGCAGTTGCTTTTTCATTATGTCATTATTCAGCTGGTGGAATTGATTTGTTGGTGCATGTGTTTGTGTGGGGAATGATATGGGGTTACCTAAGATATTTTAATAAGAAGGTTTCTTATTTAGCTCTAGCAGTGTCTCATGGTGTATATGATTTTGGATTATTGATTATTCCTCTTGCTTTGTCCTGGTTTTAGATGAAATAGCTTGATGGAATAAGGTTTAAAAATATGTCTAAAGTTTATGTCTAAAGTTTGTGTTTAAAGTTTATGTCGCAAATGGAAGTAAAATGTAAAAAAATACTTTGAAATTAATATCCGTTATGGTATAATAACATAGATTAAATATATTAAAATGAGAGGTAGTGTGCTATGCGAATAAGTAGTGGAAGAAAAAAGATTCGTGTAGGTGATTTGCTTGTAGAAGCTGGGGCTATTACAGAAGACGAGCTTATGGAGGCACTTGCTTACCAAAAAGAACATGGTGGAAGAATCGGTAATGCTATATTGGAGTTGGGCTTCATTAGTCAGGAACTTTTGGTAACTGTTCTTACCACTCAGATGGGAATCGATTATGTTGAGCTTAAGGCGTGCAGATTAGAAGACACAGTTCTTAAACTGATTCCTGAGACACTTGTTAATAAGTACAAGGTTATTCCTATAGAGATAGATCCAAACAATCCTAATGTTCTGAAGGTAGCTATGATTGATCCTATGGATCTTAATGCTATTGATGATATTAGCATATCTACTAATTTACAGGTTGAGCCTTTGCTTGCGATGGAAGATGATATGAATGAGGCCATAGGTAAATACTATGGTAATTCACAGGCCATGGAGGCTGCGGAGCAGTATCGTCGAGAGATGGAGCAGGATGGTCTTACAGATGCTGAGGAGGATGCTATTAATGAGGATATCGAGAATTCTCCTGTAGTACTCCTTGTTAAGCAGATTATTGAGGGTGGTGTAAGACAGAGAGCTTCAGATATACATATTGAGCCACTTGAATCAAGTGTAAGAGTTAGATACCGTATTGATGGTGCTCTTAAGCAGGTTATGACATATGATTACAGTCTCTTGTCAGCTATTAGTGCCCGTATAAAGATTATCGGTGGTATGGATATAGCGGAGAAGAGAAAACCACAGGATGGTCGTATCACCATTATGGTTGATAGAAGGGAATTCGATGTCAGAGTTTCTATGCTCCCTACAGTGTACGGAGAAAAGACAGTTATGAGACTTACCTCCAAGGACGGTCTTACAAAGCCTAAGAGCGCACTTGGATTTGATGCTGAGACACTTAAGGTATTTGACGGAATTCTTAGTAACCCACATGGAATTATTCTTGTTACAGGACCTACAGGTTCAGGTAAGTCAACAACACTTTATACATCACTTAGTGAGCTTAATACAGAAGATGTTAACATTATCACAGTTGAGGATCCTGTAGAGGCGAATATTGATGGTATTAATCAGGTACAGGTTAATGTTAAGGCAGAGATGACATTTGCGGCTGCTCTTCGTTCTATTCTCCGTCAGGACCCTGATATAATTATGATAGGAGAGATTCGAGATGGTGAGACTGCTGCTATAGCGGTACAGGCCGCTATTACAGGACACCTTGTTGTATCTACACTCCATACAAACTCTGCTGCATCAACAGTTACTCGTATTATTGATATGGGTATTGAACCATATGTTGCGGGTGATGCTCTTGTTGGAGTTATAGCACAAAGACTTGTTAGAAGACTTTGTACATCGTGTAAGCAGCCTAGACTTGCTGAAGATGAGGAGAAGAAAATCCTTGGTGTTGAGGATGATGAGGATGATGTAATCGTGTACGAGCCAGTTGGATGTACTCTTTGTGGTGACACAGGATATGCAGGACGAATTGGTGTATACGAGATGATGCCTGTATCCAAGGAACTTCAGGCTGTTATTTCTAAGGGTGCTACAGCAGACGTTATTGAGAAACAGGCGTTGTCAGAGGGAATGCTTACTCTTAAGATGGGTGCTGCAAAGCATGTGTTGAATGGTATAACTTCTATGATGGAGATGAAGAAGATAGTTTATACCACTGGTGACGAATATTAAAAGAGAAGGAGATATAAAGTATTATGTTAGATATGAAGGAATTGCTGGCATTTGCCGTAGAGCAGAATGCATCAGATATTCACATCGCTTGTGGAATCCCACCTAAGCTTCGTATTCATGGTAAGCTTACAGAGGTTGAGGTTCCGCCACTTGGACCTCAGGATGTTGCAGAAGCTATAGGTTCTACAATGCATGAGAGACATAAGGCTATACTTAAGGAGAGGGGAGAGGTTGACTTCTCATATGCGTCAGCAGAAACTGGACGATTCCGTGTTAATGTATTCATGGACAGAGGTAACATGGCTGCTGCATATAGAAAGGTTGATACCCAGATACCTAGACCAGATATGTTAGGTATTCCTGATTCTGTAGTACAGTTATATAAGAAGAAGAGAGGACTTGTTCTAGTTACAGGACCTACAGGTTCAGGTAAGTCAACAACACTTGCTTCTATTATTAATAAAGCTAATGAGAACTTGACTGACCATATTATCACACTTGAGGATCCTATCGAGTATGTACACAAGCATAAGAAGTCGGTTGTTAACCAGCGAGAGATTGGTATGGATACTCTTACATATGCAAACGCACTTAGAGCTGCACTTCGAGAGGACCCAGATATAATCCTTGTAGGAGAGATGAGAGACCTTGAGACAATCTCAACTGCTATAACAGCAGCAGAGACTGGACATTTGGTATTCTCCACACTTCATACAATTGGTGCGGCATCTACTATCGACCGTATCGTCGATGTATTCCCACCACATCAGCAGCAGCAGACACGTATCCAGCTTTCTATGGTACTTGAGGGTGTTATATCACAGTCTCTTATACCTACAGCTGATGGTAATGGCCGAGTGGCTGCTTTCGAGGTTATGTTAGCTACTCCAGCTATTCGAAGCCTTATAAGAGATGCAAAGACTCACCAGATACAGTCGCACATTCAGACCAGTAGAGCACAGGGAATGGTTACTATGGATGATTTTATCTTGGAGTTATATCGAAATGGTAGCATAACTAGAGATAATGCACTTATTTATGCTCAGGATCAGGCTGGTATGAAGAAGCAAATGTAATTTTGGTTGTGCAAAATTCACAAAAAATTAAAAAATTATCTAATAATATTGCAAAAAAATGTTGTTTGGTGTAATATCACAATAGATACAATGTTAATATTTTGTTCATTTTTAAAAAAATTGGGTCGGAGGAGTAGTAAATGGCACAGTACAATTACAAGGTTATGGACAAAGGCGGCAAGACCAAGAAGGGTGTCGTTGAGGCCGTAAACGAGGACAAAGCAAAAGAAAAGCTCAAAGCCGAGGGCTACATAGTTCAAGAGCTTAAGGAGCAGGGTACCGGTAAAAAGTCCGGTGGTAAGAAGGTAAAGGATAAGGATCTTGCTGTATTCTGTAAGCAGTTTGTGGCAGTTCTTAATGCCGGTGTTACTGTTATATCAGCTCTTGAAATGATGTCAGAGCAGATGGATAACAAGACACTTCAGAGAGGTCTTAAGGAAGCACAGGCATTTGTTCAGAAGGGTGGATCTCTTGCGGATGCATTTAAGATCAATCCAAAGATTTTCCCTACTATATTAGTTAACATGGTTCAGGCAGGTGAGATGTCAGGTAATCTTGAGGTAGCTTTTGAGAGACTTACTACTCACTTTGAGAATGCTAACAAGTTAAAGTCTAAGGTTAAGGGTGCAATGACATACCCTTGTGTTATCCTTGTAGTAGTTATAGCGGTTGTTATCGTTCTTCTTGTTGGAGTTATACCACAGTTTGAGCAAATGTTCGAGGATTTAGGATCAGAGCTTCCTATATTCACCAGAATGTTGGTTAATTTTAGTAACTTCTTGCAGGAAAAGTGGTATGTGGTTATATTGATTGTTGCTGCTGTTGTTGTAGCACTTAGGATGTTTGGCAAGACAGATGCTGGTTCGTTGCTTTATGCTAAGATAGCTATTAAGGCTCCTATATTTGGAAATCTTACAATTAAGTCAGCAGCTGCTACTTTCTCAAGAACACTTAGTACACTTCTCGCATCAGGTATTCCACTTATAGATGCTATAGAGCAGGTTGCTAAGATGAATAACAATAGAATTATCAGAGAAGGCTTGCTTGATGCTAAGGTTCAGGTTGCAAAGGGTGTACCTCTTTCAAAGCCTATTAGAGATATGGAACTCTTCCCTACTATGTTACCTCAGATGATTAAGATCGGTGAGGAGACAGGTAATATCGAGGAGATGGTTGATAAGGTTGCGGATTACTATGAGATGGAGGTTAATGACGCAACTGATGCACTTACAGCTATGATGGAGCCACTTATCATAGTTATCATGGGTGTTGTAGTTGGTAGTATAGTACTTGCTATTTATTCACCTATGCTTAGTATGTACGACGCGGTTGATTCATACTAAGAATTACTTACATAAGGATAATAGCTACTGGGCGAGGACGGTAGCTTTATCATATATAATTTAAAGAAACTATATAAAAGAAAAGGAGAGAAAATTTATGAAGAAAATGAACAACAAAGGTTTCTCACTCGTAGAGCTTATTATCGTTATCGCTATTATGGCGATCCTTGCAGGTGCTATCGCACCAGCACTTATCAGATACATTGATAAGTCAAGAAAGTCTAACGATGTATCATCATGTAAGGCTATCAAGACTGCTGTTGAGACAGCTCTTGGTAATGAGTCAATCTATGAGTACCTTACTTACAATGGAAGTGGTACTGGTGTAACTACAATCAAGGTTATCTGTAACCAGAACACATCATCTGCAGGAACAACAGCTATCCAGATTTCAGGATGTACTGCACCAGCTGACGCAGATGCTAATATTGCTACAACTGCTGCTACAGAGATCGGTACTAACATCGGTGAGAAGACTCCAAAGATTAAGTACAAGAAGGCATCAGGTACAAGTGGTGTAACTCCAGGTGCATTCTATGCATTCGTTACTACTAAGGGTACAGTATATGTAGTTATTGGTGATAAGGATACAGCTCCATCATACACTGTAGATGCTACTACTAAGGCTGTTACATTCACAACAGGCTATGTTATCTGCCCAGATATCTGTGCTGATTATCAGTAAGATTAATTAATAAGATACACAAAGATTCCGTCTGCCACGCCAGGCGGAATCTAAATGTATTTTAAAATCAAAACATGAGAGACTAGGAAGGAATTACATTATGTTTGAGCAAATATTGTTTAGCGTGATTTTTTGTTTATATGGAATAGTGATAGGAAGCTTCGTTAATGTGTTGATTCTTAGAATTCCTATAAGTGAAAGCGTAACCCTTACCAGATCTCACTGTATGACCTGTGGTCACGTGCTGAGCTGGTACGAATTGGTGCCATTGTTCAGTTACATTTTTTTAGGTGGAAAGTGCAGGCATTGTAAGGAACATATATCCATACAGTACCCTATAGTGGAGGCTGCCAATGGAATATTATACTTATTATTGTACCTCGCATGCGGTATAAGTGTTGAATGTATCCTATATTGCCTGTGTGCTTCTGCCTTATTAGCGCTTAGTGTTATAGACTGGCGCACCAAGGAAATCCCGATAGGGTTTAACATTTTTATATTACTTTTAGGACTGATTAGACTTGTTACTGATATAGGTAACTGGAGTCAGTATGTAATCGGTTTGTTTGCGGTCAGCGGTTTTTTATTCTTACTGCACTTGATTACTAAAGGCAGAGGCATAGGAGGCGGCGACATTAAACTTATGGCAGCAACCGGCTTACTATTGGGCTGGCAGCTTAATATTATAGCATTTTTGCTGGGGTGTGTAATTGGTTCTATTATACATCTGTCAATAATGGCTATAAAAAAGGCCGGCAGAGAGTTGGCGTTTGGTCCGTACTTATCAGCGGGCGTTTTTGTAGCAATGATATGGGGTGAGCAGCTCGTGAGCTGGTACCTGAGTATGTGGGCTACCTATTAGTCCTTTAAAAAATTATTAAATCACTGATTAGCGAGGGAGGCTATAAAGAATGGCAAAGAGCAATAAGGTGTTATCTATTGATATCACAAATGAAAGTATTACAATAATCGAACTTACAGCTTCTGCTAAGAAGCAGACTAACATTCACAATGTTATTATTTTTGAAACTCCTGAGGATTCATTCGAGGATGGAGTAATAAAGGAGCCAGAGAAGATTGCGGCAGCAATCAAGGAGAATCTTGCGGCTAGAGGAATTAGTAATAAGAACGCAGTATTCGTTCTTTCTTCTGCAAAGATTGTTAACAGAGAGGTTGTTATACCTTTCGTAAAGGAGAATAAAATCAGAGGAATCATCAATTCAAACTCATCAGAGTATTTCCCTGTAAATATAGAGGATTACGTGGTTTCTCATACAGTACTTGAGACAGTAGTAGATGAGGAGAATAATAAGCAGATCAGAGTATTAGCTGTTGCTGCTCCTTCACATATGGTTAAGTCATACTATGATTTGGCTGAGATGGCAGGTCTTAATGTTGTAGCTCTTGATTATATTGGTAACTCTATGCTTCAGCTTATTAAGACACAGACTAATGCTAATGCAACAACTATGGTAATCCAGTTAGGAAGCGAATCAACAGTACTTAATATAGTACAGGGTGATAACCTTCTTCTTCAGAGAACAGTTCCATATGGTACTAACTCTGTAGTTAATGTAGTAATGGATGAGAAGGGTGTAGATGCAACTACAGCTATGACATTACTTCAGAATGATAGACTTATTACAGTAGACTTCGATGATAACGAGGCTACTGGCGCATTTAGATATCTTATTAATAATATAGGAAGAGTTATGGACTTCTATGCTTCTAAGAATCCAGATAAGCCAATCGAGGATGTATTCCTTACTGGTGATGGAGCTCTTATCAGAGGTATTGATGGTCTCTTCAAGATTCAGCTTAATGTAAGCACAAGAATCATGGATAGCTTATATAACATTAAGTTTGATCCAAGTATTGACCTTAAGGTTTATAACCCAGTTTACCTTGTAACACCAATCGGTGCTGCATTTGATCCTATGGGATTTGAATTGCCAGATGCAACTGGTAAGACTAAGTCAACCGGTGGTAGTGGAAGTGTTGCTCCATTCGTAGCAGTTCTTGTTCTTGCAGCTATTGGTGCAGCAGCTATGGCGTTTATATCTATCAATGCTAAGCAGGAGGCTGAGGATAAGAAGGCACAGCTTCAGGCAGATATTGCAAGACTTAGTGATATAGAGAAGATTGTTAATGATTTAGAGGCATCTAGAAATCAGGTGCTTGATATAACTACTATGGTTGGAACTACTTACCACCTTAATGAGAATGCTAGAGAGTTTATTACAGAGCTTGAGAATAAGATCCCTACAAGTATTATAATCAAGGGATTCAGTACAAGTGACTCTGGTATTAATATTCCAGCAGTATCAACAAGCTATGATGCTATAGCAGACTTTATTATGCAGCTTAAGACTATAGATTGTATCAGTGATGCATATGTAGGAAGTATTACAGAGGTTGAGAATGATGACACTGGAGAGACTACATATACATTCAGCGTAACAGCTACTTATGTTATGCCTGTAGCAGAGACAGCAGAGACAGCTGAGTAATTAAAGGGGGTAAATAGACATGACAAAGAGTAATATTAAGATTTTATTAGTATTAGCTACTATTGCTATACTTGGTGCTACATATATGTATGTATTTAAGCCTAATATGGAGGATAAGGAAGCTATTGAGACAGAGATTTCATCCCTTGAGACAAAGCTTGCTGACCTTAAGGCTAAGGATGCTCACAGAGATGAGTATCTTGCAGAAATTGAAACTAACAAGGCATACTTTAATGAAGTTGTAAACTATTTCCCTGCAACACTTGATCAGGAAATCTCAGTTATGTTCATTAAGGGCGTTGAGAAGGATAAGGGAAATCTTCAGTTTGATGTAAATTCAGTTGGACTTGGAAAACCAGGTTTGTTCTATACATTAACAGGAACATCTGATAATGAGGCTGGATATCAGTGTTATAGTGCATCATTCCCTATTGCATATGAGGGTTCATATGAAGGTCTTAAGGATTTTGTAGACTATATTATGGCTTACAAGTATAGAATGAATATTTCAAACTTTAATATTGCATACAATGCAAGTGATGATAAGTATACAGGTTCTATTACACTTCACGCTTACTGTGTATCAGGTGGCGACAGAGTAGCAGATACAGTATCTGTTAATGTTGAAAATGGTGTATACAACCCATTCTTAGGTGGAGAGGGTGCTACAACTCAGGATTCATCTTCACATGATTCAGATAATGGTGCTTCAATTGCATCAGACCATGATATTTTAGTAGCACTTAACAATGCTAACAATGATTCAACTGATGGTATCATTCTTTCATCAGGTGGAAGTGATACATTCGTAACTAACGCAGATAACGAGGTTGTTGATGTTACAATTACTGTTGAAGAGACAGATGGTAAGAATATGGTAACTTATGCTATTGGTGATGATTCATACACTATGGAGCTTGCTGATGATGAGCTTACAGTTTATGTTGAGTCAAGCGATAGAGTTGATTCAGCTGATACAAATGGTGTTAAGGTTAAGGTTGCTAACTCAACTGATGTACCAGTATTTATAAAGGTAGAGGGTGATGATACTACTTCACCAAGATTTGAACTCGGAAGTAAGACAGGTGTTGTAAAGGTATACTAAGAGAGGATGAGGATTTATGGCAAATAAGAATAATAAAGGTTTCTCCTTAATAGAAATTGTTATAGCCATGGCCGTATTAACATTACTTTTAACACCTATCATCAAGCAGTTTGCACAGACCATGAAGGTTAGCCGTATGGCTAAGGAACAGCAGTATGTTAATGAAGAAGCTGTTTACACTCTTGAGGAAGCTCAGGTTACATCTGAAAAGGAGCTTGTTAAGAAATACAGTGATATAGCTGATGCTGATCCAGATATGGTTTTTGCAACAGCCACAGATGTACGTTATTGTAAGCTGGTTGATTCATCAGGTACAGAGATTTCACTTGATGATGACAAGGGTAATCCTGTAGCTAGTAATTTGGTTGAATATACTGTTAATCAGTATGAGCTTAAATATGTAGAGGTTGGACCTGAAAAATCCTTATATAACAAGATTACTACTGTAGATAATCTTGCTACTCAGGTAAGAGGATATAAGGTAAGTGGTACAACTGATAGAGGTGTTAAGATAAAGTATGGCTTGACACAGGAACAGATACCTGCTGGTTATACTTTAACTAACGAAGGTTATGCTCTAAAGTATGATGTTAGTGGTAATGTTGAGGCAGTTGTTGTTGAGGAAACTCCATATGTTGGAAATCCGAACAATACAAACCTTGGTAATATGCAGAATCTTGATTATGAGACTGTTGCCATGATTAATGGTACAGCATCTAATTTCGATGATACTGCAGAGCGTGCTATGTATTCTGACGCTATGGATGAGCTTAAGAAGGTTAATTACGAAGCGTGGGAAACTCATATTAAGCATGCTGAAGGTGATGGTCCACTTTTTAGTGCCAACACCAGCTTTGATAGAGAGAAGCTTACAAAGATATATGTTAAGGAAGATACAGAATTAACAGGCGAGAAGTATTTCTTGGTTAAGGTTGATGTATATTATAATTATAGCTTCAAGCTTGCAGAGATGACTGGAAATCCTGTATCAGGTAGTGTATCTTACAATATATTCGCTCAGAAGTTTTATACTGACAAGTGTCCTGATATATATTTTGAATATCAGCCATTCATTACAGAGTTAACTGAGTCAGGAACAACTAAGAGTGTAGAATATGCAGATAATGATTATATCCTTTTAGATTCATATGTAGATGATGTTAAGCTGTATATCTACAAACCGTTTTTAGATGCAGAGAACGTTGCAGCAGGTAAGACTGTAGATGACTATGTTCAGGAAGATTCATATTTTTATGATTCATTGAAGTATGATGTTACTAACAACGTGAATGTTAACACTAACGTAAAGATTCATATAGCTAAGGCTAATACTCATACAAAGGATATGAATATATATACAAACTTGGATGTGACTTTTGATGCTGCTAATCCAAATGCATCACAGTTCTATGTAGGTGCTGACAAATTCACAAGCTTTGCGTCTGTTGATTCAGATGATGCAACACATAGCGCAGATCCAATTGTAGATTTTGATAGAACACACATTATGTCTATCCAGCAGGATACAAGATATAATGACAGATTAAGAACAGTAACAGTAACTATGTTGCCAGTAAGTGTATCATCAACTGTTGATTCAAATGGCATTACTCAGATTACTGAAACAGTAAGAGAAGATGCAAATACTGTTACATTAACTGGAGCAAAGGGGGAAAAATAGTTGAAGAAAATTAAAAAGCTATTAAACAAACTTAATAATAACGGCTCCAGTATGGTTATGGTTATTGTAGGCTTGGCATTTATAGGAATTATTGTAGGAGCTCTCCTTACAGCTGTTGGTTATTCATATAGACTTAAGCTTCAGGATTTAAACTCCAGAGATAACTTCTACTATGTTGAGCAGGCCATGAATGAAATATATGCCGGAGTTGGTTCTGAAACAGTAAAGAGTATGCAGGAAGCATATTCATACACTGTTGAGAACATGGTATATTATGATTTTAATACAAAATCATATGTTACAAAGTCCAAGGAAGAGATTCAGCAGGGCTTTGAAGAGCAGTTTATGCTTAATGTACAGAGTAATGCCTTGTTTAATGAGGCAAATCTTGCCAACACCTTAGCAAGCTATATCACTAATGATTCAGTTAAGCTTGATAGCTCAAAGCTTGCTATTGATATTGAAAAGGATGACACAGGCAAGACAACTAAGATTACTATAAAGAATGTAATCTTAACCAGAACTCAGCAGTATGATAAGAATGTTGCGTCTGGTGCATACACTCAGACATTATCTACTGATATTGAGATTGGCGAGCCTGACTTTGATGTACTTTTCAATGCAACTAATGATAATTATGCTAACATATTCAAGTATTCAATGGTAGCTGATATGGGTGTAGAGGTTACTCAGCCTACAACTCCTCTTGTTATAGCAGGTAATATCTATGCAGCTTCTGACTACTATAATAAGAAGTATAATGAGAGTATGTATAAGCAGGGAGTTTCAGATACTAGCAAAAAGTTTGAGACAGATGATTCAGCTTATACAGAAACTGTAGTTGATGAAAATGGAGTTTCAAAATCAGTATCAAAGAATGTTGAGTATACTCATGGTGCAGTTACATCTAAGGGTATTAATGACTCTAATATAATAGCAAATACTTTGTATAACGAGTATATGGCTACTAAGAACAATGTTTCAGTAACAGCTATTAATGGTGATCCTTATTACTATAATGGCGAGAATGAGAGAAGTATGTATTCAGGCTTCTATGTAGATGGTTCTAATGTTACTGTAATGGCTGATATGGTTATCGTTCCAGGTTCTATAGCAGTTATGAACAAGGGTACATTCTCGCTTTATAATAAGAATGGTACAATTACTGATAATTCAGAGCTTTGGGCCGATAATATAGTATTAGATGGTTCAAGTGACAGAACTACTGCAGAAGATGGTACTATGACATATGAAGGTTCATCTATCGTAATAAAGGCAAATGCATTTATTAAGGATGATACAGAAATCAATTCAGCTGGTTCAAACTTCACACTTTCAGGAAGCTACTATGGCTTTGGTGATAGTACAGAGAAGGATGCCAGAGATTTTATTCCAACTGTAGATAAGGAGAATTTCCTTATACTTGCATATCAGCAGAATACAAATGGAACTTATGTTACAGATGCTAGTGGTAATTATGTACCATTGGCTTCACCTACCGATTATAGAGGTCACTACAACAGTAGTGCTATAATTATCAACGGTAATCAGTCAACTCTTGATCTTGAGTTTGCAATGACTATATATCTTGCTGGTCGTTCTTACATAGAGCTTTCAAAGGATGTAACTGAAACAGAGGTTATTGATACTACTAATAAGAATGAAGCAACAGTATCAAATACTTATGTATTCGATCCACATCCTACTGATGCGAAGAATGATACAGATTTTGTAAGAGATTATAAGACTGGTGAAAGTATTTCAGTTAAATCTTCACAGCTTGCTTATATTCCTGTAAAGGCTGCAGGAACTCCAGAGCCTGTTTATAGTGAAGATAAGAAGACAATATTATATTATAATGTAGAGCTTATAGATGGTCTTAAGGGAGCAAGTGGTGCTGGAGAACCAACATTATTCCAAAGATACTTCCCATCAACAATATTCAATGTTGTTACAGATACAGGAAGAGTTAAACCAGTTGTTCCATGTATGAAGAAGGTTGTTTCCGGTAAAGAGTATTATTATCTTGATTTTGAGGCTGCTTATAACAAGATAATTAATTCAAATGATTATAATTTTGCTCTTTTATTTAGAAAGGACGATAAGCATTATCCTGACAGAAAGGATACATTTGCAGCTCAGTTCCCATCAGCTCAGTACTATGCATCATCATTTATAGTTGATTATGCTAATGCACTTAGTATTACAGATGAGAATAAGGCAGAGAAGCGTAATGTTATTGATGCTACATTACAACCATATCTTACTGATATAGGAGATTTTGAAACTATTGGTTTTGAGCCTGGTGATATCACTTACTCAGAGGATCCAAATCAGATAATCTATTCAAGTGGTGCTATTACAACTAAGGAAGGTTCAGAATTCAATATAGTTCAAGGAGATTCTTGGGATACAACAACACTTAACAACTTATTTAGCTCAAACAATACATTAACAGATGAAAACTACGTTAATACCTATGAGATTGATACAACTCTTCAGCCTACAGATTATTCTGTATACGGTGGTGCATACAAGCTTTCTAATGTGTTAGAGCAGAAGTATAATTTAGTTAAGTGGAATCTTGGACATTATGACTTAAGCTCAACAGATGTAAGCGAGGTTAACAAGAATAGAGCAGAGATTAAGTATATTGACGCACTTGTTGCAGATGCTAACTTTGGTGAGGCATCTATTACTCCTATCAACAAGTTCATTAACATGGATAAGATTGTAGAGAGTACTTCTATAACTCCTGCTATGAATTCAGGTGATAAGGGTGATAACGTTCTTGATCTTGCTTCTGGATATGATGTATGGGTATCATATGATGATGTAACAATAAAAGCAAAGGATGCTAATAATGATGGTGTTGCAGATAATAATGGTATCGTAAGAGGTATGGTTATTACTAAGGGTGATGTATATTTTGATCCAAACGTAACATCATTTGAGGGACTTATTGTATCAGGTGGTAAGGTATATGTTGCAGGTAATGTTACTAATATGTATGCCAGCCCAGCTATATGTCAGGCAATTCTTAGAGAGTGTTACTTAACTGACCAAAAGGCAGCAAAGTATCTCCTTAATCTCTTCAAGGGTTATGAGCTTGATGAGGATGGAACATCAGCAGGTGTTGCATCACCTACAGATCCATTAGCATCTTCAACTGACTCTTCTACAGAGGCAAAGACAATTGATAGCATTGATTATTCAGATGTTTGTAGATTCAGCAACTGGATGAAGAATGTAGAATAGAGGTGCCTATGGAAAAGAGAAGATTTAAAAAACTAAACCAAATAGATAACAAAGGATACTCCCTTGTAGAGTTGATTATTGTTATTGCAATAATAGCAATTTTTACAGGTGCAGCACTGATAACTTTATCAGTGATGCACTCTGCGAAAGCTAAGGAAGCATCTATTACCTTCGAATCAGAGGTATCAGAGTTACTTAATAAATCAAAGGGTAATGCGGTTGATGCAAACCTTGATGGAGTAATTGATAATTCAGATAAAGGATATTCTCTTGGACTTAGAGTTCACAAGAATGGTCAAAAGTGTTATATTCAGAAGGTTTTAGTAAAGGATGGAGCCTATGAAGCTAATAATGCTTTTGAGAAGGCTAACAATCATAATGACGGTAAGGGAATTAGTTTATCTGCATCAGTGTATGTAGAATACACAGATTTTTCAGGTAACAAAACAGTTATTGGAAGTAATGCAGCTGATACTATGCTTATATACTTTAATAAGCGTGGAGCATGTGTATCAGGATATGGAGTTTATAACTTCTACAAGACAGATGGCGTACAGGTAGCAAAGACAACTATCAACAAAAATGGTAGTTTCCAAACTAAATAATTCAAGGAGGGGATAAACTGTGAAGAATAATAAGAATAATAATAGCGGTTTTACTCTCGTAGAGTTAATTATTGCTATGGCTGTTTTAGCCTTTCTTATGACAGCAGTTGGTACTCTTATGGGTAGTAGTGTTGCAAGTCATAGAAAGCAGAAAGCAGAGATTAGAGTTCACACCTCAGCACAGCAGACATATAATCAGATTACTGATTCTATTATGCAGTCTAAGGAGGTTGTAATAGTTGGTTATGAATCATCAACACCTTATAACTTCTCAGTGCCAGGAGCAGACATGGGTGCTACACCAGCTCTTACATATTATGTAAAAGATAGTGAGATGGTTGAATACCTTAAGTTAAATCCGAAGGTGTTTGGACTTGGTAGCTTTGATACAACTGCTAAGATTAAATATTTCTCAGATCTTGATGCAGATGATGTTATATATGTTAAGAAGATTGCCATAATGACATCAGCACCTATAGATTTGAACTTTGTACCTAGCGAGACATTAAATGGCTCAGGTGGATACAGTATGAAGAATACATTTGCAACTGGAGGTCCAGTTAATGAAGATGTAAGTATGATTAGGGTGGCATCCAGCTCAGATTATGTATTCCAGGCAAATGATGATATGGTTAATATTTATACCTTCGAGGGTAGCAATATGTACTATGAGAAGCAGTATAAGTATATGACTGATTTAAATGATGTAGTAGATCCTGTAGATTCAAGTTTAACTGCTAGCACAAAGCAGACTTGTATTTATAACACAGGTTTAAGCTATGTTAAGACAACAGGAACAAGCCCAGCTGAGATATCTGGCTGTACAGTAACAGTGGATGTTAAGGATGGTGCCATAGGAGTTAACCTTATGTTTAATGACAAGAATATGACCTATACAACAAATGGTATGATAAATTTAAGAAATTCCTATGTATTAAAGGGAAAGGATAATTAAGGAGGTAAAAGCATAATGAAAAGAAATTTAAAAATAACAATTTCTGCCCTTGCAGTAATGCTAGTTATGGCTTTAGCTGTTACCATAGTTTCCTTCTCTCTTGCAGGTGATGATAAAAAGGGTGAATTTAGTGATGATGCAGTATTTGTTTCAGCAACAGTTGATACGAATTCTAACATCGATAATATAATTGAGAATTCTTATGCTACAGGTACAGATGTTAATCCTGTGTATAGGATTGTAGAGATTGGTTCAGGTGCTGAACCAACAAGTGGTACAGCTTTCAAGCGTATGGTACTTGGTAAAGATGACGCACAGGATATTTATGGAGATTTTGAGGAGTTTGTTATTAATGGTAACAAGTCAATGGCTCTTCAGGATATGAATCCTAATAATATTGATTACAAATATTTTAGTGTTAGTCAGCTTAAGGATGAGAACGAGGAAAATCTTGCAATAGTTTCTAATGCAGATTTCATCTATGTAAGTAACGATGCTGGTACTCCTTATAGCAATACAAATGATATGGGTGAGGAATTGTATAACTTCCTTCATACATATGCAGTAGGAGATTACAAGCCACTGGTTATTGATAATATTGGTGAGTCAGCTGAGGAAGATGATCCAGGTAATACTGATCCTGACGCTCCAGTTACTAGTTCAAAGTACAGCTTTGCAAAGCTTATTGCTAAGGTATTTGATAAGTCTGGTAAGTACTACTATACATTTAAGTGGACTGATGGTCAGTCAGCTGCTGATTTTGTAGCTTCTAAGGATGATTCAAACTATCTTGCTATCAATGGTGATAAGAAGCAGCAGAATTGGACTGTTGTAACTGAGAAGACAGATGCAACAGCTATGGATGCCGAGCATAAGTACAATATGGCTGAATTCCTTATTGTATCTGCTGGTTCTAAGACTATGTCAGATGCGCTGTTGGCTGATGTATACACTAAGCCAAAGCTTACAAACCTTGAGGATATGAGTGATGTTGCTGTTGAAGGCGATGTATATGATATTCAGGGTACAAGCGTATATAACAGTGTATATAATGCTAAGAAGATACGTCCACATTATGTGAGAGTTACTACAGTAACTGTAGCAGAAGTTGCTGATTTATCATTGGATGCGTATGACTTAGTAATCATAGAGGGCGATTGTGCCAATGATAATTCTGCGATCTATAATAAGTTTTCAGCAGCTATGTATGGTAGAGTAAATATGATTTACTCATCTAAGCTTGCTACTGAGACACCAAGTAGCTCAGGTTCAGGTACAACAGGAGGAAATGCTGCTGTTCAGCAGAAGACAAATTACTCTGAGTTGTTCTATATGGTAGCTACTAATACAGGTCAGGCAAGATATGAGAATATTTTGATAACTGACAGTACACAGTTTAGTATTATAGCTGGTAGTAAGAGTGCTGCTACTTGTAAGGTAATTGCAGACCTTATTAATGCATCAGCATTTAGAGGAAATGGTGGTCAGAATGGTTCAGCTAATAAGTTCACTGTTCTTGAGATTCAGCCATGTTATCCTATAGATACAGCTCTTGCTGAAAGCAAAAACGATTACTATACAGTTCCTTCTGAGGTTATGAATGGTAAAACTAAGGAAGAGCTTGATGAAGGTACAGAGTATTATGCTTGGGAGCTTTCAAAGGCTAAGATTGCACATGCATTTGGTCTTACAGTTGACCAGGTTACACTTGTACAGATGTCCTCAGAGCAGCTTGCTTCTACTAAGGAGGATATTCTTGGAAAGTATGATTTAGTTTATATTGGTGGTAACATATCAGCTCTTAAGAGTGCTATGGAACGTTCTAGATTTGGTAATAATAATTCAAGTGATAAGAACTTAGATTATTTCAAGCCATATTACGAGAATGGAGTAGTAGTAAGAGATAATTCAGAGGATCTTAAGAAGCTTCCTGTATATGATATGTATTCACACAATGGTGATCCTATACAGGTTAATCTTACAGCTAATAAGAACCAGGGTGGAGATCATACTGTAGGAACACCAGCAGCTAATGCTGTTATTAATGGCAAGTCAGTTAGTAGTTTTTCACTTTTAAATGGTAATGATATTTCATATGCTAATTTGAATCAGCTTAAAGACTATGTAAATGCTGGAATGCCAGTTGTATTTAGTTCAAGAGCAACATATGGATATGATCAGGCTGTTACTAAGGAACTTAATACTGATGGAAGCTTCAAATCTAAGTCAAAGAATTACTTACAGAATAGTATTGATCCAGATTCTAATATGTACAAGTTTATGGATTATTGTGATTCTTTAAGTAGATGTGAAGCTAAGGATGTTAAGAAGAACATCTTATGGAGCTTTAATGAAACTCTTGCTACTGATACAGATAGCAATGGTGGAGATTATGGTTCAACTCAGACTGGTTATGTAAAGGTATTTGATAAGACATCTGTTGATATGCTCCATCAGCTTTACTTAGATTCATCACAGAGACCAAAGCTTACATTAACTCAGTCACCAGCTATCTATAATATGTATGATAAGTCATCATATATAGATATAGATACAAATCCTATGACATTTGCTTATAAGATTTCTGGTTCTAAGAACTACACTGTTACACTTTATGTAGATGATGATGGAAACAGCGTATTCGACGAGAACGAGGATATGAAGTCAACAAGTGGTACAAAATTATCACTTACTGCAGATGATATTTCAGATGATTTCTCAGGACCAATATACTGGAAATTATCAGTTGTTGATAATACATCAAAGCAGGAAACTAGTGTAACAGGTATATCATATATTTCACCTGATTCTGCTAGTAAGCAGAAGGTAAGAGTTCTTCAGATTCTTCCTGGTGACTTTGATCAGGCAGGAGATACTTCAAACGGAGGCTCAAAGGAAGATGGTGAAGGTGCAGAGGGATCAAACTCATTGTACTTCTGTACAATCTGTCAGCAGGCATATAGAAGATTAGAGTATAATCCTACTTCTGATAATAAGAGAATGTCTTATGCAAATCTTTATTCTGGTAACTACTTTGATAAGCCAGGCGGAATGTCTGCACAGGGTACTATATATAAGAATTATTTAGGTTTACATGAGCATGAGTTTGGAATAGTAAAGTATGATTCATCATTACATGTATATACAGATGAGAATACTACTACTTTAAAAACCTTTACATCTGGTGGCGTAACAGTAGATGCTATCGGTGCAGATGATTGGGATTCAAATCTTGCAGATGAAGTAAGTGATAGATATGATTTTGATCTTGATATTATGATGCGAAGCGAGTTTGTTGTTGCCGCAGATGAGGCTCATGCAGCAAGCTATGATTTCTCTACAATTACTGACGAGAATGAAAAGGCTCAGGCCATCGCAGATGCTATAGCAACTAATCCATATGCTGAGGGTACAGACGAGTATAAGGCATATGAGGATGCAAAGACATCAGAAGAGAAGTTGGCTATGGTTAAGTCAGTTGCTACAGCTGATTATGAGGCTAAGCAGAAGGTTGCCAATACAAAGTATATGGTACTTAGTAATTCATTAATTAAGTATACTGAAGCAGATTTGGAGATTGCGTTTGCTGATTATGATTATTTAGATGAATTAAAGGTTACCTTAAATTCAACAGATGAGACTGTTAAGCCATCTGAAGCTCAGATAAAGGAAACTGGTTATACAATGTCAACTCTTGATGCAGAGATTGAGCTTAGAAATGCATTGATAGCATTTAGAGATACATTAGGTGCAGGTACATTCTTAGGATCAGAGGTTGATAGATTGCTTGAGACTAGACATTACTGGGATTTCTATTGTATTGATAATGGTAAGTACACTGGATACTGGGGTAGAGAGGAAAAAATTAATACTCTTTATGCTAAGTATATTCAGCTTAAGGATGAGGAAATCAATGCAAATAATGAGTATAAGAAGTATTCAAGATATATCAGTGGAAGTAAATGGATCTATGAAAACTATGATATGGTTGTAATCGGTGCTTCAGAGGACTTTGCAAATGATGATATAGTACAGTCTAATGAGATTAAGACAGTATCAGACAGCCTTAGAATTAAGATTGCTAGTTACAGCTATTCAAGTAGTACAAATGAGATTAGTATTCCAGGTACAGCTAGACAGGTTACTATGAATATTGGTTTAGCTGAGCAGTGGGGTAATTATATATTGGCAACACCTACACCAACAATTGTATCATCAGGCACAGGTGCTGGTAATATAGAGATAAGTGGTGTAATGCAGGCTCCAAACGGAGACGCAATTGCTAATCAGTCAGTACTTGTTCAAGTATTAGGAACAGTTGGCTGGGATAGTAATGCAACTGTATATGCAGCTATCGCTGTAACAGATGAGAATGGTAACTATAAGGTGACTATTCCAAATTACACTGTTACTCATGAAACTGTAAAGGTTAATGGCAAGACAGTAAAGGCTGATAACGCGTTATTTGATCTTGAGTATCATATGATGAGTGATGGTAAGGTATTCTTGTTCCACGATACAGTTACTAAGTATTCTGATGTGGGTTCTGTTAACTTAACAAACCTAATCAGAAAGTATTCAGGTATGGATAGAAACCATATGACAGTAGATACTTCTAAGCTTGTAACTGATGATGATAATGCAGACAATGATACTGCAAAGGATTTACAGGATAGATTAGCACTTAGCTATTATGTTCCATATATGACTACTGATGCAGATGGAGATGATGTATACTTTATGACTGATATGTCAGTTGTGGGAGGCACATCAACTACACCTGGTAAGTATACAAATTGGAGCACAGATGTAGGTGCAGTTATTCCAATAGGTGGTATTAGTGGACGTTACTTAACTGCTGATGTTTATACAGATGCAGCGGCTATGCCACAGACCAATGGTGCAGATCATGTTGATAAGTTACCATATAGATATGCTGAACAGGATTGGGCTACAGCGGCGTTCTGGATGAGAAATGATACAACATATGTAGCACATAAGCTTGATGGTAGTCATGGTTCTAACAAGGCAAGTCAGACAAATAAGGGTATTGTAACACTTTACCCATTCACATTATCTGATCAGCTTAATATTTCAGCTACACATACACAGGCATATGCTCTTGACTTAGAGGATAGAAACCTTACAGTTTGGTATTCTTTAGGTGGTGGATCTGGTGCTAAGGAAGGTTCATCAATATATGCAGCATCTCCTAACGATGGTATGGATAACTACTTTATCTATACTTATAGAAACTTCAATTATTGTGGTGCTGGTCATGCAAACGTTACAGGAGTTCTTAAGGATAATAATGATGAGAGAAGACTTTACATCAACATTATCTGTAACTCTGTAAAGCCTAGTGTTAAGTCACCAGGTATTGACGTATATGATTATGAGAGTACCAAGGATCTCTTACTTAATAAGAAGTATGTAGAGGTTGAAGATGGATTATACGTTGTTAAGGTTGATGATGTTAATGAGTATCCTGAGTTTAGCTTCCGTGTAAGACTTGACGATTCAGCACAGGTAGAGAGAGTAAGAATCTACTACGATTTAGATTGTCCTATGGACGTAGCTGAATTTACAAAGACTATAAACGAATATGAAGCTGATGATGATCATCCACTTATACTTGAGTGGTATGGTAACCAGGTATTGAAGAATACATTAACCTATGTATACAGATATTCTAGAGAAGATTTAATCTCTAAGATTGCTTACGAGATGAAGTACAATAAGTTCTCTAATGGACAGTATGTATACGACAATGAGGAAAATGTATACGACTTTGAGACTCAGAACAATGTAAATAGTGGTCTTTCATACATCGAAATCGATGGTAAGAAGATGCCACTTCCAGTATTAAAGCTTCGTGAAGAGTACTTCACTCCTTATGGTGGAAGCTATACTTACATTGTAATTGAGGTTGAGGATTCAAACGGCAAGAAGTCTTATGCACGAATTAAGATTCAGCTTAAGGATAAGTTATTCAACTTAACTTAAAAAATAATATGAGTTTTTTAGAGGTGAAGAGAAATCTTCACCTCTTTTTTGTTCTTGAAATCGGTTCTTTAAATTATTTCTATGAGAGTAAAGATGATTTTATAATAACGATTATCTTCACATTAAGTAAAATGTATGTTAAATTAATATATATTATAATTTTAAGGTGGATTTTGATATGAATGATAGATTACAGAGATTGTATAATATAATAAAGGAAAAAGACTTAGATGGTGTTATACTAACTGATGGTTATAATATAGATTACATATCTGGTTACAAGGGTCATACAGGCATGCTTCTTGTTGTGAATGATACCTCATATATTTTAACTGATTCTAGATATACTGAGCAGGCTAGTTTAGAAGCGAAAGCTTTTGAGATTATAGATATAGGAATGGATGGCTATTCCAAAACTGTTAAGAGAATTTTAGAGGAAAAAATTGAAGATAGCCACACAGTATCCTTGGGCTTTGAGGATAAATCAATATCATATACCCAGTATAAGGCTTTATCAGATGCTTTAGGAGCTAGTGTAAGTCTTGTAGAGCTAGGTGATGTGGTTAATAAGCTTCGTATGATTAAATCTCAGGATGAGATAGATTTAATTGCCAAGGCTGAAGCTATAGGAGATGAAGCCTTTAATCATATTATTAATTATATTGAAGTAGGTATGACAGAGAAGCAGGTTGCTCTTGAACTAGAGTACGTTATGAAAAGCTTAGGTGCAGATGGTCTAAGCTTTGATACAATTGTTGCTTCAGGTACCAATTCATCTATGCCACATGCAGTACCTACAGATAAGGCTATAGAAGAGGGAGATTTTGTTACCTTAGATTTTGGATGTATATATAAGGGATATTGCTCTGATATGACTAGAACTGTATATATGGGTGATGAGATTAATGAGAAACAATTAGACATATATAATACAGTTTTATATGCTCAGAAAGCAGCTCTTAAATGTATAAGACCAGGTGTAAAATGTAGTGATATTGATAAGATTGCAAGAGATTTTATAGCAGAAGCAGGCTATGGTGAATATTTTGGACATGGATTAGGGCATGGAGTTGGACTTTATATTCATGAGGAACCTAGATTTTCAAAGTCATGCGATGTAATTTTAGAGCCAGGTATGGTTTTATCCGTAGAACCTGGAATATATCTACCTGGAGAATTCGGAGTTCGAATAGAAGACCTAATAGTTGTAACCAATGATGGTTATGAAAACTTAGCTAATTCACCGAAGGTTTTAATTCTGATGTAATTAATCTGAGACATATACCTCCTCTTCGCTACGCTACGAGTCGGTAAATGGCTTCACCATATAGAATATAAGAAAGGACACGATTTAAGCAAGCTTAATCGCGTCCTTTTTTATATTCTGCATGTCTCAGGGTAGTTATACTCTTGAAAGGTACTCACCAGTTCTAGTATCAATCTTAATAGTATCGCCCTGGTTAACGAAAAGTGGTACGTTAAGAGTAGCACCAGTCTCAACTGTACATGGCTTAGTAGCACCAGTAGCAGTATCACCCTTAACACCTGGCTCACACTCAGTGATAAGAAGCTCAACGAAGAGTGGTGGCTCAACTGCGAACACCTGTCCGTTGTGAGAAGCGATCTTACACATCTCATTCTCCTTAACAAACTTTAAAGCATCACCGATAACATCTGCATTTAAAGCTATCTGCTCGTAAGTCTCCATATCCATAAAGTTGAATAACTCACCATCTGAATATAAGTACTGCATTTCCTTTCTATCAATATGAGCCTTTGGACACTTCTCAGTTGGACGGAAAGTCTTCTCAACTACACCGCCTGACTTGATATTCTTAAGCTTTGTTCTAACGAAAGCAGCGCCCTTTCCAGGCTTTACATGCTGGAATTCAATAATCTGATATACGTTACCCTCTAACTCGATTGTAACACCATTTCTAAAATCGCCTGCTGAAACCATAATAATCCTCCTTAAAATCGCATATAAAACATTGTAATATATGTCAATGTATTTTTCAACTATTTTTTGGAATATAAGCTAGTTTTGAAGCATATATATTTATGAGGTGGATTATATGGAGTATGGTATTAGAGGACTATTGTCCCCGTCTATAAGATATATATTTGCAAGGCAAAATATCGACGAAGCATCCCTGCTGGAGCTTAGATTAAGGGTTAATAAGCCTGCAATTCTTCAGTTTAGTGATGGAGAATATATTTTAAATAACGATATAGGAGAAGAGTACATAGTTAATAAAGAGGATATTAAGGCAACCTTGGATTTGGTTTCTAATTATTCCTTTTATGCCTATGAAAATGAGGTAGGACAAGGATATATTACCGTAAGAGGTGGTCATAGAGTTGGATTTACAGGACAGGTAGTTATGGAAAGTGGGAGAGTAAAGAGTGTGAAGCATATTAGTTTTATAAATATTAGAGTTGCACATGAGATTAAGGGCTGTGGTTTAAAAGCACTGCCTTATATGATTAATAAGGGAAAGGTGCTTAATACACTGATTGTGTCACCACCGGGCTGTGGCAAAACAACCTTACTTAGAGATATTATCAGACTGGTGTCAGGTGGAAATAGCTATTTTAAAGGAGTAAATGTAGGTGTGGTAGATGAGCGTTCAGAGATTAGTGCCTGTTATATGGGTGTGCCCCAAAATGATGTTGGCATAAGGACAGATGTGTTAGATGCATGTCCAAAGGCTTCAGGTATGCTGATGCTTCTAAGAAGCATGAATCCAAAGGTTATTGCTGTGGATGAGATAGGAAGTAGAGAGGATATGGAGGCTATTTCTTATGTTATAAACTGTGGTTGCAGTATATTGGCAACTATTCATGGCTCTACCATAGATGATATTAGAACTAGACCTATTATCAGAAGATTGGTGGAGGAGAGGGTTTTCGATAGGTACATAGTATTAAGTGACGCAAATGGTGTGGGAAGCATTGAAAATATATTTGATGAGAGGGGAAATGAGCTATATATGCCTTTACTTTCGGTAGCAAATTCCTAGGAATAATATTTGTGGTAATTGGAAGTCTTGCCTTAGGACTAAGAATTGCTGGGAATATGAGAGGAAGATTAATGGCTCTAAGGGAGATAGAACGAATACTTGGCTATATTGAGGGAGAGCTAAGATGTAGACATTCTATTTTATATGAGGCCATGTATAATATTTCTCTTAAATCTGTACAGCCATATAGAAGCTGGCTTGAGAAGTTAAGCATAGACTTAGAGCGCCAAGCCAGTGATTATGGCATTGATAATGAATATAAGGATTTTTATACCCTATGGTGTGAATCATTAAAATATCTTATGGAGGAAACATACCTAAGCTTCAGGGATATTGCTAAGCTTTATGATGTGGGAAAGGCCTTGGGGTATCTTGATATAGAAAGTCAGCAGATGAATTTGCAGCTGGAAAGAGAGCTTATTCATAAGCATATTCTTGAATTGGACAAGGATATTCAAGCTCGTATGAAAAATGCCATTGTACTATGCTTTTTAGGTGGAATAATGACGGTTATTGCACTTCTTTAGAAGGGTGGAGATAGGGTGACTATTGAGTTAATATTTAAAATTGGAGCGGTTGGGATTATAGTTTCCTTGCTTAATCAGGTGTTAAAGCATTCCGGTAGAGATGATCAGGCATATCTTGTATCTCTGGCAGGTCTTATTATTGTGCTTACATGGATTATTCCCTATGTATATCAGTTATTTGTGGATATTAATCAGCTTTTTAACTTCTAGAAAGAGGAGGATTAGTCTGTGAGTATAGGTGTAGTTATGGCATTTATAATAGTTGCTATAATTCTAGCTATTAGTATCAGGTCTAAAAGTCCGGAGTATAGTAGCTTAATTAGTGTTGGCTTGGGACTTACCATTATATCCTTGTGTTTGGGAAGACTAAAGATTATAGTGTCTGGGCTTAGAGACATTACGGCAGCAATAGATATTGATAAAACCTATATAGTTATGCTTATTAAGCTTATAGGAATTGCTTATATATGTGAATTTGCAGCAAGTATTAGCAAGGATGCAGGCTTTGGCGCAGTGGCCTCACAGATTGAGCTTATAGGTAAGCTAACTATGCTTATGGTTTCCATGCCTATATTGATAAAACTGGTGGAGAGTATAGTTGGATTAATGTAGGAGGTGTTCTTGTGAAGCTTTTTTCCTTAATGACAGAAGAAAATATAGACGATGGCACCTCAGATAATGTGGGAGATTATTACTCTGATTATGAAGCTGATTATAATGAAATCTATGATTTGCTTAATATAAGTGATACTGAAAATATGTTAAGTGCAGCAAGGGTTGATGTGGATTTGTCCCAGCTGATAGACGACATCGTTCATGGTGAGGGTAATCAGGTTGGAGAAATGCTTCTGGAATTAATTAAAAATGCATTCTTCGGAGAACTATTGCTTAATAAAAACCTTATGCTTCAGATAGTTGTTATTGTTTTACTTGGTTCTATATTTGTTAATTTGGCCAGCTCCTTTGGGACAGGCTTTGTCAGTGAGAATGGATTTTATATTACATATCTAATTATAACCTCTATTATGCTAGTTTCCTTCGTAAGCACAATGGACATGGTTGCCCTTGCCATAGAAAGAATACTAACTGTAGTTAAGATAATTGTTCCTCTCTATGCACTAGCCATGAATTTTGTAGGTCAGACAGTGGCCTCAGTTGGAATGTATGAGATGGTTATGGTGGGAATATGGATTGTTCAAGCAATTATTCTAAGGTTTATTATACCTATGATTAAATTCTACGTTATTATTTCCCTTATCAATAATCTTAATCAGGAGGATAGCTTTTCAAAGCTGGGAATTCTGGTGATGAATATAGTGAATTGGGTGCTCAAAACCACAGTGTATTTTATTGTTGGGTTAAATATTATTAAGGGCTTAATTGAGCCTCAGATAGATGCTTTAGGACGAAATACTGTGAATAGATTAGCTACTATTGTGCCTGGTGGAGGTATTGTGTCTGCACTTACAGGAACATTTCTTGGGGCAGGGGCAGTGGTAAAAAATAGTGTAGGCGTGGTTGGCATTATACTATTACTTGTTGTGGTGTTAGTTCCTATAGTGAAGCTACTTATAGTAATGCTTACTGTTAGAATTACCTCAGTAATGATACAACCTATTGGGGAAAAACGCTATGTGGATGGGGTAGAGACCATAGCTAAGGGGAATCAGCTTTTGCTTCAGGTGTTATTTAGCTCGGTGGTGCTTTTTATGCTTACTATAGCTATTGTTGCATATTCTGCAAAGTCTTAAACTTGGAGGTCTTATGTTATTTGGATGGATGAAAAGCTTAATTATATATCTGATTTTTGCAGGAGTAATTATAAATCTGTCCTCTTCTGGTAGTTATAAAAAGTACATTAAGTTTTATACGGGAGTTGTGGCTATTATTATTCTTATAAAGCCCATTTCTTACATTTTTAACTTTGACGAGAAAGCACTTTATGGGGCACTTATGGAGATAGATAGCCTAGGAAATTATTATGAGGAGTTACCCAGTGGAGACAAAATAGCTGATTATTATGATATGAGTTTGTCTCAGGGAATTAAGCTAGAGCTTCAGCATAGAGGCTATATGGTGGAAGAGGTTTCTGTTACCACAGATAGGGATGATAAGCTGGTTGGGTGTAGAGTTTATATTGATAAAGCTTCAGAGCTAGACAAATCATTTGAAGAAAATAATATAAAAATTTATATTAATGAAGTCTATAATCTTAATGTTGATAATATATATGTTGTAAGACGGTGATGGTATGGAGCTTAAGGAAAAGAAAGCAAGTAAAGATAAAATTAATAAAATAATAACCATAATATTAGTAGGACTGTTGTTGCTTATAGTTGTTGTGCCTTTTGGGGATGAGGGTGGTAACCAATCAGCAAGTCAGGAACACTACTATGAGGAAATTGAAATATCAGGGGGTAATGAGCTTTATTACGAGGAGCGTCTTAAGGCCATACTAGAGAAATCCTATGGTACAGGTACTATGGAGGTTATGATACATATGAAGGAGTCAGAAGATGCATCAGGTATATATGGAGAAGAAGCCCTTGAGGTGGATGGAATACTAATTGTAGCGGATGTGGACAGCAAAGCTGATGTGGGGGATATTACCTTTGCAGTTTGTGCTTTGTTTGATCTGCCGGCACATAAGGTTGCAGTAATTAAAAAATAAGGGGGATTTATCTTGAAGAAAATAGTAAAGAAGAATCAGTTAGTTATAGGTGCTCTAGCAGCGCTGCTTGCAGTGGCGGGTTACATTAATTTTGGGGAAAATCAGCTTGATTTAGCTAACAGTGATGCAAGGAGTAAGGCTACGGGAAGTGAGGCCGCATTTGCTGAAAATGAGTATGATGTTGCGGCAGGTGAGGTAACCATGGATGATATGGTGGATGAGGAGAATATCGAGCTTAATTCTGATGAGGACAGTATAGGTGAGGCGGTGCTTGCTTCCACAAATCCATCTGATTCTAGTATGGTAAATATTAAGCTTAGTAGAGAACAAACACGTTCTAAGAATAAGGAATCATATCTGGAAATAATGAATAGCGATGGAATGGATGAGGCTGCAGTTCAGTCAGCTACTGATGCCTACATAAAAATGACTGAGAATATGGAGCTTGAGACAGAAGCGGAGACAGTACTCCTTGCAAAAGGCTTCTCTGATGTAATGGTTACCATTAACGACACCTCCGTGGATGTTGTTATAGGTAGGGAAAGTCTTACTGAGGAGGAAAAGGCCCAGATAGAGGATGTGGTAGTAAGAAAAACAGGCTGTACTATCGATATGCTTACAATTTCATTAGTGGATTAATTGATAAAACCCTTAGGTATATTGGTGAAGAACCAAACTATACCTAAGGGTTTTTGCGTAGTATAGTCAAACTACTTAGTTTATAATGATAATTGTATAATATAAAAGGTTATTTATTGCATTATAATAAATAATTGGGTATAATTACTGTAGTCTAATTTATGATAAGGAGGAATTTTTTTAATGGGAGATATAGCTAATAAAGAAGTTAATAATGAGGCAAAGATTGGCAATATTAGTATAGCTGATGGCGTTGTGGCATCTATTGCAGGTATTGCTGCTATAGAGGTTGAGGGTGTATCAAAGCTTACAGGTAATATTTCAAAGGAGCTTGTAAGTAAGCTTGGTAAGAAGAATCTTGCCAACGGAGTTAAGATTGAAATCATAGATGGAGTTGTTACAGCAGATATATCTGTAGAGATTATGTATGGCAGCGCTATTAAGAAGGTTTCAGAGGAAATACAGGTTAAGGTAAAGCAGGCTATTGAGACTATGACAGGACTTAAGGTTGGTATTGTTAATGTTGTAGTGTCAGGTATAAAGCTTGATAAAAATTAATGCTTATACAAGGCGGAGTAGAATATGACTAGAAGACAATTAAGAGAAAATATATTTAAGATTCTGTTTAAGCTGGAGTTTAACAGTGTAGACGAAATGTCAGAGCAGATGGGATTCTCATTAGACAATATAGAGGATATTGAAGAAAAGGACATGAATTATATCACTGATAAGACTAATAAAATTATTAGTCTTATCAGTGATATTGATGCTATTATAAGTCAGGTGTCAGAGGGCTGGAAGCTAGACAGAATAGGCAAGGCAGAGCTTGCAATTCTTAGACTTGCTATATATGAGATGAAGTTTGATGAGGATGTACCATTTAAGGTGGCTATCAATGAGGCTGTAGAGCTATCTAAGATTTACTGCAACGAGGAATCTAAGAGCTTTGTTAATGGTATACTTGCGAAGGTGGAAGAGTAATTAATGAAAGAATATAGTAGCGTAAAAGCACTTAATCAAGAAATATATAGATCTATTACTGCCAATCCTAATCTTAGCATAACCTTTAGTGTAAAGGGAGAACTTGTAGCTTGTAGCTATAGAGGTAAAGATTTCTACTTTAAAATCTTTGATAAGCCTGAAGAAGGAGTAGTGGTTGATAAGTCAAAATTACCAACCATAGCTTGTGCTGCCAGGGATTACAAGAGATTTGGTATAAGTGATGGATTTAAGGATGGTCAGTCAGTTATTGTTAAGGGTACTGTTACTGTATGGAGCAACAAAGGTGAGTATAGGCTGATAGCTACATCTATTTCCTTAGATGGTCAGGGGTTAAGGGAGCAACAGTTAGCCCAGCTAAGAGCTAAGCTAGAGAAGGAAGGCTTTTTTGATCCAGCTAATAAAAAACCATTACCTAAATTTCCTAAGAAGGTTGGTATTGTAACCGCAGCAACTGGTAAGGGCTTTAGCGATATTACTAGTGCGGCTTATGAGAAAAATCCATATCTTAGTTTTGTATTTCAGCCCGTACAGGTTGAAGGTCAAGGCTCAGCGGCGTCTGTTGTTAGAGGTATTAAGGTGTTGGATGCTATGGGACTTGATATTATTATAGTTGGTAGAGGTGGAGGTACTCCTGAGTCACTTTGGACCTTTGACGAGGAGGTTGTTCTTAGAGCAATATTTGAGGCCAAAACTCCAATTATTTCTGCTGTTGGTCACGAGGAGGATTGTCCTTTGTCGGATGAGGTGGCTGATGTAAGAGCTAAGACACCTACCTATGCAGGAACTATGGTAGCTGTTGATATTAATAGTATTTTTAATAATTTAGATGAAATAAAATCTAATTATTTTAATCTAGTTAGTAATAAGATTAATACCTTCAAGCTTATGCTTAATAATGCATATATTAGGTTGACTGCTGGAAGCCCATGGAAAAGACTGGAGAATCAAAGAAAACAGCTGGAAATATATAGTAATAATTTAGCTAATGGAATGAATGCAAAGCTTAATAGCTATCGTAGTAGATTAGATAGATTTGAAGCACTTATAGCTGGAAAATCACCAGAGCATATTCTTAATGAGAAGAAGAGCAGGTTGAATGAGCTTGACAATACAATGAAACAGAATATGGATAATAAGCTGATTAAAATGACCAACGAGCTATCTAATTTCAAGCTACGTCTTGAAGCATCTAAGCCAGACAAGCTGCTTGAGAGGAGAAAGCAGGAATTTGATATGCTTAGCAAGATTCTTTATAGAAATATGACAGATAAGTATCAGAAAAAATCTGACAAGTTAAATATTTTGGTGGCTAAGCTTAATGGTTTATCCCCTACAGCCAAGCTGGTTAATGGCTTTGGATATATTTCAGTAGAGGGAGAGGCCCTTGTGTCAGCTAAGAATGTTTCTAAGGGAGATAAGCTTAGTGTTACAGTAAGCGATGGTGTTGTTAATACAGTTGTTGATAATGTAGAAATAAAGAATATTAAGAATAATTAAGGAGATTATACTAATATGGATAATAATACTTTAAACACAGAATTCTCAGTGGAAAATGCATTTGATAGATTAGCAGAGATTAATAGACAACTAGAGAACCCTAATGTAAGTCTTAAGGATTCCCTCGCACTTTACACAGAGGGGGTTAAGCTTGTAGGAGCTTGTAAGGAAAATCTCATAAGTGTTGAGAAGGAGATTACAAGATTAAATGAGGTATAATGTTAAGAACATTGAAAATATAATATATAAGCATCTTCCAGAGGAAACAGGATATCAGAAACTAGTTATAGAGGCTATGAATTATTCCTTTAGGGCAGGAGGGAAGAGACTTCGCCCTATGCTTATGAAGCTTTGCTATGATATGTTTGCTTCTGAACAGAATACGGATATTATAGGACCATTTATGGCAGCTATTGAAATGATACATACCTATTCCTTAATCCATGATGATTTGCCAGCATTGGATAACGACATGCTTAGACGTGGTCAGCCTACCTGTCATGCTAAGTATGGTGAGGATATAGCTATTTTGGCTGGAGATGGATTACTTAATTTTGCCTTTGCCACAGCGTCAAAGGCTTTTTTGGCGTGTCCTGGTAGCGTGGATATAGAGAAGGCTTTTGTTAGCTTGACTACAAGACCAGGAATACATGGTATGATTGGTGGACAGGTATTAGATGTTATTATGTCTGGAAAGTCACTAGATGATGATCAAATTAATTTTATCAATATTAATAAGACTGCCGCACTTATTGTGTGTGCTATGGAGATAGGTGCACTTTTAGGTGGGGTAGATGAGAAGACCTGCGAAAATATTGGCAAAATAGCTACCTGTATAGGACTTGCATTTCAGGTTCAGGATGATATTTTGGATATTATTGGAGATGAAGCTAAGCTTGGAAAACCAGTAAAAAGTGATGAAAAGAATGAGAAATATAATTATGCTACAGTTCATGGCTTGGAGGCAGCAAAGACATATGTTAAGACTATGTCAGAGGAGGCTAACAAGTATTTAGATGAATTACAGGTTTATGATGAAGAAGCAAGATCAGATCTGAAAGAATTGATTAATAGTTTAATTAATAGGGAATTTTAAATACTAGACATATATTTTAAAACTAAAATAGGAAGCATGTAGGATGAGTATATTAGAACGGATATCAAAACCCAATGATATCAAGGACATTAATAAAAAAGAATATGACGAACTAGCAGAAGAAATCAGAGAGTTTTTAGTGGAAAAGGTTAGTGACAAGGGAGGACATTTGGCGTCTAATCTTGGCTCTGTAGAGCTTACTATGGCTTTACATCTGTGTATGGATTTCCCTAAGGATAAGCTAATATTTGATGTTGGTCATCAGGCATATACCCATAAGCTTTTGACAGGTCGTAGGGAAGAATTTGACCATCTGAGAGAATTTGGTGGATTAAGTGGATTTCCTAAGACAAAGGAAAGTGAAACAGATGCATTTAATACAGGACACAGTTCCACTAGCATATCCGCAGCTATGGGTTATGCTGTTGCAAGAGATATGCGTGGTACAGACGAAAAGGTAGCTTGCGTTATTGGAGATGGTTCCCTTACAGGAGGAATGGCTTATGAAGCCATTAACTGTCTGGCTCAGCATAGAACAGGCTGTGTAATTATTCTTAATGACAATGAAATGTCTATAGATAAGAATGTTGGTGGACTTTCAAAATATTTAAATAGTATAAGAGTAGGTGCTGCTTATAATGAGCTTAAGGAGGGAGTGGAAAGCTCTCTTCTATCAACTAAGGTTGGTACAAAGGTTGCTAAGACTATAAAGCATTCTAAGGATACTCTAAAACAGTTTTTGGTACCTGGTATGTTCTTCGAGGAATTAGGAATTACCTATGTAGGACCTATAGATGGACATGATGTGGATGATCTAGTATCCACAATTAAGAGCGCATTTAAGCTTAACAAGCCTATAATAATTCATGTAAAGACAAAGAAAGGAAAGGGATATACACTAGCAGAGAAGCATCCTGATTACTTCCATGGTGTGGCTCCCTTTGACAAAGCAACAGGAAAGCTTAAAACGAAGAAGGAAACCAGCACTTACACAGATATGTTTGGTAGGCATATGGTAGAGCTAGGTGCAAAATATGACAATCTAACTGCAATTAGTGCAGCTATGTCCATAGGAACAGGTCTCAACCGATTTAGTCAGGCCTATCCTGATAGATTTTTCGATGTGGGAATTGCTGAGCAGCATGCGGTTACATTTGCAGCAGGAATGGCTGCTGCAGGTATGATTCCTGTGGTTGCAATTTACTCATCATTTTTACAGAGAGCTTATGACCAAATATTACATGATGTATGTTTGCAAAATTTGCATGTAGTATTCTGTATAGATAGATCAGGCTTAGTTGGACAGGATGGAGAGACACACCAAGGAATATATGATGTGTCCTACCTATCACACCTTCCAAATATGACTGTATTAGCACCTAAGAATAGAACAGAGCTTATTCGTATTATGGATTACGCCATGGAACATAATGGTCCAGTGGCCATCAAGTATCCAAGAGGCTCTGCATCTAAGGAATTAATGGAGGTTGACACACCTATACGATATGGCAAGAGTGAGGTTGTGTTCAAGGGACAAGATATTGCCATCTACTCCTGTGGACATATGATGGAGGAAGCCTTAAAGCTATACAATCTGCTACTTAAGGACGGCAAAACCCCAACCTTGATAAACGCAAGATTCATAAACATAATTGACGAAGAATTATTGGTTGACATAACTAAGAATCACAACACCATAGTCACCATAGAAGAAAATGTGTCAACAGGAGGCTTTGGACAGATGCTTATGTCCAAGGTAGCACTTAATAAGGCAACCAACATAAAACACATAGATGCCTCTATAAAAACCGGACAGGTAGAACAAGGCACCATAAAAGAACTAAGGCAAATGCTGGGTATAAATGCTGAAAGTATATACGAAAAGTTATATACAGAATATACAAATGATTCGCGCAAATAATTCAGTTCCGGCCGCGACAGGGTCGGGACTAAGCTGACCGTTTTAAGTGTCAGCGTGGACCGACCCTAGGCTTACACGTCCAAGAAAGAAAATTCGCGAATCATTTGAAGATTATAGAAGAGGTTAATATGCAGGAAAAAATCAAGAAAGAGCGATTAGACATTCTTGTGGTTAATCGTGGCCTAGCACCCTCCAGAGAAAAAGCTAAGGCAATAATAATGTCAGGCATCGTCTACGTAGATGGTGAGAAGGAGGATAAGGCAGGCACCACATTTCCAGAGAATGTAATTATTGAAATAAAGGGCAACACCTTAAAATATGTCAGCCGAGGTGGTCTAAAGCTAGAGAAGGCTATGAATGAATTTGGCCTTAGACTTGATGGCTTTGTGTGTATGGACGTTGGTTCCTCCACAGGTGGATTTACAGACTGCATGCTTCAGAATGGAGCCACTAAGGTTTATGCCGTGGATGTTGGTCATGGACAGCTTGATTGGAAGCTTAGAAATGATGATAGAGTTGTATGTATGGAAAAGACAAATATTAGATATGTCACTCCAGAAGATATAGATGACAGATTGGATTTTTCTTCTATAGATGTATCCTTTATATCACTTACCAAGGTACTAATGCCTGTAAAAGAATTATTGAAGGATACAGGAAGGATAGTGTGCCTTATTAAACCACAGTTTGAGGCTGGTAGGGAGAAGGTTGGTAAGAAGGGTGTAGTAAGGGATAAGAAGGTTCATGAGGAGGTTATAGAGATGGTGGTTCAGTATGCAAAAAGCATAGAACTGTACCCTCTAAGGCTTGATTTTTCTCCAGTTAAGGGACCTGAGGGAAATATTGAGTATTTACTATATCTTTCTAAGAATCCGCAGGATGCGAATGAATTGGAGGGGACTCCATTCAGTATAAATGAGGTTGTAGAGGCCTCACATAAGACACTTGATAAGGAAGCATAATACATAGGTGAAGTAATTATGAATAATTTTCTCATACTTGCTAATACAGATAAGGATATAAATCTTAGTCTTAGCAATAAAATAAGTAAATATTTAGAGGACAAGGGTGCTAAGGCAACTATAGTAAGTGATGTAAATGAGCACTATGAGGATCTTCGTGTCAAGGAGGAGCTTATGAAGGGAGTGCAGGCAGCCATCGTGCTAGGAGGCGATGGAACTATGCTTAGAGCAGCCCACAGTATCGGTATCTATAACGTTCCATATATAGGTATCAATCTTGGAACCCTTGGATTTTTGACAGAGATTGAGGAGTCAAATGTTTATCAAGCACTGGACAGACTTCTTACGGATGACTTTGTCATAGAGAAGAGAATGATGATTGAGGGTAGTGTTAAGGATAAGGTATTTCATTCATTAAATGATGTGGTAATCACCAGAGCAGGCTTTTCTCGTATTATAGGTCTTAAAATATATGTAAACAATCAGCTTTTAGATACATATGAGGCGGATGGTGTTATAGTATCTACACCTACAGGCTCTACAGGCTATAATATGTCGGCGGGAGGACCTATTGTAAGTCCTAAAGCAAGCGCAATTGTGGTTACACCTATTTCGCCACATTCTCTTACTTCAAAAAGCGTTGTATTTGATAGTACAGAGGAAATTCGCGTTGAGATTATGAAGAAGCGTAAGACTCAGGACACAGAGGCTATAGTGTCCTTTGATGGAAGTCATAGCGTAGAGCTTTCGGCAGGAGAAGTGGTAAATGTTAAACTATCTGCCAGAAGCATTAGTCTTATAAAGATGTATGATGTTAATTTCTATAGTGTGCTTAGAGATAAGATAGGAGGTTAAAGCCTTGAAGCAGAAAAGACAGGAGGCTATTATCAATTTAATAAATAATAATAGCATTGAGACTCAGGAAGAGCTTCTAGCACTTCTTGAGGAAGCAGGCTTTAATACTACTCAGGCTACGGTTTCAAGAGATATTAGAGAACTTAATGTGACAAAAATTACCTACGATGGAAATAAGCACAAGTACGTTGTAGGAAGAATTAGTGATACTGCCGGAGCTAAGTCCTATAAGCATTTGCTGGGAAATTGTATTATTTCAATGGATTATGCAGAGAATATTGTTGTAGTCAAGACAGTTGCTGGAATGGCTATGGCTGTGGCTGCTGCCATAGATGGTCTTGCAATAGATGATATAGTTGGAAGTATTGCAGGTGACGATACGATTTTCCTTGCTGTAAGGCGTAGTAATTTGGCAGAAAAGGTAATTGGAGATATAAAGAAATGTTGCTAAATATGCATATTAAAAATTTGGCCCTGATTAATGAAATTGATATTAATTTTGAACAGGGACTTAATATATTAACTGGAGAGACAGGCGCTGGAAAGTCTATTATAATAGGCTCCTTAGGAATATGTCTTGGAGGTAAATTCTCCAAGGAGCTCCTACGAGATGAGGACAAGGATGGCCTTGTGGAGCTTATGTTCTCAGTGGATAATGATGACATTAAAAGTGAGCTAGAAGAATTAGAGATATATCCTGATGAGGAGGATGTTATCCTTATATCCAGAAGAATTAATAGTGCAGGAAAGACTATTAATAGAATTAATGATAATACTGTTACCATAGGTAAGCTTAAGGAGGCTGCAGGCTTATTGATAGATCTTCATGCTCAGCATGAACAGCAAACTCTTCTTAAGGTATCTAAGCATATTGAAATCTTAGATAAATTTGGAGGGGGAGAGCTTAGTGGTCTAAAGGATGAGGTGGCCAAGCTTTATCATGAGTATGTGGATATAAAGCAGGAGATTGATTCCGAATCTATGGATGAGGCAGATAAAAACAAGCAGATGGATTTTCTAACCTATCAGATAGAAGAAATAGAGAATGCTAAGCTTAAAGCAGGTGAAGATGAGGAGCTTGAGGCTTTATACAAAAAAATAATTAATTCCAAGGAAATACTTACTACAGCAGATGAGGTATATAGGGCAACAGGTTATGGTTCCCAGGCTTCCGCTGCAGAACAGATAGGACATGCCCTTATGCAGATGAAGCGAGTGGCAGATTTAGATTCCGAATTAAAATCTTCTTATGACACCTTAGTGGATATAGATAGTATGCTAAGCGATTTTAATAGGGGATTATCCCAATACATGAAGAGTATGGAATTTGATGATGAGGAATACAGAAGTGTTGAGTCAAGACTTGACCTTATTAATTCCTTAAAGTCAAAATATGGAAGAACCATAGAGGATATTAATAATAGCTTAGAAGGTTTTAAGGCTGAGCTTAACAAATTAGTCAGCTTTGATGAATATATAGACCAGCTAAAGGATAAGCTAAGTAAGGTAGAGAAAGAACTAAAGGCTAAGAGCGACTCTTTATCAGCTAAGCGTAAAGAAATTGCTGTAAATATGTGCAAGCTTATAAAGGATGCATTGTTTGAGCTTAATTTTATTTCAGTTGAATTTGAGATGAAATTTGAAAAGCTTGACAGATATACTGTGGCTGGTACGGATTATGCAGAATTTTACATATCCACTAATGTAGGAGAGAGCATTAAGCCATTAGGTCAGGTGGCTTCTGGTGGAGAACTTTCTCGAGTAATGCTTGCCCTAAAATCCTGTATAGCTAGCTTAGATGCTACCCCAACTTTAGTATTTGATGAAATCGATGTTGGAATTAGCGGTAGAACAGCTCAGGCCGTGGCTGAGAAGATGAGTGTTATAGGAAGACATCATCAGGTTATATGTATAACACATTTGCCACAGATAGCTGCTATGGCAGACACCCATTATGTTATTGAGAAAAATGTGGAAAATAATAAAACTATTACCACTATCAAGAGGCTTAATAAGGATGAGGAAATAGGTGAAATAGCAAGATTAATAGGTGGTTTGACCATTACTGATGCAACTCTTGCATCTGCAAAAGAGATGAAAGGATTGGCAGATAGAACAAAAATATACTAGATTTAATATGTGAAATCTAAGGATACTAAGAGTACATTCATTTGTTTGGGTGTACTCTTTTTTATTTTAAGATGAAGGGAGAAAAACCATGAAGAATTATAAGAGATTTCTTATATTAATATTATCCTTGGATATGTGCCTTATATGTGCAGGATTGGTAAAATTCAATAAGGAATCCTATGTTGAGGCTTCTGAAATAAGTAAGAGTGTTGCAGTAAGCAAGCAGGATGAAGAAATCTGGGTTGTCCCTTCAGGGGAACCAATAGGTATATATGTAAAATCTGAGGGTGTAATGGTAATAGGCATAGGGGAGATAAAGGCTGCTGACGGCCAAAGCTATTCTCCTTGTAGCGATATCATAGCTGCAGGTGATTACATCCTATCTGTGGAGGGAGAACTGATAGAGGATAAGCTAGGACTTACTAAGCTGGTAAATCAATGTGAAGGCAAGGAAATTCAGATGACTGTTCAAAAGAAGGGAGATAATTCAGATAATATTATTATTGAAACCGTAACTGTAAAGCCAGTGCAAAATGAAAATGGAGATTATATGTTAGGCTTATGGGTAAAGGATGATATATCTGGAATTGGAACTCTAACATATTATGATGAGAATAGCTTTGGCGCCTTAGGTCATAGTATAAATGATAATGATACAGGAGAGTTATTTGAAATATCGGATGGAGCAATTTACAAAGCAAGTCTAATAAATATTGTAAAGTCTAATCGAAAGCTTCCTGGAAGATTAGAGGGAATGATAGATTATTCATCTAGCAATATGTTAGGAAGGGTAGAAGAAAATTCCGCTTATGGTATAAATGGTTATATTACAAACTCTGGCCGTGCCAACCTATCTTATGATGAATATATGCCTGTAGGATATCGGTCCGAGATAGAAGTGGGAGAAGCATATCTTTTGTCCTCATTGTCTGGAGAACCGGAATATTACTCTGTGGAGATAACAGATGTAATATATGATACCACTGAAGAAAACAAAGAGATTCAGCTAAGAATAACAGATTCTAGACTGGTGGAGCTTACCAGTGGAATAGTGCAGGGAATGAGTGGTACACCAATTATACAGAACGGAAAGCTTATAGGTGCAGTAACCCATGTTTTGGTCAATGATCCAACTAAAGGCTATGGTGTTTTTATAGAAGAGATGTTGGAGTAACATGGAAAATGACGAGATAAGTTATTCTAATCCACATATAGCAGTTTGGTTGTGATTATAATAGGTTGTCTCGTCATTTATTTATTGAGTGTATATTATATTTCTAGATAATTCTTGATTTGTCCATAAATGATGTTCATTAAGTTAGTTCGAGCTTCTACACTGGCCCATCCAATGTGTGGGGTGATAAGAAGCTTGGATTTATCCTTAACCTGAAGCAGAGGGCAAGCTTCGCTCATGGGCTCTACAGATATAACATCAAGTCCAGCAGCGGCAATTTGATTGTTGTTAAGGGCAGCAGTTAAATCTATTTCATTTACTATAGGACCACGACCCAGATTTAAGAAGATGGCTGTGTTTTTCATCTTAGAAAATGTAGCAGAGTCCATTAATCCTTCTGTGTATTCATTAAGTGGTGCGTGTACTGATACTATATCAGAATTTCTTAAAAGTGTATCAAAATCTACCTGCTCATATCCAGACTGAGGGGCTGAACCTGAAGCAGAATAGTAGATAACCTTAGCACCAAAACTCTTTGCAATGTCCGCAACTTTTCGACCTATGGCGCCTAAGCCTATGATTCCCCAAGTTTTACCTGAAATTTGAGGAAAAACCTTGTCGAAGTGGGTGAACATGGTGTCGTTAATGTAGTTTCCATCCTTTACATATTTATCGTAATAAGCCATGTGCTCAAGTAGATAGAATAACATGGAAAATGTATGCTGGGCTACGGATTCAGTGGAATAACCAGCTACATTTCTCCATTCTATGTTGCGACTTTCTAAGTAGTCCTTGTCTAAATTATTGGTTCCAGTTGCAGTGACACACACCAGCTTTAGATTCTTAGCACCTCCTATAGTAGCTTCGTTGATGGGGATTTTGTTGATAACTAGTATATCAGCATCAGCAACTCTATCAGGTACTTCATTTACAGAAGAAAAATTATATTCTACAACTTCCCCGAAATCCTTGAAGGAAGAAAGATCTATATCATCACCGATGGTTTTTCTGTCTAAAAAAACTAATTTCATATAATAAACTCCTTTTATAATATTTGCTAAGATAAAATGTTTATAACTCTGTTAATTTGACTTGTAATGGTTCTATAATTCGTCAAAAAAACAAGACTAAATAATTATACCTTAGAAACAAAAAGCTGACAACAAATAGAAGAAAAAATCCAAGATAATCCATAATATTCCTTTATAGACAAAATATCGTAACGTATTATGCTGTCGAAGCATTTTGCAAATTTTGCTGTCATATTTTAGGTGTCGCAACTTGCGTTTTGTTATATATTGCTCTAGTAAAAATCACCCTATATAATGACAGAGAACTTAGAAAAAAGTATTTGCATTTTGATTAAAGAGATAAAATGCGAAAAAAGGAGGAAATAATATGAAGACTAGGGTATTAGTACTTAAACATGATACCAAGGGGAGAGACGAGTTAAAAAATGATTTGAGCATAAAGCCAGATATTGAGGTGTGTAAATGGTTAAATGATGGAGCTTTAGGGGTTTCAGCAATTAAGCGTTATAATCCTGAGATAATAATATTAGATTTGTTATTGCCTAATGTGGATGGTATAGCCATATTAGAGGAGATAAACTCTTTGGGGAATAAAGGGTACAAGTTTATTGTTACTGGCAATGAAAGTCAAATCAAATTCATAGAAACTACATATGCTAAGAAATTAGAAAATATTCTGGTAATGCTTATTGAAGAGGAAAGTGAAAAAAGGAATATATATGATGATATATTAAGAGCTAAGGGGTCTAAGTCTAAAGATATTTGGCATATTAGAAAGGATGATGATAGTAAGGTCAGAGAGAATCAGCTAGAGATGACAGTTACTGAGATAATTCATGAAATAGGAGTACCTGCTCATATAAAAGGATATCAGTATCTGAGGAGCTCAATTATGATGGCGGTTAACGATATGGATATACTTAATTCAATTACTAAACAGCTTTATCCATCTATAGCTAAACAATATGATACAACCTCAAGCAGGGTGGAGAGAGCCATTAGACATGCTATAGAGGTTGCATGGGGGAGAGGTAAGACAGATACAATTGATGAGCTTTTTGGCTATCATCTGAGTCAGGGTAGACAAAAGCCTACAAATTCAGAATTTATAGCCCTTATTGCAGACAAGATTAGATTAGATAGTAAAATGAAAATTGCTTAAAATAATTGTTTTAATATAATGCATAATTTGACAAATTAATCCAACAGTATGTGTTAATTTGAATGGGCAATAAGAAGTTAATTGAAAAGGTAAGGAGATAATATGAATAAAGAAAGTATCAAGATTCTTATAGCTGATGGAGATTGCGAAAGTATTGCAAAGCAGCTTGTGGGACATGGGGATGCTGAAGATAAGTTAGAAGTGATACATAGCACAAAGGATGGGGAGGATGTGTATGGCTTGGTGTGTGAGTATAAGCCGGATGTGTTGCTTTTGGATGTGTTTATTTCAAATGTAGATGGTATAGAAATTGTAGAACAGATTAGATCTAATGAAGAATTAGATGATGTTAGAATTATATTTTTATCTACAGTAGGTTCGCCAAGAATTATAAATATGGCGTTTAGCTTAGGCGCGGATTACTATATTATGAAGCCTTATAGTCCGGATATATTGAAGAAAAGAATACTTCAGCTAGCATCTAAGGAAGAAAAAAATATGGATTCTGAGCTTGAAATAGTAACTTATGAGCCACAGGAAAAGAATATTGAAAATGATGTTACAGAAATAATAAGAGAGATAGGAATTCCAGCTCATATTAAGGGTTATCAATATATACGAGAGGGTATTATTATGTCCATTAAGGATATTAATATGCTTAACTATATTACAAAGCTTTTATACCCAAGTATTGCCAAAAAGTATAAAACTACTTCTAGCAGTGTAGAAAGAGCAATACGACATGCTATTGAGGTGGCTTGGGGAAGAGGTAAAATTGATGTGATTGAAAATATGTTTGGTTATACTGTAAGTGCAGGAAAGGGTAAACCTACCAACTCAGAGTTTATTGCATTAATAGCAGATAAGCTTAGAATAGAATATAAAATGCACGCATAGATATGTAAATTGCATAATAATAGGCAAAAAAGTTCACAAAATTTACAAATTTTTGTTGACGAAAATCTTATCCTAAAATAAAATATAATAGTTAGATATTATTCTTATTTGGAAGGAGATTTTGAAGTGGCAACCCAGGAAACTAATGAAGGCGGTTCCAACATGAACAAAGGTAGCGGACAGAAGAGTAGCTATACTAGAACCTTTAGGAACGAGAACAAGCGTGAAAAGGGCGAAGGAAGAAGATTTGATAGAGGCGATAGACCTGACAGATCTGAACGAGGCGATAGGCCTGACAGAGGTGACAGACCTCCAAGAACTGATAAAGGAGACAGACAAGGCGGATATCAGAGACAGGATAATAAGCCAAAATATAATAGAAATGAGGGTGGCCGTCCAGTAAAGTCAGACTACTACGATAAGAATAAGGGATATAGTAGTCAGCCACGTTTTAGTGGTAAGGATGAAGACGACGAGGATAATAGCAGAAGAAGCAAACCTTCTAGACCTAAGGAGAGTAAGCCATCTGTTGCAATTCCTGACAAGAACAAGGTTCAGCTTAGACTTGAGAAGGAACAAAAGTCAGTGAAGAAGAAGCAGAGCAAGAAGAAGGAAAGCAGTAGACCTCAGCCAAAGGTTAAGAGAGCAAACAATGTGAATTATACTAAGAATTATGCAAATGGTGATTATGATGATTACGATGATTACTATGATGATTTTTAGATAAAAAATAAGCCTACCTGTATGGTAGGCTTATTTTTGTTATAAATTAGTCAATTGAAAAGCTTCCTGTCTCATCCTCGTTAAATACGTAATATACCATATTCTCTTCTGGCTTAACATAAAGGTTAAGAGAAGTTAACTCTGAAACCTTCTTGCCTGACTTAGTCCAGATTGCCTTAGCTGCCTTTACTAATTCAGCCTGATCAAGCTGCTTTCCGTAAAACTCTAAGTAAAATGTTTGCTTCAAATTATTCACCTCCCACCAAAATTCCTATAACAAAATTATAATATACTAAATATATAAAAAAATCAATATATATCATCACAAGGCAACAAACAATTTCTTGTTTATTGGTGTGTTATATGATATTATTATGGTAATTGTGTAATGATTTTTGATTAGTATGGAGGAAGTATGGACGAGAACTATCTTGATGACCTTTTAAAAGGGGTTTCAACCGACAATCAAAAAAAGAATAGCTTTGATAAAACAGTTGATAAGGATTCAGGCGTAGATATAGATTTTGCAGATTTAGATGATATTTCCTTGGACGAGCTTGATAGCTTAGATGATCTTTCTCTGGATGAATTAGATTTTGATGATTTAGATGATGTGGATTTTGATGATTTAGATGTTACTAATTTGAATTCCAAGAATAGTAAAATTTCATCAGAATATATACCTGAAAAGGAAGAGTTTAATGCTGATGATATGTTGGCTGGTATAGATGCTATCGAAGAGTTTGATACTGATGATGTGGATGAAAGTGACATGTCAGCAGATGAGGCTATATCTGAGATGGATTTGGATTCTCTTCTTGAAGAGGTTTCAGAAGAACCAGATATACCAACAGCTACCACCTCTCAGTCAGATAATGGTTTTCTTAATCCAGAAGATATAGACAGTTTATTCTCACAGCTTGAAGGAGATGAGAAGGAGGCATCAGAAACTGACAACTCTAATGATGCCACAGGCTTTGCTGATGATTTTGCGGATATGTTTTCTCAATCAGGTGGAGATGATTCAAATGATATTGAGAATATGGATTTGGATGATCTTTTTTCTGCCCTTGGTATAGATGAGACAGAGGGCGTAGCAACAGATAACTATGTGTCTGGAGAATCAGATTTAGATCAGCTTTTGCAGGCTACAATGGTAAGTAGCTTTGATGATAGTGCTTTGTCTGACATAGAGGATATAAGTGAGAAGCCTTCAAACAAAAAAGGCAAAAAGAACAAATCAGGGTCAAAAGAAAAAGGAACAAAAGAGAAGAAATCTATACAAGAGATTTTGTTTGGTGCTCCAGATGAGGATGACGAGGAAGAGGAAAGACTTTTTGAGATAAAAAAAGCTGAGAAGGAAGCAAAGAAGGCTAAACAAAAGGAAGATAGTGAAGCTAAGAAAGCTTTAAAACAGGAAAAACTTCAGCAAAAGAATGAAGATAATGCAAAGAAGCAAAGCGAAAAGGCAGAAAAGAAAAGATTAAAGGAAGCGGAGCTTATTGCAGAGCTAGAGGCAGAGAAGGGACAAAAGACAGTGCCGACGCCAGTAGTTATTTTAGTTTTTGCGGCCTTTATAGCACTTGGTTTTTTAGTTGTACTCGGTGCTAAAGGATTTAATTATTCTCAGGTTATTAAGAAAGCTACTAACTACTTCGAAAGACAGAGATATAGATTAGCTTATGAGGAAGTAGCCGGAGTAGAGGTTAAAGAAGAGGATGAAGAACTTCGAGATAGGATTTATACAGTGATGTATGTGGAAAGATTGTATGAGTCCTATGAGAATAATATGACATTAAATAGACCGGATAAGGCCTTGGATTCTTTACTTAGAGGATTGGGTAAATATGATGAGCATTATGAGGAAGCGGTGGCATTAGGTATTGCCAAGGACATTAAATCTGTTAAAGAAAAGATTGTAAATGCCCTTTGGAATACATATGGTTTGACAGAAGCCGCGGCCTATGAGCTTATGAAGCTTGAAGGTGTTGAGTATAGTGATGCTCTAATAGAAGCCAGTGAAGGACTTATGCCGACGGGAGAGTAAGATGATTTCAATAATTGACTATGATGCAGGTAATATAAAAAGTGTTGAGAAAGCACTAGAATATTTGGGGCAGGAAGCTGTTATCACCAGAGACAGAGATGTGATTATGAATAGTAGTAAGGTTATTCTACCAGGTGTAGGATGCTTTAAGGATGCTATGGATAAGATAAGAGAGTATAAGCTTGAAAATGTTATCTATGACGTGTGTGATTCAGGGAAACCATTTTTAGGAATTTGCTTAGGTTTACAGCTCCTTTATAAAACAAGTGAAGAGAGCCCAGGTGCTACAGGTCTTGGTATTTTGGACGGTGAGATAATTAGAATTCCTGACGCGCCAGGTTTAAAAATTCCTCAGATAGGCTGGAATTCACTTAAGATTACGCCAGGTGCTAAGCTGTTTAAGGGAATTGCTGATGAAAGTTATGTATATTTTGTACATTCATATTATCTAAAATCTAAGAATATTGAGGATGTGGCAGCTACCACAGAGTATTCAACACTTATACATGCTAGTGTGGAAAGAGATAATGTGTTTGCCTGTCAGTTCCATCCAGAGAAAAGCTCAACAGTGGGGCTTACTATACTTAAGAATTTTATTGAATTATAAGTAATAACCCGGTTTTTACCGGGATATTATTTTGCTATAAGTATAAGCATTTTGAACATGTTTTGTGATACATATTTGTAAGGAGTAATATATGCATACTAAGAGAATAATTCCTTGTCTTGATGTAAATAATGGACGAGTGGTGAAAGGTATTAATTTTGTCAACTTAAAGGATGCGGGAGATCCAGTAGCAGTTGCAGCAGCCTACGATAAAGCAGGGGCGGATGAGCTGGTGTTCCTAGATATTACAGCATCCTCTGATTCTAGAAATATTGTAGTGGATATGGTTAGAAAGGTCGCGGAGACAGTTTTTATTCCATTTACTGTAGGTGGAGGTATTAGAACAGTAGAAGATTTTAGAACCATTTTGCGCGAGGGAGCTGATAAGATATCAATTAATTCTTCAGCTATTAATACACCTGAGCTTATAAGTGATGCTGCTGATAAGTTTGGAAGTCAGTGCGTTGTTGTGGCAATTGATGCCAGAAGAAGAGAAGATGGTTCTGGCTGGAATGTATTTAAAAATGGTGGAAGAATTGATACTGGATTGGATGCTATAGAATGGGCTATGAAAGCTGACAGGTTAGGTGCAGGTGAGATTCTGCTTACTAGTATGGATTGCGACGGCACTAAGGCAGGCTATGATGTGGAGTTAACAAGACTGATAGCTGAGAATGTTTCCATTCCTGTAATTGCTTCAGGTGGAGCAGGTACTAAGGACCATTTTTATGATGCCTTAACTACAGGTAAGGCAGATGCAGCCTTGGCAGCATCATTATTCCATTATAAGGAGCTTGAGATAATGGATTTAAAAAGATATTTAGCAGATAAAGGACTTTCCATGAGAGTGTAGAATTAAAGGAAAGTATAGGTATATAGTTTTGGTTACATTAGTTGAGAATTCTATTACAGTTGATGAATATTTATATCTTAGAGAGCAGGTGGGTTGGGTAACCTTAAGTGATAGACAAGCCCAGCTTGCTTTGGAAAACTGCCTATATAATGTGAAGGCAGTTGATGAGAGTGGTTATATTCTTGGTATGGGACGTATAGTAGGTGATGGAGCAGTTATATGTTACATTCAGGATCTGGTAGTCATACCTGAGGCGCAGGGGAAAGGTGTTGGATCTATGATAATTGATGCATTGGTTAACTTTGTTAAGTCAATCAAAGAGGAAGATACAACTATGATGCTTTGCCTTATGTGTGCAAAGGGTAGAGAACCCTTTTACGAGAAACACAATTTTATTGCCAGACCTACAGATGCTTTGGGACCTGGCATGATACAGTATTTAAGATAAAATTTCAAAACAAAAAAGAGCCACTTTCAAGTGGCTCTTTTTGTTTTGGTAAAGCTGTAATTACTCTGCAAGATAAGGCTTAATAGCTGCCATAATATCCTCAGTTTCAGTTTCAGTGTGGATATTCAAGTCAATTGGCTTAGAAATATCTAAGCTGAAGATACCCATAATAGACTTTGCGTCGATAACATATCTACCAGAAACCAAGTCGAATTCAGCGTTGAATCCACTTATATCATTAACGAAACTTTTTACCTTATCAATTGAATTGAGAGAAATCTTAACTGCTAACATCCCAAAACCTCCTTGTTTACATTTCGTATTTATGTATGATACTATAATATAAGTTTAGGCATTAAAAGTCAATATTAAGCGGGAGATTTTTAGTAAAATGTTTGTTAAGATTATGGACAAAAAATTCAATATTTATACATTGGGCTGCAAGGTTAATCAATATGAATCTGACAGTATGGCAGATGAATTAAAGTCAAAGGGAGCAAGGCTAGTGGGCTTTAATGAAGCTGCGGATATCTGTATAATAAATACCTGTTCAGTGACTAATATGGCTGAGAGAAAGTCCAGACAAATCATTCACAGAGCTAAAAAGCTTAATCCTAATGCAGTTATAGTAGCTGCTGGTTGTTATGTTCAGGCAGATAAAGAAGGCTTAGAGTCAGATAACCAGATAGATATAGTTGTTGGCAATAATAGAAAAAAGGATATAGTTAGAATACTTGAGGAGTATTTTCAGGTAAAAGATGTTCAGGATAACTATATCGATATTAATAAGACCCATGAGTATGAGGAAATGACTCTTATTAAACCAGAGGAACATACTAGAGCTTATGTTAAGGTTCAGGATGGATGTAACAATTTCTGTTCCTATTGTATCATTCCATATACCAGAGGCAGAATAAGAAGCAGAAAGCTCTCGGATGTAATTGCTGAAATACGTGGTCTTGCCAAGAGAGGCCTTAAAGAGGTTGTTATTACTGGAATTAATTTATCCTCTTATAAGGATGAGGATGGAACTGAGCTTCTTGGATTATTACAGAAGGTTTCTCTTATTGATGGTATAGAGAGAATTCGAATGGGTTCCTTGGAACCAAGAATTATTACAAGGGGATTTTTAGAAGGCATATGTAACAATAAGAAGATTTGTCCGCATTTTCATTTGTCCCTTCAAAGTGCCTGTAATGAGACTCTTAAGAGGATGAATAGGAAGTATACTATTGAAGAGTATATGGAAAAATGTAAGCTTATAAGAAGCTATTATGACAGACCAGCCATTACCACTGATGTAATAGTTGGCTTTCCGGGAGAGACCGACGAAGAGTTTGAGGTTACCAAAGCTAATTTAGAGACCCTTAAACTTTATGAGATGCATATCTTTAAATATTCTATAAGGAATGGAACAGTGGCGGCAACTATGCAGGGACAGGTTTCTGATCATATAAAGGATGTAAGAAGTGATATTCTTCTTGAAATGGCTGCAAAGCATAAGTCGGAATATGAGGAAAGCTTTAGAGGTGAGAAACTGGAGATTTTAGTTGAAGAATATGACAAGGATGATTCAGGATGTTATATTAAAGGACATACTGATAGGTATATTCATGTGAGAAGACTTAATGATGAGGAATTTTGTGTGAATAATATAAACAATATTATAGAGATAGAGTATTAAAAAATATGGACGGATGAAAATTCGTCCATTTTAATTTGCGGAATATGTGAGAATAGGTTACAATTGACTTGATATATGGAGCAGATTACTAATGCGGTTAAGTTTGCGGTTTAGTTAACCAAAAAAAATCCCTGAAACCCACTGATTTCAAGGATTTTAAGCAGTCCGTAGGGGAATCGAACCCCTGTTTTCGCCGTGAGAGGGCGACGTCTTAGCCGCTTGACCAACGGACCTTATCTCGACCTTTGTTAGTATAGCAAAAGATAAATATAAATGCAAGTGTTTTTTTGAAAAAATTAAAAAATATTTTTA
>JAFWZV010000008.1 GCA_017517305.1 Lachnospiraceae bacterium | reverse complement strand
TATCTTAAATCTGGTGCTTACATTGTTATTGATCATACAGAAGCTATGACTGTAATCGATGTTAATAGTGGAAAAGCAATAAAAGGTTCATCGAAAGAGGAAAAGGTATATGCAATTAATTTAGAAGCTGCAGAAGAAATAATAAAACAGCTTATATTAAGAGATATTAGTGGTATTGTCATAATCGACTTTATAAGTATGAATAAGGAAATAAGTCAAAATCAATTATTAAAAGAACTTAAAAATCTAGCCGAAATGGATAATAACCAAACCACAGTAGTTGACATTACCAGACTAGGGCTGGTGGAAATTACTAGAAAAAGAGTAAGAAAGCCACTTCATGAAATATTTTGATATTTGTCAAGAAAAATACTTGACATAACATTATCTCAATGTTAATATATTCGAGTATGCCGCACAGTGTGGTTTAAGTCTGTCTATTTTGACAGCACCGAAGCTGGCGAGTAATGATAATAGGAGGTAACCATATGTACGCAATTATAGCAACAGGCGGAAAGCAGTACAAGGTAGCTGAAGGAGATATCATTAAGGTAGAAAAGCTTAATGCAGCAGAAGGCGCTGAGGTTTCATTTGATGTAGTAGCTGTTAGCACTGATTCAGATGTTATTTGTGGCGATGCTTGTAAGAAGTCTTCAGTAAAGGCAACTGTTCTTGGCGAGGGTAAGCACAAGAAGGTAGTTGTTTACAAGTACAAGAGAAAGACTGGCTATCACAAGAAGCAGGGTCACAGACAGCCTTACACTCAGGTTAAGATTAATGCAATTAATGCTTAATTTCTAATTATGATTAAGGCAATATTATATTTGAACCAGGATGCAAAGTATATTGGATTTGATATTAAAGGTCATGCAGGGTATGCCGAATCTGGAAAAGATATTATTTGTGCTGCAGTTTCAACATTAGCAATTACAATAGTTAATTCTATAGAAACTAATACTGATGTCCAATTCGAAGAAGATATGGATGAAAATGGTTCAATTAGTTTTAAAATCACATCAAATTATGATGACAAAGCACAATTATTACTTAGTACACTTGCTTTAGGTCTAGATGACTTAAGCAAAACGTATGGTAAAAAGTATTTGAAAGTACACTATAAGGAGGTGTAACTAACTATGTTAAAGATGAACATTCAGCTTTTCGCACATAAGAAGGGAGTTGGTTCTACTAAGAACGGTAGAGACTCTGAGGCAAAGAGACTTGGTGCGAAGAGAGCAGACGGACAGTTTGTAAAGGCTGGTAATATTTTATACAGACAGCGTGGAACTAAGATTCATCCAGGTGTTAATGTTGGTCGTGGTGGCGATGATACATTATTTGCACTTGTTGATGGTGTTGTTAGATTCGAGAGAAAGGGTAGAGATAAGAAGCAGGTTTCTATCTATCCTAGAGAGACAGCTGAGTAATTAAGAATTATGCCGGGATATAGTATAATATCCCGGTTTTCTTTTTGTAAAATAAATTATGGTAGAAATATGAATTATATGATATATTTATTTGATGAATGCGAAAACTATATTATAAAGTAAAACTTTATTTGTATATATATTAACGGAGGTAAATTATGTTCGCTGATAGAGCAAAAGTATATTTAAAAGCCGGTAAGGGTGGAGATGGTCATGTTTCCTTTAGACGTGAAATGTATGTGCCTAACGGCGGACCTGACGGCGGTGATGGTGGTAAGGGTGGAGATGTAATCTTTGTAGTTGATCCAGGACTTAACACATTAACTGATTATAGACATATAACTAAATACAAAGCAGAGGATGGTCAAGAAGGGGGCAAAAAGAATTGTCACGGTGCAAATGGTAAGGACGTAATTCTTAAAGTTCCTGCAGGAACAGTTGTAAAGGATTTCGAAACAGGTAAGGTACTTCTTGATATGTCTAATAAAACTGAGCCAGTTGTATTCCTAAAAGGTGGACGTGGTGGAAAAGGTAATAGACATTATGTAACATCCGTTATGCAGGCACCAAAATATGCTCAGCCGGGACAACCAGCGAAGGAGCTTTGGGTAACCTTAGAGTTAAAATGTATTGCTGATGCTGGACTTGTTGGATTTCCAAATGTCGGCAAATCAACATTTTTGTCAAGAGTAACTAATGCAAAGCCCAAAATTGCAAATTACCACTTTACAACTCTTAATCCAAATCTTGGTGTTGTAGACCTTGGTGAAAATAATGGTTTTGTAATTGCAGATATTCCAGGAATAATAGAGGGTGCATCTGAGGGTGTTGGACTTGGTTTTGAATTCCTCAGACATATAGAAAGAACCAAGGTTTTGATTCATATGGTAGATGCAGCATCCACAGAGGGCAGAGATCCCATTGCCGATATTGAAGCTATCAATAAGGAGCTTTTGACCTACAATGAACAATTAGCAAAGCGTCTTCAAGTTATTGCTGCAAATAAATGTGATGCCCTCTACGGTGATGATTATGATACAGTTATTACGCTCTTAAAAGAAGAATTTGAGCCCAAGGGCATTAAGGTGTTCCCTATATCTGCTGTATCAGGTAAAGGCTTAGATGAACTATTATGGCATGTGAATAAGCTTGTGAAAGAGGCACCAGAGGAAGTAATTGAATTTGAACCGGAAATGGATGTAGATTTTATGGATATTCCAGAATTACCATTTGAGGTTAAAAAATCTGATGAGGATGATAGAGTATTCTTAGTTGAGGGACCACGCATAGAGAGAATGCTTGGTTACACTAATCTTGAATCCGAAAAAGGCTTTGCTTTCTTCCAAAAATTCCTTAAGGAGAATGGAATTCTTGATATGCTAGAAGAATTAGGCATAGAAGAGGGCGATACTGTTAAACTATATGGCTTAGAATTTGATTATTACAAATAAAGGAGATATATATGACTAGTAAACAAAGATCATACCTGAATGGACTTGCTATGACTATGGATCCAATTATTAACATTGGAAAGGCCAGCTTAACCCCAGAGGTTACAGAAGCAGTTCAAGAAGCCCTTGATAAAAGAGAATTAATTAAAATTGGAGTTTTAAAAAATTGTTTTGATGATCCTAAAGCAATAGCTTTCGCTCTTGCAGAACGAACTCATAGCGAAGTTGTTCAAGTTATTGGCAAAAAAATTATTCTTTATAAGAAGCATAAAAAGGATCCTAAAATAATACTTCCACAGTAATTTAGGCATACTAATAAAAGCTTGTTAAGGTGTTAATATGGATATAGATTTAAAGAAATTTAATTGTATAGGAATACTTGGAGGAACCTTTAATCCGGTTCATAAGGGACATACTATGCTTGCAAGGGAGGTTATTGAACAATTTCCTGATATTGAAGGACTTATACTTATGCCAAACAATCTTCCAGCATATAAGGACTGTGCTCATATAATTTCATCTGAGCATCGATTAAATATGCTAAAGCTTGTGTCAGACAAGCTTCCTAAGACATATGTCTCTAATATGGAAATTATGAGAGGTGGAACCACCTATACCATTGACACACTTAATCAGATAAAATCAATTAATGAAAATACTAAAATATATTTTATAATAGGTGCAGATTCCTTATATAATATTGAAAAATGGTGTAATTATAGAGATATATTTAAAAAATGTACTATAATAGCTGCCAAAAGAGACTGCAATTTAGATGATATAAAGGAATACTCAGATAAGCTTATTTTGAAATATCCCGAGTTAAAGATAAAATTTCTCGAAACTCAAGCTATTAATATTTCTTCAAGTCAGCTTAGAGCTAGTATCAAAGAAGGAAATATTGATGAAAAATATTTAGATATTTCCATATTAAACTATATTAAAGTAAATAATTTATACGGATGGACATAAATGATGAATCGTGAAAAAATGATTGCTCGACTAAAAAGTAAGATAAATGACAAACGCTTTGAACATTCACTAGGAGTTGAATATACTGCTGCCTGTATGGCCATGGTTCATGGAGCTGATATAGAAAAGGCTCGAATTGCAGGTCTTCTCCATGACTGTGCAAAATGCTTGCCAACCAAGGAAAAATTAGAAAAAGCCAAAAAACATAAGCTTGCGGTAAGTAAATTCGAGGAGAAAAATCCAGATATGCTTCACGGTAAGTTGGGTGCATATTATGCAAAAGCCAGATATGAGGTGGATGATGAAGAAATACTAGATGCAATAACATATCATACCACTGGTAGACCTAATATGACTCTTCTTGATAAAATAATATTTGTAGCTGATTATATAGAGCCAAATAGAAAAGAACTAAAGGATATGGATATTATTAGAAGAGAAGCCTTTCAGGATTTAGATAAGTGTGTGATTCATATATTGAAAAATACACTTGATTATCTTAATAACTCAACAAATGAAATGGATTTTATGACACAACTCACATATAACTATTATGTGAATAAGTAAGAAAGAGAGATAGTAATGGAATCAAAAGAATTAGTAAAAGTGGCATATAATGCACTTGATGATAAAAAGGGACATGACATTAGAATAATAGATATTAAAGATATTACTTCAATGGGAGACTACTTTATTATCGCTGATGGTTCAAATAGAAATCAGGTTCAGGCTCTATGCGATAATGTGGAAGAATTTATGCATAAGGCTGGAGCAAAGCTTAAAAACAGAGAAGGATATGCAAATGGAGGGTGGATATTATTGGATTATTATGATATAATAGTTCATATATTTGTGGAAGAAGAACGTTCCTTCTATGATCTTGAACACGTTTGGAGGGACGGAAATCTTATATCAGTAGGAGACCTATAAAAAGTGGGAAAGAACAAGCTTGCAGATGACAATTACAGACAGATAAATCAAATTTCAGCCAGATGCTTAAGAATTATGTGTATAGTTCTTTTAATAGTATTTGGCTATTGCTATTTTCTTACAGATTTAGATTTTTATCTGATGGTTATATTCTTTGGAGCATCTATTTTTATTGCATTGATACCAACGCTGGTTATTAATGTTTTTAAGATTGATTATCTTGAGAGTACGAAATATGCAGTTATTATTTGTGTATGCTTAATTGTAACAGGAATGCTTACCTTACTTGGCTCATTTGCATTTCCAACTATGCTTTTCCCTATATTGCTAGCTTCCCTATATTATAATCAAACATTGGTACTTTTTACCTCATTACTTATGACAGTAGGTATAGTAATATCTAGTGTTTTATCAGTAATATATAGAGAGTATTTTATTGGTGGAATGTATGATAAGATAGATGAAGCACTACTGGGATGTGCAACACCACATATTATTGTTATTTTTGCTATGTCTGTTGTTGCTTATAGTATTGTGCAACGAAACTCTAATATGATTAATTCAGCTATTAAAACAGCTGTAACTATGCAGGAAAACCAAAAAGGTCTTATATATTCCTTTGCGGAGATAAGTGAGAGTAAGTCAAAATTCACTGGTGAGCATATTAAAAGAGTGGCAGAATATATGAGAATTCTTGGTAAAGCCTCAGGGTTTGATGAGGAATATGTAGATATGCTTTGTACTGCATCTATGATGCATGACATAGGAAAGCTTATGATTAGCGAAGAAATTCTTGATAAACCAGATAAGCTTACTGATGAAGAGTATGCTATCATGAAAAATCACGTTTTGTATGGTGAAGCCTTACTTAAGAATTGTCCAGGAGAGTTACTTCATATTGCCTGTACTCTTGCCAAGGAACATCACGAGAGGTGGGATGGCTCAGGTTATCTTGGAATGAAGGGTGAGGAGATTGCATATATCAGTAGACTTATGGCTGTATGTGATGTTTTTGATGCACTTACTTCTGACAGATATTATAAGAAGGGATGGTCTCTTGAGGACACCTTCGATGAGATAATAAGACTAAGTGGAAAGCACTTTGACCCAAAGGTTGTTCAGTTATTTATTAGAAATTTTGACAAATTTAAGGATATACATAATAAGATACCTGACAAGCATAAATATTAGTATTAAAGATGGAGGTTAATATGTACAAGGTCATAAATGAATACACTTCCAAGGTTAACCTTCAGGCTAACGACGAAATATATAATAAAATATATTCTTTTCTTAAGGATATTACAGAGATAAAAAAGCTTAGTATATCAGTTAGCTTTAATAGATATGTACTGGATATCAAATTACACAATTACAGTGTAGATTTAGCTTCTGAAATATTTAATATGATTAATTCTAATATATCATATACCTACTCATCACTTTTTGTTAGGTTTAATGAAGGTAAATGTGTTAGATATAGATATATTACTAGTAATGAGAATAAAGATGCTATTTATTGCGATATAATATTTAGCTAAAAAAATAGCCACTGAGTAGAAATACCCAGTGGCTTTATAATTTAAAACGTTCTAAATAATCCAATTACTTTTCCAAGTATTGACATATCACCTTCTACAATTATTGGTTCCATAGAATCATTCTCAGGTTGAAGTCTAATATGACCATTCTCCTTATAAAAGGTTTTAACAGTAGCAGAATCTTCAATTAAAGCTACAACTATGTCAGAATTCTTAGCTGTATTTGCCTTCTCAACTAATACAAGATCTCCATGGAAAATACCTGCATTAATCATACTATCGCCTTTAACTTTTAGCATAAAGGTTTCCTTGTTATGTAAATACTCAGGTGGAACAGGGAAGTAGCCCTCTATATTCTCATTGGCAAGTATTGGTGCACCACAGCTTACAGCTCCAACGATTGGTACATTAACAAGCTCTCGTCTCGATAGGTTAAATGTATCATCTAGGATTTCAATTGCTCTAGGCTTCGTAGGGTCTTTACGAATAAATCCTTTCTCTTCCAAGGTTTCAAGATGAGCATGTACAGAAGAAGTGGACTTTAACTTTACAGCTTGACAAATCTCTCGAACTGCAGGTGGATAACCCTTCTTCAATATACAATCCTTTAAATATTCTAAGATTTCCTGCTGCTTAGCAGATAAGCTACTATAATCCATAATATTCCTCCTTATATATAAAACAAAAACTATGATGAAATATGTAAATTTAGTCTCGATTCATTAAGTTGATATTAGTTTAACATACATCTGTTCGAATTGCAAACGAATGTTCTGATATTTTTATAATTGTTGATTATATTTTGTAAATATACTATAATTGAGTGAAGATTTAAGGTGATAAATATGTTTAACATCATATTGACATATTTATTTTCTTTAATTATAATAACTTAAAGATTTTACTATGATAGCGAATTAGCACTTTACCTTAATAAAGTGTAGACGAGAGGTGATTATTATGTACGATAAGCTATTACATACTCCTGAAGGAGTGAGAGATGTTTATAACTCAGAGTGCAAGGAAAGAAATAAAGTAGTGGAGCAGATTAATCATATACTTAAAAGATATGGTTACTCAAGTATTGAAACTCCAACATTTGAATATATTAAAATATTCAATTATGATAGAGGCTCTGCCCATTCCAACGAGATGTATAAGTTCTTTGATAGGAATAATAATACTCTTGTTTTAAGACCAGATATAACTCCAAGTGTAGCTAGATGTGTGGCAAAATATTATTCAGACGTTGATTTGCCACTTAGGCTTTGCTACACTGGAAAAACCTTTACCAATGCTGCACAGCATCAGGGAAAGCTCAATGAACTAACTCAGATAGGTGGAGAGTTTATTAATGATGATAGCTCAGCTGCTGACGCAGAGATTATTTCATGTGTAATAAGCGCTTTAAAGGAAGTTGGCTTAGATGAATTCATGATTGAAATTGGCGAGGTTGAATACTTTAAAGGAATTATCAACGAAGCAGGACTAGATAAGGATGCAGAGGATAAGATTAAGGAATTAATTCAGCTTAAGAATTTCTTTGGTTTAACTGAATATGTTTCTAAGCTTGATATCAAGCCTAATATGAAGAAGGCATTGTCTGAGTTTAATAGCTTATTTGGTGGACTTGATATGCTAGATAGAGCAAGAAGCTTAGTAACAAATCCTCAATCTATAGAAGCTATTGACCGAATGAAAAGAGTTCATCAGGCAATAACAACCTATGGCTATGATAAGTATGTAAGCTTTGATTTAAGTCAAATTAATAGATATAACTATTATACAGGAATTGTATTCAATGGTTATACATATGGCACTGGTGAAGCAGTAGTTAAGGGTGGAAGATATAACAATCTACTCTCACAGTTTGGCAAGGATGCTCCATCAATTGGTTTTGCAATATATGTTGATGAGCTAATGAACGCCATCAAGCGTAATGATGTAGAGGTTGAGGTTGATTATTCTAATAAGATGCTTATATATGAGATAGCTGCCCAGAAAGAAGCTATACAACATGCAGTTCATCTACGTAATAAGGGTATTAATGTTGAGCTTGTTAGAAAGTCTCAGAGACATGATTTGGATGAATATGAAGCTTATGCAAAGAAGATGCATATTAAAACATTAACCTACATTGATTCTGATGGTAATATTATGGATATTATTGGTTAATTGATATTGTCTAATTTTGGAGGATATTATGAGATATTTAACATTTGCCTTGGCAAAGGGAAGACTTGCCAAGAAAACTTTAGAATTATTTGAACAGATGGGTATAACATGCGAGGAAGCAAAGGATCCTAACACTAGAAAGCTTATTTTTACAAATGAGGAACATAAGATTAAGTTTTTCCTTGCTAAAGCATCAGATGTACCTACATATGTAGAGTATGGAGCTGCTGATATAGGTGTTGTTGGAAAGGATACTATACTTGAAGAGGGCAGAAATCTCTATGAGGTTATGGATTTAGGCTTCGGAAAATGTCGTATGTGTGTATGTGGTCCACAGTCAGCTAAGGAGCTACTTACTAAGAATGAAATTATTCGTGTGGCTACAAAATATCCAAATATTGCTAAGGATTACTTTAATAACACAAAGAATCAGACTGTTGAGATTATTAAACTTAATGGGTCTGTTGAGCTTGCACCTATTGTTGATTTATCTGAGGTTATAGTAGATATCGTAGAAACTGGTTCTACATTACGAGAGAATGGCTTGGATGTTTTGGAAGAAATATGTCCATTATCTGCTAGAGTTGTGGTTAATCAGGTTAGTCTACGAATGGAGCATGAGAGAATACTTAACATACTAGATCAGCTTAATAATCTTATTCAGAATGAAAAATAGCTTAATGCATTATTGGAGGCTTAATTAATAATGAGAATTGTAGAGTTAAATCAGGATACTAAGAAGGATATATTGAGTAACTTACTTAAGAGAAGTCCTGACAATTATGGTACATATGAAGCAACAGTTAAGGAAATCGTAGAGGATGTTCATGTTAATAAGGATGCTGCACTTTTTAAATACACTGAAAAGTTTGATAAGGCAATTATTAACGCGGACAATATAAAGGTTACAAAAGAAGAAATTGAGGAAGCATATAAGAGTGTTGATGAAAATCTTCTTGAGATTATCAGAAAAGCTATAGCTAATATAAAGGAATATCACGAGAAGCAAAAGCAGTATAGCTGGTTTGATTCAAAGGATAATGGAAGTATGCTTGGTCAAAAGATTACACCTATCGAAAATGTTGGTGTTTATGTACCAGGTGGTAAAGCTGTATATCCATCATCCGTACTTATGAATGTAGTCCCAGCTAAGGTTGCTGGAGTATCAAATATTATTATGACTACTCCTTGTGATGCATCCGGTAAGGTTTATCCTATGACACTTGTTGCAGCTAATGAGGCTGGAGTTGATGCAATATATAAAGCTGGTGGTGCTCAGGCTATAGCTGCACTTGCATATGGTACAGAATCTATCCCAAAGGTAGACAAAATTGTCGGTCCTGGTAATATTTTTGTCGCTTTAGCTAAAAGAACAGTATTTGGTCATGTTAGTATTGATTCTGTTGCAGGACCAAGCGAAATACTTGTACTAGCTGATGAAACTGCTAATCCAAGATATGTAGCAGCAGACTTACTTTCACAGGCTGAGCACGACGAGATGGCATCAGCAATTCTTATTACTACATCTAAAGAGCTTGCGAATAAGGTTTCTGACCAGGTTGAAGTATTTATTGAAGAGCTTTCTAGAACAGATATTATGAGAAAATCCGTAGATAATTATGGATATATATTAGTTGCTAAGGATATGGAAGAGGCTATTGACACTGCAAATGAGATTGCCAGTGAACACTTAGAAATAATGACTAAGAATCCATTTGACACCATGACTAAGATTAAGAATGCTGGAGCAATATTCCTTGGTGATTATTCTTCTGAACCACTTGGAGATTATTTTGCAGGACCAAACCACGTATTACCGACAAATGGTACAGCAAAATTCTTCTCACCACTTAGTGTTGATGACTTTATTAAAAAATCCAGTATAATTTATTATTCAAGAGAAGCTCTTGAACCGGTACATAAGGATATTGTTGATTTTGCTAAGTCAGAGCAGCTTACAGCTCATGCAAATTCTATAAGTGTTAGATTTGAAAACTAATTAAAATGACAAAAAACGTGTCAGTATTTCTGATACGTTTTTTAGTATTTATAAGATAACAGGAGTACAACTATGTTTGACAATTTATTTGTTTGGGAAAAACCAAGTGATAAAACATTAAATCACATAAAAGAATATGGAAAACAGGAATTAGCAAAGGCAAAAAGTTCTATTTTCTTAAAATTTTATATTATGTTAGTCACATTAGAATTTTATCCCATTTTTATTACAGCAGGTATATTGGTAAATTATTATATCAATGAAACCGCTACAAAAAAGCATGTGTTTATGGGAATTTCATCAATATTTGTTATCTTAATTTTTGTAATCTCATATTATATCTTTACAGTTCGTAAAAAGAAAAAAGTATTAATAGACATTAATAACAATAAAATAAAAACATTTTCTACTGTTGTACAAGAAAAAAACAAAAAAAGAACTATATTAGTACAACTGCCAGGAGAAGATGACAAAAGCTATGCTATACCCAAAAATCTATATAATGAGATTGAATCGGGTTCACCACTTATAGCCATCAAATATGATAATAAAAATGGATTTAATGATAAATATGATTTTATTAAAGATCCTAACATTATAGCTCAAGACGAAGAATAAATTATTGATAATAGGAGGACAATACTATGGATTTTGATTGGAAAGACCCTGACCAAAAGGAACTTGATTACATACTTGAATTTGCTAATAAAGAATATAAACATAAGACTTCATCAGCATATCTAATAGGGGCTTTAATACTTGTTTTTGTTGAACTGTTTCCATTATGTATGTTAATTGGTGCAATTGCAAGTAAGGCTCCTGTAGGTGATATTGTAAGAAATACTGCTGGAGTTGCCATATTAGGTGGATTATATGCTATTGTTTGTCATTCTATTAAAAAGAACAGACAAACTCTTATTGATGACATAAATAATAAAAATATTAAAATAATGTATGTTGTGGTTAGAGATAAAAAAACTGTTCAAAATGGTGATATTGAAACAAAATATACAACAGTTCAAATGTCAGATAATGAATTAAAGGAATTTAAAATTTCAGATGAGTTATATAGTAAAATAGGTCTTGGTTCACTTCTTATAGCTGTAAAATATGAAAATAATACAGGCTTTAATGATGAATATGACTTGCTATTAAACCCTAATACAATTGCAGAAAACGATTGAAACAAGGTATATAAAATGCTATAATAAATTGTTATATTATGTTTGTATATTATAATTTTGATTAAGTGACATACCTAATATAACAATATAAATTGGTTTATAAGGAAGTGATTATTTGGCTGCTAGAATTGCAAATGTTACAAGAGTAACAAAGGAAACAAATATTGAATTAGAACTAAATCTTGATGGATCAGGTATAGCAGAGGTAGACACAGGCATAGGATTTTTTGATCATATGCTTATTAGCTTTGCAAAGCATGGATTGTTCGACTTAAAGCTTGCTGTAAAGGGTGATCTTTTTGTTGATAGTCATCACACAATTGAAGATACTGGTATTGTTTTAGGACAGGCTATTGCCAAGGCTGTAGGAGATAAGGTTGGGATCAAAAGATACGGTTCCTTTATGCTCCCTATGGATGAAACCTTGGTTCTTTCAGCCATTGATTTATCTGGAAGACCATATCTTGTATATGACCTTAATTTAACAGTACCACAGGTTGGATATATGGATACTGAGATGGTTAAGGAATTTTTCTATGCAGTGTCTTACGCAGCAGGTATGAATTTACATATTAAACAGATTCATGGTTCAAATAATCATCATATTATAGAAGCCGCATTTAAGGCCTTTGCTAAGGCTTTAGATATGGCAACAATGAAGGACATAAGATTGGAGGGACAGCTTCTTAGCACAAAGGGAAGCTTATAGTATTATGAGTAAGATAAAGCTTATTGGTAATATCAGTGTTCCTTATACAGAGCCTAAGGAAAAGGTAGAGATAGCTAATTATTTCAAAAAGCTTGGAGTAGATGAGTTAATCTATACCGGAGAGGGTTCATATGAGGGCTATGTGGAGGAAATCAAATACATTACAAAGAATACTGACTTACCTCTAAATGTTAATATTACTGCCAAAAAATTTGATGATGTAAAATATACCTTGTATGCAGGAGTTAGTCGCGTCTGTTGCTATGATGTTGACGGTGCCAGCACTTCGGTAGATTTAGAACTTATTAATGAATCATCACTTCGATTCGGAAAAGAAAAAATATATATTAATACTAATTTCAAGGAAAGTAAGCTTGATATTGGTGATTTAAAAGAATATAAGCTATTTGGAGCTGGAGGTTTCTTTGTATCAGGCTATAATGAAGCTTATATTGAGGAATTAAAGGATTTTATGAGTGAGATTGAGCTTCCTGTAGGTGTATATACAGATTATCTTACCAGCAACAAGGATATTCCTGGAATGTTAAATGCAACTAAGGAATTAATTAACTCTGGAGTGGATACACTTATTATAAATTATACTGGCTACACAAGTCAGGAGGAGGATCCAACTGCAGACTTTGTAAGTGGAATAAAAGCTTTACTTGCTAAGGACTTGAATAATAATGTTAATTCACTTGCATTTGAGGAATTTAAGCTTAATTCTGATGGTCTTATTCCTGTAATTGCACAGGATTACAAAACAGGAGACGTTCTTATGATGGCTTATATGAATAAAGAAGCCTATGAGAAAACTCTAGAAACAGGTACAATGACATATTTCAGTAGAAGCAGACAATCACTTTGGGTTAAAGGAGAGACAAGTGGACATTTCCAATATGTCCAGGAGCTTATTATTGATTGCGATAAAGATACCATCCTTGCAAAGGTTAAGCAAATTGGTGTGGCCTGTCATACAGGAAGTCCAAATTGCTTCTTTACTCCACTTTACAAAAAAGAATACGACAGCGTTAACCCTCTCAAGATTCTTGAAGAGGACTATAACATTATCGTTGACAGAAAAAACAATCCAAGAGAAGGGTCTTATACAAATTATCTCTTCGATAAAGGTATTGATAAAATACTTAAAAAGGTGGGAGAGGAAGCTACAGAGATAATAATAGCTGCCAAAAACCCTAATCCCGAAGAGATAAAGTACGAAATGGCTGATTTCTTGTATCATGCTATGGTGCTTATGGTTGAAAAAGGTGTAACCTGGGATGATGTAGTTAGAGAACTAGCTAATAGGAGGTAAATAATATGAGTGCATTGATCAGTGAATTGGTATTATATTTAGTAAAGTTTATTCTTTTCCTTGCCTGTGCCTTTGTTGGAATCAAGGTTGGTGGTAAGATAAGAGCTAATAAAAACGCAAAGCTTGCTGCTGAAAGCAAGGAATAATTAGTGTGATTGTAACTAGGAGGATATATAACGTGAAGAAATACGGTGTAAATGAACTTAGAAAGATGTTTTTGGAATTCTTTGAGAGCAAGGATCATCTTAAGATGAACAGCTTTTCACTTATTCCACACAATGATAACAGCTTACTTTTGATTAATTCAGGTATGGCGCCTCTTAAGCCTTATTTTACAGGTCAGGAGATTCCACCTAGAAGAAGAGTTACAACTTGTCAGAAGTGTATTAGAACAGGTGATATTGAAAATGTTGGTAAAACTGCTAGACATGGTACCTTCTTCGAGATGCTTGGAAACTTTTCTTTTGGTGACTACTTTAAGAATGAAGCAATTGAGTGGACATGGGAATTTTTAACAGAGGTTGTTGGACTTGATCCTAATAGACTTTATCCATCAGTATATCTCGAGGATGACGAGGCCTTTGATATATGGCATAGAAAGATTGGTATTGCCCCAGAGAGAATATTCAAGTTTGGCAAAGCTGATAACTTTTGGGAGCATGGTGCTGGTCCTTGTGGTCCATGTTCTGAGGTTTACTATGATAGAGGCGAGAAGTACGGATGTGGAAAGCCAGATTGTACTGTAGGCTGTGATTGTGACAGATACATGGAGGTTTGGAACAACGTATTTACTCAGTTTGATAATGATGGTAATAATAATTATGTAGAGCTTGATCAAAAGAATATTGATACAGGTATGGGACTTGAGCGTCTTGCTGTAGTAGTTCAGGATGTTGACTCAATATTTGATGTAGATACCCTTAAGGCACTAAGAGATAAAATCTGTGAAATGGCTGGTGCTACATATAAGGCTGATGAAAAGAAGGATGTATCTATCAGACTTATCACTGACCATATTCGTTCAGTTACATTTATGACTTCTGACGGTGTTCTTCCATCAAACGAAGGAAGAGGATATGTATTAAGAAGACTTCTTAGACGTGCTGCAAGACATGGAAGAATGCTTGGAATTAAGGATATGTTCCTTGCTGAGCTTTGTAAGACAGTTATTGAGTGCTCAAAGGATGCATACCCAGAGTTACTTGAGAAGCAGGAGCATATATTTGCTACTCTTAACAAGGAAGAGGAAAGCTTTAATAAGACTATTGACCAGGGACTTGCTATCCTTAGTGGTTATGTAGAGGATATGAAGTCAAAGGGTGAAAAAGAGCTTAGTGGAGAGAATGCATTTAAGCTTTATGATACTTATGGATTCCCTCTTGACCTTACTAAGGAAATCCTTGAAGAAACAGGAATGACTGTTGATGAGGATGGCTATAAGGAGTGTATGGAAATACAGAGAACAACAGCTAGAAAGGCTCGTAAGGTTTCAACTTATATGGGCGCTGATGCGACTATTTATGAGGAGCTTCCAGTAGACCTTGTAACTGAGTTTGATGGCTATGATAAATTATCCCTTGATGCAAATGTAGTTGCAATGACTACTGAGGATGCAGTTGTTGATACATTATCAGAAGGCCAAAACGGCTCAATTCTTACAGATGTAACTCCATTCTACGCTACAATGGGTGGTCAGTGTGGAGATTCAGGTGTTATTAAAACTGCAAATGGTACATTTGTAGTTAAGGACACTGTTAAGGTTGTAGGTGGAAAGATTGCACATGTAGGATATGTTGAAAGCGGAGAGATTAAGGTTAATGAAACAGCTGCACTTTCTGTAGATGAGAACCAGAGAGGACTTACATGTAAGAACCATTCAGCAACTCACCTTCTTCAGAAGGCACTTAAAACTGTTCTTGGTGGACATGTTGAGCAGGCTGGTTCCTATGTGGCACAGGATAGACTTCGTTTTGACTTCACACATATTCAGGCTATGACTAAGGATGAAATTGCCAAGGTTGAAGCTATTGTAAATGCTGAAATTGAGAGAGATTTAGCAGTTGAAACTGCTGAAATGTCTATAGAGGATGCTAAGAAGACCGGAGCTATGGCACTTTTCGGTGAGAAGTATGGCGAAACAGTTCGTGTTGTTAGTATGGGAGAGTTCTCTAAGGAGCTTTGTGGTGGTACTCACGTTCCTAACACTGGTGTAATTGGTACATTCAAGATTATATCTGAGCAGGGTGTTGCAGCTGGTGTAAGACGTATCGAAGCACTTACCTCAACTGGCGCTTTCGATTACTATAAGAAGCTTGAGACTGAGCTTCATGCCGCTGCTATAGCAGCCAAGACTGAACCTGCTAAGCTTACAGAAAAGATTGAAGCTATGCTCGCAGAGATTAAGGCTCTTAACGCTGAGAATCAGAAGCTTAAGGATAAGATGGCTAAGGAGTCAGTGGGTGACGTAATGAGCAATGCTGTAGAGGTTGGCTCATATAAGGTACTTCCAGTAAATGTCAGCGGAATAGATATGAACGCTCTTAGAAACCTGGGAGATGACTTAAAAGCAAAGATAGGTTCAGGAGTTGTTATTCTTGCCTCCGATATGGATGGAAAGGTTAACTTAATTGTTATGGCTACAGATGATGCTGTATCAGCTGGTGCTCATGCAGGAAATATTGTTAAGAAGATTGCCCCTATGGTAGGTGGTGGCGGCGGTGGTCGTCCAAATATGGCTCAGGCAGGTGGTAAGGACCCTGCTGGTATTTCAAACGCTCTTAGTACTGGTGTAGATGAAGCAAAGGCTCAGTTATCATAATTTTATTTAAACCTATGGTTTATTGCAATTATTAAGCTATATGATAATATAAATATCATAAAATAAATTCATTTATAGTCAGTTGACGATAGGTGCAACTGACTATAAATTATTGAATTAATCTCATAAATAATATAAATATTATATTTGTATGTAGATTAATTTATTGATACTATTAAAACATTTTTTAGAAGGGAATGATTTATTTATGGCATTAGTACCTACCGTCGTAGAGCAGACAAGTAGAGGAGAGCGCGCATACGACATTTATTCAAGACTTTTAAAGGACAGAATTATTTTTCTTGCAGATGAGGTTAATGATGTTACTGCAAGCCTTGTAATTGCACAGCTTTTATTCTTAGAATCAGAGGATCCAAATAAGGATATCAGTCTTTATATTAACAGCCCTGGAGGTTCTGTAAGTGCTGGTTTTGGTATTTATGATACCATGCAGTACATAAAGTGTGATGTATCAACTATTTGTGTTGGTATGGCTGCTAGTATGGGTGCATTTCTTCTTGCAGGAGGAACAAAGGGTAAGAGAATAGCTCTTCCTAATTCAGAAATAATGATTCATCAGCCACTTGGTGGTGCCCAGGGTCAGGCATCAGATATGAAGATCCATGCTGATCATATAATTAAGACTAGAGATAAGCTTAATAAGATATTAAGTGCTAATACAGGGCAGCCTATAGAGATTATTGAAAGAGATACAGAGAGAGATAATTTCTTATCTGCTGAAGCAGCTCTTGAGTATGGTTTAATTGATCATATTTTCACTAACAGAGCTTAATTACTCCCGTATAATCTATAAAAAATATTCGTCATAGGAATTTACATGGAATTATATGCTAAAATTTGTAATTAATTTCATTTTTCTGTTGACGAATATTTTTATTGTGTTATAATAGTTGATGTGCGATTTGGAGGTAAACCCAAACAGTTGTATAGCACGTAATTAGATATTTCGCAACTGGAGGGAGGTTGAGGATAGTATGTCAAGCGTAAAAGTTAAAGAAGACGAGACTTTAGATAGCGCTCTTAGAAGATTTAAAAGAAACTGCGCTAAGGCTGGAATTCAGCAGGAGATTCGTAAGAGAGAGCATTACGAGAAGCCAAGCGTTAAGCGTAAGAAGAAGTCAGAGGCTGCTAGAAAGCGTAAGTTTAAGTAATTATTAAGATTATATAAAAGAGTTACTAATTTAAACAATTAGTAACTCTTTTTTTGTCCTAATTTTTCTCAATTATAAATATACTATTAAAAAACGGTAATTATAATGATTAAAACAATTATATTAGATAATAAGGCATTATTTATTGAAAACTATAAAAGCATTGATTTCTTCGACGAAAAATCAATACGTATTTGTTGCAAAGGGCTTGTAGTCATTATCACAGGAAATAATCTGCAGCTTGATTCCTTTAGTAACCTAAGCTTAAAAATATCAGGAGCAATAACAAATATAGAATATTTAAAATCATGAGGAAGTAATATGAAAATTAAGAATAAAACAATTAATTGGTTTAAAGGGCAAATATTACTTGAGATAAAGGGCTTTAGAAAAGATAGATTAATAAATATATGCAAAAAGAATGATGTAATAATACATAATTTCACTAATTCAGATGATGGTTATATATTTCAATTATCTAGCAAAGACTATAAAAAAATATTAGAATATAACGAGAAAATTAAGACAACCTTAGAGGTAAGGGACAAATATGGTTTGCCATATTTTTTCTACAAATATAGAAAGCGAAAGATTTTTATCTTATGCTTTCTTTTGTTTATTATTAGTATATTTATATTTTCAAATTATATATGGAATATTTCAATTGAAGGTAATGAATTATATACCAAAGAAGAACTAACAAAAAACATTATTGATGAATATGTTCCTATGGGTACAAATAAGAAGGATATCGATTGTAATGAGTTGGAAAAAGCCTTACGTGAGCAATACAAAAATATAGCATGGATTAGTTGCCAGATAAAAGGTACAAATTTGATAGTTAACATAGAGGAAACCATCCCTACAGATCAAAGTATTACCATGACAGAACCATGTAACATAACTGCCTATAAGGATGCAATAATTACAGATATTGTAATCAATAATGGAACAAGAGTGGTAAATATTGGAGATGAAATCAAGAAAAATGATGTACTTATTACCGGTGTTGTAAATATATACAATGAATACGAAGAACTTATTGAAAGTAGTTACACTGCTGCACAAGGTACAGTGTGGGGCATTGTTGAATATGAATACTCAGATGAATTTTCAATGACAACAAGTGATAAAACATATACATCAAATTCAAAAAACACATATTCATTAAATATTGGTAATAATATAATTAAACTACCTTTTGGCAAAGTTAATTATAATCATTATGATGTAATCGCTGAAAGCAATAAGGTTAAGCTTTTTAATAATCTCTATTTACCAATAGGCATAACTAAAAACACTTTCAAAGAATATAACTTAAGCTCTGTAAAACTATCAAAGGATGAAGCATTAGAAATTGCAAATAAACGATTAGTTTTATATATTGATAATTTAAAGAAAAAAGGGGTGTCAATCCTTGAAAATAATGTTACAATAAGCATTGAAAATGATAAATGTATTGCCTCTGGAACCATTGTCGCTAAGGAGGTAATTGGCATTCCATCAAAAATAGATATAACCCAAGAAGGAGAACAACAATAGATGAGTTCATATTCTGAAAGCATAAGTATTCCTAATGAACATATCCAGAATATATTTGGTCAGTTTGATAGGAATATTAAGAATATAGAAAAAGCATATCACGTTACCATAGTATTAAGAGGTGATAGTCTTAAGCTAGCAGGAGAAGAAGATAATGTTAAGATGGCTGTTTCAGTTATCAATCAAATGATTAATCTATCTAAAAATGGAAATGTGATTACAGATCAAAACATTAATTATGCCGTTTCTCTATCTAAAACAGGTGATGAAAAACTTGTTAGTGAGCTTGATAAGGATACAGTATGTCACACAATTAATGGCAAACCTGTAAAAGCAAAAACCTTAGGTCAGAAAAAGTATTTAGATGCTATTGATAAAAATATGATAGTATTTGGTGTAGGACCTGCAGGAACAGGTAAAACCTATCTGGCAATGGCAAAGGCCATAACCGCATTTAAAAATAATGAGGTAAATAGAATCATCCTTACAAGACCTGCCATTGAGGCAGGAGAGAAGCTTGGCTTTTTGCCTGGAGATTTACAAAGTAAGGTTGATCCATATTTAAGACCATTATACGATGCATTATATGAGATAATGGGTGCGGAATCCTTCCTAAAAAATATGGAAAAAGGTTTAATTGAGGTCGCTCCGCTTGCATATATGCGTGGTAGAACCTTAGATAATGCATATATAGTCCTTGATGAGGCTCAAAATACCACACCCGCCCAGATGAAGATGTTCCTAACTAGAATTGGCTTTGGATCTAAAGCAATTATAACAGGAGACCTGTCACAGAAAGACTTACCTAAAGATGCTCAGTCAGGCTTAGAGGTTGCGCTAAAGGTTTTAAATAAGATAGATGATATTTCTATTGTACATTTCTCTAGTGATGATGTTGTTAGACATCCATTAGTACAAAAAATTGTTAGCGCATACGAGGCCTACGAAGAGAAGGTAGAACGCCAAAAAGCAAGAGCTCCTAAGAAGGAGCAAGGCGCCAATAAAAGGAAATAGTCAAAAACTTGCTAACTAATGTTAAATGTTGTATAATCAGAAAGGTGATTTTAGGATGAGTATTTATATAGAGAACGAATTAGATACTGAAATACCTAAAGCATACGAGGACATAGTAAATGATATAATCCATGCAGCTATAGATTATATGAAATGTCCTTATGAATGTGAAGTAAATGTAATCTTCACAGACAATGATGGTATTAAAGAGATAAATATGCTTCACAGGGGAATTGATTCCCCTACAGATGTATTATCTTTTCCTATGTGTGAATTTGATAAGGTTGGGGATTTTGATGATTTAGAGGACAACCCTCTTGAATATTTCAATCAAGATACAGGAGAATTAATGCTGGGGGATATTATTCTTAATATTGACCGTATCAAGTCTCAAGCTGAGGAATTTGGACATACTAGAAAAAGAGAGGCTGCATTTTTAACTGCTCATAGTATGTTACATCTCTTTGGATATGATCATATTAATGATGAAGAACGTATCATCATGGAGGAAAAGCAAGAAGAAATATTAACTAAGAAAGGATACACCAGAGATGATAAGAAAGAAATTAACTAAAACATTGATTACAGGACTTACTCTATCTTTAATCCTACTTACAGGATGTGGAAAGGATAAGGAGAAGGAAACAACTGAGGCAACTACACAAACTGAAGCTGTTATTAGTATTGAATCAGAAGATACTATGACTAATCCTTCAGATATTACAGTTGTAACAAAAGAAGGTTATGTACTTAGCGAGCTTACTGGAGAGTGGATTGACGAGAAGCTTGAGAATCAGAGACCTCTTTGTATTATGATTAATAACATAATCGACGCTATGCCACAGTCAGGTATTTCTCAGGCAGACATAACCTATGAGATGCTTGTAGAGGGAAGCATTACACGTTATATGTGTGTATTTAAGGACTATGATAACATAGAAAAATTAGGTCCAGTAAGAAGCTCCAGGCATTATTATGTAGAGAAAGCACATATGCTTGGTGATTTGTACGCACATTATGGATGGACATCATTTGCGGAAGAAAAGATTTATCAGCTTGGAGTAGATAACATGAATGGTATAGAGGGTGTAGGTAATGTTATGTACTACAGAGATGAGTCTAGATATGCACCACATAATGTTTATACTGACGGCGAGATGATTAATGCAGGTATCGAATACATGGGCTATAGCAAGGAATATGAAGATTCATTCCAGAAGTCCTTTGCCTTCAATCTTGAGGATACTGATTTAGAGGGTGGAATTACTGCAAGTAATGTAACAATGCCATTTAATGCATATTATACACCATGGTTTGAATATGATTCAGAAGCAAAATTATACAAGAGATTCCAGTATGATGAGGCTCAGATAGATCAGGAGACTGGTGAGCAGCTTGCATATAAGAATATTCTTGCAATTTATGCACCATATTCACCTATACATGATGTACTTCTTCAGATTGACTGGTACGCTGGTGGCTCAGGCTATTATATTTCTAATGGTAAGGCTATTAATATTACCTGGAGAAATGAAAATGGTGTAGTAAAATACTATGATGAGTCAGGCGCACAGTTAAAGATGAATCCTGGAAAGACCTTCGTTGAGGTTTTAGATTCAAATGGTTCTGGAGATGTGGTATTTGAATAATTAGATAAATTTATGAGAATAATTTCTTCAAGGGGTGAAAATTATGAAACCATTGAAGAAATTATTTTTATATTTACTTTTTTATATTTGCTTATTTTTAATAACATTTAACATATTTCACTATATTTTTGAAAACCAACTGTTATAAGGAGGTTCTATGTACGATTTATGTATTATTGGCGGAGGTGCCTCTGGGCTTAGCTGCGCTATTCAAGCGGGTAGATTAGGTCTTAAGGTATTATTAATTGATAAGAATAATAAGCTTGGCAAAAAGCTATACGCAACCGGTAATGGTAAATGTAACCTTACCAACTCAAATATTTCTTATGAAAAGCATTATTATTCAAGTAGTAATAACAGTTGTATATTCCTAACAAAAGCTTTAGAAAATGCATATAATCCCAAAGAACCGAATCAACAAATAATTGATTTTGTTGATTCCTTAGGAATTAATACCTTCGAAGATAATAATTACATATATCCAAGCTCAGCTCAGGCATCATCTGTTGTCTGGGCTATGTTAGATGAATTAAAGCATTATAATGTTGATATCCTTTCAAATACAGAAATCACATCAATTGAGGGGAAATATCCATTTTTTATAATAAAAGCCGAAAATAAGGCATATAAAGCCTCTCAGATGGTACTTTCCTGTGGTGGTGCTGCCTATAAATCCTTAGGGGGCACATATTCAGGTTATAACCTTGCTAAGAGCATGGGACATAATGTGGTTTCTGTTAGACCGGCATTATGTGGTTTGTGCGTAATAGAAGATGTTACAGACATTGCGGGAGTACGTGCAAATGCCAATATATGTTTATTAAATAATAATGAAATAATTTGTTCTAGCAAGGGTGAATTACAGCTCACAAAACAAGGTTTATCAGGTATTTGTATATTTGAGATATCCTCTTGGGCAGGAAAGCTTATTAATCAGGGCATTACACCTCAGGTAAATGTTTCATTTATCGATGATGATACATATAATCAACTGATTGATAAGATAAAATCTAATAATATTTCCCATAGAACAATAATAGGTTTTCTTAATGGCTATGTTAATGACAAGCTTGCGCAATATGTGTGTAGCATAAACAATGTAGATGGTAAAAAGAAAGCTATGGAAATTTCTCAGGAAGTATTAATTTCCCTTATTTCTTCACTACATGGTATGATGTTTAATGTCAGTGAATTATATGATATGGAACAGGCACAGGTCACTGCAGGAGGAGTAAATATTGATGAAATTAATCCTATTACAATGGAATCTAAACTAGTAAATGGATTATATATAACAGGAGAATTGTTAGACATAGATGGTATATGTGGTGGTTACAACCTAACCTTTGCTATGCTTACAGGTATAAAGGCAGGAAAGAGTATATATGATAAGATTAAATCAAATTAAGGTTCCTATAATTCATAATGAAGAAACAATTAGGACTAAAATAGAAAAAATAATCAAAACAAAAGACTTTACTATTAAGAATATAGTTAAAAAATCCATTGACGCACGAGATAAGAACGAGCTTATGTATATATATTCATTAGATATTAAAGCAAACAACGAGAATATTATTCTCAAAAGACTAGGCAACAATAATAATATTATGTCTACTAAAGAATTGATATATGAATTACCATATGAATGTACTGATCCAAATATTACCTCACCTATAATTATAGGCGCTGGACCTGCTGGTTATTTCTGTGGACTTTATCTTGCAAAAATGGGATTTAGACCAATTATTTTCGAACGTGGTATGAAGGTTGAAGAACGTTCAGAAGCTGTTGAAGGATTCTGGAATGGTACTCAATCTATAAATCCAAACTGTAACGTTTCCTTTGGTGAAGGTGGAGCAGGAACATTTTCAGATGGTAAATTAAATACTGGTATTAAGGATAAATATGGACGTATAAATGCTGTAATCAATGATTTTATAAGCTTTGGTGCACCTGAGGATATTGGTTATCTAAATAAGCCTCATATTGGAACAGATGAACTAAAAAAGGTTTTAGTTAATATGCGTAATGAAATCATTAAATTAGGTGGACAGATTCATTTTAATTCATGCTTTATAGATTATAAAATAAAAAAAAATACTCCAAAGAATTCATATGTTGTTACAATAAAAGATTTAATCACTGGCAATAACAAAGAATACACAACTAATTCCTTAATAATTGCCATTGGCCACAGCGCAAGAGATACTTTTAAAATGCTTTTTGATAACAAGCTTCCTATGGAGCCAAAGGCATTTGCTATAGGTGTAAGAGTTGAACACCCAAGAACTATGATTGATCAGGGACAGTATGGCAATAGTGAAGCTGCTAAACAGCTACCTGCTGCAGACTACAAAATGACCTTTAGATCTAGTGAAGGAAGAAGTGTATACAGCTTTTGTATGTGTCCAGGAGGCTTTGTGGTTAATGCTTCCTCAGATAATAATCAAGCTGTAGTTAATGGTATGAGTAATCATGGCAGAGACGAGGTTAACTCTAACAGCGCCATAGTTGTAAATGTTACTCCTGAGGATTTTGAAGCTGAAGGCTTTGGTTGTTATGGAGTATTAGCTGGTGTTGAATTTCAAAAAAAATATGAGGCTTTAGCCTACAATGAGGGAAAGGGATGCATTCCTGTTCAAACCTTTAAGGATTATAAGGCAAATATTGCCTCTATGGCATTAGGTGAAATCAAGCCAAATATAAGAGGAAAATATACCCTTGGAAACCTTAATAATTGTTTGCCAGTATATGTAAATAATGCTATAATTGAGGGGATTTCTTACTATGACACAAGGCTTTCCGGATTTGCTAGAGAGGACAGTGTTTTATCAGGTATTGAGTCTAGAACCTCATCACCTGTAAGAATTGTAAGAGATGATACATTTATGAGTGCTGTAAGGGGAATATTCCCTTGCGGAGAGGGTGCAGGCTATGCAGGTGGAATTACTTCCGCAGCTGTAGATGGAATTAAGGTTGCTGAAGCCTGCGCAGCGTATTTGCTAGATGAATAACTCATATAAATACATTTAAGAAAGGTCTTATATTATGAATCATAGAGAATTACTTAAGGACAAGAAAAAAATAGTTATAAAGATTGGTTCATCATCACTTATCCATGCGGAAACTGGTGGTGTTGATTTTAGAAAGCTTGAGAAATTGGTTAGAATCATCTGTGACCTGAAAAACCAGGATAAGGATGTAGTTCTTGTTTCCTCAGGTGCTATCGGTGTTGGATGTCAGGCTCTTGGTCTTAAAACTAAGCCTAAGACAGTATCACTAAAGCAGGCATGTGCAGCTATCGGACAGGGACAGCTTATGATGATGTATCAGAAGCTTTTTATGGAATATAATCACCTAGCTGCTCAGGTACTTCTTACCTTTGATGCAATCACAGATGAGGAGAGAAGAAGAAATGCTGAGAACACCTTAAATGAACTTCTTCAGCAGGATGTAATACCTGTAGTAAACGAGAATGATACTGTAGCTACAGAAGAAATTGAATTCGGAGACAATGACACACTTTCAGCTATCGTTGCTAATCTTATCAACGCTGATTTACTTATATTACTTACAGACATTGATGGCTTCTATACAGATGATCCTCATAAGAATCCAGATGCTGTTAAGCTTTCAATTGTAACAGAGATTACTGAAGATCTTAAGAATATGGCTAAGGGTGCTGTAACAAGCTATGGAACAGGTGGAATGTCCACAAAGATTGCTGCAGCAAGAATTGCTGTAGATTCTGGCGCAGACATGGCTATACTTGATGCATCTAATCTTAACCTAATTAATTGTCTTATGGATGGTGATGACGTAGGAACACTTTTCCTTGCTCATGACGTTCCTGACTTTGACACTGTAGACTTTATAATCCATAAGGGTTACCTTAAATAACTAAACAAGAGGACATTAAAATGACTGATGAAGGTATAAAGAGAATCAATGAGTTATATCACAAGGCAAAAACTCCTGAAGGTCTTACACCTGAAGAAAAGGAGGAGCAGGCAGCTTTAAGAAAACAGTTTGTAGAAGACTTTAAGCGCAATCTTAGAGGAACCTTGGATAATATAGATATTAAAGAAAAGGATGGCTCTATAACACATGTTAAGGACATACCTTTAAAGAAAAAGAACATTAAGGAATAGTAATATGAATTTTAATATATCTAAGAAGGAAATTAGAGACACAATTTTAGATATTAGAAAAAGCTTTGATACAGACTATTTAAATCGTCTATCTGCAGTTATATGCAATAGGATTATTAAACAAGATTCATATATTAGTTGTAACAACCTAGTGCTATATATGCCAATAAACAACGAAGTTAACTTAAATATTCTTATGAATCAAGCTATTAATGATGGTAAACAGATATGGTTACCCAAAATAATTAATAAAACCATGGAATTCTATAGCTATAACAAAGAAACAAAGCTTATTAAGGGTACTTATGGCATATTAGAACCAGATTCTGAGGAAATCTTAATTCCTGATAGTAATACATTAATTATTATGCCAGGAGCTGCATTTTCAGAGGATATGGGCAGAATAGGTTATGGAGGAGGATATTATGACAACTATTTGGCAAAGCATCCTTGCTGTAAAACTATAGCTGTTTGTTATAACTTTCAGATTATGCCTATGATACCAATGGATGAACATGATATAAAACCAGATATGATAATAAGCGATGACAATATATTTACCAATAAGGGGGATACATAAATGTTAAATGAATTAGGAGCAAAGGCAAAGTCAGCCTCAAGAATTATGGCTCGTCTTAGCCAGAATGATAAAAACAATGCACTTTTAGCCGTTGCAGATGCACTTGTTGAAAATGCAGCACTAATTATAGAGGCTAACAGCATAGACATGGACAATGCAAAGAAAAATGGCATGTCCGAGGCACTTTTAGACAGACTTTTACTAACTGAAGCAAGACTCGAGGATATGGCTGTTGGTATAAGACAGGTTGTAAGTCTTGATGACCCAGTAGGAGAGGTTATCAGTATGAAGCAGCGTCCAAATGGTCTTATGATTGGCCAAAAACGTGTTCCTATGGGTGTAATAGGAATAATATATGAGTCAAGACCAAATGTTACAGTTGACGCATTTGCTCTTTGCTTTAAAACAGGTAATGCTGTTATTCTTAGAGGTGGTAGCGACTGTATACATTCAAATATTGCCATGGTTAAGGTTATCAAAGCCGCCTTAGAAAAAGCCGGAGTAACCCCTGATGCAGTAAGTCTTATAGAAAACACTGACAGAGAGGTTGCTAAGCAGTTTATGAAGCTTAACCATTATATCGACCTTCTCATACCAAGAGGCGGTGCTGGACTTATTAAGACTGTTGTTGAAAACGCAACTATACCTGTAATTGAAACAGGAACTGGTAATTGTCACATTTACATAGATAAAAGTGCAGATTTAGAGAAGGCACTTCCAATTATTAAGAATGCAAAATTACAGAGATTAGGTGTTTGTAATGCCTGCGAATCTCTTGTTATACACAAGGATATAGCCAATAAGGCAATACCTATGATAGCAGATATGCTTTCTGCTAATGATTGTGAAATTCGTGGTGATGAGATTGCACAGAGTATTTCAAGCATCATTAAATCAGCTTCTGATGAAGATTATGGTACTGAATATCTTGCAAAAATCATCTCTGCAAAGGTTGTTAATTCCTTAGATGAAGCTATCGAACACATTAATAACTACAGTACAGGACATTCAGAGGCTATTATTACTGAGGATTACGAAAGCTCACAGCGTTTCTTAAATGAAATTGATTCAGCCTGTGTATATGTTAATGCATCAACAAGATTTACAGATGGCTTTATGTTTGGCTTTGGAGCAGAGATAGGTATTTCCACTCAGAAGCTTCATGCAAGAGGACCTATGGGCTTACTTGCACTTACTTCAACTAAGTTTATCGTATATGGTAACGGACAAATTAGAGAATAAGGAGAACACTTATGTTAGATATGAAATTCACCGGTTCAAAGGAATATGTTGCATCCCCTGAGCTTATGGCTGCTGTTGACGTAGCACGTGCCTTAGAAAAACCACTTCTTATAAAGGGAGAGCCTGGTACAGGTAAGACAATGCTTGCTGAAGCTATTAGCAAAGCATTTGATATGCCTTTATATATCTGGAATATTAAGTCTACCACAAAGGCTCAGGATGGTCTTTATGTATATGACACTATTCAAAGACTTTATGACAGTCAGTTTGGTGAAGAAGGCGTAGATGATATTAAAAGATATATTAAGCTAGGAAAGCTTGGTGAAGCATTTAAGTCTGAAGAACAGGTAATTCTTCTAATAGATGAAATAGATAAAGCAGACCTTGAGTTCCCTAACGACCTTCTTTGGGAGCTAGATAAGATGGAGTTTTATATTCATGAGACTAAGGAGACTATTAAGGCTGCTACAAGACCTATAGTTATTATTACTTCAAATGCAGAGAAGGAGCTTCCAGATGCATTTCTTAGAAGATGTATATTCCACTACATAAGCTTCCCTGAAAAAGAAGAAATGGAAGAAATCGTGGGTGTTCACTTTGAAAATATTGATGAAAATCTCTTAAAGCACGCTATGGACACATTTTATTGGATTAGAGAGATTAAAGAGGTAAGAAAAAAGCCTAGTACATCAGAGCTTATAGACTGGTTAAATGCACTTATGTTAGGTGGAATCGACCCTGAGACTATCAGAACAAAATTACCTTTCCTTGGCGTTCTTATAAAGAAGGACGAGGATATTGAGGTTGTGAAAAAGAGGAGAATCCTATAATTGTTTACTGAATTTTTGTATGTATGCCGAGACAAAGGCTTAAAAATATCCATGACAGAATGGATCACATTTATGGAGGCCTTAGATAAGGGACTTGCTCATTCATCTCTCGAAGGCTTTTACAACCTTGGTCGTATGATTTTAGTTAAAACAGAGTCTGATTTTGACAAGTTTGATATAGCCTTTATGGAATATTTCAAGAATATTAAGATGGGAGAGGAGCTTCCAGCTGATATAATGAAATTCCTTGATAAGGGAGATATGGATACCTCAAATCTAAACAAGGACGTATATAGCTTTGATACCACTAGAGATATGGAAGAAACAAAGCGAATGTTTAGAGAACGTATCACAGAGCAAAAGGAAGAGCACAATGGTGGTAACTACTGGATAGGTACCAGCGGTGGTTCGGCCTTTGGACACAATGGACGTAATCCGGGTGGACTTCGTGTCAGTGGTAAAACCGGTATGAGAAGTGCCTTTCAGGTTATGGGTGAGCGTAAATACGCTGACTTTAGACATGACAAAACCCTTGATATAAGACAGTTTCAGGTGGCTTTTCGTAAGCTTAGACAGTTTTCCACAAAACTTGAGGTTCCACGTACAGAGCTAGATCTTGATAAAACCATAGATTCCACCTGTAACAATGGTGGTTATCTAAAGCTTGAATTTGACAAACCAAGAAAAAACTCTGTAAAGCTTTTATTACTTTTTGATTGCGGTGGTACTATGCTTCCATTTAGTGAGCTTTGTAATGATTTATTCCAGGCTGTTCATAAAGCTAATCATTTCAAAGATGTTAAGACATATTACTTCCATAACTGCATATATAGTAAGGTATATAAAGATGCAGAGTGCGAGATGGGTGATTGGGTTGACTTAGATTATATATTTAAGCACACAGACAAGGATTACAAGGTCATTATTGTAGGAGACGCTCAGATGGCTCCAGAGGAGCTTTTTGACCTAAATGGTAACTACAGAGGGCCAAACGATGGTAGAAGTGGATATGAGTGGAATAAGCTGTTTAGAAGCAAGTATAAGAAAGCTATATGGCTCAATCCAAGATTCCATGGCAGCCTGAATCAGCTTGGATGGATGGAATCAGAGAGAACCTTAGCTGAGATATATGATATGTTCCCGCTTACTGTTGATGGACTAAAGGATGGAATAAAAAAGCTAATGGCGCCTAGATAAATATAGGGGGGACTTAAACATGGAAAATGATTTTACAAAGGGTATAGGACTTGTACTTGCAGGTGGCGGAGGAAAAGGTGCATATCAATTAGGAGTTCTAAAGGCTCTAAAGGAAAAGGGCTTATTAGACGAGGTTACAGCCATTTCTGGAGCATCAATAGGTGCTGTAAATGCAATGCTTTTTGCACAGGAAAATATAGACCTTATGTACAAAGCGTGGGAAGAGATTGATATGCTTACACTTTTTGATGTGGAGCTTGAAATGCTGCTTAACAACAGACCATATTTTTCTCGTTCTGAGATGCTTGCACTTATGGAAAAGTTTATTGATTATGATCTTGTAAAATATGGTAAATATAAGATTTATAACTCAATTTGCAAGGTGAATAACGATGGAACTGCTCCTGTAGCGGAGTATAGATGCTTAAATGACCTTGATATAGAGAATATAAAGAAGGTTCTTCTTGCTTCAACAGCACTTCCTGTTATATACGAGGCTGTGGAAATTGATGGAGCAAACTATAGAGATGGCGGAATATGTGATAACGAACCAATTAAGCCACTTTATGATGCAGGAATTCGAGAGTTTATAGTTATCGGTTTAAAGCATGGTAAGAAAATTAATACAGAAAAGTGGCCAGATGCCAACATCATAGCTATATATCCAAGTAGAGATTTAGGTGACTTAGTTGATGGAACCCTTGATTTTACAAGCAAATCCATAATGTATAGAGAAATGCTTGGTTACAAGGATGGCCTTAGATCTGTAAAAACTCATTTTGAAAAGGATGAGATGTACATAAATCTTGAGCCACAGTTAGCATTAAGCGATTACAATGAAGTACTTATGAACCTTAGAACTCAGAGTACTATAAAAACTGTTGAAAGCAGGGTTAATGCGAACATTAATAAATTCAATGAAATCGCAAAAAAATATTCTGATTACTAAAAATTATTAAATATAGTAAATCAAAAAACCGGTTTATACATAATATAAACCGGTTTTTTCACAGGAAACGCATTGTGCAAAACGACGAATTTTTGAGACTAATTTGAAATAATTTGACATATTGCACAAATGAGTTTACAATAATAATATAAAGTTTCTTATTGATGTATGTAGTTTGGTTTTATATAAAAAGTGCCATTTCATAAACATATGGCAGATAAGGAGGCTGTTATGGGTAAGCATATTATAACTATTGGTAGACAATTTGGTAGTAATGGTAGAGAAATTGCACATAGACTTGCTGAAAAGCTTAATATTCCTTTTTATGATAAGGAACTGCTTAATGAAACTGCTAAAAACAGTGGTTTAAGTGAGAATATCCTGAAAAGTCTTGATGAAAGACCATCCAGAAGCTTCTTATATTCCCTTGTTATGGATCCATATAGCTATGGTTTTACAAGCCAGGGATATCAGCCAAACCTTAATCAGCAGGCTTTTCAAGCAACATATGATACCATCAAAAAGATTGCAGATGAAGGTTCATGTATATTTGTTGGTAGGTGCGCAGATTATGCTCTTAGACATAATCCAGACCTAATTAGAATCTTCATATATGCACCTCTTGAAACAAGAATCCAGACAGTTTCACAACGTTTTGGACTGACAGAAGAGAAGGCTAGGGCTCAAATCCAGAAGGAAGATAAGGGTAGAGCTACATACTACAACTATTATACCTCCAAGAAATGGGGTTCCTTAGACGGCTATGATATATTTGTAAATAGTAGTCTTATGGATATTGATCATACAGTTGATTATATAGTTGATCTGTTAGACAAAATAGAAAAGTTTCATTAGGCTATAATGATAAAAGGGTACCGTAATTGGTACCTTTTTTGTATATATCCAAAATTATACTGAGAGTATATTGTATCTATAAAGTTCAACATGTTAAAATTTAAAGTGATATCAACTATAACTAAAAAGTAAATATTACTCAAAAAGCAAAGAATAACATAATATTTTAAAGGAGTCGTATATCAATGAATTCAATTGATACAGCAAAATCTTTATGTGATACAGAATGTAATCCAATTGTGGATTTAAGCCATCTAACATGGACTATAAATAATAAATTACCTAATATTGGTGGTAGCTATATAAAAGCATCTGAAAATAAAGATGACAAGCTATATTATTACAAGATGTCACGTTATATGCCTTACCATGGAATCATTGGTCATGAATCAATCAACGAGATTATTTGTATGAATATAGCAAATTCTCTTGGATTAAGCTGTGCAAGGTATGAGATTATAGATGCATACATAAATATCAAAAATAAACACACATTACTTGTACGTTGTCCTGATTTCAAGCCTTGTAATACAAGTAAAATCAGCTTAGAAAACTATTATGAAATTTGCAAATTAAATAATGAGACAACATTTGAATTTATGAAGCGTATGGGCTACGAGGATTTCTGCTATAGGTTATTTATATTTGATTATCTAATATTTAATAGGGATCGTCATGGAGCTAATATAGAATTCATCTATGAAAATGGTAAATATACTTTAGCACCATTATTTGATAACGGTTTATCCTTTATGTGTTCCTGTATAACACCAGAAGAATTTAAGGCTTATGATAAGTTAAAAACCGGACCTGTTAATAACTATATTGGTTCAAGAGACACATTGGAGAATCTTAAATTAGTACCTAAATCCATTATAGATGTTTTAGATAAACCAGATAATATATTCCAGGGATTAGAGCCATATTTTCATTATATGCCACAAGAATTCTGGGATAACATCCAGGAAATGTTTGATAGGAGGTGGGAGCTTGTTAAAAGCTTATAAAATTGTAAATGATAATGACAAAAAACCTTGTGGAACATTATGCTACGATACTGATACAAACTATTTCTACTTGGATATAGAACCTACTTACCCTATAGAGAAATCACCTGCAATATTAGCAGCGTATAAATCTATGGGAAAGGAAAGTTTGAATCATAATGAGACTCTTAGATTTATAAGAGACAGAATAATACCTGCTGAAAGACAAAACATTGAACAAGTATTGCATAGAGTAGGAGTGGATGAGTATTCAGAGCTTTCTATGCTGGAATACACCATGGGTAGATGTTGTATGGATGATTTTTATATAGAAGATAAATATTATTGAAGGAAAGGATTTATAACATGGGTTTAGATTTTTGGATAGAAAAAAAGAGAAAAGGCAATGCGTATTCTACATTAGCTTGGGAAAATGCTCACGAACCATGGCGTAATTGTCATACAGTAAAACGCATATTTTGTGAGACTATTGAAACAAATGATACATATATTTATCCAATTACTATTGGAGCAATGCAAGTAATTGTTAAAAAATTAAGTGAGGAATTGCAAGAAGAAGACTTTAATGATATAGAAAACATAGATTATTCATATACAAGAAAATTATTAATTGCAATTAAAGATTTATGCACTATAATCAACGACGAAATATGGAACAATAAACAAGGTATAGAGTATGATTATAGAGTTATAGATGATTTCTAATTAAATAAGTGATACATATGCTAAAAGGTACCAAAATAAATGGTACCTTTTATTTTGAATTTTTTAATATTAAAATAAGCGTTGACAATTATTGTGTATACGATTATAATTAATTTATTAATATAGTTTGTTTACATAATATTATTATGGTAACTATTTGTCATTTTTCTCCCTAAGCTGCACCTTGTTTCTTGCAAGACGTTTACGCTCGTTGTCAATATCAGCATAATGCTTACGAGTTGTATTTACATCTGTGTGTCCTAAAACATCAGCAACCAGATAGATATCAGAGGTTTCCTGATAAAGAGCTGTACCATAGGTGCTTCGAAGCTTATGTGGAGTAATATGCTTAAGAGGAACTGCAGACTGAGAATATTTTTTTACGAGATATTCTACAGTCCGTACACTGATACGTTTTCTCTGGGAGGAGAGAAATAGGGCTTTTTCATGGCCATCAACAGCATTTATTTTCTTTCTTTCAGCAATATAGTCTTGTAATGGTTCTAAAGCCTCGTCACTAAAGTACACAATGGCTTCCTTGCCACCTTTTCGAATGATTTTAATACACATATTATCGAAATCAACATGATTAATATCAAGACCAATACATTCAGATATACGGATTCCTGTACTTAACATAAGGGTTAAAAGGGCCAAATCGCGAATTTTTGTCTTTTCATGGTATTGTTGTTGCTTAGAAGTCAAATTAAGGCCATATTCAACGGTATCTAGAAACTGAGCCGTCTCTGCAGCGTCCATACGAACGATTTGTTTGTCCGGAACCTTAGGACGTTCAATTTTAGCCACAGGATTGCCTGTCACAAGGTCATTCTTGTAATAATATGCGTAAAATACATTTAGAGACACGATTTTGCGCTTTATTGAAGCCTTTCCATTAGTAATAATTCGTCCATCCTTTCTATACATCTGAAGATGATCCATGTAGTCCTCAATAAAAGATGAATCAAGGGAAGATAAAACCTCAAGAGATACATCCTTAGGGCTTTTTAAATCAGCATCAGTATAACATTCGACAATATACTCATAAAAGGTCTTAATGTCCCTGGCATAACCAAGCCTTGTACGTGATGCCTTAGATTGCTGTATGGCTCTAAAAAAATTCCTAACATATGATGGAAGCTCATTGCAAATATTTCTAATAAGCTCAATATTTTTCATTTCATTTTCCTGATGGTAAGAAATGTCTGCCAAAATAAAATACCTCCTTAAAAAACCTAGCAATTATGCGGGTTTCAAGCTATAATGTAATTATAGCACTATCCAGGTGATTTGTACAGCTTTTTTCGTAAAACCTGGGTTTAGCGCATAGTTGGAATTATTAAAACCACACTCTCTCTAATTAAATCTAAATATATTTAAGGAGGTTCATCAATGAAATATTTAGTTATCATTTTAATATTATTTATTATTTATTCATTCAAAAAAGATACCAATATAGATCAAGCAATTGAATATGGAGAAAAAAGCTTTTGGCAAAACTTATTTGATGACCCTGATGATGATTAAATAAAATAAAAGGGACCATTGATGGTCCCTTTTATCTAAATTCTATTTTCTAAGCTTATCTAGTATCTTCCCAAAATACTCCGGCAGTTCAGCCTTAAATTCCATATATTCACCAGTTATAGGATGCTCAAATCCAAGAACTCCTGCATGAAGTACCTGTCCTTCAGTCTTAAATGGCTTATTTTTAGGCCCATAAACATCATCACCAAGCAATGGATGGTTTATACTGGCCATATGTACCCTAATTTGGTGTGTACGTCCTGTTTCCAACCTACATTCTATAAGAGAAAAGTTATTTGAAAGCTCCTCTATAACCTTATAATGGGTAACTGCCCTTCTGCCATTTGAATCTATAGACATTTTCTTTCTATCCACCTTATGTCGTGCGATAGGCTTGTCAACGGTTCCCTCAACATCAGTAAAATGGTTATAACATATTGCTGTATATACTCTGGTAATATCATGAACCTTAAATTTATCAGACATAACTCTGTGTGCTACATCATTTTTACACACCATAAGAAGTCCTGTGGTATCCATATCGATTCTATGAACGATTCCTGGTCTTAAAACGCCATTTATGGTTGATAATGAGTCCTTACAATGGTACATAATGGCATTTACAAGGGTTCCAGTGCTGTGTCCAGGTGCTGGATGCACCACCATTCCCTTAGGTTTATTGACAATAAGAATGTCGTTATCCTCATATACTATATCAAGAGGTATGTTTTCTGGTAAAATCTCCAATTCCTCAGGCTCTGGTATAGATATTGCTACATTATCACCTGCTCTAAGCTTGTAATTTGACTTAATAGACTTATTATTAACTGTAATATTGCTCTCATCCAATAATTTTTGAATATAAGCCCTAGAATAGTCTGTTAGAAGCTCAGACAAGCATTTGTCTATTCTTATGCCTACATAATCAGCATACTCTTCTTGAATTGTAATATTTATAATATCCTGTTCTAATGAGTCATCAAAATACTGATTATCCATTATAATATACTCCCTAATCCTCTTTTTCTGCTGATTCTTCTATTGTAACTGCTGTGTCCTTATGTCTAATCCTTAATATTTCATCTAATTCTTCATTAGAATATACAAACATAAGTAATATCATAGCCGAAAACATACTTACAACCACATAAATATCAGCTACATTGAACACAGGAAAGTTAATTAATTCAAAATCGAAGAAATCAACCACATATCCCAGCTTAATTCTATCTATAAGATTTCCCAATGCACCTGATATAAGTAATATAAGAACGTATTTTACCCACTTAAATCTCTTATTATCTGCCACATTGTACAAAATTCTAAATGCATATATCAATACAATACATGTAAATATCAGGAAAATTGGTATTTTACCTTGAAACATACCCCAAGCCATTCCACGATTTTGTATATAGGTAAACTCGAATACACCTTCTATTACAGGCTTTGATTCATATAGCTCTAGGCTACTTGTTACTATATATTTAGTAAATTGATCTATGGCTGTTAATAATGAAATTAATAATACTGGCAGGAAGAATACGCGAATGCTCTTCTCCTGCTTATTTGCATCCTTCATATGTCTTTAATAGCTCAACAATGGACTGCTTCATATCCTCATCAGTTACGTCCATATCAATATAAGCATCTCCTATTTTCTTAATCAATATAAATTTAATCTTGTCTCCCGTAACCTTTTTGTCATTCTTGGTGTAGGAAACCACCTTGTCAATATCTAAATCCTTAGGTAGCTTAGGCACATCAAAAGCATTGATTGTATCAAAGATTAAATTCCTATCCTCTTCACTAATTAAACCCTTATTATATGAAATAATTGTGGCCAAAAGTGAACCAATAAATACACATTCACCATGTAAAAGCTGAAAATTCATATACTTTTCAATGGCATGGCCAAGAGTATGTCCAAAATTAAGAAGTGCACGTTCTCCCTTTTCTGTAGGGTCGTTCTCCACAACATTTCTCTTAACCTGACAGCTTCTTCTAACCATTTCATATAAGGTGTCAAAGTCCTTAGATATAATGTTTGCTTTGTTAGCATTAAGCCAATCAAAGTAGGCTCTATCCTTTATAAAGCCATATTTTACAACTTCACCCATTCCTGAGTTAAATTGTCTAATACTTAATGTATCTAATACCTTCAAATTCATATATACAAGCTTTGGCATATGAAATGCTCCAACCATATTTTTATATGAATCAAAATCAACACCGGTTTTACCACCAATGCTTGAATCAACCTGAGATAGTAAGCTTGTTGGAATCTGAATAAAGTCAATTCCCCTTAGATATGTAGCAGCTGTATATCCAGTTAAATCTCCTACTACTCCACCACCTAAGGCTATCAAGACATCATTTCTATCAAACTTTTCAATAATTAACTTCTCATATAATCCCTTTACCGTATCTAAATTCTTACTTTCTTCACCTTCAGGGAAAACATATGATACTGCTTTTTTACAACATTTCTCTAATAAAAGCAATATAGCATCCAAATACAAGGATGCTACATTACTCTCTGAAACCACACAAATCTTTCGCTCTTTGTATCCAAGCTTTTCGATACAATCAGCTAAGCCCTGGAAGCTATCAGAATACTCAATGTTGTAAATAGGCTTTTGATCAAGATGAACAGTTAATGCTTCTAAAATAGCCATGTTCCGAAATCTCCTATCTACTATGTAAATTATATAAATTCAAACCCAAATTCGTCTGTGTCTCCATCGCTGGAATCTTCTTCTCCAAGAAGGGCACGTCCATTAATCTTTTCTTCAACATCAGCAATAATCTCTGCAACATCATCATCTAGATTAAGAGTTGGGATTGGATCCTTCTCCTCAGGTTCAGTTGTTGTAGTGCTGAATTTATTACTTGGCTTAACATCCTCAGTTGCTGTATACTTTGGCTCTTCAGTTACAGTTTCCTTATTATACTTCTTCTCCTGAACATCCTCTGTCTTAGCTGAGCTACTAGTATAAGTGGATGAATTAGATGTTGCCTGAGTCTGTGGAGGTACAGGACCTCTTCTGGCACGATTCTTATTACCAGTATTTACTGTAAATGTAGTCTTCTTCTCACCATTATCCTCAGGCTTCTCATTGGTTCTGTCCTTTTTAGGATTTAAGCTATCATAAGGATTATATCTACCATTGCCCTTACTAGTAGGATTAAATGGATCAACGAAATTATCATTAGCACCGAGATTAGAAGTATACACAGCACTTGTACTGTTTAACTCTTCTCTAGAACTCATTCCGCCACCACCATTTGACATGCCACCAAGAGTTGACTCGTCTCTCATCTGAGGATCTCCTGTGTAGGAAAAGCTTCCACTACTAGAAGATGATGAAGCAACTCCACCACCTGCTGATACAAGCACACCTAATGCCTTCTCATCAATATATGCATCTGCATCAAAATCTTCTTCCTTCATAAACTCAAACTGACGCTTCATAAGATTACAGAAATTAGTTTTATATGCAGCATATTGTGTCTCAAGTAAAGCTATCTCAGCCTTTATCTCTTCAAGTCTTGCCTCAGCATCCTGAAGAATAGTCTTAGCCTGAGCCTTAGCCTCTGACTTTATACTCTTAGCTTCCTTATTAGCACTAGACTTAGTATCCTCTGCATCCTTCTCTGCAAGCATAAGAGATTTTTCTAAGGCTGCTTCCTTAGACTTATAATTCTGTAAACCATCAGTAAGTGTTATAACTCTGTCCTTTAAGTCTGCATTTGAACGGTATAGCTCCTCATAGGACTTACAAACTTCTTCAAAAAAGGTATTAACATCCTTTTTATCGTAACCCAAACCTACATGAAATCTTTTTTGCTGAATATCTACTGGTGTAAGCATTCTCTATCCCCCTTGTAAAAATCAAGTATTATTTTAGTATCTATATAAATTAGGCGCTCCAGAATTATCACTTAATAACTGACGCAAATCGCCTGATACCTCTATAGAGCTTGGTGCAGCTATAAATATATTATCAGATATAGCCTGCAAAGAGCCATCTAATGCATAGGTTGAACCAGCTACAAAATCAATAATTCTCTGTGCTGTAACAGTATCTAAACCTGACATATTAAGAACAATTGTCTTACCAGCCTTAAGGAAGTCTGTTACAGTCTGTGATTCGCTAGAATCATGTGGAATCATAACATAAACTTCATTCATGCTTGGCGATTTTGGTCTAGGATTAGAAAACTCTACTACTCTATTTTGCTGAGCAGGAGCAGCTACTGCTCTCTGTCTACCGCCATAATTATTATATTGTTGATTATAATTAGGTTGATTCTGATATCCACCTTGATAAGAGCCTTGCGCTTTCTTAGGTGCCTGTTTTTTATTTCTAGATGATCTTACAGGAGTGTAATCGTCCTCATCATCTTCCTCATCATCTTCATCCTCATCAAATAAATCATCATCAAATTCGTCTTCGTCTAATTCTTTCATCTTAAAAAAGTCCAAGAAGCTTTTCTTACCTGTTTCCTTAGCCATAGATAAAATCTCCTTAATTATATATTATAATTGCGCTCTCCAAAAATGCCTGTTCCTACACGAACCATAGTTGCACCTTCTTCGATAGCAACTTCATAATCGTTAGTCATACCCATTGACAAAATACTCATATCAACATTATCAATGTTTTTTGATTTTATGTCAAGTAATAATTGCTTTAATTGCCTAAAATATACCCTATTTTCCTCTGGATTTTCTACAAAAGGAGCAATGGTCATAAGCCCCTTAATTTTCACATTATTTAACATACTAACTTCATTGATAAGTGTAAAAACTTCGTCAGTTTCTAATCCAAATTTTGTATCCTCATTAGCTACATTTACCTGAATTAATATATCAACAATTACATCCTTTTTCTTTGCTTCCTTATCAATTTCCTTTGCCAGCTTAAGGGAATCAACAGAGTGAATAAGACAAGCTTTATCAACGATATATTTTACCTTATTTGTCTGCAAATGACCAATAAGATGCCAATTTACCTTAGTTGATACTTTCTCGTACTTATCAACAAGCTCCTGTACCTTATTCTCTCCAAATTCAGTAGTTCCACACTGAATAAGTTCCTCAATATCAGATAATGGTTTAGTCTTACTTACCGCAATTAAAGTAACTTCACTGCTATTTCTTCCTACCTTTGCACAAACAGCTTCTATTTTATCCTGAACAGCTTTAAGATTTTCTCTTAACATATACATCACCTCTAATAAATAACCTGATTCTCTACAACCTTTGATGAATCAAGAATAATATTATCATATACATTTATTTCTTCACCATTTTTAATAAGGGCAAATTCATCTACTGTTTTTAGAACAGTTACATAAGTAAATTCAGCAGTACCTCTATTAGCCAAATATACCCCATCAAGCTTTTTTATCTCTAATACAGATACTGCAATAGTAGAAGATGCATCTCCTTCAACAAGAATATCTGTATCTTTAAATCCACTTGAATCTACGTATGCATAATCACCAATAATATGATAAACCATTGTCTCTACATCAGCATTAATTCTACCAGAGCCGTCATCCTTTTTTCTCTGAACTGAAATTTTAACTGACTGCCCTTCAGTAACACTTGCATTTAGATAAGATAATGGAATAGCATATAAGTTTCCTTCAGCATAGGCTACCTTCTCCATAGAGGACATAGTTATAGTGTTCTTAGGAACTAATACATCTGTATCCTCAAAGAAGCTAGGATCTACATAACAATAATCTTCATCAATCTTAAATATTGTTGGCTCTACCAACTTATTCACAAGATTTCCATTCTCATCCTTGGACTGAACATTAAATCTATTTTCGTTACTTTGATTTCCACCTGCAGTCAAATAGCTAATAGGTATCTTATAAACATCCTTTGTTACCAATGCTGAATTAGGTACTTTAAGACCTTCGTCCTGATCTCTAATGATTTCAATAGTTAAAAATCTTTCTGCCATATAGTTGTATAAATATTTATCTAAACTAATATTGATATACTTTCCATCTGCGCTATTAATAATTGTATACGGCATATATACAATGTAGCTGGAATTATTAATCTTAAAGCTAATCATCTCACTATCAGCTAAGGCACTAATCTGTTGATCAGTAATAGGTGCTATAATATTCCATTTTTCACTTGGAATTATCTTTACTATATCACTACCTGCTGATACTATTTCTCCAGTTTTTAAGGTCTGCTTTGAATACTTGGATTTATCAAAATCTGATGCTTTAACCTTTGATATATCATAACCCTCATAACCATCTATATAATAGGTTACAATACCACTATATGAAGACTTAATTCCACTAAGATTTGAGAAATTATTGTCAGTAATTTGTTGCATCATCACTTCATTTGTAAGCTCTAAAACCTTGTTATTTACATTATTTTCAAAGTTATAGGCCTCAAAAAATGTTTCATCACTGTAAGACACCTTATACAAACTAATAAGCTCTCTAATATCAGCATAATCCTCTTCATTTAACAAAGCTTCAAACCCATCACTATCTGCTACAGTATTAACTAAGCTTCCGGTTTCATCAACAGTGCATACTGTTGAACCCTTCATTACTTTCTCTCCATCTCTAATATAGTAACAAACATAACCAGCATTAGTTGTTTTAATTAGCTGTTCATCTCTTATAGCTAAGCCATTTAAGGTTATGTTATTATTCACATTACTTTTACTAACTCTGTAAATTGATATAGGCTCTTTAGCAGCCATCTTAATAACACATATAATTACATACAACAAAATTGCTGCAACAACACAAGTTGCAGCATTAACCTTAATTGGCTTATTAATTTTAACTACGTTATTATTTCTACTCATAAATACTCTTACCCTTTTGTTACTTTACAAGACAAAGAAGCTTTACCATAGCATCATATAACACCTGCTTTGAATCACCAGATGCAGCAATAACAATATATGTTTTATCATTCTTAGTAACATACATAGACAAAGCATTACCAGCTCCATCAGTTGTACCGGTTTTCCATACATGAACATCATAATTTGCTGGCAAATCAACATTACCATTCAAGAAATAGTTTGTTGGATAGATTTCTCTATTAATTAAATAACCCTCTGAACTAATATAAGAATACGAATATGAATCAAATTCATCAATCTCTCTTATTAAATCATACTTATAGGCTTCCTTAGTTATCAAATATATATCATATGCTGTAGAATAATGCTCTGGATTATCAAGTCCATGAGGATTCATGTAGTGTGTACCTGTAGCACCAATACTCTTAGCCTTCTGATTCATTAAAGCACAAAAAGCCTCTTCACTTCCTGCAACATAATCCGCAAGAATAAGGGCATAATAATTATTACTTTCTATCATTAATCCATATAGAAGGTCCTTAACAGATATTTCATCACCATAGAATATATCTGCTGGGGCTACACCATCATAGGTTAAATCATAGTCTCTAGTTAACGTTACAGTGCTATTAAGATTAATATCTCCACTTTCAATCTTATCGCAAACAACCATAGCAGTCATATATTTAGTCATTGAAGCAGGATACATTCTCTCATGAGCATTCTTGGCAGCTATAACCTCTTGATCTGTCTCATTAATCATCAACGCATAATAACAGTCGTCAAAAAGCTCAGCATTAGTATTATCTGAGCGATAAACCACTGTATTATCCAAAGTATATTCTGTTGTATCTGATGCTTTAAGCATCTCACTAATTCCAAAGGTCATATTAGAAGCCTCTGGATACTCATCTTTTACTGAATTATTTAAAATACTTACAACAAGAAAGAATATACAAATAATTACGACCGGTATTAAACTTTTTAATATGCTTCTAAACATTTTATCACCTGTATTTTATAATATTTAAGTTTAATGCTTAAATAATTCTCTCCAATCCAAATCCCCTCTATCTAAAGCCTTAACCATAAGCTCTGCTGAGGCCAAATTAGTGGCAAGTGGAATATTGTGAAGATCACACAAAGTAAAAATCTTACTGATATCAACATCATTAAGCTTCTTAGTTTGAGGGTCTCTTAAAAAAATCATCATATCAAGTTCATTCCCCTCTATCATAGAACCCAACTGATTAGCTCCTCCTGTATGACCAGCCAAAAACTTATGTACAGTAAGATTGGTCACATCCTCCACCATTCTACCTGTAGTACCAGTAGCATAAATCTCATGATGAGACAAAATGCCTCTGTAGGCTATACAAAAGTTCTGCATTAACTTTTTCTTAGAATCATGTGCTATTAATCCTATATTCATCAGCCATTTCCCCCTAGTAAAACTTTTTCTGTAGACTAATATTTAGTACAATACCTAGACCGGCACAAACACTTATAAGAGAACTTAGTCCATAGCTTATAAATGGTAACGGTATACCAGTATTAGGTAATAATCCAGTTGCTACGCCAATATTTATAAAGGACTGGTAACCAACAAGACAGGCCACACCAGCTGCAATAAGCATACCTTTTAAGTCCTTAGCTTTTCTACTTACACTTATACATTGTAACACTATTGCCAATATAATTGCAACAATGAATACGCTTCCAACAAAGCCTAATTCCTCTCCAATAACAGAAAATATAAAGTCAGTCTGCTGCTCTGATATAAAGTTTGCATCCTTTACTGTAGCTATGGTTGAAGAATTCAGTCCCTTACCTGTAAGTTCACCTGAACCTATAGCCATAATAGAGTTGTTCTGCTGTGAATAATCCTCACCATACTGATCTGGATATATAAACTGTAATATTCTGGCTACCTGATAATCCTTAAGTAATATCTGATCAGGTCTTTGAATATACATAATAAAGCTACCTGCTATCGGTACAAATATAAGCAACGCAATTAAAATAAGCTTATAGCTTATACCAGCCAAATATATTAATGTAAGTAATACAAAGGTAAGACACAAGGTAGTTGAAAGATCCGGCTCTAATACAATAAGTCCCAAAGGTATTGCCGCAGCCAAAGCCATCTTGCCCATTCCTTTAACAGTATTCAACTCATTATCTCTTCTGAGCTTTGCTAAAATAGTTGAATAGCAAATAATCATCATAATCTTAGAAAACTCAGATGGCTGGAACTGTACGCCTCCGTCTCCACCTATATTAATCCATCTAGTAGCACTATTTACCTCTACACCAACGAGAAGAACCAATAAAAGCAATACAGCATTAACTGCATAAATTGCCATATAGAACTTACATATAAATTCATAATCTATAGCAGAAACAACTGCCATAATAGTTATTCCCATTGCAGCACCGATAATCTGTCTTATTGTAAATGAACTATCAGCGCTATTAATACAAATAATTCCTATAATAATAGTGACAACAACAGTAAAAAACAATTTAAAATTATAATCCTTGAGACTGAATTTTGTGAACATTTTTTCCCTTCTTCTTTATCCATTTAAAAAGCTTAAGCTTTTGTTCAGTATCCTTGCTTGTAGTAATACCTGCAATTCTTCTTGCTATGTAATCATAAGCTTTACCTGATTTGGAATTACTTCCTGCTATAGGCTCTCCTCTATTGCTAGCTATTACAATTTCTTCATCATCATATAAGGTTCCAATAAGATTAATAGATAAGATATCAACTACATCATCTACTGACATCATATCTCCACGTCTAACCATGTCCTGACGTATTCTATTTATAATCAAATCTATTCTAGGCATCTCATTTGCATTTAAAATACCTATTATTCTATCTGCATCTCTAATTGCAGATACCTCTGGTGTTGTAACAATTATGGCTCTATTAGCAGCGGCAATTGCATTCTTAAAACCATGCTCTATTCCTGCCGGACAATCTATAATTATGTAATCGTATTCAGGTTTAAGCTCCTCAATCAGCTTCTTCATCTGCTCAGGACAAATCGCAGTTTTGTCTCTGGTTTGTGCAGCAGGTAGTAATCCCAAATTATCATAGGTCTTATCCTTTATAATAGCTTGTCTTGATCTACAGCTCCCTTCGATTACATCAACTAAATTATAGACTATTCTGTTATCAAGTCCCATAACCACATCAAGGTTTCTAAGACCTATATCAGTGTCTATAAGTAATACCTTATATCCTAAACCAGCCAAGCCATAGCCTATATTGGCTGTAGTGGTGGTTTTTCCAACTCCACCCTTTCCACTTGTTACAACTAACACTTCACTCATCAAATATTCCTCCCTGATATTAAACTATATACAAATGCATTCTCTTTTCCACGGCAACCAGCTTTAGCAATACCATCGAGGGAGCCTGTAATCACAATATTTCCTTGCGAATACACAGATGCGCCCTTTTCTACATTGCCAATGATAACTATGCTGCATTTTGCATTTATGGACTGGCCATTCCTTAGATTACCAATATAGAATAGTCCGTCTTTATCAGGCTGTATATTTGATATTTTATCTATATTTTTATCTTGTCTTTTTTGATTGTGACATACATTTATTCCTACCTTACTAAGAACAAATAGTATATCTCTTTTTTCATCATCCGTTAATTCTTTTCCATCAAAGGTTACATTAATAGGTTTGGAATTCTTAAAGCTTTTATGAGGCCCCTTAAGCTTATATTCTAGCTGAAATAAAACCTCATCTATGTTTGCCATAGGCTCTATGATTATATGAATCCCCCCCTTATCACCTTTGATAATAACGGGATTTTTCATTATTCACCTCTTTACACTAGTCTGATACAACTGTGTTACCTGACATTTCAGCACCAACCAGCTTTTCAGAATCATACATATATGCATATACAAAGCTTGCAAGCTCTTTTGCATTACCAGAAGAATATCCATACTGTATTACACAGGTAACTGAGACCTCTGGAGCTTCATAGGGAGCAAAAGAAACAAAAAGTGCATGGTTAGGTCTAACCTCACTTTCCTGTGCTGTTCCAGTTTTACCAGCAACTTCAACATTAATTTGCTTAATTAATTCATCATCCTTAGACCCGTACACTATAGCTCTTCTCATTCCTGCATGTACCGAAGTCCAAGTTTGAGGTGCAATTTCATCTAATTCACGATGAATATTGGCTTTGTTATCTTCTACAAGAGTTCCTTCATAATCTGTTATTCTATCAATCAATGTAAGGTCATAGCATGTACCACTATTTGCAACAGTAGTTACATATCTAGCCATCTGTACAGGGGTATAAAGATTTGTACCCTGTCCAATGGCAGTACGAACTGCATCACTATTGGATATTTCTGGTGCACTTTCAGGAAGCTCAACACCTGATACTGCATCAAAACCAAACATTTCAGCATACTTTGTAAGCTTACTTAAACCATGTAAATCATTGTATTTTTCATTCTTAGTTGCAAGCCAATAACCAACCTGATAAAAATACATGTTACAGGAAGCCTGTATAGCACTCTCTAAATCCATACCTCCATGACCACCTGGATATAACCAACATCTGGCAGCAGGTTCGATTTCATTAAATTCTCCATCACAGGTAAGAAGTGTACTTGCATCAATTTTGTTCTCAGTAACACCAGCTACAGCGGTAAGTAGCTTATAGGTAGAACCTGGCGCAGTCTTATGCTGTGTTGCTCTATTAATAAGTGGTGTGGTCTTGTCCTCTAGCAAGGTACTATAATACTCTGAATCTACCTCATTGGTTAGATAATTGTTATCATAACTAGGGTATGTTACCAGAGCTAACACATCACCGGTATTAATATCAGTTACTATAATTGAGCCTGAACATGGATCTAAGGCTAACATAGCAGGAGTTATCTCTAGATTCTTAATCTTCTTTGCAAAAAAATCATAGGCAGGATAAGCACCAGCTACAAATTCCTCATATTCAATATCATTTTTCTTATTCAACACTTCCTGATCATATAACAGATATACTACATCTTCTCCTGTTATCTCGTCTGATTCTATCATAAATCTAATTATCTGTTTGTCGAATTCCGTATCAGTTCTTAAATAATTTAAAATATATTCGCAAAGAAGGTCATATACCTCATCAGTATCATAATATGAGCTTTCAACATCAAAGCTAGATATGTCTATAGCCTCTATACTTATACAATACTTTAGATAATGCTCTAATGATGTTTCACCCTCTGAATATGCCATAAATTCCTCATCATTATAAGGAATCATAGATGTTGTAAGAATATTGTTAACATTCAATACCTCACAAATATATTCTGTGTAATACTGATACTCCTCTTCCAAGTCAAGAGTTTTGACTGGCTTTTCCCTAAGTATCACATTAAGCTCATTCATTACCTCTTCCTTCATAGCTAGATAATTGGAATAGGTTTTCTTCTCTAGAACAGATGCATCATCTCTCTTCATTTTATCTAAGGATAAAATATTATTATTAAACAATCCAAAATACACATCACAAATTGGTATCTGTGCATTTTCTCCCTCTGGAATATCATAAATTGCAGTTAGATTCGCCAAAAGAATTGAAGCTATTTCCTTTTCCAAAGTATCATAGCAATACTTCTGTAAATCAGAATCTAATGTAAGATATACATCATTTCCTGCCTCTGCATTCTTTGTTTCTACAATTTCAATTGGTTTACCAAGATTATCAACAAACATAACCTCATAACCCGTAGTACCTCTAAGCTCATGCTCCATATACTGCTCAATACCAGTTTTACCAACTATTTCACTGTTAGAATATTGGTCTTCCTTAGGTAACTCTGCATTGTAGGTTTTAAGCTCTTCATCAGAGATTCCACCAACATAACCAATGATATGAGCAAAATAAACTGCATCATTATATTTTCTAAGTGCCTGAACCTGTACATCAATTCCAATTAATTCATCACTATACTCAGCCAAAGAAGCATTACTTTCCTCACTAATATCATAAGCTATGGTAACAGGCATATACTGCTGATATCTATTCATCCAAAGCTTATATCTACAAGCAAGTATTTTTAACCTATCCTCTTTGCTGTAATCAGGTGAAATCTCAAATACTTCATCACATAAATAATTCACAACATCATCAGCAGTGGAATTCTTTTCCTTATCCTCCAAAGAATCAAAGTCAGTAACCGCATAAACATCCTTCAAAAAGCTTTTTAACTGAGATTCTTTCACCAAAAATTTATACTCACCAGTCTCATCTAAAGCAATATTAAAATCTATAGCAAGATTATCATTATTATTTTCAAGAATGGTAATTGCTCTATACAATATTTCATTTTTAAGTTGATTTTCATCCATTCCCTTAGCCTCAGCCGCTGCAACAATGGCAGTATCATTACTGAACACAACAGAATAGGCAAGCTCATTATATGCCAAAAGCTTACCATTTCTATCATAGATATTACCTCTAACAGACTCAATTGTTAATGTCTTCTTGGACTTATAAGTAAAGTTTTCCATATGCTTTTGACCTTCAACAATTTGAAGGGTAAATAGCTGTTTTACAAGCAAAATAAACATAACAATAATAATTACCGTTATAGGGAATAATCTATGCTTTATATAATCTAAAATTGTTTCTTTAATTGACTGAATTATTTCCCAAATCATTTATACTATTTCCTTTCTTAAAGCCTTAGCCTTAAGCCAGCGATTAATATTTACATATATTTTATATACAATAATAGTCAACAGTACTGTGGCTAACATTTCCGGAAGGATTATTCCGTAAAAGTAAGCTGAAAAATCCAACTTATTATACAAGGCAAACCCAACAATATATACAGCCATGTTGAACACAAAATCATCAATTAATATTATTATGAGTGGAAGCATAACATCCTCTATCATAAAGTTCTTATGGAAAAATCCATTAGTATAACCAATAATCATATACAAAAACATATAAGGACCTAATATGTCCAAGAAGAATAAATCAACTAAAAAACCGCTAAAAAATCCAACTAACATTCCCTCCTTACGACCTCTCATAAGACCAAAGGACATAGTAAGAATAAGCAATAAATTAGGACTTATACTGCTTATATCATGAAAACCAAATATAGTTGTCTGTAATGAGAAATTAATTACAATTAAAATCCCAAGGGTTATTACTCTTCTCATCTAAATTATTTCCTTTAATTTTCTTCTAAAAGATTTTCCTTTTCATCAAGTATAATTAATACTTCTGATATATTGGTAAAGTCCGCTGCTGGTGTGAGTTTAGCTGTCATAGTAAGGTTATTAGTATCATATGAAATCTCAGCAACATACCCAATTATTATTCCTTGATGATATCTATCTGATATAGGAGAAGTTACCACCTTATCTCCCAAGCTAACCTTTGCATCCTTATCAATATTCTTAACAATAATATAACCTTCCTGATAAAAGCTGAGATTACCTTCAACTGTACAAAGAGCATTGGCAGGCATTACTTTAGCGCTTATGCTAGAATTATCATCAATAATACCTCTAACCTTAGAATAATCATCATGACACTCTATTACGAGACCAGCCACACCTTCTCCGCAAAGCACGTTCATACCCTCTTTTATACCATCATCAGTTCCCTTATCGATATAAAATACTGAGAAAAATGAGGATGAATCCTTTGCAAATACTCTTGCTCCAGTTTTCTCAAATTCTGGAAAGCTCTCATCCAAAGCATATAATTCCCTTAATTCATCAAGCTCTGATAACTTATTCTGATAGTTAGTTATCTCAGTTTTGTACATTGCAATTTCTTCTTTTAATGCTGCATTTTCCTCATTTAAAGCTTGAATTTCTTTGAAATTTTCCACCTTAGAGTCAGTCCATATTCCCAACTTATTAATACCCTGCTGTACAGGTGATACAATGTTACCTGTAATATCCTTAACTAGCTTTAGCTGATCCCCTGCAAAGTATGAAATAATCAAAAACACCACACAAATAATAGAAAAAGCTAACAACAAATATTTAGGACTAATATCTTTTCTTCTATCATACCTCATTAGATAATTCCTCTTTCATGCATACTATAATACTCATCAAAACCAACAATTATATGGTCACATAAACTTATACCAAGCATTTTACCGGCTTTGTATACATCGAATGTACTGCTTAAATCCGATGAACTTGGCTCCACCCTTCCCGATGGATGATTATGGACTAAAATAATATTTACGGCTTCATATTTAAGGGCTTGAAGGTATATTTCTCTAGCTGAAACAAGGGATTGATTCACTGTTCCTTCAGTTAATAATACCTCTTTAATAAGCACATTTGCCGTATTAAACATCATAAGATACAATCTTTCCTTATTTAAGTATTTACACTTTTCCTGATAATAAGCAGCTATTGTTGATGCATCATTAAAAGATATTTCTTTTATGAGTCTCTGCTTAATCATTCTTGTGGAAAGCTCTGCAACTGCCAAAAGCTGTGTAGCTTTAGTATTACCTATACCCTTAATACTAAGTAAATCGTCTCTACTCATAAAATTTAGTCCAGCCAAACCTTTATAGAGATAATGATTATTTAAAATCTTATGTGCTAGGTCTATAGAACTATATTCATTAGAGCCTGTTCTAATAATTGTGGCCAAAAGCTCAGCATCACTAAGGGCTTCAACTCCATATTCCATAGCCTTTTCATAGGGTCTCTCACAGCTTGCAATATCTTTAATTAACATATAATCTCCTTCCACCTCTCCAAAGGGGACTTTAAGATTATAATTTCTTATATATTATAATTCCAAGTATAATTCCAATAATACTTGCAATATTTATACTTATGGTAAGTCCAAAGGTAAGCACCATAATTCCCAAGTCTAGAACAACCGGAGACGAAAGCCCAAAGGTTTGTCCATAATTTAGCCAGCTTAAAAAGCTAACGTTTCTACATAAATATCCTATAAAACCACCTAAAACAATTCCACTTAACAATATAATAAGCAATGTCCAGTAGTTTTTATATGCTGCTCCTGCCATATTTCTCCCTCCAAATGATGAAATCTCTTATAAAAACATCATATTATTTTACCATGATATAAGTTCTTTTTCTACAATTTTTTGGAGTGACATCATAATACCAAACTTTGCATGATGATATGTAAGTCCTCCCTGAAAATATACTGCATAAGGCTCCTTCATAGGTGCATCTGCACTAAGCTCAATTGAAGCACCTGACACAAATGCACCAGCAGCCATAATAACCTGACTATCATAACCTGGCATATCCCATGGAACAGGGGTAACAAAGCTGTCAACAGGTGCCGCTGCTTGAATTCCCTCACAGAAAGCCTGTATAAGCTCTGGCTTGCCAAATTCAACAGCCTGTATTATATCGTGCCTATCCTCTGTGGCATTTGGAACAGTTTTAAAGCCAAGCTTTTCATATACATTTGCTGCAAATATAGCTCCCTTAAGAGCTGCTGCAGTGACCGTTGGGGCCATGAATAGTCCCTGTGCAATATTTCTTGTAACACCTAGAGAAGCGCCAACCTCCTTACCGAGTCCCGGACTAGTAAGTCTGTAAGCACAATTATCTATACATTCCTTGGTTCCACAAATATATCCACCTATAGGAGCAAGACCACCACCTGGATTCTTAATCAATGAGCCAACAACCATATCAGCTCCAACCTCTGAAGGTTCAATAACCTCAACAAACTCGCCATAGCAATTATCTACCATACAGATAACATCAGGCTTAATACTCTTAATGAAGCTTATTACATCCCCTATCTGCTTTACAGATAGGGTTGGTCTTACGTCATATCCTTTTGAACGCTGAATCTCAATAAGCTTAGTTTTTTCATTTATACTCTTCTTAATATTCTCGTAATCAAAATCACCATTAGGAAGCAAATCAACCTTTTTAAATGTAATGCCAAACTCCGCAAGAGAACCTTTGGATTCTCTTACTCCAATAACTCCTTCTAAGGTATCATAAACCTTACCACAAGGAGAAAGTATCTCATCACCAGGTCTAAGATTTCCACCTAATGCAATAGCTAAGGCATGGGTTCCACAGGTAATCTGCTGTCTTACTAGTGAAGCTTCAGTTTTAAACACCTTTGCATATATATCCTCAACTACCTCACGACCAGCATCGTTATAACCATAGCCAGTAGTTCCATTCATATGCTCCTCAGCAAAACGACACTCCTGCATAGCCTTAATAACCTTTACCTGATTTAACTCAGTTACAGTATCAATATCCTTAAATCTATTCTCAAGACTTTTCTCAATTTCACTACAAAAATCATATACCTTTGGTGAAACACCAAGTTGTATGTAATACTCCCTTAAATTATCCATACGTAATACTCCTAAATTATATTTCTAGCTTTAAGTTCATTCATTATAAACTCAAGCTGTGAATTATCTGTGTCTAATATATCCTTATCAACCCAGATTACATCCTTTTCTCTCTTAAACCAGGTCAACTGTCTCTTGGCAAAATGCCTTGTATCACGCTTCAATATGTAAACAGCCTCTTCTAAACTAATCTCTCCATCTAAATATTGAAGTATTTCCTTATACCCAAGACCTTGCATAGATACCATATCTTTAGTAAGCTTAAGTTCATCTCTAAGATATCTAACTTCATCTACCAAGCCTTGCTCTAGCATAATATCAACACGCTTATTAATTCTATAATATAAAGTATTCCTATCTAAATTAAGAACAAAATAAGCAAAATTATATGGAGAGTTCTTAGCTGATTCAGTTGCATTATGCTCTGAAATAAGCTGTCCTGTCTGATGATTAAACTCTAGTGCTCGAATTACTCTCTTTACATTATTGGCATGAATAGCCTCTGCTGAAGCAGGATCAATTTCCCTCAACATTTCATGAAGATAATCTCCACCTTTATTCTTGGCCAAATCTTCTAACTTAGCTCTATAACCATCATCAAAATTCTCAGTAAAATCAACATCATACAAAACAGATTGAATATAAAAGCCTGTGCCACCTGTTATAATAGGAAGCTTACCTCTACTGTATATATCCGCTATAGCTTCATCTGCCATAGACTTAAATGTAGCAATATTAAAGCTTTCCTTAGGATCTAAAACGTCTATAAGATGATGCCTTACTCCATTCATCTCTTCCTTGGTTATTTTTGCGGAACCTATATTAAGATGCTTATACACCTGTATAGAATCAGCAGAAATAATCTCTCCATTAACCTTTTGGGCAAGCTTTATAGAAAGGTCGGTCTTGCCAACTGCAGTTGGTCCTGTAAGAACTATTAATTTTTTTTCAAAATTTTTGTTCATATATAATAGCCACTCTCTTTGTTTACATAAAATTATTATTATCGACTATTTTTTATTGGAAATATATCAAAATTCATTTTTGTTAACATAATATTATTATAGTAAATTTTTATTATTTATAATACTCTTTTGAACTTTTTCTCTAACTCTCTTTCACTCATAGAAATTATTGTAGGTCTTCCATGAGGACAAGTGTACGGATTCTCTAACTTTAATAGCTGTTCAATTAAAGCATCAGCTTCCGCAAAGGTAATTCTCATATTGCCCTTAATGGCTGCCTTACATGCCATAGTGGATAGCTTCTTAATAAATACCTCATTAGACATATATCCTGCATTATCTATAAGTGAGCTTACAAACTCCATAAACATCTCTCTTCCATGAATGCCATACAGGTTTGTAGGTACTGCATTAATTTTAAACTCGTTACCGCCAAATTCTACTATATCGTAGCCAAATTTCATAAATAGATCATAATTATTAAGTATAGCTTCTCTCTCAGCATAAGAAACTGTTACAACCATTGGAGGCATTAGCTGTTGAGAATAGACCTCTTTAGTCTCAAGCTGAGACATAAGCTCCTCATATTTTACCTTCTCATGAGCAGCATGCTGATCCATAATATATAGATTATTCTCATACTCTATAAGCCAATAGGTTCCAAATACCTGACCTATAAGTCTATGCTTTTTCCTAGCCGATTCAGATAAGAATTTCTCATCAAATAATGAAGCCTGAGTGCCGTAAGTAACCTCATCCTTAGCGCTAATTTGAAGCTTAACACCATCATCCTTAAGTAGATTAGTTATATCAACTCCTCTGTCAGCACTATCTTCTACTACACTTGCATTGGACTTAGCATAAGGCGATGAAGCAAATTTATACCCAGCATCCTTTACTACCGCTGTAGCTTCTTGAATTTGCTCTTTTTCATCTACAATTTTAGCTTCATTTTTAATGTTAGATTTTGTATCTGTATCCTTTTTTATCTCCTCATCCTGCTTTTTCATCTGCTCTAAAATACTATACGAAGCAGAATAACCATTAATCTTGGATTGACTGGCAGGCTTTAATGTGGTGGTTACTGTATTTGCAACAGACACTGTATTTGAAGAAGAAACTGTATTTGTAGCTGTTGAACTAGCTGTAGTAGCCTCATTATTTTCATTAATTTCTGCTTTATGAGGTGCTAAGGAATTATTAACTCTTCTTGTTTCATATGGCTCAGCAGGTCTTTCTACACTTTTTATTACCTTAGTCTGAGTATTATATTCCGCCTTTGGAATAAGCTCTTTAAAGGATAATGCCTCCTTAACAGCCTTTGCCACCGCCTCAAACAAAGCTCTCTCATTATCATACTTAAACTCCATCTTGGTAGGGTGAACATTTACATCACATTTATCAAGTGGAAGCTCTATAAATAAGGCAGTAAACGGAAATTTATGCTGCATTACAAAGGTTTTATAGCCTTCCTCAATAGCACGATTAACAATATTACTCTTTATATATCGTTTATTTATAAAATAATTTTCTAGGCCTCTATTACCTCTTGAAATAAAGGGTTTGCCTATAAAACCTTTTATCTTAATATCTGATTGTTCATAATCAACTTCTATGATATTAGAAGTAATATCTCTACCAAATAACTGATACAATGTATCCTTAAGCTTTCCATTGCCAGAAGTATCAAGCTTTGTCTGACCATTAATAATAAGCTTAAATGCTATTTCTGGATGAGATAATGCAATTCTAAGCACCAAATCATTAATATAAGAGCCCTCTGTCATAGGAGTTTTAAGGAATTTTTTACGGGCAGGTGTATTAAAAAATAGATTTCTAACTACTATAGTTGTACCTTCAGGCACACCTACTTCTTTATATTCTATTTCGTCTCCACCATGTATAACATACTTGACACCAACTAAGTCCTCTGCAGTTTTAGTTATCATCTCTGTCTGAGATACCGCAGCTATAGTAGATAATGCCTCACCTCTAAATCCAAGAGATGCTATGCTCTCCAAATCAGTTGCATCCTCAATTTTGCTTGTAGCATGACGCATATATGCAGTTCTGACCTGATCCTTTGGTATACCATCACCATTATCTGTTACTCTAATGAAGGATATACCTCCCTCCTTAATCTCCACTGTAATTGATGTAGCATGAGCGTCAATGGCATTTTCAAGAAGCTCTTTAACTACAGATGAGGGTCTCTCTATAACCTCACCAGCTGCAATCTTATCTATAGTTGTCTTATCAAGTAATTTAATCATACTTGTATCCCCTTAATTAACCCTTTAATCTACCCTGAAGCTCCTGTAGATATAGCATAGCCTTCATAGGTGTCATATTATCTAAATCCATAGTTTTAAGTTCATTGGCAATCTCCATCTCAACAGGTGATGAAAATAAAGAAAATTGCTCAAAGTCGTTTGTTTTCTTAGTTTTTAATTCCTTAGATTCAATAGATTTTGCTTTGTTTGCAATATCAGATTCTACAAGCTGAGCACATATTTCATCTGCTCTTTTTAATACCACCTCAGGAACTCCTGCAAGTCTTGCAACCTGAATACCATAGCTTCTATCTGCGCCACCCTTAATAATCTTACGGAGGAATACAATATTATCTCCATCCTCCTTAATAGCAATACAATAATTATTTACTGCTGAAAGCTTACCCTCTAGTTCTGTAAGTTCATGATAATGTGTGGCAAAAAGTGTCTTTGCACCAAGCACATCCTTGTTAGCAATATACTCAACTACAGCCCAAGCAATACTAAGACCATCAAAGGTTGATGTTCCTCTGCCAATCTCATCTAATATAAGTAAACTATTGGCAGTTGCATTTCTAAGGATATTTGCCACCTCAGTCATCTCAATCATAAATGTAGATTGTCCCGATGCAAGGTCATCAGAAGCACCTACTCTGGTAAATATTCTGTCACATATACCAATATTTGCATATTCTGCAGGTACAAAGGAACCGATTTGCGCCATAAGGGTAATAAGTGCGGTCTGACGCATATATGTTGACTTTCCAGCCATATTAGGTCCTGTAATTATGGAAATTCTACTTTCTAAATTATTAAGATACGTATCATTTGAAACAAATGAATTTGCATCAAGCATCTTTTCAACTACGGGATGTCTTCCAGCCTTAATATCAATAATTCCATCCTCATTAATATTTGGTCGAACATAATTATTCTTTTCAGCCACCTTTGAAAGAGATGCCAATGCATCAAGCTCTGCTATATAATGAGCCATCTTCTGTACTCTAACTAGCGCATCTCCAATAGTATCTCTAAGCGCAACATATGTTTCATACTCTAAAGCATAAAGCTTATCCTCGGCACCAAGAATTGTGTTAGAAAGTTCATCCAACTTATCAGTAGTATATCTCTCTGCATTGGCCAAGGTCTGCTTCCTAATAAAGTAATCTGGAACCATACTTTTAAAGGAATTAGTAACCTCAAAATAGTATCCAAAAACCTTATTGTATTTGATTCTAAGATTCTTAATTCCAGTAGCTTCCTTCTCGGCATTTTCAAGCTCAGCCAACCAATTCTTACATTCGGTCTTAGCAAGCTTCAATCTGTCTATATCCTCTAGATAACCTGGCTTGAATATTCCACCCTCCTTAATAGCGATAGGTGGTTCTTCATCAATTGCAGCCTCCAACAAATCAAAAAGATCTGTTAACTCATCAAAATCATTATAAATTATCTTAAATCTATCAGCTTCAATTTCCTTAAGTAAATTCTTAATATCCGGCAAATATCTAATAGAATTCTTAAAGCTAAGCATATCCCTAGGATTTGCAGTTTTTAAAGATATTCTAGTCATAAGTCGCTCTAAATCGTAGATAGAATTTAGGTATTCCCTAAGTTCCTCTCTAGTAATCATAGAGTTATTCATAGCTTCTACAGAATTAAGTCTATCTTCTATCATATTCTTGTCTAATAGAGGCTGTTCCACATATTCACGTAGCTTTCTAGCTCCCATAGCTGTTTTGGTCTTGTCCAAAACCCACAACAAAGAGCCCTTCTTCTGCTTATCGCGAAGGGTTTCAGTCAATTCAAGATTCCTTCTAGTAGAAGAATCAATTATCATATAAGAATCCACTGCATACTGCTCTATATGACTAATATGCTTAAGTGTATTCATCTGGGTATCATAGAGATACTGTAGCAAGGCACCTGATGAAACAACACTTTCAGGGAAATCTCTAAGTCCTAAAACTTCAATGCTAGCAATATTAAAATGTCTCTTTAATAAAATCTCGCAACTATCAATATTAAAATAATGAGTGGGGGCCTCAGTTGTAGCAATCTTAAGCTTATCAACAGTAAGACTAATATCAATACCCGAATTAATAAATGTATCCTGATAAATAATCTCTGAAGGTTGATATTTATTAATCTCATCTATCACTTTATCAGAAGAGTTAACATGACAGGTTTTAAAAATTCCAGTACTAATATCTGCTACAGCAATACCATATTTAAAATTATAATATGAAATGCTCATAAGGTAATTATTCTTAGACTCATCAAGAATTTCAGCAGACATATTAGTACCTGGAGTTACTATCCTAACAACCTCACGCTTTACCAAGCCCTTTGCTTGCTTAGGATCCTCCACCTGCTCTCCAATAGCTACCTTATATCCCTTCTCAATAAGTCTATTAATATATGTATCTGCAGCATGATATGGAACACCACACATTGGTGCTCTTTCTTCAAGACCACATTCTTTACCGGTTAGTGTAATTTCTAGTTCTTTTGAAGCCAATAGCGCATCTTCAAAAAACATCTCATAGAAATCACCTAATCTATAAAATAATATGCAGTCCTTATACTGTTCTTTAGTTGCTACGTACTGCTCCATCATAGGAGATAACTTTCCCATTTTTCACCTCAATGTATGTAATATAACTTAATTAAACCAATTCTCCAGCTCTAACTAAAGCTGCATCAATATTCTCACAGAAATTATCTGCACCAATCTTCTCAGCAAAACCAGCCTTCTCCATAACCTTCATAGGCTGCTCGTTAACATGTGACAAAAGCACTGTTACACCCTTCTTCTTACACTTATCATAAACCTTCTCTAAGGACTGTAATGCAGTAATATCCATAGCTGGTACACTTCTCATACGAAGAATAAGCACCTTAGTGTCATCCTTAACTGAAATATTAAGGAAATTATCAGCAACACCAAAGAACATCGGTCCATCTATTTCATATACAAGAGTTCCCTGTGGCACAGACTTTAAAGCAATATGCATAGGATCATTTTCCTCGCTGTCATCCTCTCCATCTCTATAAGTCCAACCTCTAATAGAAGAAACATCTGACATTCTCTTAATAAATAGCAACGCAGTTAGAATAAGACCAAATTCTATAGCCACAACAAGGTCAAATATTACTGTAAGTAAAAATGTTACAAGTAATATTGCAACATCACTCTTAGGTGCATGCTTAATCAAATGGAAAAATTCCTTCCACTCTCCCATATTGTATGCAACAACAATAAGAATTGCTGCTAGAGTTGTCATAGGAATAAGCGCTGCCAAAGGCATAAACAATTTAAGAATAAGTAAAAGTGTTAATGCGTGAACCATGCCCGCTATAGGTGTACGACCACCATTTTTTACATTGGCAGCAGTTCTTGCAATTGCACCTGTAGCTGGAATACCGCCAAATATACCTGAAGCAATATTACCAACACCCTGTCCTATAAGCTCCATATTTGATCTATGTCTGCTATTAATCATACCATCTGATACTACGCAGGACAAAAGTGATTCAATACCAGCAAGTATAGCAATTGTAAATGCACTTGACATAAGCTTACTTATCATATCCAAATTAACATCTGGAATTGATGGCTTTGGCAGTGATGAGGATAACTCACCATATACACTACCAATTGTAGCTGTCTCAAGAGGTGTAAACTTAACCAAAAGTGTAGCTACAATAATGGCAACAAGTGAACCTGGAATAACCTTGGATATCTTAGGCATAACAATAAGAATTGCAAGTGATATTACACCAACAATAACTGTATCTCTATCAACTGTTGTTATAACCTTAGCATATTCCTTGCACTTTTCGATGAATTCTGCTGGAACAGATCCCATATCAAGACCTAAGAAATCTTTAATCTGACCTGCAAATATACCGATTGCCACACCGGCAGTAAAACCACAGGTAATAGTGTATGGAATATACTTAATCAAACTACCAAATTTGAAAATACCCATAAGTATAAGCATAATACCAGCCATAATTGTGGCAATAGTAAGTCCTGCCATACCAAACTCGGTAACAATTCCATAAATAATAACAACAAATGCAGCAGTTGGTCCACCAATCTGAACTCTACTACCTCCTAAAAATGAGATAAAGAATCCTGCAAAAATGGCAGTATAAAGTCCCTGCTCAGGACTAACACCTGAAGCTATTGCTAAAGCAATAGATAGTGGTAATGCAATAATAGCAACTATTATACCTGCTATAATATCCTTAAAAAATTGACTCTTATTATATGTTTTCATAACAGAAAACAACTTTGGCTTTAGTTTGTTCATGATACTTAAATCTCTCTTTCTCCTAAATAATAAAATCCTTTACAGGATAAAAGCTTAACTGGCACAATATTGCCTATTAAACTATTATCTCCTCTAAAATGTACAGTAATGTTCTCCTCTGTACGACCTGTAACTAGCTCCTTGTCCTGATGATTGATTTCCTCTACAAGAACCTCTTTTACAACATTTTCATATCTTCCCACTCGTTTATAAGAAATTTCATTAACTGTAGCAAGAAGTCTGTTGAATCTATCCTTTACAACTTCATCTGGAATCTGATTATCCATAGTGGCAGCAGGCGTTCCCGTTCGCTTTGAATATATGAAGGTATATGCCTGATCATATTCTACCTTCTTAACTACATCTAATGTTTCAAGGAAATCATCCTCAGTTTCTCCCGGAAAGCCAACAATAATATCAGTAGTAATTGATACATCCGGTATAGCCTTCCTTATTCTCGAAACTAAGTCAAGATACTGCTCCTTTGTATATCTTCTATTCATCTTTGCCAAAATATCTGTGGAACCAGATTGAACAGGAAGATGAATATGCTTACAAACCTTAGGCTCCTTGGCCATTACTTCTATCAAATCATCAGATAAATCCTTTGGATGACTAGTCATAAACCTAACTCTCTCAATCCCATCTATCCTACAAACCATAGTAAGAAGCTCTGGAAATGTAACCTTTTCATTCTCAGGAACTCTAACTATCTTTCCATCCTCATAATCATAAATTTGACCATAGGAATTAACATTCTGCCCTAAAAGCATAACTTCCTTAACACCTTTAGATGCAATATCTTGTATCTCAGCAATAATATCATCAGCTGGTCTACTCTTCTCCCTGCCTCTAACATAAGGAACAATACAATAGCTGCAGAAATTGTTACAGCCGTACATTATATTTACCCCTGACTTAAAAGAATATTTTCTCTTCTGCGGAAGCTTCTCAACAGTCTCATAGCTTTTATCCAATATTTCGAAGGTTCTCTCTCCTGTAACTAATCTATTATATATAAGCTCCGACAATTTATAAATGTTATGAGTTCCGAAAACTATATCTACGATTCTATATTTGCTCTTTATAGTTTCAACAACATGTGGCTCCTGCATCATACAACCACATAAAGCAATCATCATATGTGGTTTTTTCTTCTTTAAGCTTTTTAGATGACCCAGATGACCATACAGTTTTTTATTGGCATTCTCTCTAACTGTACAGGTATTAAATATTACAAAGTCCGCATCTTCACCCTCTACCTCTTCAAAGCCAATAGTTTCTAATATGCCTTTAAGCTTGTCCGAATCATGTGCATTCATCTGACAGCCAAAGGTTACAACAGAATAAGTTAATACATCTCTATCCTTTTTTAAATCAAGGATTAACTCCTTACATTTATCCATATAATAATACTGTCTATCCGGTTCCATAACCGGTATATTATCATTCATATAACGAAATCCTTTCCGTTAAGAAAATCTATTAAACCCTTAACCAATTAATTATATGATACTTGACCAGATTTTTCAACTCAAAAAAGGAGAGCCAACCTACATATAGCAGGCTGGCCCAAGGTATGGAAAATTATGTAAAACCCTACGGTGCAAAGTATGGCACCACCAGAGTTGCACCGCAAAATATTTTGTCACTGCTTAAATCGTTAAGCTCCTTTACTTCCTTCACATACTCATCAACAGAAGAATATTCCTCTGATATATAAGTATCTGCAATGCTCCAAAGTGTATCTCCCTCACTTATTTCTATACAAATAAAATACTTCTGATTAGATGTGGAAGCACTAGCCTTACCTCCAGCATCAAGAGTACTTAATGCTCCAATCCCCAGAACAAACAGTACACACAAACCAATAATAAACAACTTAAAATTATAATGAATAAATCTTAACACTCTCTCCATCTTACACACTCCTCCATAATTAATCCGCACCGAACTGTTGTTCTATATATAATATACATCACGAACAGATGTTTGTCAATATTTTTTTAGAACAATTGTTCGTTTTTGTGTCATAAATTGTTTCTATGTTAGTACTATAATATATTAAATGTACAATAAACCTCCCTTTATTGATTCATTTCTATATTCATTTCTGTACTTTACACTTTTATTTTTCATATGCTATACTACAATCTGTAACTTTTTTTAAAATGTAGGAGGCAATATGAAGCTACAGAAACTTTTAAGTCACACAAGACGCGCTATAGATACATATCAAATGATAGATGATGGCGATAAAATTGCCATTGGAATCTCTGGTGGAAAGGATAGTCTTGCTTTATTATATGGCATGGCTCATCTTAGACGCTTTTATCCCAAAAAATTTGATATAATCGCCATAACTATAGATTTAGGATATCCTGGCTTTCATACTGATGAAATCGAAAAATTATGTGAAGAACTAGATGTTCCCTACTATATAGAAAAAACTGAAATCTATGATATTATTTTTAATTATAGAAAAGAAAGCAACCCATGCTCTCTGTGTGCTAAAATGCGCAAGGGTGCTTTAAATGATAAAATTAAGGAGCTTGGTTGTAACAAATTTGCTTATGCTCACCACAAGGATGACATAATTGAAACATTTTTTATGTCTCTTATATTTGAAGGAAGAATTCACACCTTCTCTCCTGTCACTTATTTAGACAGAAGTAAGCTTACTATGATTAGACCTCTTATGTTTTGCAATGAGGGAGAAATCGCTGCATTTGAAAGAGCTATGAAGCTACCGGTAGTAACTGCCAAATGTCCGGCAGATGGATTTACAAAGCGTGAATATGCTAAGCAACATATAAAATCTTTAGAACAAGAAAATCCTGGATGCAAAGAAAAAATATTTGCCGCTATCTGTAACGCAAATCTTGAAGGTTGGCCTGAAGCAATCAAAAGACAAAGATAAAATAAACCTGAGTGCTAAAATGATATGCCACATATCAAAACACTCAGGTTATTTATTTTCTACTATTCAAATCTTGCTGAAGTGCCTTTAAATAATGTACTAAAGCACCAGCTTCACCCTTTATAAAATATTCAGGATCTAATTCATCATATGAAAAATATTTTGGATGTCCCTCATCTACCCTATCTAAATATTCAGCAAGCTCAGAAAATCTCATATAATAAAACTGATTTTTATGAGTAAACATTATGATTAAAAAGCTTATACCATCTTGTTTTTCAAAATCCCTCATGAAATTAATCTGATGCTCGTGAATATTTCTTAATGAAAACTTGTCAACTGCACATTCCTTGGCATCAAAGCATATAGGAACTCCTTGAACCACACCAATATAATCCACAGTGGAATCCTTTTCAAAATAAGCAAGGGAAATATTACCATTTTCCTTATCAATTTTAACTGGAGTTATAGGTGTGGGAATCTTCTGAACAAGACCAAGACCTTTTTCTCTATATAATTCGTTAGTAATATTAATAAGCTCCTCAAGTGTGGAACCTCTTAATCCTCTGGAATTCCAGGTTGCCATAATTACCTCTCTTTTAAAACATTATGAAATCCCCTTATAATCTAATCCCTCACCCTTACAAATTCTTATAAAAATTTCAGGAAGGGGATCATTTATAACAGTGTTCTTATCTAAATATACTATTCCTGCATGAAGCAAATGATTTGACAGCTTATAGTTATTCTTCATATATATATTATAAGCCTTGTGACCATATTTTATATCACCAGCCATTGGATAACCCAAATATTTCAAATGAGCTCTTATCTGATGTGATTTACCTGTAATCAGCTTGATTTTAAGAAGTGTACTGTCTCCATTAGAGGAAATAGGAATAAATTCAGTCATAATCCTAGAATAGCTTTTACTATCAAAATCCTTGGATTGCTTAATTTTATCATACTCTTCCTGGCTTATAACCTTTGACAAATTTTTATCACTATCCTTGTTTATGTAAGCCTGACAAGTGATTTTATTCTTGAGCTGTCCTTTTACTATTGTAAAATAGAACTTATCCAAGCTTCTATCCTTTAATGCTTTGGACAAATATTGGCTCCCCCTAAGGGTAATTCCAGCAAGAATAATGCCTGAAGTGTTCTTGTCCAGTCTATTACACACAGATGGTTTAAATGTATCACTGTGATCATATTTATCGTTATTTGCAACATAATCACATATAGCTTCATTGATAGAATAGTCGTCTTTGCTAGCCTTCTGAGACAATACACCTGCATCCTTATGAACGGCCATAATATCCTTATTCTCATAAAGGATATTAAGCTTTCTGGACAAATCCGTTACAAAGGACTTATTACCAACAGTAGCACCATTATTAACGATTTTGGATGTAGTTTTAAATTTTGATATAGTGTCATCAGCTAAATATAGTTTTATAACATCACCTTGGGAAAGTAATTCATCCCCCTGTGCCTTTTTATCATTTAGTACTATATTTTTCTTTCTTAGCATTTTGTATATAAATGATGATGGTGCACTATTAAGATATTTCATTAGATATTTATTCAGTCTTTGACCTGATTCATTATCCGTAATATTAATCTCTATCATATTTAAACACCTGCCGACAGAATTTCCTCTCTAATATGCCTATCAATCAGCTTATTATTATCATTAGGCTCGCTGACTGAATTAATCTTCTTAATATATTCATCAATGTCATCATACACGCTAATCTTGTACTTATATTTATCACCTGTAATACAAGCAGCAATCCACTTTTCATAATCCTTTTTCTTAGCTGAGTAATCCTTATTAAGTACTAAAGCATATATTTTCCCATTCTTAATAAGCATTGAATGATAGAATTTAATACCCTCATACTGGGAAATTGTAATATCAAACATAAGACTACTATCTTTATTTTTATAGTTATTAGCTATTTTTGCATGCTGATCAAAGGTAAGTGGGTTAAACTTTGAAACAATAATATATGCTATTAAAAATTTTGCCAAAGGCAAGGATAATAATATTGCGAATACTATTATTACTCTTGAGGTATCTCCATACATCAAAATGGTTCCTATTACCACTGCAGCCAGCATAACTGATAATACTAATATTATTGTTAGCTTTGATAATTTATATGCTTTTAAATATCCATATTCTCCTTTGTTAGTCTTATTCATAAACTTTCTCCATCTAGTATTAATTTATAAATTTAAGCATAAATTCATGTGGCAATATTTTACTCAATATCCTAAATGCCTTCATTGTAAAACCATAAACAGACACTGCTTTGCCATGATATCCATCCTTTAATGCAAGCTCTACAACCTTGTCAGGTTTTGCCATACCAAGCTTTTTATAAAACTTTGCACTATGATGCAACTCTGCCCTATCAAAAAATTCGGTTTTAACAGGTCCGGGACATACTGCTGTAACAGTAATATTTTTAGATTTAAGTTCCTTATTCAATGCTCTTGATAAGCTTAAAACATAAGATTTAGTTGCAGCATAGGTTGCAAAGGATGGCTGTGGCATAAAGGCTGCGGATGATGCAATATTCCATATATTTCCTCTATTACATGTCATATAAGGAATAACCATATCTATCATCTTAGTAAGTCCTACACAATTAACCTTGCACATATCTACGTTATCAGTGCCAATTTCTTCAAACTTTCCTATTATCCCATACCCAGCAGAATTCACAAGCACTCTAACCTGAGGATTTTCTTGCATAAGAAGCATCTTGAAGCGAATCATATCTGCATCATTTGAAACATCATATTTTAGTGCTTTAATTTTTACATTGGCAATATCCTTGGATAATTCTTCAAGCTTATCTAATCTTCTTGCTATTACCCATATCTCATCTATAGTCTTATACTTTTTGCTAATCTGATACACAAATTCTCTTCCCATTCCAGAAGATGCACCAGTGACTATGGCAATACTCATGACATTAACCTCCAACCAGGTAAATATTTATTCTTCAATATACCATTATTAAGTTTACCCCATCCAAGAGGATATGAATCAACACAGACCAAAACCCAGCCATTTTTACCATCGGCTTCAATGGTCTCTCCTTTGAGATATTTGTTTACTCTTTCATCCTCAGCACAAAGATTAACCACATTATGAAAATCTGAAGCTTTTAAGCTCATAGCCAAGGATTGGCTTGGTTCAAATCTGTTCTTTTTAATTTCACCAAGATAAAGACCACATCTAAGTATTCTAAGTCCTCTCACTGCCGGAAATGTATCAGGTATAAAGTAAAGCTTATCCTGTGACATTTCAATTCTATTAACATCAAATTCCTTAGAAAAAAGCTTGAAAAACTCCTCAGTTTCCTTAGTAAGCTTAGCTTTTTTAATAGGGTAACTTCCGGAATTACCAGAATTTATAGATGTACCTTCCTTTTTAACTAAGGCAACAAAATGTCCCTCACCATCTATTCTGTGTGGCCAAAGCCTAGCACACTTTACAAGAGATTCATCATGCGAATTAGACCATTCTGGGTGTCCATTATCAAAATCCTTATATTTCTCAAAATCACATAACTCTAAGCTGTCATCTAAGCTTAAAAGATATTCTATTGATTTCTCATTCTCAAGTGGCGAAAAGGTGCAGGTAGAATATAGAATTTTACCACCTGGCTTTAGCATCTTAACAACTTCCTTAAGTATACTTATCTGAAGATCACTAAATAATTGATTACCATTATTTTCCCATGCAGTAATCATGGAGTTAGACTTTCTAAACATTCCCTCTCCTGAACAAGGGGCATCAATTAAGATTTTGTCAAAATATCCTGTAAAGCGCTCAGAAAGCTTATATGGTGGCTCACTTATTATTAGTGCATTGGTGGTACCAAAAACCTCTAGATTCTTAAGTAAAGCCTTAGCTCTTGAAGCACTAATATCATTTGAAACGATTATTCCTGTACCATCAAGCTTAGCTGCAAGCTCTGTAGACTTACCACCTGGAGCAGCACATATGTCTAAAACTCTGTCTCCTTTTTCAATAGGAATAACTGCAGCAGGAGTCATGGCACTTGGCTCTTGAATATAATATAAACCAGCATAATAATATGGATGCTTTGATGGTTTATCTAACTGTTCGTCATAATAAAACCCATTACTACACCATGGAACAGGTTTTAAGTGAAATGGATTAATCTTAAGAAAATCCTCAACACTTATCTTCATGGTATTAATTCTAATACCATGAAACATAGGCTTATCCAAGCATGCTTTATAGCTTTCATACTCAGAACCAAGTAACTGTATCATATTGTCTTCAAATAACTTTGGTAATTCCATAAATAATTAAATATTAAAGCTACCATCTACATATGCTTTAATAAATATTCCATCCTCTCTATATTCTTCAGAAAGCAAGGTACCTGACTTTCTAATTTTATTAATAATACCTGCATCATTATAAGAGATAAGCTTCTCTACATATTTTCTACATTTATTTATCTCATCTGCTAAAGTTTCCATAAGCTTATCAAAGCCAATTTCCTTTTTAGCTGCGATATTCACAATTGCATCAGCTTTAAAATCCTTTATAATAGGCATTTCCTCAACCTTGTCAATCTTATTAAATGCAGTAATTATTGTTTTATTCTCAACTCCTAAGCTATCTAAAGTTTCATAAACAGTAATTATATGACTATCAGCCTGAGGGTTTGATACATCAACAACATGAAGAATAATATCAGCATATTTTGCTTCCTCTAAGGTAGACCTAAAGGCATTAATAAGATGATGAGGTAGCTTTCTGATAAATCCAACTGTATCTGTAATTATAATCTCCTGACCATTTAAAAGCTTAAGATTACGTGACGTAGGATCCAAAGTGGCAAAAAGCTTATCCTCCTCTAAAACTCCTGCATCTGTCAGATGATTCAACAAGGTTGATTTACCTGCATTAGTATATCCCACAATGGAAACAATTGGTAAATCACCAGCTATTCTTTGCTTACGCATAACTTCTCTGTGAGATTTTACATCTTCTAATTCTCGCTGAAGCTGTGCAATTCTATCCCTGATTATACGCCTATCAATCTCTAACTTTTTCTCACCAGGACCTCTGGTACCAATACCACCACCCAATCTAGAAAGTGAGCTTCTCATACCAATAAGTCTAGAGGATCTATATTTTAACTGAGCTAACTCTACCTGAATTTTACCTTCTCTGGTAGTGGCTCTTCCTGCAAATATATCTAGAATAACCATGGTTCTGTCCATAATCTTTGTATCAACAGCCTCTTCTAAATTCTTAAGTTGCATAGGACTAAGCTCATCATCACACACAACACCTGTGGCACCAAGCTCTTCAACCATTTCTCTTAATTCCATAGTTTTTCCAGATCCAATATAGGTCGCCTTGTCAATGCCATCCTTCTTTTGAACCAGCCTACCTACTACAGTTGCTCCTGCAGTTTTAACAAGCTCCTCCAGCTCATCAAGATTAACCTCAACATCCTCACCATTATCAAGATCAACACAGAACAATATTACCTTTTCTTCTAAATCCTTATTCTCAAACATACAATCACCTTTTGGTTGACATAATAATATTATGGTTGTTCATATATAATAAACAACCATAATATTTATACATCATTATAATTATTAATATTCTTCCAAATAATCATCTGAGTTATCATCACCATACAAATCATAAATATCATTGATAGGTTCCTCAGAAATATTTACTCTAGTATCCAAATATGCATATAAGTCTGCACCCTTCATATCGTCAGGATAAAGCTCCACATACTCTTTAACCAATGCAAAGGCCTCATTAAACTGACCAAGCTTTTCATAACATACAATCTGAGTATATCTAAGCTGCTTCTCATATGTTTTATCCTCTTGCATTAAACCCTGATTTGTATATGCAGCGCCTGTATTGTAATCCTCTTGCTCAATGTAATATTGTGCAAATTTATAACACAGATATGCATCCATTCCAACTTCTCTACTATATATATCAAAGTATTCCTTCATCTTATCGTAATCATCAAGATGCTCATAACATATAGCCGCATAAACAGCAAGCTCTGTATACCCCTTACTTACTGCATCTACAAAGGTTCCATGAGAACCATAATATTCCCCCTTAGAAAATCTTATAAGTGCATCTGTAATAGTCATAAGATAAGTCACATCCTCCTCATTATAATGAGAATCAGAATACTCATCTAATATATATTTGTAAGTATTATAAGCCTCTGGATACATCTCTAATCTAAGATATGCATCCGCCTTATAATAACAAATATCAACATTAAGCTTATCAGAAAACCACTGATTATAGCCTAAAGCCTTATCAAAATGTTCTATTGCAGCTTCATATTCACCTGCATTAAAGCTATCAACACCTTTATTTCTATATGCCTTTTTAGGTGTAAATATATGGAAAATTCCTACAAATGTTATAATAACCACAAGTATAAATAATGCAATATTAAGAACATGTAGCGCTTTTCTAATAGCTTTCTTTTTTCTTCTTAATCTTTTTTTCTCTTCTCTCGGTGTCATAATAAAACCAACCCTATTAGTATTTTATTGAACAAGCTCCATAAACTCCTCTAAGGATAGATTATTTGCAGCCATAAATTCAGCAGCCTCTCTTCCAACATATCTAAACTGCCACTGCTCATCACTTACACCAGTAACACTAACCTTATTAGCTGGATATCTGTTAATAAATCCATACTTATGACAATTATTCATAAGCCACTGATCTGTTCCTCTTGTAGACTTGTAATCCTCTTCTCCCAATACCTCAACATCGGTTAAATCTATTGCCAAGCCTGTCTCATGCTCGCTACAACCTGGCTTGTCAACTGATTTACCTACCTGAGCCTGTGCCTCCTCTTCTAGAAGTCCCTGATCTACATAATGTGCAACAGCAGAGTTATAAAGCTCTGTCTGTGTTGCTTTATCTATATAAGCATTAATAATATTATATTCATAGCCTGCCATATTACATGCATTTAACATTTCAGAGAAATCATTATATATTCTCTTATCAATATCAAGACCACAGTTTAATGTATGATGTTCAAAGCTATAGCCCTCAGCTAATGGATGATTTTCATCTACTAAGAAGATAAAGTCTTTATTCCTACTATAAATATCCATAGCCTGCTGCTTTAAAGCCATCTGAGCTGCAATCTGTGGGTCCTCTGTAACATCTGCTGGTGTTGCAACCTCAGTTGTAGTAATATCAAGAGTGCTCTTTTTCTTTCCTCCAAGTGAAAAGATATTAGCAAACATAACGATAATTAAAATCAGCGCAACTAAAGCAAATATAGTATAAATTAATACGCTATAATCTCCTGCCTTTGTGTGCTTAACAAGCTTTCTTATATATCTTTTAATGGCTTTTCTAGCTTTTTTAAATAAATGTATTGCATTCTTCTTAATTGTTGTCCATAGTCCCTTAAAATCCATGTAAGTAACCCCCATTCGTAAAAATTATAGTTTCCTATAGATATTAATAAGTTAACACAAAACTACATAAAATACAACGATTAATCTAATTTATATGTGTCCCTTAATTGCTTCTTAGCAGCATCTACTTCTCTTTCAAAATCCACAGAACTAACAACTCTACAGTTATTACCTGATGTGAGCTGTCTAATTAGACTATCTGAAGTCACAACAGTAATATTTAACTTATCCTTGTTGGAATTTGCATATCTTTCAATATAAGCGTCTGCCGTTTCCCCTTCCTTTGTATGAATGATAGATATGTCTTCTTTAATATCTTGACTTCCCAAATTGTTCTTTACCTTATATCCATCAAAAACTATAATCATATTAGTATCAATAATAGCTTTATATTCAGATACAATTGATATTAATCGATCCTTTGCTGAATCTATATTTTGTTTTGAGAGTTCCTTTAGATCCTTCCAAGCAAATATAACATTGTATCCATCAATAATATATACTTGTTCTTTTACTTTTGGACTTGATTTTACCTTGTTATACTCAAAATAATCTGTTTCCCGCTTCTTTTTATAGCTCTGTTTTCCTGACTTGGAATTTGCATTATAGGTTTTACCCAGAATAGCATCTATTTCATCAGTGCCAATAGAGTAATCAAAGCTTTCTCTTCTATAATTAGCAATATGAATAAATTCATCTATTTTTTCTTCATCAAAATCAAGATGCATATAATCCCTGACCTCATACCAAGGCACAACAAAGCCTGCCCCGTGAGCACAAAATACAGAGGATGGAGGATTTTTTATATCTTCACATGGATCATAACCGGAATTTTCAACTATTTCCTCCTGATTATGACACAAATCATAACCATAAAATCCAACAGACAAGCTTCCTTTACCTTTAGTATAAGCATTAACATTAACCTGATAATCCCTCATTGTTGCAACAGGACATCTACCAGATATTATGGCCATTTCACCGTTTTGTTCTGGAGGATTCATGCTTCCATGCATATTTTCAATATCCAGCATTGCTCTCCCAATCATATCCGAAGGAATATTAAGTTCAAATTCATAATATGGTTCTAATAGCTGAGAATCAGCATACATCAAGCCATTTCTAATAGCTCTATAGGTAGCTTGCCTAAAGTCACCACCCTCAGTATGTTTGATATGAGCTCTACCATTAGTAATAGTAATTTTAACATCAGTCAAAGGTGCACCAATTAACACACCCCTATGTGTACGCTCCAACACATGAGTTTTAACTAAGCGTTGCCAATTTCTATCTAAAATATCTTCGCTTAAATTACTTTCCACTGTAATACCAGAGCCTCTTTCACTAGGCTGAAGCATTAGATGTATTTCCGCATAATGCTTTAACGGTTCAAAATGTCCCACACCAATAGCTTGGTTAGAAATGGTTTCTTTGTAGCTTATACTTCCCAAGCCAAACTCAGGTACAAAACCAAACCTCTTCTCTATAATACCCTTAAGAATTTCAATTTGAACCTGTCCCATAAGCTTGACCTTGATCTCTTCTTTGTCCTCATTCCAACTCAAGGAAAGCTCTGGATTTTCCTCCTCTAATTGCTTAAGCTTAGGATAAATTTGTCTTGCACTTATTCCATCTGGAATTATAATCTGATAACTTATTACAGGCTCTAACAAGGTCATAGACCTTTGCTCATTAACCCCCAAGGAATCACCTGCAACAATATTCTCTAAACCTGTAACAGCACATATTGTACCCTTATCTGCAGCATTAACTGTTTCGAATTTGTTGCCATTATATATTCTAATTTGATTTATCTTTTCATCTTTAATTCTATCCTTTACCTTAAGTTCCCCACTGGTGATTTTTAGATGCACTAGTCTTTCATTTTTATCATCTCTGGTAATCTTATACACCTTAGCACCAAAATCCTCAGAAGTGGCAGAATTAGAACTAATGGTATAATGATTAATTCCTTCAACAAATATATCTATTCCTTCAAGCTTTAAAGCAGAGCCAAAATAACACGGAAATACCTGTCTGTGAAGAATAAGTTCTCTAATAATATCATCATCAAGAGCACCTTCCTCCAGGAACTTATCAAGAAAGCTGTCATCATTAGTGTATTCCGCATATAACATTGCCATATGCTCAAGCTCATCATCTAAGATAGTTCCTCTTGAAAAATGGATACAATCAACACTAAGCTCCTTTTTAAGAAGCTGTAATATTTCATTACTATCATTATCAGGCTGATCCATCTTATTTACAAATATAAACACAGGTATATTATATTGTTTTAACAATTTCCACAATGTTTTAGTGTGTCCCTGAACACCATCACTTGCACTTACTACCAAAACAGCATAGTCTAATACCTGCAGTGTTCTCTCCATTTCTGCGGAGAAATCCACGTGACCAGGTGTATCAACCAACGTAAAATAAGCTGTATCTGTTTCAAATACAGCCTGTTTTGAGAATATGGTTATCCCTCTATTTTTCTCCATATCTTCAGTATCTAAATATGTGTTCTTGTTATCAACCCTACCTAAACTTTTTATTACACCTGAGTGGTACAGTATAGCTTCAGATAAAGTAGTTTTTCCAGCATCCACATGTGCAAGAATGCCTAACGCTAGTTTTTTCTTCATATATACACCTATACTCGTTAAAATAATAAGCCCATAATCTTTAAATTATGGGCTTATAAATTCTATAATATTTAACTACTAATTATATTTAGCAATTATCTCCTGATTAGCCTTCATAGCCTGCTCTTCCATTTCCTTTCTATAACTAAGAAGCTTATCCTTGATAGCTTCATGCTTTATAGACATTATCTGAAGAGCAAGATATGCTGCATTCTTTCCACCATTAATAGCTACAGTAGCAACTGGAATTCCAGGTGGCATCTGAACTATAGAATAAAGTGCGTCAACGCCATCTAACACAGAACCAGATATAGGTACACCAATAACAGGAAGTACGGTCTGTGAAGCTACAACTCCTGGTAATGCAGCAGCCATTCCAGCACCTGCAATAATAACCTCAGTACCATTATTATTTGCTTCGTCTATAAATGCAGAAAGACCTGCATGCGCTCTGTGTGCTGATAAACATCTTACATCCACACTAACTCCATAATCCTTCAATATATCAATAGCTGGTTCAAGCTTTGGCAAATCACTAGTTGAACCCATTACTATAGCTACTCTCATTCCTAATCCTCCATACAATAATTAAAATCTAAATATTGACATGCTGTCTTCCAAATCAGCAGCAATCTGACGAAGACCATTTGACTTATCAGAAATATCCTCTACAATAGCTGAAACCTCTGTAGCAGAAGCAGATGTCTCCTCTGTACCAGCAGCATTCTCCTCTGCTATAGCAGTTAAGTTTTGAACAATATCTACAACACCAACTCTAGCTTCATCAAGCTGTGCAGCCTTATCTGAGATTCTATCAATAGCTCTATTAGACTGCTCAACCCCACTAATAATCTGAGTAAATGCATTATCAGTCTGCTCTACATGATCACTCTGTAATCTGATAATCTCCTTAACATCATACATAGTCTCAACAGCTCTCTCTGAATCCACAAGAAGCTCTTGAATAATAATCTCAATCTGCTGCGCTGAAATATTACTCTGTTCAGCAAGCTTTTGAATTTCAGCAGCAACAACCGCAAAGCCTTTACCCTGCTCACCAGCACGCGCCGCCTCAATTGAAGCATTAAGAGAAAGTAAGTTAGTCTCCTCAGCAATTGAAGTAATAAGTTTAGTTGCCTCGCTAATCTTAAGGGCAGACTCATTAGTAGTATTAGTCTGCTCAGCAATTACATCAATGTACTCACCAGCTCTTCTATTTACATCACCAAGTTCTCTAAGGATATCCTTAGCAAAAGAAGTAGATTCCTTCATCTCCTCAGCATATTCACGGAGCTTAGCTATCTCTTCGTTAGTCTCCTCAACCATGTTACCCATAATAATAACATTCTCAGTAGCTGACTGAGTATCCTCAGCCTGTGAAGCTGCTCCCTGAGCAATATCATTTACAGCCTTCTCAACCTGTTCCATAGTTGTTGAAGTCTCTGCAGCATCTGTATTAAGAGCATCTGCTGCATACATAACATTATCACTCTTCTCCTTGATTGTTCCAACAACATCAACTAAGGCTAATCTAAGAGAATCAAGAGCTCGACTTATAATACCAGTCTCATCCTTCTTCTTGTTAAGCTTCTCCTGTATAGGATCCTCAGTAAAATCCATCTGAGATATCTTCTCAACTACTTTAGTAAGTTCAGTAATAGGTCTAATAAGAATCCATGCAACAACGCCACCAATTAAACCAAATACTATAACAGCAATTACAATTGCTATCACTCCTCGTTTATTCAAGTGATCAATGGCTACAAAAAGCTCATCCTCATCAGCAGTGATAACAAGAATAAATTCTTGTCCCTCAGGTACATAAACACCTGCATACTTCATAGCACCCTTATATTCATATTCAATTGTACCATTCTCTATAGTCTTACCTGCATCAATATCTGCAACTATCTGAGTTACAACTGCATTCTCAACAGGATTCCCCACCTTATTCTTGTCTGGATGATATAGCATAGTTCCATCTGGGCACACCACATAAACATAGCTACTTTCAACATCCTCCATACCTACATCATCTAACTCATGGGCAAGATATTCATATGTCAAAATTTCATCTGCAGATGAAAGCATTATTTCTTCAGAAATCATAGTACCGTAGGCAAGGGAAACATCGTCCATATAATGATGATTAAGATCTGTAACCTCTTGCTTAATATTTGGCGAATACAACCACACCATCAAAAATCCGGTACATAAAATCATAGCAATCATTGCACCAATCAAATATACCCTCATAGATATTTTCTTAATTTTCTTGTTCTCCATAATACGTCCTCCTTTGTATGTTATACAAAAAATCTGCTATTATTTTATCAAAAATGTATAATATTTACAAGTCTTAGGTCCTAATATTATGTAAATTATTTAATTATTAAATTATTTAACTACTTATTCTTTAGGTATACTTTCATCAACACATAATGCTCCCCAGCCAACTCTTATGTCAGGATAAGATGATATACCTAATATTTGTCTTGCTCCACTAATTATATATGACTTTACCTTCTCTCCATACAAAAACATATCATTTCCTTCTACTATCCCATACTCCATAAGCATAGCAGCCGCAGAAGAAACAAAGGGTGCTGCAAATGAAGTTCCAGACACCAAAGTATATCCTCCTCCAACTGCAGGCACATCAATATCAACTCCAGGAGCAACAATATCGGGCTTTACAATACCATCAACAGTATTACCACGTCCCGAAAAAGATGCATAGGTCATAGAATTAGAATCATATGCACCAACTGTTATAACTTTATCTGTAGTTGAAGGAATGGTAAGTGTTGTACTCTCAGATGGTGTTAAAAATCTAATATTTGTATTAGTACTTCCCTCAACAGGTAACCAAGCATCAACTCTTCCATCTATGATACTTTGGGGATTAATAATAATAGACCAAATTCCAGATTCAATAAACTCATTATAAGGAATTATACTAATATAGGTTTCTTGTTTTATATTAATTGGTGATGGACTAGAATTTAAAACTCTTATATCCATGTCATTTATAGAATATTTCATAAGAACATTGAGATTATTAAAGGGTCCTATAACATCACCCCTAGGAGTTTGTAAAAACATATGGAATTGATCCTGATAATTACGCCATACTTGAATATTTATACCTTTTTCACCTTCTGGTATTAGAAAATCTCTCCTGTAAAAGCTTTCATTTTCCATATTAATTTGTACATGTCTCCCTGAAACACCATCATTTCCAGCTCCAACTACAAATGTAATTTTTGAAATACCTGATACATAATCAATATATCTTTCTAGAACAGAATTCCCATTATGGTCACCTGAATTATTTCCATAGCTCAAATTAATCACCATAGGTAATTCATTATCTATAGAATACCTAACAGCAAAGTCTATTCCCAGCATCAAACTTATGGTATCAGATTGTTCCCTATCATAGGTATCCAATTTTATAATAAGTAAATCAACCTCAGGAGTACATGAAACAACAATTCCTGCTACAGCTGTACCATGTCCTGATATATCCTCACTAAAAAATAGCTTTTCATCAGATTCTAAGGCAGCATTTATATCCTCCCTGCTATAGAATGTCCCAACATTATATCCCCTTGGTGGATTACCATATAATGTTTGGTCCCATATACCTACTATTTTTGTAACAGAGCCATTATCATCCATAAAAACTGAATTATATATATCAATACCGGAATCAATTATAGCAACAGTGATGCCTTTTCCCTTTAAGCCATACTCATAAAAAGGAACATTCATACAAGATTCAACAAAACCATTTATAGTTGTTCTTGCTTGAAAAAACAGCTTGGGCTTTTCGATATATATAACTCTACTATCCGATGCAAATTCTTCTATAACACTCTCATCTATTAAAACAATAGCAAAACCACCTAATAGCTCAGTATATTCAACAGAATAATCCATAGCCAAGGCTTCTATATCCCCAATATATCTTATTATCAATCTCCATTGACTAAGGTCTTTGTCATAACCTGTATTTAAGTCCAAGCTTTTCTCTCTTAAGTATTCAGCTGTATCAAGAGCAATATTTAGCTCTGTTCCTATCTTTTCTTCCATTATTTCTCCTTCCAAATGTCGAATTAGGTTTAAAAGTTTATCAGCTATATTTCAGCCTTCGACCAAAATTCAGGGCATTTTCACCTATAATCAAATCAATTGCTTCAGGGAGGTGAACATGAGCTATGTTGTATATGCAGATATATTGCTACTGTGGATATTTGTCATAAATTATCTAACCTACTACGCAGCCTGTGCAATATTCGGTGAAAAGCCATCACACATTAAGTTAATTGCATGGAGTCTTGTTTCCTCCACCATATTAGATTTTATCTATATATCTACAATTACATATGATAAGTTGGCACAATGTTGTATTTACATATGCTTAAATCTGTTATTAGTACTATCCTTTGTCAGATTTATTCTTAAGCTGAAATCAACAAAAGGATATATTAGATTAATAATATATAACATACTAGGAACTATTATATTAGCGGGAATTATACAACTCTTCATTAGAGATAGAATAACTTTCACCATCATAATGCCTGTAATTATAATAATATGCACATTTTTACCCATGATTCATATTTTATCAACTCGAGATAGACGGCATATGCAAAACTTAACAAATGTAACAATCGCAACAAAAAATATCACTGTACACAACAAGGGATATATGGATACTGGCAATTCCTTAATAGATTCAATAACCGGAGAACCTATAATAATTATAGATCCCTCACTACTTAAAGAGCTTGTCAATGCCTCAGAATATTCAAAAATAAATGAGTATATTGAATTTGGCAATTACGAAGCTCTAGCTAAACTATCTATAGATGAAGAACACATTTATCCTGTACCCTATAAGACTATAAGTAATGAATTTGCATTAATGCCAGCCTTTAAAATCAAATATTTAATCATTAACAATGAGAAAATGTATAAAAATATTGTAGCAGCCATTAGCCAAACAAGCTTCCCAAAAAGCTCTGAATACAAGGTGCTACTTAATAATAACCTATAAATCATCAGAGAGGAGAATTCAAATGATTAGTATAGTTAGTAACAATAAGTTCCAATTTAACATCAAAAGCTTTGCAAATTTGTTAATGTATCCAAAAAATGAGGTACATTATATAGGCGGAGCGGAAATACTACCACCACCATTAACACAAGAGGAGGAAGCAGAACTAATAAATTGTATTGATCAGGATGATTCTATAAGACAAACATTAATAGAACATAATCTTAGATTGGTTGTCTACATAGCCAAAAAATTCGACAATACAGGAATTGGCGTGGAGGATTTAATTTCTATTGGAACTATAGGATTAATTAAAGCAATTAATACCTTCAAATCAGATAAAAACATTAAGCTTGCCACCTATGCCAGCAGATGTATCGAAAATGAAATCCTAATGCATCTAAGAAGAAGCACGCGTTCAAAGGTTGAACTATCCTTTGACGAACCATTAAATGTAGATTGGGATGGAAATGAACTCCTATTATCAGACATATTAGGAACAGATGAGGATATTATATATAGAGATATTGAAGATGAGGTTGATAAAAACTTATTAGAGCAAGCCCTTACTGTTCTATCAGACAGAGAAAGAATGATAATTGAATTAAGATTTGGAATTGGTCATGAGGATGAGGAAATGACACAAAAGGAAGTAGCTGACCTACTAGGAATATCACAGTCATACATCTCAAGGCTGGAAAAGAAAATAATAAAACGTCTCAAACGAGAAATGATGAGAATCGGATAACAAAAAAGCCCTTAAGGAATCATTCCTTAAGGGCTTTCGTGCCGGTGGTGGGACTTGAACCCACACGTGGTTACCCACAACAGATTTTGAGTCTGCATCGTCTGCCATTCCGACACACCGGCGAACAAGTGAAAATATAGCATATTTTCACTTATATGTCAAGGCGCTTACTCCTCAATCTTCTTAGCAACAACAACAAATCTTCCATTGGTAGTATGATATGCACAGGTAGATAATGTAAGTAGCTTGTCACCATATTCCACATCATTCTCTATAGTATATGGAGTCATACTAACACAGTTCTTCACATAGTCCATAAATTCTTCTTCATTAGCAGCGTCAAAGAATTGATAATACTTAAAGCCAGTATAATCAACCTCATATATTCTTGTTCTAAATGCAGCTATAACCTGATAGGTTCCATCACCATGAATTGTATTAAATGTAAAGGTTTTATGATTCTTGTAAAACTCCTCGTCTTCATATTCAAGCAAATCATGGAACATCTTACCAGTGTGCATATTATGTCCATATATAAGTATATTATCACTCATAACAATATCGCTACTAGTATCTACAAATAATGTACCTGCAGAGCTACTTTGCTTATCATAATCTCTATAGATATAATACTCTTCCTCGTACATTGACTGCATAACAGGATAATCGATATCAGTGTCTTCTATCTTTATCCAGCCAACAAAATCAGGATTGTATTTATATAATCTGGCATATTTTTTCTGCACCAAGGTACCATCAAAATTAATATATTTGATTTCCTCAACAACACCTGCATCAGTTTCTGTGGCAACGACCACCTCAGGATACATACTATCAAATACTATTTCCTCATCCTGACTTTCATCTATAACCATATCTTTAAGACCATCTACTGTATCCTCACTTTTCTTACTTTCCATAAAATAAGAAATAAGATAGATAGCACAACCAATAAATATACATATAAAGACACAAAGTAAAATATTATAGATAATTCTATTACGTTTTTTGTTCTTTTTCTTCGAGTTATTGCTCTTATTATCTGACTTTACATCTGACATATTAATCTTTATCTCCTGTCATAATAATTAGAAAAACCCGAGTAAATCGGGTTTTTCTAGCTTCATCTTAAAAGTACTTCTTACTTCCCCACAAATTATTCTTCTTAAGTGACATATATTCCTCATATGCCTGCTCAAGAATTTGTTTTTCATTAGGAAATTTAAGAAGATGATACGCTTCATGGTACTTGTAGTAACCTGAATCCATAAAATATTCTTCTTTCTGTGGCTTGCTATAATAGCTGTCAGCCATCATAAGATACCAATGAACATCTTTGTTAACAACATCATAAGAGGTATTAAAGGTATAGCTACTCTTACCAACATACTTGATAATTTGCGCTTTAACACCAGTTTCTTCACGAACCTCTCGTAATGCTGTCTCGTTGTGTTGTTCATCCTTTTCTACCGTACCTTTAGGTAGAACCCATCCTTCATACTTGTTCTTATAATTCTTGTAGAGTAATAATATTTTACCTCTGAAGATTACCACACCACCACAGCTAGTTGCTTCTATCATCGCAATTCCTCCTGTTATTTAGGGTGTGTACATACATTGGTAACATTATAGCAAATTAAAGGTTACTAATCAAGGAATAATATTCTACTTACTGTAATAAGCGTCAAAAATCTGCTTTGCAACCCAGGTTCCTGATACACCATAGGTATTATAATCTTCTACTATTACACAGACCACCAAATCAGGATTATCAGGATTGGAAAAGCCTACAAACCAAGAATTACAATTTCCCTCGTTATCATATTCTGCCGTTCCTGTCTTACCTGCAACATCATAGGAGCTGCCATAGAAATAGCTTGATGCTGTACCATAATCACACACTGATTCCATATAATCTGTAAGAATTTGGGCTTCTTCGCTGGTCATCAAAGAGCCATATGACTTGCTCTTGAACTTTTTTACCTTGCCTCCATCATCATTTTCAATACGCTCTATAAGATAAGGCTCCATAAGAACGCCACCATTTGCTATAGCACTCATAATCATAGCATTGTGTAATGGAGTAATCTCAGTATTACCCTGTCCTATAGCGGTCTGAGGTAATTCATCAGTTCTACTATTTGCATCAATATCAAAGCTAGATACGCTATAATCTCCATCATACGGAAGATTATTATTAAATAATAATTTGTCCATATTCTCTCTAAACTTACCATAATCCAAGCCTGTTCCAATATTTGCAAAGGAAACATTACATGAGTAAGCAAGGGAATCCTTTAGAGATTCTGTGTAATGTGAGGTATCATCATTACAATGTATATCCACACCAGTAAATATCTCACTACCATAACAATCATAGGAATAATTATCATAGCTTGTAGGGTTTTCTCTAATATACTCAAGTAAAGTCAATACCTTAAATGTAGAACCTGGCGCATAAAGTCCTTGTGTAGCTCTATTTAAAAGTATGGTACTACTTGCTCCCTCTTCAGTTTGAAGATAATTCCATATATAATCTATCTCCTCAGGATTATAATCCGGCTTTGATAGCATAACCTTAATCTTACCAGATGAAGGCTCTATGGCTATTACAGCTCCCTCACAATATCCCATAGCATTATAGGCAGCAGTCTGAAGATCATAATCAACTGTGGTAACAATATTATCTCCACGATTCTTCTCTTCTGAAAGACCTTTTATAACCTTTTCGAATATATTTATGTGGGAACGAAGCATATAGAAATTACCCTCTAATTCAAGACCGGATTTACCATACTTATCATAGCCTGTAACGTGGGCAAAGGTATTACCATATGGATAGCTTCTTGAAGTATTACCCTCTTCGTCTGTGTTGCTTGTAGCTATAACAACTCCATCACTGGTAATAATATCCCCCTTCTCCACATCATCAGCAAAATTATCCTGTCTAATATTTCTAGAATTTGCAATAACAGTCTCTGCTTCAAATTCCATAAAATAAATCACATATGCTATCATTGCCACAAAGACAAAAATCATAGAATAGGTTATAACCAGAATCGGTTTATTCTTTAATTTGTTATTATGGGCCCGCTCCTTTTCCTTAGCTAGGAATTCCTGCTCTGGCGTTAAGGGCTGCGGCCTCGCTTCTAATTCTTTCTTTTTCTTTTTCATTCTTTATAACCTCTTTGTTATGAATTACATACACTCCCTGAATTACAGCAAATATAACCAATGTACTTGTAACGGAGCTTACACCATAGCTAACCAAAGGCAAGGTTACTCCTGTAGATGGAATAAACTTAGTAACACCACCTAGATTAAGAAGTGTTTGTATAATAAACAATATTGAATATCCGAAGGCTGCGTATTTGTAAAATGGTTGTCTAACCTTCATAGCAATATCAGCAAAGGATATATATACACTAAGCATAACTAGTATAAGACATAGTCCGAATACTACACCCATCTCCTCGCATATAGCCGAGAAGATAAAATCACTTTCACTAACAGGTATATAGTCGGCCTTTCCCATATATAGTCCTGTTCCCATATAACCACCTGTACCTATGGCAAACAAGGACTGAGATACCTGATAACCTCCTGTGTCTATAAACTTAAAAGGATCCTTCCATGCCTCAACTCTAACCATAACATGATAGAACAAGGTGTCTTTGAATAAGGTCGCGGCCATCAGCACCGCTCCCACACCAAGTCCAACTCCTCCTATAAGGAAAATTGGTCTAGAGGTTGCCAGATATACCATGCAAACATAAGTAATATAGAAGATTACAGCTGCTCCTAAGTCTTTTTCTAAAACTAAAACCAACATAAATATGGCTGATATAATAGCATTTACCATAATATCCATAAATGTATTAGCCTTAACCAGCATACAGGCCACAAAGAACACAAACAGTATCTTTACAAACTCCATAGGCTGAATAGAAAGACTTCCTATCTTTATCCAGTTACGAGAACCATAGCTTTCATAACCAAGTCCCGGGATAAATACAGTAAGCAATAAAAATATTCCTGCAATGCCATAGAATACTCCCATATTACGAAGATTCTTCCATCTGGACATAATATAAGGGATAAATGCAGTAACGCCAAGAGCAATTGTAGCCAATACAAACTGCTTAATAGCTAAGCCAAAATCAAGTCTTGTAAGCATTGTATATCCTATAAGCAACAAAAATGCTGTATTATTTGTAAGCAATCTAGAAGATTCCTTGTATATAGAATGAAATAAAGCCATATAAAGTACAGCTACAAATATCTGCACTCCATAAAATATCAATAGTTTAAGAGAGCCCTCTCTTAGATACATTGTTAGATAACATAGAAAATGTATTATAAACACATACACTATCTGCTTATTTAATTTTTTCCTTCTATCCTTGGCATCCTTTGATGCAAGAATAGAAAAGCACTTAACAGTGTAAAGTACCATAAATATAATTATAAGATACTTTGACACCTCACAAATAATATTAAGCATTATTCTACTCCTCTATTAAAGTGTCCACTTGTAAATTTATATTTACTATTTTTAAAAATATCAGATGAATTATGTTCATCAATAAAATTAATCACATAATCAAGCACTTCTTTCACTTGTTTCTTGTTCTCAATAGTGAAATTAATCTTAAGAGTATCCACACCTATATCATTGAGAAACTTAAAATCAACCTGATCTAAAATCATATAAGGAACACCATTATATATAATATTACAGCACTCTTGACACACTGCTCTTGCATAAAATGTATTATTCTTATCGTCTCTGATTTTGATAATAGAATTAGATTTATTACAACCCAATTTATTCTTTACAACGCATTGTGCGGAAACCATAACAGGTTGGTGTTCATAGCATATTAGTTGATTGTTATCACCTTCCAGAGAATATAATTCCTTTTTATTCAGCTCTCTAGGAAGCTCAAATAAAACATTAGGTATAAGCTTCTTAAGTAATTCTCTGGCATAAGAATTATATGCATACACACCTTCCCCACAAACAATCTGCAAGGAATATGCTTTATCATGATTTATACCTAAATAATCCAAATATGCAAATAATCCATCTATGCTTCTAATATATATACCATCAATATGACCATTTGGCAAATATAAAGCCAAATCAAAAGAATTCTTAATCACAGTAGGAAGCTCTAAGTATAGTTTTACACCCGATAGCTTTAGCTTATCAATTATACCGTCCTTTAAACCTCCCTTATACAACATAGAATTAAGATATATACAATCTATAAAGCAATATTCAGCTACTTCTCTTAACTGTTCAATAGTTGTAACACCTACATGAATTTTTGTCTTATCTATAGATGAATTATTGTTAGTAATTTTCCTAGCCTCATCAACAAAATATCCTGCATGTGCATGTCTCTTATAATTATTGCATATCTTCTCTTCTAAAGCACTGATAGCTGCTCTACGTATATTCTTTATAGCGCTTGCTGGAATAAATGCATCATCATCTACATCAAGCTTAAGCTGAACTAAATTATAAAATGTATTGCCAAGCTGGGATAGCTTGCTTTCTACATCCTTAGGATCAATCTTTTTCCCTGTTGCTTCTTCTATTTCATTACCATATACAGTCACTTCAAAATACTTATCTCCAACATTTTTTCCTAATGTGAAAGACATTTTCTCTCCAATGTGACCATAAAAATCTCCATATATATCATATTGGGGAATTGCTTTAATTATATTCTCCTCTATGGAGCTAATAATTTCGTTACATCGTGTTCTTAAAGCAACTTCACCAAGCTTAATCAGCCTAGTCTTAGGACATTTAAGACTTACCTCTGAATTCTTCTTACCTTCAACACCAGAGGTAATTTCTATTACCTCACCATCAATAGTCATGAGTTCAATAACATCCTGCTTGTACAAATCAGTATAAAGCTTTAATCCTATTAAACCATTCTTGGCAAATGTAACCTTTCCAAGCTCAACACCATTATTATTAGGTCTGTCCTTGGATATCATCTCGGGACCACCAGACATATAATAATATCCCTTGCAAAAGCCTCCACGATTATAAATATTAGCCAGCTTGAATTTTAATTCATTGGCCTTTGTCTCACTGTAACAGCCGTCACAATAATCCTGCGCTATCTGATTATACGCATCAACTGCAGATGCAACATAGTATTCATTCTTCATGCGCCCTTCTATCTTAAGAGAATCTATACCTGCATCTATAAGACGTGGGACATCTGTTAGGGTACACATATCCTTCATAGATAAAATATACTGGCCATCATAACATTTTCGGCATGGCTGTGCGCATCTTCCTCTATTACCGCTTCTACCACCAGCCAGAGAACTCATAAGGCATCTTCCGCTGTAGGAATAACACATTGCACCATGAACAAAGGATTCAATCTCTATATCCATCTCATCCTTAATCTCTGAAATCTCTGCAAGACTCATCTCTCTAGCAGTGACAATACGACTAGCACCTAATTCCTTCATTCCCATGGCAGCGTATTTTGAAGTAATATTCATCTGAGTGCTACAGTGAATAGGCATATCAGGAAAGAATTCCTTAACCCACTTAAATACACCTAAATCCTGTACAATAACTGCATCTAAGCCAGCTTCATAATACGGAAGTAGATAGTCGTATAAATCATTTATTTCATTGTCTTTAAACAAGGTATTTACAGTAAGATACAAAGATGTGCCATGAACATGCGCATAATCGATTGCTTTTAATGAAGTTTGTAAATCGAAATTAGTGGCATATGCTCTGGCTCCAAATTTATTGCCGCCAAAATAACAGGCGTCAGCGCCTGCATTAATAGCGGCAATTAATATATCATAGGAACCACATGGTGCCAAAATTTCAGGTTTTTTATAAGAATTAATCATTTCTACCCTTTTCAGCCTCTAGCTGGATAATCTTTCTCTGGAGCGCATTAATCTGCTCCTTATATTCCTCAATCATTCTCATAGCAGATTCCTGCTTAATCTGCGCTTCAATAACCTCATGACGAAGGTCATAAAGCTGTTGCTCTTTGTTAGAATCCTCAGAAACCATACTATCTGCCTGATTCTTAGCCTTGAAATAATCATCAGCAATATTAAGTGCAAGCAAAACTCCCTGATACTCAGTATTCATCCTTCTATACTGATCAGATGCCTTACACTCATTAATCTTATTATTAATGTATGTAGCCACATTCTGAAGGTAATCCTCTCCCTCGTAGCCACTTAATGTATATACTTTACCATTTATTACTACAGGTATATCAACTTTCTTAGCCATTTGTATCTCTCCTTACTAATCCTTCTTAATCAGATTCTCTAATCCAAAATGCTTATAGCAATGCTCTGTTACCATTCTACCACGAGGTGTACGATTAATAAAGCCATTTTTTATAAGGTAAGGCTCATAGACATCCTCTAAGGTTCCTGAATCCTCACCGATGGCAGCAGCTAAGGTATCCAAACCTACAGGTCCACCACCAAACTTATTAATCATAGTCATAAGAACACTTCTATCAACATTGTCAAGTCCCTGAGAATCAACCTCAAGTCTATCAAGTGCAGTTTTAGCAACATCGAAATTAATATCTCCCTGATATTCAACTTCGGCAAAATCTCTTACTCTCTTAAGTAATCTATTAGCAAGTCTTGGGGTACCTCTTGAGCGCTTTGCAATCTCTAAAGCACCCTCATCATCTATATTTACGCCTAAAACCCTGGCAGATCTAATAATTATCTGCATAAGCTCCATAACATTATAGAATTCCAGCTTATTAACAACTCCAAATCTATCTCTTAATGGTGCTGTAAGCATACCAGCTCTTGTTGTTGCACCAACTAAGGTAAATCTAGGCAAGTCTATACGAATAGACCTAGCACCTGCTCCCTTGCCAACAACTATATCTATGGCAAAATCCTCCATAGCAGGATAAAGCACCTCTTCTACCTGCTTATTAAGACGATGAATCTCATCTATAAATAAAACATCCCCCTCGGCAAGGTTATTAAGTATAGCTGCAAGCTCACCTGGCTTCTCTATAGCAGGTCCTGAGGTAATCTTAAGATTAACCCCCATCTCCTGAGCAACAATTCCTGCCAAAGTAGTTTTACCAAGACCTGGCGGACCATATAAGAGAACATGGTCTAAGGATTCATTTCTCTGCTTAGCAGCCTCTATAAATACCTTAAGATTCTTCTTAGCCTTCTCCTGGCCTATATAATCACTTAAGGTAGAGGGCCTAAGTCCCTGTTCAATTTTGTCATCCTCGGTTATTATATCCGCATTAATTATACGTTCCATATATTACTCTAATTTAACCCCTACAATTACATAATATTCTTCAAAGATGCTTTAATAAGCTCTTCTACAGTTTCATATCTGCCATTTAAAGCAGTCTTCTTAACAATTCTAAATGATTCCGCCTCAGAATATCCAAGTGCATTCAAAGCAAGCACTGCATCACCTATAATATCATCTCCATTAGAATCTGACAAGTTATCTTCACTTGCCTCAGCAGTTCCAAATACATCCTCAAGCTTAAACTTGTCCTTAAGCTCAATAACAGCCTTTTGTGCTGTCTTAGGACCAACACCATTAGCCTTGGCTATAGCCTTGTAATCTCCTGCTATTACAGCCATTCTAAGCTCATCCATGGTGAGAGCAGACATAATAGCAAGTGCATTCTTGGGACCTATGCCACTAACACCAATAAGTAGCTTAAACACAGTTATCTCGTCCTTAGTTAAAAATCCAAAAAGACTAATATCATCCTCTCTTACATTCATGTAGGTATAAATTGTCCTTTCCTCATGAAGAGAAACCTTCGATATAACATTAGCACTAGTCATAACCTTAAAGCCCATATTGTTATTATCTACAACAATATAATCTGTGTCTATGTCTTCTATTGTACCTTTAATATATGCAAACATTTTAAACTCCTGTTAAATACTTCTAAAAAGGGTGTTGCTACATGCAACACCCTATGTAATACATTCTATAAGAATTCGAAATCCATCTCTTCCTCTTCTTCACCGTCACCAATCATCATACGCTCAGGCTTTCTATTATCCTCTATCTCGCCTACAAAGATTTCATCATCGTCATCCTCATCAGCAAATGGTTTCTTAGCTGGTGCTTCCTCTGCAGCCTTCTTAAAGAATCTTGATGAAGCTGTCTCCTCTTTAACAGGCTCTACCTTAACCTCTGGTTCCTTAACAGGTTCTGCTTTAGTCTCTGCCTTAGGAGTAGCAGTATTCTCAAACTTAGCAGCCTCTGCCTTAGCCTTAGCTATAATATCCTTAGCAGCAGCCTCTGCATTCTTAATAATCTTATCTGCCTGTGCCTTGGCAGCTGAATTATCTGCGCCTACAGTTGAAACATTCTCAGCCTCTGCAAGCTTATTCTCAAGCTCAAACATCTTAAGCCTGTTCTCCTGAAGAGATGAAGTAAGCTTCTCATAATCAGAAGACATCTTCTCAAACTTATTATATAGTTCTTCGTATTCCTTATATACTGTTTCCTTAAAATCCTCTACCTCATTAGTCTTATAACCAAATAAGCCCTTCTTAAATGCTTTTGCCTTAATATCAAGTGGTTGTAACATCTAAATATCCTCCGTCCAGTTATTTCTAATATAAAATTATATCATATCGAGTAAAAATTACAAGTTAAAAATGTTATGTAAATTGTCAATAAATATTGAAATATAAATGAACAAATAATTAATATGGTTTAAAAATTAATAACGTGTTATAATTACAAAAATAAAGTTAAGGAGGTACCATATGGAAAAAATAACAAACAAGGCTCGTATTCATGAATATCTTGTACTGCAGGATTATTTTAACCCTGAGGATGTTGTAGCATTCGACATAGAAACCACTGGTTTTACAGCCGAGACAACCATATTGTACCTTATCGGCTGTGCATATTACCAGGATAATGAATGGTATATTACACAGTGGTTTAACAATGACGGAATATCCGAGAGAGAAATTCTTATAGATTTCTTCACATTTATAAAGGATAAAAAATATATATTTAATTATAATGGTGACGGCTTTGACATTCCATATGTGAACAAAAAGCTAAAAAAATTCGATATGGATTATTCCTTCGACAATATAGAAAGTATTGATTTATACAAGATAATTAAACCATTTAAGAATGTTCTACATCTTGATAATCTCAAACAAAAAAGCATCGAGAAATTCTTAGGTATTAATAGATTAGACAAGTATACTGGTGGAGATTTAATAAAGGTATATGAGGATTACCTTAGACTTAAAATGCCTTCCGGACGACAGCTTGTACTGCAGCATAACTACGAGGATATAGAAGGGCTCCTATATTCCTCATCTTTACTAGCTTACAACAAGCTAAAAGCTGGTAGTTTTGTAGTTCAGAAAATGTCTGTAAGAGACAATCGATTACTGTTTTCTCTTACCCTTAATTATTCTATGCCAAGACGAATAACCCTTGGAACTCATGATATTATAATTACCGGACACAAAAAAGAAGCAACAATAAATGTACCAATACTTACTGAAGAATTAAAGTTTTTCTTTGATAATTACAAGGAATACTACTATCTACCAGCTGAGGATATGGCAGTTCATAAAAGTGTAGCAACATATGTAGACAAAAATTATAGAGAACAGGCCAAAAAAGAAACCTGCTACACCAGACGTAAAGGACATTTTATAACCCAAGTTGACAGTGGAATAATATCAGGATATAAGCGTAATTACAAGGACAAAGAAACCTTTATTGAACTGGTCGATTCCTTCCTTCAGGATTTAGATATGCTAACTGCCTACGCAAGACATATTATTGAAAAATGTATATAAATGCAAATAAAGAACGGTTTCTAGCCGTTCTTTATTACTTGATTCTATATATCACACAGAACACATTATTTAAGATAATAAACTCTAATTCAAAGTTTAATTCTTGGTGTTCAAGTGGAGCTGGCGGGAATCGAACCCGCGTCCGAAAGCTCTTCCATTATAGCTTCTCCCATCACAGTCTTATGTTTTTACATTCCCTTGACATGACGCCCATAGACAGGCTTCACATCTTAGTAGCTTCATAAATTTTCACCAACCGCAAAGCTTAGGCTAGTGAGTTTCCCGCAAGTTCGATGCCAGGGTTCTAAGCTGCGGGGAGCCTAGATCTGACAGCTGCCACTAGGCAGCGTACGCGTAATTGTCGTTAGCGTTTATATTTAATTCCCGTTTGTAAGGTGGTCCAGGGCCACCGATGGCTACCATAATTTCTAAACCCCCGTCGAAACCAGTACAACCCCTGGTTTATATTTACTGAGCTTCTGTGGTAGAAGCATCATCCTCTAGGGCATCTATTAATGCATCCTGGTTAAGGTCATCAGGTGTAAGAATAACAGCATCTGATGAAGAGCTTAATTCATCTACAAGTGCATCAATTTCCTCGTCCGATAATCCTGATTCAGGAGTATATGATGACGATGAAGCAAACTTGTCAGCATGATTTAGATTCCAGTACTGCTGAAACCAATAATCATATACGCCAGCTGTAACAGTTGCATTCTTCTGCTTATCCTCATAGTAATGGTTATACATAATACGTCCCAAAGGAAATCCGATTATCATTCCCACTATTGCTGCACCAGCAAGAACTCCTGCAACCTTTTTCACTCTGGCCTTCTTAACGTTTTTCTCTCTGTTTTTTTTCTCTTCTTTATACTTATCAACCTTTGCCTGACTCATATCAATAGTACCTCTTATAGTAATTATCCTAGATTTCTAACCTTGAAATCACGCTCAGCCTCGCGCTTTACGTCCTTCTTAGCAATATCATCTCTCTTATCATATAGCTTCTTACCTCTGGCAAGACCTATCTCAACCTTAACCAAGCTGTCCTTAAAATAAACCTTTAACGGAATAAGTGTATACCCCTTCATCTTCTGATGACCTATAAGCTTTCTTATCTCACTTTTGTGAAGAAGAAGCTTCCTTACACGAAGAGGGTCCTTATTAAATATATTACCCTTTTCATAGGGTGAAATATGCATCTGATAAACAAATACTTCCTCATCCTCAACTCGAATAAAGGATTCCTTGATGCTACATTTACCCATTCTTAAAGACTTAACCTCTGTTCCGGCAAGAGCTATTCCCGCTTCATAGGTATCTTCTATAAAATAATCATGATATGCTTTTTTGTTGTTGGCTATTAACTTTGTGCCTTTTTCCTTAGCCAATTTATTCAGCCCTTTCTATATTATCATTAATTATTGAAAAATCAATGGTTTTCTTAATTTTATCACATTTCAAAACCTTAATTCTCACCTTGTCTCCTAACTGATATCTCTTCTTAGTGTTCTCACCTATCATAGAATAGGACTCCTCACTAAAATAATAACAGTCATCATACATATATGCCACTGATACAGCACCTTCTACAGTATTGTCAAGCTCTACAAATATATAGCTAGATGTAACACCTGATACAACACCATCGAATTCTTCTCCTATATGCTCTGACATATATTCAATTTCCTTAAGCTTTATAACCTCACGCTCAGCTTCCTCAGCACGACGCTCCTTACTAGAGTTATCATTGGCAACTGTAGGCAATATTCTATTATAATGCTTAATTCTCTTATCATTAAGCTCACCTCTTAAATGTTCCTTAATGATTCTATGAATCTGTAAGTCAGGATATCTTCTAATAGGTGATGTAAAGTGACAATAATATTTACATGATAAGCCAAAATGTCCAGTACACTCTGTTGAGTATCTTGCCTGCTTCATGGAGCGAAGCATCATCTTAGTAATAAGTGCTTCATATGGCTCTCCCTCTATCTGCTTCAAAATCTTCTGTAACTCTTTAGGATGTACGTCCTCTAAGGATGCCTTGAAGAATAATCCAAAATTATTAATAAATCCATTCAATATAGATATCTTTTCCTGGTCAGGCTTCTCATGAACTCTATACTCAAATGGAAGCTCCTGCCAGAAGAAATCCTCAGCTACAGTTTCATTAGCCATAAGCATAAAATCTTCTATAATCTTAGTAGCAGGGTTTCTATCATATGGCTTAATCTCTATAGGCTTGTGATTCTCATCAACTATAATCTTAGTCTCAGGAACATCAAAATCTATAGAGCCTCTCTTATGACGATTCTCTCGAATAATCTCTGAAAGCTCCTTCATAAGATCAAAGGTAGAAACCAGATAATCATAGCGATTCAAAGGAGCATCCTCTGCTCTCTCAAGAATCTTAGCCACATCCGTATAGGTCATACGCTCATTAACATTAATTACTCCCTCGCAGATGTAATGATTAATAAGCTTACCCTTCTTATCTATGTCCATAACACAGCTAAGTGTAAGTCTGTCCACACCGGCATTAAGAGAACAAATACCATTAGAAAGCTTATGAGGTATCATAGGTATAACACTATCTACCAAATAACAGCTTGTACCTCTCTTAAGAGCCTCCTTATCAAGAGGTGACTTCTCCTTAACATAGTTAGTTACATCAGCAATATGAACACCAAGAGTATATATGCCATCCTTAAAAGACAAGGTAATAGCATCATCTAAATCCTTAGCATCCTCACCATCTATAGTAACTGTAAGTAAATCCCTAAAATCATGTCTTCCCTCAATATCAGCAGGGTCAACCTCATCTGGAATATCTTTAAGAGAATCCATAACCTTCTCAGGATACTCCATAGGTATATCATATGCACGAACCACTGACATTATGTCTGTAGCAGGATCATTAACATGTCCTAATATCTCTACAATTTTACCCTCTGGAGACTTTCCAGACTCACCATAGCTTGTAATCTTACATACAACCTTATGTCCGGTCATAGCACCCATAGAATCAGACTTACTTACGAATATATCATCAGAAACCTTCTGATTGTCAGCTATAACAAAGCCAAAATGATCCTGCTTCTCGAAGGTACCAACCACAGTTGACATACCTCTCTCTAGCACCTTCATAATCTGTGCTTCACTTCTTCTTCCAGAAGTGGCATCCTTTAATGGCTTAATAAGTACTCTGTCCCCGTGAAATGCATCAAAGCAATACTTAGCAGGAATAAAATAATCATCCTTCATTCCCTCAACCTTTACAAAGCCAAAGCCCTTTTTATTACCAATAAATGTACCAACTAAAAGGTTACTATCTATCTTCTTATATTTGCCCTTAGGAGTAAGCTCAATCTTGCCCTCAGCAACAAGCTCACCTAATGCCTCCTCAACCTTTTTCTTGTCAGAATCTGACACCTGTAACAAAAATCGTATATCCTTAAGCTTCATGGGCTTATACATATCATCACATATAAAATCATAAAGCTTACTTTTAATTAATTCTCTCTTTTCTCCCATAACAAGCACCTCCTTGATGCCATAACAATTATATAATCCGTTATATAGGCAATAAATTCAATGAACCCATAGTTTAAATTCCCCTATACCTAATTTTACCATACTTTAAATAAAGTATAAAGTAAAAAAGTGCCTTGATATAACTCAAAGCACTGTAATAATCTTATATAAATTTTGATGATATAAGTAAGGCAATTACCATAAAAGCAACTCCAAGAACGATTGTAATCTTAGATAAAATCGCTTCCTTAGACTTACCCTTGTTCTTATTCCAGTAAGACTCACCATTACCACTTACAGCAGTAAGTCCACCACCTTTGCCCTCCTGCATCATTACTACAATTGCTAAAAGCACACATATTATTAATAAAGCTATTACTAACGCTGTTCTCAATGTTATTTCCTCCTAATATAATCAAATCACACTTTTGTTATATTATCACAAGAAATAAGGCTTTGCAATAGTTTTTTCCTTAAAAAACGGATACTTTTCCCAATTCTTCCTCGATTCTTAAAAGCTGATTATATTTTGAATTCCTGTCGGATCTACATGGAGCGCCTGTCTTAATCTGACCAGCATTAACTGCCACCGCCAAATCAGCTATAAATGCATCCTCTGTCTCTCCTGACCTGTGAGATATAACGGTTTTATAACCAGCCTTCTTGGCCATTTCTATAGCTTCTAAAGCCTCTGTCAAAGTTCCAATCTGATTGTATTTTATTAGAATAGCATTTGCAATACCATCTGTAATACCCTGATGAAGTCTGGATGTGTTAGTAACGAATAAATCATCACCAACCAACTGGAGCTTATCGCCTAATCTAAAGGTTAATACCTTCCAACCCTTCATATCATTCTCATCCAAGCCATCCTCTATAGAAAAAATAGGATACTTCTCAGCCAGCTCTTCATAATACTGAACCATTTCCTCAGAATTACGCTTAACTTCTCTACCACTCATCTTGCTTTCTCCAGGAAAATAATATAATCCTGAATTGTCTTCATAAAGCTCACTAGCAGCAGCATCTATGGCTATCTTCACATCATCAAAGGGCTTATAGCCTGCACCCTTTATGGCATCCATAATACAATCAAGAACCTGTGCAGAGCTTCCTAAATTAGGCGCAAAGCCACCCTCATCACCAACCCCTGTAGAAAGTCCCTTCTCAGAAAGCTGCTTCTTAAGGGTATGATAAATCTCTGCACACATCTGAAGACATTCCTTAAATGAATCCACACCAACAGGAACAATCATAAACTCCTGTAAATCCACTGTGTTATCTGCATGACAACCACCATTTAAAATATTCATCATAGGCATAGGAAGCTGCTTTGCATTAGTTCCTCCAATATATCTATAAAGAGGAAGCTTTAAGGAGTTAGCAGCCGCCCTCGCAACAGCAAGAGACACACCAAGTATAGCATTCGCACCATATCTTGATTTGTTCTCAGTACCATCTGCTTCCCTTAAAAACTTATCAATAGCAGCCTGATTATATACATTTGTGCCCACCAGACGTTCACTAATTCTTGTATTAACGTTGGTAACTGCCTTCTCCACACCTTTTCCTAAGTACCTTTTTTCCTCATCACGAAGCTCGTGAGCCTCGTACTCACCTGTTGATGCACCAGAAGGAACAGAAGCACGCCCAGTGGCACCATTTTCAGTTATTACATCTACCTCCACAGTAGGATTTCCTCTAGAATCTAATATTTCTCTGGCTGTAATGCATTTTATTCTATCTATAGCCATAATATCCTCCCATTTGAATATAATTCTAGGGTAATTATTTACATAATTTTAGAAATGTATTCAAATAGGAGGATTTTTTGTAAATTAAAGATTATATACTTGTTCCTTAGACAACAAAGAGCTTATATCTATAGTATATAAAACACAACTTCAATATAATATTAAAAGACCAGCCATGCATTGTGCATAGCTGGACTGAATTCATAACATTGAATCTCTAATATGAAGTTACTATAATCTATTTTCCATTTGATACTGCAAATACATATTAGCATGTTCCTTTATTATCTCTGACTCATTATTATCTGCCACTTGTTTTAACAAAAGAAAATATTTTTCTTTCTCCTTAAGTATGGGAGAATTCAAAATCCTATTTAGCATCCATAATGTATGAACAGTTGGATTTCTATTAATAGAATTATATAGCAATTCTTCATACCCATTATTATAATACTTCTCCATATAGTGTACTAAAGGTCCTGGCATTCCATAATCAACATCAGGATTTTCCTCCATAAAATGTAATAAATTATCAACATACTCTATTGAATCATCTTCTTTTATTATTGATAATATTATCTCATTTGAAGAATAAAAATCTTCATCAATGGTAGCTTTGACCAACAGATCATAATATTTCAAATTAATTTCCTCCTATATCATCTAAATGTTTTAATGCTTCTATTAAATGTCTTGTAACTTGTTTATTTGGAATATCTTTATTGTTATACATAATATTTGCATTATATATAATATTATCAAAAGGTGTTTGATTTTTCCCATCAAAAAGATATTGTTGTCTATTCACATCAGCATGTATATCATGAGGCAAAGCCATAACTGGATTGTTTTTAGACGCCAATATAGACATTCTTGTTGTTGCATATCCATTTTGTTTTAAATTAGCATGTTGCCACATTTCATGTCCTTCAAGACCGTCACCAACCACAGAACGTACAGTAAAATCCTTATACGTTGTAACTTCAAATGGTTTTATTGGGTTTTTACCACCCTCGACTACATTCGAATCATATAGGATTTAGACCAAATAAACACTTGTTATGCATAGCTGGTCTCAACTCACATCAACAAATAATACATAACTTGTCAAATAATTTCACAAAATAAAATCCTAACGATATTTCTAATCCAAATATCTTATTATACATTTACACATTGGATATTCTGTATTGTAACGTTGTAACAATTCTCTGAACATATTCGCATCGTTAGGTAAATTTTTAACTAAATCTATCCACCCCTCTATAACAACTGTTTCAGGCAATTCTATAAGACCTGTAATTGTATCCCAAAATGCATCCCAGTTCATCCCATAAAAATCTGGAAATTGCAAATTGTTTTGCAAATATTTTTGAAAATCCTTTGAAGTATAAATATTTGACACATCTAATCGAATTTCTTCATCTGCTCTCACATCATTCATATCATCCCTCCATAAATATATTTCCATATTCCTATTGAATAAGCTGTTTTATAGTGGTCATATGTAATATACAACAGACCATCATTAGAGTATAGCAATCTAGTCCCAGCTTGCTTTGCTCTAGACATAGAGTTACTTAAACCAACATCCGCCTCATACCACTCTCTACCAAGTGCATTCGGTGCAATACTATCCTTGTTCAATAATTTATCTCCACCAATTTGAGCATCGTCTACAAAATTTCCTAACGCCTTTCCTGGTTTCCATCCACTCTTCATTGCTTCTGCTTTTGTAATATAATTTGAAGGTAATTTACCTGTAGTCCTTAAGCTTTCAACCAATGGATTAGCGGCTTCTGCTGTTCTCAACACCTCTTTATATTTTGCATAGTTTACAATATTATGTGCTTCCCAATTAGGATTTTTACCACCCTCATTTATAATCAACTGATAAGACAACCCTTGGTTTCCACCAGCTGAATCCGTTGCTACGTCAACCACCTTCGTACTCGTACCAACAGCATCACCAGTTACCTTTGCTGGTCTTACCGAACCTCCAAGTCCTCCCGTATACTTACTTAACATTCCTGCGTACTTGGAAGTTCCATAGCCACCTATTACTATAAGACCAACCTCTAATATGGTTTCCTTG
>JAFWZV010000007.1 GCA_017517305.1 Lachnospiraceae bacterium | reverse complement strand
TATATTGGCATGGTGGGTATGGCGCAGTTGGCTAGCGCGCCAGATTGTGGCTCTGGAGGCCGAGGGTTCGAGTCCCTCTATCCACCCTTTTTATTTAAGCTTTGCAGTAGAAAAGCTCTTTGGGCTATCGCCAAGCGGTAAGGCACAGGACTTTGACTCCTGCACTCGTTGGTTCGAATCCAACTAGCCCAGCTTAAATTTTTTTGTTATATGGGCCACTAGCTCAGTCGGTAGAGCACTTGACTTTTAATCAAGTTGTCGGGGGTTCGATTCCCCCGTGGCTCATTTTTTATTTAGAAGTTTTCTTCTATTTAAAAATGCGGGTATGGCGGAATTGGCAGACGCGCTAGATTTAGGTTCTAGTGGGAACACCCGTGCAGGTTCAACTCCTGTTACCCGCATTAATAAAAAAAGTAGGATGATAAACATCCTACTTTTTTTATTACCGAGGCGTGTCATTGAACCTGAGGTTACATATCTCGGCTCCCGCCTCGGTCCGCGCTGAACAGTCGCCACTGGCGACTAGCGCCCTGTTACCCGCATTTAAAGGCAATCATTTAATATGGTTGCTTTTTTTAGTTTTACCCCTAGGAAGTCCTTGGGGAGTCCTTGAATATAATGAATTTCTGAAATTTGGTTCAAAATCACGGACGGTCTGCAGGGCAAGGAGTTCCAGTAAATATTCTTTCCCAATTTGGGCACTTCTTGGGCACCTCGACACTTCTCCTCTTCTACTATTGTATTATAATAGGAAGAAACTCATTATCTAATATATCGTGTAGAATGCGAAAAGCAGAGTTGTTAGCTCTGCTTTAATCATAATTTCAAGTATTCAACAATTCAGTAAACTGAAAGTTTCACGTCATTTGTTAAGTATAATTTATATCACTCTTGTGCTAATTCGATTAGTTTCTTAATGTGTATTTCTACGCTATCTAAGCATGGGAGTAGACAATTTTCATCCTTTAATATCAATGGTAATTCCGTACAGCCTAAAATAACTGCTTCTATCCCATGCACATTCTGCATTTTTTGAATTATGCCATTGAACTCTTGTAGTGTAGATTCTTTCACTATACCTAATTCAAGTTCTTCATATATTCTTTTAGCAATAAGTTCTCTGTCAGCCTTATCTGGAACAATTACATCTATCCCCGATTGCAACAAATCCTTTTTCATAAAATCCTGTTCCATAGTGAAAATAGTTCCTAAAAGCCCAACCTTTTTATATCCCCTTTCAATCACTTCACTACATACAGCTTTAGGAATACTCACCAACAAAACTTCCGTATTATTTACAATTTCATCATATACGATATGCATAGTGCCTGCTGTCAATGCAATAATTTCAGCTCCGCCATCATCTAATATCTTTACTTTTTCAGAAAGATAATCCGCTAATTCCCTATATTGTCCTGTTGAGACTAATTCCCATGCCTTACGAAAATTTACACTCTCAATTGCTACCTCCGGCATATTCTTGCCACCAGTAGCACCATCTATTTTTGAATTCAATTCTTTATAATACATAACAGTAGATTCAGGCCCCGTTCCACCAACCAATCCTATTTTTTTCATTTTATATGTCTACTCCTTCTCTTAGTCTCTAATTAACAATGCGTAAAATTCAAAGTTTCATTTTTAATCTATCACAAGCATATCTATAGATTTCTCGCCAGTCACTCGTTCCCCAAGTCTATTTGCCCATTTTTCTGTAAAGAAAGCGCCATATGGTATTTGCTCATCTTTTCGTTTCTTCTCAAACAAAAACGCCCACATTGTAGAAGGAATTCCAATAACAATCAAGTATAGTGGTCCAAGTATAAGAGATTGAATTGTATGACCATATTCATGAACCAGCAAGCGGGAATAAAGTTCCTCAGCTTCCATCTGTTCCTTATATTTTTCAAACCAGGGTTCCTCATGAGCGATGAATACAAATAAACCTAAAGATACACTTGCATTCGCATTCCATTCTGTAATAACAGCACCATGGTAAGTATAATGTTTATTCTTAAAATATTTCAGAAACATAATGAATCCTACGACTGTTTGTAATATGCCCCAAGTACATTGCCCTATTCTGTATAAAACTACTTTCATATATTCCTCCGTAAAAGTCTTACTTTTCAAACTCTATGCAAGATAGGCACCTTTTATTTTGCAACAAATTCTCCTGTAATCTCACCCTTTTGTAAAATATGCCCTTCGGCCTCTTTTAAGAAAGTCTTTTTGAATATATTTGCGGGTAAATCCATTTCACAATCTAATGCATACAGCGTAAACCTATATAAATGTTTCTTACCTTTAGGTGGTTTAGGTCCTGCATATCGATGCCAACCATAAGCAAGTCCCTGCTTTGTATTTTTATATACTTCTATATTTTTTCCTGACGGAATTTCTTCCCTTATTACATTTGTTGCTGGAATATTCCAAACAATCCAATGGGTAAAATTTTTAATCGGATGGCTCAAATCTTCTAACGTAATTGCTATGGTTTGCGCACTTGGAGAAAGATTTTCAATAACAAACTCCGGCGAAATATCCTGACCATACCCTGTATATTCAAGAAGAAATTGTCCTTGTGCATCTATTCCGCTGCACTTAAATTTCAGCATATCATTTCCCAAATTAAAATCCTCCTCATCAGTTACACATCACGCTGCAAACTTCAAATTTACTTTTCTTACTACATTTCTTTCTTCCAAACCAAATTATATCGCGTAACACCATTACTTGCCAAAGTCTGATTATATAATTCGCATCCGTAATGTTGATATATCTGTGCGTACTGCTTCATGTCTGTATCAAACAACAATGGCACTTTTTCACTTTCAGCATATTTCTTCGCAGCTTCTACTAAATACCTTGCATAGCCCTTCCCCTGATATTCTTTATCAACGCAAACAAACAAAATATCAATATGTGGTTTTATGGCATACTGCTTGTTGGAATCCGATATTTGCTTAATGTGTGACATATACCTTTTTAATGTCTTGAATGGAATAACTTTTAGCAATCGGAATAACATCTTCATCTGTGGATATACTGGTGCTTTTTTGCTATGTACGAAACCAACTGCCCCCTTATGGTCCTCTGTTACATAAAGTGCTTTTGATTCATACACATAATCTGTATATATATCCATATATTTCATCACAAGCTCTTTTCTATCACTCATATTTCCAAATTCATGAAATAGCTCATTAGTAATAAATGCTTCACCAACCATTTTTTTAATTTCTGCCAATTCACTTTTTGAAACATCTTTCAATAATTTTACTTTCATTTAAACTCACCATCAACTTCAAATTTTCATAAGAGAATTATACTCACAGAACATACAAAAATCAAGTTTCTCTCAATCCCACTCTCGTATCCTCTCAAAAAATCTTGTATACACAGGTTCTGTACCTGTTACTCACATAATCACATCTTCATTATTTACAACATATCCCAGTACTACTATCATTATAAAAGCTCTTGAAGTGCCGATAAAGGTGTACAATATCTCAAGAGCTTTGCTTAAAAAAAGAGGATATCCACTAGGATATCCTCATAAGTTCATAGTATTAAGAAATATATTACTCTTCTACCTTAACTTCAACAACCTCATCCTCATCATCGAAAAGATCATCATCGAAGTCATCATCATAATCATCAAAATCGTCAAGGTAATCTGGAGTAAGGTACTTATATACAGCAACGCAGATACCTACGATAATTGTAATAATACCTACGATAAGTGCTACTGATAAAAAGGCATTCTTAGCCTCTGTTACGCACTCGTCTTCCTTAACAACTGTTACTTCATCGTACTTTTTCATATCTGTTACCACCCTTTCTATAATTATCGCTTACCATATATAACATATGCATGTTCAAATTATACCACAATATTTATTAATTATCTACTGCAATAGATAATTTTTTACAGTTTTTTCAATTTTACAAGAGAAGAAAACATAGTCTTCTCTCCAACTCTCTCAAAGTCAACTACAACTTCTTTGTCGCCACTTTTTGGAGTAATACTTTTAACTATTCCAACACCAAACTTCAAATGCTTAACCTTATCACCTACCTGGTAGCTTTCTGCAGAACCAACATCTCCCATAGGAAATGCTTTGCCAAAGCCAGGATTTGCTGATGGATTTGATTGGCTATAATAGTTAACTGGCTTAACTTTAGGTGTTGCTATTCCTCTACCTCCCATAACACCAGGAAGGCTTCCTCCATAACCACCAAAGGTTTTACCTGTACCAAAGCTAGATGCTGAGCTCATATTATTAGACTTATATCTTTCCCTTCCATCTCTTTCTAAGTAATGACTTGGAATCTCATCTATAAATCTTGAATCCTCAGTATAGTTTGTATTACCATACATCATTCTGGTAACCGCAGCAGATAGATAAAGCTTATCCATGGCTCTAGTTATACCAACATAGCAAAGACGTCTCTCTTCTTCTAAAGCATCCGGATCATCAGAATCCATAGACATGCCACTTGGGAATAATCTCTCCTCCATACCAGCTATAAATACATAAGGAAACTCAAGTCCCTTAGCACTGTGAAGAGTCATAAGAGTAACCTTTGCAGTAGGATTATCCTCATCCTCATTTTCATCCACATCAGCTACAAGTGCAATCTCCTCTAATAATTCAGTAAGGTTAGGATACTCTGCATTCTCCTCGTAGTTTACTATCTTAGTCTCAAGCTCCTTAAGGTTTTCCATACGAGCCTTGGCCTCATCTGTACCCTCAGCCTTTAAAGCCTCTGTATACCCTGTCTTATCAAGAATTTCCTCGTATAGCTCTACCAAACTATACTCCTCAGGGTTAAGCATGGACTTAAATCCCTCTATAAGCTCAGTAAACTTACCTATCTTCTCTACATTTCTAGACATACCAGGAATTTCTGCTATATCCAAGAGTGCATCATATAAGTCAATTCCATTACCCATGGCAAATGTACTGATTTTGTCTACTGTTGCATCACCAATTCCACGCTTAGGAACATTGATGACTCTCTTTACAGACTGATCATCACTAGGGTTAACAAGAATTTTTAAATAACAAATTATATCCTTAATTTCCTTACGACCATAGAAGTTCTGACCTCCAAAAACCTTGTAAGGAATGTTCTCATATATAAGCTGTTCCTCAAGAGCACGAGACTGGGCATTAGTTCTGTAAAGAACAGCTACATTATCAAGACTATTTCCACCGTTCTTAATAGTCTTAATCTTAGAAGCTATGCCTCTTCCCTCATCCTTCTCATTGTCGTATCTGGTAAAGGTAATCTTCTCTCCGTCTTCTCTCTCAGTCCAAAGAGTCTTATCCTTACGCCCTTCATTATTGGCAATAACAGCATTGGCCGCATTAAGGATATTTGCAGTGGAACGATAATTCTGCTCCAGCTTTACAACCTTAGCGTCCTTATACTCATTCTCAAAATTAAGAATATTATAGATGTTAGCACCTCTAAACTTATATATACTCTGGTCATCATCACCTACTACACATAAGTTTCTATGCTTTGCAGCCAGCTGCTTAACAAGTATAAACTGAGTGTGATTTGTATCCTGATACTCGTCCACCATTATATACTGGAATCTATCCTGATACTCCTCAAGCACATCCGGATTGGTCTCGAACAAAAATATGGTCTGATAAATCAAATCATCAAAATCTAACGCATTGTTACTTCTAAGACGTTTCTGATACTCTCTATAAACCTTTGCAATCTGCTGGTCTCTAAAGCTTGTAGCATTCTCTCTCTCGTAATCATCAGGAGACATATATTTTTCCTTAGCATTAGATATGGCACTAAGCATTGCCTTCTCAGGATACATCTTAGGGTCAATATTTAAGTACTTTAATACTTCCTTAATTACTACCTTCTGCTCATCAGTGTCATATATAGTGAAATCCTTAGTTCCACCTATCTTATTTATGTGCTTTCTTAAAATTCTTACGCACATAGAGTGAAATGTACTTACCCAAATATACTCTGCACCATAGCTAACTAAATTATCTACTCTCTCACGCATCTCCTTGGCAGCCTTGTTGGTAAAGGTTATGGCTAAAATATTATAAGGATTAACCCCTAACTCGTCTATGAGATACGCAATCTTGTGGGTGATAACTCTGGTTTTACCAGAACCTGCACCCGCTAAAATAAGTAAAGGCCCGTCGGTATAACAACAGGCCTCTAACTGTTTATCATTTAATCCTGGCAAATTACTGAAGTCCCATCTTAGCCTTAAGAGCTTCTAACTCGCTCTGTACTGATGCATCAGGAGCTGCGTCGTACTTAGCTGCCAATGAATCAACGCTGCTATCTGCCTCAGTTAAGTTAAGCTCTGACATAGCATTAGCCTGATCTAACATGCTGTTTGCCTTAGCTTCCATTCTCTCAAATGCACTGATGCTGCTTGAAGAATCTGTAATAGTTGAGTTAAGCTCATTAAGTCTCTGCTGAGTCTTAGCAACCTTAATCTTAGCCTTGATAGCATCTCTTCTAGAGTTAAGCTCGTTGATATCGTTAACAAGCTTATCATGCATCTGTCTCATCTTCATAGCGTTAGCTGCTGCCACATCATAAGTCTGCTGAAGACTTGTCTGCTTAGCAGTAAGCTGGTTCTTCTGAGTTAAGAACTTCATAGCATCTGCTTCGTTACCTGCAAGAAGAGCCTTCTCAGCGTAAGCCTGCATCTTAGCAATCTCGCTGTTGCACTCATCTAACTCTCTCTTACATCTGTTCTCATCTGCCATAACAGCTGCAGTTTCCTTCTTAACCTCTGCTAAATCCTTAGTAAGATTACGCATAGTCTGGTCAATCATCTTCTCTGGATCCTCAGCCTTATCAAGAAGAGCATTGATGTTTGCTGCCATAATGTCCTTAAATCTACTGATAATTCCCATATTGTAAATACCTCCAAAAAATAATTATGTATCGGCAATCAGTTATATTCCGATTCCCAATCATCACTAGAAAATATTATACCTTATAATGTGTTCTTTATCAACTTAAAAATGTTCAACTATAGGTTTAAATAATACGTAAATTACGCTTCTAACGTCCAGATAATGAACTATTATAAATTATAAATATATTCATTAATCGTTATCTTTAACAGCATAATAATTGTTATTTCTAATATTTCTATATTTTATTTATCATTATTGAATAATTTCTTTAATCACAGTAAGATAACCATCCTGAACAACTTCATTTATGGTGTAGGCATTAATAAGTCTTTCCTTAGCTGACTCTATAACATCCTCACTATTAGCATGAATGTATGCAAATGTTTCATCAGCTGCTACATGATCACCTATATGCTTAACTATATCTATACCTACAGCTAAGTCTATCTCGCTTTCCTTAGTAGCTCTACCACCACCAAGCATAAGACTTACCATACCAACCTCACTGTTCTTACAGCCTGTTATGTAACCAGCCTTACCAAATGTAACAGGCACTATATACTTTGCCTTAGGAAGAAGCTCTGGATTCTTAATTACTTCTTCATTACCGCCCTGAGCCTTAGCAAACTCACACATTTTAGTAAGGGCACTTCCATCAGCGATTACAGCCTCACACTTTGCCTTTGCTTCATCGAAGGTTGTAGCCTTTCCTGCGCCCATAAGCATATATGCTGCCAAGGTAATAGATACCTCATATAATCTCTTATCCGGCATCTTGCCCTGAAGCACTTCTATAGCCTCGTACACTTCAAGTGCATTTCCCACCTTACAACCAAGTGGCTCATTCATATCAGTTATAACAGCGTAGGTCTTTCTACCAGCCATATTTCCTATATCAACCATAGCCTTAGCCAAGGCTTTAGCCTCAGGAAGAGTCTTCATAAATGCGCCTGAACCACATTTTACATCAAGTACTATAACATCCGCCCCTGCTGCAAGCTTCTTGCTCATAATACTTGAAGCTATAAGTGACAAGCTATCCACAGTTGCAGTTACATCACGAAGTGCATATATCTTCTTATCCGCCGGAGCTAGGTTTCCTGTCTGGCTAACCACTGCAATTTTCAAATTATTAACATTGTCAAAAAATTGCTGCTGAGAAAGTGCCACATTAAAGCCCTCTATACTCTCTAACTTATCTATGGTTCCACCTGTATGTCCCAAGCCTCTACCACTCATCTTAGCAGTAGGAACCCCAAGAGCAGCTAGAATTGGGGCAATAATAAGAGTGGTTTTATCTCCAACACCACCTGTGGAATGCTTGTCAACCTTAACACCCTGTATAGCACTTAAGTCAAGCATATCTCCACTGTGAGCCATGGCAAGAGTTAAATCCACTGTCTCCTCTGCAGTCATGCCCTTGTAATAAACTGCCATAAGCCAAGCTGACATCTGATAGTCCGGGATGTCACCGTTTGTATAGCCATTAATTATAAATTCGATTTCTTCCTTGGTGTGTGTTCCACCGTCACGCTTTTTGATAATTAAATCGTACATTCTCATAGGGGTACCTCCTTATTTGTGATAGTTATTCATTATTTATCTCTCTGAAATCTTCTGAATCGTATCCTTCCTAATTTCTTCTCTCAGATTAGTCAAGTAATCTGAAAATCCAACTATATCATCTGCATATACCAAATTCAGTTCATACTCATTTTCTGACCATGTAGATATGTCAGAGAAGTTATGTTGAATTAATGCTTCTAGGCTGTCGATAGCTTTATATATTTTAGCCTCTAATGTTTGTCTTTCTTCCATTTCCTTATACAGGCATTTCATTTCATCCTTAGCTGTTTCAGGCAATGAATTCACCCAGTTAGCAAGTAGGTTCTCTTCTACCGCTTCATTTTCCTTTGTTTTAGCAAATGTGGGAATATCACCTGTAAAGCATTCTCCCAAATCATGGATAATGCACATCTGAATTATTTTATTTATATCAGCCTCAGGAAATTCATCTTTCATAAAAAATGCCATCAAGGTCATCATCCAGCTGTGCTCTGCTACGCTTTCATGTCTTCCCTGTGATGTATAACAATGTCTTGTTGTATCCTTTAATTTTTCTGCAACAGTTAATGCTGCTAGTAGTTCTCTCGCATCCATATTTTTTCTCCATAGATTATATAAATTTAATTTTGCTACTCATTCTCCGACTCATACAGATACATATCAATATCTATTTCTGTTCTAGTTGCGTGACAGAAATCTATTATATCAAGCGCAGGTGATAGACATGGCGTAATTTCATCTACATAGATATTTGGTACAACCTCTAAACAAAATTTCACATCATTCTCTTTATATATCTTATTGAGTATTTCAATTTTATCTAGGAGTATAGAAATGGTCTTACGCATTTGATTAGCAACATCAACATCATATTCATCGCACCTTCCTATTTGCCAAAGTGCAAAATCATACTTTGTACCATTAGAACGAGCATCCCCAATTCTCCATGCTTTTTCAGGCTTTAGAGTTAGTAACTCCGATACATAATCTGGATCAAAATCACCAATGATATTGAAATATGTATAGCAACTATTTTGATTGTTCATATCTTTCTCCATCTCAATCCCTTTTTTTACACAGTCTTTATATCTGTAATTCTCACAATCTCTCCTACCTGCTCAAATGTAATCATCAAATCCTGAGCAAAATGAGCCACCACTTTGTTACCCGTACACTCATAGGCAGTACCATTCCACATCAGTAAACTTTCCACAAATATCTTATGGTCCAACTCAAACTGCTGAATGCATTCCATAGTAGTAGAGATAAAACGTTGCATATCTATAGGCGCAAATACCTCCTGTGGCAATCCTGAAACTGCCATCATAATAGCTCCGCCATCATGTGGTCCACGGTAATAGCAATATTTTCCCTTTGATACACCACATGCCACAATGGCAAGAGTATGTCCATATATTTCATCTGTCAGCGGAAATGTCTTAGTTATTAATGACTCTAGATTAAAGTCTTCACCAATATCATAAACCTCATGGGCCAATTTTATTATAGATTCATCAAAACCATTAATATTATTCCAGCCCCACATCCAAGTGTCACTGTGACTTGATTCGCTACCGATAAACTCCACAGGATATGCATCATTACCAAAGGTTAAGGTACCTTTACCAAAGTCCACAAACCAATTTCTATCCTTTACCACAAGCTCCGCCATTGCATCCTGTGTCACTACAGATTGTCCCAAGCATGCTGAAAATACCTGCTTCCAGTTGCTTTTGTCCATAGGGTAGTCTGTGTCGAAGATGGATTTTCTTTCTACTTCTGTCACGATACTCTTTTCTTCTTTTTTCTTAAATAAATCCTTTAGTCCCATATTATGCCTCCTTATCTATCACAAATAATAATTTCTACTACTCAATCCACTGTATAAAAGCTGTCTTATCCGAACTGTTATACCCTGCATTACTATAAAAATTGAGTGTCTTTTCTTCCTTTGAGCCTGTAAGTAGCATCATCTTATAGCAGTTTGTTTTTTCTGCTATTTCCCTGGCATAATTCAGACATTCTGTTGCATATCCTTTACCACGATAATCTGAATGCGTAACTACATTTTCTATAAATGCATATGGTCTAATGTTCCTTGTTAAATTCGGAATAATCACACATACGCAGGATGAAACAATTTTACCATCTACTTCATTTACAATGATATGATGATTCTTGTCCTGAATGATTGTGTTCCATGTATTCTTTAAGTGCTCTGTCATTTCAGGCACAGACTTCTCGTGTAAATATAAGTATAATTGTAACAATTGATCTAGTTCATTTTCATAGACTTCTCTAACCATACAGATACCTCCACTAATACTCAAATAATCACCTACTTTTTTGCAATTCCCTCAACTCATCAAAGGTATAATCCTTATATTTTTTACCCGGCTCCAGAATAGATGTTGTCGTTGCCGGAATCACCTTTAGCAATTCATTCACATCAATATCTTTAGGAAACGGAATAATTTCACCCTTTTCGTCTTCATCTTTATGTGCGCAGAAGATAAATTCTCCTGTTTCCCAATTGATAGCAAATGTGTTCATATTTCCAACAGCATCCATATCCATCAGTTCTTCATGATTTGCTATAAAATTTTCATATATAAATTCATATAATGCATCCTTATCAATTTTAATGATTCTACATTCATTTTCCTTCACTTTATGTACCTCGTTTTATGATTTTTCAAAAAATCCTTTCATTTATCTGCCCTATTATTACCTTTATACTCTTTTTCTATATAACAATGCTCAACCTTACCCACCAGCTGATTTCCTTCAAAATCCAATTCTATAATATAAGGCATCCAATCTATTATTCTCAAAAAATCATCACAACCAAAGTTGCTATCAAAATAGTTCAATATAGTACTAAGAGCAGTACCGTGAGTTCCTATAACAATATTTTTATCTGGATTATCTGATAAAATCTCATTTAGTGCTTCTATATTTCTCTCTTGAACCATAGCTATAGATTCACCACCTACCTCATGATAGTTATGATCAGTCCAACGTTTTTGGAACATCCCACGAACATTACCATCCTTACCTTTTTGGCGTTCTCTCAATCGCTCATCTGTAGTTATTTCTAAACCAAAATATGACGCAATAGCAGCAATGGTATCAAAGCTACGCTTATATGGACTGCTATAAAATGCATCTATATTCTCGTCCTTAAAAAAATCCAATACTATAGCAGAGTCCTTTTTTCCTTCTTCTGTCAATGGTCTTGTTCTGTCTTCTTCCCAACTATATTCAGGCTGTGCGTGACGCACAAAAAACACCTTTGTCATATCTATACTCCCCTCCTGTGTGTAAGTTATTTAATTTCTCCCCATCATTTTTCCGAACTATTCTTTCCTGTAAGAAAACACAAAAATGGTATTCTGATACTTATTTCGCAACAAACAAATGTGATTAAATACGATAATATCACAGTACCAACAAACAATACCAACGTATGATTTCCAATCATCCCATGCAATATGTACTGGAATAAAACTACCCAGATAAAATGATAAATATAAACCAGGAATGATCTTTTGTTCATATAATTTGAAACTTTGCCACTAAAGTTTAAATACCTTTTTCCAAAGCCTATTAAAGCAATTATCATAACCCACTCTGATACATATTTTGTAATAGTATTGAGCACATCATATTCTTTGCCTGACCAAAGGAATAGATAAACATTAAGTATGGTAACTACCAAACCAACGACCAATAATGTCCAACAATTCTTCTCTGCTTTATCCACTACATTTTCATCAGTAAACACATAGTAGCCTAGCATAAATAAATATGTATATTCCACGAGACTTTTTCCACCTATAGAAAGCATATCACTAAAAAGAGGCAATGGTAGTCCCAAAAGCAAAACTAGCCAAAATGGAGTTAATTTTTCTGTTTTCTTACCAAACTTTTTAAATAGCTTTATTATACCAACAGCTAGAATTGAAATAATAAATAGATACAGCAAAAACCAAAACTGCCCTAGAGAGAATCCTCCATCTGCACCTGTCAAATCCGTAAATTTTGTAAAAAATATTTTATAGTGTTCCAAAAATCCGCCACTATAAGAGTAATTAAATCTGTGGGCTATATATGACATAATAGGCATAAGCAGAATTGTTCCAAAAACAAACGGAACCAATAATCTTTTTATTCTTTCAATTGTATATTCTTTGCTTGTCCTCTTTTGAAGTGCATACTTAGTACTTATCCCTGCTAGCACAAATAGCAAAGGCATAAAAAACGAACTAAAAAACACTATAAAGCTACTTATCAATCTATTTCCGTGGAAGAAAATATAATTCGGTTCTTCCCAGGCATTCCATGCCATAGCAGTATGATAAGGAATAAGTATCAAAAGTATTAACCATCTTAAATTGTCAATATAATGCTTTCGCATACTGTTCAGATTCCCTTTCAAATAATCTATTATTCTATTTGCAACGATTCCAATAATGTTAATATCTCCACTAATTCAAAATTGTCTTTGTTACACCCTCACATATTATATTCATCTTCCATCATTACATAATTTGCAACCAAAGAGGGATAATAACACCTCGTGTTTTGGACACTGAGAAAATCCTGTATTGATTGGGTCATCTATTTCTGCAGCAGAAAGCCAATTCTCTAGATTATTTTCATTAATATCTTTTATTGACATTCTTTTTATCAAGACTTCAAAACTATTCAACGCATACACTAAATGTTCCTGCCCAGGCTCATATCCCATTTTTTCCCAAACACGCTTCTCCGATGTCAATGCTCGTGCATGATGTATCATTTCAAGGACAAATGTCTTGTCCGTTTCAAATGTGTCACTAGTCCATGGCATTTCAACAATGTCGAAGCCCACATTTCCCATTCCAACTTTTGTTTGTTGCTTTTCAGCTAGAAACACAACCATTCTCTTTTCACTTTCTGTCTTTGCTAACCTAGAACCACTCAGAAGCAAGTAATCTATAAACACGTCTGTTAATCCATTAGACATAGAAAACGAATCATCATCTACGGATACAATATCATTAAATGCTATTACATTCCCCATTTTTATTTCCCTTCCACTATCTTATCTAGAGCCATCCATCCAAGAACCATACCATGCATAAAACCTCATTCTTTATTAAGTATTCCTTTTTTAGAGATTTTGTCTGATTTCCGTTGCATTTTCCTTCAAATAGTAATATTCACTTTCATCCGCCAAATCCAAGTATTTTTCAAGCTCAGTCGAATGAATGATATATAGCACATGAAGTACCATTATTTTCTGATATTCAGATGCATAAGCGTTATCATTATATTTGTCCCTGTGCCAAAATTCTATTGCGTACTCTTCAGCTTTATCTGGATAGATATATGCTAAGGATTTTAGCGCAAGACGTTGCGTATACTCATTATCAACCTGCAAGAAATCAAATATTAAATCTTTTATATCGTCCTTACCATTATAATCCTTTAGGGTCTCCGCGAACTGCCATTTTGCATTTATGTAATCGGTGGACAGTACTTTCCTGCATAGGCATACATACCACTCAGGGTATTTTAATAACATGCCTACAATAAGGCTACCTTCATTATCCCTTGCGATCCCAAATAAAATATCATCAACCATTTGTTCCGTAGTTTCATCACATGATGTGGTCTCTATTATTTCAAAGATAACATTACACATATCATCAAACTCAACAAAGTCAATTTCCCATTCTCCATTGTCATGTTGCTCGCTCCAGTTAGGGTAAGCTTTATTTGCTCGTTTTATAAATCTAGAGACTGCTTTATGTAATTTTCTTTCATAGTTCGCGGACATAATTTACCTCTTACTCCACAAAGAATTAGCATTTATCAATGACACATATTCATACTTGCACAAGCATATATGTTTAGTTTGACTCTAAAAACCATGCACTGTCATTTTTTATAAACACTAAACTAAAATCAGCATTTACATATATTCCAACATATCCAACAGTTACTTTATCCTGCGAAATCTCTACCCACGATGGTTCAAACTGATAATTCTTCACATCATATCGCGATTGGTTTTCATACTCTCGTTTACTATCATTTTGAGCAAGATTATCAATCGAATTAAAATCTTCAAGCAAACAAACCAGATAGTCTTTTGATACCGAATTTACATCATAAAACTCTATCCCTGTTTCTGTATCAATAAGAACATTGGGTAATGCATCCAACTCTCGTATTTGATTGACTAAATTGGAAAAATCAAATCTATTCAGTGGAAAATAATCACTCATATAATAATCTCCTTCACCATTGTAATTAACCCATAAAAAACTCTGTTTTAAATGCAGCATTACACTCCGCTATCTCCTTGGTTCCATTGATGTAATCTGCATACATGTCCCACAAATCAATATCACACCCATCCATCACTTCATCATCCGGGATCCATGATTTTATAAGGGCAATTCTCTCTTCCTTTGTAGTTTCAGAAATTAAATATTTATTATCCATCTATTTTTTCCTCCGGTTTTAACTAATTGACTAATTCGGCAACTCCATTTCATCATTCATCGCTATGAAACCATATTTTTCATACAATGGTCGTCCCATAGCTGTAGCTTCAAGAGATATGGCAGTTATCCCCCTTTTCTTTGCATCCTGAACAAGCAAATCTAATGTCTTAATTGCAATACCTTTTCTTCGATATTCTGGTTTCGTATACATATTCATAATATATGCTTTTCTACCCGTTGGATTATGATATGTTGGCATAACCTTAAAATAGCTTATTCCTCCAGCACCCACAAATTTGTCTTCATCAAAAATCAGATACGCCACATGAGTACCATCTTTTAATGCACTTTGATAATAATCCATAGATTGCTTTTTCACATCTGACATATCAACATTATCTTCTAATTGGTTCGCTGCTTTAAGAACCTCTATTCTTGTATCTGTCAATATATCTAAATCTGCAATTGTAGCTTTTTTATAAATTATCTCCATGTATGGTATCCTTCTCTCAATGATGTTTTAATTATTACAACAGAAATCCAACTGCACCAATTTTTTACCATTTGGTAATGGATACTCTAAAGTCTGAATTAACTGATAATTAATCTCATCCATGTTAGTACACAGTTCTTGCTCTGCCATCTGATGATGTACAGTCTCCAAACCATCAAACACGTGAAGATATGGTGAATCAGACACAAAACCTTCATCCACGTTAATCTGTATAATACAGGATACATATCTAGGCGTTGTCGCCTTAACAACATTTTTAAAACACTCATATCCTATGTACTCAATAAGTAGATTGGCTATTAACATATCTACCTTCGGAAGCTTGTCTGCCTCAGTAGTCAAATCCACACAAAGACACTCTAATGTATCCCCTAGTGCTTTATACCGTGTTTTAGTCATAGCCAGATAGTTGGCATTAATGTCCACACCATAAACCTTATTTAGCTTGTCAGGATTAACATGCTCTAGTCCATTTCCACCTGCAATTCCAAGTATCACAGCAGATTGTATGTCATATTGATTTAATTGTGTTTTCATCATCTGATTCATGGCTTGTAGCTGTCCTACACTCTCTAGCGCCATATGATTTTCATAATCAGATAAGTTTATATCCTCCCATGGATTGTTCATTATAATTCTCCTTTATATTTAAAGCTTCTCTTTCCTCATTATTTCATAAATCATCTCTTCGCCATCACCGATATCATGCTTTCTGTGCTCTACAGTGTGATACCCTCTGTGTTCATAAAATATAGTAGCCGGCAGGGATGCATCCAAATCGCAGTAATCATATTCATCGAATATCGCCTCTTCCAAATGATCCATAATCAATGTACCAAAGCCTTGTCCTTCATATTCCGGTAACACATACACCCTAGTGATATGATTATCCGTACGACTTCCTGTACCTACTATCTTACCGTCTACCTCTAAAACATCTATTCTACCATCCAAAATATCCTTTTTTATATTATCAATGCTATGTAATCTTCCGAAAAAATCAACCACTGCCTGAGTGTAATAATGTGGATATATTTGCGCTTTAGTATCCTGAACGATGTCACACACAAGCTGCGCTTCTTTAATTGTTGCTTTTCTATATTCCATAATAAACCTCCGTAGAACTCACAAGTGTAGTTTATTTAGTAAACTCTCCTGTAATCTCACCTTTTTGCAAAATATGACCCTCAGCCTTTTTCAAAAAAGCTTTTTTCATAGCATTTGGCTGCAAATCTATTTCACAATCCAATGCATAAAGTGTAAATCTGTATAAATGTTTCTTCCCTTTTGGTGGCTTAGGTCCTGCATATCTATGCAAACCATAGGCAACTCCCTGTTTTACACCCTCATATAAATTCACTTTTTTACCTGCAGGAATTCCTTTTCTTATTATATTTGTTGCCGGAATATTCCATATAACCCAATGTGTGAAACCTTTTATCGGATGGCTCAAATCTTCCAATGTAATTGCTATGGTTTTTGCATTTGGGGATAAATTCTCCACAGCAAATTCAGGGGATATATCTTCACCATACCCTGTATATTCAGGAAGAAATTTTCCTTGGTTATCAATGGCACTACATTTAAAATTAAGTATATTATCCATCATTTTACGGTCCTCTCATAAATCAAACACATATCTATAAGTTTTATTTTCCATAAGGCTGATAATGCTCCGCTTTTGATTGAAATTCTTTCAGATCATAAATCTTGTGACTATCATCAAACTTCGCTATAGTCGCTCCGTCAAAACCATCAACATTACCCTCATAATCACACTTAAAATACCATTCAACAACCACAGTATTTCCCTGTTCTATGTACTGCTTTATATCCCATTGTAGAACAGTTCCTTTTTCATTCCAATCCTTGAACCATTTCTCGATTTGATTTATACCGATATATTCCGGGCCGTAACACTCGCTGTACACCACATTATCGGAAAACAGGTTTCTTAAATTAGTTCCTTCTTTTGTTAGCCAACATTCAAAATACAATTTTATTTTTTCTTTCATATTAAACCCCTTTCCTCAAAACATAAACAAGCATCTATTGTCAGTTGTTTCTAACATTAAGAAACACTAATATCCAATTCTAGAGAACCACTAACCCATATTCTATCTCCAACCTTGTAATCCACCGATGTCTCAAATTCAATCATAATATTTTCAGGCAATATTGAAGATCGAGCTTTAAGCGAATAGTCATCAACTACATTAACCACTTCAACAACAGCTTCTATATGCGAAGATTTTGGTATTTTTTGATAATAATCACATTCTTCATACACTTTTTTGCTATCACTCACTAAAGAAACCGACAACTCCCCTTCCAATAAATCGCCAATTTCCCTTTTTCTTGTTTCTTTATTATCCTCTAAAAATTCATCATATTCAAGAAAATGCACACACACTTTTCTCTCTTGTTCACTAACTTGAATAACAGCATAACGTTCATAACCATCTGTGTAAATTTCATTTATTACAAACTTATCCATTTCATACCTACCCATTTATTCTGGCATGCTTTTAATCTCATATTCGACGCATTCTATATACTCTTCGATGCTACCATCTGTTCTTTCACAAAGCCATCCACTTCTCTTATCAATTTCAAATAATCTGTTGTATCCATAATACTTTATTAAAAATTCCCATCCTTGCCTTGTTATGGTTCCCTCAAGGATTTGACAATAGTCAAAAAGTTCCTCTACTTTTTGGGGATTCATCAAGTCTTGTTTTGTATATTCTTTTGGTTCCGTTTCTGGCGCAAACGGATACAGATAATATGCTAACATTTTTATTCTCCTAACTTTCCACATAAGGATATTCGATGGTAAATGTCTTTTTTCTGCCTTTTCTTAGCCAACAGTCGAAATACATTTTAATTATTTCTATCATACGAAATCCCTTTCCTCGTATTTTATCCGAGCATCTATTACCATTGTATATATCTTTATATTTCCAAAAACCTAGCGTGTATATTACATATCGACTTCACTATACTCCCCGTACCACTTACAGAAACGCGCTTTATTAAATATAATCATCTTATACTCTTCGCCATTTACCATATGAAATGTTGCAACTGGAAATATAATCCACTTCCATGTAATTTCTCTGATTTCATTCATTGGCAATACCAGATTTCTAAACTTTTTATCCACTGTCAGCTTATTCGTTCTGTAGGTAACTGATTGTGGTTCTAAATATAATCCGCCACCAAGTATTCCTTTATGGCACAGACTACACATAAATGCTTTGCTCATTGTTTTTTCTCCCTGTAGTGTTATACAAACTAATATAAAGCTCTGTAAGACTGAAATTTGCGCGAGCAATGAGCCATGCTGGTCAGTGGCTAAATACTGCTCGTCGGGTGCTTGCACACGTAAGAGCATATTTAGACAGTGGACAATACGGCGAACGCCGCGACAACGAGCAAGCTTGCTTGCGAGTCTGTCGGCATGGCGAGTACTGCGTAAACCTAAAATTTGGTATTTACTTCAGTTTGTCGAGGTCTTCCACATAGATGGACACCTCACCACACGCTGGACAAATTGCAACTTTAGGTTCGCCCATTCTACCTCCAAAAAGTTTGTTTTCATCAGATGACATAACAATTCCGTATCCTGCACCTTTAATTTTGATGGCACAGTTTTCTTTCATTTCGCTTCCGCATCGTATGCACTTTCTCATAAATATTCCTCCACCAGCTTCAAAGCTTCACATACTTTTCTACAACAATTTCTCAACCTCTTTAACAGCAAGCTTCTGAACTAGCCCACAGTTCTTACAACAATAACAAACCACAGAACTTCTCTTAGGTTTTAGCTTATTTATCTCCCCTTCAGGATAGAAAAACATCCCATGCATACCTGCCATTTGTCCTTTTATTAATTCTCCACCACAATTTTCACATTTTATTTCCATTATAACTCCTCCATATCCTGTTTGTTTCTTATCCAATTGATTATAATTCAGGCATATCAATTTATCACATTATGATAAACGCAATTGTATTCAGAATCATTGCCACAAAAAACAAACTGCCTGTAATATAATCTGTTTTATCTTTTCCCTCTTTTGCTTTACTGATAAATGTAGCACCGTTATATGCACAAAGCATACTAACCAACGGAGCTGGTGTGAGCTCCTTACATAAAGAAATTATTACTAATATAATAAAAACTATAGCCATCACTATAATTCCTTTACGCATAGCCTTTAAATTAAGCATTTCATTATAGCTTGCAACCTTCTCTAATGTATCCTTCACTTCTTCATTCATATTCTCACTTTTCCTTCCACCATCAATAATTTCCCTAACATCTACATCATAGTATTCTGCCAGTGCAAGTAACATACTCAAATCCGGCATAGTACTTCCAGTCTCCCAGCGTGATACAGAACGATTAGAAATATTTAATTGCTCTGCCAGCTGCTCCTGTGTAATTCCTTTTTCTTTTCTTAATTCTTTTAGAAAAGAACCTATCTTCATTTGATCCATCTCGAATCCTCCTTTCACAGCCAGAATATACTATGACCTTTCTTATTTACACGACACAAAGTGAGAAATGCCGCATTTATAAGGGTTAGACAGGTGTGTCTAATTTCCAATAAAATGTCTTCTCTACATATGACCTGTTATCATGTGTATATAATTCCCGTGTTTGCAAATGCTTAACAGCCTCTACCATTATTTCTCCAGCATTCATACTCACAGCTTCTCATGTCCATAAAACTCTTGTATCTTAAGACTTGTTCCACAATATGGGCATTGTAGTATATTCCAAGGGTCAGAGCGACCAATAAATTTATTACAGTGCGGGCAACGAATTTTATTAGCACCTACAATGCACCACACAAAAAATACAACAATTATAACTATAAGTACACCTACTCCTATCTTCACTGCAATCTTTGAATAGTTCAATGTATAAAGTGTAAGAGCGCCGAAACACATCACTCCCACCAATACCCATAAACCAATATAATAAGTTTTTAATGTTTTATGAAATGCTTTGTTTTTATCATTTCGTTCTTTTACAACTTCGTAGCTTTCGTTCATTTTTTCATCCCCCTATTTAATCTTACTCCTCAAACGCCCTATTAAGCTCCTTGGTTCCCTCTAGCACAAACCTACCATCCTTAATAATAGCCACTCTCGCTCCATCAGGATGCACACTGTAGATTGCTCCAATCTCCTCATAAGGAATGGTTATATCTGTATGGCAGTTAAAGTAAGCCTTCTCCTGCTCCTTCTCATCCTGAGACTTTCTAAGTAATGAGCACTCATTTTCCTTAGCGATTATCTCCTTGCCATCAGGGTTATACAGCACTGCCTCCTCACTGTAGCTGTAGCAGGTATCACCCACTGCAAAATGTGGTCCCATCTTCTCCACTATAAGGATAGGAAGCTTGTAGACGATGTCACGCTTTTTCGCCATTACATAGGCTGTAGTGTTTGTACCTATAGCGAATTCTCCTATAGGAAGTGTGTCGTGGTTAAACATAAGATTTTCCTTGATAAACTTCTTGTTCTCCTCCTCAGAATCGAAGTTATCACATGTGTAATCTGCTATCTTACCATCCTTGAACTTAATATTAAGATTTACATACTTAAGCTCGTTAAGGTATACCTGACTTACATTTAACACGCCATTAGTACCTGTAAGAACAGGTGATGTAAATACCTCTCCTACAGGAATATTTACATCTGCCAAGCAGTTCTCAAAGTTGGTTTCCTTCTCAGGATTTCCCAGCTTGTGAAGCATAACCTTAATGTCCGTCTTGTTATCACCCTTACCTAATACCTGCACATATTCAGCCTTATCAAGCTCATCGATTATAGACTGCTGGATATTCTTGTACAGCTCATTATCTAAGGTGTTAACCTTTACTATCTCCGCAAATATTTCCTCAAAGTCCTCACCAATCTCTGGAATTGGGTAGGCTATGATTGTGAAGCTATACTTATCCCTTGGGATGTATTTGTTGGTTATAGCTGCATTTCTTCCTGCATAGGAAACGCTCATCTCCTGCTGCTTCTTAGATAGCTTAATAACATTTTCCTTTATCTCCGGCTTAAATGGTAGCTCGCCGAAGGTTTCTATAACCGCAGGGCCCGCGTAAACTGCTGCCATATCCTTATACTTCTCGTAGGTATCCTCTATAACACTAAGCTTTCTCTCCACATAGGCTTTGTTGAAGAATAAAGCCTCGTCCATTCTGTGGTCGTATTCATACTGCTTGTTAGCAGGTGTTCCCATATATCCTGTTCTTACTGTAAGCTTTCTGTTACAGCGAGACACTGCATATCTAAATATTACCGGCTTTAATCCCTGCTCCTCAAAAAGCTTTATAGCTTCCCTTACCATTCTCTCCTGACCGATAGAATATCTTATGTTAACTGATTTCTTAGGCTTTAAATCTATTCTCATAGTCTCAAAGCCCTTAACAAATCCATCCACATAGGTCTTGGCCATAGCCTTAATATCTTCCTCTGGAAGCTTATTTAAAAACTCTGCTGTCTTAAGCTCATTGTCCCCGATAACCTCTCCATACTTGTATAGATATCTAACATCTGACAGGTCACTTTTCATAACTATATCTGTGGCAAATGTATATGAAGGATCCAATGTTTCTCTTACCCTGTCAGCCACCAAAACATCTGCATAGTCAAACATATGGTAACAGATTGCTTCTTTGATGTATTTGGCCTGTGGCAATTCTCCTTCACAGCCTGTAAACATGCTGTATACCTCTAGAAACAGCTCTAATGTTGCTGTAAATTCCAAAGTCCTCTTCTCATATGCATAAGCTATAATAGTTCTCATCTCTGCATATAAAAAGCTAAATAGCTTACCGTATTCCTTGCCTAAAGCCTTAACCGCATAGTCAGGATTCCCAAAGCTTTCCTCATAGTTTTCAGGAAGTATATCCTGATACAACCTACGATTAATGCTCTGTAGCTCTGAAAGCTCTAAGCTCTCATATACAGAATTATCCTCCACTGCAAGTACATCATAACAGCTACCTATAAAGTCCGAAAGACAAACAAAGTAATCCCTAACTGCTGCGGGGATTACTTCGTCTTCTAAGCTATTCATTTCTTCTCTTATATCACTAACTCGCTCTATGGCAAGCTCTAATCTCTCATATATCTCTTCTAAACTATTCATTTAAGCCTCCAATTTTGCACACATTTTTCTACATTATGTCAACTATATATTAAAGATTATTCATCTATTATATTCCCTTTTCTTACGTTCTCATTAACCATACTTTCTAAGTATTCCCAGATTCTCTCTGAACCCTTATGAGTGTCCTTATTTCTTCCCATTACCTGACTTTTCTTAACCTGATGCTCTCTCCACGCCCTACCATCTGTAGCATCATTCAACATCATAGGCTGAGCATTATCTAAGGTTCTTGCGAATAAGGCTTCTGGAGTTTTCCTCTCCTCGAATTCCTCCCAGATAGCTCTAAGCTTGTCAGCCTGATCCTGTGGCAATAGGTTAAATATTCTATCTGCCGCCTTTTCCTCTCGCGCTCTCTGGCTTAGCTTAGCCGCCTCGTCATAAGCGTAGGTATCCCCTGCATCAATCTCTACGATATCATGGATAAGCACCATAGTTATAACCTTTTGAACATCTATTTCAGTATTGGCATGCTCACTAAGCAGCAAGGTCATAAGGGCTAAGTGCCAGCTGTGTTCCGCATCATTTTCCTTTCGAGAAGCATCAGATAGATAAGTCTGCCTACCTATCTTCTTAAGCTTATCCACCTCAAGTATGAAATTCATCTGTTTTCTTAATCTTTCTTCCAACTAATTATATACTCCTACAAATATCACCTTATAAAATACTTATTCTAGCCACTATCCAAATGACTAGAATAAGCATTGTTTTATTATTCTAAATTGCTATATCAATCCTGATATATATGTGACAATAGGAACTACAAAGCCCACCAAATTAAGTATTATAGCCATTCTCTTGGCACTGACACCACCCTCTTGGGCTCTGTGACCAAATATACCAAAAAGCATTCCTGTTACAGACAGTATTATTGCACATAGATAGAGAGTACCGAAAATCTCCGGTACATTACCTTTTGTAAATACTGATGCTATAAATCCAACCACCTCAACACTAAGACAAAGACCTGCAATTACAAATGCTATAATAGTATCTGAGGCTGTGGCTCCATCTGTATAGCTATATTTTCTTCTTCTACGTCTTCTACGTCCCATTACTTAACACATCCGATTAATTCATTAATATCATTTACATTATTCTTCTTCATGTAATCCTCGATACCCTTAATTATCTCAACTGTTGCATAAGGGTTGTGGAAGTTTGCTGTACCAACTGCTACAGCTGATGCACCAGCCATAATAAACTCTAAGGCATCCTCAGCAGTCATAACTCCACCCATACCGATGATAGGAAGCTTAACTGCATTTGCAACCTGATATACCATACGAACTGCAATAGGCTTAATGGCAGGTCCTGAAACTCCTGCTGTCTTGTTAGCAACTGCAAATGTACGTCTATTTACATCAATCTTCATACCTGTAAGGGTATTGATAAGTGAAAGTGCATCTGTACCAGCTGCCTCTGCCGCCTTAGCCATCTCAGTAATATCAGTAACATTTGGACTAAGCTTCATGATAATAGGCTGCTTTGCCTTAGCCTTAATGGCCTTAGTAATATCATAAAGAGCCTTAGGGTCCTGACCAAAGGCGATACCGCCCTCCTTAACATTAGGACAGGAAACATTAATCTCCATAAGGTCTATGTCAGTATCTGCAAGTCGTTCAACCACCTCTAAGTAGTCCTCTGTACTCTTACCACATACATTTACAATAATCTTTGTATCCTTTGTCTTAAGGAATGGTATGTCTCTCTCCACAAATGTATCGATTCCCGGATTCTGAAGTCCGATGGCATTCATCATTCCACCGTAGGTTTCTGCAATACGTGGAGTTGGATTACCTGGCCAAGGAACATTTGCCACACCCTTAGTAGTAACTGCACCAAGAAGGTTAAGGTCTACAAACTCATCATACTCCATACCTGAGCCAAAGGTTCCTGAAGCTACAGTTATAGGATTCTTTAATTCTACACCAGCAATATTTACCTTAGTATTCATTATAGCTCCACCTCCTCAGCGTAAAATACAGGGCCGTCCTTACATACTCTCTTGTTATTTACATTTGAGTGGTGGTCAACCTCCTTAGACTTACATACACATGCAAGACATGCTCCTACACCACATGCCATTCTCTCTTCAAGTGAAAGCTGAGCTCTGATTCCATTTTCTAAAGCATACTTCTGAATAGCTCTAAGCATAGGTGTTGGTCCACAAGCGTAAATGTGTGTACCCTCTATACCGTATTCCTTGATAGCATCCATAACAGTACCCTTTACACCTATGGCGCCATTATCGCTTGACTTATAAACTTCGCCATATGGCTTGAATTCCTCTGACAAGAATTCCTCATCTCTATATCCAAGTACTATAGACTTCTCGCACTTAAGCTCCTTGGCAAGCTGAAGCATAGGTGGTATACCGATACCTCCACCTATAAGAATAGCCTTACCATCCTCTAGATTAAATCCATTACCAAGTGGTCCTAATACATCAATTGTGTGCTCTGATGTAAGCTTTGAGAATTCCGCTGTACCCTTTCCTGCAATTCTATATACAAGTCTAAGTGTTCCTTCCTCTCTATCTATCTCACATAAGCTGATAGGTCTAGGAAGAAGCTTGCTTCCATCTGCACTATATAAATCTACAAACTGTCCAGGCTTGGCCTGTACTGCAATTTCCTTTGCCTGAATAATCATAGAGAAAATATCTATACCAATCATCTCCTGTCTGATTATGTTGGCGGTCATCTTTATCTTACCCATAGTGGTTCCTCGTTTCTTACTTATTTGCTAAAGCTCCGTTGATATCCTCAATCATATCAATAACAGCCTGTCTACTTGCCTCAGCATATTTCTCCTCACCAAACTCAGCATACTTCTCCTGCTTATATGCAGCGATTATACCTCTTGATGAGTTAACAATTGCTCCAAGTCCGTCCTCGTTGAAGTAGTGAACTAAGTCCTCAGCCTTACCACCCTGTGCGCCGTAGCCAGGTACAAGGATGTAAGTGTTTGGCATAAGCTTACGAAGCACCTTACCCATCTCTGGATATGTAGCACCTACTACACAGCCTACATTACTATACTTATCGCCCATGCACTCATTTCCCCACTCTACTACCTTCTCAGCTACAAGCTCGTAAAGTGGTCTGCCACTAATAAGCTGATCCTGGAACTCTCCTGATGAAGGATTTGAAGTCTTAACAAGAACGAAGATACCCTTATTTTCTTCCTTACATACATCTACGAATGGCTTAACACCGTCAGTACCAAGATATGGATTAACAGTTACGAAATCCTCGCTGAAGCCTGAGTACTTCTTAGAACCAACCTGAACCTGTCCTAAGTGACCAACTGCATATGCTGTTGATGTTGAGCCAATGTCACCTCTCTTAATATCTCCGATTACAACTAAGCCCTTGCTCTTAGCATACTCACAGGTTCTCTCAAATGCTATAAGTCCCTCTATACCAAACTGCTCATACATAGCTATCTGTGGCTTAACTGCTGGAATCAAGTCGTAAGTAGCATCGATAATTCCCTTGTTGTACTCCCAGATTGCCTCAGCAGCACCCTTTAGTGTCTCGCCGTACTCTGCAAATGCCTTCTCCTGAATATACTTTGGAATGTAGTTCATCATAGGGTCTAAGCCTACTACTATAGGTGCATTTGTCTCCTGAATCTTCTTAATCAATGTGTTAATCATATCTTTAATCCTCCATTTTATGTTCTTACATTAAATCTCATTGATAAATTATCACTTAACTTACTTTTCTTTTCAACTATTACCATAGGCATAGCATATGTGCTGAAATTGCTGTTAAATGATTACGAATTACATCTATATTTTAAGCTTTTTATAGCTCGTACACCAGCTTACCGTCAACAATTGTATGTGTAACTCTTCCCTTAAGCACCTTACCTATATAAGGTGTATTTGAAGCCTTAGAAGCAAACTCCTCTTCCTTTACTTCCCACTCTGCTTCAGGGTCAAATATCGCTATATCAGCTACAGCACCCTCTGATATGTGTCCGAAGCTTTCCTCTATACCAAGCACCTTTGCAGGATTATAGCTCATCTTCTCAGCCATCTTAACTATATCCATAAGGCCTGTATCTACAAGTGCTGTATAGGTAAGTGCTGCTGATGTCTCAAGACCTGTAATACCAAAAGCCGCCTCTGTAAAGAATTTTGACTTCTCTTCCTTAGAATGTGGCGCATGGTCAGTAGATATACAATCCATAGTTCCGTCCACAAGTCCCTCAATAAGAGCCTTAACATCTTCTTCTGTTCTAAGAGGTGGATTCATCTTATAATTGCTGTCAGCCTCAGTTATATCTGCATCAGTAAGTGTAAAATGATGCGGACATACCTCAGCAGTCACCTTAAAGCCCATACGCTTTGCCATTCTCATAAGCTCTACAGTACCCTTTGTGGAGCAGTGACATATGTGAAGTCTTGCACCTAGCTCTCCTGCTAGGAACATATCTCTAGCGGTAATAACATCCTCTACAGAATTAGGAATTCCAGGAACACAAAACTTCTCTGAGGCAACACCCTCATTAAGCACACCCTTACCAACTAAGTCTTTATCCTCACAGTGAGCCATGACTAAGGCATCCATAGCCGCCACCTTCTTCATAGCCTCTCTGTAAAGGTTAATATCCATTACACTCTTTCCATCCTCTGAAAATGCAACCGCGCCAGCCTCATTCATGGCCTCCATATCAACCAGCTCTTTACCTTCCATATTCATGGTAAATGCAGAAAGCTGCTTAACTCTAACCTTACCTTCTTTAGTTGCCTTATCGTGAACATAGTTTAGCGTTTCTACTGTATCCACAACAGGTTTTGTATTAGGCATGGCACAGATGGTTGTAACACCACCCTTTGCAGCTGCGGCAGTGCCTGTAGCTATATCCTCCTTGTAGGTAAGTCCCGGATCTCTTAAATGTACATGCAAATCGATAAAACCAGGCATAATGTACTTACCGGTAGCATCTATTATCTCCTCGCCGGCATAGCTTGTAGAGCCGTCCTCACAAGGATAAATATTCTTAATTTTGTTGTCCTCAAGTCTTATATCACCCTTTGTTACGGTGCCAGACTTAGGATCTACTATAGAACCATTCTTTATTATCAAGCTAATCCCTCCTTGTATCTTTTTAATTATTTATGGTTTCTTCGTATAACATACAAGCCAGAGTCCATGCTTCTTTTACAGATTTTTCATTTCTATTAACCTGAAGAACCATATGCACCTGACCTTCATCATCTACATTAAGTGAATTAATTTCAAGACTTGTATCAGCTACTATGGAAATAATATCCTTAACATTTAACCCTTTTGTTGAGGTTTTATCTGCCATAAGCTTAAGCTCTAAAACTCCTCTTTCAAGTACTAAATCCTTAACTGCCATAAGCTTATTAGACATCATCATATCTACTTTTCTTTCCAAGAATATACCGTACTGTCGCTTTCGACTAATCTGCATAACTTTTTTTATAAATGTAAGATACTCCTCATCATCAGCGAATCTCTCACAGATTTCCTTTTCTCTAAGAGGCTTAAACACGCTGTCATTTTCAGAAATCTTAACCTCAGCAACCTGATTAGAGCAATTCATTCTCTCGTTAAATAATAGCTTCATGCTATCATCTATCCTGTTAATCTCCTTACGCACTTCACCTAAGCCCATTATTAATCTCCTAAATTGCATAATATTTTACATTATAATCCAAGCTAAAGTATACCATAGAAACACATAAAATTAAACTAAATTTTATCCAAGTTATGTTATTTATAAATATTTTCCCCAAATAATGAAATACTAATAAAAATCTATAAAAAAGGAATTGCTACTATGAAAGAAAATACTCTTTATATTGCTTTAGAGCAGAGCATACTAGTTGATGACCCCTGCATTACTATAGGCGATATTTCATCTATATTTTGCAAGGATAAAACCGTTGACAAAAGGGTTAGAGAGCTTCAGGTAACTCACCTTCCCAGTACCACTAAGGCTCAGCTTGTGGTGACAGTTTTGAAGCTAATTGAGATTATACAAACAGAATTCGAAAACCTAAGCATTGAAACCATCGGCAACTCCGAAACCATTGTCTACTACGATAGTGGCAGAAAAAAGGGGACATTTAAGCAGAATACCAGAGTAATTTTGCTGATGCTAATTTCATTTTTCGGAACTGCATTTTCCATAATGTCCTATAATCAGGATTCAGGAACCAGAGGACTATTAGAAAGCCTATATACCCTTTTTACAGGAGAATCTCCAGACATACTAACCACAGGTCTGGCGCTAGGAATTATATGTTACTGCTTGGGACTAACCATAGGAATGATTATATTCTTCAACCACGGAATCAACAAAAAGCTTACTGATGACCCGACACCCCTTCAGGTCCAAATGCGTCTTTACGAGCAGGATGTTAACAAATGTATCGTAATAGACAGCTCTCGTCACAAGAAGACCTTAGATGTTAACTAAAACTATTATATTTTGCCTATTCTGTATGGTTGCCGGGGGTGGAACCTCTGCAGGATATGTAGCCTTTATCACACTGTTGGGTGTATTTGAAAAGCTTGCAGAAAAATATAAGGCATTAGATAAAAGAGTTATGCTTGAGGCCCTTATTGTACTTGGGGTGACTGTAGGTAACGCCGTGGAGATTTTTCAAATTCCCATACTGTTAGGCACATGGGGATATGCTTTTTACAACCTATTTGGAGGTATTTTTATCGGTTGTCTGGCAGGAGCACTTGCAGAAACCTTATCCATTTTCCCTATATTATCAAGAAGATTCTCCATAAGGGATTATCTTCCATATGTACTAGTGGCTGTTGCCTTTGGCAAGGCAGTAGGCTCACTGGCCCAATTCTTTTATCTACCATAAATTTGTAAAGGAGAATTTATATGAAAGCAAAACAAACAAATCAAGAATACAACCAATATGTAGAAGCAGTTACGCCAAAACATAATTGCTTCAAAAATTGTGTAAATGCCTTTATAGTGGGCGGTTTAATCTGCACATTAGGTCAATTTATATCCAACCTTTTAAGAAATAATTTTGAAGTGTCCAAAGAAGACGCAGGAGCATGGACATCTATCATTTTGGTCTTTATCAGCGTAATATTGACCAGCTTTAATCTATATAAAAAGTTAGCAAAATTCGGTGGTGCTGGTGCACTAGTACCCATAACAGGCTTTGCCAATTCGGTTGCGGCACCTACCATAGAATACCAGAAGGAGGGAGAGGTTTTCGGTAAGGGTGTAAAAATCTTCACAATATCCGGACCCGTTATTCTTTTTGGTATTTTAACAGGCTGGTGCACAGGACTAATATACTGGATACTAACCGTTACAGGCATCTTATAGGAGGTATATATGAGAAAGGAAAATATTGACAACACTGAAACAATTAATCAAGCCGTAGGTAAGCAAACAATTAAATTTGCTAATCCTCCAGCCATAATAAGTCGTGCATCTGTGGTAGGTCAAATGGAAGGAGAAGGTCCCCTGTCCTCTTTTTATGACCAAATCGAAAATGACCCTACATTCGGAATGAACAGCTGGGAAGAAGGGGAATCTGAAATGGTTAGACGAGCTGTTCAAACTGCCATATCAAAATCAGGAATCAGTAAAGAGGATATAAGATATCTACTTGGCGGAGATTTATTGGGGCAATTAATCGGAACTACCTTCGGCGTAAAAAGCTTTAATATCCCACTCTTTGGCCTATATGGCGCATGCTCGACCTGTGGTGAAGGCTTATCACTTGCAGCTATGCTAGTCGCTGCTGGCTATGCTGATAACGCTTTAGCCTTCACAAGTAGCCATTATGGAAGTGCAGAAAAGCAGTTCCGTTTTCCACTTGAATATGGAAACCAACGTCCTTTAAGCGCCACCTGGACTGTTACTGGAAGTGGCGCCTTCGTTGTAAGTAGCACCAAAAATCAGAATGCTATGCAAGGTTATCCACGTATAACAGCTGTTACCACCGGAAAAATTGTGGACTATGGTGTTGTTGACAATATGAACATGGGTGCAATTATGGCTCCTGCAGCAGCAGATGTTATATATCAATGCCTGGAGGATTTATCCTTAAAGCCTGACTATTTTGACAAAATCATTACTGGTGATCTAGGAAAAGTCGGAAGTGAAATATTAATTAAACTGTTACGAGATAACAACGTAGAAATTGGCGACAGACACATGGATTGCGGTGTTGAAATATTTGATTCAGAAAAACAGGATACTCACAGTGGCGGAAGTGGCTGTGGTTGTTGTGCTGTAACCCTTGCAGGATATATTCTTCACAATATGGATCAAGGAACCTGGAAGAGAATATTATTTGTTCCAACAGGTGCTCTTCTATCCACAGTTAGCTATAATGAAGGACAAACCATTCCTGGCATAGCCCATGGAATCGTAATCGAACATTAATAAAGGAGGACATTATGGATTATATTAAAGCATTTGTCATAGGTGGTATTATCTGTGTACTTGCACAAATATTAATGGATAATACAAAGTTAATGCCTGGTAGAGTTATGGTACTTCTTGTGTGTACGGGAGTAATATTAGGTGCTATTGGAATATATGAACCATTCCTAGACTTTGCTGGAGCTGGAGCATCTGTTCCACTAACAGGATTTGGATACAATATATGGAAGGGGATGAGAGACGCAATTGATGAATATGGCCTGCTAGGTATTTTTAAAGGAGGCTTTACAGCAGCAGCTGTTGGAACCTCAGCAGCCCTTGTATTTTCTTATATAGCATCTTTGATTTTCTCACCTAAAATGACCAAAAATTAATTCATCAAACAAAACAGGAACCAAGTGATAATTACTTATCACTTAGTTCCTGTTATTCTTACATAATTAACCTTCGCTACTTGGTTGTGTGGCCTCTGTCGCTGGATCTGAGGTTGGTGCCGCAGTATCTGGCGGTGGAGCTACCTCCGAAGTAGGGGGTGCCTGTGTTGTAGTTGGCTCTGGTGCCGCTGTAGTTGGCGGTGGTGCCACTGTGGTTGGCGGTGGCGCCTGGGTTGTAGTTGGTTCTGGAGTTATACTACCACTGCTTGTAGGTGTGAATACAGCATGTATAGTATGATTACCTTGTATATTATTAAATGTGTAACTACTTACAACTCCAACGCTTTGTCCATCTACTACAACATCACTTATGGTATAACCATTATATGGTGCAATATATATAGAAATATTTTCACCCTTGGCAACCTTTACGGTTCCTGTTATAGAACCACCTTCTGTACAAGTAGTAGATATAGTAAGCTTATCCTTATCCTTATCAACAGGATGAAGATCACAACCTTCCTTAGTATACGCATAATCCTCTGCAGTTTTACCTGTTCCAACAAGTATCTCCTTATGTGTCACTGGGTCTAACTCAACAACAAGCTCTATAGTCTCTTTACATTCCTCGGTTGCTATTTTCTTAGATTCCTTACACAGCTTTATCATAGTATGTCCTGGACATTTTCCTCCAGGCACAGAATCAACTGCACAATAATCACCTATAGTTGGACATTTTTCTGTTGGATATCTTCCAGATATCTTACAAACTGTAGCATAGGTTATACCTTCCGGTCTTTCAAAATCCACTGATGGATCATGTCCTTCTAATATAGCTACCTGATCCATTATATCTCTCCACATATACTTGTGAGCACTTGAATCATATAACGTAATATTATAATCATATCCCATCCAAATGGATGCGGTATAATATGGTGTCATACCACAGAACCAAAGGTCATAAGAGCTTGAGGTTGTTCCTGTCTTACCTGCACAGGTAATGCCAGTTGTCATCCAGGCTGCTCCACCTGTACCTCCTCTAATAACCGATTTCATACCTTCTATCAACTGCCATGCTGTAGTTGGCTTCATAGCAACATGGGTAGTTGGTATTGTATTGTCTATAATAACATTACCATTATAATCCACTACCTTTGAGTAAAGCACTGGTTTTGTATAAACTCCACCATTAGCAATTGCCGCATAGGCTGCAGTCATCTCATGGGTTGTAACTCCATAGGTAAGACCACCTAAGGCTGTTGACTGGGTAATATCAGAATAAATACCTCCATCAGCGCCAACCTCTTGATCAACAAGAGTAGTAAATCCAAGCTTCATAAGATAATCAAAGGCAACCTCCTCAGTTGCATCAGTAATGGCCTTTACTGCAATAACATTCATAGATTGGGCTATACCCTCTCTACAGTTTACATATCCTCGATATGAGCCACCCCACCAGTTGTGCACCATACCACCATTTTTGTAATAATATGGCTCGTCCTTATATACCTTAGCTAATGACCCCATTCCTGTATCAAAAAGTGGCAGATAAGCTGCAACTATCTTGAATGTAGAACCTGGCTGTCTAGGTGCGTCTGTTGCTCTATTAAAGGAAAGGTCTGAGGTTTTCTCTCCCTTACCGCCAACCATGGCCTTAACATACCCAGTTTTTTGATCCATAATTGTAAACGCAAACTGTGGCTGTGGTGAAACCTCGAAATCTTCCGCAATAAATGTACCATCAGTTTCAATAAGCATAGCCTCTCTAAAGGTATCCGCGGCTGCTCTAGCCTCTTCCTCAGTATTATAGATAGGACTGTACTTATCATTACCAGTTGCATCAACAAAGTAGTTTACAACATGACCTATCATATAGTTATGCTCTGTATATCCATCGCCATCTAGAATAGTAAGCTCATAATCAAGTCCCACCTTAGATGCACTATATACATAGCTATCATCATTAATTACAGCATCACATATTGCCTGAATTTCCTTATCCTGTACAGAATAAATAGAAAAACCTTCAGTATAAATCATCATAGATGCCTGCTCCTCAGTACATCCATAGATTTCCATCAAATCCTTAGTCAACTGATTTAGGATTGCATCCTCATAATATGTGTAAACAGAATCTGATGCCTGCTGGTTATCATACTCAATCTTAATTCTCTCATACACATCATCAGCCATAGCAACCTGATACTGTGCATCAGTAATATATCCAAGCTCTAGCATCTTATCCAAAACGTCCTCACGTCTGTATGCATTTTCCTCTGGGAAAATAACAGGATCAAACTGACTAGGATTCTTAGTAATACCTGCAATAACAGCTATCTCTGATATAGTCAGCTCATCCATAGACTTTCCAAAGTAAAGCTCTGATGCAGCCTGTATACCATGAGCACCTCTACCTAAGTAAATTGTATTAAGGTAATACTCTACAATTTCTTCCTTTGAGTACTTTTTCTCAAGCTCAAGAGCCAAATACTGCTCCTGAATCTTTCTCTCTAGCTTATCTAGGAAGGTTGTCTCATCCATACCAACATTGAATACATGGTTCTTAATAAGCTGCTGAGTAATGGTACTGGCTCCTTCATCAAAGTTTCCTGAAGCAACACCCTTAACACCTGCTCTAAGGATACCCTTTACGTCGATACCATTATGAGTCCAGAATCTTTCATCCTCTATGGCAATAAAGGCATTGACATACATCTCCGGTATATCCTCATAGTATACATATTCTCTGTTAGAACCATATGTGGATAACTCTTTTTCAACATTACCATCCTTGTCATAAAGAGTAGTCTTAAAACCCTTAGGTACAATACTTATCTCATTAATATCCGGTGCATTATCAAGAACGCCCTTCATCATACCAAAGCCAGCTCCCGCACAGGCAATTACTATAGTTACAAGTGCAACCAAAATCACCTTAAACAGGCTTACTAACACTTTTCTCTTTCTTCTCTGTGTTTTAGAGACCAATTTTCTCTGTTTCTTAACGGTCTCGTGTTTTGAATAGCTCACAGCGCTACCTCCCTTTTATATGGATATTTCCAAAATTCAATATTAATATTTCTCCAAAAAAACATTATACCAAATTGTTTCATTATTTACAAGTTTTTACACTAGTATAGAAAACTCCTCCAAATTCCAAACCTTGTCAACTAATCCCTCATAAAAATCCGGCTCATGACAAACTATAAGTACAGCACCCTTGTACTCTTTAAGTGCTCTTTTCAATTCATCCTTAGCATCTACATCCAAGTGATTTGTAGGCTCATCAAGAAGAAGTATATTAGTTTCTCTGTTGATTAGTTTACATAATCTTACTTTTGCCTGTTCTCCTCCTGACAATACTTTAACCAAGCTCTCTATGTGCTTTGTGGTAAGTCCACATTTTGCCAATGCGCTTCTAACCTCATACTGAGAGTATGAAGGAAACTCCTGCCATATTTCCTCTATACAAGTATTATTTGAGCCCTCTAGCTCTTGCTCAAAGTAACCTATAGAAAGATAATCTCCAAGCTGTGCCTTACCAGACACTGCAGGAATGAGACCTAGCACACTCTTTAAAAATGTGGTCTTTCCAATACCATTTGTTCCAACTATAGCTATTTTTTCTCCTCTTTCCATGCGAAGGTTGATAGGCTTTGATAAAATCTTATCACCATATCCAATAACCAAATCTGTAGTCTCGAAAACAACCTTTCCTGTTGCTCTGGCATTAATAAAGTTAAATTCTGGCTTTGGCTTATCCTTTGCCAGCTCAATTACCTCCATCTTATCTAGCTTCTTCTGTCTAGACATCGCCATATTTCTAGTTGCAACACGAGCTTTATTCCTAGCCACAAAATCCTTTAAATCTTCTATTTCCTTCTGTTGTTTCTTATATGCAGCTTCAAGTTGCTGCTTCTTCATCTCATGAACCTCAAGGAACTTATCATAATCTCCTACATATCGGTTAAGCTCCTGATTCTCCACATGATATATAAGATTAACCACGCTATTTAAGAATGGTATATCATGGGATATAAGAATAAATGCATTCTCGTACTCCTGCAGATATCTCTTTAACCACTCAATATGGTTAGCATCCAAATAGTTTGTAGGCTCATCCAAAAGCAATATATCTGGCTTTTCAAGCAATAGCTTGGCAAGAAGTACTTTAGTTCTTTGACCACCACTTAAGCTGGTAACATCAGTATCAAGACCAAGGGATAGCAAATCAAATGCTCTTGCAACCTCCTCAACCTTAGAATCTATGATGTAAAAGTCATTACTATTAAGCAAATCCTGAAGGGTTCCTAACTCCTCCATAAGAGCATCCATATCATCCCCTGCTTCTCCTAGCATATCACATATCTCATTAATTCTTGACTCAATATCAAATAAATATTCAAAGGCAGACCTTAAAACATCCCCTATTGTCATGCCTTCTTTAAGAACAGTGTGCTGATCCAAATATCCCACTCTCACATTTTTAGCCCACTCAACATTACCTTCATCAGGCATAAGCTTTCCTGTTACTATATTCATAAAAGTGGATTTACCTTCACCATTTGCACCAACAAATCCAATATGCTCTCCCTTAAGCAGTCTAAATGATACATCCTTAAATATTGCTCTATCTCCAAAACCATGGCTTAAATTCGATACACTTAAAATCATTTTTTCTCTCCTTGTTACATTTCTGCAAGCAAAAATTACATTATTTTACTGATACGTAATCATAACATAAGAGAATTAATATTTCTATAAAATAGTAGAAAAATAGTGTGAATTTTTGTGTCAATTTTCCATAGATTATGTTATACTTGGGATAAGTATGAAATTTCTACCAAGGAGGTTTAATATATGCGCGGTTTTATTGGAACAAGCCAGTCTGACAATATAAGTGAAGCTATAGCTCAGGCCACCAAAGGTCTTAAGAAAGCAGACCTGCTTATTCTTATTGCTCCTTTTATTAAAGCTGCAAAGGCTGCTGAATATCTGGCAGAAAAATATCCAGGTACTCCTATGATTGGAACCACAAGTGCTTACTACACAGCTAAAAGCACTGACGACTCAAGCATTATGGTCATCGCCCTTGCTGGCGTAACAGTATCTACTGGAGTTATAACAAATACCCGAAAAGCCCCTGTCACCTCTATTCTCGAGTTTGAGGAAAACTTGTGCTCTATTGAACCAGAGGCCGCAAACACAGTATGTCTTGAGTTCAATACTGGTAATGAAGAGAGGGTTTTAGCAACCATAAATTCTGTTCTAAGAAGATATGACATTAGCCTAGCTGGTTCTTCTTCATACGGAACTCCTCTTGGAGACAAGAACCAAATTATATATAACGGCCAGCTTATGGCTGACACTGCTGTATATGCTTTTGTTAAGAACAATGCAGGAAATATATTAGTAGGCAAGGAAAATATATATAAACGTCTCAGTGAAAAGCCACATTTTGCCACATTGGTAGATAGAAACACAAAGACCTTATTCCAGCTTGATGATACACCTGCCCACGAAATATACACATCTGAAACAGGTGTCGAAAAGGAAGGAATAGTTGAAAATATGTTGGTTAATCCATTAGGAAGAGCCGCTGGCGAGGATACATTTATTACTGCTACCACATCTTTGGATATGAACGGAGTTATGTTTAATGGTAAGGCAGTATTCGAGAATGAAACCATATATATTATGGAACCTGATGATATTAATCAGGTTAGTCAGGACACTGTAAATCACATTACAGATTCTCTTAATAACACTTCCTTTACCCTATGCTTTGACAGTGTCAACAGATTCAGATACATTGCCGGTATAGGATTCTTGGATGAGTACCTTGCAAATCTTTCTGCTCTAGGCACCTACGCAGGCATACTTGGCGTTGGTGAGCAGATTAACAATCAGCACGTTAATCAAACCCTTGTATATGTGGTATTTGAATAAAGGAGGCAATTATGGCAATTATAGAATTTAACTTTAGAAAAAAAGAAGAATCACATGCAGTACCTCTTGAAACTGTAACTGGCAACGCTATCAAGGAAAGCTTAGCGCCTGTTAGCTATATTACAAAATCCCTAAGAGAGAACAGAAAAGCTCTTATCGACCATGATATAAGCGCTCACGAACAGCTTGAGGGTATTCAGGGTTCCTTCGAAACCATATTAGAGCAATCTGACCAGATTGTCGAAAGTATGGACACCATTAAGGCAAAGGTTAATAACATAGTTGAGGTTTCATCACAGATTGAGGGTAGCGTAAACGAAGTTTTAGACACTACTGCTCAGGCCAGTGAAAACGTAGATAGTATTCAAGAAAGCTCAGCAGAGGTTATTAAGGATTTCGAGCAGGTAGGAGAGGTTTTAAGCAAGTTCCAAAGAAGCTTCGACGAGATTCAAGAAACTATGTCAGGTATCATTGGTATTGCTAATCAGACTAATATGTTATCCCTCAATGCATCCATAGAAGCTGCTAGAGCAGGTGAGCATGGTTTGGGATTTTCTGTTGTTGCAACAGAGGTTAGCGACCTTGCTTCACAGATTAAGAAGCTGGTTGATGCAGTTAATAACAATATGAATCTCCTTAAGGCTGATGCCAAGGCTCTTAACGAATCCATGGCAACAGCAACTAGAATGTTAGAGAAGGAACAAGAGCAGGTTGCCCAAACCACTGTTTTATTCAATAACATAAAGGAATCTGTTAGTGGAGTTATAGAGGTTCAGAAGGCTATTGCAGATTGTGTGGATGACTGTAATGAGGCTGCTGATTCTATTCAGGCAGATATCATAAGTGCCAAGGACAACTATGTTGAGGTTGCAGGCAACGTAGACCAGATTTCTACAGACATATCAAACCGAAGCCAAATATATGAAGAAATGGCTAACCTTCTAGATCAAGCTGATCCAATAATAGATGAGGTTATAGCTAACAACAAATAATTATATTACATATAATTTAAAATATAAAAAGAGCTTACTCCTAGGACCACCGGTCCATAAGAAGTAAGCTCTTTGATATTATATTATCTCACACACATTACTTACAACCTTATCCATCAGATTGAAAATGTGTTGTAACTCAAATACCTTCAACTCTTCTCTGTCATACCCTTCCATATTACCTTTTAGCATACACCTTATATTCTCAAGCATATTTTCAATTACCGGTGCAACAGCCTGGGCATTAATCTGAACAATTGGTAATTCTTTGTTAATATCAATACCTTTGGTAGGAAGAAAAACTGAATATTGTTCTAATATAAGAGGATTCATTCTATCATAATCCCCATAATAAAGCTCTTCTGAGAGAAACCTCTCTCTAGAAATAATCTCCCCCGTTCTTTTAATCCTAAAAAAGCAAACCTGATCATAAGAATTATTCAAGTTCATATCCTTATCAAGCATATCAAAATGCTGACTCCAGTATTCTTTTACGAATAAGTTATCTAACAGCAAGTGAGTATAATATCCAAGCACAAAGGGATCATTAAGCTTGTCACCATACTGTGCAAGAAAATCCTTTATATTGGGAATTCTGTTAAGATTTCCATATGTAACATCATCCCAAAAGTGACTTTCCTTCTTTCTATCTCTCGCCATAGAATCAGGAATAATATTTCCTAGGAGAAAGGCATTAGTAAAGGAGGAATCTGTTATGCCTTTCTCCTCTAGTATTCTTGATGCAACTGCCATATGTATTACATAACCTGGCATAGTTTAACTCCTCTAAATATATCCTCATCTAGATAAATATTACTTAAACTAATCTTTTTGCTTCTTGTTTGAGAATAAGCTTCTATAGGAATAATATTATCCTCCCTTGCCTTAGTCTCTTCATAATACCTATCATCCTCATCCAACTTTTCCATAGCACTAATACTATCCAAGGTATGGAATAAAAGTCCTGACAACACATGCTTTATAGTTTTAACCTTATCAGTCTCTCCTCTTAAATTCTCTTCAGTACTTCCATGTATTCTCTTTCTATCTATGCATCTTACATATATATCAGAATTACAGCCTGCACTCTTCTTGCTAAATATTTTTTCAAACTGTTCAAGAAGTTTCACTCTGTCATATATTGTATAATCAACATCACCAGATATACTCTCACCTATAGCAACTGCATATATGTATGTACCTCTTCTAATTCTAAGATGTGATAAAAATGTAAGTACAGCCAAGGATATTCCCCAAGTATGAGCAGGAAAAACAATACCAACACTAGCTGCATCGATTACCTCGCCACCATACTCTGTATATCTCATAACCTTACTACCAGGAACACTTCTCTTAATGTGTTCCACTATCTCTATTCCTGCATCCATCTTTCTAAAGTGACCCTTAAGTGGAGTATCCTCTAGCTCAGATACATAAAATATATAATTACTGTTCTTATTAGCTAATATTTGTCCTTTGTCTCCCATTACCTTACCTCCTGACAAGCGATTCATAAAATGTTCTAAATGAATACCTTAGATATTCCTTCTTGTTCATATTCAGACTTTCATCTAGTTCATCCTTTTTTCGCTCTGCCACCTGAATAATTCCACTTATAGCTGACCACACATAAAGAACTGTTGGCTGCAAATCTATATCCGCCCTTATCTTACTGGTAGCCATACCCTTTTCCAAAAACTCTTTAATAAGGCCTGTAAGTTCTCTGCCAACCTTATCATCCTTTAAGATAGGCTTTTTCCTACTGTTAGTAGTCTTCTCCTCTCCCATTAGGCTGGCATAGTATTTGGGATACTTTTCTTCGAAATTCACAAGACAATCACACATCTTATAATAGCTATCTTCAAAATCCGACGAATCTTGGATACACACCTCTAATTCCCCTATGAGGATATCCGTATAGTCCTCAACTATTGAATTGTAAATGTCTTCCTTGCTCTTGAAATATACATAAATCGTGGATTTACTATAATCCGCATACTTGGCTATATCATCCATGGTAGTCTGTTCCACTCCCTTGGTTTCAAACAACTCCTTGGCTGCGGACAAAATATTGTCACGATTAAATTGTTCAAGAGCTTCCTTCTTCCTTGCTCCCATTAAAACCCTCGTTTTGCACCTATAGTACGATAATCGAACTATCAGTACAAATATAGTTCATTTATCGTACTGGTAGTTTGATTATTTTACATATATTTTGTTTTTTGCACTAACATATTTTTAATTGTACTAGCAGTTCGTTTAATTGTCAATAAATTTTCTCATATTTAACAGTAATTTTTTCTCCATGCGACTTACCTGTACCTGACTTATGCCCATTTCCTTAGCCACCTGAGTCTGCGTCTTATCCTGAAAGTATCTCATCTCTATAAGCATTTTCTCCCGTTCCTCTAAGGATTCTAAGGCCTGGGCTATCAGCATCCTGTTCATTACCTCCTCAGATTCCATACCATTTTTTTCTATGTCAACATATCTATCCACTAGATACATTTCATTACCTTCATTCTCATATACAGTCTGATAGATGGATTCTATCTCTCGATTTGCTTCTGTTGCCATCACAATCTCCTCTATACTTAGCTGAGTCATATGAGCAATCTCCTCTATGGTTGCTTCCCTGCATAGTCTAGCATTAAGCTCCTCTCTTGCCTTGCTAATCTTGTATCCATTCTGCTTTAATATTCTGGATACTTTTATCATTCCGTTATCTCTTAAAAACCTTTTAATCTCACCTGATATTAGGGGGACTGCATAGGTAGAAAACTGAACCTGATACTCCGCATCGAATCTATCGATGGCCTTTAAGAGTCCTATGCAGCCTATCTGAAATATTTCTTCTAGATCATATCCACGACCCATAAAACGTCTGGCAATACTCCAAACCAATCCCTCATTATCTGAAACTATCTTTTCCTTAGCTCTTTTATCCCCATTTCTCGCCAGTTCAAATAGCTTCAACTCATTCATTTATTCAAAATGATGCTTAACTACACCAATCTCCTTCCACATTTTTACCACTGTCCCTAATCCCACAGTAGATTCAACCTCTAATCTATCCATAAAAGCCTCCATAAAGGAAAAGCCCATTCCAGACCTATCCTCCTTAGGCCTTGTGGTGTACATAGGTTCCATAGCCTTTTTCACATCAGGAATTCCACACCCCTCATCTCTTATTTCTATGTATACCTGCCTACCTTCAACTCTTGATAGAATAGAAATTCTCCCATCCTGTGAATCATAGCCATGAATAATTGAATTGGTCACAGCCTCTGACACAGCTGTTTTTACATCAGACACCTCTTCCAGCGTAGGATTTGTACTTGCGATAAATGCGGCTACAACCATTCTGGCAAAGGACTCATTCATAGCTACACTTTTAAACTCCACAATCATTTCGTTAGTATTATTCATAATATCCTCCCTTAACCATCTCCTTTATTATGTCCTCCTTAGTATCCTTCTTCTTAATAATGGTATATATTCCAGACAGCTTTAGTAGCTTGTCTATAGCCGGAGTTACATTTACAACAAAGGTTTGTCCTCCCTTATCATGTATCCTTCTAAATCTTCCTGTTATTAGCCCTATTCCTGAGCTATCCATAAATCTAGTATTAGAAAAATCAAATATAAGATAATTAATTTGCTCACTGGCAAATGTAGCCTCGCTTTTTCTCTTAAGCTTGTCCGCATAGTAATGATCAAGCTCCTTAGGCAAATAATAGATAAACACTCCATTTTTATATTGATAGTCCATTTGTTTACTCCTTTTCTTATTTTTTTGCACAATAAAAGAAAGTGGAATAACTTCCACTTTCTTTCGTAGGTTAATCATATTTGATTTTATCTATGAGTATTTATTCGTTATTAATCATATTCTGTATATCTTCGTCTGTCATACCATTTGTAATGTAGCTGTAATCCGGAAGAGGATTCACATCATCTGAATTATCTGCCTCAAGTCTGGCAATCTGTCTGTTAAGGTCACTTACCTCTGCGTCTAGATTAGTAATTGTTGTTTCCTTAGCAGCTATCTCCTCACTATAGGTTTTTATTATCTTCTCATTCTCAGTTCTAAGTGATTTTCTCTGAGCTGGAAGAATTACAAAGCCTAATATAAGTGCACCTAAAATCATACCAACCAGTACGTATACACCAGAATACTTTGCAAAGCCTATATCACCTACAACCTTCTTCTTAAGAAGTGTATTCTTACACTTTTCATAGAAATCCTTTATAACATTGCTCTTCTTCTCTGAAGGATCCTCATCCATAAGAGAGGTACTTCTTCGTATGGTATTCTCTTCGATATATTCCTCTTCTAAAAGACCATCATCCTCCACTGATTCATCATCTCGCATCTGAATAATATCTGTGTCTGTATTACCCATCTCATGAAGGTAATGAATAGCCAAAGGATTAGCCTTATCAATCTTAAGAACTCTTCTTAATGTAACCCTAGCCTTCTCATAATTACCCAAGTAATAATAGAGAAGTGCCAAAAGAAGGTAGCCTTTTACAAAATGTGCATTGGTGGATAACACATTCTTAAGCTGAATTATGGCAAGGTCTACATCATCTCTCTTGGCGTAATTAAGAGCCATATTGTACTTAACTGCAATCTGATCCGCTTCTGCTAAGGTTGTGGGATTCGATCTTAACTCTTTTAAATATTTTGTTGCAAGGTTTCCTGTAGACTTATAGTTTACACTCATAACCCAGTGGCTAAGAGCCATAACTATCTCGCCCATCTCATAATATATAAGACCCAGAAGATTCCTAGTCATAATATTCTTCTTATTATAACGAAGAGACATATTAAGAGACTCTATAGCACCTGAAAGGTCTCTAGCAACTGCCTTATCATAACCAATGTTGTAATAATAGTTCGAGGTATTATAGGCCTTCTTAATTATATCAACATGCATATAACAGGCTGAACAATATCCACTTTTCTTTATCTGGGCGCCACAAATAGGGCAAACCACTGGTTTCTTCGATGACATATTATCCAATCCTTCCTGTTATAGGGTTTGTAGCTCCAGCAACACTGCTTTTCATCTCAGCGGTAACTACCATAACAATATCTGATATATCCTTTAGGTCATTATTATAAATTGCTTCCTCTGCCTGATTAACCTCAGGTATTGGCTGAAATCTCTTTAATTCTTCTTCAAAATTAATCATCTTTAAGTTCCTCCATGTATAGTTCCTTAATACTACCTATAAGATATAAGGAACCTACGCAAAAAAGTATTTCTCCAGCTTCCCTTGCTCTATTATAAGCTATGGTAAAAGCTTTCTTCAAGTCGTTATCAAAAAATATATGGGCACTTTGTGGTTTACATAACTCAAAGTTCATATATTTACTGAATATTTCAGCAACCTCCTCCGACAAAACCTTTCTGTCAGAAATAATAGAAGTAACATAAACATTATTCAGCTTAAGATTCTCACAGAGATATTTTATCATATCTTCATAATTTTTGTCATCTGCAACTGCAAATAAAATATTAACTCCTGTATCCCTACACAAAGCTTTAACGCTTTTTGTAAATGGAATAATAGCATCTAAATTATGTGCTCCGTCTAATATTAGATTATCATCTAATCGTTCCATACGCCCTTGCCAGAAAAATTTACCACAGGCACTTCTAATTACATCCTCAGATATAGGCACAGATACTCCAGGCAAATTATTGCAAGCTTCTATAGCAGTAAGAGCATTACTCACCTGATAAACACCTAGTGAGCTAATATTTATATGCTGGTATATATAATAACTATTAGAACAAGAAAAATCAATGGTATATGGTGTAAAATCATTTATTATATATTGTGCTTTTGCGACATTATATTCAGAACTGTTAAGCTTCATGGCTTGTTGTGATATAACTTTGTCAGCCACTTCATCTCCCGTATTATACACCACAGCCACCCCTGGCTTGATTATTCCAGCCTTCTCCCCGGCTATCTGCTCTATTGTGTCGCCCAAAAGCTTCATATGATCAAGCCCTATAGAAGTAATAACTGAAATCTCAGGAATCAAAATATTTGTGGCATCCAGCCTTCCTCCAAGTCCTGTCTCATATATGCAGTAATCAAGGTTCTTATCAGCAAAATACACTGTAGCTATAGCAAATACATACTCAAAAAACGTAAGCGATGGTAAACCCTGTTCCTTAATATGGTTATATGCTCTCTCAACAGTCATAAAGGCTTCTAAAAAGTCCTCATCAGAAATATAGGTATCCTCTAAAGCACTATCTAGACTACTCCACACGCTTATTCTCTCATTAATCTTAATAAGATGAGGAGAAACAAAGCAACCTACCTTATATCCTGACTCCACTAAAATATTCTTTATAAGCTGAACTGTGGATCCTTTACCATTAGTTCCCGCCACATGAATAGCCTTCACCCTTAGGTGAGGATTGTCTAGACGGTCCATAAGTGCAGTGAGGGTAACATTTGCCTTATGCTTTTGGTCTATATACTTGTTAAATCGCGGAACATTAATAATATAATCCACCGCTTCACTATAAGTCATCTTCATAGCTATTAAAACCCATTATCTATTATCTACCTTTTCCGGATACATATCATGGTTAACAAGTCTGTCAAAGGCAACCTTCTCCCACTTTGTATCCGGTTTTCCATAGTTACAATAAGGGTCTATAGATATTCCTCCACGTGGGGTGAACTTGCCCCAAACCTCAATGTATTTCGGATCCATAAGCTTAATCAAATCCTTCATAATGATATTCACACAATCCTCATGGAAATCCCCATGATTTCTAAAGCTAAACAGATAAAGCTTTAAGGACTTACTCTCCACCATAAGCTTGTCTGGAATATATGAAATGTAAATTGTTGCAAAGTCAGGCTGTCCTGTTATAGGGCATAGGCTAGTAAATTCAGGGCAATTAAATTTTACAAAATAATCATTGTCAGGATGCTTATTAACAAATGCCTCCAATATATCTGCTGAATAATCACTTGGGTATGAAACCTTCTGGTTGCCAAGTAAGGTTACTCCTGAGGTTTCTTCTGTTGTTCTAGACATAATATGTCCTCCCTTTTATGTTTATACTGTCAATATTATAATTTATTAGCAAAATTATAGCAACTCAAAAAAGAGGTCCCTATGCAGGAACCTCCAAATAACGCAAAAAAGAGGCTCCACCTATAGCGGAACCTCCTTCTCCAAGCCAAATGAATACATTATTTTTTCTTTTACCTGCAGCCCCCTTAGCTTTGATAAGGTATCTGCATAATAATCAAGCTGTGCCTTGTATCTGCCAATCAAAGTCTCTTCATCACAGGCATCCGTTTTATAATCCATAACAACTATGGCGCCATCCTCCACAAAGTATCCATCTACTATTCCCTGAACTATTATTGTGTCGTCAGTTGCATCAAGTTGCTCTAGGTCATATATTTGATTCACTGAAAACCCCATAGAAAACTGCTGTTCCTTAAAAAGCTCTCCCCTAACTGCGGCCTTAATCATACGCTGTCCTAGGTCACTCTTAAGCATATCGGCAACTTTCTTACAGTTAATTGCTCTAAGCTCTATATCATCGAATATGCCTTTCTCCTTAAGAAACTTTTTGTGGTCTACTGCAAATTGATATAAACTCTTCACACCTTCTAAGGAAGCAAAATCTATAAGCTCCATGCACTTATGGACTATGGTACCTCTCATAGCACCTGTAAGCTTATCCTTTGCAGAAGTAGACTGTTGCTTACTCACCTTACCATTCTCTGTGGCTTCTTCCATATTTTCAAAATCTTCAAAGCTTTCATTATCAACAGCCTTGTAGCTAAATTCACTTTCGTCATAGCCCATACCGTTATAGGCTTTCTGCTTCTTAATATCAGACACAGACATTTTACTCTTAAGCGCAGAAAGCTTTTCATAAGGATATTTATAATCAAAGATAGACTTTATGTTGTCAGTAAGCTCCTTATCTATATTATTATCAAGCTTTTCAATAAGGGCGGATACATCCACCTCCGAAGCTTCCTTAGTCTTACACATTGTTGCACAAAGCGTAGCCTTATCAACCACCTGTAGGGTTAACTTATCCTCTATATTGTATTTATCCTTCAAGTTATCAAAGCGCATCATGCAGGCTATAATAAGCTCCATAAATCCCTGGGCACCCTTACGAACGGAATAAGGAAGAAGCACCTCACTTAAGTTCTCCAGCTCCCCATAATTCTCCAGAAGCTTAGTGTATTTTTTGGTATGACCTGTGATTATAAGCTTTTCCTTAGCTCTAGTTAATGCCACATAAAGTACCCTAAGCTCCTCAGCCATACCCTCTGACTTATTAATTTCCTTAAAGGCATCCCTGATGAAGGTCTCCTTAGCATATCTCTTATTTCTATTAAGGTACTTCATAGCCAAATAATAATCACTATTTATAATCAGACTATCCTTATAATCACTTTTATTAAACTGCTTACCAAGAGCGCTTACAAATACTATAGGGTATTCTAATCCCTTGCTAGAGTGCATTGTCATTATGCGTACAACATCCTCGTCATCACTTACCACTGCTGCCTCTCCGAACTCCACCTGATTAACCTTAAGCTTATCAACGTATCTAAGGAAGTTAAATAATCCTTTATAGTAACCATTTTCATAGGTATCAGCCTTCTCCAAAAGCATATCAAGATTCGCTCTTCTTCTATGTCCCATAGGCATTGCTGATACATAGGTATAATAACCTGTGGCATCTAGAGCCTCCCATAAAAGTCCGGATATAGATACCTTGTTCTTCATAACCTTAAGCTTATCTAGAATGTGGAAGAAGCTCCTAAGCTTTATACTTATAGAATCCTCTTTATCCAACATATAAAGCTGACATTTATCATACAGATATGTAAGCTCCTTATTCTTTGAATAATCACACACTATTGCAAGCTCTGATTCATTAATATGAGCCATCGGCGACATAAGCACTGCCGAAAGTGGGATGTCCTGCTTTGAATTATCTATCACTGATAGAAGAGATATAACTACCTTTATTTCTACAGCATCAAAATATCCCTTAGGATCTGATACATAAACAGGTATTCCGTAGGAATTAAGCACACTATAAAATTGTTCCCCTACTCCCTTCATGCTTCTGGTTAATATTACTATATCTTTGTAGCTGGCTCTTCTGTAGTCCTTCTTATCTTCATCATAGACCAACATACCTTCTTTGCTATCCACCAGCTTCTTAATTCTACCAGCAATCATATGAGCCTCTAGCTCTAGATTTTTCATATTATCTATATCATCTTCTCCAGAGTTCCCACTATTACTAGGTAAGTCACTTGTGTTATCATCCTCTGAAGTTTCCAGATTAAGCACCATAACCTCTGTATTGCTACTAATATATGATTTTTGTTCCTCAGTAGGCTCAGGAAATTCCATAGTAGGAACCAAGCTTACTGTATCATCATATACTATATCCCCCAAATCCTTACCCATCAGCTGATAGAAGAAGAAATTTGTAGGTTCTAGCACCTGAGCTCTAGAACGGAAGTTGTTATTAAGAAGAATCTTAACATTATCCCCTGTATCTCCAAATCTATTATATTTTTCAATAAACAAATCCGGTCTGGCCATTCTAAAACGATAGATACTCTGCTTAACATCACCTACCATAAACATGTTAGGCTCTCCTCTGTAATTACCGGACACACAGGTAAGTATATCCTCCTGAAGGTAATTACTATCCTGATATTCATCAATATATATTTCCTTAATATTCTGAGAAATATTCTTAGCAAGCTCCGTAGGTATAGGCATATTATCCTTGTCATAGCCCTGACAAACAAGAGTGTGTGCCATATGCTCAATATCAGAGAATTCCAGCATTCTTCTAGCCTTCTTCTCCTGCATGTATTCCTCCATAAAGACCTTTGTCAAATCCACCAAAGGAATAAGATAAGTAGAAATATGAGTAAGCTCCTCCACTAACTCCTCTGCACTTTTCTTTAGTGTCACCTTCTCTTTAATGACTTTCTTACAGTCGTCTCTAATACCCTTAGCCTGTTCTAAAAGCTCCTTTTCATAGGAAGCGCCTCTACAAGAAGGCAGTCTTGTCCATGAAGTAGGTATAGAATTATATAGCTCCTGATAGGTGGTAGCTTGTAGCATACGCTCCACTGTTTTTTCTTCCTGTTCAATAATAGGAATATACTTGTCAGGCCCTCCAGGCATCTCGCATAAACTCATAACCTCCTGAAGCTTATCCTTTACACCCTTAAGTTCTGCCTTGGCAACCTTAATATAATATTTAACCCAAGGTAACTTATCTATATCCTTCTCATCAGCAACATTTAAGCTTTCTCTGGCATTATCTAACCACACAGTAGGTATAGGATAACTAGAAGCCTTATAATATATATTGCTTACTGCCTTTTTTAGCTCCTCCTCTTGATTCTTACTGCCAAATATATCAACTAGCAATTTGAAATCCTCATTACCTTCATCATATAGCCTTTCAAAAAGTCTATCCATAATCTCAGCCTTAACCATCTCCATCATTCCTGGATCTCCAATGGTAAAGCTTGAATCTATATCCAGCATATTGAAATTCTCTCGTACCAGCTTAAGGCAGAAGCTGTCTATGGTACAGATATCTGCTCGATTGACTAGAAGCTGTTGTAAACTCAAATGCTCACTAGACGGGTCCTCCTCCAAAGCCTCGGCAAGCTTCTCTCTAATCTTATCTCTCATCTGTGCTGCTGCCGCATTGGTAAATGTAACCACAAGAAACTCATCTACATTCACTGGATTGGTTGCATCTGTAACCTTTCCCATTATTCTATCTACCAGCACTTTAGTCTTACCTGAGCCCGCTGCGGCGGCTACTAAGACATTGGCGTCTCTAATATCTACAGCCTTCTGCTGACCTGGTGTAAGCTTAAATTTCTTCTTAGGACTCTTCATCTAATGCCGCCTCCTTCTTAATACCAAGCTCTTCCTTAATCTTATCGCATATTACAGGCATTTCCTTCTTGGTATTTTTGTATTTTAAGTACTTGTAGGAATTACCACCATATCTCTCATCAAATCTACAGCAAGCAGAATAAGGGCAATAATCACAGGCCTTCTTCTCTCCCTCATTCAAAGGATTTTTATCAATATGTCCATTCATTATCTCCTTAGCTAAATCCTTAGCCTTCTTATCCGCATACTTAATAATGGCTTCAAAATCACCGTCGCCTTCATTCTTAAGACCTTCCAAATCAAGCTCCTTAGCTCTTTTTTCTTCCAGTTCATCCTCATTCTTAATCTCTATATAAGGATCCTTCATACGATAGTAGTACATTCCATCTGGAGTTATGGCAGTATCGTCTGTCATTCCCTCAAGCTTCCCCTTAGTTCCAGCTAGCTCTATCATTATATTTGTGTATATAGCAAGCTGTAACTGTATACCTGCATATAGCTTGTTAAGCTCAAACTTTTGATTACCTGACTTATAATCTATAATTCTGAGTCTAAGAGTATCCTGCTCAGGAACATAAACAGCATCTCCTCTATCAACCACGCCATTGATGGTCATAGAGCTATCTCCATCTAAATTCATGGTTTCATTGAATTTGTACTCAAAGTACTCCGGTCTAAGTGTATCCTTCTTATCTATATCGCTTAAGGTTCTAATTGTACGCTTACCGATTCTATAGAGGGAATCCTTTAAAAAGTCATATCTTCCCCCCTCTAAATCTCTATCTCCAAGCTCCTTATCCCATGCTACATTAATATGCTCCTCTATAAGCTTGTCTTTTTCTTCATCGGTTATGCGCTCCCAATTATTATTAAGATTGTCATGAACATGTCTAAACATACCCTCTAAGGCAGTATGAAGAATATTACCTGTCTCTCTGCTTTCTACCTGGTTTTCCTGTCTTTCTTTTAGTCCCAGAGTATATTTTAGAAAATATGAATACCCACATCTTGCATATTGCTCAAGCTTTGAAATAGACTGTGTCATCATCTTAAGCTTAAGTAGCTCTCTCACATCCTCCGAAAGCCTAGCAGGCACATTTTTATATGATACAGCTCCCATAATAGCCTCTAGTGGTTCTTCATAACCATACTCTTTATATGCCTGATGCAAAGAACTAATTTCAGCAATATCATCAGCCTCATCTGTGTTGGCTAAGGTTTGCATACCTTCTACAAGTCTTTCCCTAGTAGCCTTAGGAGTGGTTATGGCACATTCATTAACTCCTATCACCTGTAAATCCTTATACAACCCTGTTATTCGCCCTATGACATAGGAAGGGCTCATAGTGGTATTTTCACTACTCATATTAGTATAGGAAATATAAAGCTTATCTGAAGGAGCAGTCATATTGGCATACAGATATAGCTGTTCAACAAAGGAATTTACCTTGTCAGTAGGCGCAAGTTCAACACCACGCTTAATTAATCTTTCCTTCTCCTTCTCACTAATTATTCCTGTTGATGAAGGATTAGATGGAATGATACCTTCATTTGTATCAATAACAAATAGTACCTTTATGTCATCCAATCTAGTTCTAGTAATATCCCCAACCAAGACCATATCTAGCTTAGTAGGTATCATACCTAGATTAAGTTCCTTTAATCCCACATCTAATATCTCATTAAATTCTCTTATGGCAAGGCAGTCCTCACCCATAATATTATCGAGCTTATCCAATATCTCCAGTAAGCTGTCATATAGACCAGTTAACTCCTCTAAGCCCTCTTCAAAGGAAAGCATCTCCATAAGGTCTCTAATGGCTGCTGTATAATTCTTTACAGTAGCACCTTTCTTCTTAATGGCCTTATAAAATGGCTTAATAATATCCATAAAACTAGCCTTTGCCTCAAAGGAGTCCTCCTTCCACTGCCTACACCAGCGTCTATAACCCTTTATCCCCTTTGCTAACACATAATTCTCCAGATCTTCTATATCCTCTGAAGAAATATCCTGCACAACACCAGATTTTAAGAAAGAGAATACACTGTCATAGGAAAAATCTTCCTCTATAACTCTTAATGCATGCCCCAAACAATCCACCCAAGCATTATTCTTAACCGGAGGGGTGTAATCCAAGAAATATGGTATGTTATACTGTGGAAAAATTTGTTCTACAGCAGACACATTTTTCTCAAAGTTTCCACTGATTATAGCTATATCCTTGTATCTATAGCCCTGCTCTCTCACCAGTGAAAATATAGTCTCACATACTCCCTTAATCTGCTTTCTCGGAGTCTGATAGGCATTTATTCTTATATTGTCCACCTCACCCTCATAAACCTTATAAGGGAATCTAAATATATATTTCTGTAGGTGTAGTAAATCTCCTTTATCAGCCTGCCATCTCATAGGCTTTTCAAAACCCACACGAATGTCTGACTCTAGTGGTATATTTTTCTCCTGGGCCAAGCTTTTAAGGGAGCTTAAGGTTTTATCAGTAAGATAAAATAGCTCATACTCCTTCAGTCTTCCCTTAAAGGTTTTGTTATAGGAAAGCTCATCAATAGTATGCACACTATATACCTTCTTTGCACAGCAAATAAGAGTTCCTATAAGCTTTAACTGTATAGGTGTAAAGCCTGTGAAACCATCCATAACTATAACACTTTTCTTAATAAGCTCTGATCTTGCGGCATATTCACTAAGTAAGTCTGTAAGCTGCTCAGCCACTATATATTCCTGACTAATCTTCTCCTGAAATGCAGTAATAATAGTTTCCATATCTCTAAGCTTATCCAACAAAAGACCTTCTTCACCAGCCTTCTCCATATCACCAATAACCTTAGCTAACTCCTCTACAGAGAAATTATATTGATAAAACTCTGACATAAGAGACTTAACCTCATCTATAAAGCCATTCTTATTCAGACAGTTCTTATATACTCTAAGGTTATCCTTAACCTCTCCTGCAACACGTCTTACCAGCATAGACTTTCCAAAGTCCTCTAATACTTTCTTAGTCTTAACATTAAGCTCGTCAAAAACTCTGTAAGCCAAACGATTAAAGCCTATAACATCTATATTCAAGGTTCCACCATAAGGATGAAGCTTAACCATCTTTCTCTGAAGAGCAAGACTATACTGTTCAGGCACCAACAAAATATAGTTGATGTCTGGATGGTCCATAGATTCTTTAATTATTGTTTCATAAATATAATGGGACTTTCCGGCTCCGGAAGGTCCCAATACAAACTGTAACGACATATTTATCTCCTTATCAAGTCATATAATAAGAACGCATTATTATCCTGCATATTCCACAGCAATAGCCTTAAGCTTGTCCTGACTTATCTTAAAGCACTGTATAAGCTTTGGTGAAAAGGTTCCACATTCACCCTCCACTATCATCTCGCAGGCTCTGTCAAAATCAACTGCTTTCCTATAAACTGTGTCACACATCAGGGCATCAAATGCCTCTGCTACAGATACTATCTGAGCTGATATAGGTATCTCATCACCGGTCAAGCCCTCTGGATATCCAGAACCATCATATCTTTCATGATGATATCTACATATCTCATAGCTATAGCGATAATATATCTCCTCCTGATACTTAGACACTGCCTCAAGCATCTCACAGCCCTTCGTAGTATGGGACTTTATAATATCAAATTCATCGGCAGTAAGCTTACCTGCCTTGAGGACAATACTGTCCGGTATAAGAAGTTTTCCAATATCATGCATGCTAGAAGCTGATGCTATGTAGCTAATTTGCTCTGCATCAAGCTCATATTCCTTAAAAAATGTAGCCACTGCTTCACCTAGAATCTTCGTATATTCCTTTACTCTTCTAATGTGATTATTATCCTCTATTCCTCTAAACTCAATAATAGTACCCATCATATCAAGGATATTATTATTCAGCTTTCTAAGCATATCCGCCTGATAGGAAAGCTCACGATTCTGCTGTATAACCTTCTTCTCCAACCATTTTCTCTCCGCATAGGTCTGAACAAGGTTATCAATCTTGGCCTTAGCTGACCTGGAATTATATGGTGGTCTAAGAAATGCAGCTGCCCCCTTATCATAAAACATTCGAGTAATCTCTGAGGTTCTGTCTGCCATTACAATAACTGGAACATACTTAGTTATCTTCTTATTCCGTAAAGCATCCATAACCTTTCCTGCTGATATCTTAGGAATATCTGCATCCAAAATTATGGCGGATAACTTTTTAAAATAATCTGCTACCTTCTTAAGTAGCTGTTCTCCATCAGACACCATAATTACATTATATGAACCGGACAACAGGGTTTGAAGCTCAGCAGCTCTGGTCTCATCACTATCTGCAATTATAATATTTCTCTTCTTACTAGTATCCATAATACACCTCCACCAGTCCCATAAAACTCCCTCAATACATTAATTTTTATTTTAATACTATCCATTCTCCTCATCATCAAGAGAGAACATTGCAATCTTTGCATTCTGCCTTCTGAAGAACACCTCACAGACAATATCTGTTAAGGCAAGCTGCTTATCATCAACTCTAATCAAAACTCCTGGATAGGCATAGTTTTTAACTCGTACACCAATCTCAGTAACAGCTTTTTCCTTCTTCTTAGTATATTCGTTAAGCTCAGACTTTAAGGTCTCTAATTCATGTAGCTTATTAATAAGAGATGCCTGAACATTTTGGAACAATGAAAGACTTTTTAACTCCTCGGGATTTCTAGTCGCTATAAGTTTTTCCATCTCCTGTTTCAAAACAATAGCTTTCTTACCTGCTTCTTCTATAGTGGCATCCATATCCTTTACCTTCTGCTTGTAATATTTATTGGCACCAATCTCAAATACGGTTTTTATCTCAGCCTGATTACCAATTACAGAAGCATTTATTCCATATATTGCATATGTAACACCACCAACTATGGCTCCCTTTTCTCCAGATACATTAATCATATTCATAGCGATACTGTCGCAGTTTAAGATATAGTTACTCTCTATATTATTTTCTGCCTGAAGAACAATATTTTCAAAATACTTTCCATAAATGTTTCTTCCAGCTTTAATAATTCCCTCATCTCTTCCCGATACTCCTGAGCGAATTAACACATCATTTCCAGCCTTTATTATAGCCGCTTCCACATTACCATCTATAATTATATTACCCTCAGCCTCTATGGTTACTCCACTTCCTACAAAGCCACTAACATGCACATCTCCATTGAATCTAATATTTCCTGAGGATGCTGTAACATCTCCCTTAACATGATACAGATTCGAAATCTTAACTGTGTAATTGTTATAGGAAATACTTCCACTTACTGCAGCTATATATGTAATTCCGTCATCAAGTAATCTAAAACCGCTACCTGTAAGCTTTGGAGGATTCTTACCCTTAACCGGAGTTATAAGCTTACCCTTAACGGTAAATCCATAATTACCACTGGTAGCTGGATAGAATACAGCTATCTTTTGGCCCTCTTCAACTAATTCAAACAAGTCAACATTCTTATAATCCACAGAGCCGTCACTTTTTACCTTCGGCATAGTAGGTAGCTCTGTCTTGAACATAAAATAGTAATAACCATCCTTGCCATGTACCGGTGGTGTTCCCTCCGCAACTATAACTCGTCCATCCTCCGGAACAAAGCCCGTTACAAGTCTTTCAATAACCTGTTCCTTAATCCCCTGCTTCACACCATTAGATTCAAATAATCTCTCAATTTTTGCTTTAGTTACAATAAGTTTGCCCGTAGTCTTAGGGAATACAAGCTCTGCCACCATCTCATCACTGCTAAGTTCTAAATATATATCAACCCCAGAAATATCCTCATCAGAAAATACCTCAGGTAAATCCCTCTCAAATAAATCCTCATCTACAAATCCTTCATCCACATTTGCCTGATTATTGGAATTTGAATACACAGCATTATCCTGTTCCTTAGTCTGCCGCTCTTCACGTCTAGCTTTCTCCAATGCCTCTTCTCGTTCTCTAATAAGTTGCTCGCGTTTTCTGTGCATATCTGTAGCGCTCCAAAGCTGAGAAGCATAGGAAAACACATCCAGACCAGCCTCTAATCCAAGCCTTATCTCACGCATTTGTCTAGCATTAAAGTATGGATTATCATACCAAAATACATCTATATGATTCATAATGCCAAGTCTTAGCTCCTGCATCTGCATCCAGTTATAATTTATATCATTGTAAGCATTAATATCGATTCCTGCCCTTAGACCATAGCGTATCTCACGCATTTGGGCACCTGACAACAAAGGATTTTCATACTCTGTTATATTTAGATTATATTTGATTCCCTTACGAAGCTCATCTAACTGATTACTATCATAACCCTGATCTACAAAGCTATCTAGATTTACCTTATCAACCTTAGCCTTTCTAATCACCTGAAGTATAGACCTGTTAAGACCTCTCTTCACGTAAGGCATGAGATTAATATTATCAACCAAGCCTAGCCTGATTTCACGCATAATTAAATGGTTGATATCTCTATCTCTATAAATAGAAACATCAACTCCCTGCTCTAGTCCTCGTCTAATCTCCCTCATCTGAAACCAGTCAAAGAATACATCAGAATAAAGACTTATGTCAACCTTTGAAATAAGTCCCTTCCTAAGCTCTGCCATCTGAAGAAATATATATCTTCTCTTGGCATACTGTCTTACATCCACTCCACATTTAAGTCCTTGCTCAATCTCTGCAAGCTGAAAGGCGTCAAAGCCCTGACTCTCATACTCTTCTAACCTATCCTTAATGGGAATGCTGAATTCACTTTTGAACTGTTTTTCATTATCCCCCATAAACCCATCCTCCAAAAGTCAAATCCACTGTCCTGCAACAAAATATTTATTATAATTTAATTATATTATGTAAATGTAATCTTTTCAAGAAAATATACTCGGATATTAAGCATTTCCCAATAATTTTTATATTATGTTTGTACATTTTATTAGCATTATTTCAGAAAGGCAGAATATAAATATAATAATCTATATGCGAGGTAAAGACTATGTCATCAAAAACTAAAATTGTTGTCCTAAAATCCAGAGAACTAATCTACACTGGAATTTTTATCCTTCTGGGTATTTTGCTTATATTACTACTCTTTTATATGTTTTCACCAGATGATAAAAAAGATAACCAGACAGGAATTTCAAGCACAAGCTCCAGCCAAGATCAGATTAGTGTATCTACCGAATATCTGGAGAATGGGGCAACAGAAAACACCACAGAGGAAGCACAAGAAACCTTCTCAGGATATGTACCTGGAGTTTACAGCTCCGAATTAAATCTTGGTGGTTCTACACTACAGTTATCAGTTTCTGTGGATCAAGATAGAGTTACAGGAGTGTCTATCGACAATATGGACGAAACCTTAACTGCCATGTATCCACTAGTACAGCCTTCCTTAGATGAGATTAATAGCCAGATAGGTATGGTTTCATCAGTGAATGATATTACATATTCCTCCGACAACAAGTACACCACTATTCTTATTCTAGAGGCTATTAACAACGCACTAAATGACGCAAAAAAATAAAGCATTAGCAACGAGCCATGCACACATAAAAATAAGCACATACGCAAGTTTACTTGCACGTATGTGCTTATTTTTATGTGTATACGGCGACTGCCGCGATACCCCCCATACATGCAAAGCTTGTATGGGGGGGTATCGCGGTATGGCTAGTTGCATAATTGGTTAACTATATTTCCTTTTTTACAATTTCGCCGCCAGTCTTATATATGCTACCTTCCGGTACAATTCCTCTTACCGGAGATAATGGATATATATTTGAATTCTTACCAATAACTGTTCCTGGATTTAGGACTGAGTTACAGCCCACTTCAACACAGTCACCTAGCATAGCACCAAATTTCTTACGGCCTGTGTCTATATCCACTGTCTTATCCTGAGATTTTACATGTACAGGTGTCTTATCACTTTTTACATTTGAAGTGATGGAACCTGCGCCCATATGAGACTTATAGCCTAATATAGAATCTCCAACATAGTTATAATGTGGAACCTGCACATTATCGAAGATTATTACATTCTTAAGCTCTGTGGAATTACCCACCACACAGCCCTCTCCCACAAGGGCACTACCTCTTACAAAGGCGCACTGTCTAACCTCAGTGTTGGCACCGATAAGACAAGGTCCTCCAATATATGCAGTTGGGAAAACCTTTGCGGTCTTATGTATCCACACGTCCTCTGACGGATGCTCATATTCATCTAAGCTAAGCGTAGCACCAAGCTCTAGTATATAGTCTGATATGTCTCCTAAAGCCTCCCATGGATACTCATACTTTTCAAGTAGTGGTCTTGCTGCTGTATGCTCTAAACTGTACATATTTTTAATCTTAATCTGCTCTAAAATATCACTCATAGCTCAATCAGGCCTTTTTGCCTGCTCCCTTCACATAATATGGCTTAGTCTTATCAAATACATATTTTATCTGAGTTGCATTCCTAAGTCCCTTAACTAAATTAGTATTATTAATAACAAAGGTATTCATCTTATCAGTGTATTCCGCCTTACTTATACTTCCATCAGCCACACCAGTAAGTCCTTTTTCCCAGCTAGCAGTCATCTCTGCTCTTAATAGACTATTAATTGAATAATACACAACATCATATATTATCTCTCCTAAAAATGTAGGTGTTACAATCTGAGTCTTTTTATTCAAGGCAATGTATTGATTGGTAACCAGCTTGGTAATAATGCTATCTCTAGTTGCACTGGTTCCTATACCACTACCCTTTATCTGACTACGAAGCTCTTCATCTTCAATTAATTGACCTGCATTCTCCATAGCAAGAATAAGTGTACCTGAGGAATATCTCTTAGGTGGTGTAGTTTCACCCTCCTTAATCTCAAGCTTACTCACTGGAAGCTTTTGTCCCTTCTTAAGGCTACTAAGCTCCTCTAATCTTTCAGGAGTTAGCTTCTCCTCCTCACCCTTTTTCTCTGCAGGAATACCAACTATATTAAGGTAACCTGGTTTCTTAAGGCGCTTAAAATTAGCAAAAAAGCTCTCTGTCTTGCTTTCACCGTCTTTATTTACATCTCTAGTAAGAGTAAGGGAAACCTTCTCATACTCTGCTGCCGGATAAAAGATACTTATAAATCTTTTAGCAATAATATCATATACCTTTTTAGCCGTATCTGATACTGAATTAAGAGCTCCAAAGCCCTGTCCAGTAGGTATTATGGCATAGTGATCTGTAATTTGCTTATCGTTAACATACTTGGATTTGGCTAAGCCCTTATATGCTCCCTGATTCATTATATTATCAGCATATGCTGACACTGGACCATAATTTCTTAGTCCACCAATATTTTTGTGAATCTCCTTGGCAACAGCAGTTGACAACACTCTCGCGTCTGTTCTTGGATAAGTAACCAGCTTCTTCTCATAAAGCTCCTGAACTATAGCAAGTGTATCTGATGGACTTATCTTGAACAATCTTGAGCAATCATTCTGAAGCTCTGCTAAGTTATAAAGCATAGGCGGGGCTTTCTTCTCCACCTTTTTCTCCACCTTAGTAACAGTAAGCTCCACAGGTGGATTCTCATTAAGTAGGTTTATAAGCTCCTCTGCTGTCTCCTTCTTCTTAAAGCCATTTTCCTTATAGAGAAGTGGTGACTCATGATATATGGAACCTTCCACCGCCTTCCACTCAGCTTCAAAGCCATCTAGAGAGGCTAATACTCTGTAAAAAGGAGTTGGAACAAATTCCCTTATTTCCCTCTCCCTTTTTACTATCATACCAAGTACACAGGTCATAACTCTACCAACGGCAATAACACAGCGGTCAAGACCAAGATAATCCTTCACTGTATAGCTGTATTTTAAAGTGAGGGCTCTAGAGAAGTTAATACCCATAAGATAATCCTCCTGAGCTCTAAGATAGGCAGAATCGCTTAGATTATCATACTCTGATAAATCCTTTGCCTCCTTAATACCTCTTAGTATTTCCTCCTCTGTCTGGGAATCAATCCAAACTCTTTTCTTCTGCTTGTCCGGACCAACACCAGCCATCATATCCACCAAACGATATATGTATTCTCCCTCTCGTCCTGAGTCGGTACATACATATATACAACCAACATCAGAACGATTAAGAAGCTGCTTTACCACATTATACTGTTTTGAAGCACTAGGGATAATCTCGTATTTGTAATTTTCCGGTACAAATGGAATAGTAGCCATATTCCATTTTTTCAGTTCAGGGTCATAAACATCAGGATAGCTCATAACAACTAGATGTCCTACGCACCAGGTAACTATGGAATCTCCTGATTCTATATACCCTTCCTTACTGCCTGCATTTGCAGGTCCTTTAATACCAAGCGCCTTGGCAAATTCTCGAGCCACACTTGGTTTCTCAGCAATATATAGGTTTTTCAATATATTTCCTCCAAAACGTCTAATAATTATGTCACTACTTACGGAAGAACAACATTAGGTGATGTTTCTCCACTTTCAATATCCTCTGCATTCTCCAATGTCACCTCTGCAATAGCCATCATAGCCTCCTTTGTAAAGAATGCCTGATGAGATGTTAAGATAACATTTCTATAAGATGTAAGTCTAATCAAGTCTGCGTCTGAAATATTTTCATCTGATCTATCTTCGAAGAAAAACTCGTCCTCCTCCTCATATACATCAAGACCAACTCCTGCAAACTTATCCTTGCTAAGTCCCTCCAAAAGGTCTGTTGTATTAATTAGACCTCCTCTTGATGTATTCACAAGAATTACACCATCCTTCATCTTAGCAATAGATTCCTTATTAATCATATACTCTGTATCCTTTGTAAGCGGGCAATGAAGACTGATTACATCAGATTCCCTAAAGAGTGTATCTAAATCCACATACTGTAAATTCTTACCAAAGCTTTCTATAGCCTCAGGAGTCTGATCAACTATAGCCTTACATGGATATGGGTCATAGAGTAATACTCTCATATCCAAACCTCTGATTACAGAAAGCATAGCCTGTCCAATCTTTCCAGTACCTATAATTCCTATAGTTTTACCAACTAAGTCAATTCCCATAAGTCCATTGATACTATAATTAAAATCTCTTGTTCTAACATAAGCTCTGTGAAGCTTTCTGTTTACCGCAAGAAGGAGGCCCAAGGCGTACTCAGCAACTGCTCGGGGAGAGTAGCTTGGAACTCTCATACAAACAATACCCTCCTCCTGTGCCTGCTTAACATCTACGTTATTGAAGCCGGCGCAACGAAGGAGAATCGCCTTAACACCATTTTCCTTTAATTTTTTGATAGTATCCTTCTTAGCATCATCATTTACAAATATACATACTGCATCGCAATCTTTAGCAAATGCTGCTGTGTGCTTATTAAGCTTCTCCTCTAAAAATAGTATGTCAAAACCCTTTTCCTTAGCCATAGGCTCGAACCAAATCTTATCATATGGCTTTGTATCATAAAATGCTATTCTCATATAAAATACCTCCTAATCATCTCAATACATTATGTTAACTAATTTTTATCACCTACAATTTTATGTAGTATGTGTTTTTCCTTTGATTATTATCCACGAATACTATTTCTCACATCCATATAGTGATTTGCGTACTCATCAGTAATAAGCTTATTCTTTGTCATAAGGTTTAAGGTATCCTTAAACTCTATATGACTTATATCAGAGTGTGCCATATCATCTAATATATTAGTAATGCTTTCTGCATAACCATTTGCATCAAGTATATTGTCCCTAAGCTTAATATTAGCCTTGTAAGCCTCCTTAAAGAATATATTTACCTTGTTAGATGTGGTAACCTTGTCCTCCACATAAAAGTCAACACCTAGCAGGTCAAATAAGTTCTTTGCCGAATTATTAGTAAAATATATTCCTTGGAATATTCCATACAAATTCTTGTAAGCTTTAAGGTCTGTAGTCTTGTTGCTATGATTGTAATCCGGAAGATATGGTCTAAAGCTATCTGTAAGAATTGTGCTCTTCTTAAATAGCTTGTAATCATTTTCCTCGTCAGCAGGCTGCTTCTTAAGATAGCTTATCTCAGTTATCCTAAATATAGGAACCATCAATAATCTAGGCTCCTCTTCTATAAGAAGAATATGAAATTGATTATCCTGAATCCATACATAGGCTGGTGTCTGGTAAATATGTAGCCTATCGCATCTGTCCACTATAACCATTCTGTGATCCTTCATTACCTTGTACTTATGAAGGGTTTTCTTAATTTTCTTCTTAGTATATGATGCTGCAGTATCTGCAGTGATTACCTTGAATTTTGTATTCTTTGGTTCTTCCTCGTCATCATTGTCCGTTGCCTGAGTATCCACAGCAGTTTCACTTTCCTCAGGCTCTGGCGCTTTAAGATACTGTTCTTCTATCTTTTCTTCTTGTCCTATTTCTTCACTCTCAGGAATTTTAGCTTCCTTTCCCACCTTTTTCTTTGCTTTCTTTGCTGAACTGTCTAATTTTAATTCTTTTTTCGATTTTTTCCTATTAACTACTGGTTTAATTTCCGCTGTAGGTTCATAAGGCAAATCTTCAGCCGAACTATTCACCTTCGGTGCAACAACTGTGGGATTCTCCCCTTCAGCAATCATAAATGTTTGCACCAGAGAAATAGTAATAAACGCTGCCATTATTGTTATAAAAAAGCACAGCATACTAGACATAACAAATGTCAGCACTCCAAATGCAACCGTTACCAGTCCTGCAAGTATTGCAATTATAAGTGAACGCTTAACCTTTTTGTCACCATATTTCAATGTATTAATAATCTTTCTCATAAGCATATTCTCCTTAAATATTCTTAGGATTTTTACGCAAACTTATACATATATAGTATAGCTTTTTAGAGGGGTAAAATCAATAATAGAAGAAAAGAAATGCTTCTTATTTTATGGAATTATATTGTATAAAATCATAAGAATCATAATATACTTTAACAACAGAAGCTATATGGAATCTAATAATGGAAAGAGAAGAACTAACAAGTCTGGTAAACACCCATATAAAACACTTTAAAATACTTATAGCTATTGCATTTTCTCTGGCTGTAAGTATTTTAATATTTGAGAACAAAACAGCAGTTTTGGCCTTTGTAGGAGCAAGCGCCAACGAGCTTCCAATCTATTCAGTAGAAACTAATGAAAAGGTAGTCAGTATAACCTTTGATTCTGCGTGGAGCATAGATGATCTTGACGAAATACTTAACATACTCAAAAGCCATAACTGTATAGCAACTTTTTTCGTGGAGGGAAACTGGGCTAATAACAATCCAGATGCAGTTAAGAAAATTGTTGAACAAGGGCATATAGTAGGCAATCATGGTGCCAACCACAAGCACATGTCTACCCTATCAGAGACAGATATGATATCAGAGATACAGGGTTGTCATGATATAATCAAGAATTTAACTGGAATTGATATGACACTATTTAGGGCTCCATACGGAGATTATAACGAAACCGTTGTTACTAAGGCAAAAGAACTGGGCTATAGCACTATACAATGGGATGTGGATTCTCTGGATTGGAAGGATTATGGTGTTGATTCCATAATCGATACTGTATGCAATCACAAGGCACTAAAAAATGGTTCTATCATTCTGCTACATAATGGTACAAAATACACTGCCCTAGCCCTAGATGAAATGCTCACTAATTTGGAAACCTTAGGATACAGTTTTATCCCTCTTGACAAATTGATAATATCTGAGGATTACGAGATAGACCATACAGGAAGACAAAGTAAAAGATAAGAAGGTGTCGGTTTTGCCGACACCTTCTTATCTTTTGGGTCTATGATACAAAGTTTATCTTTCTAAAGTTCTTCTTTCCACGCTTAAGAATAAGCTCAGCTTTAAGATCATCTGCAGTGTAAGTAGTAGCAATATCTGTAACCTTATCATCATTTACAGATACTCCGCCCTGCTCAACTCCACGTCTACCTTCATTTCTTGAAGCAACTAAACCTGACTTAACCAGAAGTGAGATAATGTCTATAGCTCCATCCTTAAGATCATCAGCGCTAATATCAGCTGTTGGCATGTTCTCTGCATTACCACTTGAGAAAAGTGCTCTTGCTGCCTCTAATGCCTTCTTACCCTCTTCCTCTCCGTGAACAAGAGTTGTAAGCTCGTAGGCAAGCACCTCCTTAGCCTTATTTAATTCGCTACCCTCATACTTCTCCATCTCCTGAATCTGCTCAAGTGGAAGGAAGGTAAGCATCTTAAGACACTTTATTACATCTGCATCAGCTACATTTCTCCAATACTGGAAGAACTCAAATGGTGTAGTCTTGTTAGGATCAAGCCATACAGCACCCTTCTGAGTCTTACCCATCTTCTTACCCTCTGAGTTAAGAAGAAGAGTAATAGTCATAGCATGTGCATCCTTGCCAAGCTTACGTCTAATAAGCTCTGTACCACCAAGCATATTTGACCACTGGTCATCTCCACCAAACTGGAGGTTACAGCCATATTTCTGGAACAATGCATAGAAGTCATAGCTCTGCATAATCATATAGTTAAACTCAAGGAAGGAAAGGCCCTTCTCCATTCTCTGCTTGTAGCACTCTGCTGTAAGCATTCTGTTAACACTAAAATGTGCTCCAACCTCTCTAAGAACATCTACATAGTTAAGGTCAAGTAGCCAGTCTGCGTTATTAACAAGCATAGCCTTGTCCTCTGAGAAGTCGATAAATCTACTCATCTGCTTCTTAAAGCACTCTACATTATGCTGAATAGTCTCTTCTGTCATCATCTGTCTCATATCAGTTCTACCTGATGGGTCACCAATCATAGCTGTACCACCACCGATAAGTGCGATAGGCTTGTTTCCACCCATCTGTAATCTCTTCATAAGACAAAGTGCCATAAAGTGTCCTACATGTAAGCTGTCTGCTGTAGGGTCAAAGCCAATATAAAATGTAGCCTTTCCCTCATTAATTAAGTTACTGATTTCCTCTTCATTGGTAACCTGAGCAATTAATCCTCTGGCTACTAACTCGTCGTAAAGCTTCATAAATTATACCTCCAAACAATTTTATTGGGACAAAAAAACTTCGTCCCTAAGCATTTTACTTAAGGACGAAGATAAACTCCGTGTTACCACCTTAATTCATAGCTACCTCGCGATAGCTACCTTAGTAAGTATCTGCTTTCGGTACACTACACTATCAAACCACATTAGCCAGTTCTACCATAGCTCTTACACTCAAGCCTAATACTCCAGCACTATAACGTGTGCCAATACGTCAAGCCCTACTATTATTTCAGGTTGAAGCTCAAGGATGTATTCATCAAAACCTCTTACCGCGCCTCTCATCAACCGGCTACTTTCTGTGGCAGAAAATCAAGATTACTTGTTCCCTTCATCGCCTTTTTAAATATACATTGAGATTATAAATCATTAATCAAGATTTGTCCATAATAAACCTGAAAATGTTTAATAATTCATCTATAACTAGTAGAAATTCTTCTCAAAGGTTATAACTGTATAATACTTCTTCTCTCTCCTAAGCAACCTATCATCTATAGCATCCTTAATCTGTCTTTCGTTTAACTTACAGCCATGTGGTACCACCAAATCAAATATAAGATTTGTGTGACTAGGACCTGCTACGACTCGAAAATCATGGAAGCTAATCTCCTTGTCTATATCAGTTAAAATTGCCTCCATCATATTTTTACAAAGCTTAAGATTTTCATTATCAGTTTCCACCGGATCCATATGAACTGTCATACGTATACCCAGCTCATTATATATATTTCTCTCTAATTCATCGATGGCATCATGTATATCCATAATATTTTCCTTGCCATCCACCTCTATATGAACACTACCAATTAGATTACCTGGGCCATAGCTATGTATTATAAGATCATGCATTCCTAAAGAGAAAGGACATTCATCCACCAATTCCTTCAAACATTCCACCATCTCGGGATCTGCCGGCTGACCTAAAAGCTCATCCACTGTTTCTTTAACAATCCCAAAGCCTGATATGAGAATCATTATAGATACTATTACACCCATAACTCCATCTAGAGGAGCATCTGTAAATATGGAAGCCACAAGAGCAATTAAGGTTGTAGCTGTGGCAAATACATCATTTAAGCTATCTTTGGAGGTTGCTAGCATTACAGAGCTATCCACAGTATTTCCCAGCTTTCTGTTAAAAAGCCCCATCCATAATTTAATCAATATGGATATAAGAAGCACTACTAGGGCCACCACAGAAAAGCTTACTTCTTCAGGATGTATTATCTTATCCACCGAACCAGTAAAAAGCTCCACTCCCACAACCACGATTACCATAGCTATAATTAAGGATGTAAGATACTCCATACGGCCATGTCCAAAAGGATGATCCTTATCCGCAGGCTTTGCCGCCATCTTATATCCGAACATAGTCACCACGCAGGATGCACAATCTGACAGATTATTAAAACCATCCGAGATAATAGATATGGAATTTGCAAGTGTGCCAATTACAAACTTCGCCACGAAAAGCAACACATTGCACACAATTCCAACCCATGAGCTAAGTAGTCCGTAGGACTCTCTTACCCTTTGGTTTTTCACGTCCTCATAATTCTTTATAAATTTACTTACCAGAAACTTGGTCATAATCTCCGTCCTGCTTTCTTAAATGTGTTGTATATCCAACTCCAAGTGCCATAATCACAAAATAAAGTGGTGTTGTAATAGGCTGATTAAGGTTTACTAATGACTGAACAAAATATCCCACCATAGAAGTCATGGCTCCATATACCAAATAATTACCTTTTCCATACTTAAGCATATAAACTAAGCTTGATACAAACACCCCAAGATAGGTTACTACACCAAATATTCCCAGAGTAACCAGATACTGCAACAGCTCATTGTGTGCATTATCATAATATTTACCTACTATATCCATCATCTCTGAATAGTAATATGAGCCCATGTACTCACCAAAGGTTTCATTTCCATAACCAAAAAGCTTATTAAGCAAAGGTGCATCCTGAAACAAGGCCCAACCTCTACTCCACACGAAGCCTCTATAGGTTCCCCATCTGTCATTAAATGTAAATGCTGCCATTCCCTTGGCATTACCTATTATGACAGCTAACACTCCTACAATTGCTGTTACACTTACAAAGGCTATAATAACTTTCTTCTTATTCAGCTTCTCTAATTTTTCCTTATGATTTGTAGCCAAATAGTGTACCAATAGATATACCATAATCAAGCCAATTATTATCATTATAGACAAATCCATCCTGTCTAATGCTTGGGCAAAGCCACCACGCTTATCATACTTTTCAACAGCAAAATTATTAAGCAGTACCACCAAAAGATTACCACATGCTAAAAGTATAAGAGATATTATGTATTTCTTAAATCTATTCTCCTTATAGCTAATCAATAACAGAAGGAACATAGCTCCCAATATTCCCAAATATCCTGAATCAGAATTTGCAATCATAAGAGATGCTCCACCAAGCACCACCAACGTACCGGCTATTAACTTCATATAAATCAAATTAGTAAAAATAAAAATTCCTATAAACAGGGACAAGCTAATTACTATATAACAGGAAAATATGTTAATATTTCCAAAGGTGGACATATAAATATCAAACTGATCCATACTTAAGCCCTGTCTATAGTGCATAAATTCAAATATAGACTTCTGACCTGTAGCCCAAAACTGAATATCTATTTCAAGGTGCTGTATTATACCAATTATGTATGTATAAGCTGTAACAAAGGCAAAGGCAACAATTGATATTTTGCTTATATCTGTCATTCGCCCTATGCACACAAAAACAAGACCTATAACAAGATAGGTTTCCATTCCCATCCATCTTGAACCCTCTCCTGTTTTCGCAGCCTGACTACAATCTGCCATATACCAAGCAATAACATTCGCCAGCACAAACATTTCCATCCAAAAAATAGGCTTTGAATAAAATTTTCTCTTATCGTCAACAAAGAATTTTTCTTCTATGTACAAGCTTTCATGAATAAAAATATCTATAAATATAGCTACAACAAAGCATAGCAAAAACACCTTACTTGCTCCCATAAAAAAGTTTGTCTTAGTTATAGTTATGTTGTAATATGCATCATCTATAACAATTGGATAAATACAAAACATTGCCAAGGTATAGATAAATATCACAATTCTTTTACTTATATTATTAGGGTTAAAATCCATAATTAGCCTACCTTTCATAATACATTTAAAATAAATAATCCCCACTTTGCATATTATACTACAAAATGGGGATATATGAATACATTTTTATTATTTTAAATTCTTAAGTGGTGTAAGATACTGTGCCTTACGATTCTCCTGCTCAGCAAGGTAAGACTGTTCAGCTGATGCATGAAGCTCCTGAATATAGAGATGATGATTCTGTGCAATTTCTTCATCATTCTTACCAAGCAAAAGCATGGCAATAGTTGAACACTGATCAGCCGCTCTCTCAAGATATGTAAGAATATCCATAAATATTAGTCCACCATTGATGGAGCATACACCCTTACATAAGCGGTCTGTATGACGATTCTTAAGGAGAAGAACCATATCATCGATAACCTCTTCAAGAGGTTCAATACGTCTTGCCACATAATCATTCTCATCGCTCATAGCCTCAATGGTAAGTCTAATTATCTCATTGATAGCATCTGTTAATATTGCAAATTCTTTCTTAGCATTCTTAGAGAACTTAACCTCTGTTTCTGACTTTTTCTTAGCCAGTTCATCAAAGTTAGTAGCGTAGTCACCAATTCTCTCAATGTCACGTATACACTGCATAAGCATACTATGAAGTCGCTTATCGCTATTATTTACTATCTGATTAGACAATTCTATAAGATAATTATCTGCCTTATCTGTAAAGCAATCCAGCTTATCCTCTGATAAGTTAATCTGCTTGGACACCTCAGGGTCATATTCCTTAAACTGATTTAAGCTGAGTGTTATGTTCTCCTGAGCTATCTTAGCCATATTAATTGCAAATTTATCAACAGCCGAAAGAGCAAGGGCTGGTGTCATCATAAGCTTTGTATCAAGGGCAGCAAGCTCTGGATACTCAATCTCTGGCTCTGGCTCGTCATCTGATACTATTGCACATGCTATCTTAACCAAAAGTCCGGTAAATGGAAGCAACACAATAGCTGTTACAAGATTAAATATAGTCTGGAAGTTGGCAATACTACCACTGTCTACTACTCCCTCCCACAAATTAGGCATAAAGCCTACATTTCTTAGGATTGTCATAGCAATCATAAATAGTATAGTACCAATAGTGTTGAATACGATATGTACAATACCTGTTCTCTTCGCATCCTTTGATGAACCTATAGAACAAACTAAAGCTGTTGTTACACAGGTACCTAAGTTGATACCCATGATAATAGGATAGACTAATTCAAAAGTCATTGCACCTGTTGATGAAAGAGCCTGAAGTATACCAACCATAGCTGATGAGCTCTGCACTATAACAGTAAGCACAAGACCTGTGATAATACCAAGAAATGGCATATCTGAGAATCTACCCAGTATATCAGCAAAAGCCTGGGAGCTTGAAAGTGGCTCAACAGCATCAGTCATACCAAGTAATCCCATAAATAGAATACCAAAGCCTAAAGCTATCATACCAACATTCTTACTAGCTTCCTTTTTAATAAACATAACACATATAATACCTATAATAAGTGCTATAGGCGCCAATGTATCCGGCTTAAAAAATGTAAGTATTGATCCACCAGATGAATCTATATCCATCAGTCTTATAATCTGAGCTGTAACAGTGGTACCAATATTAGCACCGAGTACAATGCTTACTGCCTGACGTAGATTAAGAATTCCAGCTCCAATCAAACCAACTGTTAGCACTATAGTTGCTGTTGAACTCTGAATAACAGCTGTAACAAGAGCACCTGTTACAACTCCAAGCAAAGCGTTCTGAGTAAGCTTACCTAATACATTCTTTAGGGTATTACCTGAACCCTGTTTTAAGCCATCTCCCATAATCTCCATACCATACAAAAACATGGCAAGACCACCGAGAAGCTTAATAATCATCAAAATCGTATCCATACTTTTAATCCTCTTCGTATAATAAATTGTAGCGGGTTGGTAAAAATCCCCGCTACATTATATTATATTATTTGACAAAAAGTGGCAAGATGGATTTTACAAGAAATTTACACATTTTTTACCCATTTTTAACTTTGTCTAAAATATTATACTATGTATTCTTAATCACAACCTGTTCTATAATATCTGCTGCATTTTCGCACAAATCACAGCAACTCTCCAAAGCTTCATAAACTGCCTTAGCTCCTGTTAAGGTTTTTCCATCCACATTTTCTCCAAAAAGGTTATATACAGCCTCAATATAAACATAGTCAGCCTCTGTCTCTATATCATTTACCTTAACAAGTAAGGAATGTAAAGCTTCTCGTTTTTTAAAATTCTTAAGCTCTGTTGCCGCCTCATCAAGAGCCTTTACACATCTATTTACGATTTTAGACAGCTCAGCTGTTCTATCAGGTATTGTTTCAATATGATACATATACATATCAAGAATAACCTCATCTAATGCATCTGTTATGTCATCTATAATCTGAACCAAGCGAAGAATATCCTCTTGATCTATAGGAGTTATAAACTCAGTAGAAAGCTTATTCAAAATATCGTGATGGACTTCATCTGCTCTATGCTCTATCTTATGCATTCTATCTCTATACTCACTTATATTGCTAGCGTGAAATTTACACAATATCTCCTCCAAAAGATTAGAAGCCTCTACACAACAAGAAGTCTGCTTCTTTATAAGTTCAAAATAATCATTGTTTCTCTTTGCCATAAATTATTTCTCCTCCTCTATGCAAATATCATTAAAAATAACTTTGCCATTCCAAATCCTAACAAACCGCACCCTGGAAATGTAAATACCCAGGTTAACACCAATTCTTTAACCACTGACCAATTAACATTGCTGATTCTTCTTGCAGCTCCCACTCCCATAATTGCAGTTGTCTTAGTGTGAGTAGTACTCACAGGAATACCTGTAAGGGAAGAAAGCAACAAGCATAAGGTAGCTGAAAAATCCGCCGCAAAGCCCTGGTAGGGTTTAAGCTTTACCATATCCATACCAACCGACTTTATAATCCTATACCCCCCTATGGATGTTCCCAATCCCATAACAGCAGAACAAAGTATCATAAGCCACACCGGAACCACAAAGCTAGATGCTGAAGCCTGTCCACCAGCCATGGCCGCTCCCAGTAAAAATATTGCCATAAACTTTTGTCCATCCTGCGCTCCGTGCATAAATGCCATGGCAGCTCCACCTGCAACCTGCGCCCCTGAGAAGAATTTTTCAGATTTAAGACGGTTTTTATCCCTAAATATAGCCACTGTAAGCTTGGATGATACATATCCCAGACCGAATCCCAACAATGTAGATAAACCTATTCCATAGAGAACCTTTATCCACTCTCCACCATTTATTCCGGAAAAGCTATTTTGTATAGCAACTGCAGCCCCTGATATACCTGCGATAAGAGCATGACTCTCACTGGTAGGAATCCCAAAATACCAAGCTGCAGTAGCCCATATTACAATAGCAGCCATAGCTGCGCAAAGGGCTATAAGGGCCAATTTAGAATCACCACCAAAATCTACCATATTATATATGGTAAATGCCACAGATGCATTCACAGACGTCATAATCAACACGCCTAAAAAATTAAACACCGCTGCCATAATAATAGCTTTTCTCACGCTTATAGCCCTGGTAGAAACACATGTAGCAATTGCATTTGGCGCATCTGTCCAACCATTGACTAATATAACGCCCAAAGTCAGAATGGTTGACACAAGTAGCATGGGATTTGCAACCATCTGACTAATAAAGTCCATTATACTCATACTTTAATATTATAATCCTTTCCCTATGAATTTTTACCAATAACTCTTTAGTCACAATTGGATTATAGCATCATGTTGGTAAATATGTGGCTAAAGGATATATGGATTTGGTTAAGGATTGGCAAAGAGTTATATGGATTTCGACAAAAAAAGAACAGAGTTTCCTCCGTTCTTTCCCTTATATTACTGATATATTACCTTATCCTTCAAATATTGTATTAACATTTCATCTAAAGCCCTTGGCATAACCGGTTTAGATATAAAATCATCAAAGCCTTCCTCAAGATACATCTCCCTGTCTCCAGCTATGGCATTTGCTGTAAGCATAATAATGGGAGTTCCTATAGCAAGTCTTTCCTCCTTTATATGATGAAGGGTTTCTATACCATCCATCTCCGGCATCATATGGTCTAAAAAGATAATGTCATAGGAATTATCCTTTAGAAGCTCCAAACATTTCTTACCACTATCCACCTCTGTTATTTCAGCCTCTACATGACTAATCAGTTTAGAAAATACCTTGAGATTCATAATGTTGTCATCTACCACTAGAATCCTTGCCTCAGGAGCCACAAACTTAATACTATCCGCCTCCTTAGCAGCCATTTTCTCAATATTTTTCTTGTAATCTCCTATAGGCTCAGCATTAGTGATTTTCTGCTCTATAGCAAAGGAAAATTCGCTTCCCTTTTCGTACTCGCTTTCTATCTTAAGCTGGCTACCCATAAGCTTAAGTAAAGACTGTACAATATTCATGCCAAGGCCTGAACCTTCTACATCTCTATTTCTAGAAAGATCAAACCTCTTAAACTCTCCATAAATGTTTTCTATATCCTCAGGTTTAAAACCAATTCCTGTATCTTTAACTATATAACGAAGTGTGGCAGTATCGCCTTGAATAGTTCCACTTACAGAAAGTTTAACCATACCTTCGTTAGTATATTTAACCGCATTAGTAAGCAGATTGGTAAGTACCTGTCTAATACATCTATCATCACCAAAATACTCACTAGGTAGCTTCGGATCAATATCAAAAACTAGCTTTAATCCTTTATTAGTTGCTCTAAGATTAATCATATTATACAGGTCATTAAGAAAGCTATCCAGCTTGTATCTAGCCGGAGCAAGCTCCATCATACCTGACTCTATCTTAGATGCGTCTAAGATTTCATTGATTATATTAAGAAGTACATTAGAAGAGTCCTTCACATCAGAAGCATACTTTCTAATATTTTCCTCCTCACTTTCTCTTATTATCATCTCATTCATACCTATAACGGCGTTTATAGGAGTTCTAATTTCATGAGACATTCTAGCAAGGAATCTTGTCTTAGCCTGATTGGCCTTATCAGCCTCATCCTTGGCCTTAGCAAGCTCATCTGCAAGCTTTGCACGCTCTATACTCTCACTTACTATGGTAAATATGTTGTTACAGATAAACACATAAGCTATATACACAAGACATCTAGGCAACACAAAGAATAAAAATAATGTGAACATAGGATTATCATTAACCTGTGTCTGCGTGAACTGTCCATTTACCACATAATCCTGAAGTCTATCTGTTGTAAGCAATGTCATATTTGCATCGCAAAGTCCAAAATAATAACCTACATACACTACAAAAAATGTGCTTATTACAGTGAGAATATATACATAATTAAGAACCTTTTTAGAGGAATATATGGATGCATACAAAAATGGCAACAGTGATATAAGCACTGCGTGATAAGTTAAAGACACCTCTATAATGGTAAATATGAGCACTATAACAAACAGAATAAAGTACTTAGTCTTTTCGTCATCAAGAGACAATTTTTTAAGAACCAGTAGCATTATCATATATATTGCAAAGCTCAATACATAACCACTAACCATAACCTTCTGATTTACAGTAAATATTCCAAGTAAATTAAGTACCAAAACCACGGTGTAAATATACGCAGTAATGACAAAACTCTTAATAACATACTTATTGGCTATGTATTCCTTATCGTTAATATATTCATTTATGTTAGGATTGTCTTTTATCCTTGGCATATTTTATCGTAACCTTTCTATAGATAAATTGCAGATACTAATATTTTATCATATAGTGTAGATTATTACTAAACTTTTTTAATAAAAACATTACCAAAAACGCACAAAAAACTTTTTCAAAAAAACTGTTGACAACATTCCATGTGAATGTTATTATATTACTTGCGTTGAGCGTAAGCGAAGCGATAAATGCGGGAGTGCTGGAATTGGCAGACAGGCTAGACTAAGGATCTAGTGATGGTAACGTCGTGTGGGTTCAAGTCCCATCTCCCGCATTATTTTTTTTGCATTAAAAGCTTAGAGTTTGATTCTAAGCTTTTTTGTTTTATAATTTTTTATATCCAATTTTATAATTATTTTACCTGAATTAATATAGCATTCAATTAACAAATACAGCAGCATCAATTATTACTGATGCTGCTGTATTTTATAGTTTTCAGCAAGTATAATTAAAGCTATATCTTGAAAGAAAGAGAGAATACATCTCCCCTATCTTCTATGTATAGTTCTCCTCTATTCTTCTCTATTAATTCCCTAATAATTGTCATACCATATCCATGTATCTCTTTATCCTGCTTTGTGGTTTCAATATGCTCTACATCTAGCTTTACCTGATTACTCTTTGTATTTTCCACCTTCATATGTAAATCATATAAACCATCAGGGATTATATTGCAATGAATCCATGGGGCTTCAACTTTTTCGCAAGCCTCTATAGCATTATCAAATATATTAGTCAATATACTTATTAACGTACCCTGTGTTACTTTTACATCAGATAGTCTTACTGTATCTACATAAAATTCGATATTTTTCTCCAACATTTCTTGCCCTTTAAAATGAAGAATTCTATCAATAACCTCTATGCCTGTCATAGCTTCTACAGGTGATCCTTCTTTCATATCACGAGCAATGACTTTTTGCTTATTAATATCATGTCTAATGTGCTTTAGATTTTTATTAATTTCAACCACATCCTGATACTGGTCATTACTATCACTGACAATCTTTTTTAGCCTATCGTTAATCTCCTTGGTCCTTTTCATCTGGACAAACTGAGATAGAATAACCATTATTAACACAATAACAACTACTACATTTCCTATGTCCATCTTTTGTATGTCTCCTATTTATGCATTATTTATTAATACGCTTATGCTTCCCTCTTCATCTTCATTTACTATTCTCGTAGTACCATACATGGTTTCTGATACTGACTTAATCAGTTTCAGGCGCTGCATGTTTGCCGTCATCTTGGCAAATATATTTCCATCTATTGATAGCTTCGATTTTTTGTTTTTGGAGAATTCCGCCTTTATCAATATCATATCACCATTCTGTCTAAAGGAGAGATATAACCACTTATCTATTGTATCTTGGGCAAAATCATTTGCCACAAGAAGAATATTTTCCACTATGGTTGCAAAATTAAAAACCTTTTCCTTAGAAAAAATCACATTTCCAGGTATAACCTCATAGCTAACCCCTTCCTTCTTTGCCTGCTCATAGCTATTCTTAATCAAGGCATCGATTACTATATTACCAGTTAATGTAATATGATCAATTTCTTTGGCTAAGGATTGTATCTCTTCCTTGTATGTATGGTTATGTTTATCTTCTACGTCCTTTGAATAATCAAGAAACTCCGTCTTTACGGCTGTCATCTTAGTGTTATCTTCCACCAGCTTTTTATATCTTTCATGATTATCGTGGATGTACTCTGTCAGCTTTTTGTTTTCGTTAGCTAATCGCTTCCCTTCATAACGGTAATATAAAAGTCCAAATACATAAAATGTAGTCACTCCTATAACCACAAATATTACTTTAGGAACATTGGACACTGTATCCTCTTTAAAGCTTTCCTGGACAGTGCTTGTCTTAAACACCACCTGTGCAATTCCAAGTAATGCATATGCCAAACTAAAAATCATGTATATCTTTCCGTTCCCATTATATTCTTTTTTAAGAATTTTTGACATTACTAAACACACAATAATTCCACTGATAGCCAAAATTATAGCAAACACAACTGCCGCATAAACAGGCACATAACCATTTACCAAATATGATGCAAAAATCTCTTCAATCCCTGCATCCAAAGCTACAAGAAAGCTCGTCACTGCGTTAATAAGTACAAATGCTAAAATTAAAAATGTATAATTCCTCCATATATTACCTTTGGTAAACAAACAAAGCATACCAAAGGTTGAGAACATCTCAAAGTAGCCTGCCAACACAAAGCTAAACTGCATACTAAATCCCGGTATCTCAGTAAAACATATAAAATCAAGTATTACATATATGCATAATCCCAATACAAATGCCAATGGCAGGGTCTTCCGACCTCGCTTGTACGAAAGCAATACAGTTAATATAAAAAACATATTTACAGCATATCCGATATCAACTATGTAATATGAAAGCATAATTAAGTCCTCTCTTATGTATGATTTATGGCAAGCTTAATACTACACTCGTCCTTCTTATTCTCGACATCAATCACCCCACTCATGACATCACTTAATGATTTAATTAATTTTAACTTACTAGCATTTGATGTTTGCTTAGCAAATACGCTTCCCCCTAATTTTAATCTATCAACTTTACATTTTGAAAACGCTGAAAGTATTATTAACATATCACCTTTCTGTTTTATGGATAGATATATCCATTTATCTTCAGATTCTCTTGCTACGTCTATAGCTATAATCATCATATTTTCTAATATGGTAGCAATATTAGAAATTTTGTTTTGAACCAACTCTAACCTACAAGGAACAACCTCATATTTTATATTTTGCTCTTGAGCCATAGCATAGTATTTATTAATTAATGAATCTACGACAATATCTCCTGTTAAGGATATGTTATTTACTAACCCAGCCAACCGCTGTAGCTCTTGGTTATAATTATCAAGCCCCTTTTTTACATCCTTGGTGTAATCAAAAAACTCCTTTTTAACTCCGGATAGTTTTTCATTTGTATTTACCAACTCTTGATAACGCAAGTAATTATCTTTAATCAATGTCTCCAATTTTTGATTTTCTATCTCTAATCTTTTTCCCTCAAGCTTGAAATATAACAAACCAAAAATATAAAAGGTTACAACAGCGATAACAACATATATTACCTTAGCCACGCCTATATTTTCATCCATAGCATCTGTTATTGCTTCTCTTTTAAACACTAATTGAACAATACCTAGCACAACATACAATAAACTAAATACCATATATATTCTTCCATTGCCTTTATAATTTTTCTTTGTTATCTTGGTCAAAAAGACTGTTACAATACAGCCACTAATAACATGAAATATGGCTAATATTAGGGCTTCTATAATTGTAATTTCATTATGAACTATGCACCTATCATAAATCACTTCTAGATCCGAATTAAAGGCAACCAAAAATCCACTCAGTGCATTAAGCAATGCAAAATCTAATATTAAGAACGTATAATTTCTCCATACATTTCCGCTGTTAAAATAACATAATATAAAAAACGTAACAAAGATTTCATAAAAACCTGCTACTACAAAGCTTACATCAACATCAATCCCTATCTGAGGCGACTGACAAATCAATTCTATTGTAATATAGAACAGAAGGCATATAAAATACGAAAAAAACAAATCTTTTCTCCGTCTTTTGTATGATAATAACACTGTCGTTATCAAAAACAAATTAATAGAATATCCTATATCTATTATAATATATGAAAACATCGAAAATCCCTTTCGCACATTGTAATTATCGTCATTGAATATTTTTAATTACATTCTATCAGAATAATATTTTAGATATTGCATCTTGAAATTTTCAAAAAATCTCATTCCTATAGGGATCTTACTTCCATCTTTTAAGTACAATTCAGTTCCATCAATGCCTGACACAAAAGCTAAATTCACAATAAAACCTCCGTGACATCTGGCAAAGGAACTACCCAACTTACTTTCTATCTTACGTAAAGATGTATAGCATGGATATGTTTTCTTCAATGTATTTATATTTAGAACCCTGTCATTCCTTTCAATATATATAATTTCGCTTTGTGATGTGAAAACCTTATGTCCATTGCTTAAAAATTCGATAATATCATTACCTATGGTTTTATAACCTTCTATAGCCTTATCCATAGCTCTCGGCAACATTATCTCAATATTTTCTTTCATAACAAAATAGCAGTGATTTGTATCATATACAAAAGGAGCAAAATCCAAAATATTAGTAAGATATATAATTTGACATGCTGGTAACTTTTCATTTACCAGCTGAGTCAACTCTATCCCATCATATTGCTCTTCATCGTATTGTATATCCATTACTAAAATATCACACTTAAACAAATCCTCCTCTACAGCTATCATCACATCCTGAGGAGTTCTCATCTTTATTTCAAACTCTTTAGCACAAGGCATTTTGCTTATTATCTCATTAGCTTTTTGAGCATCTTTAATTTCATCATCACATATAACAAGTTTCATAATTCATCCTCCGTGATATAGATTGGCTACAATCTATGATATTTTATATGATTTGTTTTATATATGCAAATCTTACCTCTATCGCACTTGTACATTATATATATTTTTGCACTTTTGTCACATATTAATGCATTTTTCATTCATTTTAATGCATAATTTTCAACACAACAAATCATTATATCAAATTTCATTATAATGACTTGTTGTGTACATTTCATATAGAATTTAATAAATCTCAAACATTATATAACATCTAAGGAATTTTCCATTTGAAAAATGTATTCCTGGTTCAAATTCATATCTGCCTTTCCCCAAACCTTTTGACATAGACAAAATGTAATAACTACCATATACATCATATTCATATTCTGATACAGATTTTCTGTTAGCGCCCTCTCCTGTATACCTATATAGTGGAGCATCATATCCCCATAACTCATCTTCTGTATTCAAGTGATAATAGTAATATACTTTTATCTTATTATCCTCTTCTACTAGTTTTACCGAATCTACTATAACCAACTGCTCATCATTCCTACTATATGTTGATACACTAGTAATTGCGCCAATACTTTCGTCATAAATTACTTCATAACCATTTATTTCTTCCTCAATAATTTTACTTTCTACTGGATTCTCTGTTGTCGCTTCAGTTGTTTTTTCTGTAGTTGCCTGAGTTGTTTTCTCAGTAGTTGACTGGGTTGTGTTTTCGGTAGTCAACTGAGTTGTGTTCTCAGTTTCCTTATCTTTTTTATTTATTCCACTAATCAAAGCAACTATAACCACTATACACAACAAACCAGCTATTACTATGATCCATTTTTTATTTGCATTCTTGGCATTATTCTTTTCTAATACTTGCTTTATTTCAGCTACTTTCTTCTCCGGTGTTTTATCTGCAAATAATACTTTGTTATTTGCCACATCATTTTCTTGGAAGATACTTTCATTTATTTGTCCATTTACATTATTGCTTATTTTTGTTTTTGATACTGCTTTTACATCTGATGTATTGTCATCTTGATTAAGCAATGCTTCTCTCATTTCCTTAATACTTGAAAATCTATCAGCATATCTCACTGCCATAGCCTTCACAATTACATCATTTATATACCCTGACACATTAGTGTTTATCTCATTAGGCTGTTTCATAGTATCATTTAATACTCTACTGGCAGCCTCATCTGGATTCTCCCCTGTCACCATTTTATACATAGTTGCACCAAGAGCATATATGTCTGTCCATGGCCCTAGCTCACTCTTCTTTGCATACTGTTCTATAGGCGCATAACCATATTTCAAAACAACAGACACTGTTTTAGCATCACCTTTCATATCCTGCTTAGCTGCACCGAAGTCAATTAGCTTTACACAGGAGTCATCACATATAAATATGTTATCCGGACTAACATCTCTATGTACCAAACCTGCCTTGTGAATCTCTTCTAAGGCCTCCATAACAGAAAATGTCACCTGTATCATCATTTCGTCATCTATGTTCTTTGATGAATTCGCCATATACTCTTTCAAAGTACATCCCTCTAAGTATTCCATTACCATATAAGCAGTTCCATTTTCTTCAAAGAAATCATATACGCTTACAATTCCATTATTCTTGTTAAACTTGGCTAGGTCCTGAGCCTCCTTCAAAAATCTTACTTTTCCATATCCAAACTCAACTCTTTGAGTTTCTGTATACAACGTAATATCAGTTCTATCAGGAGTTCTATTTGCAATACCCATAGGATAGTACTCCTTTATAGCAACATGAGCTGCAAGAAGCTTATCATATGCTTTATAGGTAATACCAAATCCACCTATGCCTAGAACATTGATTATTTTGTATCTATCCCTTAATGTAGCATTTTCCGGCAAATATATCGTAGTATTCTTATCAATTTCCTGTATGTTATTATCTATTCTAGCTATTTTTTCTAATGATACAGTTTCCATGATATTTCCTCCGTATTTAGGTTACATTTACATAGATAAACTTTAATCCATATATCTCACCAGTTTCAGTATCATAAAGAACCATATTAATTCTTGTTTTACCAGTTCTCTCGTATGGGTATATACCTATTGCACGATCGCCCCAATCCCCCTCGGTCCAACTTCCTATAATTACATTATTATCCCATGTAGTGTATGCAGAAGTTAATCTTGAATTTGGGGGGTATTCTCCTTCAACACCCAAGCTTATCCACATCATATTTTCATAACATACAGGTCCATCTAAAGCAAGTTCAATATTATCCTCTGACGCTGTAATAGTCATAGGATAAGCACTTTCATCTTCAACACATACTGACACTCTTTGCCCATATACCTTACCTTCATAAGTTGCTGTTATTACCGCCACGCCTTCGGTTTTATATTCTATATATCCATCACTACTAATAGAAACTATATCAGGATTTAAACTATTCCAAACAACCCCCTCTGCCTGAATGTAGAATCCCTGTGAATCAATTCCTGCAAAATATGCAGCATAATCATCGTATCCCACAAAGCCTACGGGCATACATGACAACATATCAGAACCCCAAATAATATCATCTGTGGATACAGCTTCTGTATTTGCTTCGGTTGTTGCCTCTGTAGTCGCTTCAGTTGTTTTTTCAGTAGTTGCCTGAGTTGTTTTTTCAGTAGTTGCCTGAGTTGTTTTCTCAGCAGTTGCCTGAGTTGTTTTTTCAGTGCTTTTATCTTTTTTATTTATCCCACTAATCAAAGCAACTATAACCACTACACACAACAAAGCAGCTATTGCTATAATCCATTTTTTATTTGGAGTCTTGTTATTTTCTGGCACTTGTTTTGTTTCAGTTTTTTTCTTTTCTGCCACCTGATTTACTTCAACTTCTTTCTTTTCTGGTGTTTTTTCTGCAATCAATACTTTACTATTAACCAAAGCATCCTTATCGGAATCCTTTTCTTTCATTTTTTCGCTTACTTTATCGCTTACTTCTGTTTTTGTCGCTGGAGCTTTGACCTCTGATTCATGATTATCTTGATCAAGTAACGCTCCTCGCATCTCTTTAATATTGGCAAATCTATCTGTGTACTTCACAGCCATTGCCTTCATAATTACATCATTGATATAATCCGGTACATCTGCGTTTATCTCCTTAGGTTGCTTCATAGTATCATCTACTACTCTACTTGTGGCCTCCTCTGGATTCTCCCCTGTTACCATTCTATACATAGTTGCGCCAAGAGCATATATATCTGTCCATGGTCCTAGCTCACTTTTCTTAGAGTACTGTTCAATTGGAGCATATCCATATTTTAAAACCACTGATACAGTTTTGGCATCACCCTTCATCTCTTGTTTTGCCGCACCAAAATCTATTAATTTTACACAAGAGTCATCACATATAAATATATTATCTGGACTAATATCTCTATGCACCAGTCCCGCCTTATGTATGGCTTCAAGAGCTTCCATAACAGAAAATGTAACCTGTATCATCATCTCATCATCTATAGTGTTTTTGCCAGAATTCAAATATTCCTTTAAGGTACAACCCTCTAAAAATTCCATTACCATATAGGCTGTACCATTTTCTTCAAAGAAATCGTACACACTTACAATTCCATTATTCTTATTGAACTTAGCAAGGTCCTGAGCCTCCTTCAAAAATCTTACCTTACCATATCCAAACTCAACCCTTTGCGTTTCTGTATACAACGTAATATCTGTTCTATCAGGAGTTCTATTTGCAACACCCATAGGATAATATTCTTTTATAGCAACCTCAGATGCAAGAACCTTATCGTATGCTTTATAAGTAATACCAAAGCCACCTATGCCTATAACCTGGGTGATTCTATATCTATCCCTAAGAATAGCATCCTCCGGCAAATAAATTGTATTATTCTTATCAATTTCCTGTATACTGTTTTCCGACTTAACCTTTTTATCTAATGAAATAGTTTCCATTATATATCCTCCGTTTTTTAATATTGAATTTTAATAGATGTACACCTGCCTTGTTTCCACATCTAAAGTATTACTTGCAGAAGAAGGCGTTTCACTCCATTGTGACCATTGGCCATATACATCTCTTTTGAAATGATATGTGTTTATTAACGATCTATCCTGATATCTGTACACAGTTCTAGTCTGAACATCTTTAGTTCCACTTACGCTTTGGGATAAATCTGTATCCCACCAGCCTGACCAATCAGTCCAACGCTCATAATAATATGTGTATATTGGATCTCGTGTTTGGTATGTATATGTGGTGGTTGTTGTACTACCACTATAAAACCAGTAATTCCAATTTAAAGCACAAGTATGGCTTCCATATCCCTGCTTACCACCTATGTCAGCAAAGCTTACCTTTGACAATGCAGTAGTTGTTGAATATGTATGATATGCATTGTTTTTCTTGATTGTTTGACCATTTCCACTACCTGAAGCTACGGAATCTATTCCATGGGTTCCATCTGTGTATGTGTTATCATAGTGATAATAGTTGTACGTAGTTTTTGATGATGTACTGACAATCTTCAATGTGCTACTTTCCGTAGGGGCTGTTGTGGTTGTTTGATTTGCCCCCCATGCTGTATATGATGTAATCTCGCTACCAGTTTGAGTCCAACCAGACATACTACTACTTGAGCTGGAAGTTGTTTCCTTTGCCCTATAATTATATTGTGTCTTGGTTTCCACCTTTCTGCTCTCACTACTGCTTACTGCTGTAGTACTCCAAGTTGACCAAGCACCATAGTCACTCCAACTAGTAGTTGTATTATATAGCTCCCAACCATCCATAATAGATGCTGAGCTAGTTGCTGTTTCCTCTGTAATACTTCTAGAACGATACTCTGTTTTGGTATCATTATTACATACAGAAATACTAACTGTACTTCCTTGTGCTACACTTGTTCCTGATGTTATATTTTGTCCTATAACAGTCCCATGAGTTGAGTTCTCATTATGCGAATAAGATATCGATGCAGCCAAACCACAACCTGATAAAGTTAATAGTGCCTGTGCTTCAGACATTCCACTTAATCCTGGAACAGTTACCATAACAACCTCTTCTACAGGTGCATACTCTGTAGATGGAAGCAAATCATTATTGTCATTATTATCATCATTCGTTACTGTAATAATAATTTCTTCCTCTTTCTGACTTTCCTCATATTCCTCCTGTTCAGTTTGGGTAATAAAATTATCCGTACTAATTTCCGAAGTATTCACAACTACATCTTGATTTCCCTTGCTTATGTATACAGTAATTCCACTACCCTTGCCTAGCAAGGTATTAGCAGCTACTGATTGTGAAATAACATGATCCTTCATTACCAGATTGTTATCCTGATACTCCACAGTAACCACAAAGCCCAATTCTTCCAACACACTTTGAGCCTCGGTTAATGCTTTGTACTGAACATCTGCGACCAATACCATCTCAGGACCAAGACTTACCACAACCTCTACTACATCTCCTTGTTTTGCTCCATTACCTTCTAATGGTGTCTGAGAGATGATTACTCCCTTTGGTACCGTTGTACTATACTCGCTTCCTGATTTGTATATATATAATGCACTATTTTCAACGCTAACAATTGCATCCGCTAGTGTTAGATTAACTAAATTAGGCACTACTGTATCAGCATTCACATCATAGTTCATTCCTGTAGATACTTCTAAATTCAAGCAAGTCCCCGCCTCTACCAACTGATTTGCTTCTAAGCTCTGAGACACAACTGCTCCAGGCTTAAAGCTACTCTGTACATATTCACATGTATAAACAAGATCTGTTTCATCTAATGCAGCTGTAGCTTCACTTTCCATATAGCCTACAATATCAGGAACCAATATCTTAGCAGCTCCAGCACTTGCTAACACCAACAAGGTTGTATTATTTTCAACAATACTTCCTCCATACAACTGTTGACCAAGAATCTTATCCTGCTCTACACTATCTGAATATTCCTTTCCATATACCTGCAAAATAATTTGATTTGCCTTACAAGCCTGTTCTGCATCTTCGTTAGTCATATTTATTACATTGGGTACACGCGTATATCCTTCTGGTAGATAATTATCTCCAACCTTTTTTGTGTCAAAATGAATAACACCCGTTGCCAACAACGTTAAGAATGTAATAATTGCTACACAGGCAACCGAAGAGGTTATTTTTGCCCATATAGGCATTTGCCCTATATCCATTTTGATGTTTTTTATTTTTATTCTTTTTACTTCCTCCGCCTCAAGATCGTTTAAGAAATCTCTGGCGCTTTTTGTTCTCCCTTCAACCTTAACATTAAGAGCATTCATAATACTGTTTTCAGTATTTTTTCCAAGCTTAATTCCCAGCTTAGAAGGCTCCTTCAGCTTGTCATTGACATTTCTCTCCATTGCATCATCCGGAGTAACTCCGGTGATCATCTTGTAAAAGGTTGCAGCTACCGCATACACATCTGTCCAAGGTCCCTGATCTCCTCCACTTCTATACTGTTCCTCTGGAGAATATCCTGGTTTTAAAATAACTGATAAGCTTTTGCTATGCTTTGTAGTGGCAAATCTAGAGGCGCCAAAATCAATAACCTTTATTCTTCCATCATCAGTAAAGAAAATGTTGTCTGGCGCTATGTCTCTATGAATTATTCCTTCCGCGTGAACCTTATCTAGAGCATCTAGAATAGGCTTGATCATTGTAATGGCACTATCCACACTCAACACGTTTTCTTCTTCGAGCAAGGTTTTCAGAGTCATTCCCTCCAAATATTCCATAACAATATACGCAGTATTATTTTCCTCAAAGCAATCCTGAATTTTTACTATACCCTCAACATCTATCAGCTTAGAAAGACATTTCGATTCAGATAAAAATTTCTCCATACCAGACTCGAACTGTTCTTTTTTACTTCCTGAATAAACAGATACCCTCTCCTCGCCATGTACTCTTGTACAAAATTCATTTGGAAAGTACTCTTTGATAGCTACCTTCTGCTCTAAAATAGCATCCCAACCAAGATATGTAACTCCAAAACCTCCATATCCAAGCACCTTACCAATTATGTATCTTTTCCCAATAATAGTAGATGGTTGTAAGTGATATGATTCGTTTGAATCTGTACCAAATACATATCCACAATGTGGACATACCTCGAAGCCATCATCATAGTCGTTCATACACCCCATACATTTTCTTATCATATCTAAATCACCTCTATCATTTCACAATAGCTTGATATTTTTCATCACATTCAATTTCTATATCAAATAAATTGTCTTTATCTATCACTAGATTATCCATATAACCTTCCAGCTCACTTAGCTCCCAATTAATCTTAATATATTCGCTAAAGCATGCCTTATTTATCGGTGTACCATTTCCACTTTGGTTGTAATATACATCCTGTCCCATTTCACCCAAAAGATAAGAAATAACTCTCTCCGCAGCATTTTGCTGTGCTTCATTACTGCTCTCGCTAATACTCCATGCCTCTACGAAGCAAGCTATCAATTGTCCCTTCTCGCTTGCAAGTTCAATATTTATATTATATTTTCCACCAAACTCCCTTTGTATGTCGTCATACACAAGTGTTCCGTCCACGATATAACCTGTTTGCCCTTCATAAAAAGCTGTTACATCATTTGACTTCACCTCAGTCGTTTCAACTGTACTTTCATACACGATTACAACATTTACACCTGTAGGCATTTGATTCTCCTCTGGAAAATAATCCTCGTAATCTGACAGAAGGTACATATCTTTTTTATTGATTGCTTTAAATACATTCTTCAACTGAATAGTATTCTGAAGCACCTTATCATCTGCATATGTGCTTATAAATAATGTTGGTAGCTTATCTTCCTCTGCTGCTTGCAACAGCTTTGTATAATATTCCTCCGCCAAAAAGGCATCAACCTGTACTTCTACGTGAGGATAATCCTTTTTGAACTCAGTAATTCTATTATTAAATTCTTCTTCCGCTACTTGAAGATTTTCTTTATCCGAACATATCCAAACCGTTATACTGGTGGCCTCTAGCTGTGCATCAAACTTTACCTTATTGTATATGAGCCCACTAATAAGCACGCCCAATAGAACCACAGCAGATAAGATACTTATAGCCATAGCACGCCTTCTCTTACGTCTCTTCAAATCTGCCTCAATGGACAAAACCTTTCTTTGATGTAAAATTGCCTCTTTAAATTCCACCACATCCTTAAATCGTAATTCATAATTCAAAGCCATAGCAACCATTAGTGAATTATTAATAAAGTCAGGTATTTCTGGAACAAGCTCCTGTGGTGGTACTAACTCATCCTTAACTACTCTATCAACCGACTCTTCAGGCACAACACCAGTCAATGCATAGTACATAGTTGCTGCCAAAGCATAGATGTCTGTCCATGGACCTTGCTTGCTTTTATTTCTGTATTGCTCCGGAGGTGCATATCCTGGCTTTAATACTATGGACATAGTCTTCTCATCCTCACTAGATATCCTAGCCGCTCCAAAGTCTATTAGCTTTACCTTATCTGGTATACATATAAAAATATTATCTGGACTTATATCTCTATGCAGAACTTTCTCTTTATGAATGGTTTTTAATGCTTCTATAACAGACAAAAGAATATTAATAGTTGTATCTGTATCTAACTGTCCATCATTCATAGCAATGTATTCCTTCAATGAAACGCCTTCGAGAAATTCCATGATAATATATCCAGTATTATTATCCTGAAACAAATCAAAAACATTTACTATGTTAGGATGCGTACCAAATCTAGCTGTGCTTTTTCCTTCCTCCAAAAATCGAAGTAAACCTCTATCAAATTCTTCTCTGTTTTTCTCGCTATATAAATTAACTGTTACTCCATCATCATCTCTAGACACCAAACTAGAGGGAAAAAACTCTTTGATAGCAACAGTCTTCTCCATTTGAATATCCCAAGCCTTATAAGTAATACCAAAACCACCAAATCCAACAACAGTACCAACTATATATCTGTCATATAGCACAGTTTCTGGCTTCATATAATATATTTCATCAGCCTCTGTCCCTCTTACATATCCACAATGAGGACAAACATCATATTCATCATCATATTCTTCCATGCATTTCATGCAATGTATATTCATATTAACCTCCCGGCATCAATCTATAAAAACCCCTATTGCTGAGTAATTATCCATCCCTGTACCAAAGCCCTGTTCTTTGACAGTTTTCTCCATTTCCTCTATCCACATCTGGCAGTCACTTTTACACTTTAGGTACTTAACCATTTTCTTTTCATCTATAAGCTCCCAAAAGCCATCGCTGCATAACAAAAAGGCATAGGGCACATCTTGTTTAAGCTCCACTTCCTTTGATATCTCATATTTAGGACTTTCCCACACTGTTCCTAAAACTCTAAGGAGTCTGTTTCTATCTGCATGATGTCTGATATCCTTTTCCTTTATTTCTCTACTTGCAACTAAATTTTGTGGAACACTATGATCTAATGTACGTTCTATAAGCTTGTTCTTCTTAAAATAATATAATCTAGAATCTCCTACATGGGCCCATCTTGCCATGTTTCCTTTGATATGCAAAACTACTATTGTGGTTTTCATGTCCTTATACTCTGGCTTTCGGCACTGCAAAAACAGTATTTCTCTTTGTGCCTTCAATATAGCCTGTCCCATATGCTCTCCATCCAGACCATACTCATAAAAATATTCCAACACATTTTTCACAGCTACCTCAGATGCTTTTTCTCCAAATCCATGACCCCCAAGACCATCAGCGAGAACAAAACAGTACTCACCGTCCTTCTCCAGCATCCCCACACAATCTTCGTTATTATCTCTTTCACCCTTATCTGTTAACAACTTGTATGTAAGCATATTATCTCCTAGAAAATATATTATTTGCTTTTCCCACAGGTTCTACATTTACTAAACATCATAGAATTTAAGGCATTACAATCCGGACACCTCCATGGAGATGAAATTAGTATTCCTGTCAACTCCTGCTGAGCAGTATCATCATTTTCATCTACATAATTATTATCAGGCTGATATACTACCTCTTCATTTGCTTGCTTGAAGCTAAGCTGAGTCTGAGTTGATGTATAGTAATCATTTGCATAGTAATCTGATGTATAATTTGTTGAAACAGTTGGTGCCTGAACATATTCCTCAGATGATATCTTAGCTGTGTCTCCCCACCAGGAAAAACCATCCTTACAAAGGGGGATTAGTACATAGGTAGAACCACCAATTCCCAAGACATCCATATAGTTAATGTAAACATTCTCATTTACACGATAATTATTTATCTTAATCTTTCCTCCAGAATTCTCGTAGTCCACGAAGAAATTCAAAGAATTTGAATCAAAGCAAATCACACAATGAGAAGAATTGCACAAGGCAGCATCCTCTATAACAACCACATTATCCTCTGCAGTGCCTATGGTGTTACTTGTTGCGTACAATTCATAGCTATGACCATACTCTCCGCCAGTTATTCCTACAAGCCATCCTATGACAGGTCCCAAATCATTTCTGCGCACAGAATTCTTCACCTGCTTCACTTCAGCTTGCTCATGACCATTGCCATAATCTTCATCTATAGGTCTTCTAGAATCAAGGTGTTTTTCTTCTCTTTCCTGTCTTTGCTCCTCTATGCCAACAAGGCTCTGAGTTATGGATGTTGTTCTCTTTTCTTCCATAGCTTTCTTTTTCTCAAAGGTTTTTGAAGTTCTTTCAGCCACATTATTTTTGCAATGTGGACATTCCGGATATTTATCTCCATCATAAAAATGCCCTATCTTACATTTTTTCAAATCCATATTATTACCTCTCTAATTGCCTATGTATTTTAAAACAACCAAGGAAGCATTATCCTGGCCTTTTTTATTCTTCTCTTCTATCTGGCTTATAACGCTATTAACAATATCTTTGGCATATACTTTACTGTTGATAACATTAATTAACTCCAAATCGCTCATGGTAGAGAAAACTCCATCTGAGCAAATCAACACAACATCACCCTTTGTAAGCTCTATTGGCTCACTACTTATATCATAATATTCCATATTTCCAACTCCCAAATAACTTATCAGGCAGTTGGCTTTCTTTAATTCTTCGTTATATACAGCTTGGGTAATCATACCCTTATTCAATTCCTGATCTAATTGCAATTTATAATTATGTGTTCTTGTCAAACATCTTAATTTCCCTTGTGAATATACATAAACCTTACTGTCACCTACTGATGCCCAATACAGCTTATTTTCTCTAATTATTGTGGAGGTATAAGTAGTTCCAGCTATTAATAGCTTGTTATTATCATCCTCCAGCTTACAAATAACATTATCCAAATGATGTATCTCATTATGAAAAAACGTTGGAATATCATCTAAATTACTACTTCTGTTAAAATGCTTTTTCATCAATCTCACAGCAATATAACTAGCCCAGTCACCTTCTTCAAGCCCTCCCATGCCATCACATACTACCGCCATTCCAACGTTATTCTTAACCTGATAATAAATAGAATCTTCTTGTTTTGTTCTTTTTCCCTGAATAGTTTTACCAAAAACGTCTATCACTTTCCGACTCCCCTTAACAAAATTCTAATCTTCTCGTAAATTCAACTATAGGAGCTCCATAAAATGGAGCTCCTCCTTACATACCTTATGCAAACGCATCTGCATTAGAATTAATTGTATTCTCTGTTGTCTCATATGTAGATACTGTATCATCTAAGAATGTTGCATATGAATCTACAATCTTCTTGTACTCTTCAAATGATGCGGACATAGTATTAAATCTTGTTCTAATAGTCTCACCTGCATCTGACTGCCAAGTTGATGAAAGATTATTCATTTCCTTCTTAATGCTCTCTAATGTAGCGTTCATAGAAGTGTTCAATGTTCTTATAGTAGACGCTGTGCTACTTACTTCATCTAAAGATATCTTAATTCCTTCTGCCATTTTTCTATTCCTCCTTAATTAGTTAATTTCTTAGCTGCCTGCTCAATATTAGACTGCGCTGTAGTGTATGCAGTACTACTATTCTTTAAGAAATCTACATACTCCATCATCAAGTTGTACATCGCAAGGAAGGAATCCTGAAATCCCTTTATCTGAGTAGTAAATGAAACATTATCTGTTCCAGACCAGCTAGTAGCCATAGCATCTACCTCATTAAGAAGTTGCTCATAGGCCTTCTTATACTCACCTGCATAAGTCTCAATAGTTCCTGCTGTTGATGTCAACTTTGAAGGATCAACCATAATTGTCTTTCCCATATTCTTTTACCTCCTTTTATTTAAAGTCCTGGGGACTTGGTTACTTATTTACTTGTAAAATGCGCTGCTCCTAGTATATTCCCATAGTGAGAATTGTAATATTTTTTGAATTCCTTTAAACTCATAGAACTAGCTTTGTTATAATAGTTATCACTAAAATAAACAACTCCATCTATTATTGCATCTATCATCATTACATGACCGCAATTATCATATTGTTGTGGCACTGATGGATTATCTCTATATGCATGCTTATATGACAAAACAATATTGTATACCGCTTCACCATTGTTATTTGCAATTATTGTTTCTAATGCATTATTTCCGTCAACACATTCACAATTATATTTTGACGACCATGTCACCTTTTTATTTTTTATTTTAGAATACCATTGATTTCCATTACCAACGGTTTTGTTATTACCAGCATTTCCCAAAACAATACCAACTGATGCAAGCTTATCATAAGTGTATTTTGTACAATATCCCTTCGGATATTCACTTTTTCTTGGCAAGCCGTTATTTCTCTTTTGAATCCATGCCAATACTTCCTTTTTCCCTTTTACATCACTATTTGCAAGACCGCCCACCTCACTACTAATACTGTAATATGTCATATTCGGCATCTGATAACTACCACCTTCTTTTCTAGGTATAGTTGCACTACTTGGATTTCCGTCACCATATGTAACATGCTTTCCACTAGCTAATTCTACGGCCTTTTTGGCAATATTCTTTTCAGCCAATTCATACTTTTCACAAATCTTGATAATAGCTTTTCCAGTTTTAACAATTTGATTTGCCTGAGTATCTAATCTTTTATTCAATGAATTCAGCGAACTTATCTTTCCACTCAGCATTCTATATATCTGATCATCTACCCTAGCCGCAATACTTTTATAATCCAGCTGTACTTGTTCTATATCATTTCCCAATTTTACTATCCTATTGCCACAAGCTTTTAAGGATGCCGTATCCATTTTGACTTTAGTTTTGGTGCTTTTTGTAATGTTTTTAGTTTTGAATGTATATTTTTCCGTACCTACAACTCCTAAAAACTCTGCAAAATCTTTAAGAACATCCAATACTCTTTCAATATTTGTAGTATATGTTTTATAGCCCGAACATATTGATGCCACTTCAGAGCCAGCAATGTTTAATTGCTTAATAATGTAATATTTTTCACCTGCATCATTTGTCCAACTATCTGAAATATTATCAAGCTCGTTTGCTAAACTATTCATATATTTTTTTAATGTTCTATATGTTTCTCGGCTTTTTGCAACCAGGCTTCTTTGTTCATTTATTGTATCTATTAATGATCCCATAAGCACTCTCCCTTATATTGACTTGCCAATATTTACACTTTCATTTCTTGCCTTTTCATATTCAGTACTTGCGTCTGTCAGCAATTTTCTAAATTTTTCAAGTAATCTAGCATACTCAACAAGTGTAGAATATTCTTTACTAATAGCATTAAGATGGGAATAATGGTTTTTATCTACCCACTCTTTACTTAATGAATCCATCTCTTTTTTTAATACATTAGATTGACTTATTATGCCACCTGCGTCGTATAGCTTTGACTCTATCGTTTGGGCTTTATTTTTTAACTTCTTATAATTTGTATTAATTTTTGCCATACTTATATTCCCCTCTCTGAACCTACTTCCACTCATCAAATAATTCTATTGCACCTACACCAATAGCTACCGCCGCTCCTTCTGTAACTTGCTCAGCAATTTTTCGTTCAACCTCCTCATAAATTTCAGTAGTTTTTTCTAAAAATGCCGAGTATTTCTCCAATGCGCCTGTTAACCCATCTAGCTTTCCCTCTAATTCATAATACTTACTTTTAATTTCTTCAGTGTTGACTGTGTTATATACATCATCTAAGCTTTCTATTATCTTGTTAATATCTCCAAATAAGCTTTTTAAATTAGATGTCACTCCTCTAATGCTCACAGCACTATCAATAACTTTACCAGTATTAATTTTTAACTCAGCCATGCTACCCCTCCTCTTCTATGCTTTACTATCCATTATCTGTTTAAAGGCAAAGACAAATTTCTCGTACTCCTCGCCCTTATATCCTTCTTGTATCACTTCTCCGATTCCTGATTCATTGAAGAACAAAAAGCTATTATTATCCATAACACCAAAAGGATAATTAATACCTACATAATCCATCTGCTCACCATGTTCATTTTGAGGACAATATCCAACTATAACCGCGTAAATGCTTAATTCCTCAACATTAAGTTTTACTAATGTTCCCACAGGAAAGTAATTCATCTATATTCCCTCCTACCAAAACTTTAATTTTTTTATTTCTTTACCCAGAAGCTTCATTCCAGATTTCCAATTATCCCAGGTTGCATTTTTCTTTATCTCATTAAGCAATTTCTTAGGAGCTTCCCTTACTGCATCAAATTCATTATCACATCCTGTGGCCCTCATGGCTTCCGTTCCTAAATCATAACCAATAAGATTTGATACAGCCTTTGCAGGTAAATACGCAATGGTAGTATTAGTATCTGAAAGCACCACATCATCAAATGTATCAAGCACACTTACTCCACCAGCCCTGAAAGCAATATCCTCCATAGGTAAGCCTTGCTCTATACCGTCAATTATGTTGGTATAGAAATTACATCCATAAGATAGTAATATATCTGCATATATTCCAGTTACGCCATTCTTACTTAGAATGTCTCTAACTTCTTTTGCATTCTTTGCAGTTTTAAGATCCTTAATGCTGGATATATTGATATTGTCACCTACAACATCCTTAAGCAAATCTAGAAAATTTTCTGCATCCTCAGCCTGATAACCATCCTCTAAACCTTTTTTTATTTTGCTAGTTTGACTAAGGTAGTTGAGCACATTAAGCCAATCAGCGTATTTGTTAGAGCCCGATCCAACATCTACTTCACCTGTGATATACTGTCTTAATAAATCTATATTTTCATAGTATTCTTTTCCGTTTTCTGCTCTTAACTCACCGGCCTTATACCCATCAGTAAATCCGACTACATTAAAGTTGTTTGAACCTGCTTGCACTTGCTGGTTTATCATCTCTGCAAGCTGAAGGGTGGTTATGTTACCACTCTTTAAGTCTTCTATTACTTTATTGATTTTCTTTTCCGCATTGTTATAATTAGCCATCATCTGACTCAAATCTGTAGCAACACTTCTCAGTATCTCTCCCTGATACAATATTCTTCCTGCATACTTTTTTAAAGTGCTCTTCCAAGTACCAACAGCGCATACCATGTTGTTATCTAAAGCATTAATTAAAATATGTAAATCAGACGAATACGTATCAATAATTTTTGCTGAAGCATTAATAGCGCTTACATAACCTTCTACGTCCTTTGTATTGCATTTAATAGTTGAACTATTTGAATTAGAATATGCTACATCTGATACTCTACAAGAACCTGAAAATGTGAGTCCATCATATCTATCAAATTTTTTCATCTGAGACAAATAATGACTAGACGACAGCACAAAGCCTCTAAGCTTACGTATGTTTTTTCCTAGGTCTTTTCGCACATTCGCCAAACGTTTTAGCAAAATGTTTCTATCTCCAGCCTGGCTACTCCATGACTGAGAAATTCCTACTATAACACCCCTTAGATTCTTTATCTCTACCTCTAGATAATTAAGGGCTTCTGATGTCCCAACAAGTATTCTATTTTGATGTGAATATATTTCATCAAATCCCATACGCTTCTCCTATATAGATTTTGATAATTCTAAATTACTTTTTACCGCCAATTTATAAGTGTTATTAATATACTCCATAACAAGCTTATATTCTGTTAACATTTCCGTAAGTTGTTTTAATTCATCTTTTCTTTTTTCTATGGCTTCAAGATGTCCTTTATGGCCTTCATCTTCCCAAGCCTTTGCCACAAGCTCTATGCATCCATCTAATTCATTAGTATTAGCCATAAGACCTGTTCTTCCCACAGCATTAGTTATATTACTTATAGCCTTGCTCATATCAGACATATTAATATATATACTAGCCACAAAATCACCTACTTCCACTCACTCAACGTGTTACTCTCTATACCATTAACTCTTTCATATAATTTTCGTTCCACATCCATAACAATATCTGCTGATTTTTCTAAAAACCGAGAATACTCTTCTACGGCCTTTTCATACTCCTCTAGCTCTGGTTTTAGCTGATTGTATTTTGCTATATAATCATTCATATATGGTGATTTATACGCATTTTTAGACTTATTTACTCCAGTATTAATCTTTAAAAAATCACCTGATATTTTCTGTTTTAGTCTCCTTATCTTCACAGCAGTGTCAACCAAGGCATCCGTTTTCATATTAAATTTAGCCATACCAACACTCCTTTCTCACCAGCTACACTAGTAACACTCTTGAACCATTTACAAGTCCAACATCATCCACCAATTTATTTGCCGGAAGAATAGTTCCCGAAACAAAATCACATAATATTGCATCATTATCCTTTGCATACATACCAGGATGGTTAGCTGCTATCATATCAGATAGCAGCTTAGTAACCTCCCATATTTGTATATCTCTAGGGATTTTTGCATCATATATTTTATTGGTTGAGGGAACATGAACCTCTACTATTATCTTATTCATCTCCAGCCTCCATTCTCGATACTAAGAATTTAGTCAGTACCGGCATAGAATTCCTAACTACGTATCCAAAGCCCTTTTCAACTGGCTTTTGAAAAGCTCTTTTAATAGTTGCATCTGATGTTACATTAATTGCACCCTGTTCTGTTATGCCATTACCAATGTAAATACCCTCTTTATTTGGGTTTTGATTCTTGTACCATAGTTCTCTGGACATCTTAAACATATCTTCAACAGTATCTATAATTATGAAGCTTTCGTTATATTCTGATGCCACCTTTTCAAGTACAGTCTTTATCTTCAGCAATCCATCTTCTGACAGCTCTGATCTTATCTCTGAAAAACCATGGAATATAATAATATTTTCTTCAAAAACCTCATCTTCCGGAAGATTCCCATTATACTTTTTGTATGTATTGTTCCTGTAAAGAACAGTCTGATAGATTTCTCTTATTTCATCTTCAAATCCATCAGCTATCACATTACATGGCATACTGTCAGCATCCAATCTTCTAGTTCCATCATAGATAGTAATATTTATATCCTCCAGCTCTACAAGCTCCTCAATTAATCCGCAAAGCATAGGATCTATATCCTTAATGTTTCTTCCTGTAACAATAGATACTGGTGGATTTTTCAAATCCAAATACTGAATTTCTATACTATCCTTGGATATACCTATAGGCATACTGCTAAGGCTCCACTGATCCTGGAATTTATCTGCAGTAATATATTCTGGAAGCATAGGAATAGCTGATTTTCTCTCTCCGTAATATGCCACAAGCTGATTACAATAATTTCTAACATCATCAAATATTGATGATATATTTTCAGTAGCATATGCAGTCTGGAATTCATATACAGCATCTGTCTTAATAAGACCTCTTCCCTTCATCTTTGAAGGTATCATGCCACTTGTACTACCAAGAACTGATGCGTACTCACTTACATCATTCATCTGAAGCGCAAACATCTGCTTAAAGTTTTGCTGTAATCTATATCTAACAGCATTTGTAGATAATGCAGTAATAACATAGTAGATACCATACTTAATTCCTTCTCTACTTTGAAACTGTACATTTTCCTCATACTGCTCATATATTTCTGAGAATCCAGCATAATTATTAATGGCTATTACAATATTTGGCATATCTGTATGTCCACTTGCCACATAGGATGCATAATCTCCACCATACTCAGAGCATATCTGCTTACGCTTTTGAATCTCAGAATCTATCATCTTAAACATATTCTGTATCTTCTCATCATCACCTGATACCAAAACATCTCCCACATGTGGTGCTTTAGCAAAGGCACGTAAGGTTTCTGATGAGAAATCCAAAACATACACCATAACCTCATCTGGAGTATGAGTGCTAATTAATGAATAAATCATTGTGGTGAGGAATGTTGTCTTACCATTTCCAGCAGTACCATACACTATTGCATTTCCTTCAGTTGACAGAGGTAAGGTTAAAATATTCTGACTCTGGTGAGCAGGGTTGTCATATTCTCCAATAATTGGATTAAGATTAAATACATTCTCCGTATGCTGATATTTTTCTCTAAGCTTTTCAACAAATATTTGACTAGGAATTGGCTCAAGCCATAATGGCCTTACTGAAATCTTTTCCTCACTTGCAATTCTTGCCAAGTATTCTGTAATCTCATCAAGCTGCTTCTTTGGATTAGTAACAGTACGTTCCTTCTCAATCTTCATACCCGATATAACATTACCGCATCTATCCAAAAGCTCTACTGATGTATCTCTCTTCTTTACAACCTTATCTGTAGGTATATATGGGGCACCTGCCCACGCAGACTGTCCTAATTCGAATAACTCATTATATCCAACCTGCAAATAGAATCTTCCAGTGTCAGATAAGCTTGCTGCATCAGGACGCTTTAACATGTCCATGCTATCCGCTCTATCCTGAACCTTCAGACATATTCTAAACTTTGAGTTACTCCAAATCTGGTCATCAACCACACCAGCCGGCTTCTGAGTTGCAAGAATAAGATGAACACCTAAGCTTCTACCAATTCTTGCAGCACTTACAAGCTGTTCCATAAATTCAGGCTGTTGTGTCTTTAACTCTGCAAACTCATCTGATATTATGAACAGATGTTGCAACGGTTCACTAACTCTTCCTTCTCTATACAATTTTTGATATTTGTAAATATCAATATTACTCTCGCCAACCAGCTTGCCTGCTTCTGAAAATATAGCCTGTCTTCTCTTTAACTCACTTTGAATAGAAACCAGGGATCTATTTACAGCTGCACCGTCAAGGTTAGTAATTATTCCTGCAGTATGTGGTAGCTTCTCAAATGCCTTTGCCATACCACCACCCTTATAATCAATTAATACAAAAGCCACTTCATTTGGATGGTAATTTAAGGCCATAGACAAAATAAATGCCATTATAAATTCACTCTTACCAGAACCGGTCATACCAGCCACAAGTCCATGTGGACCATGAAATTTCTCATGTAAATCCAAAGTAAATAATTCGCCCATTGTATCTATTCCGATTGGTGTTTCAAGAGACTTGACAGGATTATTTTCCTTCCATCTTGTCTCAGCATTTAGATGTTCTATCTTACCCACACCATACATGTCTAAGAATGTAATCATCTTAGGCAAATTAAATGCCGAATCCGTCAAGTCAAGCTGTGAATTAGCCAAGTGGGATGCAATAATATCCAAGTCTGTGTTTGAATAGTATTCTGGAGTAATAGTTAATCTAGTTCCTGTAATATCACTCTTGTCATAAATCTTTGCTTTGTCTCCGTTAAGTTCAATAAACTTCGAACATTCCTTAGGGAGATTTTTAAGCTGATTACAAATATAAACAACACTCATATTGATGTTCTTTCTATATTTGTAAATCTTCTTAAGCATCTCTGCTTTGTCTCCAACCTTTTTATCTAGAACAAATACTATGTAGTAAGGCATTGTTCCATTGCCATTATCATTTTTATGTTCCTTACGAGTCTCTATAATCTTGTCAAAGTAATTAGATAACTCCTTTGCCTCTGTAGGATTAGTAGCAACAAATCTAATATTATGATTGTCATCCCATACATGCGGCAATCGTCGGACATATAACATATCTCTTTCTTGTTTTTCATTAAGAATGAATGAAAATTTAACCTCGTCATAGCTATGCTGCCCTGATAGCTGTACAATAATACTATTTAAGAATCTATATATACAATTATCATTACCTACAATTCCGAATATATTGTCCTTCATCAGTGAAACAGTCATCGGAACCTCTGTCAGTTTTGGAGTGTTTTCACATATTTCAAGCATCTTATCCTGAAGATTATCTTCATCCATAGTGAATCTTCTTTCCTGATATGAAAACTTGATTTTTGCGTCTCTTTCACCTAAACCAACTCGCACATTTAAGAAATCATTTTGTTCACTAGTTCTCTCCCACAGCTTGCGAGATTTAGTTTGTATAATATCCGACCAATACACAGGCGCGTTGAAATTTTCCTCAATTATCTCGCTTTCTAATTTAACCTCATCTTTGATTTCTCTCTTTATGTCATCTAGATATTCTTCGTATTTCTTAAGTCTCGCCTTTTCCTTCTTTTTATTTCTAGACTTCTCATACTTTTTTGAAATAATCGGCCATAATATAGTACCTAAAAGCATACTTACAGACATAGCCATAGAAGGAATTGCAGATACGAAATTACCTGTTTGTATAGCATTATAAATCGAATATACTGCAGTCACTATTGAAGCAATTCCCATAGTAACAGATGGTCCAAGCACCATAATTAACGGCATTTCTTCTTTTATATAGGAAGCAGGTGGAGAATCCACCTTTATTGTCTTCTCCTTTATATCTCTTTTAAAACGTGGTGATCTATAGTAATAGTCTATTGGAGATACTTCTATTTCCTCTTCATCCATCTGTAATATCTCAGGATTTTTCATTTTTGATAAAATATCAAAATTTATTAGCAGCTTTTTATCTGGATTATTCATAGCTATAAAGCCATTGCAGACAACTATTTTCAAACCCATTATATATATCAAGCTTCCATATTTTAGACTTCTAGTACCTTCTATTCTTGTACCATTAACATATGTTCCATTTGTACTGCCATCATCTGTAATTGTCCATTTTCCGTCCTTATACTTCAAAACAGCATGCTTTGAAGAAACACTATCTAGTGCATAGTTTATGTCTGCGCTCTTATCTCTTCCTATTACTATTTCAGCTTCTTTGCCGTTTATCTCGAATTTGTAATATTTTTTTCTATCCTGAGTATCTGGTTCTGTCATAACAAGAGCAGTACCACCATCCTTCATAAGGGCTATTCGACATACATCATAGTCCTTAAGAACATGATACTTAAACGCCTTGGATCCATCAGGAGAACAGACACAGGCCGCATTATTAGATTTAATTCTCCATTCACCATCGACAGCCTCTATCTCTAACAAATTATACTTGTTACCTTTTTCATCCTCATCAATAATCCAATATTGACCCTTTACCTTATCAGGCAAGGATATAGTATTAAACCTATCATAATTCAATAACGAAACTAGCATCCCCTTATCCCTCACAATACATTTTATTTGCATAAATTGTTAAAATACGTCGATTGTAATTTTAACATAACAACCAACACCAAAACGCAGTCTTGCATTTTATCAGTGAATTAATGCATATTTTTCAAATTTTCAATCAATCACATAATTCGAAATTATAGACCATAGCACAGAAGCATAATAAAAAAAGAAATGCAATACATCATAAGATGTTTGCATTCCTTTTTTTCTATAAACATTATATAAATAAATAATTATGCTAACTTAGACTTAGCTACCTCAACAACCTTAGCAAAACCTGCTGGATCGTTGATTGCCATCTCTGAAAGCATCTTTCTGTTTAAGTCAACCTCAGCTAACTTTAAACCATACATAAGCTTGCTGTATGAAAGTCCATTCATTCTTGCTGCTGCATTGATACGAGCGATCCAGAGCTGTCTGAACTGTCTCTTTCTCTGCTTTCTACCAGCATATGATGAAGTTAAAGCTCTCATAACTGACTGCTTAGCTACTCTATACTGCTTTGATCTAGCTCCTCTATAACCCTTAGCGAGCTTTAATACTCTATTATGTCTCTTCTTAGCGCCTACGCCGCCTTTAATTCTTGCCATTGTTGAATTCCTCCTAAATATCTATATCTTATAAATATGGTAAAATCTGCTTCATTACCTTGCTGTTAGTTGCATCTGTCATAGTAGCCTTTCTAAGATTTCTCTTTCTCTTAGCTGACTTCTTAGTAAGAATGTGGCTCTTGTAAGCTTTATTTCTCTTTAACTCACCTGTTCCTGTCTTCTTAAAACGCTTTGCAGCTGCTTTTTTAGTCTTTAACTTTGGCATGTTCTATGTCCTCCTTAAAATATATATACTATAATTAATTTAACGTTTTTCAGTTAAAAACATTACCATACTACGTCCTTCAAGCTTTGGTGCCTTATCAACCACCGCTACATCCTGAAGTAACTGGGCAAACTCATCAAGTATTGTCTTACTAGAGTTTACATGTGCAAGTTCTCTTCCTCTGAATCTAAGTGTTACCTTAACCTTATCTCCCTTAGTTAAGAACTTTCTAGCCATATTAGCCTTTGTATTTAAGTCATTAGTGTCAATATTTGGTGACAATCTAACTTCCTTAGTCTCAATAGTCTTCTGTTTCTTCTTGTTTTCCTTCTCACGACGAGTCTGCTCATACTTATACTTGCCGTAATCCATTATCTTACATACTGGTGGCTTAGCTGTTGGAGCAATCTTAATCAAATCAACTCCTGCCTCCTCAGCAAGCTTCATAGCCTCCTTGATGCCCATAACACCAAGCTGCTCTCCATCAGTACCAATTACACGTACTTCCTTATCCCTAATCTGTTCGTTAATCATTAACTCGCTAATAATACGCACCTCCGTTATATAGCTTTTTACTAATTGAAACTCACTTATGAGTTTCGTCGCGCTTGAGGGGTATTGCGAAGCAATATTTTTCCTTACCCCGAAATGCGCATTAAAAAAGTGGATAGACAAACTATCCACTAAAATGCTACAATAATAATTCATAAACAATTCATTATATCGTGCTAACCCAAGTCGCCTCTAACGCGCTAAGGTGAGAGTGGATACTCTGCTTCTTTAATAACCTTGTATACTTTACCATAGGTTTGAGAAGATGTCAACAGGATTTTAACTTTTTATTCACCTTCTATTTTTTCCTCTTCCTTCTCCTCTATAGTAAGAAGAATTCTCTCGATTCGGTTCTTCTCCACCTCTGTTACCTTAAGAGTAATGTTATCAGTGGTTGCAACCTCACCTTCGTCTGGAAGCTTATCTAATAGTTCAATTACAAGTCCACCCAGGGAATCGTAGTTGTTTGATTTTAATGTTGTTCCTAAGGCATCATTCAAGTCATCAAGCTTAATTGCTGCCTCTATGTCGTACTGATTATCGGACACTTTTTTAATGAAATCGTCCTCATCATCATCATATTCATCACGAATCTCACCAACGATTTCCTCGATAAGGTCCTCCATAGTGATAATACCAGAGGTTACACCATATTCATCAAGTACTATAGCCATTGTAACCGCAGATGTCTTAAGATCTGCAAATATCTGACTTGTTTTCTGGTATTCATGAACGAATACTGGCTTTCTAAGAATCTTTCTAACATCGAAGTCACTAAGATCATGGGTTTCACTGTAGAAGAACAAATCCTTCAAATACAGAATACCAATAACATGGTCCTTAGACTCCTCATATATAGGCATACGTGAGTAGGTTTCGTCCATAAAGATTTTTACAAGCTCATCATAAGATGAAGTAACATCTGCACAGATGATGTCTGCTCTTGGAATCATAACATCCTTAGACAGGGCATCACCGAAATCCACCACGTTAGATATCATAAATTTCTCTTCTTGCTCAATAACGCCATCTTCATGACTTACATTTACTATGGTTCTAAGTTCCGACTCAGTCATTGCACCATCTCCCGCATTAGGGTCAATTCTAAGCAATTTAAATATAAGTCCTGTGATCAAATTTAACAACCAGATAACTGGTGTAAATATAGTCATAAGAAAAGAGATTGGATAAGCAAATACCATAGACAAAGCTACTGACTTCTGTGTAGCTATAGTCTTAGGTGTAATCTCACCGAATATAAGAACCAACAGTGTAAGAGCACCTGTTGCAAGTCCTATGTATTTGCTACCGAAAACCTCTGTGGCCCAGGTAGTTGTAAGGGACGATGCATAGATGTTAACTATATTGTTACCTATCAGTATTGTGCTAAGAAGTTTACCGGAATCCTCCGTAATCTTAAGTACCTTTGCTGCACTTTTATTCCCTCCCTCCATCAAGGAACGAAGCTTATGCTTATTTACAGTGGTAAGCGCTGTCTCCGATGATGAAAAGAATGCTGAAAGTGCTAACAGGATGACAATTACTATTAATTGAATAATGTCACTCGTGTCCAAAAAATATCATCTCCTTTATTAAAAATATGCTACATATTTTATAATTTTTAAGATTGTGTGTCAAGAGGCTGACTCTCAAAAGACGTATTATATATGGCTAAGAAATAACGCCTGTACAAACTCTTGCACAGGCGCTTTGAATCTTAATTTTTAATTTTTTCTTTTTTTTCCTTATTAGGCTTGTCCTTACTCGGCTTATCCTTAGATGTTTCCTCTTCCTTAGCCATATTCTTAGCCATATCGTCAATAATACTTTCCATAAACTTTTTCTTAAGGTAAATATCATAGCCTAGTAATGCTAAGAAGGTTAGCTTCTTAAGATACTCATCATCCTTACCATCAAAGCCTTGTTCTATAAGCTCTAAGGTCTTTGTAATACTCATCTCGGTATTGTCATACTGGATTTTCTCTAACTCATAGAGGGTTGTATATACCTCCTCTAAGCTGTAGGATGCTTGCTTATTGTCATAATAATTTTCAATAAGCGGCTTAAGCACCACCTGAATATCATTAATCGTCACCACATTCTTAAAGTAGTAAATATATATAAGCAGAATTATATGCTCCTTAGAGTATCTCTTCTTATTAGACGGAGGCAATAAATCATTCTTGGTGTAGTTATTTATCATAGTCTTAGTAAGAGTTTTATCCTCTTCTGTTCTTTTATTCTTTGACAAATATCTATCCATAAATGTAGTAACCTGATCCATATATAGCTCTATGGAAGGTATATCCTCCGGAGCAATATATCCCAGATCAAGCCACTGACCTATCTGCTTCTTTAATTCTGCCATGCTTATTTCGTTACCCATATTCATACCATATTCTCCACTAAGTATCATATTAAATGGCGCGCATATTCATGCCCTTAATATCCATTATTTTCTACTAATTTAGATTATATAGTATTAAAAACTAGATGTAAAGGTTTTTTTAACTTACCAAGCCTTTCACCATATCCAGCTGTTGTATGGATTTTGCCAAGCCATCCTCTGTTAGGTACATTCCACTTCGTCTTATCTGAGCATTTTGCTCATTATCCTCCATAGATTTTAAAGCATAATTGGTCGCCATATTTGCAAGATAAATTGCTCCAACCTTGGCGTCCTTTAGGCTGAGAAGCTTATCTTCACCTGAATCATCCTTAACCCAAACAGAAAGCTTATCATATATGGAGTCATTCTCATCAATCCAATTATTTCCATCTTCATCAAAGCCCATAAGCTCTGCAAAGCCATTCCCAGTTTTTGCGCCGAATAACTCTAAACCACTGTTAATAGCTCCGTCGCCGTTCTTGTCAAAGGCCAAAAATCCTGAACCCTTCGATAGCATAGATATACTATCCTGATTACCATCTCCATCGATATCAAATTTCCACTTTTGGTCACTAACACCTATAGGGTTTGAATCCAGACTAATTATCAATGGATCTGTAAGTATTACCTTTGTATCACAGGATAGTTCCTCTGAGGTTTCAACATATTCTCTAGACATAGCAATTTCCATGCCAAATTCAATAGTTCTACCATCACCTGTAGTAACCTTACCTGTGGTAGCAAAATTCAAGGTTTCTGCCTCCTCATACTTGTACTCAGTATAATTAGTTACTGTCCATACATTTGCATTACCTGTTCCATTGGATAAATCAAGTGTGTTTCCATTATCAATAAATCCATTATACAGTGCTTCTCTACCACCTATATATTTTCCTCTTCTTCCTATAAGTAGCGTCAACCTGTTTCTAAATTCTTGAAGGAAGTTTCTTAGTTGCTTCAGTAAGCTACTTACACTATCCTCCTGTCTGCTGGTTAATACCGGTGCCACATAGTTATCCTGGTCAATACCGGGACGATCCTCCTGTGGATTCTCCAGAAGGTGTCCTTGATTTGAGGAATATGTACTGGTGAATGATTGTTCAAAAGTACTCTCCTGATACCTTACCTCCCCAGTAGCATTGTTTCTCATAAGAGTTTGATTTGTCTTACTTACCTTCATCATCTTACTTCCGGTTGCTGCCATGTTAACTGCGCTTGTTCCAATAACCATAATCCGTCCTCCTTTTTTCTTACAACACAATAAGATTAATCAGTCTACATATGGAGGATGAACTTTACACTTATATTATCGACATAAAAAAGCAATACTTTATCCCTTAGGAACAAAGTATTGCTTCAAATAAATTCATATTATGCATCCATAAAATATTAGCTCTTACTGATCTTCCTTAGCCTTATTAAGTCTTGAGAACACCAGCTCATATCCGTCATTGCCATAGTTAAGAGAACGATTAACCCTACTTATAGTTGCTGTTGATGCACCTGTAGTCTTAGCAACCTCCAGGTATGTATTGTTCTCCTTAAGCATCTTAGCCACAGCGAATCTCTGGGCTATAGCAAGTACCTCATTAACAGTACAAACATCCTCGAAGAAGTCAAAGCATTCCTCAACAGTCTCAAGTGTAAGCACTGCCTCAAATAAATCCTTTACAGTTTCATTTCTAATTGACTTTCCCATAAATATCCTGCTCCTACTTCTCTTTTCTCACCCACACTGCAACAGAATCACGATTAACGTAGAAATCACCGAATCCCTCTTCGTCAATCTTGATATTATATTTAGCATTGCCCATAGCATCTGCAAAATGACAGCCCACAAACTGCTTGCCAATATACATACGCTTAGTACCGCCTGTACCATCACTCATTACTACTGCAAGACCTGAATCCTTGTGCTCCTCATCACCCTCTCTAGTCCAACCTATACAGTTTGGATCATCGAAGTAATCATGCTGAGGTCCATAAGACTTATCTCGTCTTATCTTCATAAGCTTGTCTAATTCCTTCTTCTTAGACTTTATCTTAGCTGTAGGAATTCCTTTGTAATCTCCATAGAATACACAAGGATAACCCTCCTGTCTAAGAAGAATGATTGCATAAGCCATAGGCTTAAACCAATCCTCTACCCAAGACTCTAAAGACTGTCCCGGCTGTGAATCATGGTTATCTACAAATGTAACTGCCTTAAGAGGATTCACCTTAGTAAGAGTACCATCTAATATTGTTCTAAGATCATAATTTCCATGTGCCTTTGAACAGTTATGGAAGTTAAAATGAAGTGGCACATCGAAAAGACTTACCTCTCCTTCTGTTCCTGCAATATAATCCTGAAGCTTATTTACATCCCAATGCCAGTACTCACCTACTGCAAATAAATCCTTTTCAGTAGACTCCTTAACACTTCTCATAAAATCCTTATAGAAGTATTTGTTAATATGCTTAACTGCATCTAATCTAAAGCCATCAAGACCTACTTCCTCTACATACCACTTACCCCAACGCATAAGCTCCTCTCTAACCTCTTGATTAGAGAAATCCAAATCTGCGCCCATAAGGTAATCATAGTTACCAAGCTCCTTATCAACTGACTCATCCCAATCCTTGCCCTTAAATCTAAATATAGATTTCTTGGCTCTATCCTGATCCCAGTCAATTCCGTCAAAATGATTCCAATTCCAAGTAAAGTCTGAGTACTTGCCCTTTCTTCCTGGGAAGGTAAACTTAGTCCATGCACCAATCTTCTTCTGGTCTCCAACCATCTGATTACGACTACCAGAATTAAACTCCTCTGCTGTAACCTTCTCAACTGCATCAGCACCAATCTTGTGATTTAGCACAACGTCTGCGTATACATTAATTCCCTTTGTATGAAGAGCCTTAACTGCAGCTAAGTATTCTGCCTTCGTACCATACTTAGTGGCAACGCTTCCCTTCTGGTCAAATTCACCTAAATCATATAAATCGTACACTCCATAGCCTACGTCATTTACTCCATTAGCTCCCTTATATGCAGGTGGTAGCCAAACTGCTGTTACTCCTGCGTTCTTTAATTTAGTGGCATCTGCCTTAAGAGTGTTCCACAATGTGGAATCTGCTGGAAGGTCCCACTCAAAATATTGCATCATGATTCCGTTAAGTCCCATATTAACCTCCGATTTCACACTTTAATATTCTAAACTATTATAGCAGAAAAGTTTAAGAGAGTAAAGTACGAAAACATAGCAAAGGATGCGCAGATTTACTTAATTGGCCGGCCTGCCTAGGGATTGGACCGCGCTGACACTTAAAACGGTCAGCTTAGTCCAACCCTGTCGCGGCCGGAACATAAGTTATTGGCGCATCCTTTGTCAATTTCCTACATATTCTATATGTTACTTATCGTATTCTTGTACTAAGCTTATAAATTCTGACTTGTAGTCATCATCTTCCCAGCCAGCTACTGACTTTGCAAGGTCAAGAACCAACTCTTTGTCGGTTGTTCCCATATACTGGCTATCCTTTAGGTACATTCCATATGATGCAACTGCTGCCGCCCAACGAAGATTATCTGAGCCCTTAGCATCATAGTTTTCTACTGTACATACATAGGAGTTAAGCTTGCTTTCATCCTCATCTGGCTCCTTGTAGCGTACATTTACTGTGAAAAGCTCATCACCTTCAGATGTACCTTCACTAAGTTCTTCCCCTGCTTCATCATTACCATACTTCAAGTCTGGCTCATTTATTTCAAATTCAGAGTCTGTTAATGCTATCTCATATATTGCAGTAACTGTATGTCCTGCTCCCATTTCTCCTCCGTCCTTAGTGTCGTCAGAAAAATCCTCTGCTGCCATGGTTCTATTTTCATAGCCAATGAGCCTATAGCCCTTTACGTTTGCCGGATTGAATTCTACCTGAAGCTTAACATCCTTAGCTACTGTAACCATTGTTGCCCCCATCTCATCTACTAAGGCTCTCTTTGCTTCGAAGGTTGAGTCGATGTACGCATAGTTTCCATTTCCCTTATCAGCTAATGTCTCTAGCTTATTGTCCTTGTAGTTTCCATATCCAAAACCAAGTACACTTAAGTAAACTCCACTTTCCTTCTTCTTGGTAATAAGCTTCTCTAACTCGCCCTCGCTGGTTACGCCTACATTAAGGTCTCCGTCTGTGCAAAGAATTACTCTGTTATTACCACCATTTATAAAATATTCCTCAGCAATGTCATATGCAGTTTCTATACCTGCTGATCCATTGGTTGAACCATAGGCTTCAAGTCCTTCTATGGCAGTTGAAATAGTATGATAATCATTTCCCTTAGCACCCTCAAGCACCACTGTATCACTTCCTGCGTAGGTTACAATTGATACTCTATCCTTCTCAGTAAGATTTTCAGCAAGCATACAAAGAGACTTCTGTACTAATGGTAGCTTATCTTCATCAAACATAGAACCTGAAGTGTCTATAAGAAATACTATGTTTGAATCCGGCGCCTCACTAAAATCAATATCCTCTGTATTAAGAGATACCAATGCTAGCTTTGTATCCTCATTCCATGGACAATCAGCGTACTCTGTATATACTGCAAACTTTTCTCCAGGATTAGGCTCATCATAATCATAATGGAAATAGTTTATCATTTCCTCTATTCTTACTGATGAAGCTGGCACGTCATACCCATTTACTATATTACTTCTAATATTTGTATAGGATGCAGTGTCCACATCAGCAGCAAAGGTTGAAAGGGGTGATGTCTTAACTGAAAGCCACGAATTTTCAGCCAAATCATTATATTCATTGGTATTAAATTCTTCCTCCATAGGCCATTCTTCCACACATCCCCCATCTGTAATAGCAGTATTGTTAAGAGGAGCTGCACTGTCACAGGCCAGAGATTCAGATTCTCCATATGCTCCACTTACACTACCTGTTTCCGCTGGATATTCATAATACGCAGCTTCGGTAGTAGATTCATATACCACTGGTTCCTCAGATTTTTCTCCACATCCACAAAGGCCAAGTAGCATAGAACCTGCCAATGTGAATACTAATGCTTTCTTCATCAAATATTTCTTTCTCATAAAAATCCCTCCTATTAAGCATATTAAATTCAACTATTTCTATGGATTTGGCTTACCAAAATCCACATATCTTCTTTGTTTTTATAAGCTTATATTTAATATACGGATGTATTATTGTTTTTTATGGAAATAGATTTTAAAAATTTTTCCATAAAAAACAGGGCTAAGTTCCATATTTTTTTAGAAACTTAGCCCTTTAACTTATTTGGTTGTATATTCCTTTTCTGTGGTTATTCCCTGATGCTCTAAATCAATTATTCTTCCTGTTATATGTCCTAAATCATCTATTTCAACTGAATCAATAGTTATCTTTCCTTCAAACAGCATTACATCCATAGATAATACATACATTGAATTTGATAGCGAGATCTCGTCTCCTATATCAATAACCAATTCTTTGTACTGATTGTCGGATATGTTATTTACCTTGAATGTAACTTCATTTGAATTACCATCAAATATAAATTCACCCTCAATCACCATCTGTCTGGAATCAGTCTGTGTTCCCTGTATTTCCTCTAACTGTTTAGCTGTATAACTTCCTGATACGGTTGAATCATTAGTTATGGTATTTCCTACACCCTCCTCAGATGGAATAGCTGTTTCACTTTCCATCATGTACTCCTCATGAGTATCCTCCATAGCAGCAGCTTCAGTAGGCGCCTCCATAGCTACAGAATCCGATGCTTCATAGTGGCTTACTTCCTGTGTTGCCTCAAGTTTACATTCCTCATTCTTTTGACCACCCATACTAAGCATCATAACAGGTACTGCTATTATTGTTATAAGTGCAGCCGCTGCTACAAATCCTACCACCTTCTTTGTGGTAGCCATCTTTCGTCTTTTTTCGGCCATCACATTCTTTGCTTCTAATTCAAAGCCCGCCTCAATCCTTCCCCACAAATCAGGGGTATTATTTTCTGTGGCTTTGATATATTGATCAACAAATTCCTGACTTACAAATTCAACTGGTATGCCAGGCTCATTTATATTAAATGCGGACGCATCCGGCACTATATTTTCTCTGTATTCATTTATATTAGTGATATTATTCATATTATTGTTCATAATCTGCCAGACACCTCCTTAGTTTTTTTATACCCTGATTATACAGCCAGGTTACTGTTCCCATAGGTTGCCCCGTCATCTCAGCAATTTCTTTAAATTTGAATTGACCAACTAACTTTAGGTCAATTATTTCCTTTTCTCTTGGTTCTAATGTCTCCATAGCCTGACTTATATCGCTAGACATTGCAACCGTATCCTCCACACTTGCCCTAGATGTATCCTCCCACTGACGTGGAGCATTATCATCATCTGAGGTGTTATCAATTTCAAGCACCTCTTTGGTTCTTTTCCTTATGTGGTCTATGGCCATATTCTTAGCTATAGTAACCAACCAGGTCTTGTGAGGACTTCCCATTTTAAATGAATCTGCCACTCTAATTAGCTTAATAAAGAAATCTGAGGTTATGTCCTCTGCATCTTCCTTAGAGCCTACCGTATCATATACCACTGCGTATATGAGCTTAACATATGCCTCGTAGATGAGCCTTAGTCCATCCTTATCTCCCTTAAGAAGCTTTTTTATGGCAGATTGGAATTCCCTATCTGTCACAAATGTTTCCTCCTATCTATATGTACGAATCTATTTTTATTTTTTATGGAAAAAATATAAATTATTTTTATTAATTTTTTAATACTTTTATATAATACCACACTACTTAACTCTTTTGAACAGTAAATTTTTCATCCAACAATAACCAATTGGCCCTAAACCACTGCATTATCTGCCAATAGCCACAGCCTCTTAGCTTATATTCCTCCAGTAAATCAAATTTTGCCTGAAGGCTTCTAACATCCTCAAACCACACCTCATGCTGCAATCCTGTGTTTGAATCAACATATCTGAAATATGGGCTCATAGCCACCTGATCAAATATAATCTCACTCCCCATACTTATAGCAAGACGAACGGCCTCAACATTTCCTAAAGTCTTTGCTCTACTTACACCTCTTTCATAAGGCAATGTCCAATCATATCCATAATTGGGAATTCCTAGATCAAGCTTTTCTCTTGGAATCTCTGTCACTGCATAATCCACTACCCGCCGTACCTGATTAATAGGTGCCACAGCCATAGGAGGTCCATAGGTATAGCCCCATTCGTAGGTCATTAGCAAAAGATGATCCGCCACCTGACCTAAAGCCTTATAATCCTTTCCCTCATATAACAATCCCTTCTGATTGGGTGAATTCTTTGGTGCTAATGCTACCGAAGTATGATATCCATTTGCCCTCATAGCCTCAGACACCTGTCTTACAAAATCTGTAAATTTGTCTCTATCTGAGGCCAATATAAACTCAAAATCAATGTCAATGCCTACATAATTCTTAGCCCTCATGGTTTGAAGAATACTTTCAATAATATTATCTATATATTCCTGATTATTTACCACACTGGATATAAGCTGATTATTAAATCGCCCGTCACCTCCAAAGGGCGTTAAGGTTAGTATTGGTTGCACACTCATCTCTATAGCCTTTTCTATAAGCCATCTGTCATCCCAAAGGGGTGGTATCAATTCCCCTGTACTAGTAAATCCATAGGAGAAAATAGGTAGCTCTGAGAGATATGGTAATGTCTCTCCTAGTACCCATCTACTTATAAATGGATAAGCATACCCACTAACAGATATTGTCCTTCCACCTATTCTCTCTCCCACCCCAATAAAAAGAGCCTGTCCTGGGACAAGCTCATATGGATATATTAATTGATTATCAAATATAATTAAATTTACATCTACGCTATAGGATGAGGCTATACCATAAACTGTATCCCCTGCCTTCACAACATATATTTCCATAAAATATGTTCCTTAGCTTTTCTTATATTCTATGACTATTATTCTAAAAAAATGACTGTTGATTTTAGTTTACATAATTTTAAATTTACTTGTTCTTATAATAAAATATTGCTAGCTGAGTTCTATCCCTAAGCCCAAGCTTCTCAAGTATTGTACTAAGATAATTCCTAACAGTGCCCTCACTAAGAAATAACTTTTCTGCAATCTCCTTATTACTATAGCCTTCAGCTACCGCTACAATGATTTCCTCTTCCTTCTCAGATATATCATGTGCTCTGTAATCGAAACCTCTTTTCTTCGCCATTAGTTCTGGTAGCTTTTCCACTATATCCTGGCCAAATACACTCTGACCTCTCATTACTGCCTTAATTGCAGGAATTATACCCTCAAAATCCTGCTTTAGTATATATCCCTTAGCTCCAATATTTAAAGCCTTTACTATGTACTCGTCATCCATAAATGTAGTGAGATATAGAATCCTTGCATCAGGGCTTTGTGCAAGAATTTTCTCTCCTGCTTCAAGTCCTGTCATGCCACTCATTCTAATATCCATCAAAAGTACATCAGGCCTATGGTTTGGATAAAGCTCTATAGCTTCCTCGCCACTGTTTCCCACTGCCACAACCTCTATGTCACTATCTGACTCAAGTATAGTTTTTAGTGATATAGCAACTAACGCATCATCATCTATTATTAATACCTTCATAATAACCTCCTGCCATCTCCTGTCTTTGCATTATGTAAACCTCATTTTTGTTGCTAATGTAGTTTACATAACGCGTTTTCTGCGCTACTTTGGAAATGTAACAAATATCTTGTATCCATTACTTGCGTCTATATATATATTTCCCTTTAGGGACTTTACTCTATCCTGCATATTTTGAATTCCTATACCATCTGTCCTTCCAATATTCTTAGTTGCATTAACTGTACTAATGTGAGCTTTATTCTTAACATAGTCATAAATAATAAGCTGATACATACCTGGATGCTCTCTAATTATAATATCTACGCTGTCACTTTTACTGTGCTTAATAATATTCGAAACAGCCTCTCTAACAATTCCGATTATTGCGTATTTATATTTTCTATCTACATTATCTCCTATATCATAATCCACGCTACATTCAAAGCTATCCTTTATCTCATCCATCAAATCACTGATTGCTTGTTTCAAATCTATAGACTCATCATGAAGATCGTGAACGCTCTCACGAATATTATTCATAGCCACATCCAAGTTATTCTTCACCGACTCAAGCTGACCATGAAGAGGCTCCTCCTTATTAATGGTCATAAGAGCACCCATCTGAAGTATGGACCTGGTAATCATATGCCCCACATTGTCGTGAATATCTCTAGCTATACGATTACGTTCTTTAAGCGTCGCCACATATATATCCTGATCCTGCCTCTCAATAAGATGCTTATTCTTCTCTGCTAAGAGAATGTTCTTCTCCTCACTATCATCTCTAATATGTTTTATTTGTTCGCTTAAAATTTCATTTCGATTACTCTTGTAGTACATAATGTGAGCTAGTAAAGAAAGCACAAGTAAGAAAAATATGGAGATAATTCCCAAGTCACTTATTGCACCAAACAATATTAATCCAATTAAAGCTTCCAGAATATATAATCTCTGTCTAAATAAATCATAGCAAACTATAGGGGCAATAAGAATAAGCTCAGGCACGAAAATGAGAACTACCACATACAACACTCCTGATATTATTAATATCTTCCTATTTTCGAAATAACCATTTAAGCATGCAAAAATAATGCCAACAAGTAGGTAGATTACAAGTCGGTCTATACTACAGCTACTGTACAATAGAAACACTGTTAACAATATTAAAATTATCTTGTCTACTATGTATGTCATTAATGCTCCTTAACTCTCTTGATTTCATTTCATATTATCATAAAAAGGAGTCCACTTCAATGTGAACTCCTTTCATTAACGCTGACTACCCCTCTCTTCTTTCCTTCATGACCTTAGCCACGATAAGTGCTATAGTTATAAACGCTATCGCAAAAAGCGCCTCTATTCCAACACATTTCCAGAATGTGTCTAATCCACCATCTACATACAGGCTTTCTGTAGCCTTTACCTGCCAGTAGGTTGGCATAAATCTTGCTATCTTAAGTATTCCATCGCTAAATATCTCCATAGGAACAAATACTCCACCTAAGAATGCCATTCCAAGAGCAATAATATTAGATATCATACTTATAGTTGGCGCCTTAAGGTTAAAGCTACTTACTATGCAAACTATTCCTACAGTAAGAAGCAGGAACACAAATGTGCTTAGCAGGTTAAGAGCATTAGTACCTACAAACACCTGACCCTTAAACATTATGGCTGCCACAATTATAAGAGCCACCCATACTGCAATACTAAGAACTGCAGATGCACCAATTAGCTGAGTACTTCTTGACTTTAATGTCATAGGAGCTACTGAATTTCTATCCTTAATCTCTTTTTTATTAAACACCATAATAATTGGCGCCATAACATTCATAAGAAGCATAATTAAGATATAAGTCATATATGTGAAGTAGTAATACTGCTTAGGAAGTGACACGGAGCTTTTACCCTTATAACCTACAAGGCCATTACTATCAAGTGCAGCTACTGTTTTCTCATGAGCCTCCTTTGAGCTGTAGCCTGCTACCACATATGCATCAAATGATTTCTGGTAAGCTGCTATCTGTTCTTCCACATAAATACTAGCTTTAGTTCCATCTCTTTTAATGTTCGACAGCTTGCCTGTTTCAGAATACCCCTCATCTATATATAAAACATAGTCTATAACCTGCCAATACAAGCTATCCTGTATCTCTTCTCTGTCATCCTCAACAGCCACCTTGTTGTGAAGTGAGTACAAATATTCCATAAGATACTTTGATTCTTCACTATTATCATAGTCAAAAACCACTATATCCATCTTGCTTCCCTGGAATTCCTTTCTCTCATTACCACCTACATTTGACAGTACACCAAGGAGAACTCCAAATATGCTGATGTATATTATAAATTGATGCTTCTGTTTATTTAATATCTTAAAAAATGTCTTAAATACTTGCATACTGCTTTCTCCTTCCTAATAAAAATCCTCCAAGTGTAAATATAACTGTCATAACAAGAAGTGTTATTATATTCTCATTAAATCTATCATAGGTTTCGTATACCTTAAGGGAATATAGAGCATCACAGAGTCTGGCTGCCGGGTTAATCTTTTCAAGGATAGGACAATACATATGAATCATAGGCTTCATCATCTGAAGCATAAGTCCACTCATAAAGCAGCTAATCAGTGAATATGCTACCGCAATAGCTTCCTTTACTCCCTCTGAAAGCTTACCTATGCTTCCTATAAAGAACCCAGAGGTAAGACCTACCATATTTCCTACAAATATTGTTAAAATAATTCTTGGAATCTCATCTCCAAAATTTACACCTATCAATAATAGGTACCCAAAGGCTATGCAAGTCATAGCTGAAAGTAAAATCCATATAGCGCAAAGTCCTGATATAAGCTGAGTTAAACCACCTGTATTTGACACGTTCTTTCTTGCACCTATAGTAGAAAGATTAGCCTGGTTATTAATGGTAAAAGCAACTCCTGCAAAGCTTGCAAATAGACATGACATTGCAATAAGGTTAAAGAAATAATCTGAATATGCATCCATATTTGCCTTATTGCCCAAGCTTATCCCTTCATTGTTACTAGTTTCACTAAAAAGCTTCTCTATAGCAGCCATCTGAGCTTCAGGTCCTTTACTAGAAAGATCAGTCATAATTGTTACTATCTGGTGGTAATTAGCCACTATAGTTGACAGGATACTTTCCTGGATACCGTTACCATTTACCATAAGCTTTAGCATTCCGTCCTCTGAATAGAAGAATCCAATAGTATCATCAACAAGAAGCTCCTTGCCCTCCTCAAAGGAATCCACATAGGTTACAGCTAAAAGCTTTTCTCCACTTTCAACTATGGAAATATCTTCTATCATATCACAAAAATTCTTCTGAACCTCTTCATCATCTAAGTAAACAACTACTGGAATGTTGCTCTGAAGCTTTTCGAATTCATAAGCATTTCCAAAAGTAGAATAAAACAGTGTTCCAAGAATAACTGTAAAGATTAAGCTCCAGAATATCTGATCCTTACTTCTTAGTGTTATTAAAAATGTATATTTAAAATTATGCCAAAACATATGCTATGCCTCCTTATCTCGAAGCTCTTTACCTGTAATCTCAAGGAATACATCATTTAAGGTTGGAAGCTCTGAGTAAACTCTACCGCATGGAATATTGTTATCGTTAATGTAATTAAGAACATTAATAAGATTATGTTTCCCACCGCTACACTTAACCTGAAGCTTTCCATCCTCTACATTTGCGCTATACACATGATTTATTTTACCGATTGCTTCAAGCTGTTCCTTGGTAACGTCAATCTTCTCTATATAGATTGTCTCAGTGTTCTTAATCATCTTCTTAAGCTCATCCTTAGTACCAAGAGCCAAGTTCTTTCCCTTATCCATAATGGCGATTCGACTGCAAATCTGCTCAACCTCCTCCATATAATGAGAGGTGTAAATGATTGTAGCACCATTTTTATTTAGCTCCTCGATTCCCTCAAGAATTTTATTTCTGCTCTGTGGGTCAACTGCAACTGTTGGCTCATCCATAATAATAAGCTTTGGCTTGTGAGCTATGCCACAGGCTATATTGAGTCTTCTTAAAAGACCTCCTGAAAGCTTCTTAGGATAGAACTTCTTGAAATCCTCAAGGCCTACAAATGTGATTGCTTCCTCTACATATTCCTTTCTCTTGGCCTTATCCTTTATGTAGAGACCACAGAAGTAATCAATATTTTCATATACTGTAAGTTCATCGAAGACAGCCACATTCTGCATTACCACGCCAATGTTTCTCTTCGCCTCGTAATTGTCAGGTGTCATCTTCTTGCCAAATACCTCTACCTCTCCCTTGTCATAGGAAAGAAGTGATAATATACAATTAATTGTAGTTGTTTTTCCTGAGCCGTTAGGTCCAAGGAGTCCGAACACCTCACCCTCCTTTATCTCTAAGTTAAAGTGGTCAAGGGCAAGCACCTCTTTGTATCTCTTAACCAAATTCTCTATCTTTACTACTGCTTCACTCATGTGACTACCTCCTAATTATTCTTGTATAAATTACATATTGCTTTTTTATTTTCCATGTACCCATAATACGACTATTTAAAATGCTTTGTAAGTGCAAAATGTAAAAAGAGGATATGACAAATGTCACATCCTCCTCTTACAATTTACATTATACTTAGCTGTTCGTTCCAAACGCTAATCTCTTTATTAATTTCTGACAGGTCATTATTTAGCTTATACTCTAACTCTCTTAACCTACATATGTAATCATCCATCCTATTCATATTATTTGCAATTCTATCTCTTACCTGCATATCAGAAAAGAAATTATCGAAAAGCACATCAAAGGTCCTTGTTGTTCCGTCGATGTAATCCAAGTCCATATCAAACTTTATACTTATGTCACTTAATTCAGCTTTCATATTAAGAGCTGAATTCTTCATAACTGACACAGCACGACCAACCTTGTCTAGTGAAGAATATTTTAAGATATCAGCAAAAAGTTCCCCTCCAAACATATCCCAGGTAGATGCCCCATCTGCATTACGCAAATGCTTCATAACCTCATCTGCATGATATAGGGTTTCTCTTACTGCTTTTATTGCCTCTTCATATTCCTTTCTTTTATATAGGAGCTTGTTTACCTCTTCAGTATATGCCTGTGATTCATCTGAATACTGATAGCGGCTCTTAATATTTCTAAGCTTTTTAGTAATCTCATTAGCATTATTACTTATTTGACCCTCTAGGTTAAGTACCTCCTGATTAGCATATTCAAGCTGATATACCAATTCATCATAATGCTGTTTGGCTGATATATATTCTCTGTACTCCTTCTCAAGCTTTGCCTCGTAGTTGCCGGTAATTTTAGCAATCATTTGACTCATAGAGCTTCTCTCTAATACATCATAATCATGCTTTTCCTTTTCCACCACGTAGCGAAACTCTTCAATCTGATTTTGTCTCTCATATATACTTTGCTTCATATTCTCCAGCTTCTTTATCAAAACCTTTCCGTTAGCCTTAAGCTGTTCATATTCCAGTAATTCCTCTTTAAATCCCACTTTTCTTCTCCTCATTATAATATTTATTAAATGTTTTAGTACAATCATTCTACCAAAGTCTTCTAAAAACATAAATATTATATTTTAAAGAAGTATATTCATCAAGAAATTTGTGTGTATCTCTTAATTTAAAAAAAGTTTTTTAATTAAAGGTTTGTAATATACTTCATTTTATATTATATTAATATAGATACAATAAAATATTAATGAAGGAGAATAGTATGGATCTTAGAGAATTTTCAGAGGTTACTCCTGAGCTTGTACGCTTGGCTAACATATGCGAGACCCATGACTTAATCGATACTAGCTTGTATGCTAAGTACAATGTTAAGAGAGGTCTCCGAGATTTAGATGGCAAGGGTGTACTTACAGGTATAACCGAAATATCAACTATTAACGCATATCGCGACATCGATGGTGTTCCTACCCCTATCGAGGGTGAGCTTTTCTATCGTGGAATTAATATCTATGATTTGGTAGATGGATTTACAAGTGAAGATAGATTTGGATACGAGGAGACAGTATATCTTCTCTTATTTGGGGAGCTTCCAAGCCAAACTGACCTTGATAATTTCCAAAAGATGCTAGGTCATTATAGAAAACTACCAAGAAACTTTACCAGAGATGTTATTATGACTGCCCCTAATAAGGATATTATGAATGCTTTAGCTAAGAGTATTCTTACACTTAGCTCATATGACTCTAACACATCTGATATTAGCATACCTAATGTACTTCGTCAGAGCATTGAGCTTATAGCTAATTTCCCTACTCTTGCAGTCTACGCATATCTTGCTCATAGACATTATAACCTAGGCCGTGGAATGTATATTCACACACCTAAGGCCAACCTTTCAACAGCAGAGAATATACTTCGTATGCTTAGAAAGGATAAGTCATATACCGATACAGAAGCTAAGCTTCTTGACTTAGCCCTTGTTCTTCATGCCGAGCACGGTGGTGGTAATAACTCAACCTTTACTACTCATGTTGTTACATCATCAGGAACTGATACATACTCTTCTGTAGCTGCTTCCTTATGTTCTCTTAAGGGACCTAAGCACGGTGGTGCAAATGTTAAGGTTAAGCTTATGTTTGATGACCTTAAGGAGCATGTAACCAACTGGGATGACGAATCACAGATTAGACAGTACTTAAGTGACATCCTTGATAAAAAGGCTTTCGATAAGGCTGGTCTTATCTATGGTATGGGACATGCCGTATATTCACTTTCTGACCCAAGAGCAAATCTCTTTAAGAAGTTTGTTAAGAAGCTATCAGAGGAAAAGGGTCGTCAGGAGGAATATGCCCTTTACAAAAATGTGGCAAGAATAGCCAAAGAGGTTATTGGTGAAAAACGTAAGATTTACAAGGGTGTTAGCCCTAACATAGACTTCTATAGTGGCTTCGTATACAGCATGCTAGAGCTTCCACATGAGCTTTTCACACCACTCTTTGCAGTAGCAAGAATTGCAGGCTGGAGTGCTCACAGAATTGAAGAGCTTATTAATGCTAACAAGATAATAAGACCTGCTTATATGTCCATAGCTCCTAATAGAGAATATGTGCCTATAAGCAAGAGAGATTAAAATGTACAACAAAAGGATGTGTCAAGGCACATCCTTTTGATTTTTTGCATTCTATACCTAGAACAAACGATACTCTATGTTATCTAATAGTCCCTTTAGTCGTTCCTTAGCCTCCTCAATCTTATCCTTATCGTAGCTGTCTAAAATATATTCAAACATACTTATTTGCTTTGCGATTGCATCTCTAATCTCACCTGTAGTCTCCTCATAAAGTCTCTCAGCTCTAAATAGAAGGTGCTTATTTTCCTCTTGTTCTCTTGGATGAAGCTTTAAGCTGGCCAAGGCCGCAAATCTAGCATCTATCTCCTCGTCCGTCATATCAATTTCTTCATTCTTTATAACCATTCGTTTTTTCTTTTTTGTCGAAAGAACGGTAACCTCTACTTCCAATAAAGAATTTATATCATATGTAAATACCACCTCCACAGACTCATGTCCAGCAGGCGACATAGGAATATTTACAGTAAGGGAGCCCAGCTTTAAATTATTTTTCACCCTTCTGCTTTCTCCTTGGTATACCTCTATATTTATTTTTTCCTGATTATTATGTACAGTGCTATATATCCCCTTTCTACTTATTGGAATAACTGAATTTCTCTCAATAAGTGGACTAAAAATTCCAGTTTCGCGACTTCCATCAGGCTTCATTTCACTTGTCTCTATACCTAGAGTGAATGGACACACATCTGTTAATACAACCTCTCTAACATACTGATTACGTTCCTTCATAGCGGCCTGAGTAGCTGCACCTACCACTACAACCTCATCAGGGTTAATTTCAACATTTGGTAATCTTCCAAATAATCTACTTACAAACTTTCTTACTATAGGAAGCTTGGTTGCACCACCTACAAGAACCACCTCATCAATATCACTTACTCTAATATTTGCATCCTTCAAGCTTCTCTCAATAGGCTTCTTAATCTTCTCTAGCAAATGCTGACAGGCATCCTCATATTCACTAACATTGATTGTCATTTCAAGCTCCTCTTGATTAATCTGACACTTCATAGTAGCCTGTCTATTTTCTGAAAGCAATAGCTTTGTTGCCTCAGCCTGTCTTCTGATATGTACCCTGGTTTTTTCAGACAAAAAGTTAGGTTCTATATAATACTTATCGAAAAACATTTCTTCTATTACCTGAGTAAAATCCTCTCCACCTAGGTAATTATCTCCTGCGACTGCCCTTACCTCCATAACGTTTGCATAAAGCTCTAGTATAGATACATCGAAGGTTCCTCCTCCTAAGTCAAATACTAAAAATTTAGTTTCTTCGTTTCGCTTATCTATACCATAGGCTATAGCAGCCGCCGTAGGTTCACTTACAATTCGTTCCACCCTAAAACCAGCTAGCTCACCTGCTCTCTTAGTAGCTTTTCTCTGAGAATCATTAAAATATGCCGGTACACTTATTACCGCTTCTTCTACTACTTCTCCTAGATAAGCCTCTGCATCCTCCTTAAGGTATCTTAAAACCAAGCTTGAAAGCTCCTCAGCAGAAAACCTTCTGTTACCCAATTCAAATTCCTTGGCAGTACCCATACTTCTTTTAAAAACATCTACGGTTTCCTGTGGCTGAGATTGTTTTCTCTCCTTAGCACTATTACCTACATACACAACTCCATCATCATCCACACTTACAACTGACGGAGTCAGCTTCTCTCCCAAGCGATTGGGAATAACAATCACTTCTCCATCCTTATAGCAACCTATTAAGCTATTTGTTGTTCCCAAATCAATTCCAACTATCAAAGCTCTATTCTCCCTTCTTGTACTTTTTTCTATGGGCTTCAATATATTTTTTATAATATACATTGTCAGGATTAGCCTCTAAAGCTTTATCAAACCATATTATTGCTAAATCCTGATGTCCATTTTTCTCATTGAATCTACCAATTTCAAACAATAGCTTATGGCAATCTTCGTAAGGGCAATTAGGACATCTCTGTATTCTTCTATACTCCTTAGCCACTGTCTGAGTTATTTTAAATCTCTTTGTAAGTCTTGAATACTTTACCTGAGCTATAAGATCTCCTCTATACTTAGTATTACTCCGCTTTATATTGACTTTGTTTAGCTCCTGTGTCAATAGATTAGAATACAAAAATGTATTCTCACTATATAACTCACACAGGTTAACCAAATATGAATACTTATCTTCTGTATCCTTATTATGGGCAATAAGGTAATATTTTCTAGCCTTTTCATACTTCTTATTCTTAAAATAAGCTTCTGCTAAGCTAGCCGGCACTTGACAGTCCACTATATTCTTAGCTGCAACATGCTCGTATATTCCCTTAGCGGCCTTAAGATTTCCTATATCCCCATATATCTCGCAAAGAATCATATATGCTATCTTAACCTTGTCATCATAAGAATTTTCTCTTACCAATGTCTCTAGCAATTTAATAGCCTCTTCTGTCTTCCCCTGTCTATATAAGGTTCTGGCATAATAGGCAGACACATCTATGCTTTTCCCAAATGTAGACTCATACTCCATATATGTTTCCTGAGCTGATTGAAGCTTGTTTTTGCCCTCATAAAAGCATCCTAAGGCTATAAATAATGACTTTTTTTCATCCTCTGTATCAGCAAGTTCTATTCTCTTATTTGCACAGTAGATAGCATCTTCTAGGGAATCCACTCTCCTATATAATTCCATTAATGGACCATATACATCCCTTCCATATTTTACCTCATCTATCTCTAGGCATTTTAAATATGCTTTTATTGCATCGAATACTCTATTAACAGCTTCATAAAATCGTCCCAGATGAAAAATTGCATCAGAAAATGCATATATTTCCATCTGCTTCTCCATATACTTTACTGCCATAGTCATATTTTCCATATAGTTCCCCAGCTCTTTAGCCTTTGTTTCATAAGAATATGCTATTTTTGCATTCACTATAGGATCTTTCGGATCTATATCTAATATCCTTTCATATGAATTAATTGCATCATTAATTCGTTTTAGCTTAATCTGGCATTCTGCCTTCAATAACAGCAGCTGCTTAAATTCATCATAATCTGAGGTTCTAGCATTATACCTTGAAATCAGCTTATCAACTGCACAATATGACTCTTCATATTTTTCCTTAAAATACATAATTTGTGCTTCATAAAAAGCCACACCATCACTGTAAATAGTAAGCTTTTTAAATTCATCTAAGATTTCTGTAGCTTTATCTAGCTGTTCAGTTGCAATATATAGTCTAGCTAACAAATGGTATGGCTGTGGAAGATACACACACATTTCCTTGGCTTTATTGGCATAAAATACAGTATTATCATAATCTACCATATAAAAATACGTCCTAGCCAAATAAAGATATGCTACATAGTTATCCTCAACATCCTTTAACAAATCCTCACATGTACTTATACACAGTGGAAACTTACCCTCACTAAAATACAGCTTACATTTACTTTCATTTATCCTAACTTTATCTCTATGATTTCTACTAAGATTTTTCTCTATAACAGCTGATGCTTGTTCATAATCCTTTAACTCTAAGTAGCATTCACCTATAAGATAATTTACATATCCGAATTTTTTAAGCTCATGAATATAATCCGCTCTGCTTGTATGATAAGCCACTCCCTCTAGAAAGCTTTTCCACTTCAAAAAGATTCCCAAGGACTGCTCATATTTCTTCATCTTGTAATATATCATTCCCTGAATATGATAATAGTCACACATATCCTCTCTGCTTGGGTTTAAATCCTCTAAGAGTTCAAGTGCCTCCTCATACTGAAAATTATAGAAGTAGCATCTAGCCAATTCTATCTTAACTCTCTTGTTATCCGGCTCCGACTCCATAAGCTTTACATACTGCTCCATAAGGGCAGAATTGGCATTCATCATACCAGACATAGCAGATTTATCATATGGATTAATCTCTAATAGTTCAAGATAATTATCTCTTAAGCTGGCATATTCACTTTCATTTAATATATTATTCTTATCTTCGTAGCTTGCATTACTAATCATCATATCGATTATATTTTCTGAATAGTCAGCTACAAGCTTTTCCCTCTGTTCAACTATATTATAATGGTCAACTATTACCTTCCATACAACCTTAGGAAGATAGTATTTTTCTATTATAAATTTCATAAAAACTGCAAATGTATCATCCGATACATCTCCAGCCATAAACAGTTCGTCTTTAAAAAGCTCACTCCAGCAGTTTGGATTTACTCTTTTTGAGTAGCTATTATATAAAGCACTTAGCTTATCCTTCGCCAATTCTTTTCTGCTTTTGTTTTCCTTATTATAATTGCCTCTGTTTCGCCAGTACCTATCAATATTCTTCAGCTTTCTAAACTCATCATCGGAATTATCATCATCCTGTTCCCTATAGATAGGACGAATTACTTCTTCCTCTTCTTCCGCTTCGTACTCTTCATATTCTTCATCTTCATCATCGTCATCGAAGAATCCAAAGCTATCCTGATATATGTATGCCCTGTCAGCCTGCTCCACAGCATCCTCATAGGCCCTTCTAAGCTGAATAAATGCATCCTGGTCATCCTCAGGATTAGTTACAGAAAGTTTAGCTCTATATGCTTTTTTTATAGCTTCCTTATCTGTAGTATATTCAATTCCAAGTATTTCCCATATGCTCATAAAATACCTCTTGTCTATAATATCTGTAAGCTTTAAAATAACACAAAGCCATCCCAAGAGTAGGCATACTCCAAAGGATGGCTTTTGCATTATATATTTATAAACTCTCTTCCAATGTTGTTCTAATTGCCTTGATAAAATCTTCACTATTAAGTACAGTAACGTCAGAAAGTGATGTAATAAGAGCTAAATCCTTAGTCATCTTTCCATCCTCAATAGTCTTAATTGTAGCTGCCTCAAGCTTATCTGCAAATCCCATAAGCTCTGGAAGATTATCAAGCTCTCCACGCTTTCTTAAGGCTCCTGTCCATGCAAATATTGTTGCAACTGAGTTAGTTGATGTTTCCTCACCTGCAAGATGCTTGTAGTAATGTCTCTGAACAGTTCCATGTGCTGCCTCGTACTCATACTTTCCATCTGGTGATACAAGCACTGATGTCATCATAGCAAGTGAACCAAAGGCCGATGAAACCATATCACTCATAACATCTCCATCATAGTTCTTACAAGCCCAGATATATCCACCCTCTGACTTCATAACTCTTGCTACAGCATCGTCTATAAGTGTGTAGAAATACTCAATACCAGCTGCATCAAACTTCTCCTTATACTCTGCATCGAAAATCTCCTGGAAGATATCCTTAAATGTATGGTCATACTTCTTAGAAATTGTATCCTTAGTTGCAAACCAAAGTGTCTGCTTAGTATCAAGAGCATAGTTAAAGCAGCTTCTTGCAAAACTTTCAATAGAACCATTAACATTATGCATACCCTGAATAATACCTGGCTTGTCAAAGTTATGTATAAGCTCTCTGATTTCAGTTCCATCCTCTGCTGTGTAAACAAGCTCTGCCTTACCAGCTCCTGGAATCTTCATCTCGCTTGCCTTATATACATCACCATATGCATGTCTTGCAATTGTTATAGGCTTCTTCCAATTCTTAACACATGGCTCAATTCCCTTAACAACTATAGGTGCTCTAAATACTGTACCATCAAGAATTGCACGAATTGTTCCATTAGGACTCTTCCACATTTCCTTAAGGTCATACTCAGTCATACGAGCAGCATTAGGTGTAATAGTTGCACACTTTACAGCCACACCATACTTCTGTGTAGCGTAAGCTGAGTCAAAGGTAACCTTATCATCAGTCTCATTTCTATACTGTAATCCAAGATCATAGTACTCTGACTTAAGATCAACAAATGGATAAATAAGCTCATCCTTAATAATCTTCCAGAGAATTCTTGTCATCTCGTCTCCATCCATCTCAACGAGAGGAGTAATCATCTTAATCTTTTCCATATCTACATTTGCCTCCTAAAAATCTTCCAAAAATCGTTTTTTATTGTAACACAAAGAATGTAATTTTAAAACATATCTTTAGAAAATTTTGTAATATATTTTTAACCACTTACTATGTAATATGAAATGTCGTTGCTAAATACTTTAATTTATAATAAAATAACACTATCTTTAAGTAAAAAGGAGTTATTATGAGTTTTACATACACAGTCCCAAAAAGGAAAACAAATCGAATTACATATAGAATTATGGGAAGCATCTTCTTCCTGGTAGCATTTGCACAATTTTTCATGGTAGCAATGGGCTACGGCAATCATAAAATACTCACCCTTATATTTGCACTTTTTTTAGGTTCTTATGGAATATATTTAATATATTCTTCCCTAAGGAAACAAGCCTTTGATATCACCTATTTATTCAATGATGAAGGTCTTACGGTTACACATCACTATGGTGAAACTAATTACAGCTTTGAGGATATAGAATTTGTAACTATGGTTATAGCTGATGAGAATATGATGTTCTATGTTCTTAATGTAAAGACCAAGAAGGATGTATACACCATTCCATTTACTATGAAGGGAGAACTATGCGAGAAGATTTATGAATTTGTAAATGCTCGCATAAAGCATGATGAGGATGAAGCTTAATGGTTTACTATTTAATATACCGTTTGTAAATAATGTACTTTTCTATGACACTATTGATTCCACAAATAATAAGGCAAAGGAGCTTGCCAAACGTGGCAGCGTTCATGGCAGCCTTGTTGTGGCTAAATCCCAAACCGCTGGAAAAGGACGATTAGGAAGAAGCTTTGCGTCAATGTCAGATGATGGATTATATTTCAGTGTTATGTTAAGACCTGAGGTTTCACCTGAGCATCTCTCTGGCTTAACTCTTGTGGCTGCCCTTGCTGTATCAAAAGCTATTCAAAATATTTGTGGAATAACCCCTTCTATAAAGTGGCCCAACGATATCTATGTTAATAACAAAAAGGTTGTGGGCATCCTAACTGAAGCAGGCACAGACTATGTTGTTATAGGAATCGGAATCAATGTAAACACCAAGAGTTTTGATAAATCCATAGAAGCTACAGCTACCTCCATATATTTAGAAACTGGCACTAATGTGGCAAAAGAAGAATTGTTGATGGAGATTCTATCCCAATTAAATGATTTGTATGATACCTTTGTTGTAAGTAAAGATTTATCTTTTTTAGTTGAGGATTATAACCAAGGACTAGGCTCTTTAAACAAGGAGGTTTTCATTATTCCACAACAGCTAACACTTACGAGCCCTAATCCTAGTCTTATAGACACATCAGCCCTAGAAGCTGTTCTTTGTCTTGGAATAGACAAAGATGGCAATCTAGTGTGTAAGGATTCCAAAGAAGAGTTACATTATGTAAACTCAGGTGAGGTTTCTCTACGGACAAAATAAGTATAGCTTTTCGACAAATTATTTGTTATAATTAATTATAATTTATGCGGAATAATATTTCTTATGGAGGGTATCATGGAAGAAAAGAGAAAATATGAACGACTTCCTATAAAGCTTAAGCTTGAGGTGTCAAACCTTTTTAAGCAGGACGGAATCAAAATCGAAAACTTAGATAGCGAAATCGAAGTATTTGATATTTCTAAGGCTGGTATCGGCTTTATGTCTGACAGCAAATTACCTATAGATTATTATTTTAATGCAACTATAGAATTTGAGAACACTGATGAGATTATTCTTTCAGTAGTTAAGATTCTCTACATCAAGTCAATTGGTGGTTCAGGTTACAGATATGGTTGCGAATTTGTAGGACTTCCATCTATGTATCATCGTTTATTTGACGAGTATGCAAAAAGCTTATAACAAAAAAATGAGTAGACATATGTCTACTCATTTTTTTTATTTACTGGATTGGTATCAGCTTAATTTCCTCTCTATCCACTGATTTCTGAGGATTTGTAATTATTATACTAAGAACCCCATCCTTATATGCAGCAGTAATATCCTCCTGCTTTATCTTATTGCCCACATAAAAGCTTCTTCTACAGCTTGTGGCAAGTCGTTCCTTTAGAATATAATGAATCTTTGTATCATCCTTCTCCAAAGTCTCTGGCTTACTGGCAATAATAGTAAGCGTTCCATCCACTAACTCGGCAGTAACATCCTCCCTAGAAAAACCTGGTATTTCTATCTCTAATAGATAATTACCATCCTTCTCCTGGATATCTGTTCTCATCATATTAGGAATTGTTGAAGTTGTCTCGTCAAATAAGTTAAATGTTTTGCTTTCAAAAATCATAACTCATACCTCCTTACATATCCTCTTCCATTGCATCTAAGAACTCCTTAAGCTCTTCTCTCGCCTTTGATATGGCATTCTTATCCTGCTTGTCTAAAATAGCCTCAAACTCTGTCATCCTTTGCTGAATAAGTCTACGCCTATCTCCGGTAGCCTCCTCATACATTCTGTCTCCCCTAAACATAAGAAGCTTATTCTCCTCCTGCTCTCTAGGATGAATCTTAAGGCTTTCTAAAGCTTTCATTCTCTCCTCGATTTCCTCATCAGTCATATCATTATCTTCATTCTTAATAATAACCTTCTTAGTGGCCTTTGTTGATATAACCTTTACTATTACTTCAAGGATTGAATTAACATCATAGGTGTAGGTAACATCCACTGCCTCCTGACCTGCTGGTCCTACAGGAACTGCAACCACGATATCGCCTAAATATACGTTATTTCTAGCATATCTGCTCTCACCCTGAAGAATCTTTACTCTAATCTCACTTTGATTGTCACCTGCGGTGTAAAGCCTCTCAGTCTTGCTGGTAGGTATAACTGTATTTCTTTCAATTATGGGTAGATAGTGACCATTCTCTTTATATCCACCACTTCTTGTAACCACAACCTCTGTTCCAAGAGTAAATGGACACACATCTGTAAGAATTACCTCTCTTACAGCTTCATTTCTTTCCTTCATAGCAGCCTGAGTAGCTGCACCAACTGCCACAACCTCATCAGGATTTATATCGGTATTTGGAAGGCGTCCAAATAATCTACTGACAAATCTTCTTACTATAGGAAGCTTTGTAGCTCCTCCTACCAATATAACCTCATCAATATCCGCCAGTTTAATATTGGCATCCTTTAAGCTTCTTTCTATAGGTCTTTTTATCTTGGCAAGAAGTAACTGACATGCTTTCTCATAGTCTGAAAGAGATACCTGATACTCATAGCTTTCCTCACCAATCTTGCATTTCATAGTTGATGTTTTATCATCCTCAAAGCCTAGCTTACAAAGCTCCGCCTGCTTTCTCACATGAACCCTTGTCTTAACATCAAGCTCATCTAAGTCTACATCCTTATCCTTTGCAAACATCTGCTCTATAATTTGAGTAAAATCCTCACCACCAAGGAAGTTATCACCAGCAACAGCTCTAACCTCCATAATGTTATCATATAACTCTAATATGGATACATCAAATGTGCCACCACCTAGATCAAATACTAAGAATTTTGTATCTGCATTCTTCTTGTCTAATCCATAGGCAATAGCCGCTGCTGTAGGCTCACTAACTATTCTTTCAACTACAAAGCCCGCCAATTCACCAGCCTTTTTGGTTGCCTTTCTCTGGGCATCATTAAAATATGCAGGTACACTAATTACAGCCTCCTTAATCTCCTGACCAAGGAATTCCTCCGCATCCTCCTTAAGAGACTTTAATATAAGACTTGAAAGCTCTTCAGGGAGAAATTTTCTATCTCCTAGCTCATATTCCTTAGTAGAACCCATGCTTCTCTTGAATACATCCGCTGTCTCATTAGGATGAGTCTGCTTTCTCTCCTTAGCTGTCTTACCTACATAAACAGTTCCATCACCATCAATACTAACAACTGATGGTGTAAGGTTCTCCCCAAGCTTGTTAGGAATAATTTTTGCCTTGTCCCCATCAAAATATCCTATTAAGCTGTTTGTAGTTCCTAAATCAATTCCTACTATCATTTTCCTTCTATCCTCTTTATACATTCCTCATATAAGGCATTATGACCACAAATGCTTAATGCCTGTTTGTAGCAAAGCCTTGCATTCTCATAGTCCTTCATAGCCTCATATATTAATCCTTTTTCATATAATGCATCATGACAGGCTCCATAAAAGCAACCTGCACATCGCTTTATATTAAGCCCTTTTTCTATTATAGAAAGAGCTTCCTTATATTTTTTAACTGCTCTATTAAGACGTGACATCTTAATATATGCATGTGGATTTGTCATCTCCACTGGATTAATCAATGCCTTTTCTACATATTTCTTTAAATCCTGTCTCAGTGGATTCTTCTTTTTTATAACCTCCACTAATTCACTATAATAATTTTGTTTGTTGTCAATGTCAAGCTTTACAGCTGTCTCATAATGCTTAACCGCCTGGTCATATATTCCTTTATTTCTAAATACAGCACCCATAGCTGCATAAAAGCCAGCATGCTTTCCAAAACGATTAACAGCAAATTGTAATGCTTCATTGGCACGACTAAGATATCCTTCATCTCCAAGTATATTGATAAGTTGAATAACACATTGCTTAACGTTTTCATCAAAATCAAAATTAGTAATGCAGTCCTCAAGCACACTTGTTGCATAACTAACATTACCCATCCTAAGCGCAAGCTCCGATATATCGTAGGCTATATCAGGATTTAGTCCAAATTCCTCAATGTATGCATTATAAACATCCATACTTTCCTGAAATCTGTTCATACACTGAAGAGTTCTAGCCTTGTAGGTATATAGCTGTATTTTTCCATTATCATCAGCTGTATTCATAAAGGCTTCCTCATAGCTTTCTAAAGCTTTATCAAATTCCCTGTGATGCTCATATATTAGCCCAATTCTGCTATGGCAAAATGAATTATTAGGCTCCAATTTTAAAGCCGCATTATAATCCTCCAATGCAGTTTTATATTTGTGAAAGAATCTATTTAGATTTCCTCGATTTATATAAGCCACCACAGATGGAGCAAGCTCAATCTGTTTGCTATACATTTCCAAAGCCTGACTAAGCTTTCCTTGCTCTTTAAGAATATCTCCCATTCGTCCATATACGGTTCTGTGATTTGGTTCAAGCTCCACTACCTTTTCAAAGACCTTAAGAGCCTCCTCTAACTGATTCAGCATGTCTAGGCAATTTGCCTTCAAATTATATACCTTAATCGTATTTTCCAAATCACTACTGTGCTCTTGGTATTCTAATAATATTTTATCAAGCACTTCTATAGCTTCTGTAAACTTATTGTCCGTAGCAAGAATTCTGGCATAACAATAATTGATTCTGTCGCTATCTATATCCATAGCCTGATATCTATCAACAATAGCCTTAGCGCCATCAATCTGATTAAATCTAAGGTACACATCTATCTGTGTCTCATATGGCTCAGCTATATAAGGATATATTTCCATAGCCTTGTTAGACGCATCTATAGCCTCCTTGATAAAATCAAGCTTTAGGCTTGATTTACTCAGGTAATTGTATGCAATAAAGCTTCTCTTCTCTATGGCTATTAATTCTTCACAGGCAGCTATACATTGTTCGTAATTTTCTGTCACATATTCAAGCTCACATATGGCCTCATAGCTTAACACTATCTCTTCATGTTCTATAGAAAGAGCCTTCTTCAGGTATTCCCTGGCAACAGAATATTCCTCAAGCTTTAGATGGCAATCACCAATTAGATAATGAACATAGCCATATCTTTTCCTCTTATCCTCAGCATCCTTGCTGTCATCTTCACTAGGAATTGCATCAATAGCTTGTTTCCAGTTGTGAAAGCAAGTTAGTGCATTATGAAAATCCCTTAGACAAAGGTACACCCTTCCCTTTAAATTGTTATATTCACATATCTGAGACTCATCAGGTGCAAACTCATCAAGTACTTTTAAGGAATCCTCAAACTTATATATCTGATACAAGGACCAACTAATCTCCATTTGAACCTTTTTGTCTTCCGGGTTATCATTTCTCTTCTTGGTTAATTCCTGTATTAGCCCTAAATTGGCACGAATCATACTGGCTCTGGCATTATTATCATAATGATTAACTCTAAGTAGCTCCATGAACAAATCTCTAGCCTTTGCATACTCTCCCATGCAAAGCTTTTGCTCTGCCACTTTACCCTTCAGCCCATAGTTGTCAGGCTTTATATCAAGCGCCTTATCATAGTACTGTCCTGCCTCTTCATAATCTCCAAGCAATAGCTTAACATCGCCACATATTGCCAGAATATTAACATCCTCAGGAAAGTCTGAATGCAACAATATGGCATCCTGATATAATTCATTGTATATTTCCTTTCTTGCTTGAAGCTCCTCCGAAGACTCATTATCCTTGTCTATATTCTCTTGTTCCTGAAGCTTAGACTTTATCTTAAGCATTTCAAAATATGGATGATAAGCATCCATCTGACTAATAATCTGAATTAACTCTATCTGAGACTTATAATCATGCTTTCTTATAGCAACATCTAGATTATAATATCTCTCCAAAAATTTATCCACCAGCTCATCCCTACATTCTAATAGGGAATAATCCAATATATCATCATATACAGAATTATTAATAACATATTCTATAAAGCCCTCTGAATAAACCTCTGAAAGCTCTTTAGCTCTATCTTCAATATCAAATCTATCCACAATTAGCTTCCAAATTTCTTTGGGAATAAAGAATTTTTCCATAAGAAATTTAATCAAAGCATCAAAGGAATCTGGTGCTGTATCAAGAGCGACAAATTCATCTCTATCCAAAAGCTTTTCCCACTCTTCAAGACATATTCTTCTGGAATAATTCTTATATAACTCCTTCATTTCTTTTAGAAGCGCACTATCCTGACTTTCATCCACAGAAGCATCATCCACATCAGCTAGCCTTACAGCCTCTTCATAAGCCTGACGCAATCTCATAAAACCTTCCGAATCATCCTCTGGATTAACACTCTTAAGCTTTCTTCTATATGCAGTTTTTAGATATTCCTTGTCCTTACTTTCCTCACAGCCAAGAATGTCCCAAATATTCATACAACGCCTCCAATAGTGATAATATAATGAACAAGGACGAGGCAATAATTTCAATCCACCCTAAGCTGGCTGGCAAAAAAGATTAACTCCCCGTCCTTTTGTTCATTATAGAAATTAAGCTAAATATTCCTTCAGTGCATCCTCCCACTGTGGAAATGTAAAATCTGTAGTAAGCTTTAACATATAATTATCAAGTACTGAATAAGCAGGTCTTTTAGCTGGTGTTGGATACTGATCTGTAGTAATATGATTTACCTTTGCATCCACTCCTGCATACTCGAATATCTTCTCTGTGAAATCTGCCCAAGAACAGTAGCCTTCACAGGTTCCATGGAATAATCCGTAATTATCAGTTGGCTCAAGAGCATGAATCATCTCAGCAAGGGCCTTAGCACTAGTAGGGGAACCAATCTGGTCACATACAACACTTACCTCCCCCTTTTCTCTTCCTAAAGTGAGCATAGTCTGAACAAAGTTCTTACCCTCTCCATAAAGCCAAGCAGTTCTTATAATAAAGTACTTATCTGCAAATTTCTTAACAAACTCCTCACCCTCAAGCTTAGTCTTGCCATAAGCGCCCAAAGGTGCAACTGGTGAAAATTCAGTGTATGGCTCAGTGTTTGTTCCATCGAATACATAATCTGTAGAAACATGGATCATCTTAGCTCCAACCTTTGTGGCTGCTATACTAAGATTTCTAGGACCAATTGCATTAATCTTATATGCCAAATCCCACTGGCTTTCACAAGCATTTACATTGGTGTGAGCTGCGCAATTAATAATAACCTCTGGCTTATGCTCCATAACAAAAGCTACAACCTGTTCAACATTAGTTATATCTAATTCTGCCACATCTGTATTAATTAACTGAACTTGGTCACCCTCATATACCTTATTAATAGCTCTTCCTAACTGACCGTTACATCCTGTTACTAAAATCTTCTTCATCCTTTAATATCCTCCCATAATATTACTCTGCTTTGATCTCATTCTCATTATTTTCCATGGAAACATATTCCTCAAAAATAAAATTCTCTTCTTTTTTGAATGCCTCTGTGCTATCTTTTTTCAGTACCACCAATACTGTCTGAAATAGAAGCTTAATATCTAACCATAAGCTATATTCCTCTATATACATCAAATCCAAAATTAGCTTATCCTTAGGCGAGGTATTATACTTTCCTGCAATCTGAGCATATCCTGTAATTCCTGCCTTTACTCTAAGACGATATTCAAACTCAGGCAAGACAGAAGTGTAGTTAAATATGTTTGCAAGCATCTCAGGTCTTGGACCTACAACACTCATATCTCCCTTTAAAACATTAATAAACTGTGGAATCTCATCTATCCTGTATTTTCTTAAGAATTTACCAACCTTTGTAACACGTTCGTCGTTCTCAACAACAGAATAATTCTCCACATCTTCCTTCATAGTTCTAAGCTTATATACAGAGAATATTTTTCCTCCCTGAGTTGCACGATTTTGTTTGAATATTATACTTCCACCATCTTCAATTTTGATTGCAATGGTAGCAATTAACATAAGTGGTGATGTAATAATCAAAGCTATAATAGAAATAATTATATCCGAAGCTCTCTTAACACACTTTTGTTCAAGGGTAAGACCCTTGGAATAATTTCCAAACATTGATACATCATCTAAGATAACGTGCTTAGAATTTGTCTCAATTACATCATGCATATCAGGATTAAAGAAAACATTCTTCATATTCTGATAACAAAATTCTACTATGGCTGTCCTTTCCTTAATGGGTACATCATATACAAACACTGTATCGTGTTGCTTAATATAATCCTTTAAGCAAACATCCCTATAATCAGCAATTTTAGTAACCTTATATTGCAGCTTATATTTTCTGATACCCTTTATAACCTCATTTAAGCTTCTCTGAGACGAGGTTATAATAATACAATCCTCTGGATCAAACAATGTAAAATAAAGCTTATTACCTCCATAGGTAAATATTAGTATTATTATAAACTGAACAGCAAACACAAGCAAAAGCAGTGCTGGTTGCTCTAACTCAAAGGTCTTATTATTTCGGTCATTTGTATTCATAACCGAAAGCATAAGCATGGATATAACATCTGTAAATGCCATAGTAAGCACAAGCGAATGTGTTATGGGCTTACTTTTTCTCTTACCTATATCATATCTTCCATAAATATTAGAAAACATATAAGATGTAATAAGATAAGTTGCCAAAACTACACCTGATGTTCTAGAAATATTAAGCAGCTGCCAGTTCTTTATTGAGTACATTCCGTAAAATGACCAAAACAAAAGTACATACAAGGCAAGCTTAATCATAAAAACTATTGAATTTTCTAGTTTTCTAAGTTTTGATTTCATTACTCTTCCTTATTTTTGTTCGTAGCCCTTGGCCTTAATCACATCAACTACTGAATAAACACATTCCTTGCAGATATCATCTGTCTCTGCCTCAACCATAACTCTAATAAGTGGTTCTGTTCCACTTTGTCTAAGCAAGATTCTTCCGTTATCTCCCAACTTTTCCTCAACTACCTTGGTAGCTGCAAGTACATCAGCATCATTCATAACTTCATCTTTACTTGTAACTCTCACATTAACCAAAAGCTGTGGAAAAATCTTTAACTCTCTGGTAAGCTCAGATAATGAGCTCTTATTCTCTATCATAACCTCCATAATTTTAAGAGAGGTTAAAACACCATCACCAGTTCTTGCGTTCTTGGAGAAAATAATATGACCACTTTGCTCTCCACCTAAGATGTGACCATTCTCCATCATATTTTCATATACGTATTTATCTCCTACAGCAGTCTTCTCATAAGCTATTCCCTCTGCATCAAAGGCCTTATACAATCCCAGATTAGACATAACAGTGGTAACTACTGTATTATTGTTAAGTCTTCCCTTATCTCTTAAATATTTTCCACATATATACAAGATGGCGTCTCCATCCACAAGATTGCCATTCTCATCTACTGCAAGGCATCTATCTGCATCACCATCATATGCAAAGCCCGCATCAAGGCCATTATCCACCACGAATTTCTGTAAATGCTCTATGTGAGTTGAGCCACAATTTGTGTTAATATTAGTTCCATCTGGCTCGTTATTTATCACATAGGTCTTAGCTCCTAAAGCATCAAATACAGCCTTTGCTACAGTAGAAGCTGCACCATTAGCACAATCTAATCCTACCTTAAGATTCTTAAATGCTCTTGTTGGTACAGTCATAAGATATCCTATGTATCTATTTCTACCCATAGAGTAATCGGTAGTTCTTCCTATATTCTCTCTAGTTGCCATAGGAATCTCTGGTATCTCACCATCTATATATTTTTCAATTTCTTCTTCTACATTGGCCTCCATCTTAGCGCCATGCTTATTGATTATCTTTATACCATTATCATAGAATGGATTGTGACTAGCAGATATCATTATTCCGCAATCAAATTCATCAGCTCTTACGATGTAAGACACACTAGGAGTTGGTGTAACGTGCATAAGATATACATCAGCACCACTAGCTGTAAGTCCTGCCACAAGGGAATACTCGAACATATAGCTAGAACGTCTTGTATCCTTTCCTATAACAACTCTTGCTCTCTCCCCATCCTTTTTATCCTTGCCAAAATAAAAACCTAAATATCTTCCAACCTTATATGCATGCTCTACAGTAAGGTCTACATTTGCCTCTCCTCTAAAGCCATCTGTCCCAAAATATTTACCCATACCAAGTTATCTCCTGTCTCAAAACATTATTAGTTTAATTATATTCCATCTTAGGAAAAAAGTAAAGCAAAAGCCCTGACATATACCATAATATGGCATCAGGACTTTTGCTTTATTAATCTCATATTCTAATATATTATTCATCTTCTGATACAGCAATTTCAAGAATATCTTCATCGTCAAATATTTCTTGCTCCTCTGTAGCTGCATACTGACTCTGATAATCCTCCTTGTTATAGCCTGATTCAAGATATATCTCAAATGCTTGCTTAACATTCTCTATTACTGCTGTTTTTTTATTACCACCAAACTCACCATCTATGGTCCATGGTATCTCATCTTCACATTCTATTACTATCTTACTTGCCTTACAAGAATAAAACATAGGATTGGTATCATCTATGTCATTAGTTAGGAAAGCTGTAAGTACCTGTCTTAACTCCTCCACTGTATGAGGCATCTTAACCATAAGACAGTCAAACTTACCATCATCTAGTATTACGTGCTTTGCACCTCTAATTTTAAAGCCTGCAACAGAAAATGAGTTTGTAATCATTACATAAATATATTCACCAGTAACTAAAGCTCCATCTAACTGAGCTTTAATATTATATCCCTTGAAATCCGTAATATTTTTTATGGCTTCAACCACATATGCAGCATGGCCCATATATTTCTTAAGATTTTGATTAGTAGAGTAGGATACATCTGTGAATAGTCCAAAGGCTGCTATATACACAAAGTACTTATCATCCAACCTTCCAACATCTAATGTGGTTTTCTCCCCATTCACAATCTGACGGGCCGCCTCTGCCGGCTTTCTGGATAATCCTACACTTCTAGCAAAATCATTGGTAGTTCCAACAGGAATATACCCTATAGGCACCTTCTTCTCACCCATTTGCATGTATCCACATACAGTATTCTCTAGTGTGCCATCTCCCCCGGCACATACTATCATGTCGTAATTTGCTCCATCCTCTATAACCTTTTTCTCCGCATCCTCAGGACCAGCTGTAGGATATGTGGTAACCTCATAGCCAGCCTCAGAAAATGTAACAATGATATCTAACATATCACTCTTAATAGCAGACTTTCCTGCTTTTGGATTAACTATAAATAGTAATTTTTTCATAAAACATCACCCCAAGTCCTATAAAACACTTATCTACGCTTTAAATATGCGTCTAAGCCTTTCTTTCTCAACTTACAGGCCGGACACTCCCCGCATCCGTCACCTTTTACACCATTGTAACAGGTAAGAGTCATTTCCCTAACTATATCAAATCCACCTAGCTTATCACTAAGCTCCCATGTCTCCTCTTTATCAATCCACATCAATGGAGTTATTATATCAAAATCATAATCCATTGCCAAGTTAAGAGTTGTGTTAAGAGATTTAATAAACACATCTCTACAATCTGGATAACCAGAAAAATCGCTTTGAGATACACCAGTTATAATATCACTTATCCCTCTAACCTTTGCAAATATGGCCACAAATGTAAGAAATACCATATTTCTCCCCTCAACAAAGGAATTAGGAGTTCCCTCAGCTGGTGCATCCTTATCTACCTCAATATCATCTCTTGTAAGAGAATTAGGGGCAAGCTGATTAAGTAAGCTCATATCCATTATTGTATGCTCAACATTAAGCTTTTTACATATTTCTTTTGCACATTCAAGCTCTAACACATGTCTTTGACCATAATCAAAGGATACTGCATAAACCTTATCATATTTTTTCATAGCCCAAAGTAAACAGGTAGTACTATCCTGACCACCGCTAAATACAACTACTGCCTCATTCTTATTCTTCATAGTTCTCCTCCTACTTAAGCATCATCATAAGTCTGTTCTGTAATCCTGCATCTTCCTTAAACTTTCCATTTAATGTAGTAGTAACCGTTTTAGCACCCTTACTTTTTATTCCTCTGGCAGTCATACAGCTATGACAGCCTTCTATGATTACAGCCACATCATTAGATCCTGTTGCCTTGGACATAACATAGGCTATATCTGTACCTATTCTTTCCTGAAGCTGTAGTCTTTTTGCAACCATCTCAGCTATTCTGGCAATCTTACTAAGTCCAATCACCTTTCCATGAGGAATATAGGCAACAGAAACCTTCATATCATACATAAGCGCCATATGGTGCTCACAATAGCTAAACACTTCTATATCTTTAACTAAAACCATATCCTCAGAAGCTTCCCCTGGCTGTTCAAAGGATTTATCAAACATGGCCGCTATTTCATCATTGCTATAATTCATACCCTCAAAGACCTCCTCGTACATACGAGCAACTCTGTCAGGAGTATCCTTAAGTCCCTCTCTATCAGGATCATCTCCTAATGCTATTAATATTCCCTTTATATGTTCTCTTATTGCTTCCTTATCTATTGCCATGTTAAACTCCCTTTCTATTCGGATCCCAGATATACTTATGCATCTGTAGCTGTAGCTTTACCTTATTCAAGTTATGCTCTATCATATAATTTACAATATCCTCTGGCTTTATAACACCAAAGGAGGAGCTAAGATATACTGCAACCTTATCCGTCAAACTATATTCCTCAATTATTTCTCTTGCTTTATCCAAATCCTCTTGATCTGACACCACGAATTTCACTGTATCCTGTATCCTAATAAGGTCATAATTTTCCATAACCATCATATGATTCATTTTACTGCCAGGTAATTTATAGTCAAGGGTAAATGTAACATTATCCCCTATATCTATGTAGTCCTTTAATGAAACTGCACCGTTAGTTTCTACTTCAATTCTTAAGCTCTTATCTTTTGACAGAAGCTTAATTAATCTACCTATATTTTCCTGAAGTAGGGGTTCTCCACCAGTAAGTGTTATATTATTAACATTCTGCTCTTTAATATAAGCGTATATTTCCTCCTCGCTTAATATCTCATATGGCACATTTGCTTCATTTGCCCATCTTGTATCACAGTAGGAGCAATTCAAGTTACAGCCTGCAAATCTTATAAATGCAGCTAATTCACCTGCACATCTTCCCTCTCCATTAATGCTTATGAACTTTTCAACAACCTTAAATCTTCCCATATTACACTCGCTTTGTTTTCTATATTATGTTAACAATCACTTGCTGTATGTTGCACAGTTATTTGGCGTTTCGTATACTGTGGCCTTAGCAACCTTATATCCCTTATCTGTCATCGCACTGTAAAAATATTGTGCAAAATTCTCTGCTGTTGGACGAAAATCCACTTCTATAATTCTAAAATTTTCTTCCACTAATGCTTCCATAGTTTTGGGCTTTAGACTTCCCTCCTCAATAATCAGGGAGTGATCCAAATAATCCACTAATTCTCCTAAGTCAGACTTTAAGGTAGAAAAATCAACTATCATACCTCTACACTGACCGTCTGTATCTAATTGTTCTCTGGCAACCTCAATTTCCACGGTCCATCTATGACCATGAATATTTGAACACTTGCCCTCATATCCCTTTAAAAAATGTGCGCTGTCGAAGCTGGCACTTGTCTTTAAGGTGTACATAGTTTTTTCCTCCTTGTTGGCTTCCTGATAAGAGGCGGCAATGATACATATTGGCCGGCCTGCCTAGGGTGGGTCCACGCTGACACTTAAAACGGTCAGCTTAGTCCCCACCCTGTCGCGGCCGGAATAAAGGATATGGTGCCGCACCTTTATATAATAATCCTTATTAACAAAAACCCCGCAAGTAGGATTCTACTTACGGGGCTAATACTCATATACAAGAATACAACTATGTGTATCCTTATGCCTTATAAATAGTCCTGGTTTTGTTTATAGACAGGATGGTACAAACGAACTGTCTTATTATTTGTATTCTGTGTTCTACAAAACACGAAGCGCTAATCTTATACTCCAAGGAATTCCTTAACTACCTTAAGCATGTCTTCCTTGTCACATACTGTGTTGTGACGAACTGGAGCTGTTCTAATGTCCTCGATAGCCTGTGGAACCTTTACACCAGAGAGACGGTTAAGCTCGTCTACAAGGTCAAAGTCACTCTGCTTGTCATACTCTGAATCAATTGAATTCATAACGCTTCTTGTAAACTTATATGGACTTGCTGTAGATGCAATAACTGTTGGAGTTGTATCTCCTGTTGCAGCAACATACTTATCATATACATTTGCAGCAACTGCAGTATGAGTATCCATAATGTAGTTATCTGACTCATATACTTTCTTAATTGTAGCTGATGTCTCAGCCTCAGATGCATAGTTTCCGTAGAAGCTTGCAAGATTTGCCTTCATATCATCAGTGATTGTATACTCACCCTTGCTATTTAATGCTAACATAAGCTCCTTATTCTTAGCAGCATCATTGCCAGCTATCTTGTAGATAAGTCTCTCAAGGTTACTTGAGATAAGTATATCCATAGATGGTGATGTTGTAAGAATGAAATCTCTATTTCTATTATAGCTTCCTGTCTCAAAGAAATCATATAATACCTTGTTCTCGTTTGAAGCACAGATAAACTTAGCTATAGGAAGTCCCATCTCCTTAGCATAGTAAGCTGCAAGGATATTACCGAAGTTTCCTGTTGGAACTACTACATTAATCTTGTCACCAGCCTTAATGTCACCATTTGCCACAAGTCTAGTGTATGCGTATACATAATAAACCATCTGTGGAACAAGACGTCCAATGTTGATAGAGTTAGCTGATGAGAACTGATATCCCTTAGTTGCAAGGTAATTATTAAGCTCTACATCTGAGAACATATTCTTAACGCCTGTCTGAGCATCATCAAAGTTACCTGTGATACCAACTACAAATGTGTTGTCACCCTTCTGAGTAACCATCTGCTTCTCCTGAATTGGACTAACACCATTCTTAGGATAAAATACTATAATCTTAGTACCAGGAACATCTGCAAAGCCTGCAAGTGCGGCCTTACCAGTATCACCTGAAGTAGCTGTAAGAATTACTATTTCATTCTCCACATTATTCTTCTTAGCAGATGTAGTTAAAAGATATGGAAGTATTGAAAGTGCCATATCCTTAAATGCTATGGTTGAACCATGGAAAAGCTCTAAGTAGTATGCCCCAGCCTTCTTAACAAGTGGTGCAATCTCCTTAGTATCAAACTTATCATCATATGCGCTGTTAATACAGTGCATTAACTCTTCCTCAGTAAAGTCAGTAAGCATAAGCTTCATAACATTATATGCCACCTGACGGTAATCCATCTTTGAAAGCTCCTCTAATGATACATCAAATGCAGGGATGCTGTCTGGCACAAAAAGACCACCCTCGTTAGCAAGTCCCTTTAATATAGCCATTGATGCTGTAGCTGTCTCATTAGCATTTCTTGTACTTTTGTATATTAATTCCATATCAAAAACTCCTCATATTTTTATATTTGTAATTAACCAAAAGGATAATAACACATTAAATATATAAAAACAAGTAAAATCAACTATTCAGCCAGATAAACCTGGGCCTTTTGTCTACCAAAATATAATGCCTCTGTATGTGATTCAAAGTAAATATCAATACGATTTCCCTTTATGGCTCCACCTGTATCCTCTGCAGTATAAATCTTACCATTGATTACAACCTTAGTACCAAATGGTATTACAGATGTGTCTGTTGCAATAGTTCTACCCTCTGTAGCTCTAGTTCCACTTGCAGTAGTTGGATTGGTCATATTACTGTAAATTCCACAGCATATAGGACATGGGCAATATGCTGTAAGCTCAAACTCTCCCAAGCTTTTATATGTACCATTAGCATCAGCCATTGTGTACTGGGAGCCTGCACCAGCAGTAACGGTGGTACCTGACGTAGTTACAGTGGTTTCTGGCACATACACTACCAAATTATCCGTATTCTGGTACTCCATATTCAAGACTTCCTCTGCTGCCTTCTTCTGTCTCTCCTCCTGCTTGGCAAGCAAAATATCTTGAATTTCTTTCTCGGATTTTGCTATATCCTCAGCTTTGTCAGACTCATAGCTACCTGTAATCATATCATTGTAGCTAATTCCCTCTACGTAAAATACATTTCCTGAAAATGGCTCCTTGCCCTCTGACACTGAAGGTATAGTCATCATAACTCCAGATGGCATACTATTATCTGCAATTCTAGTGGCAAGTGTTGTACCACAGACTACAAATAATGTTAGCACAACTATTCCTGAACCTATATATCTTCCGTACTCAGACATAATCTCTGTAGTTTTTTCTATCATTTGGCTTTTGAATTTTTTTAGCTTTTCTTTCATAAATATAACACCAGCCTTTTATGTCTTTCTTTTTTCAAATATGTTACAAATTAATTACATAACACTATAGTGATTATAAAGTACCCCACTATGCAAGGTCAAGCCTTTTCACATTTTTTTCTAGACATAAGCTGTCATAAGTCTTATACTTTTTCTATAATAAGACAAGGAATTGCATATTTATGGATAAAGCGGGAGTTTACAAAGCAAATAAAAAGGACGGCACTACTTACTATAGAGCCTCATTTACATATAAAAGCAAACATATTAGTCTGGGAAGCTACTCTTCTGAAAGTGAAGCACACCAGGCTTATTTGGATGCAAAAAATGTAGTTGATAACACCAACATTTCCTTAAACGATTATAGCGCATGCCAAACTCTCCCACATGACAAGTTCATATCTCTAATAAACTACAGAGACAACAAAATATACATTTCCACTCCAATTTATATTAGAAAACAATATTTCGAATACTATATGGACAGGAAAACTGTGCTGAAATTTGATAGAGATGATTTATTCTTCTATGCTTCTCACAAAATCCAAAAACGTGGTGGGTATTTATTTGTAAGTGATTACGGAAGCCAATACAAGATTCTCAGCAGATTTGGAATAAAGCCCTTTGCTGTGTATGGCAGAGATTATATTATGGCAAATGGAGACCCTAACGATTATAGATATTCAAATATTAAGGTAATAAATAACTATACTGGTGTTAGAGTTGAAAGCAAAAATGGTATTAATACCTATTGTGCATATATCCATATCAATGGAGATTATCTGGTAGGAAAATATGACACGGAGATTGAAGCCGCTGTTGCATATAACAAAGCGGCGGATACTCTAAATAGTTTAGGATTTGAGAAGGCTTTTATCAAAAATTACATTACTCCCCTGAAAGCTGAGGAGTACAAGAAGCTGTACAACAGCATAAAAATTTCCGGGAAGTTGTACCATATATAAATTGTAGGGCCTGTGCAAGGAAACACATTGGCCGGCCTGCCTAGGGACTGGGCCGCGCTGACACTTAAAACGGTCAGCTTAGCCCAGCCCTGTCGCGGCCGGAATATAGTTTTTGGCACAGGCCCTGTTTTCTTTACATACAATACAACAAAAAAGGATGCACTCCTTCATCTTAACCTGGCGTACATCCTTTTTTTCTATACGAGTAAGGTTGCGTCGATAAGCTCCTTCATCTCCTCATAGCTTTCAACCATATTTATACTGGCGCGAAGCTTTGCTGAATCCTTGATTCCCTGTGTGTACCAGGCTACATGCTTTCGCATCTCATGGATTCCTGTATATTCGCCCTTGTATTCTATCATAAGCTGAGCCTGACGCAGCATCATATCTCTTATTTCTTTATTTGTTGGTCTAGGTAATTCCTCTCCTGTTGCTAAGAAGTGCTTTATCTCTTTAAATATCCAAGGATTTCCCTTAGCAGCTCTTCCTATCATAAATGAATCACAACCAGTTTCCTCTTTGATTCTAAGCACATCCTTCCCACAGGTTATATCTCCATTACCTATAACCGGTATGGTTACATTTTCCTTAACCTGTCGTATAATATCCCAATTGGCAACCCCTTGGTAATATTGTTCTCTGGTTCTTCCATGAACAGCCACTGCTGATGCACCTGACTCCTGTGCAATACGAGCAATCTCAGGAGCATTCAGATTATCTGGGGTAAATCCTGCTCTGATTTTGATGGTTACAGGAAGACTAACACTTTTAACCAGTGACTCTACTATTTGACCTATTAATTCCGGCTTCTTCATAAGAGCAGAACCCTCACCGTTATTAACTATCTTAGGTACTGGGCAGCCCATATTTACATCAATAAAAGCAAAGCCCTTATCCTCTAAGCGCTTAGCCTGCTCTCCCATAAGCTCTGGCTCACTTCCAAAAATCTGAACGCCTATAGGTTCTTCCCTCTTATCTGTCATTATAAGAGGTCCTGTATTCTTGTTATTGTAATGCATACCCTTTGCGCTAACCATCTCTGTGTATAGGATATCTACTCCCTGCTCCTTGCACAACAAACGAAATGGCAGGTCACAAATACCTGCCATAGGCGCCAGTATGATTTTGTCCTTAAAATCTAACATACTAATCTCCTGACTACTGCTTTTCGTATATAATTCTTAATCCCTGAAGAGTCAGATTCGGATCATACACATCTATCTTATCTGTGTTCTCAGATATTAGCTTACCCAAACCACCTGTAGCTACAACCTTTATATCTGTTAAGCCTGATTCCTTTTTAATCTTATCTATAATATATTCAGTCTGACCTATACAACCAAAGAACACACCAGCCTGCATACTAGTAACTGTATCCTTAGCAAGTATAGTGTCTGGCTTAGTAATCTCAATTTCAGGAAGCTTTGCTGTTCCTGTCCAAAGAGCACTGGCTGCAAGTCTTATACCAGGGGTTGTAACACCTGAATGAAATACTCCATCAGCAAGAACCAAATCATGAGTTGTTGCAGTTCCAAAATCAACAACAATAACCGGACCACCATAAAGCTCATATGCTGCAACAGCATCTACAAGTCTATCAGCACCTAAAGCTTTTGGATTAGGTATTGCAACATTAATACCAGTCTTAATTCCTGGTCCAACTATTATAGGTGTAACGTGAAGATACTTGATTATTCCACTTGTAAGTGAGTGCATAACCTTGGGAACAACTGATGAAATAATTACTGAATCAATATCATCTATGCTCATTCCACGAAGTGTAAGCCAATCTCCAAAGAACATACCATATTCGTCTGAGGTACGTGATATACCTGTAGTCATACGAAATGTATATTTTAGCTCCTCACCCTCAAATAAACCAACTGTTATATTAGTATTTCCTACGTCTATTGCAAATAACATATTATCTCCTTTAATCCTCCTGAAGGAAGAATACCTTGTAATACTGTTCAAGCTGTTCAAAAAGCTCTTCCTTTTCTCTAAGCAACTGCTTAATCTTAAGTACACTTCCTATTTCGTCATAGAGAATATCATCCTCATCACAATGTGTCTTAAGATTTAGATTACCATCCTCATCATACTCCAGAATAATTATTCCACCTACATCCTCTGTAAATAAAACGCACATAATCTGAAGCTCTCGTTTTACAAGATCTGGAAGGCCTTCAAAATCCGGATTCAAATAGTATTTTTCAGTATATTTAGATGCGCTACATAGCACTACGCTATCCTGATACATAATATCACCTACCTATATTAGCCAATAACATCTGACATGTTATACATACCAGCAGGCTTTCCTGCCAAGAATTTTGCTGCCTCAACAGCTCCCTTTGCAAATACTGACTTTGAGTATGCTGTGTGCTTAATCTCTATAACCTCATCAATACCTGCAAATATAACCTCGTGCTCTCCAACTATAGTACCACCTCTTACTGCTGAGATACCAAGCTCTCTCTTATCACGCTTATTTCTAGTCTGTGATCTATCATAAATATACTCATACTGATTATTGCTTGCCTCGTTTATGGAATCAGCCAAAGCCAGTGCAGTTCCTGATGGTGCATCCACCTTAAGATTGTGATGCTTCTCAACAATTTCCACATCATAGCCTGCTGGTCCAAATACTCCTATAGCATCCTTAAGCAGCTTCATAATAGTATTGATACCAAGACTCATATTTGCAGACTTTAAAATTGCTACCTTTTCTGAAACCTGTGACACCTTGCTTAACTGCTCTGGTGAAAGGCCAGTAGTACAAAGTACAACAGGAATATTCTTATCCTCTGCATACTTTAGTAGCTTATCAACTGCAACAGCAGCTGCAAAATCCACAATAACATCAGCCTCTACATCACAAGCCTCAATATCAGTAAACACTGGATATCCATTGTCTCTATTGTCCATTACATCAATACCTGCAACGATATTTACACCATCATCTTCCTTACATATACCAGTGATTACCTGGCCCATCTTACCGTTACAGCCATGCATGATTATCCTTGTCATATAAACCTCCTAGAACTTTAAGCCAAAATTAGCCATAGCCTTTGTTAATCTTTCAGCATTAGCAGGCTCCATCTCAGTAAGTGGTCCTCTAACATAACCTGGGCAAAGACCCATTATCTCAACTGCCTTCTTAACTGGGATTGGATTAACCTCACAGAAAAGTGCATCACAAAGCTCAATTGACTTAAGCTGCATAGCACAAGCCTTCTTAACATCTCCGTCAAGATATGCCTGACATAAATCATGTGTCTCCTGTGGAGCAATGTTAGCGATAACTGAGATAACGCCCTTTCCGCCAAGTGACATAATTGGCACTATCTGATCGTCATTACCTGAATAAAGATCAATATCATCTCCACAAAGGCTCATAAGCTTTGCTGCCTGTGAAAGGTTACCAGTAGCTTCCTTAATTGCTACTATGTTATCCACATTCTTAGCAAGATATGCAGCTGTCTCTGGTAATATATTAACACCTGTTCTACTTGGTACATTGTACATAATAATAGGAAGTGACACACTGTTTGCAATAGCTGTGTAGTGTGCAATAAGTCCCTTCTGAGTAGCCTTGTTATAGTATGGAGTTACAATAAGTAATCCATCAACTCCAGCCTTTTCAGCCTCCTGTGAAAGATATATAGCTGTCTCAGTGCAGTTTGAACCTGTTCCTGCAACAACTGGAATTCTCTTATTAACAACCTCTGCACAGAATCTAATACACTCAATATGCTCCTCATGAGTAAGTGTAGAAGACTCGCCTGTAGTTCCACATACAATAATACAATCTGTTCCATTAGCAATATGGAACTCAATAAGCTCTCTGAACTTATCATAATCAACCTCTTTGTTCTCCTTAAATGGTGTAACTATTGCAACACCTGATCCTGTAAAAATTGCCATTTTTATTTCCTCCTAATTCAAAAATAATTAACTCCGTCGTGCCGACAGGTTCGCAAGCAAGCTTGCTCACTGTCGCGACATTCGTCGTATTATCCAATGTCTAAATATGCTCTTATGTGTGCAAGCACCCAACGAGCATATTAGCCATCGTCTAGCACGACTCATTGTAACGCGCAAAAAGGGTTAGCACGACAAAGTGCTAACCCGAAATAATCTGAAATAATACATTCATAATTATATTTCTATAGTAGCGCTCCATCTTACGATGACAACCATACAGCTATTAACCGCATAGCCAGGTCAGTAGTCCTTAGATATCTACCTTCCTTCGGCGATTTCCCCTTTCACCCACAATCCTCTGATCTAAGTCATCCTGTGGGGTACTTATGAATCTCGCACCTCTACCTTATATATTCATGCTTCCCTTGCACTCGTCAAGTCCAAGCCATTATAACATTAACTTTGAGCCATGTCAACGCCTCACAAGTAAACTACTCCAAGCATTCCATCTTACTTACTGATACCTCATAGGCAACCTTATTAACAATCTCGTCATTGCCTACCTTCTTCTGGTACTCTCTACTCTGGATTCTTCCCCAGACAGCCACATGCTCACCTACTGCAAGCTTTCCTGCAAAACGAGCATTTCTGCCCCAACATATACATGGAATATAATCTGACTTTCCATAGGCTCTATTCACTGCAAGAAGAATATCTGCAATCTCTCTTCCAAGAGGAGTCATACGATATATCGGTTCCTTGCATATGTAACCATCAAGATAAATCTGATTTGGCTTATTCTCTCTATCATCTGGCTCAACGATATTCTCTATCTCTCTTACAAATACTGATAGAATAAGTCTGTTCTTGTTCTCATCATGCTTATTATAGGATCTGAATTGTCCCTTGGCTAAAACCTTTTCACCGATATGTGAATTCTCTACATCATAGAGTCTGTCTGACACCATTAGGGGAATAATGTCATGTGTATCACTTAATCTACTTACCAGTAGGTCCACCATGTAAAAACCTTCGCCAAATATTTCATGGCTGAATCTGAAATCTGATGCGATTTCTCCTGCTACTACTACCTGATTGTTTGTTAAAATTTTCTCTGTCATATTTTTTCCTCCTTCATATGAACACCCTAATATCCCCAGGGCGTATGACCGATTTGTTAGGGCTCCCCATAGCCATCGGTCTTATCCTTTTGGTATATTATATATATACTCTATTAAGTATAAATATATTCCAGTTTTTTGTAGATTTTTTATTTTTTCCTTCTCTGTCTTAAAACCTCATATGAGATAACCGCAACTGAGGTTGCTGCATTTAAGGATTCTAGCTTCCCACACATCGGAATCCTAATCAGCTTATCAGCCTTGCTACTTATTGCTTCACTTAAGCCATTGCCCTCATTGCCTATTAAAAATCCACAGGAACCCTTGAAGTCTTCATCATAAAACTCCTTGCCTTCTAAGTGTGCACCATAGATACAAACTCCATGCTCTTTTAATCTATCAATATCATAAGCTAAGTCTTCAGACACATATATTGGGACTCTAAATACTGAACCCATAGTTGATCTAATTACCTTAGGATTATACATATCCACCGAATCAATACTTAGGATTATTCCAGTCGCGCCTGCGCCCTCAGCAGTTCTAATTATGGTACCTAGATTTCCCGGATCCTGTAAGCGCTCAGCTATTAATAGAAAATCACTCTGTCCACTAATCAAATCCTTAAAGTCTATCTTCCTCATTCTCACCAAACCCATCACTCCCTGAGGAGTGTTAGTATCTGACATAGATGAAAATACATGGTCTGCAACAAAGGTTATATCCTCTTCCTTAACCAGCAAAGAAAGCTCTCCTTTAAGCTTATCATAGGCTCCCTCACTTACGTATACCGCAGCTATGTCTTCTGGTGGAATCTCTCTAAACATTCGGATTCCCTCCACCACATAAAGCCCTTTTTCACGTCTGTAGGATGCCGACTTAATTAGCTTTTTTATATCCTTTATTTTGTCATTTGTGGCTGATGTGATTATCATTAGCCTGTCTCCTTATCTATGATTGACTATATTACCAAAAAGCTTTTCCAATAACAAGTAACTTAAAATGTTTTTTGCCACATTTTAACCGATTCGACATATACCAAGAAATTACTTCTTAGAAACTGGCCTTACAACCACATTTTCCTCTCCCTTAAAATCACCTAGGGCCAAAAGCAACTCCTCTGAAGCTACAACTCTGTACTTTTCAGCCATTCTCTTAAAGCTTCTAGGATTTCTAAGCATAACCATTACAACAGTTCTTCCACTGTATCTGCCTAGTATATTAAGGAAGGTCTGTTCCTTGGCATTAAACTCCTCCTCATCCTCAAAGCACACCCAAAGCTCCTTGCTCTCAGCTTCAATATCCTGTCTTATAGCTTCTAGGGTATATATATCTGAGGCTATAAGATTATTACCTCTATCAGAAAGGGATGCATTGCCTCTTATAAGAAGCTTGCTATTCTTCTCTAATATACTTCTATAATTACTATATTCTCTTGGGAATACAACTATTTCCAAGGTTCCATACATATCCTCAATTGTGACAAAGGCCATATTATCGCCCCTCTTAGTGGTCTGAACTCTAACATTCTCCACAACTCCAGCCACAGTATAAAACTGTTTATCTGAAACTGCACATTCCTCAAATTCCTCATCCACAATAAAGTCTATGGACTTTGCGGTGCATTTGGCGTCTATTACTTCCACGTAATCATCTAAGAGATGTCCGCTGATACAAACTCCTAAGAATTCTTTTTCCTTGGAAAGCTTATCCTCCTTAGAGTATTCCTCCACATCAGGATATTTTACCTGGAAATCCGCTTTTTCCTCTTCTCCAAGAAAATCCATCAAGGACATCTGACCTGACATAGCGTTCTTCTTCTCCTTGGCTACATTTTCCAAAATACTTGGATATGCCATCATCATCTGACGTCTATTATATCCGAAGCTATCAAATGCACCTGAACATATAAAGCTTTCTATAGTACGCTTGTTGGCTTCCTTATTGGATAGTCTGTTAACAAAGTCCTCTAAGCTCTTAAATGGACCTCTCTCAAGAATTTCTTCTCTAACGATATCTGTAACACCTTCGCCAACACTCTTAACTGCAGATAAACCATATCTAATAGCATTGCCTGATACAGAGAAATCTCCAAGACCAACATTTATATCTGGTGGCAAAATTTCTATACCCATGGACTTACATATCTGAATATACTCAGCAACCTTAGTAGATTTTTCCTTTACTGAGGATATAAGAGCAGCCATATATTCCACAGGGTAGTGTGCCTTAAGATAAGCTGTCTGATATGCAACAAGGGCATAAGCTCCCGCGTGACTCTTGTTAAATGCGTATTTTGCAAAGTCGGTCATCTCATCGAATATCTTATTGGCAATCTCCTCACTTATTCCTCTGCTAATACATCCCGGAACACCTTCTGCCTCATTACCATATACAAAGTTTTTACGTTCCTTGGCCATAACCTCCGGCTTCTTCTTAGCCATGGCACGTCTTACCAAATCACTTCGCCCAAGGGAGTAACCAGCAAGCTCCATAACTATCTGCATAACCTGCTCCTGATACACTATACAGCCATAGGTAGGAGCAAGAATCTTCTCCAAGGCCGGATGATCATATACTATACCTGCCTTATTCTTCTTACCCTTAAAATACTGTGGAATAAAGTCCATAGGACCCGGTCTATATAAGGATATACCTGCTATAACCTCTTCTATATTAGCAGGCTTAAGCTGCTTCATGAAGCTCTTCATTCCTGCACTTTCTAGCTGGAACACACCATCTGTCTTACCAGCAGATATAAGCTCAAATACTTCTGGGTCATCCAGCTCCATCTTAGCAAAGTCTATATCCACTCCATGATTTTCCTTGATAAATCTCTTGGCATCCGCTATAACTGTCAGGTTTCTAAGTCCAAGGAAATCCATCTTGAGAAGTCCCAACTCCTCAATTAAATCCTTATCGTACTGGGTAACAATAGCATCCTCCACACCACGACCAAGAGGTACGTACTCTCCTATAGGCTTCTGACCAATAACTACTCCGGCGGGATGAGTTCCTGACTGTCTAGGAAGACCTTCCAGCTTAATTGCCATATCAATCATCTTCCTAACATCCTCGCTCTCATCATACATCTCCCGAAGCTCCTTACTTATCTTTAGAGCGAGAGGAATATTGAGCTTTTCATTTTCATATTCTTCAGGGAGCTTAGTTGGAACCGCCTTAGACACCTTGTCGCACAAGGCATAAGGTAAATCCATAACCCTACCAACATCTCTAATACACTGCTTAGCAGCAAGTGTTCCAAAGGTAATAATCTGTGCTACATTATCCTTACCGTACTTTTGATTAACATACTCTATAACCTCCTGTCTTCTATCAGGACAGAAGTCAATATCTATATCGGGCATGGTTACTCTCTCAGGATTCAAGAATCTTTCAAAAAGTAACTCATACTTAATAGGCTCCATATCTGTAATATCTAGTGTATAGGATACAACACTTCCTACTGCTGAACCTCTTCCTGGTCCTACTGGAATTCCATTCTCCTTGGCAAACCTAATAAAATCCCACACAATTAAGAAGTAATCCACGAATCCCATATCACGAATTACACCAAGCTCATAATCTAGCCTCTCCTGAAGGGCTGGAGTAACTTCACCATACTTTCTCACTAAGCCCTTATTACACTGATCAGTTAGATATGAAAATGCATCATATCCCTCTGGCACCTCAAACTTAGGCAGCTTCTGCTCTCCAAATACAATCTCAACATCACACATATCTGCAATCTTGTTAGTATTCTCAAGAGCTTCTAAGGCATATGGAAATAGCTTTGCCATCTCCTCTGCTGACTTAAGGTAATACTGACCCCCATCATATCTCATACGGTCCTCATCCTTAAGTAGCTTTCCTGTCTGAATGCAAAGAAGCACATCATGAGCCTCTGCATCATCTGCCATTATGTAGTGAGAATCATTGGTTGCTACCATAGGAATTCCCAATTCCTTGGAAAGTCTCATAACTCCCGCATTCACAGTACGTTGCTCTGGCATTCCATGGTCCTGAAGCTCTAAGTAATAATTCCCCTCACCAAATATATCTAGATGCTTAAGTGCTGCCTCCTTAGCGCCTTCATAATTATTATGTCTAAGGTTTGTAGCAACCTCACCAGCCAAACAAGCACTAAGGGCTATAATTCCCTCACTGTACTGTTTTAATATTTCCATATCAACTCTTGGCTTGTAGTAAAATCCATCTACAAATCCAGCTGATACTATCTTACAAAGATTGTAGTAACCTAGGTTATTCTTGGCAAGAAGTACAAGGTGATTATATCTGCCCTCACCCTTCACTACTTCTCTATCGAAGCGTGAGCCTGGAGCAACATAAACCTCACAGCCAATAATAGGCTTAATTCCCGCATCCTTGCAGGCTTTATAAAAATTGATGGCACCATACATAACACCATGGTCTGTTATAGCAAGTGCCTTCATACCTAATTCCTTAGCTCTAGCTACCAACTCTTTAATTTTAGCTGAACCATCCAGCAAACTAAACTCTGTATGGACATGTAAATGTGTAAAATCCATTTGTAACTCCTTCTTTCTAGTATCCCCGATGTACATTTAAGTCTTTTCCCTTGTTATTATCTCACTATTCAAAAGAAGATAATACTTCATCAATCATCACATATTATTCTTCGATTAATCTGTATAAGAATAAAGCTATGTCTTTTAATTTATTCACAAGCTTTTTAAAGCCTGTCACACGAATAGCCTTCACCTCATAATTCTTAATATACTTAAAGGTATACTCTTCTCCCTTTTCCGCAAGCATTTCCAAATACTTTTCTAACAGTGCCTGTGAATTAGGATGCAACAGCTTTCCAGAACGACCCTTCTTATAATATTCCAGTGGTTGACCCTGATGGTATTTCTCCTTGTTGTAAATCTTACAGGCTGCCACTCTGTCACAAAACATTTCTATAACATATTTCTTAGGCATCTCCATACCCACGATACCCTTTGTCTTATCTACACTATAATCTATCCAATATTCTAGATGATGCTTATTCCTACCCTTATGATGCAGCCATGCACTGGTATATCCCTTGTCCTCTCTCTCTGCATCATTAGGACTTCTATTGCCCTGATAATACTTAGCTCCCATGGAAAATTCCACCCAGGAATACTTGGACAAATCGTGCATTATTCCCTGCCAATAAAGACCTACTGCAAAGCAATGCTTCATAACCTGCAGCTTATGTTTATTGATTGTTTTTAAATGCTCTAACCACTTCACCTTTATCACCTCGAATTATTTTTTATCCAATTATCTTTCAAATCCTCTGTCACTATTATATTCCCATTAGTGTCCAAAAAAACTGCCTGCGCATTATATTTTTCTAATAATGGTAATGACTTTTCATATCCTAACACAAAGCAAGCAGTAGAAAGTCCATCACTTACTAATCCATTATCACAAACCACAGTTACACTTAGCAAGCCACTGTCAGATGGATAGCCTGTTTTACTATCTAATATATGATGATAGTCCTTACCCTCATATGTTTTAAACTTTTCATAACCACCTGAGGTTGACACACAGGTAACTGTTCCCGGTTCAAACTCCAGATACCCCATCATAGCACTTGTATCGTTAGGCTTTAAGGGATCTCTAACACCTATCTTCCAGCTGCTGCCATCAGTTTTTTCACCATACACCAGAACACTACCGCCAACTGTAACAAGAGCTCCTTCTACCCCTGCCTCTATAAGATTAGCTTTTGATTGATCTAGGGCATACCCCTTTCCTGTTGCACCTAAATCAATAATTATACCTTCTGAGGCACAAGTCACATAGTAATTAGTATTCTCATTAGCCTGAGGCTTAGCTTCATCTAAGGCAGATGAAGTACTATATTGCTCTGATAACAATGTAATTGCCTCATAATCCACCAGTTTCAGGGTTTCAGCTATCTCCTCCTTAGCTGGAGGTACGAATTCTCCCTTGTTATCTCCCTCAATATTCCAGAGAGCCGCGAGAGGTCTTATGGTAATATCCAAAGCACCTTCACTGTCCTTACATATCTGAAGAGATTGTTTTAACACAACATAAAGCTCTTCACTTATCTGTGTGCTACCAACTGTGTTATTATTTACTTCTCCCAGCTCACTTGTGGTACTTCTCCAAGACAAAACCTGCTGATCTAATCTCTTTATATCTTCAACTATTTTCTCCTTAAGGCTGTTCTCGTCCACAGACTTATCTTCTGAATAAACACTTACCGATATAGAAGTTCCCATAGCAAAATAATGGCTAGTGGCCCCAGCTTCCTCACCGGAATCCACCTTATGTCCTTTATTCTTACCAGCCACGGAAACCACAGCAATCAAGCCTAAGGATAGCACTATCATCTTTAGAAGAGTAACAATCTTCTTATTCATACAAGCTCTTTCCTAACCATTAATTTATTTTACTATCTCACCATTGGACTCTATAAGCTTCTTAAACCAGTAGCCAGATTCCTTAATAGTACGCTTCTGAGTCTGGTAATCTACATGGATAAGACCAAAACGCTCATCATAGCCCTCGCCCCATTCAAAGTTATCCATAACTGACCAATACAGATATCCCATAACTGGTACTCCCTCATCAGCAGCCTTCATTAATTCCCTTACATATCTTCGGATGTAATCAATTCTGCCACCATCAACTATCTTTCCATCTAAATCTACCCAATCTCTAAAGCATATACCATTCTCGCCAATCATATATGGCAAGCCATATCTTTCGTAGATAAACTTAGCTGACCAATAAGCAACCTTCTCATCTACTACCCAGCCTAAGCTGTTACGTGGCACACCCTGATATGCATTTGAATTATATCCATTATCACTCTTGAAGCTTTCACTGTAATAAATATTTGCAGTATAAAAATCAAGTGGCTGAGATATAAGCTCCATCTCTTCCTTGGTAGGAGTAACCATATCCTCACCATAAAGCTCATAAGCCTCCTCAGGATACTTTCCCAGATATACCGGATCACACCACCAGGTTATGGAGAAAAATCCCTTGTTAGAAAGAGACATAGATGCATTTCTTGCCTCTTCTATAGCCTTAGGACTATTATCTACAGGAATGTGAACTGGAGCTATAGATACAAAGCTTACCTTACAATCCTGTTTTGCATTCTCTCTAATATACTTAACAGCTCTACCATGTGATAACAAAATATTATGTGACATTCTAATCAAATCCTTGTTTGGAAGCTTTAAGAACGGTGCATGTGAACCTCTCCAGTGGCCACAACCAATTATGCACTGTGGTTCATTAAATGTCATCCAATACTTTACTCTATCTGATAATGCATCTATAACCACCTTAGTATATTCCTCAAACCATATAGGCGACTCTGGATTGAGCCAATGACCTCTACAATAAAGCTCGTACGGATAATCCCAGTGGAACAAAGTAACAATTGGTTCTATGCCATTTGCCAAAAGCTCATCCACTAAGTCGGAATAAAATTTTAGGCCCTTCTCATTAACCTTACCTGTTCCCTCTGGGATAACTCTTGCCCAGCTAATGGAGAATCTATAGTACTTAAGGCCCATCTCCTTAAATAGCTTAATATCCTCCTTATATCTGTGGTAATGGTCACAAGCAACCTTTGCATCCTCAGAATACCTAACATTACCCTGAACCTTGCTGTGCACATCCCATATATTTAAACCTTTTCCATCTTCATTATAAGCACCCTCAACCTGATGTGCTGCTGAGGCACCGCCCCATATAAAATCCTTAGAAAAACCCATTTTTACCCTCCCTAATAATTCCTATTAATCACATACGTAATTATTTAATAATCCATAATGTGTGTTGACCCTACACACATTAGAACCATCATCAATGATGATACCCCTCCATACGTTTGGTATAATCATCTAATGTTGCTTTTAGCTTTTTAAAATCCTTATCCTTTAATTCTCCTGAACCTTCCAATGCTTTAAGCTTTTCCTCTGCCTTTTTCCTGGCCCCAATAGCTAAGTCCTTATAATTATTCTCCAGATTAATCTGAATTTCATTAAACAGGGCTTCTATTTCTTTTTTAGCTACCTTCCCCTTTGAATTAAACATACACATCCTCCGTAAATATTATACATTAGCTATACCACAGACTAATGGCACATTGATATTTTTTGATGATTATTATATAATTGTCAAGGATTGAATATACTCATATCTTAACTAATAGATTATAACATATTAATGAAATTTACACACCTTTTTTATACTATTGGTTTAAAAGAATTTATATGAATTTTTATACATTTTACACAAGGGAGGACAGCTATGCTACTAGCTTGCCAAAATATAAGCAAATCCTACGGTGTGGTAGACATACTAAAGGATGTATCATTCCATATAGAAGACAAGGAAAAGATAGCTATAGTAGGTATCAATGGTTCTGGTAAAACCACTCTACTGAAGATAATCATGGGAGAAGAGACTGCGGACTCAGGTCAAGTAGTTGTGGCCAAGGACACCACCATAGGATACCTTTCCCAGCATCAGGACATATCCTTTGACAATACCGTGTATGCAGAAATGCTTTCCACTAAGCAACACATAATAGATATGGAGGCAAATATACGAAAGCTAGAGCAGGATATGAAGGAAGCCTCCGGGGAAGCTTTGGATAGAATAATGGAGACCTACAACCGTCTCCAAAATACTTATGACAGGGAAAATGGCTATGCCTATGAAAGTGAAATCACTGGAGTATTAAAGGGACTTGGCTTTGACAAGGGTGATTACGAAAGACATATTAACACCCTATCCGGCGGGCAGAAGATGCGTATTGCCTTAGGCCGTCTTCTTCTTACTAAGCCAGACATTATTATTCTTGATGAGCCTACCAACCACTTGGATATGCTTTCCATAGCTTGGCTAGAGGGATTTTTATCTTCATATCAGGGCAGTGTAATAATCGTCAGTCACGACAGATATTTTATAGATAAGATTGCCACCAAGGTGGTGGAAATAGATAACACCAAGGGTATTATATACCATGGTAATTACAGCTACTATTCTAAGAAAAGAGCCGAAATTCGCGCCAGTCAGATGAAGGCTTACCTTAATCAGCAGGCAGAGATAAAGCACCAGGAAGCTGTTATCACCAAGTTAAAGCAATTCAATCGAGAAAAATCCATAAAGCGTGCCGAAAGTAGAGAGAAAATGTTAGACAAGGTGGAACGCCTTGAAAAGCCAACAGAGGTAGCTTCAGAGATGCGACTTTCTCTTACCCCTTCTGTAGAAAGTGGAAATGATGTCCTCACTATTACAGACCTTGGCAAAAGCTTTGGCTCAAACCAGCTATTTGAAGGACTTAATATGGAAATTAAGCGTGGGGAGCATGTAGCCCTAATCGGTGGAAATGGTACAGGTAAAACCACAATCCTGAAAATAATTAATCGCTTTGTGCCAAAGGATGCAGGAACCATTGCCCTTGGCTCAAGAGTTAAGATTGGCTATTACGATCAGGAGCACCAGGTACTTTCCTTACATAAGACTATATTTGAGGAAATATCAGACTCCTATCCTGACTTAAATAACACAAAAATCCGAAGTGTATTGGCTGCATTTCTCTTCACTGGTGAAGATGTATTCAAGAAAATCGGCGATTTGTCCGGTGGTGAAAGAGGTCGAGTATCTCTGGCCAAGCTAATGCTTTCACCTGCCAACTTTTTGATACTTGATGAGCCAACTAACCACTTGGATATTCAGTCTAAGGAAATCCTTGAGGAAGCTATTAGAAATTACGAAGGCACCGTGCTTTTCGTAAGCCATGACAGATATTTTATTAACAAGGTTTCCAGTAGAATTATAGAGCTTAAAGATAAACAGCTATATAACTTTATTGGCAATTATGATTATTACGAAAGTCATAAAGATAATGTGTATGGTGCCACTGACAGCAAGGCCAATCCATTTACAAGTGTAAGTGGTGGAGCTGTTGTAGCTTCAGATGAATCTACCGGTGCTGACTTAGCTTCTACTGCCAATGCTTCCACAGCTACTACCTCCAGTAAAGAGGACTACCTTAAGAACAAGGAGGAACAGGCTCGTCTTAGAAAACGTGCCAACGACCTTAAGAAAACCGAAGCAAAAATTACAGAAGTTGAAGCAGCTATGGAAAAGCTGAATGAGGAAATAAATGATCCTGCCAACGCTACCAACTCTCACAAGCTTGGAGAATTGGCAGCTAAATATGAGGAATTAGATAATGAACTTTTAGAATTATATGAAAGGTTCTATGAATTAGAAGAAGGGTAGCTATGCTACCCTTACTTTTTTGCAGCCTACAGGTCATAATTCCTGTAGGCTGTTTGACTATACATTTTCATAAGATATAACTTTACACAAATCCATACAACTAGAAGCTTCAACCTTTTCTAATAAAAGCTTCAAATTCTTCCATCCACTTTTATCTAAAGCATGCTGAAGGGTTTCAAATAAAATCTCATTGGACTCCATTGCCTCGTCATCAGATTCTGTCATAAGATTTAATTCATGTTTAGACATATATGCTACAATAGATGGCATATTAAGCTTACCATAGCCATTCACGCTGGCATATTTATTACCATTAACCGACAATTCCATAGCCCTAATAGCGGTATCCTTTAATGTACCCCTAGATGAATTACCATAGAACAGTATCTTTCCTATGTATTTGTACATAAGCTGTAGATTAATATCCCTTATATTATTACTTAAGCTACCATAGGACTCTATAGCATTAAGCATCTTGCTTATGACCTCATCTCCCACTGCAAGCTTTCCTTCCACTTGGGTCACATACTCACTGTAGTACTCACAGTTATTTCTAAATTCAGAATTAGAAATATAAAGCCACAAGCCCTTTAGATATACCAAATAAGGCAACACACCACCATATGCAAGCTCTAGGCCGTCCATATTTTTCTTCAGTGTAGACTCATAATCCTTTGCAAATTCATTAAACAAAGCACCATCCTTGGCATATATAGCATACTGTAATCCGTGATAATATGCCTCTGGCTTAGTTTGAACATTTCCATCTAACACCTGATATGCTTCCTTGAACAGCTCAACTGAAGTTGTCTTAACATCCTCTACTGATTCAACTCCATAGCAGTTCATAAATTGAGCCATATTAAAGCAAGCTCTTCCAAGATTTACATCTCTGGCGGCTGAGGAACCTTCTATGCCCAAGATAGTACTCTGGGCTATTTCTATATTTCTTACAGCTCTCAAGGCATTGACTATATTATTGTTAGCATCATATGCATTCTTATAAAGAAAAGCAAGATTATAGCTCTCTGCCAATCTATTACACAGCTTTACATAACCCTCAAGATTCACTCTTTTAAGATCAAGCTGCTTCCAAAGCTTTATAGCTTCCTCATACTCACCTGCCAAATTGTAACAGCCCATTCCACCATTTATAAAAAGACTGTATGGCACATCAGCGATTTGATTAGATGGTTCTTTATCTAAAAATGCCTGTTTGAATTTACTCTCCCAAAGCTTATATATACTACGGAATATATATAGCCCCATATCAGGAGTGAATGGAACCGTATCCTTGTTGTTAGAATATGCATAATTATAGGTCATCTTGTTAAGGGCTGTAGCAACAGAAGTAAATTCTCTGGCACTAACATCCCCCAGTCTTATATTATCTAATGGAATACACATATTATGAGCCACCTGGAGTATCCTATAGATATCCCTAGGCTTCTTAACAACTGCGTCATATAGGATTTTAGCATTGGAAAGAGCACCTAGCATATCCAAAGCTGTCTGATATCTATATTTCACATTAGTATTAAAGCATATCAATAATACATTCTTATACATAGACATAATCAATTCATCAAAGTTGGATGAACTCTCATCCTCCTTAGCATGATTATCTGCCATTTTCTTTACAAGCTTATCATAGCTTACATCAGAAAATTGAATTTCCACTCCTGTAAGCATTCTAGCCGCTATAGCTGCCACCTGATACACATCCGTAGCTTGGGTAAATTCATATCCATTAAAATGCACTTGCTCAGGCGCACTATACCCAAAGGTAACAAATGATGGTTCATCCTTCTGCCTAATAGCCACCAAGCCTTTTTTGCTTTCCTTCAATGGAAGAGCGGATTGTAAATCTATGAATTTTGCTGTTCCAATTACAACCTCCCTATCTGAGGTCACATTCTCCGTAGCATCTATAACAACCTGTGTATTTTCAAAAAATACATTTGAGGGTTGAATATCCATATGAACAAATCCATTGGTACGCTTCTTTGTATAACGGTCTTTAATGTTATGTAAACCATCTAATGCTCTTAACAAACTGCTTAAAATATCATATTGTATTCCATAAGGAATATTTCCAACACCATATTTTTTCTCTAATGCTTCTATTACCTCGTGGAGAAACATACCATTCTTTCTAAACTGCATAATGGCATATTTGGTGCCTTGCTCCTCCACTACCTCTAGAATTGGAACAAGTATACTAAGCTCCGAATCATTTTCTATAGTGTGGGAAATATATTTCTCTCTAGCAATAAGCACCTCATCACTAGCACCGCCTATATATTCCTTGATGGCATATTTCAATATATCAAGCTCATTGTCAGTATTAACTTTTCTTGCGGAATAAAGTATAGAGTTTTCCGTTTTTCTAATTACATCCTTATGGGTATCAAAACAATACCCCTGAACTATCTTCTGAGACATACCATCACCCTCTTTCATCATAATATGCAACAGTCAAATGTATCAGTTTATCTGCATCCTCTATGTTTCCTACACCGCACAAAAAACCTGAAGGATGACAAAATGTAAATGTTTCTATTCCAGTAATATCCTTTAATTCATCTGGAGTTAAGCCTCGCCAAGCTCGTGGAAATTCAAGTTTTAAATCTACTGTATTTTTATTCTTAGGCACTGCCTGCACATTATATCCACCACGATTTGAAGGGTATACCACAAACAATATATCCTCACCCTCCACAGCATCCTTCCATGGCATATATGTAGGAAGTCTGAGAACCTTACTACCATCTAGTTTTTCCTTAACTAGTTTATAGGCCCTTCTCTTTGAGTTATAGCGTTCAATATATCTCACTAATATACTAGTAGCGAATTCCACCGCACTATAGAATGCTGCTTCTGCATAAAGATTTTCATCCCAGTTAGGATTCATCATAGAAATAATCTCTGATATAGGATTTGGCTCTCCACCATTATCAGCCATATCAATCATCTGAACTAATTTTTCATCCATATCCTTTACATCCTCAGGATTCAAAAGCTCACATCCATAAGCCTCCCATAGAAGTCCGAAAGCAGCATATGGAATACCATTATCTCTAACCCTTTTATCCTTCTGATGATGGTCAAACTCTCCATAGCCTATATCATATGCTATTCCATCAAAGCCCTCTGGAATCTGAAATCCTCTTTGGATTAAGATAGTAGGATTTAACAACTTTAATAGGGCTGTTGCAAATACATCATCAGCGTGAAAATTACCACCATGAACAAAACCATATTTTATGTTCTTGATATTTCTTGTTTCTGTATTCATACATATCACTCCTTCGGTTTATCATCACTGGTGTTATTATACATAATTGTTTTTATATGCTTCACACAAAAATTGAAAGATTATTTCTTCCTTACTTTAGATCTTTCTTCCCAATCAACTTTAAAATCCATAAGGGCTGCAATTTTATCCCAGCCAAGCTTCATACGTTCATCCTTAATAAGATCTTCATAGGATACTCTACTATTCCTATCTTTTACCAAAAACCATGCTTTTACACTGCACTTCACAGGGAACATCATACCCTTTAGAACTGCCTTTTGCTCATCGAACAATCTTTGTTCATTCTTAGCTATATCCTTCTTAAGCCCAGTTCTATCCTCTTCTGACATAGTTGTATACTCAGCTGAATTAATTTTTTGGTTATATTCAGCGGTTATTTTACAATAATCACTATCGAATTGAATTTGTTTAACCAACTGAATGTCCCTATAAATATTCATAAGTAAACGCACAAAAGGAAATACATTCTTACATTCATTCTTTATGGCTATATCAGATTGACCTGAATCTTCATAATCCGCCCACTCATCTATAAGCATATCTCTGTATTTTATGGCATAGCTTACTATGTAATCTGTGCAATCATTAACAAAATCTTCACCGCCATACCCTACAAATCCAGCCAGATTCATAAGATTAACCAAATCATCCTCCTGACCTAAGGCAACACACAGCTTAATTAAATCCCCTCTATCTGTTATGCCCATTCTATACAAGGTTTCAGCATCTGAGTTTTCATTGACTTCCTCTTTATTACGAATTTTTCTACCACTTATAAGCTCTGCAGCTATAGTTCTATCTCCACTGAAGCGCTTTACATTTGGTTCATGGTTAAATACACCATTAATCTCTATAATATTAGGATTGAACATTATATTATTGAGGGCTATTCTTACTCTACGATTATATTCCTTATTATTCTGATATACATTCTGATATTTCTCATCTGTTATAAACTGCTCTAATATTAAGCATTCTGTAATTTTCGAAATACCCATATTAACACTACTAGATGGTTCCAGCAAAAATCTTTCATCATCTTTACAAGGACTATCTGAAATGGCTTCAACAAGATTCTTGGATATAGTGGAAAAATCATCCAAATATTCTGATAATGTTGATAATAGTCCATATCTTTTATTATCAAATATACTTATATCCGAATTAAGATACTCATCTAAGGTAGTGTCCTTGTCTATTTCCTCATATTGATGATTCATAAAATATGTAACTCTGTCCTGATACTCCTCTAGGTCAGGTATCTCTTTCTTTAACTGTTCAATTTCCTTCTTGATATTCCAGCTGTCATTGCTTTCATCGTACTCCAAAAAGCTACTAGTACTAACACCCTCATAGTAATATGGACTTGAACCTGCTGCCGGAGTTCTCTCCTTTTTAATTCTCCTATATTCTGTATTTTTATAGCCCTTTTTGCCATATGAATTTATCATGGATTTTACTTCAAGGATTTTATCTACAGCCGTTGGTGGGCTTACTTTTTCATATTCGCCATATTTGTTATAGCTACTATATTTATCAAGATAATATATACATATAGAATCCACCAAATTAGGCTTATACAATGCACTATAGCCTGCAATATTAAGTAATTGATCCACCTGCATGGAATTTAACTCAAGCCAAAAGCCCAGCTGAATTATCTCGTCTTTTCTTGGATAAGCAGCCCCCTTAGACCAACCATTCAATGTATTGTATGCCACAGTACACTTGTAATCACTTTCCTCAACATCTGAAATATCATAAATCCTCACATGCCACTCTTTATCTACATACTCTAATCTAGCATCATGACACCTCCAAAAACCATCTGCAGCACTTAGAATCTTAGTTTGAGTAAGCATAATTTTTGCATTCTGGCAATACTTTTCCAACAGCTCTGCAAATGCCTTTTTCCTAGCATCTACCTTACTTAGATAATACAATGCAAAGGCCACATGATTATGATAATCCATAGCATAATCTAGGCACGAATCCATATCTGCCCACATACTCTTATCCATATCTTCTAAAATTTTTGCATTGTACTTTTTTCTTATCAAATACCGTTTCTTCTCATTTGATTTTCCATCATAGATTTTCTTTTCTTGCCGAATGGTGATACCTTTATATTTATATATATCATTCCATAATTTATAATTAATAGGTTCCTTCTCTTCTTGTTTATTAGACATAGTTTTCCTCCCGTAAGGTACAGTTGGTTATATTATAATTCTTGGGTGTAGGATAGTCAAATTGGAATAGAACAGAGGTTATTCCTACCCATGTTTTAACTATAATGTACTATTATTGAAAATATAAAACGCTGTAGCTTACAATTCACTACAGCGTTTGCTCATTATAATTCACGTGGTTTTATCTGGATTTTACATCTTCCAAACTCTTTTAAGTTATTATTATATTTTGTCAATTTTACCATTTTAGGAGCTACAAGTGAGTCCTCCTTGTGAGTTATGGCTTTCTTACTATTCTTCTTTGACTGTTCATCCATATCAAATATAGCATTAATAATTTCAATAGCATCATTGTGTGAAAACATTGAATATACTACAGTTTTACTAACAAAGCCTACTCCTCCTCCAAGCCATACGGTTGACTCTCCTGGCACAGCTGCACCACTATTTCCAAAGTTTTTAAGGAAATTCTCATAGTAAGCTGAGCTATTTGCCTTTATTGCATTAGACAGTAGCTTTACAAAAGAAGTTTTATCATTACACTGAAATTTACTTAGAAACTTGCTATTAATAACATTACTATCTAAGGTCATAGTAAAGCTAATATTTGTTCCAGGCATTACGCTTTCTCTAAGTATATTGATATAATTTTCTTTTCCTGTTCTGTCTTGATCAAGCTTCTGGCAAAGCACCATATCTAAATTGCTTAGTGGCTTACTGTCGGAAATCTTTAGCCCTGACATATAGTTAATCTCTACAGGCTTACCATCCTCTTTCCAGGTCTCTACAAAGCACTTTTTTTCTACAGAATCAGCCACTGAATTTATTTTTTTCAAAGCATCCACTGCATTTATAGACTTATTCTTAAACTCTTTACAGACATCCTTAATTTGTTGTCTTTCCCATTTTAGATTATCCTTATTGTTGCTTACATAGTATCCCAACAAAATAGTTCTAAGCATTCCCTTTAAAGAGCTTCCTGGAACATATGGTGCTTCCATGCCATCTCTCATAAAGGTATTAATAGCAAAGCTTTCCTTACCCTCTGATATAGCATCTCCTATACCACGCAATACTCTGTTATCCCAGCTTTCTATCTCCTGAGAGGAAATACTGTCAATAGCCGAAAGCCATTCACCTAAGGTTTCAGCGCAATCATTGTCACACATAAACTTCTCGTATTCCTCCAACAGACCCTTATCTATTAAGCTCCCATACATCTTCTCGAAGGATGGAATTCTAACTGCTATTGGCTTGTTAGAATTATCTGTATCTATCATATACTCCTTTTTAGTCAGTTCACTTCCACTTCCTATGTAAAGGGGTCCCTCACATATAAGAGTAACATCATATACACTAAGATTATCCTTTGCATCCTTAGGAATTTCCTTATTTGCTTTAGAATAACCATTGCTATTTTTGTTATTTCTATATCCTGTGTATGTATTCTTAGATGATTTCTTAGGCTCATCCACAATCGGAATAGCACTTAAATCCACATTTGAAAAATCAATTCCCATGGTTTTTACCTCCTATAGCTGCAAAAACATTGGTTTTGCATATCTATATACCTTTGTATCATCATAGCCAACATTGTATATATCTCCCTCATACCTTTGCGCAAAGCATGAGCCTGCAGCAAATACATACAAATCTTCTTTTCTAATATATTTGTCCTGTCCTTCAAAATCTATGAATCCGCTTCTTTTCATCACCTCGTAGGTTGCCTCTTCTAATATTGGAGATAGCTCATTTTCATCTCCTACAGGTAAACTTACAGAAAGGGTCATAAAGGTAGCCCCCTCTGTCTGGTTAAGTCTTTCTATATATTGATTATCTAACTCAAATTCAGTAACCACAAATCCACCTAAACCTGCACTTCTCTTGCCACCTATGCCTGAATAGGACAAATTCTTTATAAGCTCGCAGAATAAGCTTTTATCTGCTTCTGTCTCATATCCAAGGACAATATATAATCCATTACCATCATTGAAGGAGAAGGTTCCCAGATGATAAGGCATCTTACCATCTTTTAGATTAACCAGTACTCTCATATCCTCTTTGCCAAGAGAGCTTAGCTTCTCCTGTTCATCAACGATATATTCATCTATCTCTCCATTTAGATATTCTGTAAGCTTATCTATAGGTACATATGTAAGCTTATTAAAGGCTTTTCTCTTGACAGAATCAATTACCTGACCATCTTCTCTACTTTGTTTACCCACAATAGGCTTTGGAACATATAGAGTGTCTTGCTTTGAATCTGCATCATATATATATGGCAACCCATCAGATATCAAAATTCCACCAGCTTTACATCTTGACACCAATTCCTCCAACTTGTCCTGTCCTATCTTAACAGCTTCTTGACACAGTGCTGAAAAAATAGTATCAGCGCACACCCGAAACAAGCTATCAGTCAAAGAATTTTTGCCAAAATGTACTCCACAAGGGAACTCCAGCTTATATGCAATATAATTCATACAAACCTCCTTAATTCAATACAGCAGTTTCTAATATCTTATTAATCTCTTCCATATTATTCTTATCAACATCATCACCTGCAACACATTCTGCCTTTATTCCACCATTTATCTTAACCTTTCCATAGCCTCTTGATCCACTTCCTCCAAGATAGTCATATTGTAATAGCTTTAGGCCTTCCGCTAAAAGTGTTAAATCCTCTTTGCATGAATTCATATTTCTAAACTCATAAACTAAATCAAGGTTAAATTTGGAACCACGTACGGCTCTCTCCATCTGACGAGGATTTGCTTTTCCATCAAAACGGGATATAGTATTCTCGAATTTCACCTCTGTTAAGCTATCTATATTTAGCTGTCTTAACTCATCGGCATTATAGAGCACCATATCTCTAAATAACAATTTACCATTTCCAAATAATTTTGTTATATTATCACTATCAAATGTGGGTTTTTTAGCGTTTGGACAATATTTTCTTGCCAACAGGGTTCTAACCTTTCCCTTTAAAGAGCTTCCTGGAATCATAGGAAGATTTGTCTTCACATCTCGAACTATTGGATTATCTACTGCTCCTATAGCGGAAAATGCACTACTTCCACCTATATGTAAACCTGTTACTAATTCTATCTCACCAGTAATTTGAATTTTTGAATACATGTCTCTACCTCCTACTCATTTCCATAAAATCTGTGATATGCTACTAATGCTTCCAAATATCTATTGAACAGAATGTATTCCCTTTTGATATCTACATAAAGCTTTTCATTATCAACATCATCTGAAGCTGTAAGACTTTTGATATAAACCAATGCATCCAACAATTTTGAACCATCTACAAATCTCTTAACAACTGCCTCTCTACCACATTCATAGACACATCTCATTCTTAAGTAATCTATCTTAGCCATTAGCTCATCTGGATTTCCAGTTTCCTGACTCATAACATAATTATATATATCTGCTGACATTGCCAGAATTCTTCTAATCTTAGAGGTTGTTATCATATTGCTTCTATTAGTACCCTTATTTGTATCTTCATTTACAGCATATAAGTTCTTGATAACCTTCTCAGCATCATCAACATATGTCTTTTGATTAATAACTGCCTTCACCATTTATTCCTCCTTATCACTTTCGATTTTCATATACGTATAGATATAAAGCTGTTATAAGCTGTCTGCTATCCTCATCACTCTTCATCCAGCCATACATCTTCGTTGAAAAATCATCTATCTGCTTTACAAATTTATCCTGCTTTTTGAAATTATTATCTTTAGGAACATTCTGTTTCAAATCCTTTTCTAATCGTGCAAGCATGTATGCAAATCTAGCATAGCTAATCTTATCTTCTCTTTGTCTTAACAGCTCAAGCACCTTATATAAGAAGCTATTTCCCTTTAGCTTATCGCTAGAATTAACAGAATTAATAAAGGACTCTATCGTTTTGTACTTGTCCCCAATAACCCCTTTACGCAGCTGTTCCCACTGGTAGGTTCCACTACTTAGAGTTATTGTATGCGCTCCATCTAAAACCTTTATTTCTTTTCCATCAGGGAATAGGGTTACACTTTTCTTGCCAGGCATCTTCTTGGATATGCTTTCTAAAGCACCTACCTCATCTGCCAGCCTACTAATAGGATAGCTTGGGGAATACATACCTATACCTGCTGATAGGGTAAGCTTTCCCCCTGTATATTCCCTAAATTTTGTATCAATATCCATTCCTATATCTATAATATCTCTCCAGCTACCAGCTATGAATAAATCATCACCACCGGCATAGACAACTGCTGCCTTCTTACCCTGAAGTATTCCATTCAAGTGATATTTAAAGAACAGTGAAAGTTGTCTGGATAGGGAAGCTGTTCTAGCCAATGTACTTTCCTTATTAAAGCCCAAGCTAAAGGCTGTACCCAAATTATCTACATCAGCTCTTAATATTCCAACTCTCTTTATTCCTCTTCCCTTATCAGCAAAATCATCAAAGCTCCAAGGCTGATTATTCTCTGAATATGCATAATTTCCAACCTTAATTACTGTTGTCACTGGAAGGTTGTCTATGTTTTTATTCTTTGCATAAGCTCTTACAAATCCACGGTCCTCCATACGCTTATGTAAAGCCTTTCCTGTATCTGCATGTAGATAACAATCTCCTGGAAGTGGTAGTCCCAGATTGTTTTCTTTGTCTGTAGCTTTAACTATGGAAAAATAGGACTTTTCCATAGACATGATACCTTCAGACAAGGTTACTATACGAGAACACAGCTCACATCTTCCAGAATTCTTAGATATAACCCCTGTTCTTTTACAGGTTACACATTCTCTAGATCTATCTGTATGTCTTCTATTATTTAAACCAACTATGTCAGTTGCTGAATATCTCTTAACCTTAGATGCATTTATGCCTTCACTAACACTTGAGAAGAGTCTCTGATAGCTACCATTTGGTATATTGTTAAATATCTGAGCCGATGCTTCACCATAGCCTGAACCCACATAAAGCTCAGTGCCATAATGTTTAATGAGCCATTGTTTTATCTCCTGTTCATACTCCTTCACTGCCTGCTTTACCAAGTCAGTATTAGGAATTACCAAATAACAATGTCCACCACCGGCATACAAAGCATTAGCTCTTGTTAAGCTAAGCTTATCCAACAAGCCATCTATAATATGCTCCATCATTATTTCAAGGTAGAAGGATCTTGCTCTTAAATTCCTTAATACATCTTTATTATCTATGGTATAAATAAATTTTTGAATACCTGATATGTCCATAGAATATAGTAAAAAGGCCTTTTCTTTTACAAAGCTATCTCTATTATCATATAAAACAGTCTTATAGCTTACGCCCTGATACTTTTCCTCCATATACTGTTTTATACAGCTATTTAAACCTGCAACCATCTTCAGATGATCATACAAAGATATATCCCTCTTATCAAAATGTACTGCTGGAATATAGGTTAAGGTTTCCTCAAGTACAGCCAATAAACTATTAACAAAATCTGTACTAAGCTCTATATCCTTAAGGATTTCATCTAATCTTTTCTCTATAAGCTCATAGAAATTTTGATTAATTAGATTAGTGTTTATATTAGGATAATTAATCTCATCCTCATGGCCTAGAGTAAGAGCTTTATAATAGCTTCTGTTAACCTTAGCCCCATCCTCTTCAAATAACAAATCAAACACTGATTCAAGAGGCTTTGTCTGCATAAACTCATAATCCACATATGCTTCCTTGTTATGTTGCATCCTCTCAACAGAGGCAGCAACATAATCTGCCATATAAGTAATATAAGCTGTGGAGTTATCATCTACCTTTTCAGAAGCATGTCCCAACTCCTTCTCGTGGTGGAAGGCTGCAGCTTCTAGAATCATGTTCTGATGATAATCACTTAGGTTACTTGATTTTAAAATCTTCTCCAAATAAGCCTTACCATGAGCACCATGTGCTACTCCACCAGTTTTCATATTAGGATTATATATAACCTTACCCACATCATGCAGTAGTCCCGCAATTATTACAGCTATATCATCAGCTGCAATGGGTGTTGTCATCTGTTCTGACATTGTCTCTCCTCCTTTGCTGCGAAATATTTACATATCCCATGCCCAAAGCCGTTTTAATTCCTATTCCTGCATAATTTGCATATTCAAACAGCATATTGGCATAATTAATCACAGTTTGCGTACTCTTAACCTGTACTCTTATCTGACCCTTAAAGGCAGGTATTCTAACTCCCTCTAAGAAAAAGGTTGCACTATTTAAGCTATAGGACAAAAGCCTAGTATTATCTGTTAATTCAAACAGCATATCTTCATCAAACATGCCATATTCTTCACAGTTTTCCTCCTGTTTTGCCATAATATTTCTATATAGCAGATACATATCCGGAAAATTAATATATTTTCCATCTCGCTTAAATGCAGTTGGTGTATCAAAGCTAATTACAAAAATATTTTCAGAATTATCTCCATAGACATTATCTAACATATCACTTACAGATAATTCTTCTAGTACCTTATCCTTTATACCTATCCTTCTTAAATTGTGTTCTAATTCTATGGTCTCAAAGTCCTCATCCAATAAAGGCTTTATGATCTCCTCATATGCCTGATTAGTCAGCGTACAAATCTCCCATATAGGCCTTCCATTACTCCATCCCACATGCTGACTATAGGGCCTCAGCCCTTCCTGATGCATCAATTCTGCGTAATCCTTAGATATAAGCTGCATCAGCGCGCCATGGAATAGTGAAGATTTATTATATCCAAAGTCCTTATAATCCCAGTCCCCTATATCAAGCCACATTCTTAATCTATATAACTTTTGTCCTTCCAATATTTCACCCCTATAATTCGTCAAAAACTAAGTATTATTTTACATTAATTTCTAAATTTTGTATATGAATATTCCTGAAAATTGTAGCAGATTAATCAATTACGAATACACACAAAAAATGAAACTGGATTATCCACTAATCCAGTTTCACATAAGCGTACTATTTTGTTTTTATCACATTATAAAGCGGATTCTACTCATCCCTTGCTTTGTTGTACTACACAATATCAAACAACCCAAAGCCCTGTGCATTCTTACTTCCTATTCCAGTTTGATACAAAAAGTCCAAATACTTAGGTTCTCCATGCAATTCATAGATTCCCTTCCAACCACTAACATATATTCCTTTATACTTCGTTACAAACTTGTCCTTTTGCGTAACCCTTATAGGCCTTAGAAGTATATCTGTTTCTGGAACAATTCCCTTGTATGCGTAGTATTTTCTTATAAAATTATCCCCTACAATTCCTGCAAAATCCTCATCATTAGGAGAAAAATAAATGGTTTTCTTCGTCTCCTCTTCTGTGGAATATACACAGATTGGTGATTTCATACGTATTTTGATCGTATCACTGGTAATGGTTCTATCTAGTAATTCTAGCTGAATATTGTCATAATGCTGTCCTAGGTAATTTATCCCATTTTGTTCCAAATTCTCCTTAAGCAGCCTGACAATATTCACCTCCGGACTTCTCACTTCGAAGCTTACATAGTCTCTAAAAATTATCTTTCCTTGAGAAATCTCATATTTACCCTCTAATAAGCTAAATACAAACATACGATATTGTCTATCCATAAAGGAATATCCCTTATCATGCAAAAAGGCACTATATTCTGTTTCACTACCAATATTTCTATATATTATTGACTGTATAAAATACTGATAATTCAAAGGCAAAACTAAAGGTTCCTTTACCTCATGACTAATTCTTAATTGCATACAAAAACCCCTTTATAGTTATGATAATATCCTGTTATTTTCTCTTCTCATCACAAAGCTCATATGCGCAATAGCTTTTTCCCTCAATAATTTCCTTTATAGTTAACCATTTTTGATCAATTATTGTTTTGCCTAAGCTATAATTTTCATTAAACCACTTATGGGCAGCAACTGAATTCTTTCCATTATTGGCAGGATTAGTATTCTCTATATATGGATATCTTACTACTCTATTCTCTGTTGACTTCATATCAACTATAGCAAGCACCTCTTTAGCCCTTGCTTCATTGATAAGAGTAGGTATGTGTTCCTTATCTGTAGCTATTTCTGTAGTAGCTTCTAATCCATAGCCATCCTCTAGTGAGCGCTTTATCATACTTTCAACCACAAGCTTTGAACTACCCAATCCTATTGGCTTACCATGACCTATCTTATAGCACAAAGTACTATCTTCCTTATTCTCTCCTAAGGTCAATATCCATAACAATGTCTCCAGCTGAGTTTGGGTAACCTTATCAAAATATACCTGAAAGTTAAATGTATTATATGGCTTCACCAGATCCATAGTTGCATTACGTTTGGTTTTCTCTCTAACACTATAATCCTTAGCTTTGCTGTGCCAGTACATCTTTCTTCCATTTATACTTGCTCCAGCGCTATCATAGTTTAATATCTCTTGATTGCGAGAATTCTGCTTTATATAAAATGGAACATAAGATGTTTTAGGCGATGCCAGCTCTCTTAATGTAATACTCTTCTCCAATGCATCTTTCGAATCAATAGCGCTGTCTAATTTGGCCTCAGTAACTCTAATATGGCTACCTAATCCTTGATTATTACTTGCCATACCAAATAATGCACAGGCAGGGCAGACCTTATGTCTAGAATCACAGGCCTTCTTGCTCCTCAACATAGCTGCCATATTATTCTTGTAAGAGTAACGTCCTATACTTGCCAGAGAAAGATATATACTACCATCCTGCTTTTCATTAAACCAAAGTGGTATCACTCCACTGCGTTTTGCATCCTCAAAGCCTACGTAGTAACTATTATTGGCTGCTTTATTATTAACCTTTTCATCATTATATATCTTGTAGCTTTCAAGAAGACCCTTGAATTCAGAAGTATCCTCTTTGAATTCACACACCTTATTCCTGTTGATAGCTTCATCTGTATCTCCTATCCAAAAAATGCTTTCGAAATGTTTCCCCTTATCTGGTTTCCCATTTCTTCCCCTCTGTACAGGAAACTTCTCTCCAATATACACATATCCAGTTTTAACATCCGGATTAGACACATTCGTAGCTTCAATGATTCTACTAACATATTTACCTACCGGAATACGAATTTCCCTATTTGTTCTTCTGTTGAAGTTCTTTTTCACATATTCTGGATCACCTTTTGTTATAGGCAAAAATGTCACCTTATTCCCAAACTTGAATTGACCTTTATTTAACTCTTCTTGCTTTACACTTAAAACCGGAGCACTAGTAAACTCTACATAATCCCTACCTTTGACAGTAAATATATATCTCTGTGCCTTGTACAGTACCCAGTTATCAGTACCCTCTTCTCTTATTAAAACACCTGGCTTAAATGCATCCTTTGTTCTAGTAGTAATTATCTCATCCTTACTTGTCACAAAGCAGGAATCAGTAAGAGCCTCGTACATATTACGGATACAGCCTCTTAAGGTACTTCCTGGAATTGCCAATCTACCATCATAAGAGAAAAAACTGTAGTGCTTATGTTTGTCTATTTCCTTATCCTCGTGGTCATAGTATGGAACAGCAATAGGTGTCTTAGTTATTAATTTGCAATTTAATACACCAGAATATAGTTGTTCCTCCATAATAGTACCATCACTAGTGTTGTCCTTATTCAAATCTACCTGAACAAAATTATATGGATTAATAAACTTTTTATCATCACGTTTTCTATAAGCCACCTACTACACCTCCTCGTTTACAAACTCAAGTATTCTCCAATCCGATATATATCCTTGACCTGTACTCTCATCATACCTTACATAATTTCTAAGTCTAAGCTTGGCATTGGAATAATCAGATAATGGTAAGGAATAATAACCACCACCTGTGGCACATACTCTATTACAGTCCTTAGTACGTTTTTCATCCACATCTAAATACTGCTCATCATCATAGAAATCTACATCCTTCTCATCACGTAACAGTCGCCAACTTATATCCTTATTTACACTACCTCTAAATAGCTTGTATTCCTTCTCCAAATCAAACAATCGTAATTCCAGCAATTTTTCCTGAAGATACTCCTCGGAAATTTCACTTCCAAAAGGATAGGAAGTAACTAAAAAACGATCTGTAAGCATAATAATTGCATTGCCTGAATGCATATGTATTTTTTCGTCCTTGATACATAGGTAACCATCATCAGTGATAGTTATTATATTATTCTTAGCATCCATCTTTTAATTCCCTCCTTCATTAGCTATTCAATGCCTCTAAAATGTTGTTATACATAGTTGTAGCCTGTGTTGGATTACTATATATTTCATCCTTAGCCCAAATCTTAATATCCTTTTCGTTACATACAGCCTTCTTGATAGAGAACAAACCATAACCAACTGCTGTTTCTCCTCCCACAGTCATAAAGCCCATATGCAAATCAACTATTGCGCTGGCTAGACTCTTTTTAAACTCCTCGTCGCAACTACCTTTAACTGTAATATTAAGCTTTGTTTCTCCACCATACACTACCTTTTCTTTGAATAATGCAGTATCAACTGTTCCTCCAGTAAAACGATCAATGGCATTTCTAGAAATATCCTTAGCCTTTGAACCTCGAATCACACTTTCACTAAAAGATATTCTGGATTTTGTTTTGTTATCTCCATGCTCTCCAAAATATGCTCCAACCTGCACCTTATCTGACTCACTAATTCTATGGCGAAATACTCCCGCCCATGATGTTCCTGGGATAAAAGGAATCTCCTTACCATTTTCTCTCGCCATATAACAGATTTGTTTGTAATCTGGAAGGGATTCATCTTTACTATTAGATATCTCTGTTGTATAAACGCGAATAACAAGTGGTCCCTCCTGAACCAAATCAAGAACTATGTCAAGAGATTGATTATTGTCTGCATATTTTTCTATAATACTTGCATCCTCTTGCCACTTTTCACTCTTATCCCAGCTAGCTGCATCATACATGTCAAAATCTAGCCAAGCCTGTAAAGATGCCGGATTCTCAAAATCAAAATCCATGCTATTTATAGAAACCTTATTAATGCTTCCCAGTCCTCGCATAGTCTTTGCTCCTAAGCAAATCTCTTCATCTCTCCATGCCTTAGCAATAACATCAGATACTAATTCATCTCCATCACAAAGATTTTGCTCTATATATGTAACAAATTTAACGCCTGGCTCCAATACCTCAAAATCAAACTTGCTACCCTTCATTGCTACCTTCCACTCATCCAGCTTAACACAATCCCTATTTGCCACATAATATTCTTTATCACACATAACTGCATCATAAGTAATAATTTTACTGCTTTGATTGGTTGCACCATTTCCCATCTGTATATATCCAAAATATTTGTCAGCCACAGCTTGATCAAACAAGGCTCTATATACACCAGCTAGAGAGCTTCCTGGTACATAAGGGCTACCATTGCCATCTCTTACTATATCCTTATCTGAAAATGTATTCTCACCGCTTCCTATAGCTAATGGTGATGCCAAAGCGAAGCTTATTCTGTAATATCGTTTTTTTGTGATTTTCTTATCCATACTGCACCCCCTTATTGTAGTTTTCCTAGATACTTCTGGTAAACTAGTATGTGCATCAAATATTCTCCCCACATAGCCAAAAGAATTTCTTCATAGGTGTGTGCCTGTATTTCATGTGGTTCCAAAGCATTTTTAAGGCACTTTAAAGCAAAAGACAGTTCTTTATTACTCATATCTAAATATTTTATTCCAGCAAAATATTTTTCAACCTCTGTTTTATCCTTGCTATCCAACTTACACTTACTATTATCGAATATAAATTGTTTGATAAAGCGTTGGATTCTACCTCGTTCCTCATCTCTCTTTATTGAGCTTACCCTATCAACAAAGTTCTCCAATTGTTCTATGGATGATAGCTTTCTTTGAGCTAAGCTTTCCTTTAGCATCAATGTAACTCTTCCCAATGTAGACGCATTCAACTGAATACGAGTCTCGGTATAAGCATTGCCCTTTAATATATTTGCTATCTCTGCCACCATAATCTTCTTCAGAAGTGGCTTACACGCTTCTTGAGTAGCTTCTGCCTGATTATTATCGGTAGCATTCTTAACAATATATGGCATTGTATCAAAATTCTGTATTGAAACCCTGCCGAAGCCCTCATGACAACGCTCTCCAATATTTGTCTTACCTAAAGCTACATCCTCTGCAAGACAAAGTTCTATTGCACTACCAGCCTTAATTACAGGAATTGATGGCTTCTTTAGATTCCAAGTAGTATTATATCCATATACTACATCAGTTTCTAAATAAAGCTTTCCCTGCTCATTATCCACTACTGATATGCCCAAATCGTTTACAAGTTGCTTAATAACATCCTCTCGCTTGGTTGTGTAGCCACTGTGGTTCATAAATATAGCATCACTTTCAAAGGTAACCAGAAGCTTATCACCCTTCTTGAATTCTGTCTTAGGGCTAGAGGTATTTTCACATACCTTTACCAATTCACAGGCTCCATACTGAGCACTCTTAGACTTTCCAAAGCGTGGTGAGGCATTCTTTAGTAAGCATCTAATTATATCTGCATAACATGCTTCAACTGTAATATTACCAGCAAAATACTGTCCCTCACAAAGCACCTCCATGGAATATAATATACCCTCTTTTCCATCAGGCTTTTCTTGAAGCTTTCCCTTGTCATAAGGATTTCTAGTGCTATGATGGAATACGATATCCTTCTCTGGCTCCATAAAGTAAACATCACCATTATCATCACAGCATATAAACTGATTCTTTATCTTCTTAGGTCTGTTCTCTGCAGAAGCCTTGTAAGCTTCTTCAAGACTATCCTTATCAACAAACTCCTCCCTTGCAGTATTAATAAGCTTCTTAGTAATCTTTAGCTTACTAATATACATAGGAGATGGTGCGAAAATATGGATGTTATCTCCATCATATCTACTTATATTCAAATCTGAAAATATTGCTTTACCATTCACAAATATATCCTGAAAGGCCTTATCAGTTGATTGTGCACCCTCATATCCCAAATACTCATGAGCCAACATACCCAGAACACTTTGTCCTCTTATAAAGCTATCACTTTCCACATCACTTCTTCCACTCATAACCAACGGCTGAAGATTTTTCATCAAATATGTAAATGTTACCTTCCCCTGGTTTTCACTTACCTTAGGCAAGACTCCCCTGATTATATCCTGAACCTTCTCTAAGGAGCAGCTTACATTACCCAATCCACGATTACGATCCATACCCATATGGCGAAGTGCTTTAACTATATTAGACATAGTTTCAACCTGGCAATCAAATTCCACCTCAGCAAGGAACTGCATTTCCTTGCCATCAAGGGGTGAATAATGATTAATCACTCGAGTATATCTAAGTGTTGTATCATCAGCAACACCAGTTTCCTTATCAATACTTGTCTGTGCCTTAACAGAAGTGAATAAGCCCAAAATATTTTGCTGTGTTGCGAACTTGGAATATTCACTCTTACTTTTCTTTATAGCTGAAAGCTCCTGGTCTATAGGCTCTATATCTGCAAGATAAGCATTACCCAGCATCAAGCTACCTGACACATTATTACCACCTATACCGAAAATACTATCTATATCCTTCACATTTATTAACTCTGCTGCATCTCTAAGGCAACCCTTAATACGTCTACCTAATATGTAAGGAAAACCATTTTGAGTATAACAAACATCTGAATCTATTATCCCTGCATAGGAATATCCTGACCCAACACATAGGTCAGATTTTAAGGTTATTCTAAGTATGGCTCTTTTTCTGCTCATTCTTGTTATCCTCCTTCTCCTTAGCAAACCACAAATCATATAGTATTACCACATCATAAAGCATCTTTCGCATCAATTCTTTATCCTCAATGTGACCAAATAATTCCTTCACATCCTTGTTATGTGCCAAAATTCTTGACAACTCCATATTCAGACGAGTTTGACTATGCTTTGCCACCTCTGCCAAGCCCTTTACGTTACTTCTAGATAACTGATTTAACTGCTCAACCATAGTCTTAACCATATTAAGTGATACCTCAGTCTTGTCCCCCTCAGGATATCCTGTGACAAACCAAGGCTTACTTATTAATTCCCCAACCTCTTTCTCGCGAATTTTCTCAAGATTTATACCTATAGCCCCCTGGCAATAATGTACATCTACCATTGAAGCATCTCCTGCTTTCTTTTGCTTCATCCTATCCTTTCCCGATTCACAGCATTCCTCAGCAATTCTGTAGGCCTCAGAATATGGAGTGTGGCTATGGAATATTGCTATTCCTGCGCAGGCACTGTGCTTTACTCCATCACCATCATCCACTTTATCTAAATTATTTAAGTAGGTTTCTGCTATCATTAATGCATCCTTGGCATTACAGATAAAGTTAATCTCATCACCGGCATATATAACGAATCTACGTTTCTTCAACTTCTCATTCTTTGAATATTTTTTTGCAAAGGCATTATCTATATCCTTCATTCTGTCATCTATGTAATTCTTTTGGATATTAATAGAAAACTGTCTAAGACGAGCTACACAATCATCATATGAAGTATAATCAGTTCCATCACTTCTCTTCAGACAATTCTGTACCTTAGCACCCATATTATTACCATCTATATATATAACAGCCAGATGGCTATCTACTCCCTTTTCTGTAACAAGATTATCTAATATCTTTTCTCCAAAGGTATCCCTATTCTTCTTTTCTAACTCCCAATATTTCTGATACTTGCAATAGCTTTCCTTACAAACCTTTTTCTCTATAATTGGCTCTTTAGCTATAGCTATCTTCTTATACAATGGCATAGAGGTACGATAATCAACCTGGGTAAAGGGCAATACCTGCGTTGGTATAGTAGCTGCCTCCTTTGACTCGCACATTGCATGCTTCTCATATAGTTTTCTGCGATCTTCTAAATAATCATCAAAATTATCTATCTCAATATGTGTACACAATACTCTTAATGAATAGGTGTACTGCAAAACAGCCTTTGTAAAAATTTTGTTAATCTCTACACAGGTTTTCTTGTCCTTATAAAGTACAAAAAAGTTTCCACCGCCATCATACACCACTTCACCAAGGAATTCTTCCTCACTCATTCTCTTCTCAAACGCCCCACTAGAGAAATCCCGACCTTCTATGATTTTATCGCCCATTTTATATGTATATATAGCCTGCTTATCACATTTCCTGGCTTCTTCAAAGCTTATCCCATCCCTGTATGCTATAGCAGCAGGAAACAAATAATCCTCATAGCAATCAGCGATAACCCTTGAGCCTCCAATTATCTCCTTAATATGATTGCTAGTATAAATGTAGTTTTGCTTACCACGTATATCATACATAGCCAATACGTATTTTGTATTATTCATTCTACCTTCCTCCCTTTAATTGATTAATATCCTATAAACACTTTATCCTAAATGTCTATGATATTGTTCATTTCATCCTAAAATTCCACTGTTTCTATTATAATTCTCAGACAGAATATAGTCAATTTGTACAGCAAAAAACTATAAAAAACAAAGCCTCAACCTATGAACCCTTGGCTCATAGGTTGTTATATAACAAAGCTTTATATTTAATTGTAAAATGGTGTTCCTGGTACCACCGTACCATCACAGCTTACACCGGATTCTGGAAGCTTGTCCGTATTATAATCAAGGTCCATGGCCTCCACTTCTTCTCGTGTTAAAACCATGTAATCCGGCAAAGTATCCAATGTGTCAGAGTAATAGTAATTTCTTCTTAGATATGAATACGGCGCTAACCATTCATCTCTATTTGAATAATATATGAACTGCACATCTCTTGTAACTGTAGTTCCTGATACATCCCTATAGGTCATATTTCTTATTACAATGTCAGCATTGGGATGATCTTCAAATTTTGCACCAGGTTCATATATTTCGTAGCTGTCGATGTACCTTCCATCAACCCAGGTATCAGACAAAAATGAATAGCTTGTATCTACAGAAAACATACCTGCATATGCATATACCTCGTAGCCGGTATAGTCTTCCCTTATCTTCACCCAATTCCCTGGGAAGATTGCATTCTTAACAGCCTCACCTGTTAGCATTTCTTCATATCCAGCCAGTTTTTCATCTGAAAGCTTTCCGTATTCCAATATCTTGTCTGACATACTTGCCAGAGAAGGGTTAGCTGCAAAGTCCTTATCTGAGTTGTCAAAGTAGTACAATTTTTCCACTACATCCGTAAATATTCCGTTACCGCTACCAGATCCAGAACCACCATAATAGTGAGTCTCCCCATCATAGGTTATAGCGTAGCTGTAATGACTTCCCGTGGACTTGATAGTACAATCTGGCTCTAATGTTCTTGCAACCTTACCCATTAAGGATGGTACACCTAGGGAATCCAAGCTAAAAGGATGAGCTTCCTGCACCAGTAATCTGTTAATGTAGTCTTCCCCATCTCCAAACATCACATCATACTGTTCCATGACGCACTGGTCCTCGTGAAGTCCAGATATATAATGGGGATATGGGAAATTTTCATTGACATCACTAGTATCATTAATACTTTCAGGATATACGGAATATTTATTTATTTCTGCCTGTGCTGCATCTAATTTTTCGAAGTAAGTCATATTCTCATTAGTACAATTATCGATTAGATAACCTACCTTTGATTTTACAGGCTCACATTCAACAGTCACCTCAGAATCGATGAAGAAGAAATGGTCTCCATAGTTATTAACTCCCTGCTGAACCATAAGAGTTCCGCCATCAGTTTCTGAGTCGTATTGCTTGCTGAATATATATCCATTGTGAATTCTTCCTGTTTCGTAATCGGTATATTCAACATCCACATATCGCACGTAAGTTTGATGCAATATCCAACACTCAGCATCCTCAACTGCAAAATACTCACAATCTGAATCCACAAATCTGAATGCATTAGGATTTGGATGATCTGTTTCCACGAAGTAGAATTCATTAAATGGTGGTACCAGAGGGGTTATCTTATATGTATAATTTGATACCTTGTACTCTTCCGGAATCATATCAGCATATTTTTCAGCATCACTTACAGTATTGCTTTCTGTGTTAGTACCTACGCTTTCATTAGTGTTGTTATCAGGGTTAGGTACTTCCTCTTGAGTTGACTGATTTTGATTAGTATTAGTTTCTTCCTTTGGTTCTACATATGGGTTATCCGGTATCTGTGACTGATTTTTGTATTGAAAGCCTGTGGCTGTCACAGATGATATTCCTGCTACATTACCGGGTGCCCCAGCATTCTTCTCTGCCAATATTATCTGTATGGCTTCCAGTCGCTTACTATAGCCTGCAGTTCCTGCTGGTTCGCCGTTCTTTACCCAGCCAAGCCAGCCAAAGCTTTCTGCATGAACTCTGTAGTATATGTCATAATGCTTGGCCATCTCTCCTGTAAGGTATATCTGAATTGACTCAAGTCTCTTAGATTCTCCACTGGTTCCTGCC
>JAFWZV010000006.1 GCA_017517305.1 Lachnospiraceae bacterium | reverse complement strand
CTATTACCTGTATTGCTTGATTCCTTGTTTTCTCCGCTGTTCGTTTCATTGCTTTCGTTGTTTTCGCCATTATTCAACGAATTGCTTCCTGAAGAATTATTTCCCTGGGTATTATTTCCTGAACTATCTGCTCCGTCACCATTATTAGAATCCCCTGTATTATTATTCCCATTCCCAGACTGTGAATTATTATTTCCGTCTACATTATCACTTGTTGTATCACCATTCCCTGCTGTAGTTGTGCTTTCCTGAGAACTATCTATGGAGGCATTCGTATATGTTATCTGAATAACATTTCCGTTATCATCATATTCATAGGTCTCATAGCTTCCGTCCTCATATGTCACCTTGGTTACTCGACCACTGTCATCGTATTCGTATTCTTTGTCTGCGGCGTGGCATACAATGATGTTGCTAGCTATCATCATAATTAATAGCGTAGTATGTATTATTAATGTTCTAATTCTTTTCATATCTTTTGTTCTCCTTGTATAATATTTTGTATCCCACAATTTTTGCCAAATTATAGCATAAAACAATCAATAAAATTCACCACTTGTTGAAAATAATGCATCTATTGTTGAAAATACGAGTTTTCTCGCCATTTTATAATCTAATTATTAAAAAAACAACCCAATTTGCGTAAGTGTAGGCTGATTTTGCTTAAGTGATGTAAAAAAAGACATTGAATTACATTTTCTGTAATTCAATGTCTTTTTCAAAACAATCGTCTATATTTAAAGGATATTATTTACTCTACATCCGATGCACAGTGTGGACACTTAGTTGCATCCTTGTGAATTTCACTCTTACAGTAAGGACACTCCTTAGTTGTAACAGCCTCTTCTTCCTTCTTCTTACCCATATTAGCAAGGTTATTCATACCCTTAACCATAAGGAAGATGATGAATGCCATTATAAGGAAGTTTATTACAGCTGTTATAAATGCACCGTAGTTTATATACTGGTCACCTAACAGGTGGATTCTACCCTGAATCTCAGCTCCGCCAATACAGTTGATAATTGGTGTAATTACATTGTCAGTAAATGATGTTACTAAATCCTTGAAGGCTGCACCTACGATAACACCTACTGCCATACTCATTACATTACCCTGAAGTGCGAATTCCTTGAATTCCTGTAAAAATTTCTTCATAAATTATAACCCCTTTCATTTGTATATTATTTAAACTTCTTTCTTTATAGCTACTGCCGACAAGAATACATAATCTATGTCGGCAGTAAAGTACTTAAAATTTATACTATTATTATATTATTATCTTACGATAAGTGACTTACCAGTCATCTCTGCTGGCTGTGGAAGCTCCATAATCTCAAGAAGTGTTGGAGCGATATCAGCAAGACATCCACCCTCACGAAGCTTAACATCCTGTCCATAGTTGTAAAGGATGAATGGAACTGGATTAGTAGTATGTGCTGTATGTGGTGCACCTGTCTCGAAGTTAACCATCTGCTCTGCATTACCGTGGTCAGCACAGATAAAGAGAACGCCATCAGCCTGCTTTACAGCCTCGACTGCTGCACCTACACACTGGTCAACTCTCTCAACAGCTGCAACAGCTGCTGGAATAATTCCTGTATGTCCAACCATATCTGGATTTGCAAAGTTAATAATAATTACATCATACTTATCAGAAGTAATAGCCTCTACAAGGTTAACACCTACCTCAGGAGCACTCATCTCAGGCTTTAAGTCGTATGTTGCAACAGCTGGTGACTTAACAAGAGTTCTATCCTCATCCTTGTTAGGCTCCTCAAGACCACCATTGAAGAAGAATGTTACATGTGCATACTTCTCAGTCTCAGCAAGTCTAAGCTGAGTCTTACCACAAGCAGCAAGGTACTCACCTAAAGTATTAGTAATCTCCTGCTTCTTGAATGCAATAATCTTGTTAGGTATGCTCTCATCGTAGTCCTTGAAGCATACGTATGTTAAAGGAAGCTTTCCTCCCTTTCTATCAAAGCCATCAAACTCATCAGCACAGAAAGCTCTAGTAATCTCTCTAGCTCTATCTGGACGGAAGTTGTAGAAAATAACTGAGTCATTAGCCTTTACTGTAGCTACTGGAGCACCATTTTCCATAATTACTGTAGGAAGCACAAACTCATCTGTCTTCTCTGCTGCATATGAATCTGCAACAGCCTGTACAGGGTCATTTGCCTGAACACCCTCACCATAAACCATAGCTGCATAAGCCTTCTCAACTCTATCCCAGTTGTTATCTCTATCCATAGCATAGTAACGGCCAGAAATAGATGCAACCTTACCTACACCAATCTCAGCCATCTTCTCTACTAACTCAGCCACATAATCCTTACCTGATGCTGGGGGTGTATCTCTACCATCAAGGAATGGATGAACGTATACATTTGAAAGTCCCTGCTTCTTACAAAGCTCAAGAATTCCGTATACATGTGTATTATGGCTGTGAACACCACCATCTGAGAGAAGTCCCCAAAGGTGAAGGTCTGAATTATTCTTCTTACAGTTCTCAATAGCTTCAAGCATAGCTTCATTCTCGAAGAAATCACCATCTTCGATAGCCTTAGTGATTGATGTTAAATCCTGGTAGATAATTCTTCCGGCACCAATATTCATATGTCCAACCTCTGAATTACCCATCTGTCCATCAGGAAGACCTACTGCAAGTCCTGACGCATTACCTCTTGCAAATGGACACTCTGCCATAAGCTTGTCCATAACTGGGGTATTTGCCATAGCAATTGCATTACCCTCTGCGTTATCGCTAATTCCATAGCCATCAAGTACCATTAATACTACTGGTTTCTTACTCATTATATTTATCTCCTTTAAATTAAAATCATAAATATGCATCTATGTACATCTAGTGTATTCCACCAAGAAATTATTATATAACATACCGACTCTTATTTTCAAGCAATATGTTGCAATATTTATTCTTCTTTATCATCTATAATATCAGGATTAGAGCTGTATAAGCTAATTATATTATCCTGTTTAGCATACTGTCTCCCAGCCTTTTCCTTTGCTTTCTGACGCTTTAAGCTATTTTTATAATTCTTATACTGCTTACTATTCATATTATATATTTTCTTCATCCTATAGCTTTTACTGAGAATACAAGCAAGCATAATTATGGCAATTATCAAAGCTATTAATGCACTTATTTTTTCATCAGTCATAATAAACCTTCCTTCGTCTGTATAATATCCACCACGCAGCTTTCTAGCTTCCACTGTATAGTCCATAAAGTCTACACCAATCACCTTTTCAACCTCTGAAAAGGAAGCAGGATATTTAGATTTTATATGTGGATATTCTTCAAATTCATATAAATAGCTTAACCATCCAAGGTAATAAGCAGTTATGTCAGTTATATCTGAGGTTATTTTATTCTCATAAGCTACAACATTGGTTCCACTACCAAGCATAATATCTGTATCATAATTCTCATATACATAATCTATGAATGGTCTTGATAAACCATCATATTTATCAGTATAATACAAATCTCTTGCTCCAAATAAATGTAAAATCTCATGAGCATAAGTATCAGGATAAACATTATGACCACCATTCCACCTAAGGTTTATAAGGCAAAACTCATTATAATAGTAATCCCTATACTCTAATTGATAGCAATAGGCTGTACATCTATCTGCTTCTCCATCTATAAACACCATATATCCTATACTGTTCACATTGTATTTTTTCAGTATAGCTTGGGTATCAATATTATTTTCTATATAATCATACACAGAATAAACTAATTGTTCAGCCTTATCACCACGCGTACTTCCAGCAAAAGCATCTTTATACGACAATCTATAGGCAAGGTCACTGTCTACAGATGTATCATAAATTAGCTTTACTTCCTTACCATAAAGCTTTCCCTGCTCTGCAAGATAATCACATGCAAACTTCATATTATCCGCCACTAGCTGCTCGTCACTTTCAAGCCATAGTGAATTAACATCATCAAGATAGATTGTCACAAGAACTGATGTACCATCTAAGTACTTGGCACTTCCAGTGGCTGATTTACCCCAATCACTACCCGGTTCACCCACCTCACTCTGGGTTAACTCTGTATAGGTAACAGCCTGCTCATCCTTTTTACAACCACCAAGAAACAAACATAATATCAATAATAAAGCTAAACTTAATTTATTCTTTAGCATTTTTAATAATACTCCCCTAAGCTAATTCCATTTATTCCAAGAGGTATCTCATGGTCAAGTCCTATAAAATGCTCTCCATCATTCCATAAAACCTCTTTCACAAATGCGTATTTCTCCTCATCCCAGGTTGTGAAATCATCTAATACCATTCCACCTGTATCTCCTGAGTTTGCATTAAAGCACCAGAATGTATGATGAAGCTTATATTCTCCTATAAGCTGTCTCATATATGTCATCCACTCTAGGTTTGGCTCCTTCATAAAGCCACCCCATTCACCTATAAGAAGTGGTGCAATTTCTTCCTCATGGATATATAGCCAGTTATCATACCAACAGTCCTCCATAAGGCTTTCATATGTAAAATCACCTTCAAACCAAGGCTGAGCATATACTGTTGGGCCATAGTCATGAGGGGAATATATAAGCTTATTCTGATATTCTCCAAGATCTACTGGATAATCTGCTACTCCTCTTAAATTTCCACCCCACCAGTTATAGAAGTAATCATCTTCATTCTGAGATGCATAATCCCCATTCTTCTTAATATCCTTAGGATATATCTCTATTCCCTCTACCAAAACTAGCACATTAGGATTCTTAGATAATACTGCATCTGCCGCAAGCTCTGCCACATATTTCCAGTTATTATCCTTAGTGGAATCATTCCATATTGCACCTGCATCGCCCTCATAATGCTTGCCATGTGGCTCATTCTTAAGGTCGTAGGCAATTATAGTGTCATCATTCTTGTATCTATCAGACATCCAGGATAATGCAAACAAATAATCATCTCTAGATATTTTCTCTGTATACCATAGATTTATCATGTGACCACTGGCATTAGTCTCGGCACTGTGAATATCGATTATTACTTTAAGACCATTTGCTCTGGCCTGACCAAGGAAATATTCAAATATCTGTAAGCTATCCATACCAACCAAATAGTCATTTGTAGCCTGGTTAAAGTTTGCCTGAGGATACTCACCTCTTGACCACTGAAGAATTAGCTCTGCTGAAAAGGGAACTCTAATAACATTAAAACCATGATTAGCAATTTCCTGAACAGATGTATTCATATCTCCAGCCCAAAGTCCGTCAAAGGTATTAGTTCCTGTATTATAGCCAAACCAGTTTATACCGGTAAGCCATACCTCTTTGCCATCCTTATCAACAATTTTGTTACCTTCTACAAAAAGCCAGTCATCAGTGGTTGGCTCAGGTACATCCATAGCACCATAGTCAACATCTCTTTCAACTGTTACATGATTGGTGGTTTCTGTTGCTTGAGAAACACCTTCTTCTTTGGATGAATCTTCTATATTATCAACATCTACATCATTCGAATCATCAGTATTTTGTTCATGGTCCTTTGTCTCATTAACAACATCCTCTACGTTATCCGTAGTTAAGGATGTATCCTCTATTGAATTGCCATTATCAATCATTCTTTTCTTCTGTATATTCATACCCAGTAATATTCCGAGCAAAAATACAACCACAAATGCTTGAATGATAATAATTATCTTAAGTTTTTTATCCATTAGAAATTACCACCATTCCATCCCCAGTTAGTAGTTGCCTCATACTTAACATATATATGGTCTGCCTTTATACCAAGCACTTGTCCAAATATATCACAGATTTTTCCAGTAAGAGCATCAAATGCAGCCTTATTCTCACCGCCAAACACACTAACCTCAACAAAAGCTATATCCTCACTGTTATCACCTCTAAAATACAGCGAATACTCATCCTCAAAGCCAAGCATAAGCCATGACTCACTTTTACCTGGAATTGTAGCTATAGCCTGGCCTAATAAGGTCTTTAGCTCTACCTCCTGATCCTTTGTGATTTTTTTACTAATCTTAGAATTAATAAATGGCATAATATTATCCTCCTAAACTCATTCATATTTTAAACACAAAAATTATAAAAAATAGGTACATACTTTACCTAGAATTCATCCTCATCAAAATCCTCATCTGCAACAAGCGTGTCAACCCTTGCGTTCTCAGCAAATTTCTTCTTCATATCCTTAGACCAGTATATGTTAGGAAGGGTGAGAACTGTCTCTAACTCCTCTGTAGCTAATACAGGGAATATATCTCCACTAAGGTACCCTGTAGGAAGGAATTTTCTTGTTACTAGCATAGTAGCAAAATGTGCTTTAACCTTGTGTCCCTCCAACATATAATCAAATCTAAAATTCGGTCTGTCCGGATCTTCTCTAAATTTTCTCACAGCAGGAAGAAGGTCATCTGGAATTGATTCATCCGGTGTATTCTTATATCCTATTATATCCTTTGCTATGTAAATTAGCTTCTCTGGATTAGCATTGGCCCACTCATGATTAGAGTAAACAATAACAGCTGGTCCATCCATAAAATCCGAATCATCCTTCATCATAGGATTCGCCATAACAACCTGAGCATAATACACCTGTCCCTTAAGATATACATCCTTATATTCCTCATACATCTTATAAAGCTTATCATCACGCTTCATCCACAATGCATGCTCTAAAGCTTCCTTAAAAGGCTTTCTCTTGTATTTTTTTCTCATCTTTTCTAAAGCTTTTTCATAATTAATCTCTTTCATTTGCAATTATTACCTTTCTACAACTTACTAAAATTGATTATATGTATTCTGATTATTTTGATAGTACACATCTTGATTATAACTATTCTGATTATAATCATTTTGATAATACTGATTTTGATTCATCTGATTCTGTAAATTTGCATTATTCATATACTCTGGCAAAATATACATATTCTGCACAAAACCTCTATGATTAATCATACCGTTATTATTATTGTAAATTTGTTGCATTTGCTTCAAATAAGCCAAGCCCTCATTATTATATCCAAAACGAGCATTTGGACATACCTTTGATATTTTAGAAGCAAGCTCATCAATGGTTGCCTTTTTACAACCATAGACATTAATTCCTATATTACCTGTAGCTGTACATATCATAAGAATTTTTCCTGTAGGGATCAAGTTTGTAGTATGTCTCTGTATATACACAAGAAATACATCCTCAAGGTATGCAATCTCTGTAAAGGATTTCTTATTAGCTATGCAACGATCAGAAAGCATAATAAACTTATCCTCATATCTCTTGTTAGTAGCCATATTATCAACCTGAGCAAGCAAATTGGGATTCCTTTTAAACATTCCATTGCCCATAGGATTAGTTAAGTTCTTTATACCAAACACAAGCATAAGAACACCTGGAATAAACATAATTAACATTATTACAATATACTCACCTAAGGAGCCATCAATTGCAAATGCAATTGCAGAAAGTAATGGAAATGCAGTAAACAAAGCTCCAAAGATTGTTAATGCAATTCCTGATCTTTTAATTCGTTTTAACACTAATTCTCTTCCCATAACAATCCTCCATCTTATGTATGAATTTCACCTTAAAAGTATAATATAATCTAAAATATAAAACAAGTTGAAATACTATATTATTTCTCATAAAAAAAGCAACTTGACTTATAAAGCCAAGTTGCTTATATGACTAATTAAATTAGCAATTTTTTAGTAGCAAACAATCTTACCGAAGTCTGCCTTAAGTGATGCACCACCTACAAGACCACCGTCGATGTTTGGCTGTGCAAAAAGCTCTGCTGCATTACCAGCATTAACAGATCCACCGTACTGAATACGAACAGCATCTGCAGTTGCCTGATCATACATCTCGGCGATACACTCTCTGATGCCCTTACATACTTCCTCAGCCTGCTCAGTTGTAGCAGTCTTACCAGTACCGATAGCCCAGATTGGCTCGTACGCGATAACGATATCCTTAACCTGATCAGCAGTAACTCCAACAAGGTCAGACTTAATCTGGAATCTAATCCAGTCCATAGTTACACCCATCTCTCTCTGCTCAAGTGACTCACCACAGCAAAGGATTGGAACTAAACCAGCCTCGATAGCCTTCTTAACCTTCTTGTTAAGTAAAGCATCATCCTCCTTGAAGTAATCTCTTCTCTCTGAGTGTCCGATAATTACATACTTAACACCAGCATCAACAAGCATAGCTGCTGAAATCTCACCAGTATATGCTCCGCTCTCCTCAAAGTACATATTCTCAGCACCAACCTGTACATTTGAACCCTTAACAGCCTCAACTACAGGAACTATATCAATTGCAGGAACACAGTAAACAACGTCTACTTCATCATTCTTTACAAGTGGAGCAAGCTCCTCAACAAGCTTCACTGCCTGTGAAGGAGTCATGTTCATCTTCCAGTTACCTGCGATAATCTTCTTTCTTGCCATAATCTTAATCTCCTAATCTTCTTACTTATCGTTAGCTGCAGCTACACCCGGAAGCTCCTTACCCTCAAGGAACTCAAGTGATGCACCACCACCAGTTGAAATATGGCTCATCTTATCACCATATCCAAGCTGATTAACAGCTGCTGCTGAATCACCACCACCAATGATTGTTGTAGCATCAGTCTCAGCAAGTGCTGCTGCAACTGCCTTAGTACCTACAGCAAGTGTTGGGTTCTCGAATACACCCATAGGTCCATTCCAAACAACAGTCTTAGCTGTCTTAACTGCCTCTGAGAATAATGCAACAGTCTTAGGTCCGATATCACAGCCCTCCTTGTTAGCATCCATCTTGTCAGCGTCACATACAACTGTATCAACTGGAGCATCGATTGGATTAGGGAAATCATCAATCATAACTGAATCAACTGGAAGCATAAGGTTCTTGCCAAGCTTCTCAGCCTTCTCCATCATTTCCTTACAGTAATCAATCTTAGTATCATCTACAAGTGACTTACCAATCTCATAGCCCTTAGCCTTAAGGAATGTATAAGCCATACCGCCACCGATGATAAGTGTATCACACTTCTCAATTAAGTTAGAGATAACATTAAGCTTGTCTGCAACCTTAGCACCACCAAGAATAGCTACGAAAGGTCTTACAGGATTCTCTACTGCATTACCAAGGAAATCAATCTCCTTCTGCATTAAGTAACCAACTACTGCAGTATCAACAAGCTGTGCTACACCAACATTTGAGCAGTGTGCTCTATGTGCAGTACCGAAAGCATCATTTACAAATACGTCACAGATTGAAGCTAAATCCTGTGAGAAAGCCTCTCCACACTTAGTCTCCTCTGCTCTAAAACGAGTGTTCTCAAGAAGAATAACATCTCCATCATTCATAGCCTCAACAGCAGCCTTAGCGTTAGGACCTACAACCTCAAGATCAGCTGCAAACTTAACTTCCTGACCAAGAAGCTCTGAAAGACGAGCAGCTACTGGAGCTAAAGTCTTAGTAACCTTATCCTCCTCAGTCTTAACCTTTCCAAGGTGTGAACAAAGAATAACCTTACCACCATCAGCAATAAGCTTCTTAATAGTTGGAAGAGCTGCTACAAGACGGTTCTCATCTGTAATCTTACCTTCCTTTAATGGTACGTTGAAATCACATCTGCAAAGTACACGAAGTCCCTTTACATTGATATCATCTACTGACTTTTTGTTTAATGACATATTACCTGTCCTCCTATAATTTATTTTGTAAAAAAGGGTCCGGTCCATGTAAGACCGGACCCCATTAGGTCTGAAATAAAAACTTAAAATTAATTAAGCTAACTCAGCGAAGTACTTAATAGTTCTAACCATCTGGCTAGTGTATGAGTTCTCGTTGTCATACCATGAAACAACCTGTACCTCATAAAGGTCATCAGCGATTGGAGCTACCATAGTCTGAGTAGCATCGAATAATGAACCAAATCTCATACCAACAACATCTGATGATACAAGCTCTTCCTCAGTGTAACCGAATGACTCTGAAGCAGCAGCCTTCATAGCAGCGTTGATGCCATCCTTAGTTACGTTAGCACCCTTAACAACTGCAGTAAGGATTGTAGTTGAACCAGTTGGAACTGGAACTCTCTGTGCAGAACCGATAAGCTTTCCGTTTAACTCTGGAATAACAAGGCCGATTGCCTTTGCAGCACCAGTTGAGTTAGGAACGATATTAACTGCAGCAGCTCTTGCTCTTCTAAGGTCACCCTTTCTGTGTGGACCATCAAGAACCATCTGATCACCAGTGTAAGCATGGATAGTTGCCATGATACCTGACTGAATTGGAGCGTAATCATTAAGAGCCTTAGCCATAGGAGCTAAACAGTTAGTTGTACATGAAGCAGCTGAGATGATCTTGTCATCAGCTGTTAAAGTCTTCTCGTTAACGCTGTAAACGATAGTTGGAAGATCGTTACCAGCTGGAGCTGAAATAACTACCTTCTTAGCACCTGCATCGATGTGAGCCTGTGACTTAGCCTTTGATACATAGAAACCAGTACACTCAAGTACTACATCTACATCAAGCTCGCCCCATGGAAGCTCAGCTGCATTAGCCATTGCATAAATCTTTAAAGTCTTGCCACATACTGTGATTGTACCAGCCTCATCATCAGCTGTAACCTGATCAGCGTACTGATACTTACCCTGTGATGAATCATACTTTAATAAGTGCGCAAGCATTGAAGGCTTAGTTAAGTCGTTGATTGCTACAACCTCATAACCTTCAGCATCAAACATCTGTCTGAATGCAAGACGACCGATACGTCCAAAACCATTAATTGCTACTTTTACTGCCATTTTTTATTCCTCCTAAGTCTTGAATAAATTATAATTTATAAATACTGCTTGGCTCGCAGTAATTAAGCTGTGATGAATTTCACAAGGACATTCTACCCTTTTCAAGAATAAAATTCAAGTGCTATTTAGTAAATTTTAGTGTAATTTTTAAATATGTTCCATCTATGTTGAATTTTTCACACAAAAAGTCTAAAATATAACAATGATTTACATGAATTTACTTTACGGAGGTAAAATAATATGATTTTCCCTGATTATCATCTCCACTCTTCTTTTTCAGATGATTCAGATGCTAACATTAAAGATATAATTCAGTCCGCAAAGCATAAGGGCATGACTTCTATATGTATAACCGACCATTATGATATGGATTTTCCTGTTATCAAGGAAGCTCCCGAGATGAAATTTGATTTAGATATTCCAAGCTATATAAAAACCTTAAACGAATTCAAACAGTCTCTTGCTCCTGATTTTGACTTGAGAATAGGAATAGAGCTTGGAACCATGCCAAACACCTTAGACAAGCTAAATGACTTTGTAAAGAATAATCCATATTTTGATTTTATTATCGCCAACACCCATATAGTTGATAATATGGACCCCTACTATCCTTCCTACTTTGAAGGTCGAAGCATAAGGGAGGGACATAGACGATATTTTGAGGATGAATTATACGCTGTATCAAACTATGACTCTTATGATGTGTATGGTCATCTTGATTATATCTTAAGATATGGGCGTGATTCTAAAAATCCTTTTAATCCTATGGATTTTATGAATATCTTTGAAGAGATATTTAAGCAAATTATAACTAAGGGCAAGGGAATCGAGCTAAACACAGGTGGATTATATAAGGATTTAAGCCAAACCCACCCATGCAAGGATTACCTTAAGCTCTACAAGGAGCTAGGTGGAGAAATAATCACTGTAGGAAGCGATGCTCACTCACCTGACAGAATTGGATATGGCTTTGATGTAGCAAGAGATTTACTACTTGAATGTGGTTTTAAATATTATTGCACCTTTAAGAATCGAGTACTTAAATTTAATACAATTTAATTAAATATATTAAACACAACAAAAATAACTCATATAAATCATTTTTAGTGACTTATATGAGTTATTTTATTAGACAATATTACTGTTAAATTTATCAAACAATTTCTTAAAATCCTCACCCTTAATAGAGTAATCCTTCATACATTTAAGATTATCATTCATGATTTTATCAGCAATATCAACTATAAATGCTTTGTACTTAAGCAGTATTTCTGTAGCCTTCGCATCTGCTTCCTTAAGAAATTTTCCTTGATTTGAAGAAAGTAACTCACCCATAGCATATTCCTCAGCCATCCTTTTAGAAACATTCTTTGCAATCATATAATCTGATGAACAGCCCGATGAATTATCTCCATATATCATTCTTTCTGCATTTCGTCCAGCTAATAACATAATAAGATGAGCCATGTACTCCTGCTCTGTTCTAGGTCCATGCCCATGGAACACAACCCTACCATTAGACATGAAGTTTTTGACAAAATACAGATATCGAGGATGCATCTTCTCTGGCGCTGCTACTATACTTGCCACCGCATGTCCTAACTCATGATACACTGTTCGTCTACGATCCTCTTCATCTCTTTCTGTAGGCGGCACCATTCTTTCATTACCAGGTAAGCTAACATACACATCCCACAAGCTAGGAACATCCCTTACGTAAATATGGGTAATGTCCTTTTTCGATATTTTTTTATCTATAGGTTGGCTTAAATTTTTATTTAATCTATTAATTCTTTCAACCTTTCTACAATATCTTTTGCCTATCTTATCAATCATCAAAGATATAAGATGCTCAACAAAACGGGCATTGCCTAAATCCTTCATACCATAATAGTATAGAACAATTCTTTTTACCTCTTCTAGAACTGCCTTTTCATAGGTATAACCGATTTGCTCCACATTCATCTTGAAGATTTCCACCAATTCATCAGGATCATAATCCTTAAAATGAATTTTATGTCCTATTCTAGACTTAAGTCCAGGATTTGCCTCCATAAAATCAAACATTTCATCCTCATATCCTGCAAATATGAATATTATCTGATCCTTGTAGTCAATCATGGCTGTAAGTAGTTCTTCCACAATCTGCATTCCCATAATAGAACCTTTATTAGTAATGGCATATGCCTCATCAATAAACAGGATGCCACCCTTAGCCTCACGTAGCTTTCTCTTAAAGACCATAACAGGTGATTCCTTAGAATTTCCAGCTAAATCCTTAGGCTCTAATATAATAGTTTTATTGGTATCTAACACTCCTGCATTATATAGCTCCTGTGCAAAAAGCTTTGCCACAGTTGTTTTACCTGTACCTGGATTACCAGTAAAAATCATGTGCATAGAGGAGGATGGAATATTAAGGGAATACTCCTTTGCCACTTTCTTGTAAACAGCAGCTTTTTTTAAACTATCAAGTCTCTCTCTAACCTGCCTAATTCCTATCAGCTTATCAAGCCTTGTCTCCTCTACCTTAGGCATTATTCTGTCAAGCATTTCTTTTCTTAGTATATTATCATCAGGGAATTCAGAGCTTACTACGCTATTCTTATACTCCTCATCAATTCTCTGTGACAGCTTACTAATCTCTCTGGCATTTCCAAAGTTCACCTCAGACATTTTAGCTGATATACATTCTTCTAATAAAGGAACTATATGATCCTCTATAATAAATCCTCTTTTTTCCAATCTATTAACAAGGATTTTCAACAAATCCTCCTTGGTATAGTCCTCAAACAGAACCTGTTCACCTATTCTGCTTTTAAGTCCTGGATTCATATCGTATAGCTCGTTAATTTCATCCTCATACCCAGCTATAATAAGGATAACCGGCTCTACATCCAAGGTTTTCATTAAAGCATCTATAGCCTGACCACCATATTCCTTATTCTGGTTCAAAAAGCCATAGGCCTCATCTATGAATAAAACTCCATATCTTGCCTCTTCAACAATTGCCTTTACCGTATCACGTGTACTGTTTGACCACTTTCCAATTAAATCTGATGCTCTTTTTTCAACCAGTTTACGAGTTTTTATTATTCCCATAGAATAATACATATCAGCAACCATACGAGCAACTGTTGTCTTACCTGTACCAGAATTACCCACAAATGCCATATGATATCTATTCTTATTCTTGGTAACTCCATGCTGTGCTTCATATACCTTTGTCTTGGATAGTCTTTCAAAAACCTTTTTCACGGTATACAAGCCTGGTAGCTTATTTACCTGCTCCATAATTTCATCAACTGACGGAATGTCTGATTGTGGAATACATTCTATCCCTAAAGGAGTACGATTTTCGTGCTCTATCGAATAATAATTGGTAGCTATGTTATGATACAGCTGATCATAATATTTTTTTCCCTTAACTTCAGAATGAGAATATGTTAAGTCTATATATTTTTTTAACCCATCAAAAAATTCAGGAGTAGCCCTTTCTTCAGGAATATTATTCTTAAACATCTCAAAAATATCTTCCTTAGGTGTTGGACCAATATATATAACATTTTGAAAAAAATAGTCTGTCAAATCTCTTCTATTACAGAAAGAAGTATTATATACACTCTTATTCATAGAAAGAATAAATATTTTATTCTTTTGCATATTGATAAAATATTTTAAGGCTTCCCAAAAGTTATTGTATTCTTTTAACGCTTCAATTTGGCTATCCTGTTTACGACCTGTACCTGCATTAGGATCAACAAATGGTCTATTACCACACTCCGATATATGAATAATTCTATTAGTTACATTAAACTTTATCCAATTATTTTCTCTATAATTATTAAGCAGAGCTTCTTCTGTTATAGTATATGCTTCCTGAGAACATTCCAGACTGTTATTAAGCAACTCAACCAGCTTACTTATTCTGTCCTTATCATTGGAATATAAAATCATATTAAACAAGCCTTCGCCAGACGCCTTGTCTCGCTGTGTTGTAAATATAACAAATCGCTTTATAACATCCTTATATCTATCAAATACAAGGTTACCTAAATCCTTATCAAGCTTATCAAGCTTATTCTGTATTACATTTACCGGAGCTGACTGACTTTCTGCCTTTGTCTTTGCATCACTTTTAGCTTTTTTAGTCTTCTTCAAACTTTTTCTATAAGCAACCCATTCCTCATAACCCTCCATTGGTTGCTCAACCTCTAGAAGATACTCATATGCCTGAGAATCTAAAAATTCTTCTAGATAATAAAAATGTTCTGCCATTAATAGGTTATAGAATTCATTTAAGTCCTTGTATGATATACAAAATACATTATTATCTGCCTGAATGTTTTGGAAGTCTTTAATATGATCAAAAAAATCTTGACTATCAATACTTGAGCCATAATACTTAATTGTTGCATTATTGCTCCCATTAACATTGCCTCTTCCATAATATAGCTTTAGCATGTCAGGCTCTATGTTATATACCAGCCAATAGCTCATATATAACTCATCAAACATTGTTTTGCATTCTCTAATGTCATATATATTACATCCTTTTTTTACACCCTGACCATATAATCCACAGATAGAATATTCTTTAACATCTGGTATATCTACTTTCTGAACTGGATTAACTATACCTATACGTGGTGTAAACTTAGTACCAAGCTTTGGTATTTTCTTCAATATCTCATCATAAAAGCTTTTGTCAGAATCATAGGATAATTTATCATTACCTTCATATGGAATTTCCTCAATTATATAGTCAGTATCCTCACCCAGATAAGTATCCTTACCAACAACAACAAGCTTAAGTGGATGTATTCTCTTATATTCAAAGCTATGAATTTTTCTTGGCGAACGATATATTTTAATATTCCTATCATTAATATCTCTCATGTATGCCTCCTTAGTAAAATAACCCGACCCAATTATATAAAAACCTAGTAATCCTCTTCTTCCTCATGCTCGCTAATATCAGACTTTGGTTTCTCCAATCCCTCAATCTTAATACCGTTCTTTTCAGCATAATCCCAAAGCGCTGCATGAATTGCCTCCTCAGCAAGAAGAGAGCAATGCACCTTTACTGGTGGAAGTCCGTCTAACGCCTCCATAACAGCTTTATTGGTAACTTCAAGCGCCTCATATATTGTCTTACCCTTAACAAGCTCTGTGGCCATGCTACTAGTTGCAACTGCCGCTCCACAGCCAAAGGTCTTAAACTTAACATCCTGAATAACCTGGTTATCATCTATATCAAAGTATATTCTCATAATATCGCCACACTTGGCATTACCTACTGTACCTACGCCACTGGCATTCTCAATCTCTCCTACATTTCTTGGATTTTGAAAATGATCCATTACCTTTTCACTATACATATCTTTATTCCTCCTATATACACATCAAATTATTCCTTAGTTTATCTATTTTTCTTTATAAAATCCTCATAAAGAGGTGACATATCTCTAAGCTTTTGAACTATCTCCTTTAGCTTTTCAATTACATAATCTAACTCTTCCTTAGTATTCTCATCGCCTAAGGTAAGTCTGAGAGAACCATGAGCTATCTCATGTGGAAGTCCTATTCCAAGCAATACATGAGATGGGTCCAATGATCCAGATGTACATGCAGAACCACTTGAACCACAGATTCCTGCCATATCAAGCATAATAAGTAGAGATTCTCCCTCTATAAACTGAAAGCTGAAATTCACATTATTAGGTAATCTCTTGTTTCTGTCACCATTAAGTCTAGTATAAGGAATCTCTGATAGCACTCTGTCTATAAGATAGTTTCTAAGATTTGTCTCATATTTTGCTCTATCTGACATAGTATTAACAGCTATCTCAACTGCCATTCCAAGACCGACTATACCAGGCACATTTTCAGTACCTGCACGACGGGCTCTCTCCTGTCCACCACCATGGATAAGATTTCTGATTTTGATACCCTTTCTAATATACAGGAAGCCTATACCCTTAGGGCCATTAAGCTTGTGACCGCTAGCACTAAGCATATCGATATTTAACTCCTCCACATCTATAGGTAGCTGACCATATGCCTGAACAGCATCTGTGTGGAATAATATACCCTTCTCCCTAGCAATCGCACCAATCTCCTTAATAGGCTGTATGGTTCCTATTTCATTATTAGCAAACATAACAGATATAAGAATGGTATCAGGTCTAATTGCCTTTTTAAGCTCATCCATCTTAATTATACCATTCTCGTCCACACCTACATAAGTAACTTCAAAGCCTTCCTTCTCTAAGAATTCACAGGTATGAAGTATAGCATGGTGTTCTATTGCACTTGTAATTATATGCTTTCCCTTTGTCTTATACACTCTGGCAGTCTCCTTAAGAGCCCAGTTATCTGACTCTGAGCCTCCAGCTGTAAAATATATATCCTTAGCTTCTGCATTCAAGGACTTGGCAATAGTTTCTCTAGCATTAACAATTGCGTCCTTTGAAGCATTAGAAAACTTATAAACACTTGATGGATTTCCATAATTTTCTGTAAAATATGGGAGCATGGCTTCTACAACCTCTGGTCTTGTAGCTGTAGTTGCAGCATGATCCAAATATATTAATCTATTCATAATATAACTCCTTTATATGTTAAACTTTTTCACTTAGATACCTTATCACTATGATTTTTCAAAGTCAACCAAACCATACCCATATTTTGCCTTAATGAAAAATATTATCAGTAATACAACTATAAGAAGAATAATATAATAATTATAAGTATTTCTCGGAGCATAAAATTGTCTAAAAATACAATAATAAAAGGCACATTAATCCTCACTATAGCAGGTGTTCTTACCAAACTGTTAGGGTTCTATAATAGAATATTCTTAACCAGAGTAATTGGTGTTAAGGAGCTTGGAGTTTATCAATTAATATTTCCTATTTACATATTGGCTATATCTCTTAGCACACAAGGAATCTCAACTGCTATCACAAAGCATGTATCATACTATCTAGGCAAAAGGCATCAAGGAAACGCTAAGAAAATATTCAAGTTTGGACTAGGCATATCCTTATCCTTCAGCATAATAATTATGACTATCATATACTGTCTATCTGATTCAATCAGTATTATTATCCTGAAAAATTCTGATTGTGGAATATTATTGCGGATTGTGTCCATAGCTCTTCCCTTTGTAGCAGTTAAAAATTGCATAAATGCATATTTCATCGGAACCGATAACCCTAAAATACAAGGTATATCCCACTTCTTTGAGCAACTAATTCGAGTTATAACTGCTTATGTACTAACCTATTGCTTAACACTGAAAAACCTTGATGCAACTATGGCAACCATATCTGTTGTAAGTGGTGAGGTGTTTTCCGGTATCCTTTCAATATGCTTAATATATAATTCAAGAAAAAAAGATACCCAAAACAGTATGGAAAAACTTAGTAATACTAGTGTCAAACGTTTTTTAGCTGATGCCATCCCTATCACCTCTAACAACCTAATATTTACATTATTTGCATCACTTGAATCAATAATATTTCCCGCTATGTTATACAAATATTATTTTAATCAGGATACCGCCATGGAATTATATGGCATAATCACAGGAATTGTAATACCATTTTTACTATTTCCAGCTACTATTACAACCTCTTTATCCACCATACTTTTACCCGCCATATCTAAGGCTACAGCTGCAGAGAATTACAACAAAATCAAAAGTGCCATATTCTTATGTGTAAGCTTTTGTATCATCTTAGGAGTTGTGGCATTTTTAGGTTATACTTTTCTTGGAGAATGGGCCTGCGAGTTTGCTTTCAAAAGCAAGGACGCAGGAGTAATACTACGGAAAATGTGTTTCCTATGTCCATTTATCTATATAAACGGTGTACTGTCAACTATATTAAACGGAATCGATAAAGCTTTTAACAATATGCTCATAAACGTCTTTGGATTGATTATAAGAATCGCCTTCGTATCATTACTAGTTCCAAACTATGGCTTCGACGCCTATATACTTGGTATGTTTATAAGCTACTTATGTATGCTTATTCTTATGAGTGTAACCATAAGATGTACATTACTAAAAGAAAACAAAAACCACATTACAAATTAGCATAAATATAATGTTTATTCACCAATCTTATAATTCTTTACATAAAAAAGGACTTACAAGCTTTTACACTTGTAAGTCTTAGTTCTAATCACTATTATAACTCATATGGAGTAACCTGATATACGTAGTAATTGAGCCAATTACTATACAGAGTATTAGCATGACATCTCCAGCTCTTAATAGGCTTGTTGTCAGGATTATTATCAGGATAGTAATTTACCGGAATATCCGGGTTAATTCCCTTGCCCACATCTCTCTTATACTCCTGGTCAAGAGTAACTGTATCATACTCTGGATGACCAGTTACAAATATATTCTTACCATCATCTCCAATAATAAGATATGGCCCTGTAATCTTTGACTCTGACACTATCTCAAGTCTAGGATTTGCAAGTATTGCATCCTTATCAACCCCTGTATATCTTGACTGTGGTACATAGAATGTATCATCAAAGCCACGAACCAACGGAGTCTTTTTATGTAATGGATAGTGCTCGTAAACACCTGAGAACTTAAAACCAAGAGGAAGCTTCTTAACCCCATAACGGTAGTAAAGTCCAGCTTGTGCCCCCCAACATATATGAAGAGTTGAAGTAACATTCTTCTCAGACCAATCCATAATCTCAGTCAATTCCTTCCAATACTCCACATCTTCAAATTCCATAGTCTCAACAGGAGCACCTGTAATTATTAGTCCATCCCATTTTCTACGCTTTACATTTTCAAAGGTAGTATAGAATCTGGCAAGATGCCTTTTGTCCGTATTCTTAGATTCATAGGATACAGTTCTAATAAAGCTGATATTCACCTGCAAAGGAGTATTTGATAAGCTTCTAAGTAGCTGAAGCTCTGTATCCTCCTTAAGAGGCATAAGATTCAGGATAAGTATATCCAAAGGACGAATATCCTGACTCATAGCTCTATTTTCATCCATAACAAATATATTTTCTTCTTCTAATATCTTCTTAACCGGTAAATCGTTGTCTATCTTAATTGGCATAACATTTCACCTTTCATTTATATATTACAGCATAGCTTTAAAGCTTAAGAAAATCTTCCTCTGATATAATTGGTACACCCAGAGATTTTGCCTTTTTGTTCTTAGACGAGGATGATTCCACATCATTATTGATAAGATAACTGGTTTTGGCTGATACACTACCTGCCACCTTTCCTCCTCTATCCTCTATAAGCTGTTTTAATTCTTCACGATTAGCAAAGCTATTCAGAGAGCCGGTTATAACAAAGGTCTTACCAGCCAAATCCTGCTCCATAGTCTTCTCTTCTTTAACTAAGGTAACCTCCTTAAGAAGCTCTCTTAGTATTCTAACATTATTACTATCAGCAAAGTAAGACACTATTGTATCTGCAATAACCTGACCAATACCCTCTATCTGGGCAAATTCCGATGCGTCAGCAGTAATAATCTTCTCCACATCATAATCAAAGTGTTTAACTATAAGCTTTGCTGTTGCATTACCAACATTAAGAATACCCAAACCATATATTAATCTAATAAGATTTGTGTTTCTAGATTGGTCTATAGCATTAATCATGTTTTCGTAGGATTTAACACCAAAGCCCTCAAGCTTTACTATTTCATCCTTATATCTATCTATGCGATACAAGTCATAAAGTTCAACCAAATATCCCATATCGATAAACTTTGAAAGAGTAGCCTCGCTCATTCCATCCACATTCATAGCATTTCTTGATACAAAATGCGAAAATAGTTTAATAGACTTTGCTGGGCAATCCTGATTTGGACAATATAGGGTTTCTATATCATTCTCATTTTGAAGAACAGTTTCTCCACCACAGGCAGGACAGCTACATGGTATATCCAAATTACCACTTTTAGTAAGATTCTCACTAATTTGTGGAATTATCATATTGGCTTTGTAGACTTTAATAGTGTCTCCTATACCAAGCTTTAATTGCTTACAGATACTAACATTATGAATACTAGCTCTTGATACAGAGGTACCCTCTAACTCCACACTATCAAATATAGCAACAGGATTAATAAGTCCTGTTCTAGATGGACTCCATTCAACCTCTCTAAGTATAGTCTCTGCTTCCTCATCAGCCCACTTAAACGCAATAGCATTTCTAGGAAATTTTGCTGTTCTTCCAAGACTTCTTCCATAAGCTATATCATCAAAGGAAAGCACTAAACCATCTGATGGAAAATCATTAGTGCTAATCTTATCAGCAAAGCTTTTTACTGCATCTGAAATAGTTGATGCATCGCAGTTCATATACTCTACAACCTCAAAACCAAGACCCTTTAAAAATTCAAACTTGGAATTAATAGTTGCATCCACCTTCTCATCACCACAATCCAGCATGTTAAAGGCGAAGAAACTTACATTTCTACTTGCTGTTATCTCATTATTAAGCTGTCTTACAGTTCCACTACATAAGTTTCGTGGATTCTTATATTTGGACTCTGCATCCATAATGGTTGCATTAATTCGTTCAAATTCAGTGTAGGTAATTACCGCTTCACCTCTTATGGTAAGCTCACCTTTATAGGAGATACTTCTAGGAATATTAACAAACACCTTGGCATTGTTAGTTATTACCTCTCCAATCTCACCATTTCCTCTAGTAACTGCTTTAACCATCTGACCATCAACATAGGTAAGCACTACTGTAAGACCATCCATCTTCCATGATAACACACCTTTTTTATCGTTAAGCCATGCTGCTAAAGCTTCCACCTCCTTAGTTTTATCTAAAGAAAGCATAGGTGATGGATGTGCCTCCTTAGGAAGCTCACTAATAACCTCATAACCAACCTTCACTGTTGGGCTATTAGACAGAATAAGGCCTGTCTCCTTCTCTAAGGAAACAAGCTCATCATATAATGCATCATACTGAAAATTGCTCATAATCTCAGTATCCTGCTGATAATATGCTTTTGAGGCTTCATTAAGAAGCCTCACTAATTCTTTAATTCTACTAGTTTTATCCACTTATGATTCCTCCTCACCCTGCTCTGAAACAAGCTTTCTTAGCTTTGCCTCCTCCGCAGGTGTAAGTTCTCTAAACTGACCTGGCTTTATACCCTCTAGTTTAACATTTAATACTCTAAAACGCTTAAGGTAAACTACCCTATAACCAAAATATTCACACATTCGTCTGATCTGACGATTTAATCCCTGAGTAAGTACAATCTTAAAGGTTCTGGCAGCAGTCTTAGTCACCTTACACTGCTTTGTTACAGTGTCAAGAATAGGAACTCCATTTCTTAGACCATCCAAGAATTCATCTGTAATATCCTTATCAACACGTACCTGATATTCCTTCTCGTGATTATTGACTGATCTTTGAATATTATTTGCCAAATCTCCATCATTAGTAAGCAATAGCAATCCCTGTGAATCCTTATCAAGTCTTCCAACATAGTTTACTCTTTCAGGAAATTCAACATAGTTAAAGATACTATCCTTATCTGCTTCCTTAGATGTACAAACCTGACCTACTGGCTTATGATAAGCATATATAACAGTATTTTCTTTCAATCTAACTATTCTATTTTTGTACTTAACCTTAGCACCCTCTGGCACCTTTGCACCAATACCAGCAACTTCGCCATTGATTGTTATCTCACCATTTTCAATAAGCTTGTCAGCCTGTCTTCTGGAACAAATTCCAGCCTCACTTAAGTATTTATTTAGTCTAATTCCTTCACTCATACTTATTCACTCTCACCATTTAATGTCAAAATATTAAAGTCTATAGTTACTCTGTTGTATATATTGTATTGTAAAACTCTGCAAATGTTGGGTCTGCCAACAAACATTCATCTATATTAGTCTTAACGTTTTTGTAAAGCTCCTGAACATCTGCTGATGCACTAACCTCATTAATATATGCAGTTGTTGCCTCATCCAGTGGTCCATTATTAATCTTATATCCCTCAGCTGTCTTTACTATGTAAAAATGACTAATATTCATTGGGGCACTAGTAACACCTGCAATATTAATATTACATGTCACATAAAGAACAGTTGAATCTTCTGTATTACCAGGAACAGTATAACAATTTATATTTGAATAATGTGTTATAATCTGAGATTTCTGCTCGTATGGTGTCATATCATCATACACGCTTGGATCTGTTACTAATGTAACAAGTTTATTCTTATCACATACAGCTAACGCTGCATAATACTCAATCATCAAAGAGTTGATATCAAGGTTTGCATTTGTCTGATATGAGTATTTTGTCTCATACTGCTCAGGATTATCACTAACAGGTCCCTCTGTAGTTTCTGCAGTAGTCTCCTTACCAAACAGCTCATTAAAATCTACCTTATCCATAAAGTAAAAATAAAATACCAGAACAAGTAACAAAAATACTAACCATCCAAAAAGCAATAATAACCCAGCTATTCCACTATCCTTAGTTTTTTTACTCATAACCTTTTCTCCTTATTCTTTAGAATTTTTCTAATGCACCAGAGAGGAATCGAACCTCCCCACATGGCTCCGGAGGCCATTGCTCTATCCACTGAGCTACTGATGCATGACACTTGCTTTATCTATAAGCAACTGCTGTCTCAATTCACTGACATCCCTGAACCGTTTCTGTTCTCTAATGTATCTTATAAATTCAACCTTTAGCAAAGCATCATACAAATCACCCTCATAATCAATTATATGAGTTTCAACAGTAACTTGATTATCTGACGCTATAGTAGGATTATCTCCTATATTTGTAATTGCCTTATAATATGTTCCATTAATTTTCACTCTAGTTTCATAAGCTCCATATGGAGGTAAAAGCTTATCCATGGGAGGATATTGATTCACTGTAGGAAATTCTATAGTTCTACCAAGCTGCTTCCCCTTTACGACTTTTTCCTTAATAAAATAATGTCGCCCCATATATTCTGATGCCTTTACTAAGTCACCTGTCTGTATAAACTGGCGAACAGCAGTTGAGCTTATTATATCGCCATTCACTGAAAGCTTCTTAAAGGCAATTACCTTATATCCAAACTCCTCCTGATACTTAAGAAGAGTATCTACATTGCCTTCTCTCTTACATCCAAAGCAAAAATCTGTACCCACAACCACATATTTTGCACCTAGCTTACCAATTAGCACTTCCTTGATAAAATCATAGGGTTTAATAGCAGCAAAATCTGGTGTAAAGTCACAATCAATCTGATAATCTACACCAAGCTCTTGCAGTATACCTTCCCTATCTACTCTTGTATTAATCATTTTACTATTATTTATATTAATAGTAAACACCGCACTAGTCAAACCTTCATTTTTTGCCAGTTTCAAAATCTCTTCAATTAAAAGAAGATGTCCCCTATGTAACCCTTGAAACTTGCCAAGAGCAACTGCTGTGTTATGTAATTGTGCCTCATCATAGGTTATAATCTTCAAGCTAGCTACCTCTTATTACAAGAACATCTTATATGGCTTGTAATTATTTTCTGCATTATTATATTGATATAAGGCTATAAATTCATCATTATGATATACCCTTATTATCTCTGATAATTGTCCATTTGGATTTGAAGCATCATTAAAAATAAGCTGATTACCATATAGTTTATTACCATTATACAACAGTTTGCTATGTTCGTCCTTTATAGAACAAGCACTGTATTGTTTTAGCAAAGAGTCAACTGGAAGTACATAATCCATCAGCTTATTATCATCTCTAAGCCTCTCTATATCTGAAAGTTTAAGAGAATCCTTCAGCCAAAATCCGTGAACCTCACTCCTAGTAAGTCCAGTAAGGGTACCACCACACTGAAGTTTATCTCCAATATCTCTACACAAGCTTCTAATATAGGTTCCCTTAGAGCAATTAACCTTAAAGGAAATATTTGGAAGTTGAACACTTATATCATCTATTGAAAATATTTCAACAGGGCGTGGCTCTCTCTCTATCTGAACACCACTTCTAGCATATTCATACAGTTTTTTTCCATCCTTTTTGATTGCAGAATACATAGGTGGTATCTGATTATATTTTCCAACAAAGCTATTAATCACTTGGATGACCTTGTCATGGGTTAACCCAGAATCCAATACAGTTTCACTTAAAATCTGTCCTGTTATATCCTCGGTATCTGTAGTTATGCCAAGTCTCATAGAAGCTTCATACTCCTTAGTTCCAGAAGTAATCATATCTACAAGCTTTGTCCCCTTTCCCAGACAAACTATCAAAACACCCTCTGCCATAGGATCTAATGTACCTGTATGACCTATTTTCTTTTGCTTAAGTATTCCTCGAAGCTTCGCAACAACATCAAAGGATGTATAGCCTGCTTCCTTGTATACATTTATTATTCCATCTATCAAGAATATTCTCCTTGTTAAAGCTGCTTTTCTATCATCTTAAGTATTTTTTCTAAGGATTCCTCATAAGAACCATCCATCCACACTCCGGAAGCGCGAATATGTCCACCTCCACCTAATTCGACGGCTATTGTACTAACATCAACCTTAGATACTGAACGAAGGCTAAACTTGAATTTACCCTCATCGGTCTGATACCCCAATATGGCAACCTCTATTCCTTCAGTAACTCGAAGCTTATCAATGATTCCATCTGTATCTTCCTTGGTAGAGCCAAACATTTGAAAGTCTTCCTCTCTTATACATGAGGCTATAACCTTGCCATCTAAATACAACTCTGAATCCATTAATGCCTTACCAGTAAGTCTATTCTGAGTATATCTAACCCTATAGAAGGTTTCATCAATAATAAACTGAGTATCTATACCCTTGGCAATAAGCTTACCAACTATGAACATAGTCTCATCTGAGGTGGCTGAATACTTCAATACTCCTGTATCATGGATTATTCCCATATATAGGGCTTCTGCACAGGACTTTGAAATCTTATCCATATCAAAAAATCTTGAAACAACCTCACATGCAGATGATGCATCAGGATCACAATAATACAAATCTCCGAAGCCCATATTACTTCTATGATGGTCAATGCACACTGTATTCTTAGCATTCTTAAAAATATCAGCAAATTCTCCATGTCTGTCTGTGTCACTACAATCAACTGATATAGATAATTCATAAACCTCATCTGAAGGAGTATTGATTATATCTAATGCACCATTTAAAAACTTGAATTTGTCCATAATAGGCTGAAGATATACATCCACTCTCTTACCAGGATAATTGTCCATTATATAATTATACATTCCAAGACTTGAGCCAATGCAATCACCATCTGGTCTAATATGACCAACAATAGATATATTATTACATTTCTCAATCATTTCTAATAATCTTTTCATATATTAATCCTTTAGTTTTTTAATACGTCATCGATTTTTTTAGACATTTCAATACCGTACTCTATTGAATTATCAAGTACAAAGGTAATCTCTGGAGTATTACGAAGATTAATACTTCTAGCTAATTCTCTTCTTATATAACCAGTAGCACTCTTTAATCCTTCAATAGTCTCTCTTCCAGACTCCTCATCTCCCAGTACACTAATAAATGCCTTGCAGTACTTTAAGTCCGGGGTAACTATGACATCAGTTACAGATGTCATAGGGTTAATCCTCGGATCCTTTATCTCCATAGTAATTATGCGACTAAGTTCTCTTTGAACCTCGCCATTTATTCTTTGATTTTTATGACTTGTCTTTTTCATAAATGCTCCTTATTTTCTAGGAACCTCCTGCATAATATATGCCTCTATAATATCAAACTCCTTAATATCATTGAAGCCATCCATTACAAGACCACACTCGTAGCCTGTCTTAACTTCCTTAACATCATCCTTAAATCTCTTAAGTGATGCAAGAGCTCCCTCAAATATCTGCTCACCCTCACGAGTAATTCTAACCTTACAATTTCTCTGGATTGTTCCATCAAGAACATAAGAACCAGCAATTGTACCAACTCCTGACGCCTTGTAGGTCTGTCTAACCTCAGCATGACCGATAACCTTCTCCTCAAATATAGGATCAAGCATACCCTTCATAGCAGCCTCAATATCCTCAATTGCATTGTAGATTACTCTGTAAAGTCTAATATCTACCTTTTCTCTATCTGCAACATCCTTAGCCTGATTGTCAGGTCTAATATTAAATCCAATAATTATTGCACTAGATGCAGATGCAAGCATAACGTCAGATTCATTGATAGCACCAACACCTGAATGGATACACTTTACAACTACCTCTTCATTAGAAAGCTTAAGTAAGCTAGCCTTTACAGCCTCAACTGATCCCTGAACATCTGCCTTAATAATAAGGTTAAGCTCCTTAAGATTTCCTTCCTGCATCTTGTTAAATAAATCATCAAGTGACATTCTAGATTTAGTATCTGCAATAAGCTTCTCTTTTCCTCTAGTAATAAATGCCTCAGATATCTGTCTAGCTTCCTTCTCATTAGCTGTCTGCATAAAGATTTCACCTGAATTAGGTACTCCATTAAGACCAAGTATCTCTACAGGTGTAGAAGGACCTGCCTCCTTAACCTTTCTACGCTTATCATCAAACATAGCTCTAACCTTACCATGAACATTACCCATAGCAACACAGTCACCTACACGGAGTGTTCCCTTCTGAACAAGAACAGTTGCAACAGAGCCACGGCCCTTATCAAGCTGAGCTTCAATTACTATACCTCTTGCCATTCTCTTCTTGTTTGCCTTAAGCTCCAAGATTTCAGCAGTAAGTATAACCATCTCAAGAAGGTTATCAATACCCTCCTTAGTATGTGCAGAAACTGGACAGAATATAGTTGAACCGCCCCAATCCTCTGGAACAAGCTCGTATTCCATAAGCTCCTGTTTAACTCTATCAACATTTGCACTTTCCTTATCAATCTTATTGATTGCAACAATAATTTCAATTCCTGCAGCCTTAGCATGGTTAATAGCCTCAACTGTCTGTGGCATAACACCATCATCAGCGGCAACTACAAGAATAGCGATATCTGTAGACTGTGCACCTCTCATACGCATAGCAGTAAATGCCTCATGTCCAGGCGTATCAAGGAATGTAATCTTCTCACCATTAATTTTTACTACAGATGCACCGATGTGCTGTGTAATACCACCAGCTTCTCCTGCTGTTACATCTGAATTTCTAATAGCATCAAGAAGTGAGGTCTTACCATGGTCTACGTGTCCCATAACACAAACAACAGGTGGTCTTGGAGTCATGGTTGATTCATCCTCAGCCTCCTCACGAAGAAGCTCCTCTATTACATCTACCTTTTCCTCTGGCTCTGAAATATAATTATACTCTAACGCAATATCAGCAGCTGTATCAAAATCAAGCTCTGAATTAACATTATACATCTTACCAGCCATAAACATCTTCTTAATAAGCTGTGCTACAGGCACCTTAATCTTAGCTGCAAGCTCACTAACTGTAAGAGTTTCAGGAAGAGTAAGTGACTTAATCACTGGTTCAACTGGTTCCTGCTTCTTAGGTGCTTCTGGCTGTACCTGGCTCTTACCATTTTTGTTCTTATTATTCTGATTGTTCTGGTTATTCTGGTTGTTCTGATTATTCTTTTTCTTGTTATTTGGCTGATTAAAGAATTTTGTAACCTTTTTTCCAGCATCACCCTGTCTATTATTGTTATTGTTGTTAACATTCTGAGGTTTGTTGTCCTTCTTGTTATCCTTTTTAGGAGCTGGCTTTACCTCTTCATTCTTAACATCCTTTTTTACTTCTTTCTTGTTATCTTTTTTAGGCTCTGCCTTTACTTCTTCTTTCTTAACTTCCTTCTTTGAAGCTTGCTTTGGCTCTTCCTTTTTAGCTTCCTTCTTAGTTTCTTTCTTTGGAGCCTGATTCGACGCTTCCTTCTTAGTTTCCTTCTTGGTTTCCTTCTTGGTTTCCTTCTTGGTTTCCTTCTTAGCTTCTTTTTTTACCTCTGTTGAATTTCCAGATACAGACTTTTTAATCTTTTCTCTGGCATATTCCATTAACTCCTCATCTATACCATTACTATGTTTTAGACCAGGCTTTATATCACTTAATGCATTAATTATCATCTGAGAATCAACTGGTATTCCTAATTCTTCTGATAAAACATTTTTATATTTATTTATTATCATAGATTACACCTCCACACTCATGCTACAATCTAGCTTATTGGCCACCTGCTTTGCCAAACCTATATCTGTCACTGCAAGAGTCATTCTACTTTCTTTGCCTATTCTATTCCCAAGCACATTACTATCACCAAATATTACGTAAGGTACATTATAGTATGTACATTTATCTGTGAATTTCTTTCTAGTATTCTTAGCCGCATTCTGGGCAATTATAATCAAGCAGGCATTGCCCTCCTGTATGGCCTTCTCACACATAAATCCACCACTTACAACCTTACCGGCCTTAGCAGCAATGGACAATAAGGATAATGCTTTGTTCTCATCCATCTATATCAACTCCTTGCCAATTGCTTCATAAATCTCTTCAGGAATAGCTATCTTTAACGACCTTTCAATCCCCTTTGACTTCACAGCCTTATTATAACAATCTCTGTTTAAGCAAATGTAGGCACCTCTTCCGTTCATCTTTCCGGTTTTGTCAAGACAAACCTGATTATCTTGAGTTTTTATTACCCTTACAAGCTCAGTCTTAGCCTTCATCTCTCTACATCCTATACATTGTCTTAAAGGTATCTGCTTTGCCATTAGAAATCTCCTTATAGCTTATTATAATTAATCTTCGTAAAAATCATCCTCGTCATCTAATATACCAAGCTCCTTAGCCTGAGATTCACTCTTAATATCAATCTTATAATCAGTAAGATGATGAGCAAGTCTTACGTTCTGACCTTCCTTACCAATTGCAAGTGATAACTGATCATCTGGCACCACTACAACTGCTTCTCTCTTATCATTCTTATCATCCATATTAATTGTAACTGAAATAACATCTGATGGACTAAGAGAATTCTTAATATAAACTGCTGGGTCCTCATCCCAATTAATTATATCAATTTTCTCTCCCTTTAAATCATCAACAATATTATTAACTCTATTTCCACCATGTCCTACACATGCACCTACTGGATCAACATCTTTATTATTTGACTTTACAGCTATCTTAGATCTTGAACCTGGCTCTCTTGCAATACTCATAATTTCAACAGTACCATCTGCAATTTCAGTAACTTCTTTCTCAAATAATCTCTTAACAAGCTCCTTATGGGTTCTGGAAACAAGAACTCTAAATCCCTTTTTGTCTTTCTTGTTCTTCTTATTCCTATTGTCCTTCTTGTCCTTATTATCCTTATCGTTATTATCATTTAAGGTTACAGATACTACATATAGCTTTATTCTGTCTCCAACCTTATAAACTTCACCTGGAACCTGCTCTTTCTCTGTAAGTACTGTATCAGTCTTATCATCTAAGGTAATATTAATATTATTACCATTAATGCTTTGAACTTCACCAGTTATAATATCTTTTTCCTTTACAGCATATTTTTGATAAAGTGCAAAACGCTCACCCTCATTAATTGCCTGAATAATAACATTCTTTGCAGTAATAGCAGCAATTCTATTGAACTCATTTGTATCAACTTTTATTTTAACATAATCACCAAGCTCATAGCTGTCATTCATGGCCTTTGCTTCAGTAAGTGAAATTTGATTGAACTTATCAGCTACAGACTCAACTACAAGCTTTTTCATATATGCTGAATACTCTCCTGTATTACAATCCATATGTGCCTCATAATCAGAGTCATTACCACCAAATCTACTCTTACATGCAATCACAAGAGACTTCTCTATATCTCTTATTAAAACCTCTTTGCTAATATTCTTCTCTTTTTCAATTTCCTCTAATGCCTTTATGATTTCTGACATTTTTATAAAACCTCCTATAAATATATTATTTAAACAAATGCTAATCTAATCATGGAAATATCACTTCTATTCAAGATTATCTCTTCATGGTTATCATCATCATTCATTATGGTTATTGTATTTTCATCATAGTTTTCCAAAACACCACACAATTCCTTTGAACCATTATGTTGTTTATAAAGCTTTATTTCCACAAGCTTACCTATGCTTCTTTTGAAATCTTTTTCCTTTTTTAAAGGTCTTGTTAACCCTGGAGAGCTTACCTCCAAAATATAGGCATCCTTTATTTTATCCTCTTCATCAAGTCTTGCTTCTAAGGCTCTACTAATCAACACACAATCATCTATGTTAATTCCACCTTCCTTATCTGCATAAACACGAAGATAATAATCTGCACCTTCTTTTACATATTCAACATCTACAAGCTCAAAATTATTCTCTTCTATTATAGGAGTAACTAGCTCCGTACAATGTTGCTCAATCTCACTTCTCTTCACGAAAACCACCTCCCCATTTTTACTAAAAACAAAGAGTGGGTTTTTTAACCCACTCTGCCGTTCACGTTATTCAAGTCTATTAAATTATAACACTTTATCTGCAAAATGCAAGTTTTTATTTTTCTTTTGGAACCAATTTTATTTCTATAGCCTCCAGTCTTTTGCTTTCTCCAGAAGTTCCTGCAACCTGACCATTCTTAACCCATTCCATCCATCCATAATATTCACAATGCACCCTGTAATACACATCATATACTTCACTTATTTCACCTGTGAGTTCAATCTGAATAGCCTCCAATCGTTTACTTTCACCAGAAGTACCACTCATTGCACCATCACTTACCCAAGGTAACCAGCCATAGGTTTCACAATGTGTCCTGTATTGTATTCCTCCTGAATAGAGATTATCAGTAAGCTTAATCTTGATACCCTCTAATCGTTTGGATTCACCAGAGCTACCTGAGGCTTGTCCATCATAGACATTGTCACGCCAACCATATTTTTCAACATGAGTCTGATATCTAACATTTCTTGTCACATAAGGCTCCGCTGTTTCTCCAGGAGCCTTATCACCCTTATTAACAATAACTATCTGGATTGCTTCTAAACGTTTACTAAAGGTAGCAGTTCCCGCAGCTTCTCCGTTGCAAGCCCAATCAAGCCATCCGTAAGATTCTGCATGTACTCTGTAATATACATCATACAACTCTGCCGCTTCTCCAGTAAGCTTTATCTGTATCGCTTCTAACCGCTTACTTTCACCTGAGGTTCCGCTTACAGCACCATCACTAACCCAAGGCAACCAACCATAGGCCTCACAATGAGTTCGATAGGTAATGCCTCCATTAGCAATTTTTCCACCCAAAGCAATCCTTATAGCCTCCAGACGTTTCGATTCACCAGTAGTCCCCGATAATACTCCATCCGTTTTGGAAGATTGCCAACCATACTTTTCAACATGAGTCATGTAAGAAATATAATATCCGGAATTTACATCGTCTTTACCTTCAAGCATATTAATATAGTTGTTCAAATTATTAAGTTCATCTGTTGAAATAGATTTACCTAGCCATTCATATCTAAACAATCCATAGCCATCATATTCCATATCATAAGCAATTTCATATTGCTGAGCCAAATTACTATCAGATTCCGCCCATCCCTTGTCTATGGAACTATCTTCGCCAACTCTATAAAGAGCCAAACCTACATATATTGGAATATCTCTTTTATTGATTTCCTGCCATGCTTTACATCTGTCTGAGTACATAGTTGTTATAGTACCATTACTTAATTTGTATGTATCTGACCAATATATCTGTGGCATTATATAATCTATATACCCTACTTCAGACATCCAAGTATCAATATCCGCTCCCTGTGCTCTGGCATTGGATAAATTACCTGCCGGACTTATACCAAACTGACAATTAGGATTTATAGCTTTGATTGCGGAATACACTTGTTTAACAAGCATATTTACATTATTCATTCTTTCACTCTGGGATAAACCATCTACCATTCCATCCACATAGAAATAATCATCAAAGTGAACTGCATCAACATCATAATTTGTAACTATTTCCTTAACTCCTTCGGTAATCAGGTCTCTAGTCTCCTGCTTAGAAGGATCAAGTACCATGCAGGTTTGATCTCCCGAATTTTTATATTCCATAATATAATCCTTGTATTGCGAATAATAAGCAGTAGCCTTAAAGCTATCTGTGGTTGTATCACTCAAGGAAATACGATATGGATTAACCCACGCTTCTATCTTCAATCCTTTTTCATGAGCCATCTCAACCATAATCTTAAGAGGATCATAACTAGGTGCATTTCTCTTACTTGTTATATAAGTAGACCATGGGAAATAGTTTGATGGATACATGGCATCACCCATAGCACGAACATGCATTATTACGGTGTTCATATTATTATCCAAAATATTATCATACATTTTGGATAAAGCATTACGAAAATCAGCCTCACTCTTATCCTTAAGTTCATTACTAATATCCTGATAAGAAACCCAACAAGCCTTTTTGTCATGTAAAGATTGAGCTTTAACTCTCATAGCCGAATCAGTTGGTAGATTCATCATCGTTGATATTATTATCACTAGACTTAATATGTACGCAACAAGTCTATTATATTTCATAAATATCCCTCCTTATTAATTACCGGAATATGATAACACATATTTAGCATTATTTAAACACAGAGAAAAAATTACCATTTAAGTGCAATATATTTCATATTTATTCAATCAACCAAGAGAATAGACCTTTCCAATAACTAATGCTTTAGACAAATTGCTATGACCTATATCATTAGTTTTCGCAACCGGTAACATATCATCTGTATACTGGTGAATCATATCAAATATTTTCTTACCAGAATTCGTTTTCTCGAACTCTGTAAATGTGCCTAGTAATATACCTCTAGTATTTGAAAATGCACCTAACTCATTAAGCTGCGCCAGATACGTTCTAAGCTGTGCTTCACCACCACTTAGTGCTTCTAAAAACAATATTTTATCTTTTAACTCTGGGAAATACTTTGTACCAGCTAATTTTAGCAAGCATCTTATATTTCCACCAACAACTACGCCAGACATATAGCTTCCCTGATAAAACTCGTATGAAAACTCATACATCTTAGGAGTCAAAAATATCTCTTCTTGTCTGCCCGTCTTATCCCAAATTAAATTCTTAACTTGATACAATACAGATTCTCTACCAGTCATGGTGTATATTGCATTAATAACTGTTGTTAAATCACTGTATCCCCAGAAGCGTTTATTTACATCTGATATTTTTTTGTAATCAAGATAGGGTAAAATCTCATTTGCAATATCCCCTCCTGATATATCGAATATATCTGTTATTTCTTCATCCTCATAAAATTTCATAAGTGCTTGCGCTCTCTCAATAGGTGCACCAGAAGCAACCGAATCTATAGAATATATATAGTCGCTTAAATCTATATTAATCCCACGCCCATTAAGAATATCTATCAAACCATCAATGTCCTCCTTGTAGGACAAAGCTTGACCATTTGAGCAGCACACAATACCCGCCTTATTAACAACACTCATAGCCTATTCCTTTCTTAAAACCAAATATGTTCTATAATATATTTCTCATTTATTAAAATCAAGAGTATAAACAATGGTTTACTTTTATTTCACTTTTTCCTCACAGCTTAGTCACCATTTATTAATATTTCAAATATATAATACAACCATAACAGAGAAACATATACAAATTCGGGTTTGAAATCTCTATAAAAAGAAGGGATATAGTCATACAACGTATATGACTATATCCGCTTCGTCTAACTATTAGTCCCTATGGACTTTACATACATTATATATTTGGTTTAAAGGCAGGCATAAGCTGTAGCTTAAACAGATTCTTCTTGTGAAGATCGTCTATGCGTGCCTTTTTAGCCATGTCCTCAATCTCTCCTGTACGAATATATCTATCAAGCTCTGCATAGGTAAATCCAAGGTTATCCTCATCAGTCTTTCCACAAAGTCCATCTATAGGAACCTTATCTACAAGCACATCTGGAAGACCAAGCACTCTTCCTATCTCCTTAATCTCCTGAACTGTAAGATTACTCATAGGTGAAAAATCACCGGCAGCATCACCATATCTTGTTGAATATCCAACCCAATCCTCAGATAAATTACAGGTATTTACAACTCTTCCATTCACGCTTTGAGATACAGCGTAAAGTGTTGACATACGTATTCTAGGAGGAAGATTGGTATTTGCCTGAGTAGAAAGCTCTAACTCCTCAGGAATAGCTGACTTTAGGCCTTCTATAGCAGCTTCAATATTAACCTCATAATGCTTTATACCAAGGTGATTCACAAGAAGATATGCCATATCTATATCGTGCTGGGTACCACATGGCATCAATACTCCAACAACTCTATCCTTTCCCAAAGCCTCCACACAAAGTGCTGCAGCTACAGAACTATCTTTTCCTCCGGATATACCAAGAACTGCATTGCAGCCCTTGCCATTTTCCTCAAAAAAATCTCTTATCCACTGTACACATTCATCCTTTATTTTAACTGCATCAAACATATTTGTTACCTCCATATTCTTAAAACATACCATTATGCAAAATGCTCCTAATATCTGCTAAGCTTTGTTCCTTAATCATTTTACCATCTTTAAAAATAGTTACAAGCAAATTATCAGCTGTAGACGACTCATCCCAGGTATGTCCATCAGAGAAAATGTATTATCCTATTACATTAATCTGACACATCTTCATAGTGGTAAGTGCTGCATTGTGACTTTCAGGAGTAACACCTGCACAGCAGCTTGCATCTACTGTAATGGACTTCTCTGGATAATTTGCCTTTAAAATAAGTGTATTAGATACAACGCAGATATCTGTACAAAGTCCAACAAGCTCTATACTGAAATCCTCATCTCCTGCAGCCTTGAATATCAAATCAGGCAAATCTACAGAACCAAAAGTAATCTTCTCAACCTCTGTATATTCTTTACCCTGTAGAGCCTTGGCTACATTAGCATCCAGCTTCCACCCATCTGTTCCCTTGATACAGTGTGGCACAGGAAGCTTCTTTCCCTCACTTGTATTCATATAATTATCAAAGTGAGTATCGTATGTCACAAATATATCTCCATCAAACTCATTGATTTTCTTAACAACATTAGGAACAATCGCAACAGCCTCCGCTGTACCAAGTGAACCATCAACAAAATCCTTCTGCATATCTACAACCACCAAAAACTTCTTCATAACAATCTTCCTCCTTATAATTAATTACTTACGTTTATAGAGTTTAGCAGGTCTATGTCCTGCTCCAGTTACCATTTCCTCTGTTTCTTCAACGAATTCTGCTATCTTCCTTCTAAAATTCGCAGGTGTTAAAGATACATTTATTATAGTTTCCATCACATCTTGCAATGCTGTAAGAGTAAACTTCTCTGGCAAAAAATCAAATATCAAATCATAATCCTTTGAACTATCTTTTAGTATCGATATAGCTGTGGCAATAATTCTCCCATGATCAAAAGCCAGATTACCTTCATCTAATAATTGAAAATCTGTTTTCTTAAATACTGTTTTAAGCTTCTTTAGACATGTAGTCAAAACTATATCATCACAAGCAAGAGTAAGCTTATAACAATCTCCCGTATCTACAAACGATACATCAAACCATCTAGCATCTACAGCATCAGTACCTGCATCTAAAACAGATTCATCACTTATAATAGACAAATATGCATTAGAAATAATTCTCCCTCTAGGATCACGATTCGGTTCGCTAAAAACTCCCACAGGCATTAGTGATACAGGTAAAATTCCTGACTCCTCTTTTATCTCTCGATATGCACATTCCTCTATGGTTTCACCCTTTCTCAGAAAGCCCCCAGGAAGAGCCCACATATCTTTAAAGGGATGTTCTCCTCTTTTAATCAAAAGCACCGACAAATTACTTTTGGAATTATGTCTGTAGGTATCTCCAATTTGTGAGCGAATCTTAAATGCAACAATGTCAGTTGTAACAGATGGTCTATCGTATTTATCAATATTATATTTATCAAGATAATCTTTTTCTTCAAGATTATCTAATATATATTTTTCTCTCACTAATACTACCTCCTTTTGTTATTACTATATTGATATTATCATAATGATAATAAGTTGTAAAGTACTTTTTTCAAAAAAATTGGAGGAACAATATCATCGTTCCTCCATATTATAAAATGCATATTTAGTTAGCATTCACTAAGTTCTGTGCCATATTATTAAGTTCCTGAATAATCTGTCCTACTTCAGATGTAATCTCGCTATTTTCTGCTGAGCTTTCATAGGTTTCTGTAGAATGAGCAGTAACCTCCTCTGTAGCTGCTGAAATAGTTTCAATACCTTCAACTATAGCCTGATTATTAACAGCAAGCTCCTCAACCAATAGCTTAAGATTATTAGATTCCACAAATACCTCTTCAGCCGAAACATTAATAACCTCAAAGCTATCTGCAACATTATGAGCAGCATCACTTTGAATATTACTATTACCAATCATGCCCTCAACAACCTCAACAACCTCTTCAAGTTCCTTAGAAATATTGTTAATCAAACTTGATATGCTTTCTGTTGCATCCTTGGTCTGTGTTGCAAGACCGGATATTTCTGTTGCAACAACTGCAAATCCCTTACCTGCCTCACCTGCGCGTGCTGCCTCAATACTTGCATTAAGGGAAAGCAAGCTTGTCTGACTTGTAATAGATTCAATCAAGCTAACTATAGACTGCATCTGACTTGCATATTCATTAAGCTCGGCCAGCTCTTTAGACACTATAGCATTTTCCTTATTAGATATATTAACTCTTTCAATAAGCTCATCTATATTCTTCTGCGCATTCTGAAGCTCTCTCTTGGTATTATCTAAGTTAGACTCAATCTTATCAGAAACCTGGTTTACTTTTTGGATTGTTCCTTGAATTTCCTCTGTCTTCTCCATCTGTCGCTGGATAGAATCAGCTGTATCACTTGTTCCCTGAGCAACCTCCTCCATAGAAGACATTGTTTTATTAGCAGAATCCTCTAGTAGTGACATCTTTCCAGTAACAACTTCTATATCTGAGGTAATCTTCTGAGAAGTAAAAAGCAAATTATTCATAAGATGAGCTGTTCTTTCCTTCTCTGCATTAATCTCATCTAACTTTCTCTTGTTATTCTTATTCATAACAATACTTGAAACAATCATAAATGCCATAAACAAAATAACCGATGCCAAACGAATCTCAATATTGGCCAAATCTTCCTTGGCTATTTGTCCAGATAAGCCCATATAAGCTACATGGACAACATTACCCAAAGCAATTAATCCTGAAAAGATTATTGTAAGATTTAAATCATTATATACTAAAAGTATAATAGCCATTAAAAATGCATAGATATAAGCAATAGGTGAAACAGTTGTAAAAACAATAAACAAATAGAACACTCCAAAACCTATCATAATTACATACTTTATAGCGTCACTTTCCTTATTCTTAAATGAAATCAAATATGTAAGAATCATCGGAATCAAAGCAAGTATACAAAATACTGTAAAATATCCAATAGTTCTTGCACCCTTCACAACCTCAATCAAATAACAAGCAATTAAGATTACATTAATGATAGTGTAACATAGCTTACTAGCCGCATTACTTATAGCTTTCTCAGATAGATTTCCTTTAAACATAACATCTTCCTTTCTATTTAAATTTATTATTTCATCTAATATAACAATATAAATATTTTACTTTATAATTAAACATTATTCAACATAAAACAAAAAATCGAGATAATTCACATTAAAATTATCTCGATTAAATAGATTTACAGTTTCTCTAAAGGCGCTCTAAAGCTCAGATTCCTAGGTGTATCTAACTTATCAAATTGCACAATATATACAGAATTCTCGGTTTGAATATCAACAATCTCTCCCTGTCCAAAAACCTTATGTGATACTCTATCACCCTTTGATAAAACATTGGAATTTCTAATGCCCATTTTCTCTTCGTTACAAGCTATAAATGTATGGGCACTCCTAACTAATGCTTCATCCAATTCAACTTCAAATTCAAGATATTCCTTAGCTGTATTAAATATGAATCTAGAAGGATATCTATAACTTCCATCATAGTTAGTACCTTCTGAATCAGTTAAGAATAAAGCATTCTCAGCCCTGGTGTATGCAACGTAGGCAAGTCTTCTCTCCTCCTCAATATCTTCCTCTGTATCAGCATGAGCAGTTGGGAATATACCTTCATTAAGCCCTATTACAAATACATAAGGAAACTCTAATCCCTTAGCAATATGTATTGTCATAAGCTTTACTGCTTCTTTCTTCTCTTCTTTATCAGAATTAGTATAAAGAGCAATACTTTGTAGATAATCCTCCAAGGTACTTATCTCACCCGAATTCTTCTCAAACTCAAATATTGAATTCTTTAATTCAGATATGTTCTCTAATCTTTCATCATCCCCTAAGGTTCTAAGCATCGCTTCATATCCACTATCATGAAGTACACCAGTGATAAGATCTGAAATTCTCATATCCTTATATTTTATTCTATATTTTTCTATAACTTTGACAAAATCCTTTGCTCTGGTAGATACAATAGGTTCATTATCAATGTTATCCAACAAAGCCTCATACAGTGTACAATTCATCTTCTCTGCGTAAGTCTTAAGAAACTCCATTCTTTTCTTACCAATATTACGTCTCGGTTCATTAACAACTCTGACAAAAGACAAATCGTCACCAGATACAATCATTCTAAGGTAAGATAAAATATCCTTTATCTCCTTTCTCTTATAGAACTCAATACCACTATACAAAACATAAGGCAGCTTTTCCCTTACAAATAACTCCTCTATACTTCTTGATACAAAATGCGATCTATACAATATAGCAACATTACTGTAAGATACTCCGTTATTAACCAATAACTTAATCTTATCAGCAATCCATTTTGCTTCATCCATAGTGGTTTTACCATGATAATAAGCTGTGATCACACTAGATTCCTTAGTCGCAACAACATCATTAGGAATTCTGTATTTGTTATTCTTAATCAAAGAATTAGCTGCACTTAATATCTCAGGAGTTGAACGATAGTTTTTGTATAGCTTTATGGTTTTTGTATCATCATACTCATTGTCAAATTCCATAATAAACTTTACATCAGCACCCCTCCAGGAATATATGGTTTGATCAGGATCTCCAACTATAAACAAATTCTTGTGATAACCGCTTAAAAGTTCTGCCATCTCGTAGTTTAATCCGCTTACATCTTGAAACTCATCAACCATGACATACATCATTCTCTCCTGCCACTTAAGCCTCTTTTCCTCACAGCTTTTTAAAATATACAACGATACTGTAATCAAATCATCAAAATCCAAGCCATAATTCTTTTTTTGTTCATACAAATATCCGTAAATAACCTTCTTCTGTATAGTATCTGCCTTTTCATATTGTTCAATAAGCTCCGAATTATCCAGATTCGACAGATAAGGAATATGCTTAAACTTTGACTTAAAAGCTTCTATGGCCTTCCTAGCCATATCAAAGGTAAGCTTACTTGTATCAATATTGGCTTTCTCATACACATCCTTAAGAATAGCTTCTGTATCCTCAGTATCCATAACAACAAAATTGCTAGGATAGTTTATGTAATGTATATCTTCTCGCAAAATATAAACACCCATACTATGAAAGGTACATATATATCCAGTATCATTATCTCCAATCATAGTTTTAATTCTGTTACGCATCTCCTTAGCAGCCTTATTAGTATAGGTCGCGCAAAGAATATTGGCAGTAGAAATACCCAATTCATTAACCAGATAAGCATAACGATGTGTTAAAGCCTTAGTTTTACCAGACCCAGCTCCTGCTATAACTCTAACAAAGCCTTCTGTTGTGGTTACTGCTTCTGTTTGCTCTTCATTCAATCCTTCTAATAAATCAATCATTAAATCACCTCAAGACCAACAAACATTTGTTCTTCTAAAATTATACTTTATACACACTTGTATGTAAAGAAAAAAGTCGATAATTTAATTAAACTATTAGTTTAATAATTACCGACTTTCTTCTTTAATTTATCAAATTAAATAAATCTTGAAATAATCTTACATGCCCATCTGCTATGCGAACTGTTTTTAGAAACGTCTTATTTACTGGGATAAATAGAACTCACAAATTTCTATTACCAACTTTTTGATTGGTCAGGAATTTCGAGCCAAATCAATCTATTTCTTCATAACATATCTATTTTTATCTGATTTTCTATTTTCTCAATAAATCGACATGTTTTTAAATCAATACTCTTGTCACACTTTACAATATTTGTATACTTATCATCTGTATAATGCTTGGAAACCACAGCAAAAACCTTATAAACTGGCTGCGCAGTCACATCTCTTATGTCTTTTTTGAGCAAAGTATTCGGAACATTCAATTTTGTATTTCTATCTTTCACAAAACCAATACATCCACACACATTTCCTGCTACTTTCTCAGTAAACAATTTAGGGCCTCTATCTGTAAATTCTCCTATCATTGTTACATTCTTCTTTAACAGCATCATACTTTCTAATATATCTAATTTTTGTCCCGTAGAACCATCTTGTGCAAAAGTAAAATCATTTTCTGATAATCTTCCGTCTAAACATTTCTGATAAAAATGTATTGCAGACGCTGTACCATTTTTATTCAATCTAACTCCAGTTAAATGCAAAAAATTATATCGATGAAATGCAACTTCATAACTTTCAATAGCCGACAAAACTTTGTCTTGTGTCTGTAACTGTTTTTTCACTTCTGAAGGTATTCCGTACAAAAACAATACTTTCTGATCTTCAAGATTATCTCTATATAATACTGCTGCTTTTGTTATTATCTGAATTGCACGTCTTTTGTCCATAATCAAATCCTTACATCAAAGTTATTTAGAAAAGGGAATGTTTATGCCGCAGCATCAAACATTCCCTTTTCATGGTTGATTTTTCCGTTGTCTGCCAACCTCCAGCACCCATGTCTGGAAAATAACAGGTTTTTCCGTTGCCTGCCAACCTCCGACACCTTCGTTCGGAAAATATATCAGATTTTAGGTGTCAACCCACCGCTGATACACAGCTTTTCTAATTACATTTTACACCACCAAGTATAAAATTGCAATTATATTTTTATTATATGTTAACATATAGTAATTATACCTAAAATACATTGATTTGTATATATTTTTTATATTGCATCATCATTAGGAACTTCCCTATTTTATTCCTCACCCCTCATTTCTAGATGCATTTATTTCTGCATTAATCTCCTCTAAACTCATGTCAGCAGTACCATTTTCCACTGCCATTCTACTAAGTTCTCGCATTGCCACAACTGCTTCCTCAACTCTATAGTTGCTATCATTCAAAGTCATATTAAAAGGTAAAGAATTAGCCATAGTAGAATCTCCTTTACATTTGCATTTCTTTGTAATTCAATTGTAAAATATCGTACATACTATTGCAAGTATAGATGTAAATTTAATTTCTACACTTTCCTTTATAAAATATGAAATATTTATTATTTAATATATATAAAGTTGACGATTTCGAAAATATTCATTTATATTTATTGCTCTTTTTACTAATCATATTTTATATTAATTTTCAATTTAATCTTTTATATCGAGAATATAAAACACATAATATGTGGCTTCACTTTTTTCATATATATGTGGTTTATCAACTTTTCCTTCATCAATCTCATAATTATCATATTTATTTTTATTTTTCTTATAGTAACAAATATTCTTTCCATTACTAAAAATTTTAATACAATTTGTACTATATACATAATTAAGGGGCATAAAACACAAATTACAGTTATCTGTTATTGCTGCAGCACTCAAAACTATTGAAATATTTATTTCAGCAGGCGGTTTACCCTGATTATCTATATATTTGTTAATATTACCGTCAAAAGTATATACTATATACTTTCCTCTTTTTTTACACGAATCAAAAGACCTTATTGTGTTATCATATTGTATCTCAACTTTTTTTATATTATTAAAATTGTGTTCTAATATATATATTTCGTATGTTTTATCATCACATACGATTCTGTATATATTATTTAAAACAACATTAATTATCAAATCACCATTACGATTTATACTCCACCTATAAATAATTTTTTCAACATAAATTTTCTTTTGCTTATCGACTTGTAATATTTTTATGAGAGGATATGCATTATCTTTATTACGACACAAATTATCTTGTTTGTGCTTTATAAAAGGAAAATTATTGATTATTATTTTCTTAATTTTATTAAAAAAATAATTCACGATTACTTCATATATTTTTTTAAATAAAATTATAAAATGGTCTTTCATTTTTCCTCCTATAAATAGCACAGTTCAAAACTTTTCACATAAAACTAATAATATTATTATACAAATTTCTAATAAAGAAAACAAAAGACATCACAAAAATAACTTTTCTAATTCCGATACTTCAACCTGATTAAAATAATTATCTTTGCAGAAACAATTTTGACATTTTCTTATTTCCAGTATTTCATCACTTATACCAGAAGCATTCAATGATTCTACTAATTTTTGTTTTGATTTCTCGAGCAACTTTATTTCTCCTATTTTCAATCTAGGATTATCCAAAATAATTTTAATCAGATATTTTTTTAACGGAATTCTTCCATCTATATTGTGAATAGTGAACATTTGACTATGCAACCTATGTTCCTTTAAAATTATATCAAAATTATTTATGTATTCATCTACAGATGAATAATATTTTTCTTCATCTGACATTTCTTCATTCCAATAAATAGGATTATCTTTTGTAATACAAATATTAGGCAACTTATCATCAAGCAATAACTTTGTATCTAAAACGAAGCATACTGGTCCATAATAATTTTGTCTAGGGAAGTACCCATGTAAATCAACTATATCTAAGAATATATCATTCCACACATCAAATTCTTTATCAATAGCATCAGATGATTGTGTTGTTTGCACCAAACCTCTACGTTCTATACTTCCACGTGAAAAAAGTCCTTTATTTTCTATAAAAGTACATGCTGTTCTAACTGAATTGGCATGATGAAAATGATGTATGTTTTTTCTCTCAAGAAATTCATACAATTGTATTGGATTTAAATAATACATTTTTTCTCCTAATATTCAACAAACTATTTTTCGCATACAACGATTTGCTTTATTTGTCGTTCGTTTTTTTAATTGTTTTCTTCTTACCTTGTTGCATTTCTAGCACAGTTCTAGTGGCAATATTTTCATTAATTATGTTAAAACCTTCCCTAACACCACCTCCACCTGTTTCTAATGAACCTCCACCTATATTAGATAATTTTGCCATAAATTCAGCACCACCACGCAATTTATCAATAGGTGTTCCTGTAGATGCGCATTCTTTTTTTAATCCCTTACTGATTTTTTCTTTAGAGTTTTCAAACTTTCTCTGTACATCCATTATAGTTTCAGCTTTATTTTTTTCTATATTACATGGTACAATATCAGTTAATTTTTTTGTTCCCAAATCTATCATCTCCAATCTAAATAATTCAGCTATATTATCATAATTTTACATCTATTGTCGATTCTTGTCACCCATTACATTGTCCCAGTGAAATCCTCAAAAACCGCCATTTTGTACCAGTATCACTCTTTTTTTCCACAACCCAACCTCTATCACATCTGCCCGTCCCCTCACATCCTCATCCCACCATCATCTCCGCCATCCTGCATGGCATACCCAAACTTACAAATCTCTTCCTCCATAATATTATCCGTTACATGGGTATATATATCGATAGTTGTGCTATAATGCTGATGCCCCATAATCTTTTGTACAACTTTAGGTTGCATGTGTGCCTCAAAACAACGACTACAAAAAGTATGTCTTATGGCATGTGGGTACATATTTTCAAAGAAAACTGGCTCTCTACCCTCGAATTTTGAGTTGATTTCCTCTTGATAATTAATCTCCTTTACAACTTTTTTAATCTCTTTCTCTGCATGATATCTTAAGACCGGACTCCCCATGGTTGTAACAAAAACCAAGTCCTCATATCCTTCTCCGGCTCTCCATCTTGAACCAAGAGCTTTCTTCAGATTTTGAACCTTATTATATTGTGCACGAAACATTTCCTCTGCTTCTCCGAAAAATGGAATCCTTCTATATGAATTATGAGTTTTAGGTTCCATTAGTCGAAGCATTTTATTTCCGTATTCATATTGGCATGAAAGAGTCCTATTAATAAATATACATTTATTATCAAAATCAACATCACTCCACATCAGTCCACCGACTTCTCCAACACGAATACCTGTAAGAAACATAATATAAAACATTTCCTTATACCAGTTATTCTCAACCGCCTTTAGGAATATATTTTGTTCCTCCTGAGACAGAAATCGTCTCTTAACCTGTTTATTCTCCCAAGGAACCCTAATTTCAAAACAGGGATTGATAGGAATAAGCATATTGTTCTTTGCTGCTTCCATACAATCCCTCATTCTTCCTAAGGCATCTCGCATTGTAGATGTTGCCTTACCTTCACTTTTTAATCTGTTTATGACATTTTGTACATCCATATTAGTTATATCAATAACCCTCATATGCCCCAGGTACTTACCAAAGGTGTTGTAATACTTTCTTCGCATTGGAAATACACTGGTTTCCTTGATATTAGGGATTTTATATGTGACAAACCACTCCTCAAACCATTCATTGAGTGTAATTCTTTTTCTTCTGGCTTCAATTCTGTTTTCTGCCAGTTCTTTTTGTTCTTCAAATTGTTTTCTGAGTTCACGGAGATTTCGTCCATAAATACTAATTTTCACCCCATTAATTGTTGCCCTTGCTTCATATCTTCCGTCTTTTCTCTGATAGAAATGTGTTCCAAGTTCTTTTCCTTTATTGTCCTTTCCCATCTCCTGTTCCCCCTAACCTTATCCACATGATTTCCACTGATATTCATAAGCCATTTATCAAGTTGTCTCTTATTGACATACAATCTGTTTCCTATTCTCACAGTAAAGTTATTCTCGGTCTTAGTAAGTATCTCCCTGGCTTTTGTCTGACCAATCCCAAGATACTTTTCTTTGTCGAGAAGATATATGGCATTTTCCGGTACTGATGTCACATCTTCGTGCAGTTCATTTTCTATGACAAACTGCCCCAGAGCCTCATCATTTCCTACATCAGATGCTATCATAACTACATCCAGTCCATAGGTCTGATTAATTAACTCTTTCATAGATACACCATCCTTATATTTTCCAGCATCAAGGTTATTTTCTACAATGGCATTTAAGGCTATCAATTCTTCCAGCGGAAGCTGTTCCAGTCTTTTTGCAAAGAAGTCTGCTTCTCTTAAAGTTGCATCATTTATAACCATATTCACTAACCCTGGCAATTTCGGACAGTTGGTAAAATACAGTTCCCTGTATTCCCCATCGTCCTCAGTTGTCCACCTTGCCCTGTGCAGGGCATCCTGTGTCTGTAACTTCGAAATAGGAAGTTCAACGCTTGCATAAATACAACCTATATCGTTGGGATTTTCCCTTACAAGTTCCACCATTGCCTTGTTTGGATTTATTTCCATTTACCACCTCATTTCACAACGCCATATTTGGCATTTATCTCTAATATTAATTTTCCTAGTGCTGAAATCACCGAGACAGTTACGGCATTGCCAGCCATCTTATAAAGTCTTGCATCGGACAGCCCTGTTTCCTGTGCCTTATAAAACTGCTCATCACTAAAGCCTTGAAGCCTCCAACATTCAATCGGCATTAACTTTCTTACTTTGCCATACCTTACAACACCTTGTCTGTCTTATGCGGTAATGGTAAACATTGGCTCATCAGGTTCTTTAATCCTTCTGCCCTGTTGTCTTACCTTTTCCCTATCTGGTGTCAGTATAGCTCTCGTCTCTTCCATAAACACTCCTGAATGCTCTCCTTTTCTGTTACCGATTTCCGCATCCTGTCTTGTCGTAATGCACCTTGCATTTTGTGTCAGTTTCGGATTCTCATTCATATCGATGAAGAACAACCCTTGTGTATTTCCAGAAGTTGGCAGTCCTACATCATACAGTCCCGACTTGCCACCAAAGCCTCCTGCACCACTTGTTAAAGTGCAGCTTAATCCTTCTGTGGAATAGACTCTCTGTTTCCCTGTGTTCCGGGTATGCTTTGTATAAGAGACGTTCCATTTGTCTCTGTGAAAGAAAGTATTTTTCCGGCACATCGCTCTCCAAGAAATCCGACAATGAACACTCTCTTTCGGGATTGGGCAACTCCAAAATTCGCGCTGTTAAGAACCTGCCATGCGACATTGTACCCCAAGTCAGAAAGCGTACTGAGGATGGTCGCAAAAGTCCTGCCCCCGTTATGCGATAGCAAGCCGGGAACATTTTCAAGGAGCAGATAAGAAGGTCTTTTAACGACGGCAATTCGAGCGATTTCAAAGAACAGCGTTCCTCTTGCATCGTCAAATCCTCCCCGCTTTCCAGCAATTGAAAAGCTCTGACAAGGGAATCCTCCGCAAATAAGGTCAATATCGGGAAGTTTCTCTGGCTCAATGTTTCTTGCATCATCAAAATACACCTCTCCTTTCGTATCATACATAGCCTCATATGCCTGTCTCACATACTTATCTATTTCGCAGTATCCCACACATTGAAAATCTCCCACAGCTTCCAGTCCAGAACGAAATCCACCTATTCCAGCAAACATATCAAAAAACGGATTGCCATAAAGCATCCGCGCCCATTTAGTCTTTATATTCACCTCACATTCCTAATGTAATATTATATGATTCAACCTCATCATTCTCTACTGATTCATTTACTGTTTCTACTGTAAAATCTTCTAGATTGTAGCCTTTATTTTCCTCTTTTGCTGCCTCAAGCCTTAACTCATTCTGCTGTTCCTTATCTGTAAGCTTTCTGAAAGAATCTTCCCCTGGAACAACAGAAAGAGACCTACCATTATCCCAACTCATATGGAGCTGTCCAATGTCATCCACAAATTTCACTGTACCTCTTGTCCCTGATGGAACTGGTGCAAAAGGATCCTCCATAGCAAGTAACATTATTCTTGTCCCTGGAGGATAATCCTCTTTGACTACTTTAGCTTGTCTAGATAACCTTTCGTATTCGTTCATATCCGTTTTCCTTTCTTATATTTTTTTAGCACTGATTTATATTTGTATTATTAAGATAAACCTAAATCATTAATCCCTCCCTTCGGTATAAATTTATGTGATATATTTCAAATTTCTAACAAGCATATGAAACACAATTTCTATGTTTAAAATGCTTATTTAGAAGGTGCCATCTCTCCCATCACTTCTATAGCACATAATCCATACCTTCTAATTGCCATTGCATTACATATAAGACCAAACATTTTCTGTGATATAAGCTCCTTATCTGCCAAATCACACACAGTTATATGTTTTGTTCCAAGATATAAATCCTTAGCAACACAATACAATGTATATCCATCCTCGCTAATCCCGTTTAACTTCACATCCCTAAAATCTATCTTATTCTTGCTAATATGATTTCTCATAATTCGCCACAGGCTGTAATCAGCAGTTAAAAGGTATAAAGCAGAAAGGGAAGCAAGATTATTTTCATCTGCTTCCCTTATCATCTCTTCAAATATTTCTTTATGCTTTTTGTTTCTGTAAGTCATACACTTCGCCTCGCTTTCTTTAATATAATTTATTAACCTTTCAGAAAATGGTTGGTTCTTTACATACTTTATAGTTGTTATAAGTAACTCACTACACGAACTCGGTGGTAGTTGCTTACTATGTGAATAAATTTTTTATTTTTCAGTTACAATACACCTATTCCCTCTGGGAACATAATCAGGTGGCTGTAGCATTAATTGCTCCATCTCGTATAGATGGTGTTCTTTTGTATAGAACATGTAATCACTCCTTTCTAGGAAATAAAAAAGCGATACATGGGGTATCGCTTTGTACAAATACTCTGGGGTTGTAATATAATTAGTTACTCTAAATTACTTTGTTTTATTACCTTATAAACAGAAACATCTAAATTAATAAATAACTCCTTATGTTTATAAAAATCATCTATTGGAACTATTTTAATCAAGCCTTCTCTAATTTTTTTTCTTCCAAACAACTCTTTAATTCTTGGTTGCAAACTATCCGTTCTTCCTTTGTTTGTACGCAAAATTAAATATGCACCATCTGGGTATTCATCAAACTTACTAAGTATATTTTTAGGCAATTGCTCATAATCTACATGTTGTTTAATTTGTTCAATCATACTTTTCTCTTTATGTGAATACGTAGGATAGTACTTGTCTATAAAGCTATTCCAATATCCTATATAATCATCTATATTAAATTTATTATCTTCTTTCCTTGCAGAAAATGATAATGAATAATATAAAAGCTTATCTTCTGGACAATTATAAAAACATGGTAATTTTTCATCAACAAAAAAATCATATTTTTTTCCACTAAATTCTTTTTTTTCTATAATGCTCATTTTTTTTAAAAAAGAATATGAATTAAACATAACAATATCCAATAAAATATCTATAATCGCAGATTTAAGCAATTCATAATCAATAACTAATTCAGCATCACATGATAAATTACTTATTGTTATTATCTTTAAACTAGATGCAATCAATACATCTAGAATATGTGATATTTCATCTTCCGATTCAATTTGAGCTTTTACATCTCTTTCATATAAATATTCTGTATCATCATTATGTATAAATACTCTTACTCTCTTATTTATAATATCACCATAACATATCTTCAAAGTTATGTATGGCAACTGTCTATCTTTAATTTTTAAATTCAATTCTTGTATAATAAGATTTATATCACGATTCACAGAGGAAACTACATATTCAATGTCATTAAATTCACAACTACCTTTCTTTAACAAAACATATCGTTCTTTGATTTTCTTAGTGTAGTTTTTCAAAATTTCTGGTCGTATAATATTTTTATAATTTGTTGACATAATAAACACCCCTTCCTCTATATTAATTTACATAATCGAGTATCAAATTTAATTCTTTTTACTTCGCAATTCATTTTCTCATTCTTAATTAATAGCTTTATAGTTTTTTCATATGCAACATCCATCTTTTCACCAATAACAATACCTTCTAAAAAATTAGACATATTATTTATCTTAGTTGGCTCTGTTAAATTTCTATTATCAATTAGTGCTATAATTCTATATTCATTTTCACTTTTCCAATCATCTAACTTTTCAAAATAATTATATTTCATGAAATTATTATCACCTTGAATCATATTTAAAAGTGTTAAAGTTCCATTTGAAATCATCAATATTTTTCTATTTAACGTATCCATTGTATTTTCATCTATATAATATCTATCAAATATCTTTTTATATTCTACTGGTCCATGTTTTATAAATGCAATTGTATCTTCGACTGACTTTATTAATTTTCTTTTATTAAAAATAAAACACACACCCTCATTATTTGTAGCATATTGTGCCCACATTCTAGGTAATGCAAATCCTCTTCCAGACACATCGTAATATTTGGCCTTATCATCCCGCATATTTAATATTTTTTCATTTTCATCTTCGTTCAATCTTACATCCATACTAAAACATAATAACTGTATTATATCTGAACATTCTTTAAAATAATTAGATATTCTATCTGTTATTTCTTTATACTCTTTAATATTAGTAATATTATCACTTGAGAAGATAATTTTCATTTTCGATTCAGATGTATCATTCATATTATTTATTGAAGAAAAACGAAGGCTATTTGTATTTATAATCTTTAAAGCTTTATCAATATTTGTATAATGATATAAATATTGATCAAAATCAAATTTTTCAACATACGGCGGTTTCCAGACATCAAAATTCATAACAATACCTCCTTAAAATCTATAATACAATTTTTTATTTTATTATAATACTTTTTATTACATTTTTCACCCATTACATTGTCCCACTCTTTTCTAATAAAATTACAATTTTGTACCACTAAAATCTATTTTTACGCTCTAATATTATTTTGTATATCTTGAGTTCTCAAAATTGTTATATAATTCCTCAACATTCCTCTCCACCATAAACTCATCCACCTTACTTCCCTTACCACAAGTCCCCTCAACATACATCAAGCAAACCTCATCTCCCTCCTTAAGCCCCGTAGCCTTAAGCTCCTCCATAGGAATTCTAATCACACCATCTGCCTCTAACTTTGTTTCAATTTCAATTAACCTCATACTTGCTCCTTTCCAGAATATAGCTTATAAAATCTTTATAAAATAAAACAGAAATAGCCATATAACTATTCCTGTCCAACAACTTTATCTATCCATATTTACTTAACAAAATTGGTCAAACCGGCTCAAAAAATAAGCCTGCAAATTTCTCATTGCATAGTGTAAAGCCAACTTTCACTTCCAAAATCCTTCTAACCCCTATTATTATATAAAAAAGTGGCGAATTCTTCTTTAGGTTTTGGTCAAAGAAGCACCCAAAATCACCTGACTGAAATATGACCAAAACTCAGGTAAAAAGTGGTGATATTATACATCACCTTACGATATACCCTAAAACCAAAAAAACGCTGGAAATACGTGTATTTCCAGCGTCATAATTCATATTATTTAACTATGCTAAAATAGGATTACATGCCCATCTGAGCTGCAACCTCTGCTGCAAAATCCTCATTCTTCTTCTCAAGACCTTCGCCAGTCTCAAAACGAATGAAGTTCTTAACCGCAAGATTACATCCAACAGCCTTTGCTACATTAGCTACATACTGAGCAACAGACTCCTTATTCTCTGCCTTAACATACTCCTGCTCAAGAAGACATACTTCCTTAAGCTCCTTGTTAAGTCTACCCTGAACCATCTTCTCGATGATATTATCAGGCTTATTAGCATTCTTAGGATCATTCTTAGCCTGAGCAACAAGAATCTCTAACTCATGTGCCTTATACTCCTCTGATACATCTGCAGTTGAAACATACTTTGGATTCATAGCTGCAACCTGCATAGCGATGTTCTTTAAGCACTCCTCAAGCTCAGCACCTGAACCGTCTGTATCAGCCTCTACAAGAACACCAATCTTACCACCAGCATGGATGTATGAAACAACCATACCATCAGTATTCACTCTCTCAAATCTTCTTATGTTCATATTCTCGCCGATTCTTGCAATCATAGCTGCGTGCTTCTCAGCAACAGTCATAGAATCATCAAGAGCCCACTTCTCTTCCTTAAGAGCCTCTACATCAGCTGCTGTAGACTTAACAATCTGATCTAAAACCTCTGATACATAACCCTGGAATACATCATTCTTAGCAACGAAATCTGTCTCAGCATTAACCTCAACGATTGCTGCAGTCTTTCCATCATTAATAACTGTAGTCATAACGATACCCTCTGCTGCAATTCTTCCTGCCTTCTTCTGTGCAGTAGCAAGACCCTTCTCTCTAAGCCACTCCATAGCCTTATCGAAATCGCCGTCTGTTGCACCAAGAGCCTTCTTACAGTCCATCATACCAGCGCCTGACATTTCTCTTAATTCTTTTACCATACTAGCTGTAATAGCTGCCATAATATTATCCTCCTAAATAATTATTTATAAAATACAAGCCATGCCTGCAAGTTAGCAAGCAAGCATGGCTATCTAAATCCTATGATTACTCCTCAGTTGCCTCATCAGCTGCCATAGACTCAGCCTCAACATCTGACACAGCATCTGCACCCTGATTTGCCTCGATAACAGCATCTGCCATCTTACCAACGATAAGCTTTACAGCTCTGATAGCATCATCGTTACCTGGAATTACATAATCAAGCTCCTCTGGATCACAGTTAGTATCAGCAATACCAACAAGTGGAATTCCAAGTGAGTGAGCCTCCTGGATACAGTTCTTCTCCTTACGAGGATCTACAACGAAAATCATATCAGGAATTGTCTTCATCTCCTTGATACCACCAAGGTTCTTCTGAAGCTTATCCATCTCCTTCTTGATCTCGATAACTTCCTTCTTAGGTAATACATCAAATGTACCATCCTGCTCCATTGTCTCATACTTCTTTAACTTCTCAATTCTAGTCTGAATTGTCTTAAAGTTAGTAAGCATACCACCTAACCATCTCTCGTTAACGTAGTACATACCACATCTCTCAGCCTCTGACTTAATAGCATCCTGAGCCTGCTTCTTAGTACCAACAAAAAGTACCTTTCCACCCTCAGCTACGCAATCTAAAATAGCCTTGTAAGCCTCATCAACCTTACCTACTGACTTCTGTAAGTCGATGATATAGATTCCATTACGCTCAGTATAAATATACTCAGCCATCTTAGGATTCCATCTTCTTGTCTGATGTCCAAAATGAACACCTGCCTCGAGTAACTGCTTCATTGAAATAACGCTCATAATATACCTCCTGGTTTTTAACTTCTGTGGAATTCAATTCTTAGCATGCATATTTACTAAAAACGAGTAGAAACCATCGCGTTTATGGCACCAATCTACTGATTCTTCCACATGTTTTTTCACACGTAGCCGATTATAACATAAAAAGAAAGTGCAATCAAGCACTTTCTTCTTGAAAAATAAGGTTTTTTAGTAATTATTGCTTATCTTCCTTAATCAAAGCCTCTGCTAGCTCTTGATAAGTCATATTACTATTAAACTCATAGTCATTTATCCTAATCTGAGTTGAATAACCATTCTGATTCAGATAATCATCAAAATCCAAGTAATCCTCTATAATACCAGCATCCTGTAATAACATAGCAACCTCAGATGAAGTCATACCACTTGTTACTGATATTTTGGCTGTAACATAGGTTGAATTAACCGATTGGGTTGTTTCAGTAGTTGTTTCAGTAGTCGCTTCTGTAGTTGTTTGTGCGTCATTTTCTGTAGTTGTTGCTTCTGTTGTAGAATTAATACTATCATCTACAACCTCTTCCAAAGAAACATCTGTATCTTGAATAATCTCCTGAGTAGTCACATCTCCTTTTGCCTCTGTTGTTACTTCTTCTTGACTCTCAGTAGTCAAATCATTCTCTGATGTATCTTCCTTAGGACCAGTTATAACCATATCTTCAGCTTTAACCATTCCAAGATTTTCCGCTCTCTCCATTATCTCTTTATCAGAAAGCTTAGAAGCACCAGATGTAAGATAAGCCACCATCATTATTAGGGCACCAAATATTACTCCTACGCCTACTCCTCGTAAAAAATATTTTAATTTCATTATTTTGCATCTCCTCGATATAAATCTACAACAAGCTTAACCTCTCCTACTCCAAGTCCAAGATGTTTAGCTATCTCCAATATACTTAAGCCTGACTTATGCATCTCTAAGATAATATCCTTACTTCCATCAACTGAAGTTTCTTGCTCCTCAGTTTCCTGAAGAATAACCTGATCTATCTCTGAAATAGCCTCCTTAAGCTCCTCTTCCTCTGCATCCTGTTCAGCTTGTTTTAGTTCTTGCTTATTTGCAAGCATATCTTCTATATCCTTCTTATAACCATCAATCATCTGAATTGTGGTCATGAGCTCTTTCTGCTTGTCACAAAGCATACTATATAAGAAGGTTACCTCGTTATGGTTTTTCTCTATTTCTTCATTAACAGTAACTGCATAGTCACCTAAAGCAAGTGTCTTTTGATTAACTATTTCTGAAAATTTAGTCTCTATATCATCAAGCTGAATATTGATTTGCTCATCCATGTAATCTTTAATAAGCTTATCAATCTGAGCCTTTTGCTCAGAAGAAAGCTCAGTAGGTATTTCAATTACCTCCTCCTTAGGCTCTTCTTTATCAAACTTTTCTGCAAAATAATAGCTAACAAATATAAATATTATTCCAATTATGATTAATATAATAACTGCTGGTGACATAATTATTCTCCTATTCCGTCTTAGATTTTAATATCAAAATTTACACGGCTAATACCAGGAGTACTAATTGGTTTATCTTCCTGCTTAGCCTGTTTTTTCTTATTACTATACAGGTTCTCATATTTGTTTTTACCCTCTTCTTTAGCGTCATGTCGCTGCTGGTAAAAAACAGCCTCTTCCTTTTGAACAACTGTTTCCTTAACCTGTCTAGTTTCTTCTTTTACCTGATTAAGTGCATTCTGGCTCTGTAAAACATTCTGTCCATCCTTACTCTGTTGAATACTAGCAACAGGTGTTGAGCCCTGCATTGCAATAATTGGTGGAATCATAATATCAACCCCTTCTTCCACTGACAACCATTAAAATACGGTTGGTTTCACTTCTCCATCTACTATTCTATACCATCCATGGGCTTCCTTATCTTTTACAATATATACACAGCTGGCAATAAATAGTGTAACGCCTCTATATACATTGCCAAGAACCTTTATACTGCCTTTTTTACCTTTATCAAGTTCCTGACGAATCTCTAGCAATCTTTCGTTCTTGTCTCCCCGCTCTGCATTAAGTTCATCAAGCTTAGCGTTATACTGCTTAATCAACTTCATATTCTCGGGAGTAAGCTTTGCACCATTTTTAACCTTTTCTCTATATACATTAAGATATGAAGATGTCTCCTCAATCTGATTATTTATCTCAGTAACAAATCCAACCAGACCCTTCATCTCTTCATATAGTTCAGGTTTTACTCCAACCTTTACCATAGTTTGTGTCTCCATTCTGTTACCTATACTATTAACCTCAACATAGGATTCACAAATTATTTCGCCACCTACGATAAAGCCCTTTCTACCACTAACAACAACCTTACCGCCAGAAGAAATATTACTATGAAGTATGGAACCAGCTAAAACATCTCCCTTGGCATCTACATTTGCACTTTCGAAAAAATGTGCGCAAATATCTCCACCTGCCACAAGATGTCCCTTAGACATACCCTGTACACCTCTTTTTATAACAATATTACCACCTGCTATAAGAGTTGCACCTTCAACTACACCATTAACCTGAATATCGCCCTTGGCTTTTACAGTAAAACCTGTTCTAACTGTACCAGGAATCATAACACTTCCATCATATTCAATATCACCAGTGGAAGCATCTACATCTGCAGCAACGGTATATGTATCAGACACAAAGACTGTATCATCGGCTAATGTAACATTACCATTCACCTGACTTGTAATAACTGTCTTATCTTCATTAATACTAATATTTCTACCATACTTTAATATTTTTATCTTTGGTTTGTTCTGAACAATAGTCTGTCCATATATATCCTTTCCAGGAGCACCTAAATCATGTGGTGTCAAAATAGCCAACACATCCCCCTCGCTTACTCCCTCGAAAAGATTAAGTTCATGGAAATCAACACTGCCATCCTCTAGCATTTTAGGCTTTGCTAAAGGCTTTGTATTGAATTTGTATTCTATTCTTGTGTCAGTTCCATGAACAGGCTTATCTCCCTTTACTATTGGAATGTTAAGGCAATATTGTCTGGCCATAAGAAATACATCTATAACCTTATCTATTATTCCATAACTAATATTCTCTCTTTCAAGCTCGGCCAATATCTCCTTTTTGGTCATAAGGCTACCACCTGTAGATGGCGGATAGAATCTAGCATAAGCAACTAATTTGTCTTCAGACACAATAATCTTTGCAGATTCATTAAATTTTTCCATCACCTTATCGCTTATTTTTAGTCTAACTGGCTTATCAGCCAAAGACTCCAAAGCTTTTTTTATAACCAATGGATTATAATGAGCAAAAGTTCTTTCATCAAGAAAATCAGTTATCTCCTTAAGCTCCAAGCTTTTACCATCATTCATAGGAGGATACAAATCAAGATAAGTGCCATCCTCATTCAATTCAATTTTAAAAAATGAATTTTTATATTTCATCAACATCTACCCCATCAACATAATGAAATCTTCTCCCAAAAAGCCTCGCATCTTAGTCAATGCCTTAGAATGAAGCTGAGACACCCTTGACTCAGAAACCTCCATAACATTACTTATTTCCTTAAGTGTAAGCTCTTCATAATAATATAAAACAACAACAGTCTTTTCTTTCTCCGTCAGACTATCCAAAGCAGATATTAGAGTTTCCTTTAACTCCTTTTCCTCCACAATAGCCTCCGGTTCAACTCTCATATATCCTAAAGAGGAACTGGTTTTAACTTCATTACCCTGCTCAACAAAATCCTCCAAAGATGAGATGTTAGACACATTTGTCTGCCCCAACCATGTTTGGTATTCGCTATCTGATATACCTAACTCTCTAGCCATATCCTCATCTGTATAATTAGGCCCAATCTCTGTTTCAAGCTTTTTAATTGCCGAATCAATAGCTTTCTGCTTTTGTCTCACAGATCTTGGAATCCAATCCATCTTTCTAATCTGGTCTAATATAGCACCTCTTATTCTAAGACTAGCATATGTTTCAAACTTAATTCCTTTGCCATAGTCAAATTTATCAATAGCATCAATCAGTCCAAAATTGCCATAGCTAACCAAATCCTCATACTCAACATTAGAGCCTAAGTATATAGCAAGTCTTCCAGCAACCACCTTAACTAACGGTATATATTCAATTATTAACTGCTCGCGTATAACACTAGTCTTTGAATGAGAATACTCAATCCAAAGCCTTTCCTTGTTATCTATTATTGCCATCTATACACCCACCCCTTATTTGTCCATTTGTAACCTTCTAGCACGTCAGAGTATAATCCCGAAAACTATATTAAGACTCTGTATTTTCCTTCTCTTCTGAGGCATCTCCCTCTTCAAGTTGCTCAACCTTTGTATCCATAGTTCTAATCTTATCGACAAGCTTTATTGCAACTGTAGCAATAACATAGAATACGATTATTACTATTAGCATAATTACCAGAGAACGAATCATCGCTCTCTTATACTTTATATTAAGTATTAATGTAATCAAGGCTGACAGAAGCACCACAAATGCTCTGGCATATCTGTATTTGTTCTTTAAATCCAACTTTACTTACCTCAAGTTCAAATTATATTAACCTGTTTTCCAGCTTTAATAACTGAAAGTTCGCAGGTTTCCGGATCAAAGACTATTGTACGCCCATAATCCAGGCCAACATCCTCGCTAATAATTTTAATATTGTGGCTTTTTAACCTAGCTCTTACAGCTTCAATATTTTTATTACCTATATTACCGATATCTGAGTTTCCTGAATTGAATGAGAACATCTTAGCACCTCCAGCAATCTTTGCTTTAAGATTTCTACGATTTATTCCCATAGCTTCAAGTTTTTCTATCAGCAAATCAATACCAGTATCAGCAAATTTCATTTTGTTTTGATTGTTTTTTATTTTTGTACTGTCAGGTAACATTACATGAACCAAACCGGCTGTTTTAGTATTACTATCGTATAATACAGCGCCTATACAGGAACCAAGACCAATGGTAGTAATCTTATCAGGAGATTTGCAAACATTCATGTCTGCTATTCCGACTTTGATTGTATTACCCATCAATGCCTCCAATGCCTAATTTGTTCAGCAACGCATCAAAGGAGTGTACCTCGGACATCATCATAATATATCCGTCTACCTCCTTTTCACCTGCCTTAAATTGTGAATTAATCAATAAAGCCTTATCGCTTATTTTACCAAACTCTATACATGGCACACTTAATATTGCCCCCGCCATGTCAATACATGATTCAGGCTGAGTATATCGCATTTTCATACCAGTAAGTGTTTCCAACGAAGCAACATAAGAGCCTATTATTATATTGGCAATTTCTCCTATGGCTGATATACCTATTTCAGAATGCCATTCTACTTCGTCACCCATAAGTGCCTTTACAAGATTCTCAGCGTCCTCCATACCAACCACGAACAATATCATGGCATTCATATCTCCCCCTATGGTACTTAAAACTCCCATAACAGTAGCATCAGGGCCACCAAGAATACCCTCTAGAGAATTAAAATCGTAAATATCAACCTTAGGTGGAGACATAGTTAACTTAGAATTAAGCATTACAGACAATGAAGTTGTAGCATTGCCTGCTCCAATATTACCTAATTCTGTTAATGCATTAAAGGCTTGTTCTGATAATCTTTCGTTCATAAGCTATCTCCTAAAAATCGTTATCAATATCGTTAATAATCACACCTATATTAAGAAGTGTAATCAAAGTGTCATTATACTTACCAACGCCAGCAAGATATCCCCTATTAGAATCAGGAGAATCACTAGCAATTTTCTCTATATCATCTTCTGATAGAGTCACAACCTCTTTAACCTCATCAACAAGCATACCAATCTTAGCATTACCTTCATACTTAATTATAAGTATTCTTGATGCATTAGTATTCTCCTTATCATCCAGTTCAAATTTTCTTCTTAAACTCATAACAGGAATAATTTCACCTCTAAGATTAATAATTCCTAGAAAATACTCCTGTGTATGAGGAACTCTTGTTATAGGCTGAAGTCTAACAATGTTATCTATATATGCAATATCTATACCATACTGCTCATTATCAAACTTAACCATTATGTATTGTTTTGTATCGTTATTTACTGCATTATTGTCCATTATTACACCTCCATTATACTAAAGTGTTAGAGTCAATTATAAGGGCAACTTCACCATTACCAAGAATAGTAGCACCGCTTATCATCTTAGGAACTCTAATATACTTACCTAAAGGCTTGATTACTATCTCCTGCTGTCCTAAGAGCTTGTCAATAACAAGTCCAGCCTGTCTATCGCCCTTCTTAACTATTACAACGATAAGGCCTTCGTCATCATTATCATCTCTTTCCATTGACTCAATATCAAGAACCTCATTAAGTCTAACAAGAGGTATAACTGTACCACGAAGATTAATTACCTCCTTAGTCTGTACATACTTAATATCCTCTGGAACTATCTCTTCAATAGTTACAACCGAATTAAGAGGAAGTGCATACATCTCGTCAGAAATATTAACCATAAGTGCCTGTATAATAGCAAGTGTAAGAGGAAGTCTAACGATGAACTTAGTTCCCTCTCCAAGCTTAGTAACTACCTCTACATCACCGCCAAGTCCTTCTATCTTATTCTTAACAACATCAAGACCAACTCCACGTCCAGATACATCTGAAATCTTCTCAGCAGTTGAGAAAGCTGGAGCAAATAACAAATCAACAGCTTCTTTCTCAGTCATATACTCTGCCTGTTCTTCAGTAATTGTACCCTTCTCTATAGCCTTACGCTTAATCTTCTCAACATCTACACCAGCACCATCATCTGATACTTCAATAGTAACGTTATTACCATCCTGATAAGCATCAAGTCGAATTGTACCAACCTTAGGCTTACCAATCTTTAATCTATCAATAGTTGATTCAAGACCATGATCAGCAGCATTTCTAAGCATATGCATAAGTGGATCACCAATCTCATCGATAACTGTTCTATCAAGCTCAGTGTCCTCACCAGTCATAATAAGCTCCATATCCTTATTAAGCTTCTTAGAAAGGTCACGAATCATTCTTGGGAATCTATTTACAACACTTTCAATAGGCACCATTCTTACCTTCATGACTGATTCATGAAGATTTGTAGTTACTCTCTCAAGGTACTCTATCTGCTCATTAAAGGTCTGAACCTGAACTCTTGCATCACCAGTAACAGACACAAGACCATTCTTTGCAATAATAAGCTCTGACACAAGATTCATAAGATCATCAAGCTTCTCAATATCAACTCTAACTGAACGGTTAACAACCGGCTTAGAAGACTTAGAACTTGTTGTTGATGCCTTCTTCTCTTCCTTCTTCTCAACCACAACCTTTTCCTCAGCCTTAGACTCATTAGATGTAACCGGAGCAGTTTCCTGAACCTCATCAGGAATTTCAAAATGCTCAATTACTGCTTCCTCAATCTCTGAAACATTCTCAATAATCTTCTTTATTTCTTCAATAGGCTTCTCAGATAATATGAACATAGAGAAATCAAAATCAAATCTCTCATCTTCAATATCCTGAACGCTTGGAACAGACTTTATTATCTCGCCTTTACCTTCAAGTCCTTTGAACACAAGGAATGCTCTGGCAGCCTTGAGAAGACAGGTTTCCTGAATATATACAGTAGTAGCGTACACATTCATACCGTTAGCCTTGGCTTCGTTCATAGCATTCTTTTCAAAATCAGCTATTGGAATCTGAAGATACTTCTTTCTGTCATCGCTTCCAACAGGTGCGACATCTGCCTTAGGTGCTACTGGTACTTCATCTGGTTCACCAGTATCACACTTACCTTCAAGAGCTGCATTAAGTAAGCCAATTAACTCTTCATTATCCTCTGTACCCTCGTCTGATGACTCAACAATATTAGACAGATACCCTTCTATAGCATCAAGACACTTAAATACTATATCAACCATATCTGCATTAACATTAAGCTTTCCATTACGAACCTCTGAGAATACATTTTCCATATCATGTGTAAGTCTCTGCATTCTCTTAAAGCCCATTGTTCCTGCCATACCCTTTAAAGAATGTGCAGCACGGAAAATTTCATTTACAGTATCAATATTCTCTGGTTCTGCCTCTAATATCAAAACCTGATCGTTAAGATTCTGTAAATGTTCCTTTGTCTCATCAATAAAAATCTCAAGATATTGACTTAAATCCATTATAGCACCCCTACTTTCTTTACTATTTCTTCTGAAATTTTATTAAGATCACATACAACGTCTGTCAAACCAGACTCATATATCGCCTTAGGCATACCGTAAACAGTACTGGACTTTTCATCCTGTGCAATAACATGCAGCTTCTTATGTCCTGCTAATTCAGTTATTCCTCTTGTACCGTCTGCACCCATGCCAGTAAGCACAACACATACAATTTCATCATAACAAAACAAATTGCATATGCTACTATACATAATGTTGCCACATGGTTTTAACCCACCAATAGGAGGTGTATCATCGAAGACAATAGACACCTTACCATGTTCCTCCTTAACAGCCAAGTGTGTTCCACCTTTAGCTATGTAAACAACGCTATTCTTAAGCACATCTCCTTGCTCGGCTTCTTTAACTTTTATCTCACTAAGTTCATCTAGCCTTCGTGCCATAGTGTCTGTAAATCCTGCAGGCATATGTTGAACAACAAGCATAGGAGCCGCAAGATTCTTAGGTAACTTGGGAATAACAGATTGCAAAGCCTTAGGACCGCCTGTAGAACATACAAGAGCCACTAGCTTCCTAGTCTTAAGCTTAGATGTATCAGAAGTAGCAGATACCTCTTTGATACCGGTTTCTTTCTTCGCATTACTTACAATAGCTTTTGATTTAGTTTCATGAGATTTATAAGTAGCATCAACGCCTTCTCTGTCATTAATAGAACTAGCAATAAATAAAGCTTTATTAACCTTATCTCTAAATTCTACATCAACAAAAATTCTATTAGGCTTCTTAATAAATTCCATAGCACCAAGTTCAAGAGCTGTGAAAGTATCCTTTGCATCACCCTGAGCACTAATTATTATAAAAGGAGTATCAATACCTTTTTCCTTTATAATCCTAAGGAGTTCAAGTCCATTCATCTTTGGCATATTTATATCGCAAAATATAGCAACGATATCATCCTTTTCTTCAATAATTCGAAGACCTTCCTCACCATTAGCGGCTGTGTAGGCAACAACATATTCACTTGTACTACCAATTATATCAGACATAACCCTTCTCATAAGTGTAGAGTCATCTATAACTAGAATTTTTTTCATTATATCATTCCCATTTCCTTTGCCCTATTTCGTCTTTCAGACTCAAAGATGTATTTTATAATATTATCACGTTCTTCTTTACTAATCTTCATAAATTCAAGTCTCTGTTCAACAAGCCCAGCATGATTTTGCATATGAACAGAGCTAAGCACTCTAGCAAATAAACTGAATCTAAATGTATAATCTTCAACCGAAAGTATAAATTTCAACTTAACAACTTCATTCTTATCAAGAAATTGTTTTTGAATAATTTTGGCTCCACCACCACTAATATCCATTAGTTTTGCTTCCTGCCACTCCAAATCATCCTCCGATATTACCTCTACATCAGGCTTCCCGGTCTCATATTCTTCGTCAGATACCACTCGTATCTTAGCATTAAGCTTACACACATATCTATAAAACTGCCTTCTCTGAACCTTCTCCAGTTGGCCTAATATAAGAACCTCAAGAAAGAACATATGACCATCCTTGTATCGAGAGGTAATAATTACATTACACTGAAGCAATCCTTTGTCTGTATAAAAGCATGCTGAATACTTATCACTTACATTAAGAGGAACTATCTTTCCTTCATAAATAGGCATAGCTATCTGGAGTTTATTGCCTGGCAAAACATCAAATATCTTACTGACATAAACTTTTTTATTCTTTTCATTTCTAATAATATCATCCAACATTACCAGTTCAATTTTATTACCTATTGATATTCCCATATATACCCCTTTTCATTATTTAGCACGCTTTTTAAATTTTATAAAATCTAAAAATACCTTTGCAATTCCATCCTTCTTCTTATACTCTTCATGAGTAGTGTTAATTAGTTTCCCCGCCAGTTCCTGAATAGCCTTTGAGGCTGGTGAATTTGGATAAGCAGAAACAACTGGTTTTTGCTCAATAATTGCCATAGATGCATTCCTATCCTGTGGTATAGCCCCCAAATATTCCAGCTTTGTATTCAAAAATTTCGATGATACAGTGTTCATCTTACTAAATATTTCATCACCTTCACTATCATTTGTAACCCTATTTGATACAACATTTATGGTTTTGTAAATTGGATTAAACTCATTCTTTCTTCTTAGAACCTTAAGTAATGAATACGCATCAGTAATAGAAGTTGGTTCTGGAGTTACAACAAGCAAAACCTCTGGACTAACCATAACAAATTCCATAACTGAATCTGTAATTCCTGCACCTGTATCAATAATAACAATATCATACATTTTATCCAACTTGATCATCTCTGATATCAATAGCTTTATGCTATTTTTATCTAAGCTTGCAAGTTCAGACACACCTGATCCACCTGATACAAAACCTATTCCCATTGGTCCTTTGGTAATTATCTCCGGCATAGTTTTATTATTATGAATAAGATCCAAAAGATTATATGTGGGTCTTATACCAAGCATAACTTCTACATTAGCAAGTCCAAAATCGGCATCAAATATTACTACCTTTTTACCAAGCTTTGCCATCTCCATAGCCAGATTAACAGATAGACTTGTTTTGCCAACTCCACCCTTTCCACTAGTAACAGCAATAACTCTGGCATTACTTGATTCATTTGATTCCTGAACCTTTTGTCTCAAATTAGTAGCCTGATCCATCTTAAGCACCTCCCAACAGCTTTTTAGCAATAATCTGTGGGTTTACAGCGCCTATATCATCAGGTACATTTTGTCCCCATGTTACATAGGACAAATCCTTTCCTGTCTCTAACTTAAGATTTAATATATTTCCCCAACCCTTTGTCTCATCCAACTTAGTAAATATAAGTTTATACGGAAACATATCTTCATAAGTCTTAGAAATACTCTTTAAATCATTATATTTTACTGTGGCACTTACTACCAAATATACTTCCTTCTCATACTCACTTACAGAATCAATTATTTCTTGTAAATCTTTCTTCTGTTCTTCATTTCGATGAGAACGACCAGCTGTATCTACAAAGATAAAGTCACAATTTTTATGCTTCTCCACTACATTCTTCATCTCTTCTGGAGAATAAACAACCTCCATAGGAACTGACAAAATGTTTGCATAAGTTTTTATTTGTTCAATAGCAGCAATTCTATATGTATCTACTGAAACCATAGCAATATTTTTCTTCTCATCCAACATAAACTTAGAAGCAAGTTTTGCCATTGTTGTAGTTTTGCCAACACCGGTGTTTCCAACAAAAAATACGATTTTAGGTTTTTTATCACCTGCATCTAGTTGTTTTATCTCACCAAGCTTCAGAACTATCTTCTGATATACCTTAGATAAAATATTGTCGATAGGAACATTCCCAGATTCAGAGGCAAATTCCTCAATTATGCTGTCTGCATATTTTCCTAACACTTCATTATCCTCTAGCTGAGTTTTAATAAGTTCAACAACCTTATTGTCAATATTTTTAGGCACTTCTTTTGTTGCGGATTCTACTGATATATTAGTATTGATTGTCTCTTGACTCTCATCTATCACCAGCTTTGTGCTAGCTTCTTCCTTATTCTTAGTCATTTGCTGTTCTAAAAGCTTTGCAATATTATTAATTTTCTCTTCGATTGCATTTTGAGTTTCCTCATTATAGTCCTTAGATGCCACAAACCCTTTAACAAAATCTGATGACTTATTTTCAGCTATTTTATTAATCACATCATTATTCTTTTTCTCCGATAATCTATCATCTATAGCAGCAGTCAATTCAACCTTGGACTTCTTAAAAAGGGCAAAAATCCCCTTAGGTTTAATGGTTTTAACATTCATCACTATAGCATCTGGCCCAAGTTCTTCTTTGGCCATTAATATAGCTTCCTTTTCAGTTTGTGCATTAAACTTCTTAATTATCATCGATTGTCACTACTCCTATTGATTTTAATTCAATATTTGAATCAATTTCGTTATATGAGATTACAATTAAATCCTTAAAGTAATCATTTGTAAGCTTTTTAAAATACATTCTCACTATTGGAGAAGTAATTATTATAGGTGCCTGTCCCTTATTTTCAAGCTTTTGTATCTCTATTTCAGTTGATTTTAATATCTTCTTTGTTACAGCCGGATCAAGGGATATATATGCTCCCTGTTCTGTCTGCTTAATCGAACTCATAATCATCTGTTCTATCTTAGGATCCAATGTTACAACAGAAGTCATATCTCCATCACCAAAATATTTACTAGATATAGCTCTCTTTAAACTTTGTCTAACATATTCTGTAAGAATATCAGTATCTCTACTTGTAGCAGCATAGTCTGCAAGGGTCTCAAATATTGTGATCAAATCTCTTATTGATATGCCCTCACGCAAGAGATTCTGCAATACCTTTTGTATATCACCAACACCAAGAAGCTTAGGTACAAGCTCATCAATAAGTGTTTTATTAGTCTCCTTAATATTATCAATAAGATTCTGAACATCCTGTCTATTAAGAAGCTCATCCAAGTGTTTCTTAATTATCTCTGTCAAATGTGTAGCAATAATTGAAGGTGGATCTACGACTGTATATCCAAGAGACTCTGCTCTTTCTCTCTGGGACTCTGTAATCCACATAGCTTCTAGATGAAAAGCAGGTTCGTAGGTTGGAATACCAGTAATCTCATCTTCAACATATCCAGGATTCATAGCCATATAGTGATCAAACAAGATTTCTCCTTCACTAACCTGAATACCCTTTATCTTAATAATATACTGATTAGGATTAAGCTGTATATTATCTCGAAGTCTTATAATTGGCACCACAGCACCAAGCTCCAAAGCAATCTGTCGTCTTATCATAACAACTCGATCAAGTAAATCTCCACCTTGATTAACATCAGCTAATGGTATTATACCATAACCAAACTCCAATTCAATAGGGTCCACATGGAGAAGTGAGTTTACATTCTCGTGTCGTCTTACCTCTTCTGCCTGAACCTCTTCTTCCTCAACCTCTTCCTTAATTGCTTTCTCTTCCTGATTACCCTTAATAGCAAAGGAAAGAACTATAAATAATATTCCATAGGCGCCACAAAAGCCTAAGCTAAGTGGAGTCATAATACCAAGCCCAATCATTGTAATACCAACCATAAGTAAAACCTTAGGTATACTAAACAACTGTCCTATTAATATGTCACCTATATTTTCTTCCTTCGATGCCTTTGTTACAAGAATACCTGTTGACAAAGAAATAAGCATAGATGGAATCTGAGAAACCAATCCATCACCAATTGTAAGAATAGTGAATTTTTGCAAAGCTTCTCCAGCACTAAGCCCCATTGTGGTCATACCCATAATAAGACCACCCACAATATTAATTATGGTAATAATTAGACCTGCCGTAGCATCTCCTTTAACGTACTTAGAAGCACCATCCATGGCGCCAAAAAAGGCTGATTCTTCCTGGATTTTCTGTCTTCTTGCAATAGCCTCCTGGTCTGTAATAGCACCTGTATTAAGGTCCGCATCTATTGCCATCTGCTTACCAGGCATTGCATCAAGAGTAAATCTAGCTGTTACCTCTGATACTCTCTCAGAACCTTTGTTTATTACCATCATCTGAACTATAATAAGTACAATAAAAACTATAGCTCCAATTACAAGATTTCCTCCACCAACGAAGGAACCAAAAACTTCAACAACCTGTCCAGGATTACCTGTAGAAAGAATCAATCTAGTAGATGATACATTGAGAGAAATTCTAAATACAGTTGTAAAAAGTAACAAAGTAGGAAAGCCTGACATATTCAGAGTTTCGCTGGTAAACAAGCAATTAAAAACTATAATAAGAGCCATTGAAATATTGAACAAAATCAATACATCTAATAAGCTTGAAGGTATCGGTATGATAAGAAATACTATGGCAGCAAGCAAATACACTCCCAAAAATATATCATTCTTCTTCACTACCGTTACCTCCTTTCTAAAATAAATTATACTATTACTTCTTAACTAACCTTATTTTTCAATCCATAAACATAAGCTAACACCTCTGCAACGGATTGATATAACTCCGTCGGTATTTCTCTGCCAACATCAACATTGCTATATAACATTCTTGCCAAGGGTTTATCCTCAACAATCTCCACATCATTCTCCTTAGCAATTTCCTTTATTTTAAAAGCCAAATAATCAGCACCTTTTGCTACAACTATAGGCGCTTGATTAACCGTATTATCATATTTAAGTGCAACTGCAAAATGTGTTGGATTTGTAATTACAACATCTGCTTCAGGAATAGACTGCATCATTCGTCTTCTAGATGCTTGCTGCATCCTTTGCCTTTGTTGAGATTTTACCTTCGGATCTCCTTCTTGGTTTTTATATTCATCCTTAACCTCTTGCTTACTCATCTTCAAATCTTGTTTGTGTTTCCATTTTTGGAAGACAAAATCGCCCAAGGCAATAACAAAATATACGACAGATACTTTAATGCCCAAATCCATTACAAGATCAAACAAAATACCCAAACAATCTTTAATTTCTAAATCATACAATGTAAGCAAAATCGTCAAATTATCCTTTATCACCGAATAACAAATAGCAAAAATCAACGCTATTTTTACAATTGACAAAGCCAAATCAAACAATGCTTGCTTAGAGAAAATCCTTTTGAAGCCTGATATAGGATTTAATTTATTAAGCTTTGGTTGTAATGGTTTTGTGGTAACCATCCACTTAAACTGAACTTTCTGAGACAAAAAGCCAACAACTAAAGCAATCACAAAAAAGGGAACACATGTAATTAATATATACGTCAACCCTTCAGCCAATAGCGAAACCGCTGTAATTGAGTTAAATGGACTTTTGGCGAATTCATCCATCTTCTCCCAAAAATTGAAGAAAACCCCAGTTAAACGTTCACCTAAAAATCCTATAAAAATCTTTAGGCAAATAAAAACAGATAAAAGGGAGGCTGCAGTTGAGATTTCCTTACTTTTCGCAACCTGTCCTTCTTTTCTGGAATCATCTATTTTTTTTGCAGTTGGTTCTTCAGTTTTTTCACCACCTTCATCATTGGCAAACAACTGAAGATTCAGTTTCAATAAGCTTTCTTCATATATGTTCAAGCTACATTCCTCCCAGAAGAGATGATAGCATACTATCCATTTTTTCCATCAGATAATTTGTGATATTAGGCACAAACATAATCATAATTGCCAAGGCTAACATACCAAGAATAATTTTCATCTGAATTCCTATAGCAAACATATTCATCTGTGGAGAGCTCTTGGTCATAACGCCCAATATTATATTAATAATTGTAGCCGCTATAAAAATTGGCATAGCTATTCTAAAACCGATTAAAAAAAACTCAATTACAAAGCCTAAAACCTGAGTATACATAACAGGTATATTCATATTAAAGCTCCCTAATGGTACAATTTCAAAGGAACGAACCACCGCTTTAAGAATGTAATAATGTAGATTAGTAATTAATATAACCAAATAAACCATCTTATCATATAAATTCGCAGTAATGGTGGTCATTGTGCCTGTATTAATATCAAAGGATTGAGCCATGGAAATACCAATTTCTCTATCAATAAATTCTCCTGCCATACTTATTATAGACATGACAAGACTTGATACAAAGCCTAAAGCAAGTCCTATGGCAGCTTCTTTTATTAGCAAAAACGAAAAGCCAAAAACTGTATTATATTCTGGCATATCCGGGTCCATAGCCATGAATACAGTCAGTGAAATGCAAGCAGCAATAAGCACTCTAAGTCTTGCATTTATACTTTTATGTCCAAATACAGGAGCGATAGCTACAAAACACGCAATTCTAACAAGAACTAACAAAAAGGCCTCAAGCTTTAGAGTTTCAATACTTAAATCCATAAGCTATTACCTCACATAATCTCCAAATCTACTCCACAAATCCTGCATAAAGGACAATATATTATTCAACAACCAATCTCCGGTTAAAATAATCATAAGAAACATAACCAATATCTTAGGAACAAAGGTTAAGGTCTGTTCCTGAATAGAAGTGACAGTCTGAAAAATACTTATGATAAGACCAACTATCAAAGACACCAAAAGAAGGGGTGTAGCACATTCAATTATTATCCAAATTGCCTCACTTGCAATATCAACAACTTCTCCAGTTGTCACAAAAATCACCTCTTATCAAAAACTAAAGGAATTGACTAATTCACCAATAACCAAATTCCAACCATCAGCCAAAATAAACAACAAAATTTTAAATGGCATAGATATTGTTGTTGGTGGAAGCATCATCATACCCATAGACATCAATACTGATGCAACTACCATATCTATAACAATAAATGGAATATATATCAAAAAGCCTATTATAAATGCAGCTCTTAGCTCACTTATAATAAACGCAGGAATAACAATAGTTAGAGACAATTCATCTGCACTTTCTACTGTATCAACCTTAGCTATATCCATAAATAACCTTAAATCCTCTTGTCTAACCTGTTCTAACATAAACGTTTTAAGGGGATCTACACACTTATCTATCGCTTCTTCCTGAGTAATTTCATTGGCCGATAAGGGATCAATAGCCTCTTCTTTTATTTGAAGAAATACCGGACTCATAATAAAAAGGGTTAAAAATAATGAGAGCCCTATCAATACATTATTAGGTGGAGAAGACTGGGTGCCTATAGCCTGTCTAGTAAAACTCAACACAACGACAATTCTTGTGAATGAGGTCACCATAACTAATATCGATGGAGCTAATGAAATTACAGTAATAACCAATAAAATCTGAAGAGTTCCAGACAAGGTTGTATCATCAGAATTAGAATTTAGAGTCAGACCAACTGACAAACCTTCATCATCTGTAATAGCCTCATCCAGCCCCTCTTCAGCTTCTGTTTCTGGAGTTACAGCGGTAGCATTAGTGTATGAACCGGAAAATATGACCGTAAGAGCAAGCGGAATTAAAAGTAATAATATTAATTTGCGCAGCTTTGCATATTTCATAGAACTACCTACTTTTTATCAATTTTTTCTTCTATATCCTTATCATTAATACTTATTAATATCTCTTTAAAGCTTTTCTTCTCGCTTTGGTTTTTATCTTCTGGAAGAAAAAAACTATCCTCATCCAGCTTATCAATCATAGTGATTTCATCTTTGCCAAAACCAAGGGCGTAATAAGCTTCTCCTATTTTAACAATAGAAATAAATTTATTGCCTCCAAGCCTAAAGCTCTCAATTATCTTAATATTAGCGTTTTTAGTCAAAGAATTACCTTGAAGCTTAGCAGCAAGCTTAGTTGTAAAATACGCTAAAACAAGAATAAAAACAAATATTAAAATCAAGGAAATAACATTATATAGGGAATTATCTCTTAAATTCCCTGATAATAAAGTGTACATATTACTCAACTGCTTTCTTAACAGCCTCGATTACTCTGTCTGGCTGGAATGGCTTAACAATAAAGTCTCTCGCACCTGACTGAATAGACTCTATAACCATAGCCTGCTGACCCATAGCAGAACACATAACAACACTAGCATTAGGATCAGCTGCCTTAATTTTCTTAAGAGCCTGAATACCATCCATCTCTGGCATTGTAATATCCATAAGAACAAGATCTGGCTTAGTCTCATTATATTTTTCAACAGCCTTCAATCCATTCTCTGCCTCACCTGCAATGTTGTAACCATTCTTAACTAATATGTCCTTAATCATCATTCTCATAAATGCCGCATCATCACATATTAAAATACTCTTTGCCATAATTTATACTCCTTTATGTTATATTTTAATTAAATCTTTTCTTTAATTATCTCTGTGATTCTTATACCAAAACTTTCTTCAATTACTACAACCTCTCCCTTTGCAACAAGCTTTTGATTAACCATAACATCTATAGATTCACCTGCCAGCTTATCAAGTTCAATTATAGTTCCTGGTGAAAATTCCAGTATCTCTTTGATAGACTTTCTTGTTCTACCTAATACAACTGAAACCTCTAATGGTACATCCATTATCAGTTCAATATTCTCCTGCTGAGTAACAGGATTCATCATCGGATTAAATGCCTGAAACTGAACATTCTGAACATTGACATCTTGTGGTGGCATCATACCCATCATCATTGGTTGTCCCATCATTGGTTGTCCCATCATAGGCTGTCCCATCATTGGTTGTCCCATCATTGGTTGTCCCATCATCATGGATTGATCCATCATAGGTGGTGTCTGCTGCATCTGAGGTGCAGTAGGTTCAGACTTAGGAGGTTCTGGAGCCTTAGGTGGATCTGGCATTTTCTGAGGTTCGTCTTCCTCTCCAGAAAATCTTCTATATAGTTCCTTCGCAAGCTCAATTGGATAAAGCTGCATGATGGTACTATCTACAAGTTCACCTATGGTCATTCTAAAGGTTACACAGGCAAAATCCTTCTTCATGAAGTCGGTAACCTTAGCCTCATCTATTTCTCCAGCCATATCTACCAAATCAGCCTCTGGTGGGCTAATATCAATCTTAGTATTAAGCATTGATGATAGTGATGTGGCTGATGAACCCATCATCTGATTCATCGCTTCACATATTGCACTGAAATGAAGCTCCGATAATTCTGGTGCAGGGTTTAATCCATCCCCTCCCATCATTAAATCAGTAATAATTTTAACATCATCTTCTTTAAGAATTAATACGTTGTTACCATCTATACCTTCTTTATAATAGATATTAATAAAAACGCATGGTCTTGCATAATCAGAGGTTAATTCCTCCCACCTTGTAATTTTTACAACTGGTGTGGTAATAACAACCTTCTGGTTAACCAAGGAATAAAGTGTTGTAGCTGCGGTACCCATACATATGTTGGATATCTCTCCTAATGCGTCCTTCTCTGAATCGGTAAGAGCCTGAGCGCCACCATTAGAACTTGGTATGCCGCCGCCTAAGAGTGCATTGATCTCTTCCTGGGATAACATTCCGTCCATATTCTTTATTCCTCCTCTCTATATATTTCTGTAATCTTAACTGCATAATTATCGCTAAAGGAGCCTGGCAACGCTTTAAATTTTACTATGTTGCCTACATATACGTCCAGCTCATCTTCAACGCTTCTATCAAGCTTTATAACATCTCCAACCTGAAGATTAACAAAGTCAATTACTGTAATATGACTTTTACCTAAATACGCTGACACAGGAACCAATGCTTTGTTGATCGCTGTTTCAATAACATCAGCATAACTTGCTTCGTCTTTATTCTGCATAGTGGAGAACCAATACTTAGTATTAAGCTTATCCATAACATCTTCTAAGGTCATAAACGGAAGACATATATTCATCAATCCCTCTACACCTCCTATATTTACGTTGATAGTAACTATTGCTATCATCTCTGTAGGAGATATAATCTGAGCAAACTGAGAGTTTGTTTCTATTCTTTCTAGATAAGGCTCAATTTCCACAACGTTCTTCCATGGTTCTCTAAGTAAGCTAATAATTATATTAAATATTCTTTCTAGAATAGATAATTCAATTTCGGAAAACTCTCTAGGTTTTTCTAAAGGTTCTCCAACACCGCCAAGCAACCTGTCAATTATGGTGTAACCTATGTTAGTGGCCATCTCAATTATTATATTACCCTTCAACGGTGACATATTAACTACGCCAAGTAAAACTGGATTTGACAATGCATTGGAAAATTCAGAATATATTACTGCTTCCGAATTCATTACCTCTATCTGCACATTTTTTCTTAAATATGCAGGAAGGTTACTGCTAAGCAATCTACCAAAATGTTCAAATATAATTTCAATTGTTCTAAGATGCTCCTTTGAAAACTTTGCTGGTTTAGAGAAATCATACTCTTTAACTTTTGCACTTTTGTTTTCTTCAATATCATCAACATCAAGTTCACCAGTAGAAAGCTGTTTCAATAGAGCGTCTATTTCATTTTGTGAGAGTACGTCTGCCACGCTTCTCACCTCCTGGTTAATTGATTATTGTGCTACCCAATTATAGAAGCTAATTGAATATATACACTCTGTATTAAAGGTTTCCTTTAATGAAGCTAGAAGCTCCGCCTTAATCTGATTCTGTACATTTACATCTATTACCTGATTATATGTATACTTACCTATAATATTTCTTGCCATATCATATAATAGTGAAGTTGAATTGGTAAGATTATTTGACACTGCTGTATAATCTGCAGCTGTCTTATCCAGATTTATTGTAAGTCCATACTGTACTACATGAAGAGCACCTGAACCATCATCTGCCAAATTGATAGGATTACTCTGTTCTAACTGGAAAGGCGCCAAATTACTAACATCAAAACCATTATTACCATTGGACTGTGATGCCACTTCAAGGTCAAGAACAGCCATAATATCTCCAACAAGCTTATTTGTTTTCTTCACCGAAGGAACAAAAGTAAATACAAGTAAAATATTAAATGCCAGATTAATAATACATAACGCAAGTATAAGAACTGTTATAAGATTCTTCTTCATAGTAAACTCCTTCTTAATAATTTGAATTCTGCTTATTATATATCTTTATAGACACTCGTCTATTTTTTGCTCTTCCTTCCTCGGTCGAGTTAGATGCAACTGGTCTGCTCTCTCCATAGCCGGCCACCTTCATATTCGCATCAATAAAATCTTCCTGACTCATAAGATACTCATATACATTTCTTGCTCTCTCAGAAGAAAGCTCACGATTACTTGAATATTGCGCTGAATAAATAGGTATATTATCAGTATGTCCCTCAATTTCAATAATACAATATCTATACTTCGTAAGTATCTTAGCTATTTTCTGAAGAAACATCTTGGAATCGTCTTTTATTTGTGCAGAACCAGATTCAAACAAAATCGAGCCATTCAAGTCTAGCTCTACATATTGTTCATTATAATCAATACTAACAATTGTATCTATGCTATAAGATTCTGTCATCTGTACAATTTCATCATACATTTCTTCCGATTGTTCTTCTCCTCTTTTATCCAGCTCCGCCTTAAGCTCTTCATCTGAAAGCTTTTCAGCATCTGTAGATGAAGATGTTGGTTCATCCCCACTGTTATTCTCAATATTTTGACCAGCCTCAGTTAAAACAGCCTGCGCATCAGGAACCTGACTTACACCACCTGACAACATACCACCTTCAACCAAGGATATAGAACCCTGATCTATAACGCTAAAGGTTACATTATCAAAGGATGCTGCTATCTTCTGAATCTTACCTTCATCCATAGTAGAACTAGCAAAAAGCAATACAAAGAAGCACAGCAAAAGGTTCATAAGATCACTAAATGTGGCCATCCACGCTGGTGAACCTTCCTCTGGTGGTTGTTCTTTTCTCTTAGCCATATTTAAGCACCACCTTCATCACCAAAGCCTTTTCTTTCAGTTGGTGACAAGAAAGATTTAAGCTTCTCTTCTATAACTCTTGGGTTTTCGCCCGCTTGAATCGACAAAATACCCTCTATCATAACCTCTTTAAGTTTAATCTCAGAATCATTAAAACTAGTTAGCTTATTGGCTACCGGTGAACAAATCCAGTTAGCAAGCACCGAACCATACAAAGTTGTAATAAGGGCAACCGCCATATTAGGACCAATCGAATCAGGATCAGACAAATCCTTAAGCATGTTTATAAGTCCGATAAGAGTACCTATCATACCCCAAGCAGGACCCATAGCTCCAAGATTCTTCCATAAGCCTATATTTTTTTGATGTCTTGCATCTATATTAATTATCTCTGCTTCCAAAATACTTCTAACCAGTTCTGGGTCTGTACCATCCACTATAAGCATAATGCCCTTCTTCATGAATTCATCATCTAATGTATTAGTCGATTCTTCTAATGCAAGGAGACCTTCTCTTCTGGCCAAATTTGATAACTCAATAATAGTCTTAATTGTATCTGTTTCATTAGCAGCTGGTAGCTTGAAAACTAAACCAAAGGTCTTAACACCTTCAAGGAAGTCTTTCATAGTATTCATGGCCAATACTGCACCGAACGATCCACCAAATGTAATAAGGGCAGATGGCATATTAAGGAAGGTATCTGTAATTACACCAAAGCCTTTACCATCAACCATTCCATAAATCATAAGCACAAGTGCTGCTATAAAACCAATAATAGACGCTATATCCACTATGTCCACCTCTTATGTACAGCTATAAAGCTGTATGTATCTTTCTCTTATAATCAATCACTAAATTCACTATTTCCTTACCACTTTCAGAAACAACAAGCTTCTTACCACTAGTAAGTGTAATAACAGTATCGGGAGTCTCCTCTATACATTCAACCAGTTCAGCATTAATTATAATCTTTGAACCTCTAAGCCTTGTAACTTCAATCATTTTGTCACCTCGAAAAAACTCCATATTTGTCGACACTACAATTAGGATTATTATAGCATAATACAAATTTTATGTCTACAAAAATAAAAACAGGAAAACCTTAAATCCGACAAAAACATCGGATTTAAAGCTTTCCATTAAACATTGCATTAATTATGCTTATCTCTTAAGATTTACCAATTCCTCTAACATAGTATCTGAGGTAGTAATGATTCTTGAATTTGCCTGGAATCCTCTCTGAGTCGTAATCATTTCAGTAAATTCAGCTGAAAGATCAACATTTGACATTTCGAGAACACCCTGAGACATTGAACCGCCACCATCATCTACTGATGTACCAATTCCATCAAAATCTCCTGAGTTCTGAGTTGTAGTATACATACTATCACCAATTGACTCAAGAGCCATAGGGTTTGTGAATCTTGCAACAGCTATCTGACCTAAAAGCTTAGTTTCACCGTTTGTATATACTCCATAAATTTTACCTGATGTATCAATACTTACATCACTTAAGGCTCCCATAGATCTACCACAGCCCATAGAGTCTGTTGTTCCTCTTACCATCTTGGCAGTTGACTGACCATCGGACTCATATCTTGTAAGATTTGAGAAATCTACTGTAATTCCCTCTACAGGTTCACCATTCACAACAGAAGTAAATACATCACCCTTATCCGCTGTATCTGGAGTAATTTTCAACAATGCAGTTGAAAGATCCTGTGTTCCATCTCCTACGTACTCAAAAGAACCATTATCTGGATTGAACTTAATTTTAATATCCTTCTGTCCATTTATAGTTGCAGTATACCCACCCTCTTCAACATCAGGAGTATCTGGGCTATCCGCACCTAATATCTCTACATTATTAGCATCCTTAACAGACATAATCTCCAAATTATACTGAGATCTATCAGCTACATTCTCATCCTGTGTAAGCTTAAATTTTACTGTATAGCTATAACCAAGCGCATCATATATTGACATTGATATAGCAGCTCCATCTGTTGATGTAAGATCAGGATCAGTAAGATCAATATTACCTGTCATGTATGCATCTGTAGTCTGCTCTGGTGAAGAAACCTTGTTAGCTTCACTCTCTGGATAAAGTGCTGAAACAGTATCCTTCTTAATCTCTGATGGATTTTCAGGGTCAACCTGCCAACCCATAACCTGATAACCATTACTTGTAACAAGACATCCCGCACCATCTACACTGAAGTTACCAACCTTTGTAAAATTATTAACTCCTCCACGGCTAACGATGAAGAAATCCTCACCATTCAGCATAAGGTCATATGGATTATTTGTACTCTGTGCAGCACCATTATCAGTTACGCTTGTCTGAATAGATGAAACCTGAGTACCAAGACCTATCTGAGATGCATTAGTACCACCAGTACTGGCTGTTGCACCTGTTGCAGTCGATGTTGTCTGGTATAAAACATCTCTAAAAAGTACGGATGATGATTTGAAACCAATAGTATTTACGTTAGCTATATTGTTACCTATTACGTCCATTTTTGTCTGGTGTGTCTTAAGACCTGCAACACCAGAATAAAGTGATCTCATCATAATTTTGTCCTCCAATATTTTAATACTTAATCCCTTCTGTCATTCCGGGATTACAGCCTCCATATCGGTCCGGCTGTGATTAATAGTTACTATACAATTACCGCTCCGTCAATATTTGTAAAGACGTTGCTTTCGTCATTTGATTCCAAGGCAGTTACCACAGTGTTATTTTTGATATTCACTATAAACGCAAGATTGTCCATCATTACTAGGGATTCATTAATGCTCTTATCTCTTGCCTTTGAAACACCTTGATTCAGTCTAGACATCTGTTCCTGAGAAAGACTAATATTTCTACTTTCCAAGCGTTGGTTTGCATGCTTTGAAAATTTAACCTCCTCATTAACAGCAACCTTTTGATTAAATATATCTTGAAAGGATAAATCTCCTTCATTTGGTTTTGTCTTACCTAAACCCTTACTTTGATTCAATATGTCTGTAGCCTGCTCTATGGAAAAGATTCTATCTCCTAATCCATTCATAAAACCGCCTCCCGACAACAATTAAGACTCTTCAGTTGAACCATTATTTTGACTGTTATTCTGACCAGCGTTTTGATTCTTATTTTCCTCTAACTTTTCATTTGCTATGTTCTGTAGATATAAATAATAATCATAATCAACCACTGAATCTAAATCAGATGCTGGATAGTATGTATCATTAATAGAAAGAAGTACTTCTCCGTCCTTAACCGTTGCATATTCAACAAGTCCACTTACCATATCTGTGTTACCTGCTGAATCTGTTGTATTCATAATAACATACTGTCCTACAAGATTAAGACTGTTACCCTTATCAAGAGTATTGCTAATATTCATAGTAGCCTCAAGTGATGAATACTGAGCCAACTGAGACATATACTCTGTACTATCGCCCGGATTAAGAGGATCTTGATATTGCATCTGAGTTACCAAAAGCTGTAAAAATGCATCCTTGTCCAATTCAGATGCCCCAGAAGGATCCTTCTTAGTAGAAGTATAGCTTGTGTCTGTCTTATTTGACTGAATATTGTTAATAATTGCGTCTGCCATATGCTCTCCTTTCCGGCTATACTGTATAGCTAACAGTATTACCTTTTGTCTTCATAATCTCAACCTCGAGTTCTTCTTCCTCTGTAAGCTCCTCTTCATCAAGATTATTAACATTTATTCCTCCGATAGTCTTAGAGGTATCATTAGTCTGTTCCTGATTTTCAAAATCACCATTTTGACTATCATCAAAAAATCCGTAAGCCGCAACCATGACCTCAATTGCCTCAACCTTAAGCTCATTATTAGAAAAATTCTCCTTAAGAACAGCCAGATTATTCTCAATTGCATTCTTTGCAGCTTCAGTTTCAGCTATTATCTTAGCCTGCATTACACCATCCTTAGCCTCAACATTAACGTAAACCTTACCAAGATTTTCCGGATTAAGTTGAACCTCCATGGATTGAACCTCACGTCCTACATTAACCTTAATCTGATCTATGATCTGTCTGATAATATCAGCTTCCTGAATATTGTCTACAAATGCTGTTGTATCAATATTTGCATTAACATTCACTGTGTTATCAATAGCTTGATTAAGATTAGCTGCAATCTGATGATTATTCTGATTAGTGTCTGAACTTTGTGCCATGTCCTGACCAGTTTCAGAAGTAGATTTAATTGAAACTTTTTCTGTTAATCCATCACCTTCAACCTTTGAATCTACTTTATATTCTGATCCTTCTGTCTTTGTCTTCACTTCATTAAATTCTGATGACTCAACCTGAGCCTCTTCACCAACAAAGTTTTGAACATTGTCATTCTTAATTTCATATGCACCATCAACATTTATATCGACATTTTTATCAGAATTCTGAAGTGCCATCTCAATACTCTCTACATTATCCACCACCAGTTGTTCAAAGCTTGCAGCATCAGTAAATCCATATTGTTCTACAAGATTTGCAACTTGATTAGTTACATCAGAAACTAATTTGGCAAGATTTTCATTGACCAAAAGCTCTACATTAGTTGCACCCTGTGCTTGTAAAATGAAATTCTTAAGATTATCACCAATCATAAGCTCTGATACATCAATTCCCATATCGGCCAAAAGACTATTAAGTTCCTCATCAGTAAGTCCTAAAGCCTCCTTTAATGTTTCTTTTACCTCTTTGATTAGGGCGACCACCTTATCTATAATCTGGTTTTCTTCATCTACCTTCGACTCAGCATCTGATGACTTGGATACCTGTGTATCTTCTTTAACAGATGTTTCTTCAGTATCCTGAAACTTATCCTTTGAAGTATCAATATTTTCCTGCTTGCTATAATCTTCATATTCCTTAGAAGGATCCTTAGATGCAGTTATATTATTAATATCCATATCATCCGAAGCGGAAACCTCTGGTTGATCTTGTCTACTTGAAACCATATTCATAAGACTAGCAAATGCATCCACAGCCTTCTCTTCTTCCTTGGAAGACCCCTTAGCTTTAGTATTGGTTGTAATATCCATGGGTCCAATTCCACCTGTTGAAATAGTAATCATTCTGTGCCCCTCCTTTCTTAATATTGATTAAGTGTTATGGCAAAAGCTTCTTCGTTACACTAGCAGCGTATTCTGGATCCATCTCTGCTAAAATTTTCCCCTGGGATTCTGTACTCATATTATTCATAATGAGTGCAACTGTATCCAAATCATTATTCATTGTCTCTAAAATTTCAGCTGCATCCTTAGGATCCATACTCTCATATGCCTTGGCCAAATCAATAATTTGCTGATCGTTTGTATTAGACGCAACTATTTCTCTGTATATTTGCTCTGCATACTCAGGATCAAGCTCATTATACCACTCAACATATATATCGGTATCTGGAGCATTTTCTCCATAGACTATTTCATCAAAAAATTCAGTTTTTTTCACTTCGAACTCTTGTTGTTCTGCCTCATACACAGATAATCTGGAAACTTCAGCCTGTAATTCTGTAACTTGATCTGTTAACAAAACTATTTCAGCCTCTTTACTTCCAACAGATGCTTCAAGCACTGCTATTCTATCTAATGCATCCTTTAAATTGGTATAAGGATATCCACTTTCCTTTATTATTTCTTCATCTGTTGCTTCTGGAAGAATTTCTTTAATTATAGGAACATCTTTAAATACAGGTCTTAAAACCTCTGTACCAAACCCTCCAACATCACATTTAATCAAAAGCGCCATCACAGAAAGCCAGGTCACTATGATTAATATTATCATAATTACGCCAATGCCTTTATTGCTATTATCCTTTTCTTTGAATTCCTTGGACATGTTCTATTCCTCCGTATCCTTATTATTAAACTGATAACTAACAACCTGATCAGTTTCCTTTGCCTCTTCTGCATTTACTTCTTGTTTGAATTCTTCGAATTTGTTCTCCTTAAGTTTTTCATGCATCTTTCTTTCCTGCATCACTGTATTAAGCTTCTGCCTAGCCTTTTCTACTTCTTTACTTTTCTCTCGAACAACCTCTGTTTGTGCCATTATCATCTCATCCAGAATATCCATAGCATTACCGCACTCATCAATTTGCACAAAATTCAAATTACCGGTTATTGACTTATTGTAATCTAAGTAATACCCATACCTTCGTTCCTTTAAGTGTTCAAGCTTCCCATTAGCTTCATTAAGAATTCTCACAGCATCTGCATATTCTTGTTTTGCTGTTTCCTCTAGCTTATACTTTATATCCAAAATATTTTGCATACGATAAATAAATTTTGCCATATAACCACCCATTTTTGTAAGCTATATTTACTCAAATACTTCCTGTAGTAGCTTTAATTCATCCTCTAATAAAAATTTAGAGTTAACCTCTTGTCTTAGGAATCCATTAACCTTATCAATTTTGGAAATGGCATAATCAATATCCTTATTAGAGCCTGCTCTGTAGGCACCAATATTTATCAAATCCTCTGCATCATTATATGTGGCAAGAACATTCTTTAATTCACCAGCCAATTTCTTGTGTTCATCTGATGCTATAGCACTCATACATCTCGAAATACTGGCCAATATATCAATTGCAGGATAATGATTCTTATGTCCTAGTTTTCTAGATAAAACAATGTGACCATCAAGAATACCTCTAGCGGTATCGGTTATAGGCTCATTAAAATCATCACCATCTACAAGAACAGTATACAATCCTGTAATAGATCCTGTCTGTGTATTTCCAGCTCTCTCCAACAGCTTAGGAAGTTCGGAATATACTGATGGTGGGTATCCTCTTGTAACAGGTGGTTCTCCAGAAGCAAGTCCTATCTCTCTTTGCGCCATAGAAAATCTTGTCAAGGAGTCCATCATAAGTAGTACATCTTTCCCTTGGTCTCTAAAATATTCCGCAATTGCTGTAGCTGTTTTAGCAGCTTTATTTCTAATAAGCGCTGGTTTATCAGAGGTTGCAATAACAAGAACGGAACGTTTTAAACCTTCCTCTCCTAAGTCTCTTTCGATAAATTCTCCAACCTCTCTACCTCGCTCTCCTATAAGAGCAATAACATTTATATCAGCCTTGGTATTACGTGCAAACATACCAAGAAGTGTACTTTTTCCAACTCCAGAGCCTGCAAATATACCAATTCTTTGTCCCTTACCAATAGTCAAAAGCCCATCAACTGCCTTTACGCCAAGAGGTAACACCTCGCTTATTAGCTTCCTCTGCAAAGGATCTGGAGAAGCAGCATCTATGGGATATTCAAGTATCTCGTTTATTTCGCCTTTATCCATGGGTCTTCCAATGCCATCTAAAACTCTCCCCAAAAGAGATGGTCCAACCTTCACAGTAAGACAATTGCCTGTATTCCTAACAGTAGCACCAAGGCCTATACCATCCACACTATCATAAGGCATAAGTAACACCTTATTATCTTTAAAGCCTACTACCTCTGACATAATTTTTGTATTACCGTCTCGCGAAATGATTTCACACATATCATTAAGCTTACATGGTGGTCCCACAGACTCAATAGTAAGACCAACTATCTTACTTACTTTGCCGTAATGCATTGTATAATCTTTAAACAACAAGGGCTGATATTTTTCAATATTAAATTCTTTGATCATACATCTACCTCACGCACAGAATCATTTTTTCATAAACTAATATACAGAATATCCCCGATTATATAAATCGGGGATATATAAATTACTCAGATAACATTTTAATGGCAGTGATTAAATTTCTAACCTGTATATCCATGGACAAATCTATGATTCCATTTTCCGACTCAATTATACACTGTCTCTTATTTAGCTTAGAATCGCTATATATTTCAATACTTATATTAGGATTTGCTGCACCTGATAATCTATCATAATTATCTTGGATATAGGTGTAATTTTCCTCACCAACCCTAATTGTTATTTCTCTACTATTATCACTTTCATTTAAAGCATTGTTAATAATATGGAGCATAACCGGCTTATATTGGTCCACTAAAATACCTGTAAGTTTTTCAATTAAAGCACAGCTAAGGTTAACTAACTTTTCTTGGGCATCAGAAATATTTTGTTCTACAATTTCCTGATTTTTTCTTAAAAGAAGTTCCTGCTCTTTCTGCATATTTTCCATATATGCATCAGTACGCTTCATAGCTTCCATGCTACCATCTTCCAGACCTTTTTCGTAGCCTTCCTTATATGCAGCCTCTTTTATCTGCTCAGCTTCCGCATTTGCTTCATCTATAATCTTGGAAGCTCTATTAACAGCATCTTCTCTAAGCTCTTTGGCCATATCCATAGCTTCATTGAGAATCTCTTCGTTAATAACTCCATCATTAGCATTAGCCTCGGCAGATGATTCTTCATTCATTTGTTTTGCCTCATCCAGAGGGCGTATTATCTTTCCAGTAGGCTCCGGAATATTTATCTGTCTCTTATTCGCATCAATCACAAACGGTTTATCATCAACAGTTTTTATCCCAGGAAAGCCTGACTTAAACAAATTAGACAACTATCTCGTCACCTCCACCACGTGAAATAACAATTTCACCTGAGTCCTCAAGTTTTCTAATAATATTAACAATCTTTTGCTGAGCCTCTTCAACATCCTTAAGACGTACAGGACCCATAAATTCCATATCTTCCTTAATCATAGTTGCAAGACGTGATGATAAGTTATCAAAAATAACCTGCTGAACATCCTCATTTGCATTCTTAAGGGCAACTGCAAGCTCGTTGTTATCTACCTCACGAAGAACAGTCTGAATGGAACGATTATCTAATATAAGAATATCCTCGAACACAAACATCTTTCTTCTGATCTCGTCCGCTAATTCTGGCTCTTCTATCTCCAAATTCTCCATAATATGCTTCTCTGTACTTCTATCAACAGTATTAAGGATATTAACGATAGAATCAACACCACCAACGATTGTGTAATCCTGATTTACTAAGGATGCCAGCTTCTTCTCTAAAACTCGTTCAACCTCCTTGATAACATCAGGGCTTGTTCTATCCATCATAGCAATTCTCTTGGCAACATCTGCCTGTTTCTCTGGAGCAAGAGCACTTACCACCGCTGCAGCCTGAGATGAAGGTAAATATGCTAGTATAAGGGCAATAGTCTGAGGATGCTCATCCTGTATAAAGTTAAGCAACTGACTTGCATCTGCTTTTCTAACAAACTCAAATGGTCTAACCTGAAGGGAAGCTGTAAGACGACCAATAACATCCCTAGCTCTATCTTCACCAAGAGCCTTATCAAGAAGTTCCTTAGCGTAGGCAATACCACCCTCTGCAATATACTGCTGTGCAAGACACACCTCATAAAACTCCTCTATAACCTCATCTTTAAGCTCTGCAGGAACACTCTTTGTATTAGCAATCTCAAGAGTGAGCTGTTCAATTTCATCATCCTTCAAATGTTTAAAAATTTGAGATGAACGTTCCGGACCTAACGCTATGAGCAGCACCGCTGCTTTTTGTACACCTGTTATCTCTGTATAGCTATTTTTCGACATATTATTTACTCCCACTCATCAGTTAACCAGTTTCTAAGAAGTGCTGCAACTGCCTCTGGATTCTCATCAACAAACTTATCAATCTGTTCCTTAGCAGCTGATTTCTCACTAAACTCAATGTCATCAAGAGTTTGATGTTCTTTAGTTGTAGCAAGAAGTGCTTCAACAGAAAGCTCTGGTTCTACTTCAACAACCTCATCAGGCTTCATACTCTTAAACACAACAAAGAGCAACAAGCCTGCTATAAGAAGGGCAAGTCCTATAGTCACAATATTTTGTACAGGAACTTTACTTTCTTCTATAGGATAAAATACTGGAACTATACGTTCTACAACGTAAATACTGTCTTCCTTTATTCCTGTAGCCTGAGCAAGCATAGCAACCATCTCTATATTATTAGAAGTTTCTATAACCTCTGAATTAGCAGCTTTAAACTCTGCAAAGGTTTGATCCTCTAAAAGCCCATCCTTCTCCATCTGTGCTTCATCATATATTGTATACTTTGTAAGATAAAGCGCCATGCTGGAGTTTTCCATATCTACCTCGCCTACAGGATTGACCTTTTTGGTAGTGGTACTACTTGTATTATATTCTTCCTTGATGATATTAAGAGTAGACTCACCATCAGCATAATCAAGAAGATTGTAGTCTGTAATTTCCTCACCATTTGCATCAGTTCCTACTACACCACCTGTACCATCAACATTTTCAGCAAGGTAGTAATAATAATTAGCTTTTGGACCTGTATCATCCTCGTCATTAGAATAATACTCAATATTCATAATCTCTTCAGGAGAAATATTTACAGAGAGATTTGATGCAACAGAAACCTCATCATACACTCCTGAATTAACCATAAGATTCCATATCTTACTGTTATAATACTCCTCAACCTGTTGTTCAACAGATAATGTTGTAGTAAGAGATGACTGAGTGCTGGCACCTGAATACAACAGATTTCCCTTATTATCAATAATAGTAACCTGTTCAGCATCTGTTGCTCCAACACAGGTCTTTGCATATTCTGCAATATTGTAAGCCGCATCATTACCAAAGGTGGAATCTGTAGTAATCATAATACTTACAGATGGCTCCTGCTCGTTAGAATAAATGGAGCTTGTTGAAGTTGGCAAATCAATAGTAACAGATGCCTTAGAAATGCCATCTATACTACGAAGATCTGTCTCCATGCAATTCTCAAGATACATCTTGGCTTTAAGCTTTTTCTCTGAATCAGTGGTATTGAAACCATTGTCATAAAGCCATGCCAAATCTACATCACTGGTGTTGGCTGTAATGCCATTCTCTCCTAGTAATAGTCTTGCTTCAGACACTTGTTCCTCTGCCACTTCAATCTTCAAAGCATCATTAGATACCTTTATGTCTATTCCATTCTCCTCAAGAAGATTTGCAGCTTCTGCTGAAGCACCTGTATCTTCAAAAACAGAAAGTGTTACATATGTGGTTCTATTAAGCAAGAAAAAGAGAGCCACCAGGGTTATCACAACCGCAGCTGCCACTGAAAAAAACAAAGTTTTTTGCTTTGTTGTATATTTGTTCCAAAATTCTACCAGCTTCTTAGGAAGCTGCTTAAACCACTCACCCATAGTTTCCTCCAAAGGTAATTATGTATTAAATCTGCATAGTCATTAATTCCTTGTATGCTGTTACCACAGCATTAGTAACCTTAACCGTGTATTGCAAGGAAATATTAGCCTTCTGCTGAGCAATAGCCAAATCATGTATACTGTCTGTATACCCTAAGGCAAAGCTCATCTCTGCTGACTCTGCAGCCTTCTGTAAAGAATTAGCTTCTTTATACATGTCAACCGCCGCACTCAAAATGCTATCAAAAGCACTTCCGCCTTCTTCTGTAGCATCTACGCCATGGGTGGTCTTTGATGCACCATTTATATTATTAATTGTTGTAAACTCGTCACTGTATAACGAAATTGGTGTAATGGACATATATATCACCTCAATTTATATAAACAAATTCATTCTTATGACTTGAACATTTCCAAGCCCTTCATAGCCATACTTTTAGCCGCATTGAAAGATGTTACTGAAGCCTCATATGCTCTACTAGAGTCAATAAGATTAGTCATCTCTGTTACAGTATCAACATTTGGATAAGCAACATAACCATTCTCATCTGCATCAGGATTATCAGGCTCGTAAACCATTCTAAAATCAGACTGATCCTCAACTATCTGTGTAACCTTAACTCCATTAGCCTGATAATGGCTCATATAACCATTCAAAATATTATCGAAGGAGGTTGTACCAACCTCTTCAAACACTACAGTTTTCCTTCTATATGCCTCACCATTCTCAGTACGAGTAGTGCTAGCATTCGCAATATTTTCTGCAATTATATCCATACGTAGCTGCTGAGCTGTCATCGCAGTTCCTGCTACGTTCATAGCTGAAAAAACTCCCATATCAAACCCTCCTTATCTAAGTTCTAATCCGGATTATGATGACTGACTAAGAACTGTCTTGTATCTAGAAAACTCTTGATTCATAAGGTCAACTAAAGCCTGATACTTAATCTGATTCTCTGCAAGATAAGCCTCTTCAGTAGCTATATCAACATTATTGCCATCTAATCTGTAAGCAAGGGATGAATTATCAGTATATACCTGCGGATCTAAAGATGCCAGATTCTTATTAACCTTCGCAACCTGATCATTAAGACTAAATCCACCTGCCAACTCAGCTTGAAGTATAGATTCGAAATCTATATCCTTACGCTTATAATTAGGTGTATCAACATTGGCAATGTTATTACTAAGTAATTCATTCCTCTGAACGGATGCATCAGCTGCCTTATCTAACACGTTTATGTAATTATAAATGCTGGAATTGATCATTTGTACTCCTCCTAATAGATTTTTGCACGCGAAAAGGACTCGTGAGTCCTCTCACAAATCCCTTTGTCTTATCTGAACATCCATTTCCAGAACTATTAATATATCTAGTATATCGACAACAAACACTAGATTGTTAAGTCAAACTCAATATGTATACTATAAAAAATTATCGTATGAAATCTCTACATGAAATCTCATACGATAATTATACTACCATATTTTGTGGTTGTCATCAACATATTTCTCAAAAAACCACTAAATCTTTACTTTTTTCATCAAAATAAAAATTTTTAGTTTTTCTTGTTGCAGCTATAGCCACAGCCTTCCTTTGAACACATAAGCTTGCTGCCCTTATCAACCATGTAGTTGCCACATTCAGGGCACTTATCTATAGTAGGTCTTGACCATGACATAAAATCACATTCAGGATTTGATATACAACCGAAATATTTCCTACCTTTTTTGGTCTTTCTAATTACAACCTCACTGCCACACACAGGACATGGAACATCTATCTTTTCAAAATGAGGCTTTGTATTTCTACACTCTGGAAAACCAGGACAAGCCAAAAACTTACCATGCGGTCCATATTTTATAACCATCATTCTTCCACACTGGTCACATTCTGTATCAGACACCTCATCCTCTATGGTGACTGACTCCAACTCCTCCTTAGCTTTTTCTACCGAATCAACCAAATCAGGATAGAAATTTCTAATCACTACTTTCCAATCAAAATCTCCATCTTCAATATTGTCAAGCAGTGTTTCTATATTTGCAGTAAAGCTCGTATCTACAATGGCAGGAAAAGCCTTACACATAAACTGGTTTACAGCTTCACCAAGCTCTGTTACATACAAATTCTTACTTTCCTTAACAACATATCTTCTATTTAAAATAATAGAAATTGTAGGAGCATAGGTTGAAGGTCTTCCAATACCTAATTCTTCCATAGTCTTAACAAGTAATGCCTCTGTATAATGCGCTGGTGGCTGGGTAAAATGCTGTTTTGGCTCAAGCTTTTCTGCTTTCAACTTATCTCCAACAGCGATACCAGCTAACTTAGCAATCTCTTCCTTATCTTCATCTAATGTATATACAGCCATAAAGCCTTCAAACTTCACCTTAGAAGAAGATGCTTTAAACTGATGTTCACCAATACTTGCTGTTACTGTGCTGGTCTCATAAACTGCAGGAGACATCTGACTTGCAAGAAATCTATTATATATAAGCTGATATAATCTAAATTGATCTCTTGAAATCTTATCCTTTAACGCAGATGGCGTAAGAGTTACATCAGTAGGTCTTATAGCCTCATGTGCGTCCTGAATCTTCTTGCCAGAAGATTTTGACACTCCTTCTCCCACATAATTATCCCCAAATACATTGGAAATATAATCCTTTGCACTCTTAGCCGCCTCATCAGATATTCTAGTGGAATCAGTTCTAAGATAGGATATCAAACCAATGGTCCCTTTTCCCTTAATATCAATACCTTCATAAAGCTGCTGTGCCACTCTCATTGTTTTACTAGTTGCAAAATTAAGCTTCTTGCCAGCTTCCTGCTGAAGTGTACTTGTGGTAAATGGAAGAGGTTGCTTCTTGGTTTTCTCGGATTGCTTTATATCTGCTATCTCAAAATCTTTTCCCTTAACAGCCTTTAATACTGCATCGATTTCAGACTTAGATAATTTGTCCTTAGAATAATGAAAGGAAACCGCTTTAAGATTATTATTTGGCTTCAAAAGAGCCTCCAAGCTCCAATATTCCTCTGGAACAAAATTATTAATCTCTTCCTCTCTATCACATATAAGCTTTAGTGCGACTGATTGTACACGTCCCGCACTAAGACCCCTCTTAATCTTTTCCCATAAAACAGGGCTAATAGTATAACCAACCATTCTATCCAAGCAACGTCTAGCCTGCTGAGAGTCAACCAAACTCATATCTATGTCTCTAGCCTGCTTAATAGAATTTTTAACTGCGGTTTTTGTAATTTCATTAAAGGTTATTCTCTTATATTTCTTTTTATCAAGCTTTAAGGCTACTGTGAGATGATAAGATATGGCTTCACCCTCACGATCAGGGTCCGTTGCAAGATATATCTTATCTGCCTTTTTTACAGCTTTTCTAAGTGTAGACAACAATTCACCCTTACCACGGATAGTAATATACTGTGGTTCGTAATCATTATCAACATCTATACCCATTCTACTTTTAGGAAGATCTCTAACATGTCCATTTGAAGCAATCACCTCATAAGATGAACCCAAAAACTTTTTAATTGTTTTTGCTTTTGCAGGAGACTCCACAATCACCAAATTATTTGCCATAAATTTTCTACCTTCTTAATTAAAATACTTTAAACTACCCTCATTTACATTTGTTTGATTATCTCAAACGCTTCAAACTATACAATATAATTTTTCAAAAGGCAAGTTTATTTTTAAATAAACAGAATATAATATCCTTGGTTTGGTTGTTTTATCAGTTTCTTTTTTTCTAAAATATACAATGTGCTAATTGCTTTTGTAACACCTATTTTAGTTTTTTGAATAATATCATCAATGTACATAGGTTCTAAACTCATAACCGACAAAACCAAACTTTCCTCTGATGTTAGTTCATTTTTTACAGTTACACCATTAGTTTTATTACTATTTATTTCTAATTTGTTTTTTCTGTCTATGGGCTTATTAGACTCATCACAATATAAACCAACCATATCTTCTATAATATCCTCTGGCTTTGTAACACATATTGCCCCTTCTCTGATTATATTATTGTTACCTTCACTTGATTTATCCATTATTCTCCCTGGAATAGAATACACAAATCTCCCCTGTTCCAAAGCATGATCCACCGTAATAAGTGATCCACTTTCAGCTCTTGCTTCAACAACAAGAATACCATCAGATAAACCACTAATAATTCTGTTTCTAATTGGAAATTGCCAAGGATTTGGTGCAACATCCAAGCCATATTCTGAAACAATGGCTCCATTCTCCTCTATCTGGGTGTAAAGCTCTATATTACTCCTAGGATATGCCACATTAATCCCTGAACCTAACACAGCCACGGTATAAGCATTCTTATTAAGAGCTGACCTATGAGCGATGCCATCTATACCTCTAGCAAGACCACTTATCACATTAAAACCAGCTTCAGATAAAGCCTCACTAAAATACCTACATATTTCCTTTCCATATTGAGAAGGGTTTCTAGAGCCTACTATTCCTATAGTCCTGTTATATTCATCGATACATTTCTTTATTCTTCCTTTTACATACAATAACTGTGGAGGAATAGAAATATGCCTTAATTTATTAGGATAACCACTTTTCTCTGGATATATAAACTCTATTCCCTTTTCCTTGAGTCTATCATAAAGCTCTACCACCTTACCACCACCCTTTGCGTGTGCTATTTTCTTAGCAGCTTGTTCAGGTATAATTCCACTAATTACTTTTTCGCTGGCATCATATATATTCCACACATTACCAAGCGTTTTTTTTAGATGAATAATATGAGATGCATCAACTCCCTGTATTGTATTTAGCCATAGATGCTTAATTGCGGAATCATATCCATCCTCAAAACAATCTAACCTATAGTCTTCATATATTGTATAATCATCTACCATTGGTTTTATTATCAAGTTATCCTTTGCTGTTTCTAAATTCATATACCTATACCTCCTGACTATAAAATTTTCCATTATTTTTGTAGAATATGGCTTCCATAAGATGAATTTTATCTATGACTTCACTACCAGCAAGATCTGCAATAGTCCTAGCAAGTCTCAAAATTCTATATGTACCTCTTGCACTAAGTTCATTCCTCTCAAAGGTATCCTTAAGCAATTCCTCCTCATCAGAGCCCAGACTAATATATTTTTTTAGAATCTTCCCATCTAATTGAGAATTAAAGTTTATCCCCTCTTCTTGATACCTATAACTTTGTCGCTGTCTCGCTTCCTCTACTCTAGCTCTAATCTGAGCTGAAGACTCTTCCTTTATCTCTTTAAATAAATCACCAAATTCAATAGGCTGAACCTCCATGGTTATGTCGATTCTATCTAGAAGTGGACCACTTATTTTCCCTTGATACCTTTTTATCTCATATGGCGAACACTTACATCTTTTAAGATTAGGATAATTACCACAAGGGCACTGATTCATAGCTGCAACCAGCATAAAATCCGCTGGAAATATATAGGATGCATTTACCCTTGAAATGGTAATTACCCTATCCTCTATAGGCTGTCTCATAACCTCCAAAACATTTTTATTAAATTCTGGTAGCTCATCTAGGAAAAGCACTCCATTATGTGCAAGACTTACCTCCCCAGGCTTTGGAATTCCTCCGCCACCCACCAATGCATAATTAGAAATGGTATGATGAGGCGATCTAAAAGGTCTTGTTGTAATCAATGCATCATTATTGTCAATTAAACCACTGATACTATAAATTTTCGTAATATCTATGCATTCTTCAAAGGTTAGCTTCGGCATTATAGTAGGAAGCCTTTTAGCAATCATAGATTTTCCGGCTCCTGCAGCACCTGTCATAAGCACATTATGGAAGCCTGCTGCAGCTATTTCCATACCTCTTTTTAAGGTTGCTTGTCCTTTTACATCTGCAAAGTCCACCTTATTATCCCCATCATTTTCTATAACAACATTACCATCACTAACAATAGGTGCTATTGTAATAATTCCTTGTATAAACTCTGCAGCCTCCTTAAGACTATCAACTGCATAAACCTGCATATTTCTCACCAAGGCAGCTTCTTTGGCATTATCCTTGGGAACAATACAGCTTGATATACCCAACTTCATACAATGATAAACCATAGGCAATACACCTGTAATTGGTTTCACCTCTCCATTCAAGCCTAATTCACCTAATATTAAGGTTTTTTCCATATCGATTACCGGAATAATTCCAATGGAAAGAAGTACAGCAACAGCTACTGGCAAATCAAAGCCAGATCCATCCTTCCTTATATCTGCTGGGGATAAATTGATAGTTATGCGCTTAGGTGGCATATGATACCCTGAATTTTTAAGTGCAGTTCTGACTCTTTCGCCGGCCTCTTTGACAGATGAGGATAGATACCCGACCATTGTAAACATAGGCAAACCATCGTTTACATCAGCCTCCACACTTATTAACCGGCCGTCTATACCCAAGACGGCACAGCTTGTCACTTTACTAAACATATTTTAAGCTCCTGTTCTACCTCTCCAAAGGGACAAAAGCTTTATATCTAACATATAATAAATATGTTATTTACACTTCTTCTGGACACTATATCCAAACTTTCCAATATTCTCACCTAAAGTAAAATACTGCCCATGAGAATATGCAACCAAATTAGATGAATTAAGGTCAAATTTGCCCTTTTCATCCATATATTTTTCATCAGCCAAAACTGCTGTGACCTCTGCTAAGAACATATCATGACTTCCAAGCTCTATAATATCTTTAACCTTACACTCAATATTAAGAGGACTCTCCTCAATGGTTGGAACACTAACGGTGCTAGCCTTTCCCTTGGTAAGCTTCATAGCTTTAAACTTATCCATATCCCTTCCGGACTTTACACCACAATAATCCATGGCAAAGGTCAGATCCTTTGTCACAAGATTTATAACAAATTCTTTATTCTTCATAAGAAGCTCATGAGAATATCTAGATTTCCTCACCGAAATAGATACCATAGCAGGATCTGAATTGATGGTTCCTGCCCAAGCTATAGTTATTATATTATCATTACCCTGTCCATCTCCAACTGTAACCATTACAGCAGGAACAGGATACAACATATTTCCTGGTTTCCAAATTTGCTTTGACATCTTATCCTCCACCAATATACTTAATCAAGCATATTACGTATCTCTTGCATCTTATAATCCATGGCAGTTATTGTGTCTGCGCATTTCTTAAGCTCTTGTGCAATTATCTCAGGATGCTTGAGATTATCCTTCTTATACTTAAGCTTATGATCTAAGCTTGCCCAAAAATCCATAGCTATAGTTCTAAACTGAACCTCAACCTTCATATATTTCTTCTGCTTTGACAAAAAGATTGGAACCTCAACTATAAGATGAAGGCTTCTGTAACCATTTGATTTGGGGTTTCTAATATAATCCTTTACCTGTACCACCTTAATATCATCCTGTTTAATCAAAAGCTCTGATACTGCATAAATATCCTCCGGAAAGGAGCATATAACTCTTACACCAGCTATATCAGTAAGATTTTCCACTATATTATCAATTGTAATATCTAAACCTTTTTTCTTCATTTTGCCTACTATACTCATAGGCTTCTTTAATCTGCACTTTATGGATTCAAAAGGATTTCTATTATGTTGCATAGCAAACTCGTTATTCAACACCTTTAACTTTGTCTCTATCTCCATCAAAGCACATTCATAATACATCATTAAATCCATGAAAGGCTGCATATTCTGAAGAACCTGTTCTGGATTCTCAGAATTCATAAGCACCTCCATGCCCATATCAGATACCATACTCATCGTAAAACACCCCTAATAATTAATTGTTCTATAAATTAATAGAACACTTTTTCTAAACAAAGCCCCTTAGCTGGAGCCATTAATTTGAAGGCCTGTCGGTCTTTTTTATCTAGTATATCATTAATATGGCAAGCTTCTAACCTGCCTGCACCTATCTCTACCAACAATGCAGTAAGCTTTCTCACCATATGATACAGGAAGCCATCCCCTGTAAATTCTATTGTTATTATATCATTTTCCTTAAGAATAGTAATACTGTTAATTGTTCTAACAGAGGATTTCTTAGTTTTCATGTCAGATAAGCTTCTAAAGTCCCTCTTCCCAACAAGATGGTTAGTAGCTTCAACCATAAGTCTTACATCAAGCTTTTCATCTATATGCCAAGAATACTTTCTAAGAAAAACATTGCCCTTATCACCTACATCAAGCTTATATGAATAAGTTTTACTCTTAGCATTTAACCTGGCATGAAATCTGTCCTCAACAATTTCCACAGATATTATCCTAATATCCTCAGGCAAAAATTTGTTAAGATAATCTTTTATCTCAGTTACAGAGTATGCCACATCAAGCTTAACATTGGCCATCTGACCACGTGCATGTACTCCTGCATCAGTTCTTCCAGATCCATGAATTTCAATATCCACACCACTATTGCACATCTGTCTTAAACATTCAGACAGCTTACTTTCTATAGTGTTATCTGTATTGCCCTGTCTCTGCCATCCACTATATCTACTTCCATCATATTCTATGCAAAGTAAATAATTATTTATCATAGTAATTTCCAATCGTAATCAACTCATAATATACATTTCCCCTAACAACCCTTGCATAGGAAAATGTATGCACACATTAAAAATGCAATAGTAATAACAAACTCTACAAACCCAGCTATAAAATAGCCAACAATTATGCCTATAGCTATAAATAGTGATGCATAACCAACTAAAGCTCTCATAAAGCACCATCCTTTTGGAAATACTTAAGAATCCTTAGTTAAGTATATGCTAAATTATCAATAAGAGAATTAAAATGTTTCCTCGTTGGACACTTCTGCTATAGCTTGCTCAATTTCTGCATCCTCAGTTGGGTTTTTACCGCCTTTACCTAACATACCGGCAATTTTGTCAACAACCTCTGGAACCATATCAATAATCTTACCCATAGTATCCTCACCCTTTACACTAATCATCTTAGCCTTACCGTTCTGGATAACTAATACCGCTGAAGGAGACATCTTACCTCCCATACCTCCACCAGCAGAGGTTTTGCCACCATCCTTTGCAAATGCACCTGCACCTACACCAAAATTAACATCAACAAGTGGCAAAATTATTGTATCTCCCACCTGTGTTGGTTCACCTACAACTGTCTTTGTAGTGAGTAATGTATCCATACCCTTAAACAATGAACTTACTGTCTGATTAAAATCTGCCATGATTTATACCTCCCTTTTCTTACCTTTAAAAATCTTTCTTGCTACTAAAATTGTTCTCCATATATTGATATTTAATACAATTCTAATAATATAACCAAGTCTTATTCTACCCTTTATAAGAAGCTCTGTGTCTATAATTTTCTCATGGAAATCTGGTTCTAAAGAAAAATGCTTACTATACACAAAAGGCAACAAGCTTAAATATCCTGTAATTTGTCCCGTCTTACAAGGATCACCAAATCCATATCTAACATAACCCTTTACACTTCTTGGTCCAATATGTTTAACCAATCCCACCAAATATTTTTTTAGGTAATTTCTTGTTTTGACAGTACATTTTAAATTCCAGAATTTCTTAAACTTATTAATAGTTTTCTTAAGTTTATCTAGCTTTGAATTAATCTTCTCTTCAATATTTTCTGGTGAAAAAGTCTGAAGCTTATTCCAAAGATTGATTATTTTATTCTTAAGACCGATCAAAAATGCTTTAATTCGCCCAAATAGACTTTGCTGCTCCTTCGGAACATCCTTATCAATATCATCATCAAACAAGTCAAAGTCTTCTATTTCTTCATCTTCATAGCTATCTTCAAATGAATTCTCTACATTATCTGCCTCTGAAAAAATCGGAATTTCTGTATTATCAATAGATTCTACTGTATTATCAACAGCTGGCTCAGAATCAAATTCTACTGGCTTTTCTTCAGCTATTTCATTAATCTGTTGCTCTATTGAACCTTCATCTTTATTTTTTGTTTTATTTTTTGTTTTCTTTTTCTTCTTTGGTTTCTTCTCTTTGTTAAGATTAAGCTTTATACCTGCTAATCTTACACTATATTCAAACCTTTTTGTTTCTTGCTCAAATATAACTCTAACCGTGGCAATAAGAAAGCTAATCTTAGCGTTAATCAAAGCACTGCCATGGTATTTTGCATCAATTTTATACCTAATAGGAGATAATAAAACAAGCAAAACAATAAGCAACACTAATCCAAGTATTGCAAGAATAATCCATAATAAAATTTTAAGAATCCCGAGGATTACATGCAACATATTTTACACCTATATCCCAAAAAATTTCTTAATATCAAAATTACAATCTGAATCATATAAATCCTGAGTCAGGCTAAGTACTATCTCCTGTGCACCTGCCTTATCCCTTGCAAAGCCAAGAACTACTATATCCTTCTTGATTTGCTTGTAAAAAGACTGCTGAAACTGTTTGTAATCATATATCTCCATAAGGCCATCACCTAGTATAGGAAGACACACTATATAAAGCTTAAGTTTTTTAAAATTATACTTAAGCCTTTTTGCCAGATGTCTAACCTCATCCTCTGAATAACCATATGTATAAACAGTATCAACTACCTTCATACCTTCACCAATTCCTATATTTCTTCCTCTATTATTTCACATACAAGCTTATTACAAGCTGTAAGCTCACTATCATTCTTGCAATTACAAAGAACATAATCGAAATAATTTTTAATCTCCTGCTGTGTATCTAAGAAAATAGGCATAGCAGCAAGTATCTTACACATAATACTTCTTACAACCACCATACTCTTATCCTTAAAATATTCTGCAAATGAATTAGTCAATTCTTCCTTCAACCCATTAATATATTCACTATCAGCAATCCTTGACTCTGTCTTCATAGATTTCTTAAGATCAATAAACAAACTGCTTGAAACAAGCTTTTCAACTGTGCGAAGCTTAGTAATCTCCTTCTTAATATCATCAGTCATATCATCAGACTTAAGTTCTACATCATCTAGTACTGTCTCTAAAATCATAACATTCTCATATACATTTTCCTGAGCACCCTCTAAGGACATAAAAGCATCCATAAGGTCTTCAGCAGAATCCTCAGTGAAGGAATTAATACATGTATCAATTATCTTCACAGCTGATTTATAAGACTCATTCTCTGATTTTTCACTCTTATCCATAGTTGTAAGCAAAATGGTATAGGTGTCATTAATTACCTCTTGGAAAAGCATATAAAAAGAAACCTGCTGTGTAATATACTCAGCACCTTGATTAACGTCCATAACAAGTCTGTCAAAGGTACCCTCATCAATATTCTTGTAATCAGTTTCCTCTAATCTCTTATAAACATCAAAAAGCTCTGGATATTCAGTCTCAAAGCCCTCTGGCTTATTGATAAGTACTGCTGTCTTAAGCATATCAACAAAATCATTAACTGAGCTAGTTTCACCACCCTTGTAAATAGAAAGTGTATTAGCTACCACGTCATAAAATTTGTTCTTGGTCATTCTAACAGGAAGCTGTGACATCAGTATCTGAAGCTTACTGTTAACGACAACTGTATCATTCTCCGAAAAAACATACTGGAACATCTTATTAGAAAGAAGCTCCACATCTACCTCCTCAGCGGTATTCTTAATCCCAGCCTCTAGTCTATTAAGAATATACTCATATATCTCAAAGCCATCTGTGTATGAGGTAAGAAGCTTCATCTTATACTCCACACTATTTCTAAGGTCATCTATAATCTTAATATCATCCTGACTTATATCCTGGCATTCTAATAAAGCCTTAGTAAGAAGAGTTGAAACCTTATCATAGTCCTCCTTGAAATCTGTTACATTTGTACCATCCTCTAACATTTCTCTAATTGTATAGAAATTCAGGCAAAGCTTAACTACTGAGTACAAATTATACTGTCCTTTAAGCATATCTACATACTTTGGTATTGTCTCTAATAAATCCTTATCTCTACTAATATCTGTCACAATTTTCTTGCAAGTACTTTTCATTTTAATTATTCTCCTAGTATTATTTTACATGTTCATGGGTAAACAAATGCTCATTACAATATTCATGATTACCATTACATCTTGAACAAAATCTAAATTCAAGATTTTCATCATCAGCTTCTGTTCTTCCACATATAGCACATTTATGTCTTGTAACTCCCTTAGGTGGGTTATATTCCACCTGAGCCTGGTCCATCTTTTTCTTAAATTCCTTCTGCTTCTTAAGGGTATCTGTTCCCATTTGCCAATTTCTCATCCTTCTAGATGAATAATTCTTTGATATAAGGTAGAACAGATAGAAATTAAACAGCACAGCAATAATTATTCCTGCCAATAAGGAAGTCTTACCATATTCAAGAAGCATATATACCATGAAAATAATATCAACATAAGCCAACCACTTTGTTTTAATAGGGAAAACAAAGAACAACAGCATATGTGATTCAGAATAAATCAAGGCAAAGCCTAAAAATACACTCATACTTATGAAGAAAGTTGGTCCATAATTAGACATAGCTTCAAGATAATATTTTCCATAGCCATCAGCAAGTAATTCAATAGCAAAATAATCATACAAATCCTTATTACCAAGGTAATCCATAGCTCCCTGAACAAGCATACCTATAGTTATGAATATATAGGAGCCAAAGATATAAAGGTTGTACAAGAATGCTCCAACATATTTTTCAATAGAGCTACCTATAGATGCATATATAAACAGCATGAGCAACGAAAGAGCACTTATAGAACCCGGTGTGGTAAATACCCAAGTAATCACTCTCCAATATTGATGACATGCAAAGACATAGGTTACATCAAATACAAATAGCTCGTACACCTTAGGTGCAAACATCCATAGCAAATATGCTATAGCCCAACTACCAACAACGTAAATGGATAAATTATTAATTGCGTACTTACCATATTTCTTTTCCAGCTTATATAAAAAATTCATAATATCATCCTTTTTTCTTTATTTGTGGGGTTAGTTTTTAAGCCAACCCCACCTAAACATATTTAATTTATTATAGTATATCTACATCTAAAAAACAACTAAAATAAATGTTGTACATTAGACTACTTTTTAAACATAATACTATCTTTTACCATCTCTTGGTGGAATTCTAATAATGGTACCTGATGGCAGGGAAATATTATATAATTCATTATTATACTCCATCAATTTTCTCACATCTGTTCTAAGATTATTTACAACACTCCCTATTGTATCACCATCTTTGGTTGTATAATACCTTCTTTCTTCCTCCTCATAGATTTCAGTTGGAATACATATTTCATCACCGATTTGCATATTATAAACATTTACATAGGGATTTTCCTTCATAATATCTATTAATCTAACCCCATACATTTTGGATAATCTATAGAGAGTATCCCCTTTCTTAACTCGATGTATAACACCTTTGCATTTTCTTTCCATATGCATAATCACCTTTTTTTGATTATTATATGCAAAAACCCTTCCAAAAGTTGTAAATTCTTTACTTTTTTAACAGTTGTATTTTAATATCACTTACTATATAATGTACTTTGTCTAAAAATGCATTCTAATATGTAGAAGTTGACTTTAGTCTATATATTCAATGTATATATAAAAGGAGGATGGCTTTGGGCCATAAAACGTATGAAACGATTAGGAATTGACATTGGTTCAACAACAGTTAAGGTTGCTGTTATTGACGAAGAAACAAACATTTTGTTTTCAGAGTACAAAAGACATTTTGCAAACATTAAGGAGACCTTGAAGGAACTTGTAGATAACGCTGCTGCAAAGCTTGGCAATGTTGAGGTTGCTCCTACTATCACCGGTTCAGGTGGTCTTGCTTTGGCACAGGTTATTGGTATTCCATTTGAGCAAGAGGTTGTATGTGTATCTGAAGCACTTACTGACTATGCTCCACAGACTGATGTAGCTATCGAGCTGGGTGGTGAGGATGCTAAAATTATCTACTTCACCAATGGTGTTGAGCAGAGAATGAATGGAGTTTGCGCCGGAGGTACTGGTTCATTCATAGACCAGATGGCATCTCTTCTTCAGACTGACGCTACAGGACTTAATGAATATGCAAAGAATTACGATACAATTTACCCTATTGCCGCTCGTTGTGGTGTATTCGCTAAAACAGATATACAGCCACTTATCAATGAGGGTGCCACTAAGGCAAACCTTGCTGCCTCTATATTCCAGGCAGTGGTTAATCAGACAATAAGTGGTCTGGCTTGTGGTAAACCAATTAAGGGTAATGTTGCATTCCTTGGTGGACCACTCCACTTCCTTGATCAGTTAAAGGAAGCTTTCGTAAGAACACTTAACCTTACTGAGGAACATATTATTGCACCAGGTCATTCACACCTTTTTGCCGCAGTAGGTGCTGCTCTTCAGGCCAAGGAAGAGGTTACATACGATTTAAATACTATCAGCGGTAAGCTTACTGCTGATCTTCAGATTTCTGTGGAAGTTGACAGACTTCCTGCTCTATTCGAGAACCAGGAGGCATATGATAAATTTATAGAAAAGCAAGCTAAGTACAAGGTTACAAGAAAGGACCTTGCATCATACAAGGGAAATGCATACCTTGGTATTGATGCTGGTTCAACTACAACCAAGGTTGCTCTTGTAGCTGATGACGGTTCACTTCTCTATGATTTCTATAGCAGCAACAACGGTAGTCCACTTAAGACTACACTTCGTGCATTAAAGGAGATATACTCTATTCTTCCTGCAAACGTTAAAATTGTGTCTGGCTGTTCAACAGGCTACGGAGAGGCTCTTATTAAGTCTGCACTTATGCTTGAGCATGGCGAGGTTGAGACTATCGCTCACTACACTGCTGCTGCATTCTTCAATCCTGAGGTTGACTGTATCCTTGATATCGGTGGTCAGGATATGAAATGTATCAAGATAAAGAACGAGGTTGTAGATAATGTTATGCTTAATGAGGCATGTTCATCTGGATGTGGTTCATTTATTGAAACATTTGCTAAATCTCTTAATTACGAGGTTAAGGACTTTGCAAAGGTTGCTCTATTTGCTGAAAGTCCAATAGATCTGGGTTCTAGATGTACAGTATTCATGAACTCAAAAGTTAAGCAGGCTCAAAAGGAAGGCGCATCTGTGGCAGATATCTCCGCAGGTCTTGCATATTCAGTTATCAAGAACGCGCTTCTTAAGGTTATTAAGCTTACAGACCCTAAGCAGCTTGGTGAAAATATAGTTGTTCAGGGTGGAACCTTCTACAACGATGCTGTACTTAGAAGCTTTGAACTTATATCAGGCCGTGAGGCAATAAGACCAGATATCGCAGGTATTATGGGTGCATTTGGTGCTGCCTTAATAGCTAGAGACAGATACGAAGAAGGTTCAGAGTCCACTATGCTTGACAAAGAACAGATTGAAAACCTTACTTATGAAACAAGAATGGCTAGATGTAAGGGATGTACAAACAGCTGTCTTCTTACTATTAATAAATTCTCTGGTGGTAGACAGTTTATATCAGGTAACAGATGTGAGAAGGGAATTGGACTTAAGAAGAACATGAATAATGTTCCTAACCTTTTCGAGTGGAAATTCAACAGATTATTTGACTATGAGCCTCTTCCAGAAGCTGAGGCTGCAAGAGGAATTATTGGTATACCAAGAGTTCTCAATATGTATGAGAACTATCCTTTCTGGTTTACCTTCCTTACTAAGCTTAAGTATAGAGTTATTGTATCACCTAAATCATCTAGAGATATTTACACTCTTGGTATAGAGTCAATCCCTAGTGAATCCGAGTGTTACCCTGCTAAGATATCACACGGTCATGTTATGTGGTTACTTAAAGAAGGTATTAAGAACATCTTCTACCCTTGTATTCCTTACGAGAGAGACGAGACTCCTGATGCCAACAACCACTACAACTGTCCTATCGTTACTTCTTATGCAGAAAACATTAAGAACAATATGGAAGAAATCTGCGCTGCAGACATAACATATATCAGACCTTTCCTTGCCCTTGATAACAAGGAAGCACTTAAGGACAGATTATTTAGAGAGTTCAAGAAATACACAGATGTTACTGAGGCTGAAATTAGCGAAGCTGTTGAAGCTGCATATGCAGAAGACGATAAGCTTAAAGCTGAAATTACAGCTAAAGGTAACGAAACTATTAAGTATTTAGAAGATAATGATAAGCTTGGTATTGTCCTTGCCGGACGTCCATACCACCTAGACCCTGAAATCAACCACGGACTTCCTGAGCTTATTAATTCATTTGATATAGCTGTACTTACAGAGGACTCTGTAGCTCATCTTGGAAATGTAGAGAGACCTCTTATCGTATCAGACCAGTGGATGTACCATTCTCGTCTATACAAGGCAGCAAACTACGTTAAGAAGAGTAAAAACCTTGAGCTTATCCAGCTTAACTCCTTCGGATGTGGTCTTGACGCTGTTACTACAGACTGTGTTAACGATATCCTCACAAATTCAGGTAAAATTTACACAGTTCTTAAGATTGATGAGGTAAGCAACCTTGGTGCAGCTCGTATAAGAATTCGTTCACTTATTAGTGCTGTCAATGTACGTCGTAAGCAAAACTTTGTACCATGTCCAGCATCAAGTGCAATAAATAGAGTTGAGTTTACTGAAGAAATGATGAAGGATTACACTGTACTTGTTCCACAGATGTCTCCTATACACTTCAACATCCTAGAACCAGCTATGAAGCATATGGGTATCAATGTTGTTATGCTTCCTGATGCCAACAAAGAGGTTGTTGATACAGGACTTAAATATGTTAACAACGATGCCTGCTACCCTTCTATCATCGTTATAGGTCAGATTATGCATGCCATTACATCAGGCAAGTACGATGTCAATAAGCTTGCATGTGTTATGACTCAAACAGGTGGTGGTTGTCGTGCTACTAACTACGTTGGTTTCATAAGACGTGCCCTTGCCAAGGCAGGCTATGGTCAAATTCCTGTTATAGCATTAAGTGTTCAGGGATTTGAGAAAAATTCAGGATTTAAGTGGAATCTAAAGACAATAAAGTGTGCTATGCAGGCTCTTATCTACGGTGACCTCTTTATGAGAGTCTTATACAAGACAAGACCATACGAAGCTGTTCCTGGCTCAGCCAATAAGCTTCACAGAAAGTGGGAGCATCGTTGTAAGAGAAGTATGGCAGATGGTGGAAAGCACTTTAAGCAGATTATTAATGGAATTGTAAGAGATTTTGATAATCTTCCACTTATAGAAGGTGTAAAGAAGCCTAGAGTTGGTATAGTTGGAGAGATATTAGTTAAGTTCCTTCCATCAGCTAATAACCACCTAGTTGATTTACTTGAATCCGAAGGTGCAGAGGCTGTAATGCCAGACTTACTTGACTTCTTCATGTACAGCTTCTACAACAATAACTACAAGCACGAATTCTTAGGTCGTTCCAAAAAGGTTGCAAGAAATGCAAACCTTGGTATCTGGGCTTTAGAGCAGCTTAGAAAGCCAATGGTAGATGCACTTAAGAAGAGTAAACGATTTGAACCACCAGTACACATCTCTCACATCGCAGAGTATGCTAAGCCAATCGTATCCATCGGAAATCAGACTGGTGAGGGTTGGTTCCTAACAGGTGAGATGGTTGAGCTTATTAAGAGTGGCGCACCAAATATCGTATGTTGTCAGCCATTTGCTTGTCTCCCTAACCACATAATTGGTAAGGGTGTTATCAAAGAGCTTAGAAAGGTTTATCCAGATTCTAACATCGTAGCTATCGACTACGATCCAGGTGCTTCTGAGGTTAACCAGGTTAATAGAATTAAGCTTATGCTTGCAACAGCTAAGAAAAGACTTGATGATAACTAAATAAACTACTGAAAAAGGCGCGGGAATAAAGTATAAATCCCGCGCCCTTTTTGTTTATTTATCTAGACTAATATTCAAAGCCTTCATCACTTGTCAAATCAAGGAATGATTCGATTTCTGTATCAGTCAATGATTCTCCCTTCATCTCATCATATACCATTACAGATACATATACTCCATCATATGTCTCCTTATAGTATTGATAAGCAAAAAGTATGTCCTCTCCTATATCTCCATTAAAATGAAGCTCCTCGCATATTATGGTATCACCGTCATTATTCTTAAGGTAATCTATGCTAGTTGTCCAACCCATACCTGAATTATCATCAATCCATTCATTTACTCTTGACTCAGATAAAACCCAGTAACGAACCTTAACGCCACTTGCATGTGCAAAAACATCTGGTTGGTCTGTACTTCTATCTTCTACAGGTATATATTCCCAACCTGCAAGTTGCATTACGTTGATTCCAGAGCTTTCGTTGGTTTCAGAGTATCTAGCTTCAAAAGCTACTTGATCAGTAAAGGCTATATCTAATAATGGTTCCACCTCTATAGCATCATCCTTAATAGTAGCCTTCTGACCTGCCTGAATGTCTCTTTCCTCTTTATCTAGCTTAACCTTTACTACACCTTCACTAACCTTTACAACAGTCGTGCCATCACCTTCATTATAGGTTGTCTCAAATGTAGTTCCCCTTACACTAAGAGATGCATTTGGAGTTTCCACCTCAACAGAAGAACCATCTGCTAGCTTATTATCTACCTCAACCAAAGATGTTCCATACTCTAATTTTATCTTAAGCTTTCCCTTGTTCTCATTACCCTTTGCTTCTATCTTAAAGCAAGTGTTCTCCTTAGCTAAGATATGCTTATCTTCATCCACCAAAAGCTCCACCAAGCCGTCATTACCAGTGGTAACCTTATCCTCTGACTTCAGATTCATTCCTTCAACCATATCTTTGTCGTTGGAGCCCCTTTCAAGAGTAACCTGTCCACTAAAGGACTGTACCTTAATCACTCTGTGTCCACCAAGAACTAATACTAAAACTAACACTACAGCTACAACTAAAGCTGTACTAATCCCTATTATAATAGGCAGCTTTTTATTCTTTTTTTCTTCCATAATGTGTTTCTTTTTCTCCTTCTTCATGTTGCATATTTTTAATATTTTTTTCATTTACTATAATACAACTATTTTGTCAAGCATTATCATTGTTGCTAGCTTCTTCTAGGTAAAGTTCCTTGGCAAACTTAAGCAACTCTTTATCCACTTTGCCTGCCGAAGCTTCCTCATCAAGTATATCAAATGCTTGCTGAACAGATTTCGGCTTCTTATATGGTCTATCATCAGCAATTAGAGAATCATAGATATCCATAATAGTTAAAATTCTAGTCATAGTATCAAGTTCAGTATCCCCTATTCCATTTGGATAACCTTTCCCATTAAGCAATTCATGATGATTAGCTGCCATTGCTCTAACCCTTTTAAAATGCTCACCAAACTTAATATGTGACAATATCTTATCAGTATAGACAACGTGACTTTGCATAGTTTCTCTTTCCTTATCTGATAAGGTACCTGCCTTTATATGCAAATCGTCAATCTCTTCTTGGGTCATATATGGAATCTCAACATCATCCGGACCTACATATTTGCTATTTGCAATCTCATCAACCAGCTCCCATTCAAAATCCTTAAGAGGACGACCACAGTTAAATGCACCTAGATTATTTACAAATTCATTAATCTTATCAATTCTTTCATCTGCTTCTTTTCTTGAAATTCGCCCATTCAAAGCATCATTTTCAATTCTAAGACTAATAATCTCAAGTCTAGCTCTTAATTGTTCTTCCCTATTTCCAAGCTTTGTAGCTTTATCCATAATTCGAAGAGGAATATCCATCTTGCCCACATCATGAAGCATAGCTGCCAAATACAGCTGTCTTTTATCATCCTCTGTAAAGCTGATTTTTGTCTTATTGAACTTATATTGCTGGTTAATATAATCAACCAACTCCATACATCTTTTAGCTACGTTTTTGGTGTGATTAGCATTATATGGGGTTCTACCCTCAATTGTCTCTGCCATAGCCTCAGCCATAGAGAAAAGCATATCTCGCATTTCATACATTCTCTTTATCTGCATATCTATGTACTTAAGAAGCAATGCAATAATAAATGTAATGGCCACTCCAATAGGCACCGCAAGAACATTTAGTTTATGGGCAGTTACTTCAAATATTATGGTTGCAGCTAAAATATAGGCTGGAATTATGAGTATAGTCCCTATCAATGTAGACTTAAGCTTTCCATTTAAAGCAAATATACCAAATAATAGTATAATAATGAAAACTAAAATAATCTGAATATTCTTATCTACACTATATACAACCTTATCATTTAAAAATCCGTACACGTAGTTGGCTTGCATCTCTACACCGTACATCTGCTTCGAGTAGTCTGTAGGAACACGATATGAATCCATAAGACCTTCTTCATATGCACCAACCATAACTATGCAATCATCGAAATATCCCGACGGCACTGTCCCATCAAGTACAGCGGCCATAGATATAGCCTCAAATTCTCCAGGCTTGCTCACCATGTCAATCTCAACTTGCAAAGGATAATATTTAAGTTCACCCACTTTAGACGCTATTTTGTAAGGAAATGAATCATATACAAAGGATTCCCCATTTAATTCAAATTCCCATCTAGAATAAGCCTTTCTAACCAAACCATCATCATCGTAAATAGCATTTGTAAAACCATATTCTACCACATTTGCCAATGCATCATATGGTCTACCCTCTCCAGAAACATACTGGACAGAGTAATATGTATCATCCAAATCCTGATGCAAATAATTATCTATAGAAACTGTTGATGCCACCACCACATTATCATAGCTAGAGCAAACCTCAACCAGCATAGCATCTTCTTTTGAGTAGTCCGTTCCACTAAAAACCACATCAATTCCTATAACGCTTGGAGCTGTATCAGGATTTTCATTTAATAGGCTTATTAGCTTGGCAAAATAACTCCTATCCCAATTTGAATAAGGACCTAGTTTTTCTAGAGTTTCTTCGTCTATAGCAATAATCTTAATATTATCAGGAATAACATCTGGTCTATGATATAAGCTATCCTGCGCCATAAATTCTAGCCTCTGCGGGAAATTAAAAAAGCACATTATGCCTGTTAATATAGCCATGAGCAAAGAAATCAATATTGTGATTATGAGTTTTTTCTTAGTGTCAGTTTTATTCATATCCATAATACTTGCTCCTCAAAGATTTACTAATCTCACAAATTACCATAATATTATACAATAACTATGATTATTTCGCCACAAAAAAGCCAACATATCATTATAGATATGTTGGCTTAACTAAAAACTAACTATGTTTAAGCAAATACTCCCTACCTTCACCCTTGAAGACTGGAATATTCTCATCAATCATCCACTCACTTCTAAGCTGTGGCTCGACACCTTCCTCTTTAGAAAGCTCCTTGGTCACCTTAATTACTGCTGTACCTCTCTTCTGGGGCACGGTAAAATCATTCCAATTTATGTTATGTTCTTCCATCAGCATATCTTGAATATTACTACAGGACTTATTCTGAAGCTGCTTGTGACTAAAATATGCTTGTCCTACCATCTGCACGCTATTTCGACTAGCGTCAATCTGTCTCCAATAGATACAGTTTGTAACTTCTTCCTTAGGAATGTTAAATACTCGTGCATCAAACATAGCACCCTTATCAACCGCCTTAGTATAAATCTCTACCAGTTCTCCAGCTTCATTATCCCTAATATATGCATCAACATTGTCTTTAAACAACCTATTAAATACCATAGTAGCCATACTCGCAGCAATACTGCACATCTTCTGAACCTCATAATCAAACCAGGCTGAAGTCTCAAACTTCATATAATCCACTAATACTAAAGTTATCTCATCGGACTGAGTGTAACCAAGCACACAGCCTTGGATATTTTCACAAAGATACTTTGTGGTTTCCTGCATGGATTTCATAAGCACCATATCAAAGGGCTTTGCAAATCCCCTTGTAAATGTATGAAATGCTTTTCCATCTATACGAATAATAACTGGTGTTCTTCTCATCAGCTTAGTCTTTGAAATCTGCTCATAATATGACTTCATACGAAGTCCTAAATCATCATGTACTGGCATAAAAAGCGCCACCTTATCTCTTGAATTTACTAAAACTATACATCATATAATAAAATATAATCAATCAACTAGTAGTATAATCCTAATCCTTGAATTTCAGTTCAACCACTATTCTCATAATCCCTAATATGATTGTTATTCCAATCATATATATAAGTAAATTACCTAGTGGAGAAAGTTGATCAAATATAGCAATTTTCTTCAAAACATCAGTAGATGCAACTACTTTACCCACTATATATTCTTCCTTCACTACTCCAAATTGCCTACTATCCTTGCTTAGAGCTCTATTATCGCCTAAAACAATATATTCACCCTCTCCTAAAGTTATATACCTTCCAAGATGTCCCGCTGACATCTTATCTTCCTGCTTAATATATGGCTCTTCAACCAACATATTATTTACATATAGTTTGCCATCATTTATATAAATAGAATCTCCTGGTAACGCCACAACTCTCTTCACCAATTGAGCATATGGCAAATCAAAGACTATAATATCTCCCCTATCAATATCTGATATTCTAGACACAAAGATAAGATCTTCATTCTCTATAGTACTTTCCATAGAAGTCCCTTTAATTTCTGTAAAATACATAACTTTGTCAGTTAATAACCTACATATAACCAAAGTTATTGTCACAAAAGCAACTAGCTTAATGATATTTTTTAATATCAACTTAAATCCCACATTCTTAATTTGCTCCTTATTAGTTACCTCACACACACTCATCATTTGAAATCTCCTCCTAGTAATTATTTTTTTAAACTATATAAACCTTTGAATAAATATGTCATCATTTCCTAGCTTCCCATTAGTTCTACACATAATCTCAAAAGCATCTTTGTTTTTTAGTCCCAACTGATAAAGCTTTTCATACAAATCAGGTCCTTCTTCTGCATATATTCTTTGCTTTACAAATGTAGGAATTATATTGCTAATAATATATTCCTTTTTCTTTAAGCTCATATCCACATCCGATATCTTAATATATGGAAAATCCTCTAGTCTTTCCCAATCTAGCTTTATAACCCAGGAAAATTCACCTGCATCATTAGCTTCTTCAGATATTGTTCCGATAATCACACCCTTATGTATCAAATGTGCCCTTCTAACAGTACAAACACATGGAACTCTAGTGGTGTCTATATTTTCTATCTTATATTCATTTTTTTCTAATATCTCTCCTACTGTCATATATGCCTCCAATACTTATGTCTCATATGCATTTCCTATTCCTGTATCCATAGAACTCTTTAAGGCAATCGTATCTATATATGCTTTTAAATCCATTTCCTCTGGCTCTAATATCTTTATTTTGCAATTACCAAACACTTTTGCATCTAGTTCTCTAGTAAGATATCGTGATTCAGTGACCATATCGTCCAAATAATCCATGCCATTTTGTTCCTCCTTGAATTTTTTTGTAATTATAATTACTATATTAACTCAACAAAAGCATTCACAAAATCGACCAACAGTATAATATTTTGCGCCATCCACTAAAGATATCTTAAGTTGAATGTCATATTACTCTTAGGTTAATTTAAAAACAAGGCATTCTTAAATAAAATTTTCATGTAGGGAAGACTGACAAAAAATGTACCCCAGACTCGCCTTTGTGCACTAGAACGAATCTGAGGTATTGTTTTAATTATTTATTTGTGCACTTGGTCAAATCACTTCCATATATCATATAGATAATAACATTCCAAATACTCTTCAAAGGCCGAGTTAATCCTTCCTAACATTTTCTCAATTTTATCACGTGATAGTTCTTCTTCCTCATCACGCATCTTATATGGCGTGAACCGTTCTACATCATCAGCTTCTATCCACTTTGCATAAAATGCTTCCAAGGCATAACAACTATTACATTCAATATATCCCTTATTAGGCATAAGAGAATAGGTTGATAGTAGATAATCTTTTATGTAACATTTTATATAGTTGATTAAATAGGGTTCCGGTTCTCCACGTTCTGAATAATCATCTTTACCACGCCAATCGATTTCAATTAGGCTTTCAAATACAACTGGAAATATATAGTTCAAAATCCCGTCTATATTTTTCTTTTACGATTGCTTTTCCCCATACTTCGATATAATAGCTCATATTATCACCACCCTGGTTTCGTTCATATTATTCATCAATTATTTCAACTATATCACGATATAAAGCCTTATGCTTATCATCTAACTGCTCATCTATGTGGTGATGTCCAAAATACCACATCTTATAATCAAGCTTTTGCTCTATCTCCTCAAGAAAATCTGTTAACACATCCGTTTTATAGTGACGAGTATCAAACTTATTCAACATACTATTACCACAGCAATGAGTTATAACATAATCCACCTTCCAATTATGCTTTCCTAAATTATCTATAGCTGTTTGTATCTCCTTCTCTGATGGCAGTTCCTCCTCCCACCAGGATGCATCAGGTGTTCTGCGTTCTATATCTGAAGACTTAGCACCACCCATAGTGAAGAACTTTTTTCCATCAATAGTATAAACCTGGCCACGCATAAGATGAAGCACCGTAGGTCTAATTCTATGCACTAATCCGCCATTCCACTCCTCCACGGGATATGTATTAAGAAGCTTATGATTCTCATGATTACCATCAATAAATAAAGTGGTAAAATTCTTTGACTGGTACCAGTCAAGCATATAATAGTCCTTCCCTACCCTAGTTCGATGTCTTGGAGGTACTTCATATCCTGGATTTGTAATTTCTATATTCTTATCTCCATACCAACAGCACCCAAAATCACCAGCGATAATCACATAATCATCCTTTGTAAGTTCTGAATGTTCACAAAAATTCTTATTATTAAGCTTTTTGGCGTCAATCTCGCCATGAGTATCACCAGTTATGAAGAATCTGCTCATAATAATGTCCTCCCTTACAAAAAATCCCCTAAGAATAAAAATATTTTACTCTTAGGGGAGACAAAACGCAATAAACCAATGGTATAATGGTTACTCCTTCTCTCTATTAACCAAATATATTCCACCACACACAAGTATAAGTGCCACTAAAAGTTCAAAACCAAAGCTAGAACTCTCACCTAGGAATATGAATGATAGTATTACACTAAATAATGGATTGGTAAATGAATAAACAGCTACCTTTCCTATAGGATTGTGCTTTAGCAATATTCCCCATACAGAATATGCAACCGAGGAAATAAGCGCCAGATAAATTAATAGTATTACAGATTTTACACACCATCCAGTTAACTGACCACCCATAATAAAACCACAGATAGTCATAATAATTCCACCAAAGATAAACTGATATCCGCTTAACACAACAGGATTTTCCTTCTGGGAATACTGTTTTACAAGGGCTGACGACAATGCATAGGCTATAGCAGCTATAAGAATTGCACCCTCACCCTTAAATGTAATGCCACCTGTCATTCCACTTGGATCATAATTAATAACTATAACTCCAGCAAATCCGATTAAACAACCAAGAAATTTTTGCAGAGTTAACTTTTCGTACTTAAATATTAAACAAGCAATCATAATGGCTATAAAGGTCTGTGATCCATTAATAATGGCTGACTTAACGCCTGTAGTATACGCAAGTCCCATGTAGAAGAATATGTACTGAAATACTGTCTGAACCAATCCCAGCTTACATATCATACCCCAGGAGCCCTTATTAGGTATAAGCTTCCTGCCTGCTATTATACTACCGAATATTACCGCCAGCACACCAGCCAAGGTAAATCTAACACCTGCAAATAAGATTCTGGAAGCCAAATCATTTGCCCCAATTCCAAACCACTCATAGCCTATCTTAATGGCTGGGGTTGCACTTCCCCACAGAAAGCAGCACAGACAGGCAAGCAATCCTATCCCTAAGGGTTTGGTAACAAATTTATCTTTATTATCATTAGAATTCATAATTAAAATATATCCTTTCATTATGGTAAGCGCTTACACGCAATACTCATTATACATCAAGGTTACAATTTTTACCACAATAAAAAGAAATAGGACTTTCAACTTACCTTTGAAAGTCCTATTCTTTATCTTATGTTAAAGTCTAAAAGACAGTTGAACACTTAATTTATTGTTTCTTTCCCAGAGTAACAGATACAGTTTTCTCTTTATACTCGTCATCATCTGGGTACATTACAACCACATCTACTGTTTCACCAGCTCTATAATACTCTAAGGTATTAACTAAACCATCTGCACTGCTAATAGTCTGTCCATCAAACTTAGTAATAATATAATTCTTCTTGATACCAGCTTTTTTAGCTGCAGAACCATCCATAACCTCAGATACTAATGCGCCCACTGGAAGACCATACATATAAGATACATCCTCAGAGATAGTCTGACAACCGATTCCAAGATAGCCTCTTTCCTCCTCGGCAACCTTCTCCCTAGTTTCTCTACTCATAAGATTATTAATGATACTCTCTACCTCAGTTATAGGAATTGCATATCCCATACCCTCTACATCATATGATGCAAGCTTTGAAGAATTGATTCCAACAACCTCACCCTTCATATTAAGAAGAGCTCCACCACTGTTACCAGGATTAATGGCTGCATCAGTCTGAATAAGTGGTGTAGAATTTGTCTCGTTAGTTCTATTCTTAGCACTAACAATACCTGTAGTAACTGACTGTCCGTATCCCAAGGCATTACCTATAGCAACAACCTGCTCTCCTACCTTAAGCTCATCCGAGCTGCCAATAGTGGCAATCTTAATCTGAGCCAAAGTCTCAGCTGATATATCTTCCAAATCCACAACTATAATTGCAAGGTCCGAATCGCTGTCAGTCCCCTTAACCTTCGCCTCATACACCTGCTCATCTATAAATGCAACAGAAACTGTATCTGCATCTGCCACAACGTGATTATTGGTTACAATAAGAAGCTCCTCATCATTCTCACCTATAATAATTCCAGAACCAGAGCCCTCTGACTCGTACTCATAGGTCTGTCCGAAGAAGCCAGCATTATACTCAGTTACAGACTTGATAGTAATTGATACAACCGATGGCATTACATTGGAAGCTATATCAGATACATCTAGACTCATAGAATCCTGAACACCATCATCAACAACAGCTGTTCCCGGAATCTCATAATCAGAACCAACTGAAAATGTTTCTGTAGAATTTCCTCCAACTACATCATCCTTATCATAGTCCTCTCTATCATATTCGTCCTCCAGGTCATACTTATCATCATCAAAGTATTCCTCTACAAGATGAAATGCACCACCAGCAGCTAAACCAAATATAAGACCACTTCCAATTAGAAGCAAACTTTTCTTAAATATATTTCCAGCACCACCTGAAGTCTTGCCTTCCACCGAATCATTCACATGATGATTACCATTGAAATAACTCTGATTAGGTCCATAAGTATTTTGACCAATATCAAATACATAATCATTGTTTACTGAATGTGCATATTCTTGGTCTTGATTTTCACAACATCCCTGATTCTCATAAGCCCCCTGAGCCATCATATTCATATATTCTCTAGTGGACATATTGGAAAATTTAAGCTCATCTGTATTGTCATCACCTGATTTATTTTCATTATATAAATTATTAAAATCTTCAAAACGATTCATCTAACATCTTCCTTTCATACAATAATTAGTATGATGCTATCATAAAAATAAACTATGATAAAAAATTGTTTAAAATGTCAAAAATATGTGAACAGATTAAATTTTATAATATTAATTATTCAATACTTCTTCTAACACTGTAAGGTTATTCTCCATAATTGTAAGGTAAGTCTCCCCATTATTAATTCTATTCATACCTACAGCCTGCATAGAATCAAGAACAATAATATTTTGACTCTTAGACTTAGTACTTTCCAATACAGTTCTTGCAACATCTTGAGTTGAGCCATCTACAACAACAATATAATTTAAACCTAACTCATCAACCTTTTTAGATAAGAATGTAACTGTCTCAAAGCTAGCCTCTGTCTCTGATGAACAACCCACAAATGCTGCATAATAGTTAATTCCATACTCACTTGTGAGATATCTAAATGGAAATCTGTCTGCCACTAAAATAGTATCTAATGCAGCATTAGAAACCATGGTCTTGTACCTTCCATCCAAATCATCAAGTTTTGCAATATAATCATTCATATTATTCTGATATATGGCCGCACCATCCGAATCTAGTTTACATAATCCATTATATATCTCATTACATACTAATTTTGCATTTGAAATAGACAACCATATATGCTCATCATAGCCTGTTGGGTCATAATAATGTTCATGGTCATCTTCAACATTCATATCTGCTGTAGCCTCATCATGATTTAATTCTTGAGCTTCTGGATGTTCTCCGTCCTCATGTTCATGTTCATGGTCATGAGCCTCCATCCCCTCTACTATTTCTTCCTTCTTGGCATTATCTCCGATAACATCAAGCATATTTATCACTATCATATCCTGATTTGTTGCCTGCTTAAGAGCATCCTCAACCCATTTGTCAGACACTCCACCACCATGTATAAACATATCACAGCTTGATATAGTTATAATGTCATCTGCTGTTGGCTGAAAGCTATGTAAATCACTACCGTTTTCAACCAAAAGAATTATCTCTACATTTTCATTATCTCCAATAATCTCTCTAGCCCAGTCATACTGCGGGAACAGAGTACATACAACCTTTATTTTGTCATTATCACTAGAAGCCCTGTTACCACAGCCCGCAAGCACCATAATACACACAAGCATTCCTATAACTAGTATTCTCTTTATCTTAGTCATCTTTATCTTAGTCATCTTTATCTTAGTCATCTTCATCCTAATCTCCCCATTATTTTCATTCAATTCATATTTCTTATATCACAGAGATTTGTAATCTACTTACACTCATTACAAACTCCATATATCATAGATGTTTTGCACTCTATAGTGAATTTGTGATGTACAAATATATGTCTCATAAACTCATCCATAAAGCTGCAATCCATATGCATAACCTTGCCACAGCTTGTGCATTTCATATGCAAATGATTATGGCACAGCTTGTCCGGATTAATATACTGATAAGTGGATTTACTTCCATTCTCGCTTGTATGCTTAAGTACCTGACCCTCGTTAGAAAGCTTATCAAGATATCTGTATATAGTTGTTACATTTACAGACTTGTCCAAATTACTATTTAAGCTGTTCTCTATATCCTTAACACTGACGCTCTCATCCTTATGAGCTTTAAGGTACTCAAGAATCATTGTTCTCTTCTCTGTTGAATAATTCGTTGTTCTTCCCATGCTTTATCCTCTAATTTGTATCTAAAATCTTATACTCCTCTATATCTAAGTAATAGTAGATATAGTTCTCTTCCTTATAGGATTTTAGTTCTCCCACAATTTCAATAACTTCGTCTTCCTTAGGATATTCATCAGGATAGATGTGAGTCCCCTCATCCCATATGAATTCCATACCGTTCTGACAACAAGCAAGTGCATCTTCTATCATAACATAATGATAATAATTGCCTGTTCCATCGTAATATAGTGGATAATATGGACCTGATACTTTTATGGTCTTACCCAAGTAATTATCAGGGTACATCATCATGTTATATACTTCTGCATAAACCATATTCGCACTGAGAACAGTAAGGTCTACATCCACATTAGGATCTGCCTCTCCCAGTGGTTCCTCTGTAACAAATTCATCCCCCTGATGATTTGGATTTACAGCTCCTGAACCATCCATTTGGCTAGGTCCTGTAGCAAGTGGATATTCCGTTGTAATTTCCCCCGTTGCCATATTTGGAGCATACTGTCCATCAGTTCCTTCTAAAGCTTGAGTTGTAATCTCAGTAGAAAGTACATTTTCCTCAGACTGAATTTGTGTTGTAGGCTCAGAAGTAACCTCTACTTCTTCGCTTATATCAGCTTGCTCTGTCGTAGCTTCTGTCTTTGCATCATCTAACAGTTGCTCCACATCTGACTTACTTTCTGTTCTACTGCCACCTTCCTTCTTACCACATGCAGCAAGAGAAAGCACCATAATCAAAAGAACAGATACTATCAACATTTCCTTAAATCCATATTTATTCATTACGCCCTGTTAACCCCCATAATTGTTCCTATTCCTGAAAATAACATAAATCCTACTATATCTACTGCAACAATGGTTGAACCAACCGGTGTTCCCTGCAATAAAGATATCAAAAGTCCCAAAACAGCACAAATTACACTGAATGCTGCTGAGCATATTACCACTGACTTAAAGTTCTTGAATATTCTCATGGCTGAAAGAGCCGGGAATATTACAAGTGCTGATATAAGTAGTGAACCAACAAGATTCATGGCCAGAACTATAATTACTGCAATTATAACCGCCATACTCATATTATATACGCCTGCTCTAATACCTGTTGCCTTAGCAAAGTTTTCATCAAAGGTAACTGCAAATATCTTATGATAAAAGAACACATAGAATACCAACACAACTATAGACATCACTATACATATAGTTACATCCATATCAGTTAATGTAAGTATAGATGTGGCGCCAAATAAGGTTGAACACACATCCCCTGAAATATTTGAAGATGTGGAAAATACATTTAAAAGCAGATACCCTATAGCAAGGGAGCCAACAGACATCATAGCCACCGCTGCATCACCATTTATCCTCGCATTCTGACCTGTCTTAAGCATCAAAATAGCTGCAATCACTGTAATAGGCAGGATAAGTAACATATTGTTGGTAAATTGAAGCACCATAGCTATACACATAGCCGCAAATGCAACATGTGACAGTCCATCACCTATAAAGGAAAATCTCTTAAGTACAAGGGTTACACCAAGCAATGATGAACAAAACGCAATAAGTACACCAACGATGATGGCTCTTCTTACAAAAGGAAATTCCATATATTCCATTAAAGTTGCAATTATATCACTCATTTATATATTAACCTCCTACACATTGGTAAATTGCTTACCAATCTTACTGTCAAGGTACGCTTCCTTAGACTCAAAAAACTCCGGTGTATCGCTTACGTGAAGAATCTTGGTAGCATAGTTAAGGGCCGCCTGCACATCATGTGATACCATAATAATGGTTATAGGCTCCTTATTCTCACTGCTATTACCCTTATTAATAGAGCTAATAAGCTCGTACATCTCTATAGTAACCTTTGGATCAAGACCAGCCACAGGCTCGTCTAATAGAAGCATCTTAGTAGTTGCACAAAGAGCTCTTGCAAGTAAAACTCTCTGCTGCTGTCCTCCTGACAAATCTCTATAACAGGACTTTCTAAGGTCATAGATTCCAAGTCTTTTCATATTGTCCTTAGCAAGCTGCTTTTCTTCCTTGTTATAAAATGGTCTTAGCCCACTGTGGTTTAAAAAGCCTGATAAAACAATCTCCTTAACTGAAGCAGGAAAATCTCTCTGAACTATAGTCTGCTGAGGAAGATATCCTATCTCATTATGCTTCAAGCCATCACCAAGGGTAATAGCTCCTGACATAGGAGTCTTAAGTCCTAGCAAGGTCTTCATAAGAGTACTCTTTCCCGAACCATTTTCACCTAATATACATAAGTAATCTCCACTTTCAACAGTGAAGTTTAAATTCTCTACAACTGTTTTACCCTCGTATCCGAGAGATACATTCTCACAGGTAAGTAATGACATAGTGTTTGTCCTTTCTGTTCTATATCAATATGAACCATGCTGACACTTCACATGTAAGTTTGCTCATACAACATGCAAAATGCAACTAATTTGCAATTTGTATTTTACAACCACTAAAGGATTGTGTCAACATAATTTGCAAATCAGTTGCATTTTTATTATGTGTAATTAATTTATTATAGCTTAACTTTCACGGATTGATTAATCCTAACCTCATCCTCACTGACCTTACAATCATAAGCAAGCACCTTAACACCTTTCTTATATGCATTTACAAGGGCATCTCCAAATTCTTTATGCTTATCCCATGCAGGTGTAAAATAATCCACACCCTCCATCTGTACAACAAAGAATACATAAGTTTCATATCCATCCTCTAAAGCACACACAAGTTCATTTAGATGCTTTATTCCTCGTTCTGTAGGTGCATCTGGAAAGCTTACCACATTATCATTCTCAAGGGTAACTCCCTTAACCTCTATAAATATCTTCCTATTGTCGGACTCCACATATAGATCAAAGCGAGACTTACCATAGGTTTTCTCACGCTTGAGATAGCTTATATCCCCGAATATTTCTCTAGCATCATCATTTTCCCTAAGCCACTCCTCTACAAGCCCATTAGGAAGCTGAGAGTCCATATTAACTATACGCTGACCCTTCTTCACTGATACCAAATCATACAAGGTCTTTCTGGTTGGGTTGTCGCTCTTCTCTAGGTAAACTGTAGCTCCTGGCTGTAAAAGTTCCCTACAACGACCGGTGTTTTTAACATGAACTACATGTTCCATACCCTCTATTTCCACGTGAGCAATAAATCTATTAGGTCTTGATATAAACTTTCCTTCCACTATATTTTTATATTTCATACGAACTCCTAAATACAAAACGCCAACCAAATAATCTATACAATCTATTCAGTCAGCGTTCGTTATAATCTATAAATCTATCTATGTGAAGTATACCAACTCTTCCTCTGCCGGACTTGTCAAAGCTACCGAAGTAGCATTGAGCACTGGACCTTCACCCTCAAATTCAGGATAGAATTCCTTATCTATAGTTGCTGTAACCATTACCCACTGTCTGTCAGTAAGATTCTTAGCACCATCATAGTAGCACTTAAAGCCTATAAATGCTATATCATCGGCACAGCAAGTCATGGCAAATCTTCCTGGTACGAATTCATTTTTCTTATAAGCACTTGGCTTGTGAACCATAGCCTTAAACTTAATGGTCTTACCTACATACTTGTCAGGATTGTCGCAGGAATCGATATACCATATACCGAAATCTTCTTCCTCAAGCTCTATAACATCCTTTTCTATATCGTATGGAAGCTCCATTTCTTCCTCGTCGATTTCAGCCACTCCATCCTTATTCTCGAATATTACCTGAGCACGTCTATTGATGGCCTTAATACCCTTTCTGTACTCAGCACGCTTAGTATTCTCATCACAACGATTAAACACTATCATGTCTGCTGTAGCAAGCTGTTCCATCATAATAGACTTCATATTTGCCATATATACATCGTAAGTTTCAGCATTAACAAATGTGATTACCTGAACGATAGTCCACCCCTTAGGCACTCTAATACCAAACAGCTTATCCATAGTCCAAGTACCGTTATACTCTATCATTACTCTTGTAGGCTTGTATTTATCCTGTAAATCCAGAAGATAATCTGTGTTAAGATTTTCCTCCTCAAGAAACTCTACATATATATTCTGCTTTTCAAGATAGTCCACATCATACTCTTCAATTCCCTCTTCAAACACAAGAAGTAATGTAGGCTCTCCCTCAGTAAATCCTCTCTCTATAAGGGTTTCACTGGCAAATGTTGTCTTTCCACTCTCAAGAAATCCAAGAAACATGTATACTGGAATTTCCTGTACCTGGTTATTATTCTTCATAGTGTATATCACCAATCCTTTATATCTATACTACTTACTTTACTCCAAATAACTCCTCTAAAGCTGCTTCGTCAAGCTTACTACCTATAACACAAAGCTTTCCTGTATAGTCTGGTTTACCCTTTCTCATATCATACTCACCTGGTACAAGGTCGAAGTAAATCCAATCATTCTCTGTGCTAGCCACAATTCCCTTAGCACGAAGAATTACACCGTACTTACCATCCTCATATGCAAGGGTTTCAAGTGCCTCTTTAAGCTTTGCTTCATCAAACTTAACTGCAGTTTCCTTACCCCAGCTAGTAAATACCTCATCAGCATGGTGATGGTGGTGTCCATGATGTCCGCCACATCCGCAAGAGCATTCCTCTCCATCCTCATGGTGATGCTGATGCTCGTGATCGTGGTCATGATGATGTCCACAGCAACACTCCTCTCCATCCTCGTGGTGGTGATGATGCTCATGATCGTGATCATGATGATGTCCACAGCAGCACTCCTCTCCATCCTCGTGGTGGTGATGCTGCTCATGATCGTGGTCATGATGGTGTCCACAGCAACATTCCTCTCCATCCTCATGGTGGTGATGCTCATGGTCATGATCATGATGGTGTCCACAGCAGCACTCCTCTCCATCCTCATGGTGGTGATGATGCTCATGATCGTGATCATGGTGGTGTCCACAGCAACATTCCTCTCCATCCTCATGGTGGTGATGATGGTGCTTGTGAGCCTCCTCATGAGTTTCCTTCATCATATCCTCTAAGGTATTAGAACGCTCCATGGCCTCTAAGATAACCTTACCCTCTATATCATCCCAAGGAGTAGTGATAATAACAGCATTTTCATTCTTCTCCTTAAGCATCTTAACTGTATCAAGAATCTTGTCTTCCTTAGCATTCTGTGTACGACTAAGCACTATAGTATGTGCAGCCTCAACCTGATTATTAAAGAACTCACCAAAGTTCTTCATATACATCTTGCATTTCATAACATCTACAACAGTAGTTGCACTGTTAATCTCAACCTCACAGTCAGCCTTTACATCCTCAACAGCCTTAATAACATCTGAAAGCTTACCTACACCTGATGGCTCTATAATAACTCTATCTGGTGTATACTCTGTGATAACCTGCTTTAATGCAGTTCCAAAATCACCTACAAGCGAACAGCAGATACAGCCTGAATTCATCTCAGTAATTTCTACACCTGCATCCTTAAGAAATCCGCCATCTATTCCTATCTCACCAAACTCATTCTCTATAAGAACTAATTTCTCGCCCTTGAATGCCTCTTCAATCAACTTCTTAATAAGAGTTGTCTTACCAGCTCCCAAAAAACCTGATAATATATCAATCTTAGTCATTATTATTTCCTCCTAATCTTAATATTTATATTGTTATTAATTAATCTTTCACATAACCAATCTTTAACTAAACTGACAAATACTAAATCAGCAACCACATATTTCTATATGTAATTATTCCACTATGTAAAATAATTTAATCCTCTAAGCAATTAGATAAGCGATGTACTAAAATATCTCTCCACTCTATCTGGAAGGATGGTTGCAATTACCTTATCCTTACCATACTTCTCAGCCATCCTCATAGCTGTCCATACATTTGCACCTGATGAAGTTCCACACAGAAGTCCCTGAACCCTAGCAAGCTGTCTTGCTGTCTCTATAGCATCCTCATCTGTTACCTCAACAATATCTGTTATAATGCTTGTATCAAGAATCTCTGGTATAAATCCATCACCTATTCCCTGTATCTGATGAAGTCCCGGCTCATGTCCAAGAAGTGCTGACACATTCTTAGGCTCAACAGCAACAATCTTAGTATCCGGATTAAGCTCTAGCAAATACTTTGCAATACCTGCAAGTGTACCACCACTTCCAATACCTGATACATAGATATCGATTGGCTTACCAAGCTGCTCCACAAGCTCTCTGGCAGTTGTTCTGTAATGAATATCAGGATTTGCCTGATTCACAAACTGCTGACACATAAAGTACTTCTCTGGGTCAGAATTGTAAATTTCCGTAGCCTTATCAACAGAACCTCCGATGCTAAGCTTGGGCTCAGTAAGAACAAGCTCTGCTCCTAAAGCCTTAATAATCTTCTTACGCTCTTCACTCATGTTCTCAGGCATAACAATGATAACCTTATAACCCTTTCTAACACCACAAAGAGCAAGACCAATACCAGTATTACCAGAGGTAGGCTCTATAATAGTCATGCCTGGCTTAAGCTTGCCTTCCTTCTCTGCCACCTCAAGCATATTCTTAGCTATTCTATCCTTAATACTTCCACCTGGATTAAGAAACTCAGCCTTCGCATAAATATTAAGTCCTGTAGTTTCCTCTAAGCTCATAAGTGGAGTATTTCCTATCAAATCTAATACGTTACTGTAATACATAATATTACCTCTCTTACATATATTTTATAGCCTTTTTAGTATATATCAGCAAAAATATACTAACTGGCAATTTATCCCTAATAAGTTATACTATCACAAAACATAATAAAAAACTACCCATAGGGATAGTTTTTTATTAGATATATTTGAGTATTTTTATCATCTACTCCACATCCTTAGCGTAAGAGCTCATTGAAGCGGCAATCACCTTATGAACTTCATATTCGCTAATCTCATTAGTATCGATAATCTCGTCAGCCACCTCTGTGTAAATTGGAGTTCTTATGGCTGTCATCTCCTTAATTTTATTATACAGGGAATTTCCATCCAAATCATCAAGCAGAGGCCTTCCAGTACCACCTGACACACGCTGATAGGTGGTATCAAGACTCGCCTTAAGATAAAATACCTTACCCAATTCCTTAAGCAAGGGTCTATTCTCTTCCTTAACAGGCATACCTCCGCCTGTGGCTACAACTGTATTCTTTAATTTACCTTTGAGCTCATACAGCAAATCTGTCTCAAGCTGTCTAAAATATTCCTCACCCTTCTTGGAAAAAATATCTGATGTAGACATTCCCTCACGTTTTTCAATTAATTCATCTGTATCTATAAAATCATAACCATAAACCATAGAAAGAAAACGACCAACAGTTGACTTTCCACAGCCCATGTAGCCTACAAGAACAATATTATCTGTGTTATCATAGGACACTCTGCAAAGTGCCTTGTAAACTCTCTCAATTAGCTTTCCTGAAATCTCTACATCATTCCATAGTTCATAAGCCTTAACGCCCTGATGCAAAAGCATACCAAGACCATTAATAGCCTTTCCACCATTTTCTTCAACAAGCTTTAAAAATGGTGTCTTAGCAGGATTATATATAAGGTCTACACCAATCTCTGCTTTCTCAAAGAATGACTCATCTGATATAAGAGGAAGTCCATCACCATCATGAAGCCCAACAGAAGTACACTGAATCATAATATATCTGCCATTAGGAATTAAATAATAATCAGAAGCACTTAAAGGTATCATCTTATCACAGGAAAATGCAGTATTCATATCATCTGCTATATTCTTTGCATTCTCGAATGTACGATTAACAATGTATACTCTGTCAACACCATACTTAAGACACATATAGGCAACTGCTCTTGCTGCACCACCTGCACCAAGCATTATAACCTTTGACCCTTCAAGCTTTACTCCTTCAGACATAAGAGACTTAGCTAGGCCATACATATCTGTATTGTAGCCCTTATAACCTTTATTACAACGAACTAAGGTATTAACCGCACCAATTACCTTGGCAGCTTCGTCTATATCCACAAGATGCTTCATCACCTGCTGCTTATAAGGAACGGTAATATTAAGTCCAACTATACCTGCATTATAAGCCATCTTAACAGCATCACCAAGATTATCGGTTATCTGAAAAGGAATATATCTCATATTTTTATTTAAATTTCTACTAATTGTATTATGTATAATGGGAGACATAGTATGCTTTATAGGATTACCAAATATCCCTAAATACTCAAGTGCCTCAACATCTCTATATCCCTCTATTGCATATTTCATTATTTCCATATATTTTATCTGCCTTTCGCGATACAAAAACTTTTACGCCTGTAATTTTATCAAACTATATGGTCATAGTAAATAAAATATTAGTTTAACTCAAAAGAAAGCAAAAGAAGTCGTTCTCTATGAAAACGACTTCTCTTTGTGTTATTACTTTCTAAGACCAAGCTTCTCAATAAGAGTTCTGTATCTCTCGATATCCTTGTTCTTTAAGTATGCTAAAAGGTTTCTTCTCTGACCTACCATCTTAAGAAGACCTCTTCTTGAGTGGTGATCCTTTGGATGTGCCTTAAAATGCTCGTTAAGGTCATTGATTCTGTAAGTAAGTAAAGCTACCTGTACCTCTGGTGAACCAGTGTCTCCCTCACATCTTGCATACTTTTCCATGATTTCCTTCTTCATCTCTGTAGTAATCATCTTGATTTCCTCCTTAAATATTATATCTATCCTATCACTGAGTTATGGTCGGAGTCGTCCAATAACTAAGTAACGGCCTTGATTATACTAGCACATAAATCCTTGAATGTAAAGGAAAATATGATAGTTTTTACATAATAATTTAATACTGCTTAAAGTAATTAAAGCCATTGATATAATCAGCTCTGTATAAATCATCCTCTGGATCATCAGGATCACAAACATCTACATTAACATAATAATTCTTTATATTTGGATGCTCATCATCCTTACAGAAATAATCCATAGCATCACCCCATCCATTGCCCTCTGCTTCATCACTAAGCTGTGGGTCAAAGGTATAAAGTGTTCCGTTTATATTAACAACAGCCCAACCGTGATCTCTGTTTACATTTGCACTATAAAGAGCTCCATATACCTTGTAGGATTCAAGTCCTATAGCTCTAGTAAGAACAACAAATGCAGATGCATAATTAACGCAAGAACCATAGCCTAAGCATAATACTGAATAACTCTGTGATACACACCATGTATCGAAATCAGAAACATAATTTCCTCTAAAATTACTTGCATGCCAATCATAGTAAGTATTATCTATAATCCAATTATATATAGCTAAGGTCTTCTCATATGTGGTCATATCTTCAGTAATAATCTGACCTAAGATTTCCTGAACCCTTGCATCAATTTCCTTATCACCTGTATAGCATGGTTCGTAGAGCTGTGCTGAATTAAGAATATCTTCAACCTCTGTAGAATCTGTTGGTACGCCAGGAACTATAGGTTCCTCTGATGGAGGAATTATTACTTCTTCCTCAGTTTTACCACTCTCCTGTTCCTGTTCTTCCTGCTCCAATAATGCCGGATATACATATGGTCTGTCTGTTGTTCCTGGTGCTTCTCCACCCTTCTTTACAAGAGCTATTTCAATTCCCTCTAGTCTCTTACTTAAGCCTGAGGAACCAGCAACCTGACCATTCATAGCCCAACCAAGCCAACCATACTTTTCACAGTGAACTCTATAATACACATCATATGCTGCAGATAACTCTCCTGTAAGCATAATTTGTATGGCTTCAAGTCTCTTTGACTCGCCCTTAGTTCCAGACATGTTATAATTTGTCATCCAGTCCATCCAACCATATTTCTCTGCATGAACCTTATAAGCTACTCCACCAACATAATCAGAATTAATTATATCAATCTTTATACCCTCTAAACGCTTACTCTCACCTTCAGTACCAGACATCTCACCATTACCAACTGGTTCTAACCATCCATACTTTTCAACATGTGTAGTATACTTGATTGATGCTTCCTTATCATTTCCTTCTTTTTTGACAATATTTATCTGAATTGCTTCCAGTCTCTTAGACTGTCCAACTGTACCTGCGTCCATTCCATTTGAAACCCAATCGGTCCAACCATAGGTTTCACAATGCACACGATATATTACGTCATACTTTTCACCAAGCTCACCTGTAAGCTTTATCCTAATTGACTCTAAACGCTTACTTTCACCTTCTGTTCCAGCCATAACGCCTTCCTCAACCATTCCCATCCAGCCATACTGCTCGCAGTGGACCTCATATTCTATTGATCCCTCAAGATTTGTATCAAGGTATATCTTAATACCCTCTAATCTCTTGGATTCTCCTTCTGTTCCTGATAGCTTTCCTGAACTTACAGGCTCTAACCAACCATATTGCTCACAATGAACATGATATGAAAGGTCGATTACATCCTCATTACTTGTATCAGAATTATTATCTGCCAGCGCTTCAACACCAGTATTCTCAGCAGCCATCACTTTGATATTAGGTAAAAAGGAATTACCCATCAAAGAAACTGTCATAATTCCAATCAACAATTTTGATATAAACTTTCTCATAAGTTTTACCCCTTAATATATGTAAATTAATGTGTTATCTTGTGTCCTTGTAACAATTCCGTAATATTATTGCACGATACAAATAAAAAATCAACATACACCTTTAAATTTTCACAAAATAGTTTTATAATATCCAAAAACAGACAGAAAGGACGTAACTTTAATGGCAGGTTCAATATACGGAAAGCTTTTTACTATAAGCACTTGGGGCGAATCTCACGGTAAAGCCTTAGGTGTTGTAGTTGATGGATGTCCTGCAGGAATTCCACTGTGCGAGGAGGATATTCAAATATACTTAAATAGACGTAAGCCAGGTCAGAATCAATATTCAACACAGAGAAATGAATCTGACACTGTAGAAATATTATCAGGTGTATTCGAAGGAAAAACAACTGGTACTCCTATATCTATGATGGTTAGAAATCAAGACCAACACTCTAAAGACTACGGTGATATAGCAGTAAGCTACAGACCAGGACATGCAGACTATTGTTTTGATGAAAAATATGGTTTTAGAGATTACAGAGGTGGTGGACGTTCCTCAGGAAGAGAAACCATAGGTAGAGTTGCTGCCGGAGCTATTGCAGCAAAGGTATTAGAGACAATGGGTATTAAACTTACAGCTTACACTCGTTCTATCGGTGAATATTGTATAGACTACAATAACTTTGATAAAGATGAAATACTTAGGAATCCTCTCTATATGCCAGATAAGGCTTGTTCAGAAAAAGCAGGTGAATACCTAAAGGAAATTATATCGGAGCTCGACTCTATTGGTTCCTCTGTTGAATGTATAATCACAGGTATGCCTGTGGGAATCGGCGAACCTGTATTCTCAAAACTAGATGCTTTACTAGCTCAAGGAATAATGTCAATAGGCGCGGTAAAGGCTGTTGAAATTGGAGACGGAACACTTGTAAGCCAAAGTAAAGGCTCCTATAACAATGATAACTTTATAATAGATAATGATTGTGTGGCTAAGCTCACCAATCACTCTGGTGGTATATTAGGTGGAATGAGCGACGGTTCACCTATTAAGGTAAGAGCTTCCTTCAAGCCTACTCCATCTATATATAAGGAACAAAAAACTGTGAATAAGGCTCATGAAGAAATCACTATGGCCATAAAGGGGCGTCATGACCCTATCATAGGTCCACGAGCTGTAGTAGTTCTAGAGGCCATGTGTGCCATCACAATTCTAGATCTACTTATGATTAATGCCACAGCAAGAATAGACAATCTATTAAAAATATACGATAGATAAAGAAAAAAATACCTGTCAGTGAATTTCACTACAGGTATTTTTAATTTGCGCTTGCCTTACGTTTTGCTCTTGGATGAGCTTTCTCGTACTCTTCTTTAATTCTACTCTGTCTACTCTTAAGATAAATCTGAGTAGTAGATATATCAGAATGTCCAAGCATCTCCTGAACTGCCTTTAAATCAGCACCATTTGTAACCAAGTGTGAAGCAAAGGAATGTCTTATCATATGAGGTGTAATATCCTTATCTATACCAGCCTTAACTGCATATGCCTTAATTAGCTTCCAGAAGCCCTGTCTAGACATAGGTTGTCCCTTCATATTTGTAAATAAATAATTACTATCCTCACACATTATGTGTCTTACGCCATTTATGTAGCTTTCTAAAGCTTGTCTAGCCGCTTGCTCAATAGGGATAACTCTCTCCTTGTTAGCATCCTTACATAAAATATAGCTCATAGCAAGATTGACATCATCTATCTTCAAGGAAATAAGTTCAGATACTCTCATACCAGTTGCATATAAAAGCTCCAACATAGCCTTATCCCTAATCTCCTTAGGTGTAGACTTTGATGGTTGCTCGAGTAACTGATTAATCTCCTCTACAGAAAGTGTATCAGGAGCCTTTTTCTCTATCTTCGGTGGCTTAAGTTGCTCTGTACAATCCTCCTTAACAACTCCCTGCTTCAAAAGGTATAAAAAGAAAGATTTTATACTTGCTATACTTCTTGATATAGTAGCCAAGGACATTCCCTGACTCTTCAAATCTATAACATATGTACTTAGATCCATAGAATTAATATCTACTACAGAGCTACAGCCTTTTCCTTCAAAATATATACATAGCTTCATCAAATCTCTCTTGTAGGAAGCTATTGTATTCTGACTAGAACGTTTCACTACCGTAAGAAAACTTATGTAATTATCAATGTGTTCCCTCATAATTGAACCCCTTAATATCCCATAATTTTCGTAACAATTTCATTAACAAATACTATTATAATGACTAATTTACATAAAATCAAACACAAATTTTTCATAAAATCTTAAGATTTTTGTTATTTTTTGAAATTTCTACAAAATAGGGGATTTTATAATTTTACGTCACCATATATTGGTGAAAAATTTTTAAAAAAAATGTCATAAAACTACACTCTAAAATCACTCCAAAAGCAAATATTATACAAAAAGAAATCAAATTTTTAATATTTTCATCAGAACCGGAATGAAGTAGTCTTTTCTTCATTGCATAACATATTGCTGTATAATAGAGTATATAATGTGGCATGATATACGACATTAATATAATCAAACCTTTAAATCCAAGATAATATGTTTGTACACTAATCATTAAGCCAAGTACTCCACCACAAATTACTGTAAATATATTAAAAATATTTTGTGCACCAAATGCTTTAATAAGAATAAGCACTAAAAGAAACTGTTTTATTCTATGTATTAAAATATATTGAATAATATCTTTTTTATTCTGTAGCATTAGATTAGATATATCATTTACGTCTATTACAAGATAATCAAAACTTAACTCATTTCTAGTGAACAGGTTAAAAATCAAGCTTACAAATAAGGCTGACAACAGGGCAAAAACATAAGAGCTATTTATTTTACATTCATACATATAATCACCACCATAAAAAATAGAGAGCATATCCACTCTCTATTTTTTATGATGTCTATATAATAATTATGCCATTTGTTTTCATATCCTTATAAGCAAGTAAAGCAACTATTGTCTTACTATCGATTATTTCTCCTGAATAAATCATAGCTATAGCCTCATCAATAGGAATATGAATTATTTCAATGAATTCATCAGGATCAAGCTTTCTTACCCCTTTTTTTAGCTTCGTACCAATGTATATATCAGTCTTCTCATCAAAAGTACCTACAGATGATATAATATTAGAGACATGATACATATTCTCAGGTATAAGACCAATCTCCTCCTCAACCTCTCTCAAAGCACAATCTAGTCCCTTTTCTCCTATGAAAGAGTATCCACCAGCTGGTATTTCAATATTTACCTTGTCTAATGTATTACGATATTGCTTTACAAGATAAGTATATTCGTTCTCATCTACAACCAAGGCACCTGCTCCACCACCACTTTTATGTTTTATATAATCATACTCAACTATATTTCCTTTAGGAGTCTTAAGATGCTCCTTATACAAAGACACTATCTTGGAATCGTAAACTAATTTTGATTCCTCTTTAATAAACTCTAACATAATTATCACCTACCTAATATTCTAAAGCCAGTATAATACAACCTGTGATTTATTACAATATAAAAGGATGTGACCTAGGCCACATCCCTAAAATTTGTTATTTTGCAAAGTCAGTAACTCTTGATTCTCTTATCAGATTAACTTTAATCTGACCTGGATATTCAAGATCTGCTTCAATTTGCTTAGAAATATCTCTAGCAAGCAATACCATCTCAGCATCATTAACCTGCTCTGGAACTACTATTACTCGAATTTCTCTACCTGCCTGAATAGCAAAAGTCTTATCTACTCCCTTAAATCCATTAGCAATATCCTCTAATTTCTTTAATCTAGTAGTATACGTTTCTAACGTCTCTCTTCTTGCACCTGGTCTAGCAGCTGAAATTGCATCAGCAGCCTGAACGATACAAGCAATTAAACTCTGAGGCTCAACATCGCCGTGATGTGCTTCAACGGCATTAATAACAAGTGCAGACTCTTTATACTTACGACATAAATCTACACCAATTGATATATGTGAACCCTCCATCTCATGATCAACAGATTTACCAATATCGTGCAATAATCCAGCACGCTTGGCCATACGAATATCAACACCTAATTCTCCAGCTAAAAGTCCGGATAAATGTGCTACTTCAATAGAATGCTTTAACGCATTCTGTCCATAGCTTGTTCTAAATTTCATCTTTCCAAGTAAACGTACAAGTTCTGGATGAATTCCGTGAACTCCAACCTCTAAGGTCGCAGCCTCACCCTCCTCACGCATCATGGTCTCAACTTCCTTCTGAGCCTTCTCAACCATCTCTTCGATTCTTGCAGGATGAATTCTTCCATCTAATATAAGTTTTTCAAGTGCTATTCTAGCAACCTCTCGTCTTATAGGATCGAAGCTTGAAAGGATTACTGCCTCAGGAGTATCATCAATAATTAAATCTACACCTGTCATGGTTTCAAGAGTACGAATATTTCTACCCTCTCTACCTATGATTCTTCCTTTCATCTCGTCATTTGGTAATTGTACTAAGGAAATAGTTGTCTCTGATACATGATCAGCAGCACACTTCTGTATAGCTGTTACAACATACTCCTTTGCTTTCTTGTCTGCTTCTTCTTTCGCACGTGTCTCTAATTCTTTGATCATGACTGCAGTTTCGTGTTTAACTTCGTCTTCAACAGTCTTTAATAAGTATTCTTTTGCTTGTTCAGAGGTTAATCCTGAAATTCTTTCAAGTTCCTGAGTTCTTTTTGCTTCCAGCTGTGTAATCTCACTTCTCATAGTCTCCAATTCAGCTTCTCTCTTAGAAAGAGCAGCCTCCTTTTTCTCTATAGCCTCGGTCTTACGTTCAAGATTCTCTTCTTTAGAGAGAACTCTCTTCTCGCTTCTTTGAATTTCAGCACGACGATCTTTAACTTCTTTATCGATCTCGTTCTTCATCCTAAGAGCTTCTTCCTTAGCTTCAAGAAGTGTCTCACGTTTCTTGGCTTCAGCACTTTTAAGTGCTTCATCTATAATCTCCCTAGCCTTGTCCTCGGCCTTACCAAGCTTTGCTTCAGCAATATTTTTTCTGTAAGCAATAGCTACGAACCAAGTTATAACAATTGCCAGGACAACTATTACAGCAAAGATTACGTACTTTAACATACTCAGGAGCACCTCCTTATTTAATTTTCATTGCACAAAATACAACAGTTAAATATTATACTTTTTTTATATAAGTGTCAAGAAAATTATATGATTTTTTATGCAAAATGTTAAAAAATTAAATTATTCTTGTGAAAAATATTCTAAATCTTCACAATTACTTCTATTTCTAAGTGCCTTTCTTACATTATCATAGGAGAATCCTCTTCTCAGAAAATATCCAACTAATCTTCTGTAAGCTTTATCATCCTCTAAATCTATAGAAGCATATCTACGTTTAATAATATCTTCTACAACGTGTAATTCATCAATATTCATATCATCCAGCACATCAACTATAACATTCTTGTCAACACCCTTTTGATCAAGCTCCCTCACAATTAACTTTTTACCTTTTTTAGATGCATTGTCTTTGAAATAAGAAATGGTATACCTCTGATCATTTAGATAACCGTAGTACGATAGTTTTTCTACAGCTTCATCTACCTCTTCAGAGCTATACCCTTTCTCTTTAAGCTTTATATTAATCTCCTGAACTGTTCTATCCTTAAATGCCAAAAGATTAACTGCTTTATCAAAAGCACTGCATCTTGCTTTTGAATTATCCAATTATATGTCTCCTAATAATATATTATTCTTCGGTATTCTCATCTTCAGAATCAGTTTTTAAAAATTTAGCTCTTACCATAGATTCAATCTGTGAACAGAATTCTGGATTCTGTACAAGGTAAAGCTTAGTATTTTCTCTACCCTGGCCAATCTTCTCTCCATTATATGAGTACCATGCTCCAGCCTTATTAATTATGTCGTATAAGACTGCTAAATCAAGAATATCTCCCTCTTTTGAAATTCCTTTACCAAACATAATGTCAAATTCTGCTTCTTTGAAAGGTGGTGCAACCTTATTCTTAACAACCTTTACTCTTGTTCTATTACCTACAACCTCTCCACCAACCTTAAGGGTCTCTATACGTCTTACATCCAATCTAACTGATGCATAGAACTTCAGGGCTCTACCACCTGTTGTAGTCTCTGGATTACCAAACATAACACCAACCTTCTCTCTAAGCTGGTTAATAAAGATTACAACACAATTTGACTTACTAATTATGCCTGTAAGTTTTCTTAATGCCTGTGACATAAGTCTTGCATGGAGTCCAACATGAGAATCACCCATCTCTCCATCAATCTCAGCCTTTGGAACAAGTGCTGCAACAGAGTCAACAATTATAACATCCACAGCACCAGAACGAACCATAGTCTCAGTAATCTCTAAAGCCTGCTCACCATTATCAGGCTGTGATATGTATAAATTATCAATATCTACTCCAATATTAGCAGCATATACAGGATCAAGTGCATGCTCTGCATCTATAAAGCCTGCTATACCACCCATCTTCTGAACCTCTGAAACCACATGAAGGGCAACTGTTGTCTTACCACTTGACTCTGGTCCATATATTTCAATAACACGTCCTTTAGGCATACCACCTAAGCCTAATGCTAAATCAAGGCTTAATGACCCTGTTGGTACTACCTCAATGTTCATGTTAGCTGACTTATCACCCAACTTCATAACGGATCCTTTTCCGTACTGCTTTTCTATCTGTGCCAATGCCGCATCCAATGCTTTTAATCTTTCTTCACTTGCCATAATTTTCCTCCTTATTGACAAAACATATGTTTGTCTATGTATATTTTATACTACAATAATATTCAATTGTCAACACATTTTTGAACAAATGTTCGTTTTTGTTCTTATAACACATACACATAACTAATCATTACTGATTACCTCTTTATTATACTTATAATATGCATATATTGTAAAGTTTCAAATCTTAACATTTGTTTCAAAAATAGTACCGCTACATTTTAAACTTTAATTGATTATTATGAGTATGCATAATATAATGTCTATAATGTTGTTAAGTGAGGTAAATATGAAAACATTAGCTATTATTGCAGAATATAATCCATTCCATAATGGTCATCTATATCATCTAAACAAAGCCAAAGAGCTAACAGGTTCCACTCATAGTGTAGCTATTATGAGTGGAAGCTTTCTACAACGTGGACTTCCAGCAATGTGGGACAAATACACACGAAGCAAAATGGCTACTACTGCCGGAATCGATCTTGTACTTGAGCTCCCTTTTGTTTATGCAACAGGAAGCGCTAAGGATTTCTCCACAGGAGCTGTTAGCATATTAGATAAACTACAATCCATAGATTATCTTTGTTTTGGTGCTGAAACTGATGATATAGAGCTACTCAGCTCAATTGCTGAGATAATCAACGAAGAGCCTAAGTCTTATAAAGACCAGTTAACTCTTGCTCTAGCTAGTGGTGTGTCATTCCCCTATGCAAGAACAATTGCTCTAAACAAGTACTTTGAGGCAGATGACAATAATGTTAGTGACATTATAAATCAACCAAACAATATTCTTGCTATAGAATATCTTGCTGCCTTAAAACGTATTAATTCCAATATTGAGCCAATCCTAATCAAGCGCAATCATGCTATGTATCATGATACTACTATGTATGGCTCAATAAGTTCCGCCTCTGCCATTAGGGCAGGCATACAATCAGAAGACTTTAATCTATCACACATTACATCTGAAATACCTATGTGTATACATGAAATAATAGCCCAAAGTTATCTATCCTCTTGGCCAATAACCGAGGATGAATTAACCCCTTTTCTTCAAAGCAAATTGATAAATCCTTTAAATTATAATGAAGTCTGTGATATATCCGAGGATTTAGCTAATAAGCTTAACAAATTGTACCCTGTGACCAACTATCAGGATGCTATCAAAGCTTTATCCTCTAAGGATTTAACAACCACCAGAATTAACCGAAGTATTATTCACCTACTATTGGAATACAAAGAGCTACATCGTAAGGAATTTATAGATAATAGCTACGGTTTATACGCAAATATCCTTTCCTTTAGAAAAGATAGCTCCCAGCTTATTAAGGCAATTAATCAGCAGACTTTAATTCCCTTAATCACCAAAAAAGCTGATTTTGAAAAATATCTGTCAGGCTATATAAATCTTGATTATAAAGTGGCTAAAACTATGTGGAATTATGATACAAAAGCCACTAATCTATATAATTGCATGGTTTATAATCGATACGGGACTATTCTACCTAACGATTATAATATCCAACTACCAATTATATAAATAATCATAAGATTCAGACACCTATAATATAATTATTAAGAACACATGCTACTATGTGTTCTTTTTTATGTCCTCCCTTCTATTCGTATTATAGAAGCAATTATGTCCAATAAAACTGACTTTGAGAGGTATTTATGAATATTTTTATATTATTCATTCTTATGTTTTTATTAATTACAAATAATCAGATTGTATTAGCTGGTGCCAGCTATGGACTTATGCTTTGGTACAAAAATGTACTACCACTATTGCTTCCATTTATGCTTATATCAGGTCACATTGAAAATTCCGTAATATCTGCAACAAACAAAGACTCTAGGAATAAAAAGCTCGCCTTGCCTTCCATTATAATTTTAGGCTTATTCTGTGGTTACCCAATCGGTGCTAAAGCAAATGCATATTTTCTACAGCAAGACATAATCAAAAAACGTACAGGAAACTTACTTCTTCCAATATGTAATAACATAAGTCCTATGTTTTTTCTTGGTTTTATAATAAGCCATATATTAAATAATAGCATAAGCCCTATATTAGGTTATGCTATTATATTTACTCCATATATTCTAATTTTAATTATTGAATACATAATTTATCCTAAGACTCAGTCAAATATACCAGTACATAAAAACATTTTATCAAGCAACAAGCTTTTATCACGAAGCATCTCTCAAGAAAGTATTAGCCAGATAACACATGTAGGGTTATACATAATGATTTGCTGCATAATAACAGAATTCATTCTATCTATGGAAGGATTAAATCCATATATAAAGCTAATTTTAATTGGGATAACTGAAATAACAAGTGGCGTCACACACATTGGGAATTCACCAATCATAGAAACACAAATAAAAACAGCCCTTATTCTAGCTTGTACTTCCTTTGGTGGCATATCTTCTATTATGCAAACAGCTAAGGTTATACAAGGCTCTGGGCTGTCTTTAATCCACTATATATTTGTAAAACTAGTATGTGCTATAAGCACATTCTTCTTATATTTACTAATCGTCTAAGAAATCATCGAAATCGTCGTCATCCTCATCATCAGAGTTGTCGCCGTATACATCGATATCATCATCAATTTCATCATCAAAGTCATCATCATAATCATCCACAAGCTTCTTTGGTGCTACCTTAGGAGCAATTGGCTCTGTAGCTGAAAATGCACTGTCTAAATCCTCTGAACGCTCGTACATCATATTGCTACCTGCAGTAAGAAGATTGATATTTGCCTCCATCTCACTAAGGTTTGTCTCAACAATATATGTATCATTCTCTAATGATTCGATAAGATTTCTGTAATTTTCCTTCTCCATAGCATGTATTCTGCTGAATACATCTCTCATCTCAGCAAGCTTATCCTTAGTGTAATACATTGCACCAAGTCTAATCTCATTAGCCTCCGCAGATGCCTGCTCAACTAACTGCTGTGCCTGATTTCTAGCCATCTCAAGAATCTCATTAGCTCTAATATTAGCAAGCTCTGTAATCTGATTAGTATCTACTAATCTGTTAGCCTCAGCTACTGCCTCTGCAAGGATAGCGTCTGAACGTGTTCTTGCCTCTGAAAGGATATTTTCCTTATTACGCATAATCTTCTTGCATCTCTCTATCTCCATAGGGAGCTTGAGCTTAAGTTCCTTAATCATCTCTAACAGCTCATCTCTCTGAATTGTAATCTTATTCTGTGATAAAGGTGATGCCTTAGCCTGCTTAATATAAACCTCAATTCCTTCAATATACTTATCAATATCCTTCTTTGCCATCTTAAACTATCCTCCTATAGTTATTTCATCTTATCTATAAGCTTAGAAATTACACACTCTGGTACAAATTCTTTTAAATCAACACCATATCTAGCATATTCCTTAACTATACTTGAGCTAAGGTATGAATACTGCAAGCTCGTTGACAAAAATACCGTATCAACATCAGATGCAACCATACGATTACTCTGAGCCATCTGCATTTCCAAATCAAAATCTGTAAGTGCTCTTAATCCCCTTATTATTACATTGGTATTCTTCTGCTTAACAAAATCAACCAATAAGCCCTCAAAAGATTCTACAGACACATTATCTAATTCTGATACTGCATCCTTCAACATATTAACACGTTCTTCCAATGAAAACAATGGTTTTTTTGCAGTATTATTCAATACTCCTATAACAACATGGTCAAAAATTGCTGCTGAACGCTTAATAATATCCAAATGTCCAAGTGTAACCGGGTCAAAGCTTCCCGGATAAATTGCTGTACTCATATACTAATCCCTTTTCTCCAAAAAAATATGCTTATTTGTTTTATATCTCTTATCTTTAACTATTTCAAAGCCTAATGACTCCACATAAGAAAAATCTTCATTAATCTCTGCTTCAATAACTATAAGCGTATCCCCAATAAATTCTTTCATAGAAAGCTGTTCTAATACACTCTGTTCCAGTTGTTTTCCATATGGAGGATCCATGAATATCACATCATAATCAATATTTTTTAATCCTGCAACATAGCTTACTGCATCCATTTTATAAACTTTTGCCTTCTTGTCAAGCTTTGTATGTTTTAAATTATCATTAATAATATTAACCGCCTTGGGATTCATCTCCACGAAAGTACATTCATCTGCACCTCGGCTTAATGCTTCTATTCCTATTCCTCCACTACCAGCAAATAAATCTAAGAATTTTGCCTGACCTACATATGGCATTAGCATATTAAATAAGGTCTCTTTTATTCTGTCAGTAGTTGGTCTTGTATCCATCCCTTCTAGGGTTTTTAATATAAGACTTCTGGCAGTTCCTGCTACTACTCTCATAATCGATTCCTTTCTATATAAAAACTACTGAATTCCCAATATAGTTTTTCTTAACCATACACCTGTCTCTGAAAGCTCTCCCTCAGACCACCAGCTTGTCTTATTACAATCAGGCTTAATAAGAGATGATGTCTCATTCTTATTAGAAATGTTCCAACCTGCATAAGACAAATTATTAGACCCTATAAGCTCAAACCACTTATCAGCCTGTCCATAATCTATAGCTCCATTACCCGAAGCATCGCAGATGCTAAACTCGCTAATAAATACCGGAAGACCACTGTCTAAAGCTGTCTGAACTTTATTCCTAATACTATCTGTATGTGTAGCAGCATAAAAATGCGCTGCATACATAATATTATCATATCCAGTTATAGGATCTTTAGCTGCTATATCAACATCCTGAGACCAGTTAGGTGTACCAACTATTATAATTGCATCAGGTGCATTGGCTCTAATTATTGGTATAATCTCCTCAGCGTAGGATTTTACATCCGCCCATGAGGTTCCACCATTAGGCTCATTACATATCTCATAAATTACATTATCATAATTCTTATACTTAGCTGACATCTCCTGGAAGAATTTCTTAGCCTCTTCCTTATTAACCTGTGGATTTAGGTCATGAAGAATATGCCAATCAACAATAACATACATTCCAAGCTCTGTAGCATAGTTAACACCATCATCCACAAGACCCTTTAAGTATTCCTTATCACCATCTGTACAATAACCACCATTCTCATGAGTATACATTGCAAGTCTTATTAAATTTGCTCCCCAATCGTCTCTAAAGGTCTGGAAGCAGTCCTTATTTACATAGTCAGGAAACCATGCTATACCATGTGTACTTACACCCTTAAGCTGATACATTGTTCCATTCTTATCCACAATATCTGTTCCCTCAACAGAAAGCTTTCCGTGATTCTCAAAAGGTGTTCCACTTTCTGGCTTTGCAGGTGACTGAGCCTCTATCTCCTCTGTTGTAGTAGCCTCATCCTTATCAGTAGCTTGCTCAGTTGTCAGTGAAGCAGTCGATGAAGTGGTATACTCCTTACCATCAACTAATAATGTTGACTGTCCAATGAGTGCATCAAATTCGCTCTTATTAGAAACTGATACTATTACTCCAACATCCTTAAGCGTTGATGATTTTTCAACGGTTGTATTATATTCCACAGGAGTAATAACAAGCATTCCGTTTTCTACAACACAATTACTATTCCAGAAGCTATCCACCGTCAAATTATCACTTACAGGAATCTGAACTGTCCAATTATTAATCTGACTATCACTATTATTTGTAATACTTATATCCAACTGACCAGAAACCTTACCAGCAGACTCCCAATTATTCTGACTTGTAACAGTTGCGTAGCAGTCAGCCTTTTCCTCTTTTACACTCTGGGTTGTTGCCTCCTCGGTACTTTTTTCCCCTTCTGTAGTTAAAGACTCTGAATTATTATCTGCGTTTTCTATAGCAGCTTCAGTTGTAGTGGTATCCTGCTGCTTGTCTTTATTTCCGCCAAACATTATAAATACAACCAAACCTATTATTACTATTGTAAGTACCGCAATTATTCCAATTAAAAGCTTATTATTCTTCATATGTTTCTCCCACTCTACTGCTTATTAAGATTCTCCTGCAAATAAATATATAATCTGTGTAAATCCACCTCATTATACTCTCTTCCTAAGGCTCTTTCTGATTCAATATAATACTTCTTTTTATCAGTTTTAATTAGCATTCTATAGGCTAAAACCTTAGGTGTTGTGTTCTCACCCATAACAATCTTTTCCATATCAACTTTCTTAATGTCTGAAATCTTAACACTGATATGTTTTTCCTTGTCATTATATGAAAACCTTCCATCTGAAATGTCCGCAGTTCCCTCTCCTTCAAACCAGTCCCACTTGTCAGCTATAACTAGCAGAACCAATATAATACATACAATTAAAATTAAAGCATTGAACATATTAGTATGAATACCTTTACCAAGCAGCATACTACCAAGGGATGAACCCAAACCAAATATCACAATACTAAGTACAACAGATAGAAATATTGCTCTTCTCCACTTAGTTATATAACCAACTCTTACAGTCATATCTTTATCCTTTCAAAAAAATCAAGAAATATTATACCAAAAATGTATCAAAATAGCAATAATTCTAATGCTTTACAGTCACCTCTACCTGAGAATATGGAATAACAATATTATTCTCATCAAACTTCACCTTTATATTTTCCAATATTTCCCATCTAGCAGCCCAATAATCCTCTGTTTTTACAAAGCAACGTATTCCCATTTTAATTGAGCTTTCTTGAAAAGAATCAACAAAAACATTCATTTCCTTTGTTTCATCATAATATTGTGAGCTAACAACTATATCCATCAATGTATCTTTTACCAACTTAATATCTGAATCGTAGGATACACCTACAGCAAGATCCAGCTTTCTAGATTTTTCTGCAGTAACATTTATTATTGAATTAGCTGTTATGTTACCATTTGGTATTACTATAACCCTATTGTCATAGGTCTTAAGCTTTGTGTAAAAAATATCTATGGATTCTACTGTACCTTCACACTTCTTATCATTTTCTATGATATAATCTCCCACCTTAAATGGCTTCATCAAAAGAATAAGCACTCCTCCTGCAAAGTTAGCAAGACTGCCCTGTAAAGCGAGACCTATAGATAAGCTGGCTGTTCCTAGAATTGCAACCAAAGATGTTACCTGAACTCCAACTATGGAGATTGCCATAACAAACACTATTGCATATAATATACCTTTGATTACTGATAGCAAAAATCCTTCTACACTATCCTCCATATCAGTTTTTTCAAATGCTCTTTTTATTATCTTCACTAGAAGCTTGGCCACCTTCATTCCAATAAAAAGAAAAATCAAAGCAACTATAATGTCAAATGTTTTGTCTGCCAACCAATCAAGAAATTGTTCTCCATACTGTTCTAACTTGGTTTTATCTAAGTTTTTAACATCCTCAAAGGAGTCAATATTACTCAAAACCATTATTACTAACCTCCATATCTTTATGTTAGAAAAAGACCAAGTACTAATCTTTAGTCCCCGGTCTTTTCATATGTGTATATTATTTAGTCTTCTTTTTCTTGAATACCGAGATTGAAAGTGGTGGAACATTTACTGAAATATAGTGCTCCTGTCCATCAATCTCTTCCTTCTTAGCCTGCTTAGCAGTCTTATTATTTCTTCCCTCTCCACCAAACTTAGAATTGTCTGAAGAGAAAATCTCCTGCCAGCTTCCACCTGATGGTGTAGCAAGCTTATAAGCCTTGTGAGCAATTGGTGTAAAGTTACATATTATAACAAGTGTATCTTCTTCCTTCTTGCCCTTTCTCATATATGAGAGAAGACTTGCATTAGCATTATTGCAATTTATCCATTCAAAACCTTCACTATTTGAATCAAACTCATACAAAGCAGGTTCTGTCATATAGAGCTTATTAAGCTCCTTAACATAACCCTGCATATACACATGCGCATCAAACTCAAACAATGACCAATCCACCTCAGATGCCTCGTTAAATTCAGCAAACTGAGCAATCTCCTGTCCCATAAAGAGAAGCTTCTTACCAGGATGAGTCATCATATGTCCATATGCAACTCTAAGATTTGAGAACTTGTCCTCATAGCCACCTGGCATCTTAGAAATCATAGAACCCTTCTCATGAACCACCTCATCATGTGATAACACTAAAACAAAATTCTCACTATATGCATAAACCATACTAAAGGTTAACTCGTTATGGTGATACTTTCTATAAAGCGGGTCAAGCTTAATGTAGCCTAAGAAATCATTCATCCATCCCATATTCCACTTAAAGTCGAATCCAAGTCCACCCTCTTCAAGAGTATGTGTCATCATAGGCCATGCTGTTGATTCCTCTGCAATTAAAAGCACACCCTTATGCTTCTCCTTCATCTGCTTGTTAAGCTCTTTGATGAAATCTATAGCTTCAAGGTTTTCATTGCCACCATACATATTAGGCAACCATTCGCCACCATTTCTACCATAATCAAGATATAGCATAGAGGCTACAGCATCCATCCTTATACCATCAATATGATATTTCTCTGCCCAATATAATGCATTAGCAACAAGGAAGTTCTTAACCTCATTGCGACCATAATTAAATATATATGTTCCCCAATGAGGATGCTCTCCTCTTCTTGGGTCCTCATGCTCATATAGCGCTGTACCATCAAATCTTCCAAGGCCATGCTCATCCTTTGGAAAATGTGCAGGTACCCAATCAATGATTACACCTATGCCTTTGCTGTGAAGATAATCAACAAAGTACATAAAGTCTGCAGGTGTTCCATATCTTGATGTAGGAGCATAGTAGCCGGTTACTTGGTAGCCCCAAGAAGGGTCAAATGGATGCTCCATAATTGGCATAAGCTCTACATAGTTATAGTTCATGTCATTCAAGTAATCCGCAAGCTGTGGTGCAATATCTTTATAATTGAAAAACTCTCTTCCATCCTCAGGCTTCTTCCAAGCCCCAAGATGCATCTCATAGATGTTCATAGGTTTTTCAACTGGTGTAGAATTTTCTCTAGTTTCTATCCATTTTGCATCCTTCCACTTATAGCTTAAATCAACTATACGTGATGCATTGGCAGGACGAAGCTCTCCTGAGAATGCATATGGATCACTCTTCATAAATACATTTCCTGACTTAGCACAAATCTCGTACTTATATATCTCACCAACATATTTGCCAGGAATAAAAAGCTCAAATATACCTGAATAATCAAGCTTTCTCATAGGATGTCTTCTACCATCCCAATTATTAAAGTTTCCTACTACAGAAACTCTCTCTGCGTTAGGTGCCCACACTGCAAAAAGAACTCCCTCAACGCCATCTACTGTCATAGGATGAGCACCCATCTTCTCATAGATACTATAATGCTCTCCCTCATTAAACAAGCTAACATCAATAGGGTCAATAACAGGCTCGAAGATATATGGATCAATATATGTTATCTCCTGTCCGTCATCAAATCTAACATTTAGCTTGTAATCAAATCTCTTCTTATCTTTGATAACCACCGAGAAGAAGCCTGGCACTCTCTCTGAAGCAAGTGTATATTTCTTCTTAGTAGCTGTATCTATAGCAGTTACAACCTTAGCATCAGGAAGATATGCATTAATAAACACATCATCTATACACTCATGCATACCAAGTATATGATGAGGATTATTATGCTTTCCCTGAACTAGGGCGTCAACCTCCATCCAATTTATAGCAAATACTTCTTTTCTTCTGGACATTTTCAAATATCCCCTCTCTACAGTTTGTGGATAAATATACCACTTCTTAGCTTTGGTTCAAACCAGGTGGATTTTGGTGGCATAAGAAGGCCTGCATCCGCCACATCAAAAAGCTCTTCTATAGAAGTAGGATACATAGAAAATGCAACTGTCATATCCTCTGCAACTCTTCTTTCAAGCTCTGAAAGTCCTCTGATTCCGCCCACGAAATCAATACGCTTATCAACTCGTGGATCCTCTATACCAAGTATAGGATTAAGAAGGTTATCCTGCAAAACAGATACATCAAGTCCTGCAACAGGATCGTCAGATTTAATCTCATCCTTGGCTGTTAATTTATACCATAAGTTATCTAAATACATACCAAAGGTACATTTTTCAACTGGCTGTAAAGGTGTTGACACTTCCTCAACAGTAAAGTGTTCTGAAACCTTGGCCATAAATTCTTCCTTTGTATAACCATTTAAATCTCTTACTACTCTGTTATATGGCAATATCTTAAGCTGATTATGTGGAAATAATACAGAAAGGAACTTATCACTTTCAAGTTCTCCAGCATGACCACTTTCCTCTCTTCTCTTAAGACCAACCTTAACTGCTGAAGCAGCTCTGTGATGACCATCTGCAATATAAATATCATTCATATCAGCAAATGCTTCTCTTATAGCCTCAACATCAGCCTCAGCCTTTATAACCCATACATTATGACCTATACCATCTTCAGACACAAAAGAATATTCAGCATCAGTAGATTTCACTCTATCAACTATAGAATCTATTACTTCTACAGCTCTATAAGCTAAGAATATAGGACCAGTCTGAGCATTACACACATCAACGTGAGTAATTCTGTCAATCTCCTTGTCAGCTCTGGTATTCTCATGCTTTTTAATAATGTTATTCTGGTAATCATCTATAGATGCACAGGCAACTATACCTGTCTGGTGTCTACCATCCATTATAAGCTCATATATGTAATATACATCCTGCTGTTCTTTAACATATTCACCATTTGCAATCATGCCATCCAAAAGCTCCTTAGCCTTCTCATATACACATGGTGCATAGGTATCTACTGAATCATCAAACTGAGTTTCCGCTCTGTCAATTCTTAAGAATGTATAAGGATTTCCCTTAACAACCTGACATGCTTCTGCTCTGTTATATACATCATAAGGAAGTGCTGCCACCTGACTTACGATGTCCTTTCTTGGTCTAAATGCTGAAAACGGTTTAACTAAAGCCATAACAATCTCCTTGTAATAAGTAATTATCCTCTAATAGCCTTAACTGCCTCGTCAATTGACTTCTTGTATGATTCCTCAGTTGAATTATCAAATATAAATAATTCAGGAATATTTGTAGGCGCGTTAAAGTTCTGAGTTGAAATATACTCATCCCAGTTAGCAAGCTTCCATGAATCTCTATCTGAAGCTCTCTTAATCATACGCTGGTGTACTACCTCAATGTCAGCGTGTACCCAAACAACAAATAGCTCGGCATCCTTCTCCTTAAGCTTTGCTCTAAGATTATCAAGATAAGCATCATCTCTAATTTCCTCTGTAAATGGAGCATTAATAAGTACTGTATCATTATAATCAAGTGCCTCAAATGCCAGATCAAGAACAGCATAGTACTCGTAATCTCTAATCTCCTTCTGGAAGAAGTCAGATGAACGATTATACTCTTCTCCTGCAACAGCAAAAATCTGCTTAGAAAGCACAATAAGAGTATCCTTATCAAGATACACACAGTTTGTAAGCGCCTTTCCAAGCTTCTTCGAAATAAATGTCTTACCACATGCTGGTGGTGAAGTAACTAAGATAAGTTTCTTCATATTAAATTTGCCTCCTAAATAAAGTTACTTTGTTATTTATACCCAATTAGATTGATTTTATCATAAAATCAATAAACAAACAAGCTATTTAACTACTTGCAAAAATAAATTGATTTTTACCCCTTCTTTTAGCCTGATACAAGGCGTCATCCGCCTTTGCATAGAGCTTTTCAACAGTATCTCCATCCTCTGGATAGGTACTTATACCTATACTACCTGATAAATTTATGCCCTCGTAATTATCACAGATAGCAATTATTGTGTCTAATATCTGATCTGCCTTTCTTGGCACAATAGATAAATCTGGCACATTTTTCATAAGGGCAAAGAATTCGTCTCCACCTATTCTTCCCACAACATCAGTTTCTCTAAAATGATGCTTTAACTCATCAGCCAACTTAATCAAAAACTCATCACCAGTCTGATGTCCATATGTATCATTAAGTAGCTTAAAATTATCTACATCCAACATGAGAAGAACATGATTTGAATCAGGCTGTTCAATAAGAATTTCACGAATGTAATTCATAGTGGTTTCACGATTCAACACCATAGTCATCTTATCCATCTTAGCAGACACAATCAAATCCTGCTCTGCTTTCTTCTCTGCATCAATGTCCTTAGCAGTAAGCAGGGCACAAAGATGACCACTGTCCACATCTGTCAAAAATCTGACGCGATTATGAACCCATCTTATCAATCCATTAGTAAGTCTTCTCTCATACTTAAATGAAACCTCAGTCTTACCACTTTCATATAATTCTTTTAATTTATCCTGAGTAAAGTCCTTATAAAACAAATATGCATTAGAGTCTCTATCAATTATGGCATCAACCGCAGCAAAGGCCAATTCCTCCACAGTATTACATGGTTCTACAGTACCCTCTTGGATCTCTTTTCTTCTCTGGGATACTATTCTCCAATCATCTATATCGATATATGAAACTGCATATGCCTCCTTAGGTAGTTCAAATAAAAGCTTCAATTCCTGCTGATAATGCTGTCTAGCCATATATTCTCTAGTAATATCCTTAGTAAGTCCTAGAATACCAAGCAATTTGCCATCTTCATCCTTCAAAACATACTTACAGGTAGAACCATATCTTGCATGTCCATCCTCATCAGTAATAGGCTCCACATAATCTACAAGGTCCTCCCCACTAGCAAGAATTTTCTTATCATCATCCATATATCTTTTAGCCAAATTCTTATCATCAAGGATTTCCATATCAGTACGACCTAAAAGCTGCGTTTCTTCTTCCACTCCCATCATCTTGATAAATGCATCTGAAGCTCCAACATACTTTTGGTTCACATCCTTAATAAACACCATATCCTTAGTGCCTCTAATCAAAGCTCTATAGGCGGACAAAATTATTGAATTGTATTCCTCAATGCTTCTTTTGTTCTCCATATTTACCCCCATTAAATATGTGAAATATAGTTAAAAATACTCCCTAAAATTATACTATATTTGACAAGATACAACAAGAGATATATTAAGCAAATTATGATTAACAGAACCATATAACATAATTTATATATTTTTAGTTTACTGGATCTTCTTCAACCTTTTATCTGTAAAATCAGTTTCCATCTCCGTGTTATCATTATAGAGCAAAAAGCTATATCTACAACTGTATCCAACAAACTCCTCAATATACACAGATACTGGTTCTGATTCTTCATCCTTAGAAACACTACACGCATAAAAACTATTTGTTAATGTCCAATTTCCTTCTGTATTTTCATACACAGAAACCATTCTTTCACCATCATCATAGTAAAATTCTACACGAACTGTGCCATCTTCATCCTCCCAGAGTCCTTCAACCAACGCAAAACACTCCGTTTGGTAGGCTTCATGCTCAGCTTTAATCTCTTCCTGTCTCTTCTTTTCCTCATCTGTATAATATGTATCCAAATCGCCATTTTCTTCATATCCTAAATCATCAGCCCATGAATTAACAATCATGGCATACCTGTCGGAATCCAGATATCTAATTTCCAGATACAAATTACTATCTACATCTATTCTTAATCCACTGATTTGGGGTGCATTTTCACTGTATATTGCCAATGAATCATTCATTAATTTGAACTCTACATCCTTTTCCAAAAGGTTAAAGTCACTAGAATAGCAAGCTACATTATCCACTGATGATATAGAATCCTCTGTAAAATGCAAAACAATCCTGTCAGAATATACACTTGTCTTTGTTATAGCTACAGACAATATCTCTTCATTTGAATACTTATATGTTTCTATAGGTTTTTCTTTATAGCAGGCTGTTAAAAAGCATATACTGCATAACATAATACAAATTAATAATCTCTTCATTACATACCCCCTGTTTTTCTTTATAGACCCACCATCTCCATAGCATCTTCAAATGATACGCACTTGGCATATCTCTTATTCCACATATATTGATTGTAATATTTATATGTCTTCTCTCCAGACATAAAATCATTATCAAATGTGGAATTTGTATATTCTGGTACTATCATATTAAAGCCATGCTCAAATCCACACTTTATGGTTGCATCCATACAATAGTCTGTCTGAAGTCCAACCACAATTATAGTATCCTCCCCTTTATCTTTAAGATACTCTAATAAGCCTGTTCCTTTAAATGAGCTATTTACCGTCTTATCAAATATTTTCTCTCCATCTAAAGGTGCAAAGCCTTCATATATTTCAAAGCCTTCCTTACCTTTAGTCAGCTCACAGTCCGGTCCATCATCATGCCTAACATATATAACCTCTACATTGTTTTTGCGAGCAAGTTCTATCAAGCATTTTACTCTTTCTTTAAAAACCTCAAAATTAAAAAGATTATTATTTGTAATCATTTGTTGTGTATCTACTACTAGAAGAACCATATTTACCTCCCAACATCTTACTCCAACACTATTTCCACTCCAGGACATGCTATTGGTACAAGCATCAAAATCATAACGGTGAACACTATACAGACTAGAATATAATTTGAAAATCCCTTTAATTCCTTAATTGCATTCTCCCGTTGTCTTATGGTTCTTCCAGGTATAAATGAAACTATAGCACCTCCAATAATACCCGCTAACAAAAAATCAGCATTTTGACCTATAAAAAACAATATAATATCAATAACACAACCAATGGCTAAAATAATCCTTCTTTTCTTGACATTATCAAATAAAATATATGTCATAAGCCATATACAGACAACTATAATTCCGCTAATTAATATGATATCTTGTTTATCCATTAAACCACCTAATCCTTCATTATCTTCTCTTTAATAATACGTTTTTAAAGCTAAATTTTATTGTCTAATTCTGATTTTAATTGCAAAATCCTCTTCTCTATCTCTTTGATTACGATTATAAATTCCTTATCTGACTTACCTGTCGGATCCTCTAATCCCCAGTTATCATCAAATGGCCTTCCAACATATGGACAGGTCACATTGCATCCCATGGATATTGCCACATCAGGCTTAGGTATGTCACTAATCAACTTGGAATACTGAGTTTCCTCCATATCTATGCCATAAATATCCTTCATCAATCTAACTGCATCCTGATTAATCTTAGGCTTAGTTTCAGTTCCAGCAGAATAGCTTTCGAATACATCTGCTGCCAAATGCTTACCTAATGCCTCTGCAATTTGACTTCTACAGGAATTATGTACGCATATAAACGCTACCTTCTTCTTATTAGATTTATAAAATGGGCATCTATCTCCTATACACTGCTGATTCTTATGATAATAACCACATACAATATCACTACTATCCAAGGTAACATCATAATTCTCATTTACAAACTCTATAGCTTCCTGAAAACTTAGAAATGCATCTCTCTTACAGCATCTAGGGCCACCCGCATCAGCAAGCCTAGATAACGCCTTGGATGTAAAATGCATATGCTTACCCCAAGAATCATCTGTAGAAAGAGGTCCTGTACCATCTATAATTGAAAGGGCTGCTCCCATAGAGGTGACTGCACCGCAAACTCCCCACATACCGCAGGTTGCTCCCGGCATAGAAAGTCCTCTCTTCATTAATTCATCTAAAGCTGCTGCCAACTCAATATTACCACCTGCATTGTAATATGCAGTAAGCAAAGCCGCACCATCTAAAACATGATGCTCCGGACCATGAATTCTTATATAATCCTTCGACGCTATGGTTTTAAATATATCCATTGGATTAATGCTAGTCATAGATAAGCATTCTTCTATTATCTTTTTCCCTTGTTCTTCTAATGTGTAATTCATAATTCTTTTCCTTTCAGATTTGTTCCATAGCATAATATTTCATTAATATGTTGCTTATCTTCTATATATATTTGCCATTTTCATTACCTCATATGTTGAGTTCTTAAATATATTATCACAGATTGACATTCACTACAAATTATGATATGAATTAATTAGAGTTCTGAATCTCTTTTAATTCTATCCTTTGGATGGGTCGAGTAATTCAGAACTTTTTCTTTCGTCAATATTATGTATCCAAAATATATTAGATGCTATCTTTTTCTTAACTGAAATTCTAACATAATATAATTCTTCATCTATTAATATCCGACTTGAAAAGTACGCAAACTTATATCCATTTTCATTATGTATATTTTCAACATCATCTGCAATCAGTTCTGCATCTTCAATAATCCACTTCAAACTTCTTATAGTAGCTATTTTATTCTCTTTAATTATTTTAGGCAATGACTGAAATCTTTTACCCGCCCCTAATGTTTCTTTAATTCCTTTTGTTGTTACTCTTATTATCATTCCAGTATTCTTATTAATAACATTTGTATTATCAAAATATCCTTCCTGCTTCAAAGAAGATATTACTTCTTTCTGTACTGCTATAAAATCATTCCACTTCTGACTTAGATTAAATCTGGACAGTTCATGTTCCTTATTAATTTTTACCATTTAACACTCCTTAGTATTGAATTAATATTTGTGAATAGTTGGCGATACGCCGTGAAAATTATATTTTCATTAGATATGTTGAATTATACAGTTTAATCTCATTTATTTCAATACTATGTTAATAAACAATAACAGAGATGTCTCACTAAGCAATGAGACATCTCTCTTGTCATACCTTCCTAATCGGATGTCTAATCACTGTCTTACACTTTTCAGGTGATGTCTTCCTTGGATCAGACAAATATATCTCGTGATGAAGTCGCTTATCATTTATATCATTCTCGTATCCATTTTCTGCAAGATACTCATACATCATAGCAACACTTGCCGGCTCATCATCATATGAGCCATTATGCATTATCTGAACACATAACCCTTCATCAATGGTCTTAAACTCCGCTATAGAGCAATCAAGCTTTTTCTTTTTAGTTGCAGTTTCTACCGCCCAATCAAAATCCTTCTTGGTGATAAAATCAGGCAAGCGAATAACTGATATCCACTTAAATGTATCTTTATTGCCATAATCTATACCATCTACACCGTCCTGCCACCAAAAGCCTTCTAATGGCGGCACAACATACTCGAAGAAACCTTCAATCTTATAATCTGTCTTATAGCTCATCTTTAATGTGTAAGCTACAGCATATAACACACCTATTGCATTCTTATAAGCACCATCTTCTTCGTTAGGATTACCCTCCCCTCGGACAGCTATGTAATTTGCCTTAGGAACAGTAACTATCTCTGGTTTGTTCTTAGGCATATAAAACTCTTTGTACTCTTTCTTAAAATCAAACGCCATAACAATACCTCCAGATTCTATAACTCTGCCTTTAACACCATCGGCTCAATATACCCCTTAATAAGTTCCATAGCATCAGGCACTCTAGGCTTAAAATATGCTCCCACAGCCACAACTAACTCTTCCTTAGGATTTACATATATAACATTTCCACCATCACCAAGGGCTGCAAATGAACCCTCTGCCTCATCTATAATCCACCACAGATAACCATACTTAAGAGTTCGTTTTGCTCCTATGCCCGGCTTCCATACACTTTGAACCTTGGTACATTCTGCAATCCACTCCTTAGACACAAGCTGTGTTCCATTCCAGTTACCTTGGCTAAGATATAGCTTACCTATCTTAATCATATCTTCAGGTGTAATTGCAAGTCCAAAACCTGCAGTATGAACACCTGTAGGTCCTTTCACCCAACCGTGAACTGTTTTACTCTTGTAAAAAGCCATCTGTTCTTCCTTGTTAGTAAATATAATATCTCCTGGAATATTAATCTCTAAAGGCTCAAACAAATAATTCCTTGCAAACTCAAGCACTGACATACCTGTTGTATTACAAAGTATTCCCGCAAATATATCCGGTCCTATTATAGGTGTATATCTAAATTCTCCTATCTTTCCCTTGCCACCGAGAAGGTCAAGGGATGCCTTAACCCAGTCACCACTGGTAAAATACTTTGTATAAGGAGCGTACTTATACTTATATGGTGCTGTCATAGTGAGCAAATCACGAAGGGTAATCTGCTGAATGGTTTTCTCACCTCGCTTAGGGGTATAATCTGGGAAAAATTCTAATACCTTTTGATCTACATTCTTTATATAACCATTATCTATAGCTATACCAATCAATATGGATACAACACTCTTTGTAACTGAAAACACATGAAAGGGACTATCAATATTGCAACCCTGTTGATAATACTCATACACCATCTCATTACCACGGGACACAACAATAGCTCCGGTATTACTATGTTTTTCTCTAAGCATTCTTTCCAACTGTTCCTTATTCACAACGAATCCTCCATTTCCTTAAATGGGTTCAATAGGAACATATATATCCACCTTAATCAGGCCATCCTTATCATCCTTAGGATTATTGAGATACACCTCGTAAGGAGTAGCATTTCTTGGAACATAGCCACTCATCATAAGCCAATTACGATACATATGATCCCATGCATCCTCAAACTGTCCCGGATTAATCTCGTAGTGTCCCACCGCATAGAGACCACCTTCAAGCTTTGTCACACCAAGCTTACCATCCTCCTTAGCCACACAACCCTCAGGTACAGTAAGGCAAAGACTTGTACGAAAATGCTTTTCATCTCCAAATTCAGGATTATCGTGATACATAACCAGGAATTTATTCTTTCCATCCTTAAGCAATCCCTGCTTATGAGATAGCCTGAACAATTCCTGCATACATTTTGCAAAGGTTCGTCCCAAGGACTTATATGTACCTACATATCTTATGTAAACTAATTCTTCATCGTCCATGTTTACAACTCTAACCTGTCCAGTATTTGGAAATGGTTCCTCAACCCATTTTTTATTCTTTACAGGCTTATTGTACTCAGATAAGAATAGGTTTTCTTTGCAATTCGTGCTATATTTTTTTCTATATGCCAATGGGCTTAAACCATAATGAGTCTTAAATGCCCTAGAAAATATAGCTGAATCTCCAAAGCCTAGCTCATATGCCACATCTGTCATATTCCTGTCTAGTCTATGTGCAAGTATGAACAAGGCCTTCTCCATACGAACTCTATTCACATACTGCAATAAAGACTCATCCATCACACTCTTAAATATACGATTAAAATGATACTTGGAGAAGCCAGCAACCTCTGCTAGCTCCTCCGTAGTCATATTCTTACCGTAATTTTGCTCTATATAATCTTGTACCTTTTGAATACGGGAAATGTATTCATCTGAATAATTATCTGACATATTAATTCACCTTATCTTTTCGTCTTTGATCATACAAGCTTTGAAGCAGTATTCCACCTATAATAAACACCAATGCAATTAATGCTCTTAGTGTAATCTCCTCTTTTAATAACAATGCTGACACCACCAAGGATAAGAATGGTGTTAAATATGCTATATTAGCAATCTTGGCTGTATTACCAGCTCCATTTAATGCTATAGCCCACAGCAAATAGGCTATGGCATCTACCACAATTCCAAGCCATAACATGCCAAGCCATTGTTTACCGTCCAAGGAAACCCAGTCCTCTATTACGAGTCCTAAAATGTTTGAGCACACCGCTGCCACCAGCCAAAATATCATCATGGAAATGCCTTGGTCATAGTTACATTTCTTATTAAGTACAGAAAAAAGTCCATAACAAGCCGCTGCAATTATACAGCTAACTATACCGAGGGTTACATTTCCCTCTGAACCACTTCCACTTCCCATAGAAAGAACTACAATTCCCGCAAAGGAACAAACCATAGCCACTGCCTTCATAGTAGTAAGCTTCTCCTTCAAGATAATGCAGGAAAAAATCACCAGCATAATAGGCCAAAGATAGTTTACTATACATGCCTCCTGGGAGGTAAGCTGTGATAATCCATAGTAATATAGGGCTGAATATACGAATAATCCTATAAATCCTAATCCACTTATAATTCCTATATCCTTTAGTTTCAGAGACTTCATTTCCTTTATCTTACCCGTGAATAGATTGACTATTAATAAAAATCCTGAAGATATATAGCTACTTATAGCCAAGGCTTGTAATTTGGGTATATCAGATAATAATAGCTTCACCACTGCTGCAAGGGTTGACCACATAAAAACTGTTATAATGGCAAAGATGTAGTTTTTCTTCATATGTACAAACTCCTAGAACTTTATACTTAACATATTTTACTTTATATCAATAAATTTTAAAATCAATTCTGTATTATCTACATAGCTCTTAGTATCAACTAAGATAAATTTTTTATTTTGACTATAGTAAAAATCCGCCTCATGATACATATTCTCCATATGTAAATCCAACTGAATCTTGCAATATTTTTCTGTAGAATTATTAGGCTGGTAAATATTCATCTTTTTTAGATTCTCACTTCTACCAAGATAAAATTCCTCATCAGTAAATTCATTATAGAAGTATCTAAGATGATCCTGATTGCTTTCACCTTCCTGCCATTCGTCACCTAACACACTTAAAAATTCATTAATAAATTCATCATATTCCTCTACTGTACTATCTACTAATTCAACACTAAGAGGACGATACGGTTCAACAAATGATTCATTTAAGTCAGTGTAATATCTGTCTAATTCTAAACTAATACTAAATCCATCTACTAACTTCAAAAGATTTAATTTCTCATATTCAATAAAATCCTTCAATGTACCACCTTTTACATCTGCATCAGTGACTCCACAAACCTCACTAAGATATTCAGGCGTAACCTCAACTATTTCACCTTCACTATACAAATACTCATCCCCACTAATATAATTAACCATATCTATAAACTCACTCCAGCCCTCTGGAAATCCTTCATAACCGGTCACATAGCGTGAACACTCATTTCCATTTTCATCGTAGTACCTTATATATACCCGAAAAGCTCCCTTTCTCCAATTGTTCCCTATATCTTCAGGGATACCATTAACATAGTCCACAATATATTTAAAATCTTCAGGTGAAATATTTTCAGGTTCAATAGCATTAACCAAATCATTATTACCATTTGTATTTTTAAAGCCAGAAATATAATTTGGATAATTTACTCTATATGTATAATCATCATTTACTACTGCGCTTGTTACATCTAAAGATATAATACTATTGGCCCTTTCCCTTTTCGCTTGGAGCATTTGTTCTGCTCTATATTCTGCCTGTCTTTCGTCTTCTCTGTATTCAGATATTTTCAACATAACATAATACAGGATTAGTAACAAAGCACAAACTATTATTACTATCTTTATAATCTTGTGTTTCTTTGTATTTTTCATAATCAACACCTCAAAAAATAAACTAAAGACATTATACTTTAAAATATTATATTCAACAAGAAAAACTGCCTGTAGTTACTCAACTACAAGCAGTTTAGATATTAGTTTACCCCACCAAACATATTAGCTCCTTCATTAATCTGAAATTCATATGTTTTTTCTTGTGTTTCATTCCCTTGATTATCAGGATTCATAATATTTCCATTATTATCTTCCGGTTTGTCCGGTCTTTCACCATCCTGTGGTGGTTCTATACCTTCTGGCATTTCCATTCCCTCAGGCGGTTCCATACCTTCAGGTTTCTCCATCCCCTCCGGTGGTTCCATACCTTCCGGCATCTCCATTCCCTCTGGTGGCTCCATTCCTTCTGGTTTCTCCATTTCCTCTGGCAGTTCCATACCTTCTGGTATTTCCATTCCCTCTGGCGGTGTCATTCCTCCTGGGTTCATACCCTGCATACCAGGACCACCCATAACACTACCTTGATTAGCTAGCTGTGTATCGCCACTCCATAAGGTATATGTTCCACTGACAAGCTCAGGACTACTAAATATCATTACAGAATATGCATTATCTGGGAATGCTTCCATAACTATAGCATCACTTTCATCCTTTAAATATACTGTCTCTTCCAGAGTCTGCTTTCCATTGAAATTAAATACAGCATAGGTCTGTCCACCATCCTCTATTCTGTCAAGCATATGACCAGTTGCCATTACAGTTCCGCCAGTTATATGTATACCCATATCTGAGTCTATTCCCGCATCTGCACTGTCAGAGCAGGCCTGAGCTGTAACCTTACCGCCATTTATAACAAGCCATCCATTGGAATCTATACCGTCTCCTTCGCCTGTATCTCCATTAACCAATATATTTACACTACCCCCATTGATAGTTGTAACAGATACACCATCTTCATTGGTGTTAATTCCATCATTGCCTGAATTAATATTAATAATCCCACCATTTATTGTAAGATGAAGCTCACTGTCTAGGCCCTCGTTTTCCGCGTTAATGTTTAGTACACCATTACTATTTTGGCCACCTTCTATATTTATAGACATTTTAGAATAGAAAGCACCATCATACTTATGAAGCTTACTTGAATCTACTACTTCAGTTTTATCTTCGCTTAACACCACACTGTCTGGCTTATATATCTTTGCTACATAAGAACCATTTACTGTATTAGTAGAATCATCTGCAATAATTACTTTAGCACCTGCCTCGCTTATGTCTACGTCCTTTGTAGCAGTGTCAGTATCATCATTTCCACACTCATACACACTGTAGAATATAACTGCTGGAGCAACGTCGCAGGTTATATCAGCATTATCCATAATAAGAGTTACAACCGCCTCAGGATTATCCTTTGCATCCTCCCCTAAATCAACGGCTATTTGTCCCTTAGACAGCTTTCCACTAACATTATATGTACCTGGCTTTGTAATATGAACTACCGTATGACTTGATGCCTCCGCTTCATCATGAGCATCAGCTTCAGTACCTTCACCATAGGTAAAATCCTTGCCCGTCTCGTAATATATAATGTCATTTGCCACATATACTGACTCAGATGTATCACTACTTACAGCTACTTCATCTACAGTAATCCCAGAATCACTTAGTACAATATCCACAACTTCATCTTCTCCTTGAACAGTGTTAGCATCTGCGTCACCATTTTGCGAAGTATCTATAGCAATTGTAGAATCAAGTTCCGTTACAGTAGTTGTATCCTCCGATGCTTTATTACATGCTCCAAGCCCAAACATAGTTAGTCCTATTCCCATGGTAAGCATACATTTTCGTAGTTTGTTTTTTCTCATATCAGGCACTTCCTTCTTCGTTTTTTTACAGATTATTCTAAAAATGTGTTTAATCTATGAACTAATTGTGTTTTTCTAATGTTTTTGTTCACATATGTTTTGAATATAATTATAAGCCGTTTCTTACTCATACACCATAATATAAAAGCCCATAGATTCTAAAATCTACGGGCCTGATGTTATATATTCCAACACTATAATTTATATCCTGTCCCTATAAACATGGCAACCTCTTTGCCAAATTCATCGGTAATCATCACATTATAAACTGCTGTAGTTCTACCGTCCTTCACACATTTTGCTGTAGCAGTAAGGTGTGACCCTTTAGACGAGCTTAGGAAATTAATATTTACATTAAGGGCAACTGTTGGCTTATGTGCGTTGTTAGATGCAACCGCAAAGGCAAAATCTCCTAACGTAAATATTACACCACCCATAATGCCTCCGTAAGCATTCCTGTGGTTCTCATTCAAATCCATACTACATACACAGCCATCCTCATTAATGCTTTCAATTTTCATACCGTTCACAGTGGCAAATGTGTCGTTTTTAAAAAACTCCTGTGCTTCCTCAAGTGAGTTAAATGTACTCATTATACTATCTCCCTGCTAAAACTAATTATTTTTTTCAATAGATGTAATCACATATCTTCCACCTGCATCTGGCTCAAGATATGCTATAAATGGACTCTTTTCATACAAAACATTTCCATCCTTATCGCCAAGAACATATGTGTATTCTATAATAATTTTATTTGGTTGAGATACATCAATATTATCAATAGATACACTCATAGGACAAGGAAGATAATAATTTGCAACTATATAGTTTGTGAGCCCATCCATATCTACACCCTCGGCAATACAATACTCATCTGGGACATTTAAGTCTATGTATAAATAATTCCCTACTATATGGGCATCCTCAGGAATGTTAGATTCATTTATAGTTCCATTAGGCATAAGCCCGTACACATTATTAAGTTCGGAAACATAATATACCGTAAACCATTCATAATTAAAATCGCCCTCCTGAAAATTACCTATCATATCAAAAGGATCTTTATAATAAATATTTGTATCTAAATCTATAAGAGCCTCAGCCACATAGTTTTCATTTCCTTCTGTCTTACACTTTGTCATAATGCCAAGACAATACTCTAATGCAGTGATATCCACATCATTCTTAAGAATAAGAGGCCATTCCTCCTCGCTAACACCATCTGCTAGGATTGTTGCATCTACTGGGGTTATGTCAGCATCATCAATATTTTCATCATTACCTTGTTCCTCTGCATCATCTGACTTATCTGTATCCTCAGTATCATTTATATCATCATCAGAGTCATCAACATATACTATCTCTTCATCAGTAATAACAACGCTTTCACCCTCATTTATAAGCTTAGATAAGATGTCATTTACAACCTCAACACATCCTTCTTTGACTGTAAGAAGAGTTTCGCCAGTCTCTTTGTTATAAGTTACCTCAAAAATCGTTCCTCTAACACTCAAAGCAGCATTAGGAGTGTCTATCTCAAAGGAGTCCTCTTCTGCTAATTTGTTGTCTATAGTAACAAGAGCAGTTCCATACTCTAAATTAATATATATTCTACCTTTCTTTGCATTACCTGTAGCCTCTATAGTAAAACAGGTATTCTCACCTGCAAGCAAAGATTTATCAGAATCAGCCAATAGAAGAACATTTGACATTCCACCTGTTGAAATCTTATCTCCTGATTTAAGATTCATACCCTTAAACAGATCACTGTCTTTGTTTTCTCGTGAGAGACTAACATCACCTTCATAAGAATCAACGGACACTACTCTGTATTTTTCATTCTTATTTCCAATCACTCCAGTAGCCAACAATATAACAATAATTCCAATTATCATAATTACAATTCCAACAATTATAGAAATTAATCGTTTTTTACTTTTCATCTACAGTACCTCCTTTTTTAAATTATGTTTTTTATTTTTCCTACTCTTTAATATCAAATAGTTCCAAATATCATATAAATTATATCACAATATATTCTTACTATGTAATACTATTCTTGCCAAAAAATCGGTGTCCTTTAAGGAAAAAAGCCCGCAGGTTCTAAAATCTACGGGCCAGCTATTATCCCTTAGTTACCCATTGTTGAACGACACTGGATATAGAAAATCTCCTGACTAGGTCGCCAAGCTTTTTCCATAACAGGAAAGGTCTTATCAAATTCTGCAAACCCCTCCTCACTCATCAGTTCTCCAACTGGGCTTTCATAGAAGTACCACTTTCTGCCATCTAAGACTCCTGGTACCAACTCCTTAACCAGCAGGGATGAATGATATACATCTCCCTCTAGACAGACATTGTACTTATGGCATGACTTAAAGCCTCTGGCAACATAATTTGCCGGATCTCCAAAATTTGTTATCACCTCATATCCCATATCCTTGGCTACATCAAAGGAATATTCTAAAAGAACCTTTCCATAGCCACTTCTTTGATAATCAGGCTCCACACAAAGCGGTCCAAAGGATACTATCTCCTTCATATTGCCATCTTCATCCTTCAAACGGGACTTAAGATACTTCACACTGGCAATTATCTTACCATCTATCTCTAACACAAGATTAAGCTCAGGGATGAAATCCACCGAATCTCTCATAACATGTGTCAGATAGTGCTCATCACACCCTGGTACATATACATTCCAAAATGCTCTCTTAGTCATCTCCTCAACTAATCTGTAGTCTGCTGGTGTCTCCATACGGATAATATAATTATTATTCAATTTCTTTTCCTCCTAAAATTCAAAATAAATCATCTCGGCTAAATTTGCCCTCTTAATTACATAATTGAAATTCCAGAAGGTTTCATTGTTGCAAGCAAAACCTTCCGGTTATCTTGCAATCTCCTTTTTACTAATGTTTCTCAAACACTCGTCTCCTTGTTGTTTATTTTCAGTACATTTATTACGTACTAATGAAATTATAAAACGGAAGACCTGATAATTCAAGTCTTCCGTTTAGATATTTAACATATTTACTTCTTAGTAATATATCCCTGTGCCTTAAGAAGCTCGGCGCAAAGAACTGCACCACCTGCTGCTCCTCTTACAGTGTTGTGTGAAAGTCCAACGAACTTCCAATCGTAGATTGAATCCTCACGGATACGTCCTACACTTACGCCCATTCCGTTCTCGTAGTCAACATCAAGAGTTACCTGTGGTCTGTTGTCCTCCTCCATATACTGGATGAACTGCTTTGGAGCACTTGGAAGACCAAGCTCCTGAGGTGCGCCCTTGAACTCTACAAGCTTCTGGATAAGCTGCTCCTTAGTAGGCTGCTTTCTAAACTTAACAAATACTGCTGCAGTATGTCCGTTAAGAACTGGAACTCTGATACACTGACATGTAATCTTTACATCATCAGCTGGAACGATTACACCGTCCTCAATCTTACCCCAAATTCTAAGTGGCTCCTTCTCAGACTTCTCTTCCTCACCACCGATGAATGGGATGATATTCTCAACCATCTCTGGCCAATCCTTAAATGTCTTACCAGCACCTGATATAGCCTGATATGTTGTAGCAACTACCTCATATGGCTCAAACTCCTTCCAAGCAGTAAGAACTGGTGCATATGACTGAATTGAACAGTTAGGCTTAACTGCAACAAATCCTCTAGTTGTACCAAGTCTCTTCTTCTGGAAGTCAATAACCTTCATGTGGTCTGGGTTAATCTCAGGCACTACCATAGGAACATCTGGTGTCCATCTGTGTGCTGAGTTATTAGAAACTACAGGAGTCTCAGTCTTAGCATATGCATCCTCAATAGCCTTAATCTCGTCCTTAGACATATCTACTGCTGAGAATACGAAGTCTACTGTAGCTGCAACCTTCTCAACCTCATTTACATTGTATACTACAAGGTTCTTAACTGCCTCTGGCATTGGAGTAGACATCTTCCATCTGTCGCCTACTGCCTCTGCATAAGTCTTACCAGCACTTCTTGGGCTTGCTGCAATTGTAGTTACCTCAAACCAAGGATGATTCTCAAGTAATGCGATAAAACGCTGTCCAACCATACCGGTACCACCAAGGATACCAACCTTTAACTTATCACTCATTTTATAAATCCTCCAAAAAATCTTATATTATAACCCCAATATAAAATTTTGCTTACTTTACAACTCTTACCTTAACAACACCATCGATAGCCTCGATAGTCTTAACCATATCTGCATCAGCCTTCTCTGCTGTATCAAGGATTGTGTAAGCCCAATCTCCTCTTGACTTACTTACCATATCTGATACATTGATTCCCTTATCTGAGAATGCACCTGTAAATCTAGTAAGCATGTTAGGAATATTCTTGTGACATACTGTAAGTCTTGAAGCTGCTGTACACTTTCCTGCGTCACAAGCTGGATAGTTTACAGAGTTCTTAATATTACCATTCTCGATAAAGTCCTTAGTCTGCTTAACAGCCATAATAGCACAGTTATCCTCTGACTCCTCAGTTGAAGCTCCAAGGTGTGGAAGTGTAACAACCTTATCATGTCCTGCGATTACTGCATTAGGGAAGTCAGTTACATATCTTGCAACCTTTCCTGAATCAAGTGCAGCAAGCATATCTGCATCATTTACAAGAGCATCTCTTGAGAAGTTAAGAATCTTAACTCCGTCCTTCATCATAGCCATAGCATCAGCATTAATCATACCCTTTGTTGAATCAAGAGCTGGAACGTGAAGTGTAATATAATCACACTCTCTATAGATATCTTCTACATTAGTAATGTGCTTTACGTTTCTAGAAAGCATCCAAGCTGCATCAACTGAAACATATGGATCATAACCATATACATCCATACCAAGGTGAGTAGCTGCATTTGCAACCTTAGCACCGATAGCACCAAGACCGATAACACCAAGCTTCTTACCCATAACCTCGTTACCAGCATACTTAGCCTTCTGCTTCTCAACATCCTTAGCAAGTGTCTCTACTGTAGCATTCTCCTTAACCCAGTTGTATCCACCCATAAGGTCACGGCTTGCAAGCATAAGTCCTGCGATAACAAGCTCCTTAACACCATTAGCGTTAGCACCTGGAGTGTTGAATACTACGATACCCTTCTCAGCGCACTTATCAAGTGGAATATTGTTTACACCAGCACCTGCTCTAGCTACTGAAAGAAGGTTATCTGAAAGCTCAAGCTCGTGCATAGAAGCACTTCTAACTAAAACCGCCTCAGCATCTGCAAAATTGTCTACTGTCTCATAGTTATCTGTAAATAAATCCATACCGCAAGCTGCTATAGGATTTAAGCAATTTATCTTTGTCATTTTTATTCTCTCCCTTAATTCTTATGAATTTGCTGCTTCGAAGTCCTTCATGAACTGTACAAGCTTCTCTACACCCTCGATTGGCATAGCGTTGTAGATAGATGCTCTCATACCACCTACTGATCTGTGTCCCTTAAGGTTTACAAAGCCTGCTGCTGTAGCTTCCTTAACAAACTTAGCGTCAAGGTCATCGTTACCAGTTACGAATGGTACGTTCATAAGTGAACGGTCCTTCTTCTCAACTGTTCCCTTGAACATCTTTGAAGAATCAAGGAAATCATAAAGGATAGCTGCCTTCTTCTCATTGTGAACCTTCATAGCTGCAAGGCCACCCATCTCCTTAACCCACTTGAATACAAGACCACATACATAGATACCGTAGCATGGAGGTGTATTGTAAAGAGAATCGTTGTCAGCCTGAGTCTTATACTTAAGCATTGTAGGAGTTGCTGGATTTACATCATCTCTGATTAAGTCTTCTCTGATGATTGCAATAACAACACCTGCTGGTCCAACGTTCTTCTGAACACCAAAGTAAATCATACCATAATCAGATACATTTACAGGCTGTGAAAGGATGTCTGATGACATATCAGCTACAAGAATCTTACCCTTAGTGTTAGGAAGCTCCTTAAATGTAGTTCCGTAGATTGTATTGTTGTGGCAGATATGTACATAATCTGCATCCTCTGATATAGGAAGGTCTGAACAATCTGGAATATATGAGAAGGTCTTATCTGCTGAAGAAGCGATAGCATTTGCCTTACCATACTTCTGAGCCTCCTCATATGCCTTCTTAGCCCACTGTCCAGTGATAACATAATCAGCAACACCATTCTTCATAAGGTTAAGTGGTACAGCTGCGAACTGCTGTGAAGCACCACCCTGAAGGAAAAGAACCTTGTAATTGTCAGGAATCTCTAAGAGATCTCTTAAATCCTGCTCTGCTTCCTTGATGATGTTATCGTATACCTTTGAACGATGGCTCATCTCCATAACACTCATTCCTGAGCCCTTGTAATCCATCATATCCTCTGCACACTGTTTTAAAACTACCTCAGGTAAAACTGAAGGTCCTGCTGAAAAATTAAATACTCTTGCCATCTTTAAATTCCTCCCTAAATTACTTATTCTCTAAATCGTTCTTATCGAAGCAAGTCTCAAGTGCTGCACCTGCTGCAACCATTGGCCATACCTTATCATCCTGGTCAATTAAGCACTCGATAACAACTGGCTTATTCATCTCTATAGCCTTCTTTAATGCATCCTCAAACTCTGCAAGATTTGTTGCTCTCATACCTGTAGCACCAAGAGCCTCTGCAACCTTAACGAAATCAACACCATCATTAAGTATTGTATTAGAATATCTCTTGTCATAGAACAATGTCTGCCACTGTCTAACCATACCAAGCACGTGGTTATTAATAACAACCTCGATTATTGGAATGTTGTATCTAGCTGCTGTAGCAACCTCCTGCATGTTCATTCTGAAGCATCCATCACCAGCGATATTGATTGTAATATTCTCTGGCATACCAACCTTAGCACCCATACAAGCGCCAAGACCGAATCCCATAGTACCAAGTCCACCTGAGCTAAGAAGCTGTCTTGGACGAGTGTACTTGTAGTGCTGTGCAGCCCACATCTGGTGCTGTCCAACATCTGTAGTAATTGTAGCCTTACCCTCTGTTACCTCGTAAATCTTATTGATAATACCAGGGCCTGAGAACTCATTGTAGTCATCTACACATGGGAACTTCTCTTTAAGCTCAGCTATCTGATCCATCCAATCCTTATGATCAGCTGACTTAACTCTTGAAGAAATCATCTTGAGAACTTCCTTAGCATCTCCGATTACGCTACACTCAACTAAGATATTCTTATCAATCTCAGCTGGATCTACATCTATATGGATAATCTTTGCATTTACTGCAAACTTATCTGCGTTACCGATAACTCTGTCTGAGAATCTTGCGCCAACAACGATTACAAGATCAGCCTTATTAACAGCGAAGTTTGATACCTTTGTACCATGCATACCGATCATTCCTGTATATCTGTCACTTGTATTGTCAAATGCGCCTTTACCCATAAGAGTATCACAAACTGGAGCATCAATCTTCTCAGCGAACTTCTTTAATTCATCTGTAGCACCTGCTGTAATAACACCACCACCTGCTAAGATAAATGGTCTCTTAGCCTTCTCAATCATTCTGATTGCATCATCAAGACTGTCTGCCTTAATTGATGTAACCTTTCTCTCGATTGGTTCTGGTGCCTTAGGCTCGAAGTCTGCAACATTAGCTGTAACATCCTTAGTTACATCCACAAGTACAGGGCCTGGTCTACCAGTCTGTGCAATCTTAAATGCTCTTCTAATTGTATCTGCAAGCTCGTGTACATTCTTAACGATGAAGCTGTGCTTTGTAATAGGCATTACCACTCCTGCGATATCAACCTCCTGGAAGCTGTCCTTACCAAGAAGTGATACACCTACGTTAGCAGTGATTGCTACAACAGGAATAGAATCCATATATGCTGTTGCAATACCTGTTACAAGGTTTGTAGCACCAGGGCCTGAGGTTGCCATACATACACCAACCTTGCCTGTTGCTCTTGCATAACCGTCTGCTGCGTGAGCTGCGCCCTGCTCATGAGAGGTTAAAATGTGATTGATTTCATCCTGGTGCTTGTAAAGTGCATCGTATACGTTAAGTATGGTTCCACCTGGGTAACCAAATACCGTGTCAACGCCCTGCTCTTTTAAGCACTCAATAATAATTTCTGAGCCTGTTAATTGTTTCATGGTCATTCTCCTTTTTATCTAACTTAAGTCCTTGGACTTTAATTCTTAGTTTATAGTTTTCTTTTTATTAACACATCTTTATTATATATCCTTGCAACTAGAACTCAAGTACAGCTCCTCTGTTACCTGAAGTTACCATCTTAGCGTATCTTGCAAGATATCCTGTAGTTACCTTTGGCTCTCTTGGCTGCCACTTAGCCTTACGAGCTGCTAATTCCTCATCAGAAAGCTTAACATTTAATGTACAAGCCTCAATATCGATGGAAATGATATCTCCCTCTTCGATAAGAGCAATCGGTCCACCAACAGCCGCCTCAGGTGATACGTGTCCGATAGAAGCTCCACGGCTTGCTCCTGAGAAACGTCCATCAGTGATAAGAGCTACTGTAGAGCCAAGTCCCATACCAGCGATAGCTGATGTTGGGTTAAGCATTTCTCTCATACCAGGACCACCCTTAGGACCCTCATATCTGATTACTACTACATCTCCTGCTACAATCTTACCACCCTTAATAGCAGCGATTGCATCCTCCTCACACTCGAATACTCTTGCCGGTCCTTCATGCTGCATCATCTCTGCAACAACTGCTGAACGCTTAACAACAGAACCATCTGGTGCAAGGTTACCCTTAAGTACGGCAAGACCACCTGTCTTACTATATGGATTATCAAGAGGTCTTATAACCTCTGGATTTCTATTCTTAACTCCATCAACAGCCTCACCGATTGTCTTACCTGTTACAGTCATACAATCCTCCTTAAGAAGTCCTAACTCCTTAAGCTGATTCATAACCGCATATACACCGCCGGCCTCATTTAAGTCTTCCATATATGTAGGACCTGCTGGCGCAAGATGACAAAGGTTAGGTGTCTTAGCACTGATTTCATTTGCCATAGCTATATCAAAATCAAATCCGATTTCATGTGCAATTGCAGGTATATGTAACATGGAGTTTGTTGAACATCCAAGTGCCATATCTACTGTAAGTGCATTTAAGATTGCATCCTTTGTAATGATATCTCTTGGTCTGATATTCTTCCTATACATCTCCATAACTGCCATACCAGCGTGCTTAGCAAGCTTAATTCTCTCTGAGTATACTGCTGGGATTGTACCATTACCAGGAAGTCCCATACCAAGTGCCTCAGTAAGACAGTTCATAGAGTTTGCTGTGTACATACCTGAGCAAGAACCACAGGTTGGACATGCATTACACTCAAAATCCTTAACATCATCCTCACTCATTGTTCCTGCTGCGTATGAACCAACAGCCTCAAACATTGATGAAAGGGATGTCTTATGACCCTTAACATGACCTGCAAGCATTGGACCACCTGATACAAATACAGTTGGAACATTTACTCTTGCTGCTGCCATAAGAAGTCCAGGAACATTCTTATCACAGTTAGGAATCATAACAAGGGCATCAAACTGATGAGCTAATGCCATAGCCTCAGTTGAATCTGCAATCAAATCTCTTGTTACAAGAGAATACTTCATACCGATATGTCCCATAGCAATACCATCACATACTGCGATAGCTGGGAACATAATAGGTGTACCGCCTGCTGCGGCAACTCCAAGCTTAACAGCCTGAGCTATCTTATCAAGGTTCATGTGACCTGGAACAATCTCATTGTATGAGCAAACGATACCAACTAATGGCTTAGAAAGCTCTTCCTCTGTCATTCCAAGTGCGTTAAACAAGCTTCTGTGTGGAGCCTGCTGCATACCTGTTTTTACGTTATCACTCTTCATTTTATCGTCTCCTTTTATTTTGCTATCAGGCATCTCCTGATAGTTATAATCAACATTTTATACTCTTGCTGCGATAAGGTCACCCATCTCTGAACAGCTTACAAGCTGTGTACCCTCTGATACGATATCACAGGTTCTGTAATTCTCCACAAGTACCTGCTGAACTGCTGCCTCTATAGCATCAGCTTCCTTATCCATATCAAATGTGTATCTAAGCATCATCGCTGCTGAAAGAATAGTTGCAATAGGGTTTGCCTTATTCTGTCCTGCTATATCTGGTGCTGAACCACCACTTGGCTCATACATACCGAACTTAGTCTCATTAAGTGATGCTGATGCAAGCATTCCGATAGAGCCTGTAATCATTGAAGCCTCATCTGAAAGGATATCGCCGAACATATTCTCTGTAAGGACTACATCGAACTGAGCAGGATCCTTTACAAGCTGCATAGCACAGTTATCAACTAACATATGCTCGTAGGTAACCTCTGGATAATCCTTAGCAACCTCTTCTACTACCTTTCTCCAAAGTCTTGAAGAATCAAGTACATTTGCCTTGTCTACGCTAGTAACCTTCTTGCGACGCTTCATAGCAATGTCAAAGCCCTTAATAGCGATTCTTCTAATCTCATTCTCATTATATGTAAGTGTATCAATGGCAGTCATTACACCATCAATTTCCTTAGTCTCTCTATCACCAAAGTAAAGTCCACCTGTAAGTTCTCTCATAATCATCATATCAAAGCCCTTATCAGCAATCTCCTCCTTAAGAGGACATGCACCCTTTAACTCCTTGTATAAAAGAGCTGGTCTAAGATTTGCAAAAAGTCCAAGCTCCTTACGAATCTTAAGAAGTCCTGCCTCTGGTCTTAAGTTTGGTGGAAGCTTATACCATGGTGAAGTTGAAGTATTACCACCTATAGAACCAAGAAGTACAGCATCTGCTGCCTTTGCTCTTGCTACCGCCTCGTCTGTAAGAGGCACCCCGTGAGCATCTATTGAACATCCTCCCATAAGAAGCTGCTCATAGTTAAATGTATGTCCATACTTAGCTGCAACTGCATCAAGTACCTTCATAGCCTCAGAAACTACCTCGGGACCGATACCGTCACCCTTAATAACTGCTATGTTACAAATCATTTTTTCTTTCCTCCAAACAAAAATCTAGTTAACAAATAAATGTTTTCTATTCTTAAAGTACACATAGTTTGCACTTATCATAATTACATGTGTAATCATAGATATAGGACTGTACACATCAGTAAATGTAAATTCTACCGTAACTCCCATTACCATTAAGGCATATAATATATTCATCACAACAGAAAAAACATATATGCCAATAAACATCATCGGTCCTACTCTCTTAAAATCAGCCAAAGCAAATCTAACAAACAATGCATAGACACCTAGTAAAATACTAAGAACACCCATTATCATATCAACCGTCTGCAAGCCATCATAATATCTATATACTAAATCCTTTTGTCCATCATAGTGACCACCTGTAAATATGTTGATACCATTCCAAATATTTCCAATGCATGAGAAGAACAACATAAAATAAATTAAAAACTTGTACCACTTCATCCCAAGTTCTGGCGCGTAACTTCCCATACTATATGTATTAGGCTGATTCATCATGTTTTGATATGTATTATTTCCATTATACTGTCCCATCTGCGGTTGCTGATAAGTTGGGGGTTCAGACTGTGCAGGCATTGTTCCTACAAACGCTCCACACACGTAACAAGTATATTGTCCGTCTGGAATCACAGTTCCACATTCCTTACAAACCATAGTTACTACTCCTTCGTAAATTTATTTATAATTTAAAATAATTCTTTCTGTTATTAAAATATTTTATATTTCCTACTACAAAAGCTATATACGCCGCAATATAAGCATATATCTTCCATACTCCATATTTGAAGAAGTATTTTGGATTAAACAATACGCCAAAGAACTCTCCTACAGTTCCACCCTGCTCCTTTTCTACCACAAGCAAATATATGACAAAAACTATTACCACATATATTCCAGGAGCAAGCAAGCATGTTTTAAGATTTTTTACACCACTTGCTTTAAAATCAAGGAGTTCATTTCTCGTCTTAATGGCAAGGTAAATAAGTGCACATTCAAAGATAATAGTTATTATCATAAATGCAAACATTATGGTGTAATAAGAGGATCCATATCTCCCCATCATATCCTTATACGTATCTACTGTCTTAAAATTTGTTATAACCGATGACATTAAAGATATTGGGTAATAAATCAACACTCCCCACACCATGAAGAGATACCATCTCATGCCGTACTGATTATGAGTTACTACATTATTCTTATCTTTGCTCTGTCCAGGATTATTAAACAAATTATCACTAGCACTTGTAATCAGGAAATCATTTTGTTCAAAGCGATTGTAATCACTTGTGGTTTCTTCTGCCACATTATTAGGATTAATCTTAAATTCCATATAATCCTCCTTTTATCTTACTTATTATTAATATAATTAATAAGTCCCTCGTTCTTAATTATCTCCTGCATAAATGGTGGGAATGCCTGACCCTTAAACTCAGTTCCCTTAGTCTTGTTGTAAATCATTCCGCTGTCGAAGTCGATTTCAACCTGATCTCCTGCGTCGATTCCCTTTGCAGCCTCAGGACACTCTATAATAGGAAGTCCTATATTAATAGCATTTCTATAAAATATTCTTGCAAATGTCTCTGCTATAACACAAGAAATACCTGAAGCCTTAATTGCTATAGGCGCATGCTCTCTAGATGAACCACATCCAAAGTTCTTATTAGCCACCATAATATCTCCAGGCTTTACTCTATTTACGAAATCCTTATCGATATCCTCCATACAGCTTTTTGCAAGCTCTGATGGGTCTGATGAATTAAGATATCTAGCTGGAATAATTACATCTGTATCTACATTGTCACCATATTTATGTACTGTTCCGAATGCTTTCATTATATATACCTCCTAGTTCATTACTTCACATGGGCAGCTAATCTTACCAGTGATTGCTGATGCAGCTGCAACAGCTGGGCTTGCAAGATAAACCTCTGAATCAACATGACCCATACGACCAACAAAGTTACGGTTAGTAGTTGATACACACTTCTCACCTGCTGCCATAACACCCATATGTCCACCGAGACATGGTCCACAGGTTGGAGTTGAAACAATTGCTCCTGCATTAATAAATATTTCTGCAAGGCCTTCCTTAATCATCTGAAGATATATCTTCTGTGTACCAGGGATAATGATAACTCTAAGTCCCTTGGCAACCTTCTTATCCTTCATAATCTCAGCAGCAATTCTCATATCTGAGATACGTCCATTAGTACATGAACCAATTACAACCTGGTCAATCTTTATATCCCCTACCTCATCGATAGTCTTTGTATTCTCTGGAAGATGTGGAAATGCAACTGTTGGCTTAAGTGTTGATAAGTCAATAGTGTACTCCTCATCATACTCTGCATCAGCATCAGCCTCGTACTTAGTCCAAGTCTTAGTAGATGCCTCCTTCATATACTCCTCAGTAAGCTCATCAACTGGGAAGATACCATTCTTAGCACCAGCCTCAATAGCCATATTTGCTATAGTAAATCTATCATCCATAGTAAGGTTCTTAATACCCTCACCAACAAACTCCATAGACTTGTAAAGTGCTCCGTCTACACCAATCATACCGATAATGTGAAGAATAACATCCTTACCGCTAATCCAAGGGGCCTTCTCGCCAACTATATTAAACTTAATAGCTGATGGAACCTTGAACCACGCCTTACCAGTTGCCATACCTGCTGCCATATCAGTACTTCCAACACCTGTTGAAAATGCACCTAAAGCACCATATGTACATGTATGTGAATCTGCACCGATACAAGTCTCTCCTGCAACGATAAGTCCCTTCTCAGGAAGAAGTGCATGCTCGATACCCATCTCTCCCACGTCAAAGTAATTCTTAATCTGATTAGCACATGAGAACTCTCTTACACACTTACAATGCTCAGCACTCTTAATATCCTTATTAGGTGTGAAATGGTCCATAACAAGTGCTATCTTCTCCTTGTCGAAGACATCCTTCTTATTAAACTTCTCCATCTCATGAATCGCTACCGGTGTAGTAACGTCATTACCTAATACTAAATCTAAGTCTGCCTCGATTAACTGACCAGCTACAACTGAGTCTAAACCAGCATGCTTAGCAAGTATTTTCTGTGTCATTGTCATACCCATATCGGTTACCTCCATTTATTATTAATATTTGTATACTTATTTATATGTATCCTATTATTCAGTGCATTGTAACATATATAAAAATATAATTAAAATATATAATAAGAATATCTGATATAACTTGAAGTTATAGCTAATTAATGATATATTACATATAGTTAATATTTCGTTTTACAGCTTAAGGAGATAAAAAATGTACGAAAATTTGAATAATTACAGAATATTTTACACTGTTGCTTCTCTTGGTAACATTAGCAAGGCAGCAGACAAATTGTTTATCAGCCAGCCTGCTATTAGTAAATCCATATCCAACTTAGAAAAAGGCTTAGGAGTTACCCTCTTCTCCCGTACCTCTAAGGGTGTATCATTAACTGAGGAAGGTGAAATATTATACCAACATATAGGCAATGCATTTGACAGCATTAACCAGGCCGAGGATGAGATTAAGAAAATTCATGACTTAGGTATCGGTCAGCTTAAGATAGGTGTTAGTACTTCCCTTTGTAAGCATATATTATTAGATTACCTTAAGGATTTCATCGATGAGAATCCTCATATTAAGGTTACTATTCGTTGTCACTCTACTAAGAATACTTTAAATCTCTTATCTGATGGCAAGATTGATTTGGGACTTATCTGCGAAACCGATATACCCAAAGGCTTTACATACAAGGAGCTTACTACTATTCATGATATATTTGTTACATCTGATAGTTATCTGGATAACCTGCACCTAAGAGAAACTGACCATGTTCCTCAGGAGAACGAATATCAATGGATGTTTGCTGGAAATATTACATCATTTATTAGTGACGACAAAGAATCTACATCAGACAAATTAAAATCAGTAATGTCAGATTTAGATAAACCAAGTCCTTCAACTGATTCTGCTCTAGATAACATCAGCAGGAAAGCCAATATGCCTGGCAAGTTATCCATCAAAGATATACTTGAAAAATCCAATCTTATGCTGTTGGAAAAGAACAATGTAACCAGAACCCATATTGACGCTTACCTTGCCTCAGAAGGCATCTATCCTAACCAGGTCCTTGAGGTTAATAATATGGACCTTCTTATAGACTTTGCATCTATCGGTATGGGAGTAGCCAGCGTAGTTAGGGAATTTGCCTTGGATTATCTTGAAACTGGAAAGATTATTGAATTACCTTTAGAAAAAGAGATAGAAAAAAGAACAGTAGGATTTATATATTCTAGTAATAAGAATAAATCTACTGTATTAAATAAATTTCTTGATTTTTGCAACAATTAATAAAACAGATAATATATTATCCATTATATCCTAATTTTGCTACTTCTAGATAATATATTATCTTTTTTTATTTCTCATCCTAACAGCACATACCACCCCAAGGAGTACATGCATTACACAGCAAATAGTTACAGCATAGCTCTGTACAACAGCTGGAACAGCCATATGTCCTTACATTAGGCATACCATAGCTTCTGGTACGCATATTGTACCAGTCTCCACCACCCTGCATACGTTCCTTAAGACGTCTGTACTCAGAGTTATTCGGCTCCATAGATATAGCTGTGTCTATATGGTCCATAGCTGTGGCGTGGTTGCCTGCGCCATGGTTAGCCGCCGCACTTAAATAGTACCACTTAGCACTTCTCTCATCTATATCACTAAGAGTTCTAAGAGCTTCAGCATACATTCTGTTCATAATGAAATTCTGAGCCGCATTAAGTCTGCTTTCAGTCTGAGATGTACCACCACCCTGATTCCTAGCTCCACCAAATGGGTCACCGCCTCCAGCTGCAAAGCCCATAAAGGCTCTAAAAAAGTCCTCATAGCTGTTAAAGCTTGTCTGACTAAAGCCTGAGCCATTAAACCCCGAGGAACCATAGCCTGATGTTCCTCCTGAACTGTAGCTTGAACCTGGACCATAGCCACCGGTTTTCTTGTTCATAATGGCATCATAAGCTGCCTGAACCTCTATAAACTTCTGCTCCATAGCATCCTTGTTAGGATTGTTTATATTAGCATCCGGATGATACTTTCTACTTAATTTTCTATATGCTTTTTTAACCTCATCCTCAGAGGCACCGTTTTGTAATCCTAATACAGCATAAGGATCTCTCATAATCTTTTTCTCCCGAATATTTTACCTAATTTTTTATGTTATCATATGCTATGCACATAACTTGGGGCTAATCTCACTTTCATTCAAGTCAGCCTCTAATTATTACCAGCTTATCTGTCTTTACATATACTAATGAACTTCATCCATATACCTGAATATATGATATTCCTAAGTATTGCAGTCTCATGTATTATAGGAAGTCTCTCATAGGACTTTGCCATATCACTGGCACACATCATAAGAAGCTTCTCCACATAAGCATCAAATTCTCCCATGGTAAGCTCATCCTGTAAGCATGCCTTGTATCTATCCATAAAAGGGTTAAAGCTCCCCTTCTTCATATCCTTTTCCACATCATCGAAAGCATCCATAATATATATGAATTTGCCAAGATTAAAGCCCAAGGTTCTTAGTTCACCCTTCCACATATCGCCATATCTGTTCTTATCCCTTGCATCTAAATCCCCAGCAGATACATCAAGTATCTCTGCCATTATATCACCAAATGCATTGGATAGCTTGTCGATATTTGCATTACAGTTTTTTTCCAGCTCATATATAGAGTTTAAGGCTGACTTAATGTTCTCTGCTTTCCCTGGATATCTTGACTCCACTACTTTTGCCTGTTTTTTAAGAGTAACTCCATACCCAAGCTTAACCAAGTTCTTCTCATCATTCCAATCATCCTGGCACTTATAATAGGTAAGCAGCACATTCATATCTGCCACATAATCAATAAACTGATTAGACAGATATTTCTTCTTGCCCACCGGATGTAACACACATCCACTTTGCATTCTATAGGTTACGGGCTCATATAAAGCAGACAGGAGCACTGCCGCAAATGTTGCATCGTAGCTTAAGCTTATCTGTCCCAGCAATCCATGATGATTACCTAAGCTATGACACAAACCACAGTAATACTCCCTATATCTCTCAAAATCTTTAATTTTTAGCTCCGGCTTGTTAACTCCTATATAACCAAACATTGCTAGCTCCTTCTAACAAACTTCATACTACATTTGGGACAAGTAACCTCTATCTTACCGTGACCTCTTGGTACATTTACCTTCTGCCCACACTCAGGACATTTTATCTACTCCATATCTTCCCCTCATAAAGATCATAAATTTCTGTCTCACACCTTTGCCTCCTGAAGTTCTTTATATTTATAAACAAGTCCTTACTCCTGGTTCATATCTTTCATAATGTTTTCACACATCTTATCAAACACCTGTCTAACAACCTTACTTTCTTCCTCGGTCACCCCTGCAAATACAACGGAAGCAACCTTATCCTTTTCTTCCTTTAGTTCCTTTAACATAGGTCTAACATTGTCAGTAAGCTTAAGATGCTGTACTCTCATATCCTTAGCGTCCTGGTTAATTGATATAAAACCCAAATCACTAAGTCTCTTCACAGACTGGGATATATGTCCTTTTGTAAACATATTTGTATTAGCAATATCTCTAGCAGTATCCTCATTGCCACAATTCGCAAGATATACAACTATTTCCATATCGATCTTTCTCAAATCGTATTTTTCATATATACTACATAATTGTCTCTCATACAGCTTTTTAAATTTACTCAAATTAGTAAACATAATTGATTCCATCTCACACATAAGCCTTCCTCCTTAGTTTAATATGAAACTTTTTCAATATTAAAGTATATTATCATTAATAATATTTAAGTCAATAGTATTCATTATTATTTCACAAACTATTTTAATTTTTTAACCTTTTATCAACAAATGTTGAAAAAGCAGAGTTTAAAACTCTGCTTTTATAAAACAACCAATAATATTTATAAAATATTTTTGTATTATCTATATAATTTTACTAATATATGTTTTATAAATCTATATATCAAGCAACCCTAGGGAATACTTCCATCTCAGAATCCTTTTTATTGATTCCTCAACCTGTTCCTCCTTAATTCTTCCTGATTTTACAGCATTTAATACAGCTTCATATTGAACCTGATAATCAGTAGCAAGTATCATATCATTACCTGACAAAACTGCTTGAACTGCCGCCTCTTCCTTAGAATAAAGATTAGCAATTCCATTCATCATAAGATCATCAGTAATAATTACACCACCAAATTCCATATCCTGACGTAACAAATCATGTACATCAGGTGACAATGACGCAGGATTATCCTTATCCATGCATTCAACTATATTGTGGTTAATCAACACACACCATGCCCCCGAATCTATACCCGCTTGAAATGGTTTCAAATCTACATTTTTAAATTCTTCAATAGGTCTTAAATCTCTAGCCACACTGTTATGAGTATCCACATTATTACCATACCCTGGGAAATGCTTAAGCACCGAGCCCATATTGCATTCATTCATTGTCTCAACCATAAGCTGTACATATTCCTCTGTGAGTTCTACATCCTCACTAAAAGATCTAGTATATATAAAATCACCATTAGTATCAGGCACATCACATACAGGTGCAAAGTTTACATTAATACCATAAGACAAAAGAAGCTCTGACTTTGCAACAGCATCCTCCTTAATCCCAGTAAAACCACCTGCATAATACAAATCTCTAGGTGACTTAAATTGATATGGCGCCAACATAGAATAACAGCTAAGTCTGACTACTGTTCCTCCCTCCTCGTCTATACCAATCAAAAGGGGAACTTTACTATTATCCTGAAGATTTATAATATTGTCCTTCACAGTTTCCTCTGATTTTCCTGCAAAATCTCCTTTAAAAAGTATAACTCCACCAACAGGATAATCACTTAGTATGCTTCCATCAAATCTTCCGTCATTCTTAACAAAAAACAACTGACCCACCTTTTCCTCAATAGTCATAGAAGCAATAATCTCATCAATTTTCCTCTCCACATCTCTTGAAAGTACATAATTATTATTGTATATAATATTGCAATCATCAGAAAACAAATATTTTCCTACTTCTATTATTTCTGTGAATACAAATTTTGACTTTTCATCTACATTATCTACAGCTTGCGCTGTTGTTTGTTCAGTTGTTTGCTCTACAACTTGTTCTGTGGTTTTTGCTGTGGTTTGCTCTGCAACTTGCTCTGTGGTCACTTCTGTGGTTTGCTCTGCAACTTGCTCTGTGGTCACTTCTGTGGTTTGCTCTGCAACTTGCTCTGTGGTCACT
>JAFWZV010000005.1 GCA_017517305.1 Lachnospiraceae bacterium | reverse complement strand
GGTTTTTGCTGTGGTTTGCTCTGCAACTTGCTCTGTGGTCACTTCTGTGGTTTGCTCTGCAACTTGCTCTGTGGTCACTTCTGTGGTTTGCTCTGCAACTTGCTCTGTGGTCACTTCTGTGGTTTGCTCTGCAACTTGCTCTGTGGTCACTTCTGTTTTTTCTATAACTGAAGTTATATCCTGCGTTGTAGTTGTTGGTTTTTCTTCCAAATATTTATCCCTATTCTTTAAATCCGGCCCTATAATGCCGAACAAGAAAATAACCAAGAACATCACTATACAAAATACGATTTTTTTATTACCCATAAAGGATTCCTCACTGTAATGGTTTAATTATTTCTTATCAAACTAATTATAACTTACCAGATCTATTTCCACAACTCAAACCTTCTTTTCTATACCCATCATACCCACGTTAGCTTGTTTTCTCTCTTTCCTCGGGTATACAACAGCATTTCACCTCTCCTCATACCCGCAATAGCTTGTTTTCTCCCTTCTCACGGGTATACAGCAGCATTTCACCTCTCCTCATACCCACAATAGCTTGTTTTCTCTCTTTCCCCGGGTATACAGTAGCATTTCACATCTCCTCATACCCGCAATAGCTTGTTTTCTCCCTTCTCACGGGTATACAGTAACTCTTCCACACGCACCATACCCATAACGAAAACACGAACATAAAAAAGCGGTTTCTCATACCGAGAAACCGCTTTTTTCTTCATATTCCCAACAACTACATCCATCTTACCATGCATATACAATATAATAACATGAACAGATATAGCTATCTAATTCTATGAGAAATACTCAACACCTGACTCGAATATCTTCTGATCCTGGTCACCGTAGATATTAACAGCAACAGCTGTACCTCTACGCTCTGAGTGCGCCATCTTACCAAGTACTCTACCATCTGGACTTGTGATACCCTCGATAGCGTAGTAAGAACCATTTACATTGAAGTACTCGTCCATAGTTGGGTTACCATCCATATCAACATACTGAGTTGCTACCTGACCATTTGCAAAGAGCTTCTCAATCCACTCCTTACTTGCCACGAATCTACCCTCACCATGTGATATAGGTACTGTATAAACTCCACCAAGGGTAGCCTTCTTAAGCCATGGGCTCTTATTAGTTACAACCTTAGTATAAACCATCTTTGACTGGTGACGACCAATGCTATTCATAGCAAGAGTTGGTGAATCGTCAGTCTGTGGAATAATCTCACCATAAGGTACAAGTCCAAGCTTAATAAGTGCCTGGAATCCATTACAGATACCAAGTGCAAGACCATCTCTCTCGTTAAGGAGCTTCATAACCTCCTCTGAAATCTTAGCATTTCTAAATGCCGTAGCGATGAACTTACCTGAACCATCTGGCTCATCACCTGCACTAAATCCACCTGGGAACATAATAATCTGGCTCTGACTAATAGCCTTAGTAAATGCATCTACAGAATCTCTAATATCCTGTGGATTCTGGTTCTTAAATACTATAGTCTCTACCTCTGCACCAGCATTCTCAAAGGCTCTAAGTGAATCGTACTCACAGTTAGTACCTGGGAATACAGGAATAAATACCTTTGGCTTTGCAATCTTATTCTTAGCTATAAGGATACTTCCACCATCATAAATAGGTGACTTAACAATACCATCCTCAATCTTAAGCTCATCATTAATCTTATCGTTCTGCTCAACACCTGACTCTGTAGGGAATACCTTCTCAAGAGTGTTAGTCCAAGCAGCAAGTGCCTCATCCATAGTAATTGTAGTGTCACCGTAGGTAAATGTAGCACTAGCCTTAACACCACCGATTACAGTTGCAGGAACGCAAAGCTTAGTCTCATTCTCAGGCTTAACCTCGATAATAATTGAACCGTAATCCTTAGCAACAAGTGCATCCTTAGAAACACTGTCAAGGATATGAACACCAAGCTTATTACCAAATGCCATCTTACTAACTGCTTCAATAATACCACCGAAGCCTACTGCGTAAGCTGACTCAATCTTTCCATCCTTAATATCCTTAAGAAGATCTGCGTAAGTCCCAAGAACGTTAGCGTAATCAGGCTTATCAAACTCATCCTTCTTAATATCTACCTTTAAGAGTACATTTCCAGCCTCTTTAAGCTCTGTAGTAACAACATCCATATAATCTGCAACATCAACTGCAAACGAACATAGTGTAGGTGGAACATCAATATCATTAAATGAACCTGACATAGAATCCTTACCACCAATTGATGGAAGGCCAAGTCCCATCTGAGCATCAAATGCACCAAGAAGTGCTGCAAGTGGCTTACCCCATCTATATGGATCATTTCCAAGTCTCTCAAAATACTCCTGGAATGTAAGTCTAATCTTAGATACATCTCCACCAGAAGCAGCAATCTTAGCTACTGAGTGAAGAACTGCATATATTGAACCATGATATGGACTCCAGGTTGAAAGATATGGATCTAAACCGTAACTCATCATAGTTACTGTATTTGTCTTACCTCTAAGCACTGGGAGCTTTGCAATCATAGTCTGAGTAGGTGAAAGCTGATACTTACCACCATAAGGCATAGTAACTGTTCCAGCACCTATTGATGAGTCAAACATCTCAACAAGACCCTTCTGTGAACATACATTAAGGTCAGACAGAGTATTTAACCAAGTCTCCTTAACATTCTTAACCTCTGCCTTATCAGCAAAGTAATTATCATCCTTTGAAGGCATAGCAACCTTAACAGCAGTCTCTTGATGAGCACCATTTGTATCAAGGAATGCTCTTGAAAGGTTAACAATATCTTTTCCTCTCCAGCTAAGTACAAGACGTGGCTCCTCAGTTACTGTAGCAACTGCAACAGCCTCTAAGTTCTCCTGGTTAGCATACTTCATCATAGTATCAACATCCTTAGGATCGATAACTATTGCCATACGCTCCTGTGACTCTGATATAGCAAGCTCTGTACCATCAAGGCCAGCATACTTTTTAGGTACCTTATCAAGGTCAACCTTAAGACCTGCTGCAAGCTCACCGATGGCAACTGATACACCACCTGCTCCGAAGTCATTACATTTCTTAATAAGAGAAGCAACCTCTTCTCTTCTGAATAATCTCTGAATCTTTCTCTCTGTAGGTGCATTACCCTTCTGAACCTCAGCACCACAAGTCTCAATTGAGCTCTCAGTATGTGCCTTAGATGAACCTGTAGCACCACCACAGCCATCTCGACCTGTACGGCCACCAAGTAAGATAATGATATCACCTGGGTCTGAGTTGAGTCTCTTAACTGCACGTCTAGGAGCAGCACCCATAACAGCACCAATCTCCATACGCTTAGCCACATAGTTTGGATGGTAAATCTCATTTACATGACCTGTTGCAAGTCCAATCTGGTTACCATATGAGCTATATCCAGCAGCTGCAACCTTAACAATCTTTCTCTGTGGAAGCTTACCCTTCATAGTATCCTTAAGAGATACTGTTGGATCAGCTGCTCCAGTTACACGCATAGCCTGATATACATATGAACGTCCTGAAAGTGGATCTCTAATAGCTCCACCAAGACATGTAGCCGCACCACCAAATGGCTCTATCTCAGTTGGGTGGTTGTGAGTCTCATTCTTAAAGCTTACTAACCACTCCTCTGTTACTCCATCAATCTCAACTGGAACAACTATAGAACATGCGTTAATCTCATCTGAAACCTCCATATCCTCAAGCTTTCCAGCTTTTCTAAGTGCCTTCATAGCCATAAGCGCTATATCCATAAGGCACACAAACTTGTCGTCTCTTCCTGCATTAATGTCTGCTGCAGTTTCAACGTATCTATCATAGGTTGAAGAAATCATATCATTGTAATAACCCTCGTCAAAGCTAACATCTGTAAGCTCCGTGGAGAAGGTAGTATGACGACAGTGATCTGACCAATATGTGTCAAGAACTCTTATCTCTGTCATAGATGGATCTCTATTCTCCTCATTATTGAAGTAATTCTGAATATGAAGGAAATCCTTAAATGTCATGGCAAGACCAAGTGAGTCATATAACTCCTTTAACTTATCCTCTGCCATATCTTTAAATCCATCAAATATAATTACATCAGCAGGCTCGTCAAATACAGTTACAAGTGTATCCGGCTTAACCTCATCTGCGACTCTTGAGTCTACAGGGTTAACAACATATTCCTTAATAGCCTCAAGCTGTTTTGTAGTAATATCTCCATCTATAATATAAGTTGTAGCAGTCTTAATAAGAGGATTTTCATTCTCATTAAGAAGCTTAACACACTGCTCTGCTGAGTCTGCTCTCTGATCAAATTGTCCTGGAAGATACTCCATAGAGAAATATACCTGACCTGCTTCTACAGGAAATGTTTCCTCATACACCACATCAATAGGTGGCTCTGAAAAAACAGTTACCTTAGCCTTCTCATATGTCTCATCTGACACACCTTCCATGTCGTAGCGAACAAGCTCTCTTACTGCATTCGCCTTAATGCCTAAATAATCCTTAATCTGTGCTTTAAGCTCAGTGGCTCTTACGGCATAATCGCTTTTCTTTTCAACGTAGATTCTTCTAACCTTGCTCATCTTTATCCTCCTTAGCAATTCATTTATATTAATTGAATTGTAAATCATAATATAGCTACTCTATAATACCTATAAATACAAAAAAAGGCAACCCTTAAACACAAATTTTGAACATAAAACTAGGCAACCCTTAGGTTGCCTAGTTTTATATATTACGCCTCAAGTACGTTCTTAATTACTTTCTTAATTTCCTCTGCATCAAATGGCTTTGCAATAAACTCTGCTGCACCACTCTGAACAGCCTCAAGCATATTATGCTGCTGACCAGCTGCTGAAACCATAATAACCTTTGCTTCTGGGAAATCACCCTTAATCTTCTTAAGAGACTCAACACCAGTCATAACAGGCATTGTAATATCCATAGTTACAAGATCCGGCTTAAGCTCTACATACTTATCATAGCCCTCCTGACCATTTACAGCCTCACCTACGATAGTATATCCTTCTCCTTCTAAGAGACCTCTTAAAATTCTTCTAGATGTTCTTGAATCATCTACAATTAAAATATTAGCCATGTCTTAATAAATCCTCCCCATTAGTTGATGTTCCACTTTGTTTCCATACAGATTACAATGTCTGCTCTCTGACCTTGAATGAAGCAAGGAAGCATAAACATCATACCCTCTGTACTAATTGTTGTATCATTTACATACATATTAGGTGGAAGCATATCTATCTTTACCTCCTCCTGGCTAAGCTTTGATCCAAATAAACCATTGCTTACATTTATAAATTCACATACCGCATCAAGACAATCCTCATCTATAGCAGCAAACTCTTCCTTACCATAGGTTTCGCCAATAACTTTATTACCCTGTCCACATATGCCTATGAACAACTCGTAATCTCCGGTAAAGCACTGACTTGCTATATACTTAGTAGTATATGTATTGATTCGCTCAATCTTCTCAAAACGAACCTTATTATCTATAAATCTTACAACATTTCTAGCCATAAGAGCTATATAATCTCTTACAACAGGTGGCACTGACGCATCCTTTATAAAAACAGGAATAATCTTATCTATATCTGAACTCTTAAGTGCATCTATCTCAAGTGCTGTAAGTCTCTCTGACTTCTTGTAATGATTAAGATGCTTCTGTATCTCCTCTAAAGTAAGAAGCTTTCTCTCAACAAGCTCCTGCACAAACAGAAGGTATGAATCACCTTGTTTCTTAAGAAGTGCTGTAACCTGATCCTCTGTGAGATAACCCTTGCTAACGGCTATATCACCAAATCTTGCATCCTGCATAGCCTGGAGCTGGTTAACTTCATCAGCCTGTGATTCTGTCATAAAGCCCTCGTTAACAGCAAGCAATCCCATCTTTACTCTAGCTGTTCTGCTCTTCTCTATAATATCCACATACTGCTCAGTTGTAAGTACCCCAACATCCTGTAAATACTTTCCAAAATATACACCAAACATATATACATACCTCCTTGTTACGCACAATTTATATAATTATACCCAATATTCAACAAAAAATCAACATTTTCTTAGCAGTTATTATAAGGATTAGTTTAATTTTGAATTATTTTTTAGTTATTTTTACACAAAATGCAATTGAATTGTTTTACATTTTCTTATATAATATAGTTTACGCAATTACAACTACTTACAAAATTTTACAAACGGAGAAAAACTTATGTCTATCAAAAAATCTTTACGATTATCCATTATACTTTTAGCTTCGTTACCTCTTGTGCTCTTAACATTACTTATGTACTCATCAACAAGAGGAAAATACTTGGAACTGGCTAAAAATTCAGCTGAAAATGTGGCAACAAGCTATGCAGATGGTTTCCATGCCCAGCTGGAGGTTCAGGTATCAGAGGCAGAAGGCCTTGCAAGAACTTTAGCTATTCAAAATCTTCTACTGGAAAGCAGAAACGGAATTTCACTTGGTTCTTCCTCTTCTTACTACGATATGGTTATGCAAACGTTGAACGAAGCTGTATTTAATTTCGAGGGCAATATTACCTATTATATATATGATTACAATGGTTTTTTCATTGCTTCTACCAGTTCGGACACATCTACTATGGTTGACTGGCAGGAGTATATGAATATACAAGTGAATGAGATAGACAAAACCACTATTATGAGTGCTTCAAATATTAACAAAAACGTTAATAGTATAGAAGTTTTAACTCCTGTCACAGTGAAGAATGAAATAATTGGTCTTATAAGAGCTAACATTTCTGCTGACTATTTCGGTTCCTTCCTACCAAGCTCAGGAGATGCATTTGTAATAACTGCTGATGGTAGTTGCCTTTTTAATTCCCCAGGTTTTTCTGGTGATAGCTATCTTGCGGAGCAAGCTAAAATGATTGCAGGTTCCACAGACACTAGCGGTTACATATGCAAAGGTTCATCCTTTAATAAGATATATGGTTTTAACAAAATATCAGACCACGATTGGATTTATATAATCAAGCAAGAGGGAACCGAGTATCAGAAGATACTATCCTCTCTTCCTCTCACATTGATTGTTACTTTATTTATCATTTTATTAATATCAATTCATATTAGTAATATTTTGGCGCACAAGTACACAGAGCCGATTATTACGCTTAAAGAAAATATGACAGAGGCCGCAGCCGGTAACTTGGATTTAAAATGCGATATTGATTCAGATGATGAATTTGGGGAACTCTCAGATATGTTCAACAACATGATGAACATTATCTCCACTAACTACAATCAGCTCAACGAATCTAAGAAACAGCTAGAATTAAATGAACTAGAATTAAAGAAAAACTATGCACATATCAAACAGCTTGCGTATCATGATGGTTTGACAGGACTGTATAATAGAGTTGCATTTATGAAATTTGCATATGACATTCTCCACGAGAATGGTTCTCAGCTTTCAGCAAGACACGCTATCTTCTTCCTTGACCTAGATAACTTTAAGAATGTAAATGACACCTTAGGTCACGATTATGGTGATATTCTTCTTAAGCAGGTTGCTATGAGACTCAACTCTACAATCGAGCTTAATGATATTTTAGCCAGAACTGGCGGAGATGAATTCCTTATATTGAAGAGTTCCTACTCTTCCACTGAAGATTTAGATGCATACGCAAACAAGCTTGTTAATGTAATACGTGAACCATATGACCTGGACGGCGAAACTGCCAATGTTTCTCTAAGTGTTGGTATCGCCCTCTTCCCTATTGATGGTCTTACTATCAGCGAGCTTATCAAAAATTCAGACATTGCCATGTATAACGCTAAAACTTCAGGAAAGAACAGCTACAAGTTCTTCAACAGTTATATGGAGGATGACGTAAACAGACGTAACGATTTGGCTGAGATTCTTTCTAAGGTTATAGATAACAATGAAATCTACTTGCATTATCAGCCTCAGGTTAATGTTAGCACAGGTCAAATCACAGGCTTCGAGGCACTTATGAGAATCGAATCAGAGCTTGTGGGTTATATACCACCATCTGAATTTATTCCTATTGCAGAAGACAGTGGATTAATTAACAAGCTCGGCGAATGGGCTCTTTACGAGGCATGTAGCTTTAATCAAAAGCTTATCTCACTGGGTCACACAGACTTAAGAGTATCTGTAAATGTTTCAACAACACAGCTTCAGGATAATAGACTGATAAAAATCATCAAGTCCATCCCCGAAAAAACCGGAATGGATTTAAAACATCTTGAACTTGAAATTACTGAAAGTGTTCTTATGAATTCTTTAGAGCATAACCTTGAGTTAATTAATCAGATTAAGGCATTAGGAGCATCCATCGCCCTTGATGATTTTGGTACAGGATACTCTTCATTTAATTACCTTACTCAGATACCTATTGATACACTTAAGATAGACAAATCCTTTATCGATGGAATATGTAGCAACGAGAAGGATCGATATATAGCTGACTCAATCATCTCCCTAGCACATAAGATGCATATATCTGTTGTTGCAGAGGGCGTTGAAGATGTTAACCAGCTAGAAATTCTACAGAGACAATTCTGTGATACCTTACAAGGCTATTTATTCTCAAAGCCGGTTAACAATATAGACTTTATTGATTTGCTGGAAAAAAGCAAAAAAGCTTTGAGTAAAAGATAAAACAAAAAATAACAGGTGGAGTAATCTCTACCTGTTATTTTTTATTCCCATAAAATCAATCAAGAAACTTACGCAATTCCTCAAGCTTTGCCATGGCATCCTTCCTCCCAAGGTTGTACATATATACAAGCTTTTCTTGATTTCTCTCAAGTCTTCCTATCTTATATTCCTCAGAAGGTCTAATGATAATTGCCTCGCCCTGTCTCTCATACTCCTCTATTGCCGACACAGCTTTGTTATAATTATCATGTCTATTTAGATTTGTCTCTATAAATTCAGGATACTTCTTATATCTAAACTTAAGTAGTTTAGCTGATGAAGATGCTTTCTTCACATAGCCTTCCGGTCTTGTAAGCACTACAATATTCTTCTTATAGCCAATTCCTCTGAAGAAATCTACAGGAATACTATCTCCTGTTCCTCCATCTAAAAGCTTCTTACCACCTTTATATACAATCTGGGAAACCAATGGCAAGGATGCAGATGCTCTCATATAATCCATTTCCTTCTTAAAGTCTGTACACCTAATATACTCTGCCTTTCCAGTATCAACATTTGTACAACACACATAAAATGGTATCTTAGCAGCATTCTCTTTAAACTTGTCATAATCATATACATCTAGCTTATTAGGTATCTCATCATAGCAAAAGTCTTTATTAAATATATTACCTGTCTTAAGCCAGGACTTCATACTAATATATCTGTCGTCATTAATGTATTTAAGATTATATCTAATTCCTCTTCCGTGTTGTTCAGACATATATGAACAACCAAACACTGCTCCAGCAGATACGCCTATAACAGCATCTGCAAAAATTTTCTCCTCCAAAAACACATCTAGCACCCCAGTGGTATACATACCTCTCATGCCACCACCCTCAAGCACTAAACCTACCTTTTCGGTTCTATTACTTAATTCCATATTAATATCCTTCTTACCTAAAAACCTTAAGCAGCATAATTAGCCACAAGAATATATGCAAAATACACTGCATAGCATATAAGCATCACAATACCACCTGCTCTTGTAAGCTGTCTTCCCTTAATAACACATACAAAAAGTAATACTGCAGCAGCTATGGCAACTATTGTATCCTTAACAAATTCAGTCGCAAATGCCACAGGAGTAATAAGTGCAGACACACCAACTACAAAAAGTATATTGAATATATTACTTCCAACAATATTGCCTATGGCAATATCAACCTTACCTCTCTTAGCAGCTGTAGCAGATGTAACTAATTCAGGAAGAGATGTACCAAATGCAACTATTGTAAGTCCAATTAATCTTGAGCTCATACCACATTTTTCAGCCACATAGCTTGCTGAATCAACAGTTACGTTACTTCCCACCACAATACAAACAATACCAATCGCAACGAACACCAAAAGCTTAAGCATAGTATCCTTCTCAGTGAGCTGTGTCGATTCATCATCTGACTCACCTTTCTTAGCTTGTATAATTAAGTAAACCATAAAGATTGCCATAAGCCCACATAAGATTAGTCCATCAACAAAAGATATCACACTACCATTTATTCCAAGAACAAGCAGTATAACAGTTATAACAATAACCCATGGAATTTCTATGGCAAATGTATTCTTCTTAATAGGTAGAGTTGCTATACAGGCTGATACACCAAGTATCAGAAGAATATTCATGATATTACTTCCCACAACATTACCTACAGTAATCCCTGCATTATCAGAAAGGGCAGCTTTAATACTAACTGCAGCTTCCGGCATAGATGTTCCAAATGCAACTATAGTTAATCCAATAACCATCTGCGGAATATTAAACTTTGTGGCAATCTTCGATGCTCCATCCACGAATATATCCGCACCCTTAATGAGCATATAAAAGCCCGCTACAATCAATAACATATTAAACACAAGATATATAGCACCCGATTGAGGAACCACATTCAAGTAGGACAAAACAACTAACAACACAACTAAAACACTTATAATTACACTTTTCTTATTCATCTTACTCCTCCGGTAATACACAAAATACATCTTTTATTGTCTTAAGAACAAAATGAGTCTCTGTTTTGCTTACGCCCTTACAGCACTTGATTTCCTTATAAACCGCCTCTAAGCCTTCCTTAGAATCTGTAATAATTTGTAATACAAAATCATAAACTCCAGTCTGATAAAAGCATGCTACTATATGCTGATTCTTCTCAACCATATCAATAAACTCTTTATTATAATCAGGATGCTCTAAGCTAACCTCCATAAGCGCAACTACATTGTTACCTAATTTTTCTTGATCAAGCTCAATGGTATATCCTTTGATTACACCACTTGCTTCAAGCTTTTTAATTCTCTCTATAACTGCTGAAACTGAAAGATTAATCTCATCACTTATGGCTGATGCCGTAAGTCTGGCATTTTTCTTAAGGCAACTTAATATTTTAATATCTATCTTATCCATTTTATAGTCTCCTTTACCTCTGTATTATCATTCAAATCAATGGAGTTAAAAACCTCCAAGTATTCCTGTTCCACCTGTCTCATAGTTCCTCTAAAAAAATCCGGAGTAGCAGCAACATATGGTGCTTCTTCCAGAAGCTTTTCTCCTGTAAATTCAAGAAACTCGTGATACAACATAGCATCATCAATAAGCTTTACCATCTTCTCCTCGTATTCTGTAAGAGGGCTACCAAGAAACTTCTCGTAGATTACCTGAGAAAGCCTATCTTCTATATTCTTATATTCATCTAAATATTGTTTTACTGGTCTTGTAATATCAGAAATATAAGCCTCACAAGCATCATGAAGAAGACAAGCCATCTTAACTCTGGCACTTTCTCTTCTAGCGCATGCTTCCTCATAGCAATTAAGACAGTGAGCTCCTATAGAATAAAAGGTTGAGTAATGACCATTTGCTCTGCAAAGCATTGATAATGCGTGTGCAATATCCTCTATATGTACATCATCAGCAACAGGTTTGGTAGGGGTGAACTTAACCTTTGTATATGTCAAAATATAATCAGGCATATCATATCTCCTGTTCAATTAAGTTAAATAAGGGCTGCACCTATGTGTAGCCCTATAATATCTAAAATGTGATATCCTTCTTGCCACTAAGTAATCTTCCGCCATTCACAATCATAACTACACCTATTCCAATACCTGCAACAATAGTTATAATTCCCATAACCAAACTACTTATTCCAACAGACGTCATCTTGTTGTATAACTTTTCCATTATAACATACCTCCTTACTTTTTAATCCGTCTCCCCAGGCGGTGAAAAAGTTTATTTTACACCATACTGCTCATAATATGCATCTATGGCAGCCTTTAATGTATCGTCTATTATAACTTGTCCCTTATAAGGATTGTTATGAAGATGCTCTGTTACCTCAGCCATATTTACAATAGCTGCAGTATCAAAGCCATATCTTTCTTTTATCTCGTCAAGAGCAGACTTATCTCCAGTTCCCTTCTCCATACGATTAAGAGAAACCATAAGTCCTTTAATAGTTACATTAGCAGCTCCCTTAACCTTAGGAACTGTTTCCTCCATAGACTTACCAGAAGTTGTAACATCCTCTATCATTATAACTCTGTCTCCATCCTTTAAGTTACTTCCAAGAAAGCTTCCCTTATCTGCGCCGTGGTCCTTCTCCTCCTTACGATCTGAGCAATAACGAACCTCCTTACCATATAATTCGCTATATGCCACAGCTGTAACTACACCTATTGGAATTCCCTTATAGGCTGGTCCAAATAAAACATCAAAATCGTCTCCATATACATCATGAATAGCCTTAGCATAATACTCTCCCAGCTTCTTGAGCTGTGAACCAGTTACATACGCTCCTGCATTCATAAAAAATGGTGACTTTCTACCACTCTTAAGTGTAAAATCGCCAAACTTTAAAGCCTGACAATCAACCATAAATTCAATAAATTCCTGCTTGTAAGCTTCCATAATTTAAGTACCTCATTTCTTAAAAATACATATACAATTTTAATCCAATTGTCACATTATAGCAACCCTTATTTCGGCATTTTTACAATTGTATATAAAATTTTTTTGTAAAAAAGAGGATGCGCAACATTATCCCACATCCCCAAAATGATTTATTACAAATTCTTCTGATGATATATATCACCCATCTTATCCAATATCTTGTCTGCCACTTCCTCCTTAGATAACATAGGAAGCTCTATCTCCTCATTAGCAGTGATTATGGTTACAATATTTGTATCTGTACCAAAACCAGCACCTGATTGTTTAAGATTATTGGCTACTATCATATCCACATTTTTCTTAGCTAGCTTGGCTCTGGAGTTTTCAAGCATATTCTCTGTCTCCATAGAAAATCCGCAGATTACTTGCTTATCAGAACGTGTTTTGCCAAGAGTGCCAAGAATATCGTCGGTTCTTTCAAGATAGATGCTCATATCCCCATCCTTCTTCTTGATTTTCTGATCAGATACATTTACAGGTCTATAATCTGCAACTGCTGCGGCCTTAACTATGGCCTGCATCTTATCAGCTCTGCTTGTTACAGCCTCATACATATCTCTTGCAGATTTAACCTTTACCACATCCACAAACATAGGTGGTTCTATGGCAGTCTCTCCTGTTACAAGAGTAACATTAGCTCCTCTAAGCATAGCCATTCTGGCAAAGGCATAACCCATCTTACCAGTAGAATGATTAGTAATATATCTAACAGGATCTATTGACTCTTGAGTTGCTCCTGCTGTAATAAGAATATTGATTCCCTCCATATCCTTTTCCTTGGCACAAGCCCTAAGAATATACTCCACAAGTATTTCTTCCTTAGGAAGCTTCCCCTTACCTGTATCACCACAAGCAAGATAGCCTGAATCAGCGTCTATTATCTCATAGCCAAACTCCTTAAGCTTGCTTATATTACTCTGAACGATTTTGTTCTCATACATATGCACATTCATAGAAGGAGCTATAATAACAGGACATGTAGCAGGAAGCACTGTAGTAGTAAGCATATCGTCAGCTATGCCATTAGCAATTTTACCTATAACGTCTGCTGAAGCTGGAGCTATAAGAAATGCATCTGCTGTGGTAGCCAAGGTCACATGTGGCACATGTATGTCACCATCTCTCTCAAATGTATCTACATAGCATTTGTTCTTAGTAAGCACCTCGAAGGTTTGAGGTGTTATAAAGTGTGTAGCCGCCTCTGTCATTATAACATGAACATCTGCTCTGAGTTTAACTAACATACTTGCTACATTAGCCATCTTGTAAGCAGCTATCCCTCCACTTACACCAAGTATAATTCTCTTATCCTTTAACATATGGCACTCCTCCCTGATTTTAAATCCCGCAGATCATAATGTAACTATGTTATATTATGATTCTGGCACATTCGTCAAATGTCTGCTACGCAGCTATTTAACTCATTGCGTTCTTACATATCCTTCAGTAATCCATGCTTTTCGTAATTAGTAACTCTGCTGATAGAATTATCATCATTAACGAATACAACCTTAGGACTATGCTCCTTCAACTCCTCAGGAGTCATCTGAGCATAACACATAATAATGATTTTATCGCCTGTAGATACCATTCTAGCAGCTGCACCATTTAAGCAAATCATTCCACTTCCTGGTTCACCTGCTATAACATAGGTTTCAAATCTGCTACCATTATTTACATCTACAATCTGAACCTGCTCATATTCATTAATACCAGCAGCCTCCATAAGCTTTTCATCTATTGTTATACTTCCAACATAATCAAGCTCTGCCTGAACTACTGTTGCGCGATGTATTTTACTTTTTAACATATTTATAAGCATAATAAGTCTCCTTATTTTATCACAATATTCTAATTGGAACAATTTTAAACACTCATCATAAAGTTATCTATAAGTCTAGCTTCACCGTTGGCTCTAACAGCAACTGCGCAAAGAATTTCACCCTTAATCTCAGATATACTCTGCATAGTGTTTACATCAACTATCTCCACATAGTCTATATCCATAAGAGAGCTTGAATTAATACTGTCCTTAATAGCCTGAATAACCTTTGCAGCGTCTCTTTCGCCCTCCTCAATAAGCTTCTTACCCATGAATATAGACTTGCTTATAATAAGAGCTTCCTGTCTTGTATTAGGACTAAGATATGTATTTCTAGAACTCTTAGCCAGGCCGTCAGCCTCTCTGATTATTGGACAACCCACTATCTCAAGATTCATATTAAGATCTGTAACCATTCTCTTAATAACTGCTAACTGCTGAGCATCCTTCTCACCAAAATATGCCTTGTCAGGAGTAACTATATTAAATAGCTTTGTTACTACAGTACACACTCCTCTAAAATGACCTGGTCTTGAAAGTCCACATAAGGCATCAGTAAGACCATTCACATCAACATATGAGGAAAATCCATCCTTATACATCTCAGATGGTTCTGGGTGAAATATAAGATTAGCTCCTGCATTGTTACAAAGCTTTGTATCTGCTTCTAAATCTCTAGGATAGGACGCCAAATCCTCCTTAGGACCAAACTGCATAGGATTTACAAATATACTGACTACTGTCACATCATTTTCAGCAACTGACCTTTTAATTAAACTTTCATGTCCCTCGTGTAAATATCCCATAGTTGGCACAAAACCTATGGTTTTGCCTTCACTCTTCCATATCTTAACAGCATTTTTAACTTCATCAACGGTTGTCACAACCTTAACATTCATTAATTCCTGCATAATATATACTCAACCTTTCTAATTAACTAATATAATTTACCTATAACCTCATCATCTATAGCGTATGTGTGTTCCTTAGCTGGATATGTTCCTGCCTTAACCTCTTTCACATAGGTACTACAAGCTTCCTTCATTGCCTCACCAACATTTGCAAATTTCTTCACAAACTTAGGAACATAATCAGAGAACATTCCCATCATATCTGCATACACAAGCACCTGCCCATCGCAACCAGCTCCTGCTCCAATACCAATGGTTGGTATATTAAGCTTATTGGTAACAAGTGTTGCAAGCTTCTCAGGTACACACTCAAGAACAACTGCAAATGCACCTGCATCCTGAACCGCCATAGCATCCTCTATAAGCTTCTTAGCAGCCAGCTCATCTTTGCCTTGCACCTTATAACCACCAAAGGAATTAATTGACTGTGGAGTAAGACCAATATGAGCCATAACAGGAATTCCTGCAGCAACTATGGCCTTAATAGCTGGGGCAACCTCTACTCCACCCTCAAGCTTAACTGCATTAGCCCTGCCTTCCTTCATAAGACGTCCAGCATTAACAACTGCATCATACACCGAAGTTTGATAGGACATAAATGGCATATCTATAACCACCATAGCCTCACTGGCACCTCTTGCCACAGCAGCACCATGATGAATCATATCCTCCATAGTTACCGAAATAGTATCCTCATAGCCTAACATTACATTGCCCAAGGAATCACCAACTAAAATGGCATCAACCCCTGTGGAATCAATTAGCTTAGCTGTAGAATAGTCATAGGCAGTAAGCATAGTAAGCTTATCGCCCTTAAGCTTTCCATTAGAAAATGTTGTCACTGTTTTCTTCATAAAAATCCCTCCTAAAAAAGCTAGTATTAAGTCGTAAATCAAATATTTAATTATATGATAGAAAAGCATTTGAAACCGACTCAATCGGCTAAATATAGGATGTATCCGATAATCCCTCCAAAGGAAAGGACTATCCATACCGGAAATTAAGATAATAGTTTTACCATTAATAATCAGCACTATTATGTATTGCTCCCTAGGGCTACAATCATTTAACCATATTGGCAGTGACGATATATAACAATAAACTATATATTGAATTAAAAATTTCAGGTATGGTTTCTTACATGAATACCATCCGGTTAGAATATAACACGAATATATTTATTTGTAAATAAAAAGCTACAGCAATCTAAATTTAGATTACTATAGCTTCTTGCCAGCTTTATATCCCTTTATATAAGCATTTAAACCTTTTAGCTTGTTTTTCTCATATAGCAAGGTTCCTACAACCCTCTTAAACAAATAAGAATAATACGAATTACATAGGCCTAATTTGTAGGTTCTAACCATATATCTTACATTTCTTGCTGTATAGAATTTTCTCTTTAAGCTATAGGCAAATACAGTCTTTTCCTTACCCAAAAGCTTAACCTTAATAATATCCTCACCTAGTTCATGAAGATATCCATACTTATTAATTCTAACTATATTATAACCCTGTCCTCTAAGGCGATAACAAAAATCATCATCCACCATATCAATAAACAATTTGTTGTTAAAGCCCTTTACTTTCTTCCATGCATCAACTAAAACCATGTTACCACTAGTTATGCAGCTGTCCACAAAAGAAAACTCCTGACTAGCCTGAATATCATCAGCGGCTCCAATTATATTTGATACATTCTTTTCTTTGTATTTTCTATCTTCTCTAAGACAGGTTAGAGATGCAAGATTCTGAACCTTTTTTGTTTCAATAAAGTTCTTATACATTGTAATCAGTTCAGGATAACACTCACTATCATCATCAAGGGTTATTACCCAATCAGCCGATTGTTTGGAAGAATACTCAAATATCTGATTAAGGCCATAGGCAACACCTTTATTGGATTGGTTTTCTATCACAGAAACCTTATCCCCATAGGTAACAATCAAATTCTTAATGTCAGATAAATTATCCGAACCATTATCAACAAGAACTAAGCCATCAACCTGTGGTTCTATGGCTACAATGTTGCTTCTAAGCTTTTCAATATCTGGATTATATGTAATTATACCTGCATAAATCTTAAGCATACTATATCCTTCTTCTAAAAATGGAGCCACCCTTCTGGATGACTCCATACATTAAACATATTATTCTACACTATAATTAGGTGCTTCCTTAGTAATCTGAATATCATGTGGATGACTCTCTCTAAGTGATGCAGCTGAAATCTTAACAAACTCAGCCTTCTCATGAAGCTCATCAATAGTTCTAGCACCACAGTAACCCATACCTGATCTAAGACCACCAACTAACTGGAATACTGCATCCTCAACTGAACCCTTATATGCAACTCGTCCCTCAACTCCTTCTGGAACAAGCTTTTTAGCGTTAGACTGGAAGTATCTATCCTTGCTACCACACTCCATAGCTGCGATAGATCCCATACCTCTATATACCTTGTACTTACGTCCCTGATAAAGCTCGAAATCTCCAGGGCTCTCATCAGTACCTGCAAAAAGACTACCCATCATACAAACGTTAGCACCAGCTGCAAGAGCCTTAGTAATATCTCCTGAATACTTGATACCACCATCAGCAATAACAGGGATACCAGCAACCTTTGCTGCCTCATAAGCCTCCATAATAGCTGTAATCTGTGGAACACCAATACCTGCTACAACTCTTGTAGTACAGATAGAACCAGGTCCAATACCAATCTTAACAGCATCAACGCCCATATCAATCATAGCCTGTGCACCACTCTTAGTAGCAACGTTACCTGCGATAACATCAAGATCAGGATACTTCTCCTTAATCATCTTAAATGTCTTAAGAACGTTCTCTGAGTGACCGTGAGCTGTATCGATAACGATAGCATCAACCTTTGCTGCCACAAGGGCATCAACTCTGTCACATATATCAGGAGTAACACCTACTGCTGCTGCACAGAGAAGTCGTCCCTGTGAATCCTTAGCTGCATTAGGATACTTAATCTGCTTCTCAATATCCTTAATAGTAATAAGACCCTTAAGATTCATATTCTCATCTACTATAGGAAGCTTCTCCTTACGAGCCTCTGCAAGAATCTTCTTTGCCTCATCAAGAGTAATTCCCTCTCTAGCAGTCACAAGATTCTCTGAAGTCATAGACTCCTTAATCTTCTTTGTATAATCAGTCTCAAACTTTAAGTCTCTATTAGTGATGATACCTACAAGCTTACCATCCTCAGTTATAGGAACACCTGAGATTCTAAACTTTGCCATAAGATCATCTGCATCCTGCAATGTATGCTCTGGTGAAAGGAAAAATGGATCTGAGATAACACCATTCTCTGAACGCTTAACCTTGTCAACCTCCTCAGCCTGCTGCTGAATAGTCATATTCTTATGAATTACTCCAATACCACCCTGTCTAGCCATCGCAATAGCCATTCTATGCTCAGTAACTGTATCCATACCTGCACTCATAAGTGGAATGTTCAGTGTAATTTTCTTAGTAAGTTTAGTTGTCAAGTTTACATCATTAGGAATAATCTGTGAAAACTGTGGAACCAAGAGAACGTCATCAAAGGTTATTCCTTCGCCAATAATCTTTCCCATGTTAGTCTTTCCTTTCATACTATCTACTAATTTAAAAATTTGAAATGTATAGTAACACTTTATACGAATTATGTCAACGCAATAATTCTAATTTTTATTAGGATTTTACTCCTGAACTACGCAGATATACAAATCCAAATATTCCTTGCCATCATTCATCATAGGAACCTTTAATCCCTCAATATCAGACTTGAGATGAATATCCTTTCCAAATACTGCAAGTGGTGGTGTAATATCAATTAATATTCCCAATGTAGAGAATATAGTAGCTGTATTACCCATAATCATATTACCAAGCTCATTAAGTGCTGATGATGACATCTCATCAAGCTCTGCCACAGGCATACCAAACATCATTCTAGATGCAATATCCTTAGCATTATCCTCTGCCATAGCGAGAATAACCTGTCCCTTCATGGCGCCTACAACACCCACTTGAATAGCATAGGTACTATCCTTCAAATAAAAATCTGTCTTCTCTGGTTTACCCACAGTCATCTTAACCTGAGTTACGCTTTCTACTATTGATAAACAAGACTGCAAAAACGGATTAATGTGATTAACATCAAATTTTGGTGCCATTATTACTCTTCTCCTTAAGTATTTTTCGTGCTTTGTTCATATTTAATCTATTATACTATATTTTCTTACCTTAATCAAACACTAATTAAAGGTTTTATCTAGTTTTTTACTGATATATTTTACTGAAACACATATATTTCTGAAGTTCCTAAAACATGGTGAGACTTATCCACCTGTTTAACAGTGATTTCGTCTCCCACTTCGGCTAATTCACCCTCAACAAGAAGAGTTTGTCTATCAACATATGTAGTAGTCAAATCCTTACTATCTATATAAACCACAGAATACTCTGTAAAATTCTCTCCCTTTACAACCATGTGTTCTCTCTCATTTGTTACCTTAGTTACAGATATTATATCAACGCCCATTTGCATCTCATTATAAGGAACAACAATCCCATCCTCATACATATACTTTTCTCCAAAAAGCATATCATAAGAGATAAGTCTAAGCTTTTCCTCTAGAACTGCCTCATCATAATATGCATGAGCCTTGTATGCATAAGTTCCATCAATATTCAATGCATCCACAAGCTTAACAGATAGCTCACTAGCAAGAATATCTTCATCCTCCATACCAAGACCAAGGCCAATATTATTAACTATAACATACTCTGTCTGAAACAGAGAGTGATTTGGAAGCTGTTCCTCTGTCAAACCAATAGATGGCAGATGATCACCATAAAGGACTAATACATAGTCCTCACCATAAGCATCAAGCTCAGCTTTTAGATGCTCCAAGAACACATCCATCTCATAGAGCTGATTCACATAGTAGGTCATCTGTTGCTGAACCTCAATATCATCACCATAGGTTAGACTAATATGCTCCTCACAGGTATCTTCCCCTATAGGATATTTTCCATGAGCTTGAAGACTTATAGTATAAACAAAATCCTGTCCCTCTGTGTCTCTAAGGCATTTCATAATATCAGCTATAAGGCTCTCATCCTTAGCCCAACCTGTAGATGTAAATTGAAGATCATACATATATTCCAAAGGAATAAACACATCAAATCCCATCTTCTCATATACATTTCTTCTATCATAGAAAGAGGACTTATTATTGTGAATTGCGTATGTGCCATAGCCTTCGCCCTTTAATACACTGCAAAGACCCTCCACAGACTCTTCATTGACAGTTGTCTTATAAGGATACTCTCCTGCGCCAAAGAAACCCGAAGAAAAACCTGTAAGTACTTCAAACTCAGTATTTGCTGTACCTGCACCAAGTGCAGGAACAGTTAAGTATCCCGAAGGATATTGCTCCTTAAACTTTGTAAATGTAGGTATAGGATCCTGACTCATATCAAGGCCCACTATCTCCTTTGGATCAAAAAATGTTTCCAGCTGAATAACAATAATATTAGGTGTCTTTTTACCTCCTGTCTGTTTCACTGAGTCAAGCTCAGACTTAATCTGAAGCATAATATCCTCATCATAATCATCTGGTTTATCTATTCCATTATCTATAATACTATTAGTAAAGCAATATGCAAAACCATAATCTTTATAAGCATTTCCCAAATTAGCAAAATCATCTGATATAATATTATGCTTAACAGCAAAATTGGTCATTCCCCATACAAAAATCCATGCAAACACACACAAAAGCATGGTACCCTTAACTTTTCTGTCCCCCTCAAATCTAGGACTCTTCTTAAAAATAAACACCAGGCCCGCAATAGCCAATATTATAACAACAAGAAGGAGAATCTGCTGTATCTTAGTAAGGTATACATCAAGCATACTAAATACATCTAAGAACATGAGAAAATCTATAGCTGCAAAAGGTGTGACCCTGTATCCAAGAACAATAAAATTAATAATTCCACAGGTCAACCACAATACAGTTATGGTTACAAGACCAAACACTCTCTTCTTAAGAAATAATGCAAATAATAACGTAAAGAAAACTATAGAGGCATTATAAGCAAACACTATTGGCTGAGAAATCATAAATTCCACTCCCAGGAACACAGAACGTCTACCTAATATTTCCAGCAAAAGTTCCAAAGGTAATGCAATTAAAAAGCACTTAAAAATCCAAGTATGTATAGAATAGGCCCACGCCCTTCTTATCTTATTTTTAAGTCTTTTAGAGAAGGGTATCTTGTGGTCTTCCTCCATAGCTTCAGCAGCATCCTCCATATCTGCTGATATCTCTGCCTTATAATCCTCTGTCTCTTCTAAAATGTCAGTATCAAGCTCAATATCTTGAATATTTTTTGTACTATTTTTCTCTGATTTATTCTTCTTACTCATAATAATTCTCCTTAAGATTCTTAGAAAAATCTTAAACATTTAAACTTCTTTCCTATTATAACAAAGAAGAATTATTTTTCAATATAAGGTGAATGGAAAAGAATTAATATTTTTTTAATTTTATTGTTGACATCCAAAAAGCCTTGTGATATTATATGTCTTGTCGTTAAGGAAACGACCTAAGAAATGCGCGAGTGGCTCAGCGGTGGAGCACCTCCTTGCCAAGGAGGGGGTCGCGGGTTCGATCCCCGTCTCGCGCTCTTTTTTTTTTTTCAAAAAGCCTTGTAAAAACAAGGCTTTTTTGTTTTTGTCCTATATGTCATCGAGTACATACTAAGTACACTCAAGTACGTTGACGAATCTGTTAGCATATTAATGTTATAGAAAAAGCAAAAGCATATCACTGTTGATATGCTTTTATTTTGTATGTATTAAATTATTATTGAAAAAGCAAGTGCAAACTGCAAGTTTTATGATTAATTCATGAAAACGCTTTACCTAAAATCCTCTTGTGTAAATGAATACTTTGTTTCATAGTTTCTGTCAAAACAGATATCCACTGTGAAATCACTTAGATTATATATACAGGACCACTCGGTACTGAAATTGTTTTTGTTCATGCTTGCATCCGAAGCAACCGACATAGCCTCGTCTTCGGTAAGTACACCACTCTTATCGGCAAGCCATTTCTTGATTGTATCGTATCTGTCGCACTGCCATTCAGGGTCATAAAATCTGTTTTCACTCATTACGTCGTTTGTGCAGGCGGTATCCTCTACGATAAAGATATCATTGTCTGCCCATTCCACAATTACGGATTTGCCTGTCTTATCTGTAATAAACAGGTGGTATGAATGAGAAAGAAAGGAATGTATATCGTAATTTTCAAGCAAGGCAATCGCTTCGTCAACGGTTGCACAGTTATCGAGAATGCCTCTTACTGCGGCAAAAATCATAAGGTCTGATTTTCCGTTGTCCTGATGCACTTCGTCAATGTCAAGTTCTAAAATTCCTACGCCTACCCCTGCTTCGTTGATGCCGTCCATAGTGACATACGGTGCGGCAAGCATAAGAGCCTTTGCGGTAAAAGAATTTCCATCTAGCCCATTTTCTGTTCCGATGTCGAAGAACCGAAGGTCAGTTAAACCGTAAGAAGCATATCCGTTCTCCGGCTCGGTGTAGAATATAAGGGTATCTGTTTCGTTATAATCAAAATTTCTGCCGAAAAGACGATTCCCGTCGGGAGTTGCGGCAGTAAATGTCGAACAGCTGAAATTGCCCGTGTCAAATTCTATCGGCAATCCGAAGAAATGTTTGTTTACCAGCCACTCAGTAAGTTCGTCAATAGTACTAATATCTGCATTGATGAATTCATCACCTTTGTAGTCATAGTAGCAGTTCATTTTGTAGATGCCGTCGGAAACCTCTGTTATAGAGGACATTGTTCTGAATTTATCCATAAGGATAACGGCAAGAATTAATGCGGCGAGTGTAATTATAGATGCCAAAACAATCAGAAATTTCTTACCGAAAAGGATTGTGAGAATTGCAAAGAAAGCAACCGCCATAACCACACAACCTGTCAGTATATATATTTCTCCGTTTGTATCCTTTGTTACTTCAATATAATACAGCGAGATTTTTTCGTGAAGTGTTTCAAGGTTGCCCATATCGACAACACCCTCTGCACTGCCGTAATTTTCGGTTATATACGATTTGAATTCAGTAATTGAAGTTGCAATTCTGTCATTCATAGCACTGTCGCTTTTACGCACGATACCTTTAAGCTTTGAATGGTTTTCCACGGAAATTGTATGTGGAATTAAAAAAGCAATAACTGCTTGTTCCGTGCCGTTGTCGGCATATGTAAGATAAAAGTCATTATCCTCGTAATTGGTAGTATAAATCCAGAAAGCAAAAGGCTCTCCGTTTTTTTCTTCACCTTCCTGCAATGTACAGCTGAACACCTTTCCAATGCTATTATCGGTAATGCTGAACACATCAAGTTCGGGACACAGATGTGCTTCGCCCTTATTGACAATAATTGCACCGATAATTGCCGTTATACAGCCCACAAGAAAGATTATTGCCGAAATAATAATTGGTATGATTTTCTTTTTCATTTTCATTTTGCCACGCTCCTTTCGATACACATGTAATATAACATAAACTGATAATCAATTCCATTTTTTTAGCGCTAATGGAAAAAATTCTCCTTCGGCAAATTGCGACTCTGCAAGGACACATCACTGAGCAGGTTAAAGTTCTTAACCTATGCAAAGAAATAGGAACCTCTACCTTTTATGACAGAGATTCCCTTTATATCCCACATACTAAAAACAGTCCTTCTATGTTTACACCTTCATTATTGCGCAAAAAAGAGCTTCTTTTGGAAACGCGTTCCCTTCTTTGCACTATAAACCAATCTTTTTATTCCGGCAATATGCCTCAAATGGAAACTGAAATTTTACGGTCTATTTCTTATAGGTGATTATCATTGTTTTAGACAACTTTTTCCCGACCAAGTAAATCACCCACCCTAGAAATCTCTTTAAAGGTGTCATAGGTATGCCTGGTGCATATCTCATACCTTTATACTTAGGC
>JAFWZV010000004.1 GCA_017517305.1 Lachnospiraceae bacterium | reverse complement strand
TTTGTTATTCATAACCCACAGCTACGAAATGCGTTGGAAAATATGGTGATTCCTGTCTACGATAAAGACGACACATTATGATTTTTATATAAAGAATGCCGCAGAGAAATCTGCGGCATTCACATTACATATATTCAAATCGTGTTGGAATGATGGACTAATACTATACTTTTGTGTTATTCCAATTATCACACTCAATCTCTATTGCTTGAAAATCCAGGCAATTTTGTATCACCCTATTTTGTACTCCAGCTTTTCTTTTACTATATAAAAGTTTAGCATTTTTAATAATGGATTTTGCATGCTTACGTATATATATAATTTGTTTCTTTACAAGATTTTTATATTTCTTGTCTGTTTCTCCCTCTACATCATATAACTCTATGGCATCATCAGGGACTGGGATCATAGTACCTATTTGCAATGTTCCTATCAATTCTTTCTCTTCCCCTAACTCGGAAGTAATTCTCATAACTATAAGAGTATCTTTTCGTACCTTTTTCTTTCCATCAACCATAATGTAATCGTGTTTTTCCTTTGGGGATGATAAAGGAATATAATATTTATGTGTTTCAATTTCAATAACTGCTCCCAAATATTTCCTTGTATGTATACGACTATTCTCTTTGTTGGAATATACTCTTGGAAATCTTCGTTTTAGATAATTTATATATTCATCCGAAATACTATATAACTGCATATTAAACAATCCTTTCGTAAACAAAAAAGAGACATCCAACGATGCCTCTTTTGATGTTAAAATTCTCCACTTAAACGGCAGGAGCTCTCCGGTTGTAATAGTCCTCCACTTAAACGGCAGGAGCTCTCCGGTTGTGATAGTTCTCCACTTAAACGGCAGGAGCTCTCCGGTTAGATAGAACTCTATCTTCATATATATTATACGTGCATCTACGTAGAATATCAATATATTTAATTAAATTAATCACGAACGCAATCCCAGTTTCCCTGTCAACTACACTTAATTCATCGTATTTTTCTGCACTTGTTCAAATATCAGTCATACCACAGAACCGCTCTTCCATTAACATGGCTTGCTATCTCTCTCGCCAATATAAGAGATGCAATAAACTTATCGTTCCCATCAGCTTCCTCCTCTATAACATCAGCCAATCTCATCGCCAAAATATTTTCTGAATCATATCCCAATAATGATGAAGCTTTTTGTATCAATTCATCATCAACGATAGCAACACCTTCTGGAAGAAGCTCATCACAAATATTTGTATAAAACCAACTCAGACTACAGTATCTGAGTTCATTACAATATATAGATTCTGTAATATGCTCTCTTTCAAGTTGATTTAACTCATCTTTCGTAACAATGTACTTATTGTCCTGATATTTTATCTCATATTCCCCAAATCGATTGATACACATAGAACAACTGTTGATTTTCCCCAGCAAATACTTTTGCCTGACAAATTCAACAATATCTTTAGTAGAGGCATAAACAGATTTTTCCTTTACCTGTCTGTAATAAACATTATCCGGTATCTGTTTATGATATATTTTACTAAGCTCAATATCTTCACTTTTGTATATCTTATCTTCCTCATAACCTTCAATAGGAAGTAAAAAATGTAACGATAATTGTCTACTCATTTTTTCACCCCTTTGATTTATCTTTTACCTTCACACCTTTTTAGTAAACTGTACACAATCATCATTCTCTTGCTAAAATAATCAATACATGTTACTATATAACCAACGGTTATTTGTATTATATATAACCATTGGTTATTTGTCAATAGGAGGATTTACTATGAATTTTGTTCCAGAACGATTAATTTCATTAAGAGAATCCATAGGTATTAATAAAGCTGAAGCAGCTCGAAGATTAAATATGTCAGCTATGGGATATGGACGGTATGAAAATGGGGAACGTGAACCATCTTTCCAAACTGTTAGTTTTATAGCCCAAACTTTTCATAGTACAACAGATTATTTGTATGGAATATCTGACAGCAAGGATTCTACTTCAATAACAATTTCTAGTAAGGATGAGCCAGAGTTATTTTCGCTGGTGGAGTCAGCGAGAAATGATGGGGCGTTGTTGAAGAGGTTGTTGGCGTATGCTAGCCTAGAAGATCAATAAGCTCATACATAAAAACCTCAGAGAATATCATTTTTGATACTCTCCGAGGTTTTTTGTTGAAAGCCACTTGCGACTACTCAAACTCTATAGTCGCTACTGGCTTCTTAGTAAGCTCATAACAAACTCTGTTTACACTTGGAACCTCAGTAGTAATTCTGTCCACAACCTTCTCCAAGAAATCATAATCAAGTCTCTCTATCTCAGCTGTCATTGCATCAATAGTATTAACTGCTCTGATAACTACCATATATCCCATGCTTCTCTCGTGGTTTCTTACACCTACTGCCTTGAAGTCTGGAATTACTGTGAAGTACTGCCATACCTTCTTGTCAAGACCTGCCTTTGCAAACTCCTCACGAAGGATTGCATCTGCCTCACGAAGGGCGTTAAGACGCTCACGAGTGATGGCACCAAGGCAACGTACTCCAAGTCCTGGACCTGGGAATGGCTGACGGTATACCATCTCTGCTGGAAGACCAAGCTCAACTCCACAAGCTCTAACCTCGTCCTTGAAGAGCTGTGCAAGTGGCTCTACAAGACCGAACTGAAGGTCCTCAGGAAGTCCTCCTACGTTGTGGTGTGACTTAACTGCCTTTGCAGTCTTTGTACCACTCTCTATAATGTCTGGGTAGATTGTTCCCTGTCCAAGGAAGTCGATGCCCTCAAGCTTTCTAGCTTCCTCTGCGAATACCTCGATGAACTCCTTACCGATAATCTTTCTCTTCTGCTCAGGCTCGTCCACACCTGCAAGCTTATCTAAGAAACGGTCTGTAGCATCAATGTAGATAAGCTCTGCATCAAGCTGATTCTTAAATACATCGATAACGTTCTCTGACTCATTCTTACGCATAAGTCCATGGTTTACGTGAACACACACAAGCTGCTTGCCGATAGCCTTGATTAAAAGTGCGGCAACTACTGATGAATCAACACCACCTGAAAGTGCAAGAAGTACCTTCTTATCGCCAACCTGCTTACGAATAAGCTCAACCTGGTCTGCGATGAAGTTCTTCATATTCCAGTTAGCCTCTGACTTACAAGTATCGAATACGAACTTCTTAATTACATCCTCTGCTGGCATAGTGTCGTACTTCTCGTCACACTTTGCTGTTGGATGATCTATAGACATCACAGGATATCCACAGTTGTAGATTGCTGGGTCAACATCAACTGCTACACCATCTACTACGCGGTTCTCACCACCATTTAAGATGATACCCTTTACGTTATTAAGAGCCTTAAGTGCCTCTGGCGTGATGTCGTGTGGGTGAATCTCACTGTACACGCCCATGTCACGAATCTGTCTTGCAATAACTGTGTTTTCTGTGCTTCCCATATCGAGAATAACAATCATATCCTGCTTCATTTTTGCTCTCCTTTTGATAAAAATAAGATAGTTGTAATTATATATCAATTTTTCTCGTGTGAAAAGAATTTTTTTATGGTAAAAATGCGTTTTTTTGCATTTTTTACATATTCGATAATTTCGGTTTTTATAATTGGTAATTTTTCGTCATTTTATCAAGTCACTCTCGACAAAATCTAAGAGAATATATAAAAAAGCAAGGCCGGTCATTAAATATACTGCTCGTCCTTGTTTTTTATCACACTCTATTATTTTCTATCTCTAGTCCACACAGTTCCTGTAAGTCCTATCTCATCCTCGTAGAATACAGGTAACTCTAAATATGTTAAGAAGCATCTTGCTATTCTTGATAAATAATATGTTTGACTCAGCATAGAAGTAAAATCCTATTACAGCCTTACTTGTTTACTCAGTATTTGAAACTGTTTTTTATCTGATTTTCACCCCATTTCCCCACACATTTTATTGCAATTTTAGACAATTTATTTTATTCTATAATTACTGGAAAATGTGCTTAAGCACCCGAGGTAACGCCACCGGATTTGGCATTACCACAACTACTAATTTTACGGAGGTTTTTACTTATGGCAAGAACAGTTAAAGAGCTTATGGATATGATTAAGGACAATAATATCCAGATGATCGACTTCAAGATTGTAGACATTAACGGACAGTTCCGTCACGTTACAATCCCTGCAGGTCAGTTTTCAGAATCTACTTTAACAGAGGGTATCGGATTTGATGCATCTAACTACGGATACGCAGTGGTTGAGAAGAGTGATATGGTATTTATACCAGACCTTGACACAGCAATGGTTGACCCATTCTGTGGTGTTCCAACACTTTCTATCACAGGTAATGCAATGGTTATCGATTACCCTAACAACAGACCTTTAGACCAGTATCCACGTAATATCGTGCTTGCTGCTGAGCAGTATATGAAGGACACAGGAATTGCAGATACTATGCTTATCCTTCCTGAGTTCGAGTTCCATTTATTTGATGATGCAGGTTGGTCAGTTTCACCTGAGAAGATTTCTATGCACGTGGACACTTCACAGGCTTACTGGAATTCTGACACTGAGGGCAAGGGCTGTGTAGTTGCTCACCAGAAGAACTATCATGTTGCTAAGCCATTTGATACTTCTTACGAGTGTCGTTCAGAGATGTGTCTTGAGATGGAGAAGGCTGGAATTCCTATAAAGTATCATCACCCAGAGGTTGGTGCTGCAGGACAGTTTGAGATTGAGCCTATGCTTGGTCAGATGTCTAAGATGGCAGATGCTACTATGATGATTAAGTACATTATTCACAATACAGCTCTTAAGTATGGCAAGGTTGCTACATTTATGCCAAAGCCAGTTTACGGAGAGGCTGGAAATGGTATGCACGTACATATGCTTCTCCTTAAGGATGGAGAACCAGTATTCTCAGATGACAATGGTTACTCACACTTAAGTGAGACAGCTCACTACTTTATGGGTGGTCTCTTAAAGCACATTTCTTCTCTTTGTGCTATCACTAATCCAAGTACTAACTCATTTAAGAGACTTGTACCTGGCTTTGAGGCTCCTGTTACTGTTGGTTATGCAACCTCTAACCGTAGTGCAGTTATCCGTATCCCTGCATACGCTAAGACTCCTAACCTAAGAAGATTCGAGATTCGTAACCCAGATGCTACTTGTAATCCATATCTTGCTTACGCAGCTATTCTTATGGCTGGTCTTGACGGTGTTAAGAATAAGATTGATCCACACGCTAACGGTTGGGGACCATACGACTTTAACCTTTATACATTGTCAGATGAGGAGAAGGCTAAGCTTTCAAGTCTTCCTACTACTCTTGATGCAGCGCTTGATGCTCTTGAGGCTGACCATGATTACCTTACTGCTGGTGGAGTATTCCCAGAGCAGCTTATCAAGAACTTTATTGCTAACAAGAGAAAGGAATGCTTTGAGCTTTCTAAGATTCCTCATCCAGCGGAGTTCGATAGGTACTTTAATTTATAATATGTGTAACAGGGAGAATGCTTTGCATTCTCCCTATTTTTTGACACAGCCTCGTATTTTATTTTACTTTATGTTATAATTTTTTGACTAATAACTTTATAAAAAGGGGGATTCTATGAAAAATAAACTAAGGTCTTTTTCAACAAAGTTTTTGATTGTTGCTTTGATAATTTCAACCTTATCATTTCCAAACAAAGCTTACGCTGAGGGCTCTTCGGTTTTAATTGAACCTAATGAATACGACGAGAATATTATTCCAGATATCTATAATACTGGGGCTCATGGCACTTTAACTAAAATAGGAATTAACGAAACCGTAGGTGATCTATATTATCACTCTGGAAGCAGCAACGGAGGAACTATCCGAGTTCTGGATTTTTATTATCGCAACAAGGATGTAACCGGGACTATAGTCATTGAGAATGTTGACTTTTCTGACTACAATACCTCCCTCTACCACGCGGATGCTGTAGACAGAGATATAAAGCTTGTTTTCAATAATTGTAAGTTTGCCAAGGTTTCTCTTAACAGGACAACTACCAAAATAAGCGCTGAATTCAACAACTGTAGCTTTATACAATTTACCGGTGGAAATGCTACCTTTAACTACTGCAATTTCGGTGGTAGCTATACTGACGGTATGGTTCCATTTCAGGATGTGTATGTTAACAGCTGTCTATTCTATGACATGACTAGCCAGATTGCTACAGAAGGGGAAATACATACCGACGGAACTCAGATATACGGCTACAAGGATGTACCTGTTAAAAATGTATATTTTGACAACTGTCGCTTTGAGGTTCCTCCTATATCTAATCCAGGTAGTACAGCATATGTAAATGCCTGTTTCATGCTTCAGCTGGAGTTTAATTCGGGAGATAATATTCACCTTACCAATTCTTACCTAAATGGTGGGGGCTATTCAGTTTATGCAAGGACTGTTAAAGACGAATATCCTCTAACCAATGTCAGTATTGAAAATGTTAAATTCGGTTGTACTTCAAAGTACGGCAAGTTCTATACACACTTTGATGACAATGTTACTCTTAAGGATATATCTAACACTGATTCCTTGTACATCGGTTCAGTGTGGAAGGATTCTGGCAAGACTCATTTTTCAGTAACAAATGATACTGATTTCGAGAGAACGCTTACAATAGTTACAGATAAGGGCACCTTTACTCACACTATTCCAGCATGTCCTAAAGGGGATGAATTAAATGGCATAAGCTACGCAGACATGCCATTTGATATAGATATATCAGTTCCTAGTGACTGTGGCTACGCAGTTTGCTATGATACAACCTTTGGTAATAGCAAGCAGCTTCGTTTTGTAAATTGGACTGGGAATAATGTTTATATTGAGCAAGCTATACTTGATGATATTGCAGGCACTGAAACAGTTATAGCTAATGGTTCCTGTGGAAAAGACATAACCTACACACTTACCAACACCGGTGTACTTACCTTAAGTGGAACAGGTGCTACCGACTCCTATCACTCAGCAAAGCTTCCACCTTGGTCAGAGTATAATTCCATAATTAAGGAAATCGTGGTGGAAGAAGGTATAACCGGCCTTGGCGCTCAGCTTTTTAGCGGTTGTTCGGGAGTTACCAAGGTCACACTTCCAGAAAGCCTTACATCCATTGGGGGACTCGCCTTTGCAAAGTGTACTTCCTTAGTTGAGTTCACTATTCCTGCAAATGTACATTCCATCGGTAAGAATGCATTTCAGGCAGTAATGCTTCAGGATGTGTACTACACCGGCGAAAGCTTTGATAATGTAACCGTTGAAGCAAATAACACTAACCTTATATCCAAAATAAGTGGTGTGCCGGAAATAAGCGTATCATACCGCACCCATGTACAAACCTATGGTTGGCAGAACACTATGACCAATGGTGCTGTAAGTGGAACCACAGGTGAATCCAAAAGATTAGAGGGCATCGAAATAAATGTTGCCGGTAACGACTATCTCGGTATTCAATACACAACACACTGTCAATCCTACGGTTGGCTTCCATGGTCTGCAAACGGAGAGATGAATGGTACTGAAGGCGAATCCAAGCGCCTAGAGGCCATTAAGATTCAGCTTACCGGAGATTTTAAAGACAAATATGATATATACTACAGAGTTCATGCTCAATCCTACGGTTGGCTTAATTGGGCTAAAAATGGTGAGCCTGCCGGAACTGCTGGTAAGTCTAAGCGCTTAGAAGGGATTCAAATTGTTGTAGTTAAGAAAAACGAAGCATTTGATAGGAATGTAGCAGGAATTGTTTCTCAAGAGGAAGCAGCATACATAGCAATATCTGGCACCTCTCCAGTTGTCCGTGGTGATGCTACAGATGCCCAAAAGCCTGTTATCCCTGGAACCGATGTAACTAACATTGCTTATAAAACCCATGTACAGACCTATGGCTGGCAGGGTTATAAATTTAATGGAGAAATGTCAGGTACTAGTGGGGAATCAAAGCGTTTAGAAGGTATCAAAATCAAACTTACCAATCAGCAATATCCAGGAGATATCTGCTACATAACTCACGTTCAAACCTATGGTTGGCAGGGCAACTTAGATGATGTAAACACTTGGAAATCTAGTGGTGAAATGTCGGGAACCAGTGGAGAATCAAAGAGACTTGAAGCAATATGCATTTGTCTTACAGGAGAAATATCCAAGAAATACGATGTATATTACAGAGTTCATGCCCAATCCTATGGTTGGCTCGGATGGGCCAAGAATGGTGAGCCTGCTGGAACTGCTGGCTACAGCAAACGCCTTGAAGGTATACAGATTGTTTTAGTGCAAAAAGGCAAGGATGCTCCCGCGGTGGATTACGACGGAATAGTTGCTGACGAGACTGTGGCATATATCTCTAGATAAAAAGATATCTTATTAATCTAGGATTTTTAATTATAAAAGTGGTGAGGATAGCTAATAGACTATCTTCACCACTTTTTATTTCAATGAGTTCAAATTATCAAACTCTATACAATTTTATAAGAAAGCTACTTCCCTTGCCTACTTCACTTTCCACAGTGATGTTTCCATTCTGCCTCATTATTATCTGCTTTGACATTGATAGTCCGATGCCCACGCTACTATTTGATGCACCTGGTGCTTTGTAGAAGCGTTTGAATATGTATGGAAGATGTTCCTTGTCTATTCCTTCCCCTGTATCTACTATGGTTATCTCTGTAGCCAGGTTATTTTGCTCTACCTTTATTCTAACACTTCCCTCTGATGGGGTGTGCTCGATACAGTTTTTCACTATATTTGATATGGCCTCTGTGGTCCACTGCTTGTCGCAAGTTATGTAAACCTCGTCAGGACATTCAAGAGATAGCTCTACATCCTTTACCTCTGCTATTATCTCGAAGGTTTCCATTATACCATCAAGCATTCCCTTAAGATTATTCTTCTCCTTCTTAAGCTCTAGCATATCTGCCTCAAGCTGTGATAGGGTGAGAAGATTTCTTATAAGCCAAGTAATTCTCTTGGTCTGCTGATCTATCTTTGCCACATAGTCAAGACGCTTTTCCTCAGATAAATCAGGTGCCTTAAGCAAGTCTGTCATAAGGGTTATGGCGGTAAGAGGTGTCTTTATCTGGTGTGATATATCTGATAGCATATCCACCATATATGACTTCTGTTTTTTCTCTCCGGAATACATTTCCTTAAGCTGTGTCACTAGCTTATATATCTCACTTTCAAGAATTCCAAGCTGTCCCTCACTAATTCCCTCCATAGCAGGAAGAGAAAGATTGTCCTGAACTCTCATAAGATAAATGATTAGGTCCGCCAGCTTGTTCTCACGCTTTTTGTGAGCAACATAGGCTACTACAACCATCGCTACCATGGAAAGTCCAAGTGTAATCAGAACCCCTAGTTGGCTATGGGTCAATATACATATTATTATTCCAATTATAATTGCAACCACTGCAATTATAAGCTGTATCATAATTTCCATTATTTGTTCCCCACTATTCCATTAGATACCCTATACCTCTAACGGTCTGAATAAGCTGATTCTCATCTGTATCCCCAAGCTTCTTTCTAAGTCTCTTTATGTACACGCTAAGGGTATTGTCATTTACAAAGTCCCCAGCCTCGTCCCATATCTGATTAAGGATCTGCTGTCTGGACAAATTCTTACCTCTGTGCTGGATAAATATAAGTAAAAGCTTATACTCCATGGCAGTTAAAACTATTTCCTCGCCATCACGATATACCTTTGCGGTATTTATATTAATATGATTTTCTCCCACCATAACAATTCCATTATCTGAAGCTCCACCTGTAGAAGAACCACTCAGAGCACCACTTCTTCTAAGTATAGCCTTCATCCTAGCAAGCAGCTCCCTTATACGAAATGGCTTTGCTATATAATCATCTGCTCCCTGCTCTAGGGCAAGTACAGTATGTACCTCATCATCGCAGGCTGTAAGGAAAAGTATAGGAATCTGACTTTTCTCCCTAACCCTCCTGCATATCTGATAACCGTCCCCATCCGGTAGCATTACATCCAGCAGGCATATGTTTATGTCTGTCACTGAGTCCACTATGTCAAATGCATCCTTCATAGTAGACGCATTTACCACCTCATAGCCCTCCTGCTCTAGGGATATCTTTAGACCTTCCATGATTATGGAATCGTCCTCCACAACTAAAACCTTCATAATAATCTCCTTCACATTTCTACATACGCGCACACCCCCGTAATCACCTGCCAGTAATTACGGGGGGCGTAACCAGGCCTTCGCTACGCTGGGCCTGGTTCGCGCACATTCGCCAAATATCGTCCATCGGATTAAGCTGTTTGTAAGCAAGCTTCCAACAGCCTACTCCTCTGTCCGCTACTTGGCTCACCCGGTACGCGTAGATTATACACTCTCTCTGCGTATATCTTCAATAATATTTTCATTTTTTTCTGTTTTAAAGCTTACAAATGTTACTGCAAAGAGGGCTACTGTTGCCACAAGGATTGCCACAATATATATCATCCAAGGCACTTCTATCTTCACAAATCCGTACATATCCATAAGTGTATTCTTAATAAATATAATTACCGGTGTAGCAACAAGCACTGCCACAGCTACCGCTCTTATAAGTATCTGGCCACTTTCTAAAGCAAGCATCTTTATCATCTGCTTATCTGTCATACCCATTGAACGAAGAACTGCAAATTCCTTCTTCTGAGTAGAGATTCTTCCCTTTGTTGAGTTGTAAAGGTTAAGAAGACAGATGATTGATGTAAGGGCCACAAAGCAGATTAGAAGGATTCTAATTACTGAGTTAAGGGCAGTTTCTAAGGTCTTTGTATCAAGCATTTCCTTACCGTATACAAGTATTCCTTCTCCATCGTTCTTTACAGCTAATGCAAGCTCCCCAAGCTCCTTATAAAGCTCACAGTCCTGATTAGAGAATTTTACCATCACATCCCTAAATACCATTCCACTGTACTCATCAGTACATTTAATCTGTCTCATCTCCTCCATAGTATCAAGCTTTGTTATTATCCAAACCTGCTCTGAATGCAATGTAACATAGTCCTCTAAAGACTCTCTATCTGCTACTGCTGCCACGGTTACATTTATATCCTTATACTCCTTAGTGTCAGAATCATACACATGAAGTGGGAACTCATCTCCTACATTCTTTGCAAATGCATTTTCAATCTCATAGAACTTATAATCAGCTGTATCACCATATACCATATTGTCAGTGGAAACCTCTGCAAAGCCTACAAGAATTACAGGAGTTTTAGTGTCATCATTTAATATAGTTTTATCTACGCCACAAGCCTTTGCTATCTGGTCAAAATGTGCATCATCAAATGCCATAACGCTTACTTCCTTATACTTTAAAGGATGTGGGTTTCTCATTCGTTCTCTATCTTCTTCAGACACACCATATGCATCAAATATTTTTTCCCTTGCCTGGTTATACTCCTGTCCGATTATATTCTCATCCACAAAAGCCATATTAAAGTCATATATATATTCCACAACATCTTCTACATTTTCATCATTACGAGCCTTACCTATTAACTCCTGCATCTGCTCCTCGTAATCATCTCCCACGTAATTTTGTATCACAAAATCATTCTCATAATTTACGCTGATGTTGGCATCATCTATCAACACATGAGATATCATAGTTGTAAGTAGGTTTGATGAAAATGCTGTAATAATAAGAATCATAATAAATACTGCCACAGCACCGATAATTCCTCTAGTCTTCTTTTTCTTTCTCTTTACTGAGTTTGCTGCAAGAAGACCCTCAGCTTTAAAAAGCTTTATAGCAAGCTTATTTACCTTATGTGTTTTCTTGCTTCTAGATGCATTTCCTCTGATACACTCTATAGGTCCAATCTTGCCGATTTTTCTAGCTGGAAGGTAAGCCGAAATCCAAACTGTAAATACTGAGAATACTACTGTAAATAATACTCCAATAAGTGATATCTTAAGTGGTACCTTATCAAAGCCTACATTTGAATAAATACCAAGTAAAGTATCCATGTAAGGCTTCAAAATTGTCATACCAAGCTTAACTACTCCAAGTCCTACTAAGAATCCAACTGGAAGGGATACAAGTAATAAAGTAAATGCCTCATAATACACACTACTTCTCTTCTGTTTTCCTGTTGCACCAACTGATGAAAGCATTCCAAGGTACTTGCTTCTCTCCTCAAAGGACATATTGAATACATTGTAGATAAGTATTACTGATGCGGCGATTATAATCACTACGAAGAATACTGTCATAATGTCAACCATGCCACTAATAGTTGAATCAGGTGAGTTACCTGAGAAGGCAAGGAGAATACCGTTGAATTCTATGTTATCATAGCCACCTACAATTTCCTCTATCCCATTATATTCTCCGTCAAGCTTACTTAAGTTAAATCTGATAGATACATTAAATGTGCCGTCTATAGTAGTGTTATCATCCTGTAATGTAATAGCTGTGTAAGCTGCAGAAGAGTCAGCCTCATAGATTGGCCTACCCACAAAACCAACTACCTTGTATGTAGCCTTAAAGCCTGTATACTCTCTTTCCTCTACAAATTCTTCAACAGGGTCTGTATCCTCTGGGGCGAAGTAGAAGAAGTTGTCCGGTGCCTCCACATAATCACCTGGCTGTAAAACCAAATTATAGTATGGGAAAATAGTATTGGTTTTGCTATTTTCACTCTTGCTCAAAAATCTCTTAAAACAATCCACAGATATCTCATCCCCAATCTTAATATCTGCACCATCATTTTTTGCATCCACACAAAGAACTATTTCCTCTGAGTTTTCTGGGTATCTTCCCTCAACAAGAGTCATATTCATCCAGTCAAAGTTTTCCTTGCTGTAGGCCTTAAGGTTAATGTAAGGTCTAACAGGATTTGCTGACTGCTCAAATACAGATAAATCATACCCTACTGATACTGCAGTCTCATCCACTGCATCAAGGTCTTTAATCTTCTCATACTGGCTAGCATCTACTTCATAAGCATTGATATGCCACTTACCCTGACTCTGTGATGCAAGTATCTCCAAATAATTAACCGCTGTATCCTTTCCCACGAATACACAGGTCATAAGCATTACCATAAATATTATTCCAAAAAGAGTTGTCATTGTTCTCTTCTTGTTCTTCTTCATATATTCCTTTGTCACCTGAAATACTATTTTCTTATTACTCATTGACCTTTCCCCCAAGTACTCTTATTCTCTCGTCCCTAGTTAACTTTCCATCTTCTATATAAATAATTCTGTCTGCCTGTAATGCAATACTCTCATCGTGTGTGATAAGAATTAATGTCTGCTTCTGCTTTCTGTTTGACTCCTTAAGAAGCTTCATAATCTCCTCACCGGTCTTTCTGTCAAGGTTTCCTGTTGGCTCGTCTGCAAGAACGATTGCAGGCTTGTTAAACATAGCTCTTCCAATTGATACTCTCTGCTGCTGTCCTCCTGATAACTGACTTGGAAGATTCTTTCTTCTATCTGTAAGTCCGATTTGCTCTACTATCTTATCAAGTCTCTCCGGATCCATCTTTCTTCCATCAAGTAAGTGTGGAAGCATAATGTTTTCGTCTACATTTAACACTGGCATCAGATTGTAGAATTGATAGATAAGTCCAATCTGTCTTCTTCTAAAGATTGCCAGCTTGTCCTCATTTAAGCTGTGAATGTCTGTATCCTCGATGAACACCTTTCCGCTGGTTGGCTTATCAACTCCACCTAAGATGTGAAGCAATGTTGACTTACCACTTCCTGAAGGTCCGATGATTGATACGAACTCTCCCTTCTCTACGCTAAAGCTTACATTGTCTAAGGCTTTGATTTTGGTGTTCCCCTCACCGTACTCCTTAGTTAAGTTTTCGCATCTTAAAATCTCCATTTGTTTTTCCTCCCTAGATTCATATTGTATTTGCTTTCTCCTTGCTTCGGATAAGCACTTAATTTCTTAGCTTGATGTTACTATATCAGATTAGTTTCTATTTTAAATGACTGTGAGATGAAAAAATAGTGACATTTCTGTCACTATTGCAAAATACATAATTTAGTTATACAATGTTTTTGAAGAGAAATATAAAAAAGGGGTGTTATCAATGAATAATAAAATAGATAATAATAAAATGCATAAGCTTGATTCGATTTTTATAGTCGGAATTGGAGTTATCGCAACGTTAAGTTCAATGTTAGATATTTTGTCAAAGCAGAGCTTCCCTGTGTATTCTTGTGGAAGCATATATGGCTCTTATGCTCTATGGTTTATACTTCTAATATATTCTTCACTTAAATATAAAGAACAGCAAGACAAACCAAAATATATTAGATTGTATACCTTCTTTTTGGTAACATTTATACATATTGTATTTGTAATAGTTGGCTTTGCAATTGGTATTTTGTTAAGTAAAATCTTTAATCTGTAGTAAACAAACAAAAGGAGCTGTGCGAATATATTTTCCTTTTCTCGCACAGCTTTTCATATTTACTTCCAGCCTTTCCACACCTCTGGTGCGTATCCTATAGTTGCTTCCTTACCGTTTCTAACAATTGGTGTCTTTATCACCTGCTGATTTTCTAATATTTTTTCTTCTTTATCCACTATATATTTTATCAGCGCTAGCAAGTCCTTATCCTTGTGGTTTTGGTCTATCATATTGTCAAGTCCGCCTACTGCTTGCTTCACAGAGTTGAACTCACCCTTGCTCATTCCCTTTTCTTTCATATCAATAAATTGGTACTTTATGCCACGTTCCTTAAAGTAGCGTTCTGCCTTCTTGGTGTCGAAGCATTTCTTTGTTCCAAATATTTGTATGTTCATCTAATTTACCTCTCCTATTAGCTCATCTACTCCTGCTTTTCCAAATACTCTGCTGGCACCTTTTTAGTTAGCCACACACCATTTACTGAACGATAAAACTTATATCCATCCTCTACCATTTTTCCACTAAGTACCTTGTACATTAGCAGTTTCCCATGTCTTTTGCCTACATTTATAGCGGTTTCTTCATCTCCTGACAAATGCACATATAGTCTGGACTTAGGTACTAAACCCTCATTATCAATGGATTCCATAAATTTCTGTCCTGTTCCATGCCACAGATATTCTGGTGGCTCCACCTCCTCAAGCTCCACATCCACAGGAATGGAATGACCCTGATTGGCTCTTATTAATGTCCTATCCTCATTAAATGAATATCTCTGCTTGTTGTCTGTTCTTACGATTTCCTCAAGCTTTTCTATATCTATGTTGTTGTTTTGATCTGCCTGATTAATTCCTGCAATCAACTCCTGCACATTTGCCCAGCCATGCTCGTCTAGCTCAATATTAGCAGCACTTGGTTTATGTCTTAAGATAAGACTTAAGAATTTGCTTAGTTCTTGTAAGCTTCTTCCCATATTTATCACCTCTTTAAATTATTTCCTCATACCTATTGCATTTCTTGACTATTTTGTACATTATACCAGTCCATATGACTTAAGGCAAACTATTACTGGTGTTTTATACTACAGGAATATATAAATAGAATCTTCCCGTTGATACCACTTATCACAAATCGTGTTATCCGAAAATAATTGATTATCACCCATTGACTAAAAAGAATTATTATAGTAATATCTAATCAGAAAGAAAGATGCTATCCCATAGGATAGCGGTTGACCTTTCGGTTGAAGTTACAAAAAGCAACCTCTACTCTTGGTCGTGTGAGTGGTTGCTTTTTGTATGTACAGATTTATCAACCACTTGCTATATCCTATGCGTGCAACGGGATAGCACCTTCATGAATATTATAATATACGCGCAATGCAATATCAAGAACGGAAATACGATAATTGTATTCAATATAATAGAGCTGATAGATTTCACTATCAGCTCTTTCTCTATTACATCTTACTGGTTTGCATTACTCATTTGACTCCAATGATATCTCATATGCATCAGCAGTTCCTGTAACAGTGTAGTTCACCATCTCACCATTACATTCTAGCTGACCACTTGCCTTACCGTCAGCAAAGTCTTCAGTAATATCCACTGTCTGACCATATGCTACAAGTATCACCTTGCCATTCTCTTTTTTAAGCTCCGCTGTGTTAGACATTGAGCCCACCGTGTCCTCTGTAGATACATCTGATTCATCAACCATTGATACTACTACATCGTCATTCTCATCAACCGTAAGGCTCATCTCTGCTACCGCAGCGTCGCCCTCCTGAGTTACAGTAACATCAACCTCATGCTTCTCACCATTGATATAAACATAGGCCTTCTCCACCCAAGTCTTTCCTGTTGCTGCGTAGCAGATTCCATTGCTTCCTGCAAAGGCAATTGCAAATGCCATAAATGCAGCTGCATACTTTAACACATTTCTCTTATCAAACTTCTTTACTTCTTTATTCTTCATATCCATAACCTTTCCGAACAGCGCATCTGGTGCATGAATTTCATCATACGCTCCCCGTACATAATCTCTATTATTCATCTTCCCACGCCTCCTTCAGCTTTGCTCTTAACATTTTTCTTGCTGCCACAAGTCTGGTCCTGACAGTTGGTTCCTTGATATGTAATATTTCAGCAATTTCCTTAGAGGAATAATCCTCGTAATAAAAGAGGTATATAACAATTCTACTTTTGGCTGGTAGCTCCTTAATGGCTTCAAACAGCTCCTCATGTTTCCCATCTTCGAATTCTACTTCATAGGAAGCCTCTTCAGACATCTCATCTGTAGAGCCTACATTTCTTCGCCAGAATGTGGAAAATAAGCTGTTGCACTCATTAACACAAACTCTAATCAGCCACTTTTTAATATGCTCCTCATCCTTGAAGCTCACCTGCTTAGTAAGAAGCTTCATAAAGGTCTGCTGAACCACATCATCTGCATCTTGTGTGGACTTGGTGTAGCTTAGAGCTATCCTATAGATTGTATCAATATTCTCTTTTACAATGCGTTCGTATTCTCTATTATCCAAGACCTCACCTCCTGACTTGTGATTTTGTTTTGTAGCTTTTTCAATGCGCATTATCAAAGGCCTTCAATATAATAACGGTTGAAAGAGTCGATTTGTGCGGTTCATTTTAAAAATATTTTTTAGACTACCACATCCCTTAACGCAAAGCAATCCCCAGTGGAATTAACCACTGGGGATAAGCTTACTGTCTTATATCAATTACACCTGTATCAAGTATACTTTGTTTAAAATAATCTGTTGGGTCTGCACATGTAATGTCAAAATACATATAAGGCAACCAATCTTCTCTAACTACATAACAAAATGAAGCTGTTCTGGTTTCTCCTGCCTGCACACTCTCAAAATGATTCTTTTCCCACACATCATTTCCATTGTAAAAATATATTTCCTCTGGGTCATTATCATAATAGCTTGGATAAGCTACATCATATTCTATCTCTCTAGCTAGCGGACTTAATCCATCATATATTTCGTAACTGTTTTCATCTTCCTTCACAAGCATTAGATTACCATAAAACATCACATCTGATCCACCTGTATCCGAAGTATATTCCACCTCTATGTAAACAAGCTTAACTGGTATATTTTCAGTAGCCACAGTCTCGTCTAAGGAATTTACTCCATCACCTACCTTGCAGTAAGATACTGTCTCATCCTTTAGGTTTCCATTTTCATCTATAAAATCAGGATGTTCTCCCTGGTAGAAATCAAACACATCCTTATTAACGACACTTAAGTCATCACATATTTCTACCTTGGTCACTTTCACATTACCATTTTTCTCAGGAATTCCAAACTCCTCTCCAACCTGATAAACCTTAAGCTCATCCTTGGCTACAGTAGTTCTTTGCTCAAGCTCATCTTCTGTCTCCACATAGATTATATTTCCTTCCTGAACACTCTCAAAAGGCGGAACATAGGCTGGTGCCATCATGAAATTTATATTATTTGCTTCTTCAGCTTCTTCCTTAGTTGCTACCTCAAGACTAATCCCCTTTGCTACATTTACAAACTCATCCTTGGTTATACCCGGCTGCGCCCAGATATCCAACACATAGCCTATATCATATGCCATATATACCTTTCTTCTACCACCATCTAGTTCTACCAAAACAGCTGTACCTCCAGGTACCTCAAATTCCTCGGTATTTATAACATTCACATCATTATGAGTATATTCCACTCCTTCATGTATCCTCCACATATAGAAGGTCATACTTCTGTTAGCTCTATCTGTCTCAGAGTGAGAATGTAGCTTAAGCACAGCCACATCCTCCGGCCATTCAACATATATATCCTCTGGCATATAGCTTATATCAAGATGAACATAATTCTCCTCGTTCATAAGCTCATATCTATCATAAGGGATCTCGGTTGTACCCTCATCTACAGCTGCGTTCTCACTGCCCTGGCTGTCCACATTCTCCTTCTCATCCCCATTATCTGCATTCTCTGACACAGTAACCTTAGTCTCTAGTCCATACTCGCCCTTCTTCTCTGTGGTTATGGATATGAGCTTAGATGCAGCATACACTGTAGTTCCCACCAATAATGTTCCCGCAAGGGCAGCTACTGCATACCTTATGAATTTGCCTTTTTTCACAATGTGTTTTCTCTCTGCACCGTCAGATATTTCATTTTCCACCTGCTGCTTAATCATAGCTCTTATATCATCAGGCATTTTCGGGTAATCCTTCTTATCTATCTTCATCATTTAATCCTCCTTCCAAATATACTCTTAGCTTTTCTCTGGCTCTGGCTAATCTCTTCTTAACTGCAGATTCAGTGGAATCAACCATAGTGGCAATCTCCTTTATCCTGTAGCCCTCTATGTAGTAAAGTACTATGGCAGTCCTGTAATCCACCTCAAGCTTCATAATTGCCTCATAAAGTTCAGAATAATTATCCGGCTCCTCATAGCCTAGCTCGTAGGTATGAGCATCAATATCCTCTACATTTTTGCTTTCTCGCAAAATGTCATAACACTCATTGATTAAAATTCGAGTTAGCCAGGTCTTAGCAAACTTATCCTTCTTAAGGGTATCAAGCTTCTCAAAGCCTTTAGTAATAGCTTCAGATATGGCATCCTTACAGTCTTCATCACTGTATAATATTGACTTTGCCACTCTATACAAGCTCTCCTGGGCATCTATCACAAGCTTGCCAAAGGCTTCCTTATTCATACACTTGATCACCTCCTCTTTTCAGTGTTGTATTCCGGATTACATTTATTAGACTAATTTAGGATTCAAAAAGTCCCACTTTTTTCAAAAAATTTATTTTGTATGTAAATAAAATATATGCACACACTATATCTAAAGCATTATATCAAATATAAATAATATAAAAAATGGAGGATTTAAAAAATGGAAAATCAAGACACTATTAGACTACTTAAGGAATGTGATGCCGGTTCAAAGATGGCAGTCACATCAATAGACGATATACTAGACAAGGTTCAGGACTCTGACCTTATCAAGCTCTTTCTAGAAAGCAAAGAACACCACGAGGCTCTTGGAAACGAAATCCACTCCCTACTCATAGAATATGATAGCGAGGAAAAAGAGCCAAATGTAATGGCTAAAAGTATGTCTTGGATTAAGACAAACTTCAAGATGGGTATGTACGATCCAGACAAAACTGCTGCCGAGCTTATTACAGACGGCTGCGATATGGGAATCAAATCATTAAACCAGTATCTTAACCAATACCCAGCTGCCAACGACAAAACCAAGGAGCTATGTAGGAAGCTTATAAAAATTGAGGAAGATTTAAGAGAAGCCGTGAAGAGTTATCTGTAAATATATCTTCTTTGTGTGGTACGAAAGAACTGCTTATGGCCGAAGGACATAGTGAAGATTGTCCCAGTCCAATATCATTATGTGCTGATTTATGAACAGACAAAGTATGAAATGGGTGTGCCAAAATATTCATACCGACCGCGACAGGGTTCTGCTGAGCTGACCGTTTTAAGTGTCAGCGATGCAGAATCCCTAGGCAGGTCGGCCAATACATAAATTCACACCCATTTCATACTGCTCAATGATAAAAACCCAGCACATAATGCGCTGGGTTTACAACCTTCACCTATCTCTTCACGAAGTACTCCTCATACCACACAAGGAAGGTATATATTGTCCATACCTTTCTCCACAGGTCTGAGTTTCCTCCTATGTACTCCTCGTATATAGCCCATATTTCATCCTTTTTGAAGAACTTATCAGCTATATCACTCTGAAATTTATCTCTAACGTCCTGATTGTATTTTTCATCAGCCATCCAATATCTAATTGGAACTACAAAGCCTAGCTTCTTTCTAAATGCAATCTCTTCTGGAAGCTTCTTTAAGGCAGCTGTTCTTATAACCAGCTTATTCTCCTCATCAGTAATTTTGTATTCTAGTGGAAGTCTGCTTGCTATATCAAATATTCTCATATCAGTAAGTGGCATTCTTACCTCAAGTCCTGCCGCGGTAGACATATTATGAACATTGAAATATATATCACCCTCAAGCCAAATCTGAATATCCACATCCTGCATCTTCTCAAGTGGAGCAAGATGCTGGTTCTCCTCATATATCTCCTTGCAGAGATTAATAGGAAGAATACTTGGGTCGTATTTCTTAAGGATTTTCTCCTTCTCATCCTCCTTCATAATGTTGGTATTGCCAACATAGAAGGTCTTAAGATTATCACCATAACGCTCAGCGTTACGATACATATTATATCCGCCAAAGAACTCATCTGAGCCCTCTCCGGAATAACAAAGCTTTGACCTTTTTGCAGTAGCTCTGCATCCAAGGGCAAAGGCAACCGCTGACGCATCTCCCAAAGGCATCTCCATGTTATACATAACCCATGGAACTATATCAAAATATTCTTTAGGGGAAATTATGCATTTATTAATATCCCTTCCCAACAATTCCGCAGTCTTGGCCGCAAGAGCAGACTCATCAAGAGCTTCAAAATCATAGCCACAGGAATTTGCAACCTTAGCATCACTCATGGCAAGAACATAGGATGAATCAACACCTCCAGACAGGAAGGAATCTGCAACCTCATCCTCATCCTTAACCTCTTTCATAATCATCTCTAAAGTATTATGGAGTTCATCTGCATATTCCTCTAGGGTCTTACTATTATCAGGCTTAAATTCAGGCTTAAAGTATCTGGTAATTACAGGTGCCTCATCACCTTCCTTAAACTCCATATATCTTCCCGGTAAAAGCTTTTTGATACCCTTAAAAAATGTATCCTCTCCCGGAATATATGTAAGAGTAAGATAAATCTGAAGCATATCCTCATTAAGCTCCTTCTTACAACCTGGCATCTCGAGAAGCTTACGAATGCATGTACTATACAAAAGCTTACCATCCTCTGTCATATAGTAATAAAATGGCTTTGTTCCAAACTGGTCTCTAAGACAAAATACCTTGTCTGTCTCATCATCATAGAAAGCAAATGCAAACATACCATAGATATGATCTGCCATTTTTCCTGCCCATTTTTCATATGCCTTTACAAGTATCTGAAGTTCTCTTTCTTCTCTAGAAAGATTTACATCAATACCAAGCTCCTGACAAAGTGCCTTCCAATTTCTAATATGTCCTACGTATTCCTTAACTGTTATCATCCTGTAACCTTTCCTATTATGTGTAATTATTATTTCAGCAATTTCACCTACTGTTACACACCTATAATGTAATTCATATCATCTAACATTATGTCATACAAAAAACTTTGACATAAGCCTTTTATTCCTGTGTTCCATTAACAAATGTTGCTGAGCCAAATGCCTTAAGTGGTCTTCCGTTCTCATCATATTCCATAGTGTACTTAAACATAAATGGTACTCTTCCCACTGTAAGAGGTATAATTTCTTCCCTACTCACATCTCCGGTAGCCACTTCCTCCATCCACTTCCTATACATATCTGCATAATCCTCTGGTATGATTCCCTGCTCAATCAGTGGTTCTGGATAATTTCTTACCACTGGAGGAAGTCCCAAATCTCTCATACATCTAAAGCATGGTCGCATCTCCTTGGTAGCAATAATATATTCCCAAAAATATATATTTGCTTGTTCACTAGCCACTCTAAATCGCTTGTCCATATCCTCAAGCTCACTAAATTTTGTCTTCTCTGCAGTGATATTTCTTATATTTGCATAGAAAAGATAATTATCCTCGCTTTTACCTATCAGCTTAACACATATCCTTAAGCATATTCGCTCTGTGCCACAGCATGGAGACTGAACATTACACCAAACCTCACATTCCTGCTCCTCCATTGTTACTATGGCTTTTTCTAGCATTTCTGTATGAATCCTTTTCGACTCTTCGTCAAGTACCTCCGCAAGATCCGTATCTATAATATCCTTCTCGGACAAGTTCATGCCAAGCTCCTGAAGATACTTTTGGTTAACCCTAAGAATCTCCATCTTTCCATCATGATAATCAAATATGGCTGCTGCCCCTACGTAATTACTGAATATAAGTGTCTCCTGAGATCTTGGATCCCAGAAGTCACAAGAATTAAAAGTATCTATTAATCTCATCTGCGGTACAGCTATTCCCACTGTATTTCCACTTAACATCTCCACGAATTCCTCTTCTGGAATAGGCCTAGAGTACAGATACCCCTGTATATAATTACAACCTATGCTTCTAAGAAAATCTGCCTGCTTAATGGTTTCAACACCCTCTGCTATAACTGGCATACGAAGCCATTTTGCCATTCTGACTATAGAGCTAAGTATTGTTCCACCCTTTTTACTTTCGGAATGTTCTGACATAAACATCATATCAAGCTTTATTACATCCAGCTCTATATCCTTTAATACATTAAGGGATGAATAACCACTTCCAAAATCATCCATCTCAACCACATATCCATAGTCATGAAGCTTCTGCACCACTTGATTGACCGCTGTACTGCTTCCCATTACTGCTGACTCTGTTATCTCCACTCGAAGATATTTAACTGGCACATCATATCTAGTACGAATCTCCTCAAGACTTTCCACAAAATTAGGTAAGAATATATCATGTCTTGAAAAGTTAGTAGATATAGGTACTGCATAAATATCATTATCTATACATTTTCTTAAAAATGCACAGACCTGTTCAAACACATACAAATCAAGCTTAGTTATGAATCCATTTCTCTCAAATATAGGAATGAATACTCCAGGAGATATAATTCCCTTCTCAGGGTGCTTCCATCTAACCAAAGCCTCCGCTCCAAGAAGCATACCTGTAGAATGGTTATACTGTGGCTGATAATATACTATAAAGTGCTTATTAGCTAAAGCAGCAGACATCATACCTACAATTTCCTGCTCTCCAAGCATAGTATTTCTCAGTTCTTCAGTATAATAATTATACTTAATTGTATAACTGCCCTTTATCTTTGACTGAGCTAAAACCGCTCTGTCTATCATAGTATCCACCGAGTGAACCTTTCCACCTGTAACATATATTCCCATATTACAAGCAATTTCAAATGGCACATCAAAATCTGAAATATCAGTTAATATCTTATCAACCATTTTCTGTAGTCTTTCACCCTTAGCGCGGGCAAAAAACATAAACCTGTCAGAACCGGGATGACTTATTATATCTCCTTCACTAACGTTTTCAGACAGTACATCTGCTATATGAAGAATAAGCTTGTCACCCACATCAGCTCCAAACAAATCATTAACTGCTTTAAATCTTAGCACATCGAAGCAGGCCATAGCATATTCCCCAGCTATAACTCCTTCTTCATCGTCCAACAATACTGCATTTACCATTTTTTCAAAGCCCTGTCTGTTAGAAAGTCCTGTAAAATCATCGAACTCAGACATTTGGGCAAGCCTTCTCTGCTTTATAACATTACTATGAATGTCTGTAAATGTAATACTAATTATCTCTCCTGGTATAGGGCAAATAAAACCAACACCATACCATTTCCATTGTCCGTCATAATCCTTAAAACACAAATCCTCAAAATAGGCCTGACCACGATTAATTTTTCCTATATCCTCTATTTTGCTCTTTATTATATCTGCAGTCTCTTGAGTAGAAAAATCATCTTCCGTCAATATTTGCCATAGAGGACGCTTCTCAGAAGACATAGTTTCCCCATTAGCGCTAAGATTAGGGTATGTAAATTCACCCGTCTTACAATTATAAATAATGAGAATATTACGATTATATACATGCATTATTCCATCCTGAACAGTCCTATTACTCACCTAATCAGCTCCTCTCCACTATATTCTATACAACTATATGCTACATAATTCCCGCATAAATACTACTTCTACACATTATCAATTCTTATTATATATTAAATTCACTGGCCTCTGCCACATACTTCTGTGTATACATAAACACTCTGTCGTTATCCTGTATAATCATGTTACCATTAGGGATAAGAGCTTTATTCTTTCTCTTAACAAGCACAATGACTGAGTATTTTGATATATCCAAATCGCGAATTCTCTTACCTACCCAAGGATGCTCATCCTGTATCATAATCTCTTTAAGATTAATACTCTCCTCTTCCTCAAATGGCTCCGCACCAATTACTATGGTATCCTCCTCCAAAAGCTCCACATCTCCTCTAGGTATAATAATATTATCCTTCCTCTTAATTACAGCCATTACTATACCATCCGGAAGCTTCAAATCAGCAACCCGCTTACCAATCCATTTGTTATTAGCCATAAGATGAATCTTTATAAAATGCATATCCTTCTTGTAACCATACAAAGCCTTGTTCTTTATATTCGAATACTGATTAACAAAACCCGCAGATATAATACCTGTAGGTATGGCTACCATACCAACCCCCAGGAAGGATATAAATATTCCAAATACCTTTCCCAAGGTTGTTATAGGGTATATATCTCCATAACCCACGGTAAGCAGTGTTGATGTTGCCCACCATATTCCTGAAAATGCATTGGAGAAAACCTCCGGCTGTGCCTCATGTTCTAAGCTATACATACAAAGACTGGATGCAAGCATTAGCACCAATATAATAAATACAGATGATATAAGCTGTTGTCTTTTACTGCTTAACACCTCAGTTATTACGCTTAAAGAATCATAGTAGGCATTTATTCTAAAAAGCCTTAGAATCCTTACAATTCTAATCATTCTGAAAGCTACTGTTCCTGCAGGGAAGAAAACAGGCAGATAGTAAGGCAAAAACGACAATAAATCTATAATTCCTGTAAATGAAAACACATATTTTTTTATTGCTATTCCTTCTTTTTCATCAGGATATAAAAATTTAGCTGTTATAACTCGCAGTATGTAATCCACAGCGAATATTGCCACAGTAACCTGCTCTACAACCAGCATTAACTGCTCATAATCAGCCTTTATATTATCAAAAGTATATAACACACTAACAAGAAGATTTATAACTATAGCTGCTATACTAAAATAATCATACGCCTTGCTGGCTTTATCATAATAGCTTCCAACCTCTATAATCTCAAAAAGTCTTTTTCGTCTTTTTTGCCATACTTTGCTCATCAATAGCTCTCCTCAAGTATCATTTTTATAAGCATTCTTATGTTTATATACAGATACTTTAATTTTAATATTTTTTCTATAAAAATACAAGCTAAGGTTAAATAAAAAAATCCCCCATCTAAGATGGAGGATTTCATCCATAAATTTAACATCACCGCTAAATAAATCCACACACTCTATCCTTGCGGCCTATCTGAAGAACATTGCTTCCTTCAAGTCTTTCTATAGCCTTCTTCACGTCCTCAAAGGTTATGGTCTCATAGGCCTTCTTGGTTCTTTTAGCCTCTGGTAACTTCATTACCCTTGTAGCTGCGAATAAAGTAGCATTCTCAAGTAAGCTTCTAGCCTCACGACCATTACCAAAATTAGAATCCTTTACTCTTCTTGCAAAATAATCTGCCACAAGTCTGTCAACACTATGGTCTATCTTGAACTTAAAGGTCTTAGCCTGGCAATGAAGTATCTCCACCATCTCCTCTGGTGTATATGACTGGAAGTATATAGTAGAATTAATTCTACTCTTTAATCCTGGATTACCATCTATAAATTGCTTCATGCGGTTATCCTTCTCGCTTACATCTAATCCACCATAGCCTGCAAAGAACACCAGCTTGTCCATGGCGTGCTCCTCAATCTCAATAATAAGCTGTGCCATAGCCTCCTGGCTAAAGGAATCTGACTGCTTTCCTTCTGTCATAAGGGAATATGCCTCATCTATAAGGATAATATCATAATCCTCAAACAACGCCTTTGTCTTCGGTGCTGAATGTCCAACATACATACCCTTAAGGTCAGCTCCATTTACAGATATAAATCTATTGCCTGTTATAAGCTTCTGCTCACACATCATATTTCCCATCAGCTTTGCCACTGTAGTCTTCGCAGTTCCCGGTGCGCCAATAAGAAGATGCACATTATGATAATTGCTCTTGCCAAATCCCATCTCTTCTCTATTACGATTGTAATTCATAAGATCAACAATCTCTCTAACCTGCTGCTTAACCCCTTCCATACCTACAAGCTCATTCTCTAAGCGCTTGCTGTACTTCATCTTGTTAGGGTCATTATCCATTGCACCTATGGACTTAAACTTACTTAATAATGAGAAGTCATCCTTGGTAAGTATATTAGAAGAGCTTTTCTTATTCTTAATTACATATTTTAAAACCAAGGACATAAGCTCTGACTTAGACGGTCTATTAATCTCAAGTATTCTTTTTACCATAGTTTTCTTCGGAAAGTTCTTATCTAGCTTAACCTCATACTGCTCTAACCAACACTCAAACTGATTTATTCTATAAGGCTCTAGCTCTTCACTATCAGCATGTACAACCATATAATCTGCTGTGTGCTCTAGAACAAAGGTACACACCTCGCTATCATCGCATACATGCTCAAAATATGGATTCTCAAATCTTATCTCTGGATTATCCAAGCTAAGATCCTGAACAATTACATAAACATTTCTATTATTCTTAAATCTATCCATAGCCTTATTCATTTGCTCAAATCCACCAAATCTGTTAGTGAAATTTATAAGAATACAAACTGGCTCCGCCACACAATTATGCCAATATGGCTTCTTAGGATTCTCAATATCCTCCTTTGCCATAGCAAATGGTGTATCCAAAAACACAGGACGATTAGGCATACCTATAACTTCATTTAAGCTTATAACAGGAACCCTGAATGCACTTTCCTCATAAGCATCATCTATTTCATAATCACCCATATTCTCCTCTATGTATTCCAAATCCTCTGCTTCACTATCTAATATATCATCATATGTAATTCTTTCCGCATCCTCATGGAAACTTCTTTCCTTTATATCAGCAAAGCTATACATATTTGACTTGATGCCCAATCTTTCATTCTCCATAGCTGCTAGATAACTAACAGCCATGTATCCGTCCTCCTCATTGCTACAGCTAATCATTACTACCCTGGACAAGCCCTTCTTCTCCATCTCCATACATTCCTTGAACTGAATAGCACCTGCCTTAATATCCTCCTCCAGGGACTTCATAGTAATGTTGTCTGGAATACTAAGATATTTTATCTTGTCTCCCTTTCCATAGTCAGTGTACTTTACATTGTAATCTGGTATTAGCATATTTAACTTTGACATAACAATTCCTCCTACGCAAAAAACACTTTACCTGTTTCAACTTAGACACATATTAACATAAGAAAAATGTATTGTCTGTCAACCTGTAGTTTAATGACATTCAAAAAGGACATACCAATTACTATAATTGATATGTCCTCTATATTAATCATTCACCCAATATTATCTTATCCAATATAGCTAATCATCTAACATTTTCTCAAGCTCCATGCATACCATATCAGCCACAAAAAGCTTATACAATAATCGTGTAGGCTGTGCAGGAATCTCTCTACAAAAGCTTTTAATCTCATCCTTTAGAATTATAGTAAAAAACACCTGACCAAGCTTTGAGCTACTTTTATTTTCCGGATCAATATTTCCCAAAGTGCCAGTTACTCCAACACCAATATCTGCACCATATGTAGCCTTACATGCCATAGCCATTGACTTTGTAGTTTCTTCAGAATAAACAGAATACTTTAATATAGTCTCAAGTGGAACTCCCTGTATAACCTTAGCCTCATTACTATAGGTCACAAATGCACCTCTCAAAACTGCTGAAGCTCCCTCTGTATCAGTAATTAGCGAAGCTATCTGACCACCAGTTGCACTTTCCATAGTTGTAATAGTTAATCCTTTTTCTATAAGCTTCTCTGTCAACCTTTTATAGTTTTCTCTAACCTGCTTCTCATTACACACAGGAACTGGTATCCCAATAAAATTTTCCCTCATATTTATTCCTCCTTTATACAAGAACAGAAGAAGCAGGTTTTCTACTTCTTCTGTAATTATAATTAATTCAACTGATATATTATATCAATAGCCTTGTCAAGCTGAACATCCTCTTCTCGCTTAACATTTACAGCACTCTCCATACCATCTGGAAGCTCCACCACGTAATCCGGCTCTATTCCAGCCTCATGAATGTCATGTCCTGCTGGTGTAAAATACTTAGCCACTGTAAGCTTTATTGCTGTTCCGTCTGAAAGTGGTAAAACTGACTGTACAATACCCTTTCCAAATGTGGTAGTACCAACCAATTCAGCCTTGCCAGTATCCTTCAAGGCTCCTGCAAATATCTCGGATGCGCTGGCGCTGTTTCCATTTACCAACACTACCATTGGAATATCCAAGGATTCCTCTGCAGTAGAATCGTACTGCTGAATAACTCTTCCAGTCTTATCCTTTGTTGTAAGAATAGGACCTTCATCCATAATGAAATCACACATATTCACTACTGATGTAAGCAATCCGCCTGGATTATCACGCACATCTACGATTATTCCCTTAACATCCTTAGACTGCATATCCTTGATAGCTTCAATAAATTCCTCGTCAGTATTCTCATAGAACTGCTGAACCTGAATGTATCCAATATTGTCCTCCAAAACTTCAGCATAAACTGTTACATTTTCAACAACTCGTCTAGTTACATCAAATTCAATATAATCATTAATACTTGGACGGTAAACCTTAATATAAATTGTAGTTCCCTCTTCGCCACGAATCATATCTACTACTGTAGATAAATCCTGATCTACAATCTCAACATCTCCAACCTGAACTACTATATCCTCCGCCATAAGACCTGCCTCCTCAGCAGGGCTTCCCGGTATAGGTCTTACGATGGTTACAGACTTGTCAGCTCCCTGAGTTACAACTGCACCCACACCTACGTATTCACCGGAGTTTTCCTCCATAAGATCTGCAAACTCCTCCTCAGTATAGTATACAGAGTAAGGATCGTCTAATCCTGCTAATATTCCGTCATATATTGCTTCCTCCTGAAGATTCTCATCAGTCTCGAAGTAAAAATATGCATCTATATAACCATTTATCTCTTCTACCTTATCCTCTACCTCTTTGTCATATATAGGAGAGCTGTCAGAATCGGACTTCTTCCTAATCTCATAATCACAACCAACTAAAGTCATACAAAGAGCAACAGCCAAGACTAAGGCCAAACTTTTCTTCTTAAACAACGCATTCTCTCCTAACTACTGCAAATATGGCAATGGATCTACATAAGAACCATTAATTCTAAGTCCAAGGTGACAGTGAGGACCAGTTGAATTACCAGTACTTCCTGCCAAGGCAATAACTTCACCTCTAGATACCGTCTGTCCGTAGCTTACGCAGAGTGAAGAATTATGCATATAAACAGTTGTTACTCCACCACCATGATCAATAAGAACATAATTACCCATAGAACTACTATATGCAGCACCTATAACTGTTCCAGCCTCACATGCTACGATTGGTGTTCCTGTGGAACATCCTATATCAAGTCCCTGGTGTACAGTTCCCCATCTAGGACCAAATGGTGATGTAATAACACCTCCTGTTGAAACTGGCCACTGAAGAGTTCCTCCAGTGTAATAAATCTGCACTTCCTGTCCCTGAGCTAATGCCTCCTGACGTGCTCTCTCTGCCGCTGCCTCCATCTCAGCTATGGTTGCATTTGTAGCATCAATATCTGCCTGAATAGCAGCAATCTGCTCCTCGTAATCTTCAATAGACATTGCATAATTTGATGCCTGCACCTGCTTACCCTCTATCATAAGCTCAACAGCTTCTTTATTCTCTGTAACCTCAGCTTCAATCTCCTCAACTGCAGCAAGATTTGTCTCTAGCTCTAACTGAGTATTAGCTATAGTCTTCTTAATTTCGATCATCTCGTTAAGCATATTAGCATCATAATTAAGCACCTGCTCTGCGTACTCAGTCTGATTAACTATATCTGCCACATCTGATGATGAGAATATAGTATCAAGATAGCTTACATCTCCACTTTCATAAGCATACTGAATATGAGTCTTCATAGCCTCATACTGAGTTGCCTCATTAGCCTTAGCGACCTCTAACTCTGCTAAGGTAGTCTGAATATTTGCTTCAATTGTCACCTTTTCTGCCTCAAGCTCAGTAATCTGTGCAGTATATTCAGCAACCTGATCATCTAAAACCTTTATGGCATCAAGGATATTAGTTTGTTCTGACTGTAGCTGATCAAGTATTTCCTGTGCAGCAGCCTTCTTGCCTTCTGCCTCCTCAACCTGCTCCTCTAACTCTGTTATAGTACTAGCATAAGTGATTGTACCCATTGAAAATACCATAACAAAGGCTAAAGCTACAGCTATTTTCTTATAAAATTTACGCATCAAATTCCCCCTTACTAAACCTTAAGATGCTTTCTTGTAGTTACAATACTTCCTATTAAACCAAGACCAATTCCTATAGCAGCTGATACAGGAATAAGCACTGCAAATAACTCCTTAATAGGAACAAATGCAAATAAATTCTGTACCACTGCAAACTGTCCTATAACGTAGCTAACTACATTATCATACATAAGATAAACTAAACCAAGAGGTATAAGTGAACCAACAAGACCAATTGTAACACCCTCTACTATGAATGGCGCCCTTACAAAGAAATTTGTGGCACCAATAAGCTTCATGATGGCAATCTCTTCTTTTCTTACAGTTATACCAATTGTAATTGTATTGCTAATAAGGAATATAGAAACAAGCAAAAGAATTATAATAATTCCGATAGATGCAAATGTTACTACACTGTTAAGCGCATCTACACCATCTGCAACGGCCTGTGAAGTTGAAACCTTTCTAACTCCATTAAGACCTTCTAAGTATTTTACAAACTCTGCCTGCTTATCTAACTGCTTCATAGAGATAGTATATGAGGCACTATCCTTCAATGGGTTATCGCCTGCAAATATCTCCATAGCTTCCTCATAGTTATCCTTAAATTTCTCCTTAGCATAGTTTTCCCATGCCTGTTCTGGAGAAATATACTCTACTGTATTAACCTCTTCTCGAACACGAATCTGTTCTCCGATTAGCTTAATATTCTCATCTGATATACCTGGCTCAAAAAATACAGAAATGGTTACTGTATTCTCAAGCTCATCCATTGCACTTCTAAAATTAACAATTACACAATAAAAGATACCGAACAGAAACAGACAGGATACAATAGTTCCTATGGAAGCCAGTGAGAAAAGCATATTTCTTCTAATGTTCTTAAGTCCCTGTCTAACGCTGTATACTACTGAACTAATCCTCATCTATATACCCACCCTTCTGCTCATCGCTGATTATTTCACCCTTCTTTAAGGTGATAACTCGCTTTTGCATCATGTTAACAATTTCCTTATTGTGGGTAACAACAACTACTGTAGTACCCTTGCTGTTAACATCTTCCAAAAGCCTCATAATATCCCATGAATTCTTAGGGTCAAGGTTTCCTGTAGGCTCGTCACACAGAAGAATCTCTGGCTTGTTAACCAAGGCACGAGCTAAAGCAACTCTCTGCTGCTCACCACCTGAAAGTTGCTTTGGATATGACTTGTATTTGTCAGCAAGTCCAACCAAGGTAAGCATTGCAGGCACCTGTCTTCTAATAAATCTTGTAGGTGTCTCAATAACTCTCTGTGCAAAAGCAACATTCTCATACACTGTTCTATCCTTAAGCAATCTGAAGTTCTGGAACACAACTCCAATTCTTCTTCTAAGCTTTGGAATATGCTTTTTCTTAACCTTTGAATAATCCATTCCATCAAGTCTAATCTTACCTGATGTTGGCTCAAGTTCTTTCAATATCAATCTCATAAGAGTAGTCTTACCTGAACCACTTGTACCAACTATAAAGACAAATTCACCCTTTTCAATGTGTATATTAATATCGTTAAGAGCATATGTCTTGCTAGCTGGATATTTCATCTTGACATGTTCTAATCGTATCATATTATTTCTCCTATTTTGTAATCTGTACACTTTTATAACGTTCACTGACTTATAGAAGTGACACAAGAAAGTATTTTATTGTAAATGTATACATTTTAGTAATCTAATGACTCCATATATTTCATATACTTTACAACCATAAGAGCTATCTTAAATGTAATTGCATCCTCAAACACTCTAAGATCTAGTCCTGTACTCTTCTGTAACTTATCAAGACGATATACAAGAGTATTTCTATGAATATAAAGCTGTCTTGAAGTCTCAGATACATTAAGGCTGTTCTCAAAGAATTTATTAATTGTAGTAAGTGTCTCCTCGTCGAATTCATCTGGTGATTTACCATCAAAAATCTCCTTTATAAACATCTTACATAGTGGAATAGGTAACTGATAGATAAGTCTTCCTATACCAAGATTACTATATGCAATAATCTTTCTATCGCTATAGAAAATCTTTCCTACATCAAGGGCAAGCTTAGCCTCCTTGTATGAACGTGAAACCTCCTTGATTTCATTGACTATAGTACCATATGCCACATTTACAGAAGACATAGCCTCTGTGTTAAGCATATCTACAATAACCTTAGCTGTCTTGTTCATATCATCATAGGTCTCGCTAGGCTTAACCTCCTTAACAAGAATGATATTCTTCTCATCAACTGCAGTAATAAAATCCTTTGTCTTACTTGAAAACAAAGTTCTAACTATCTCAAGGACATTGGTATCCTTTTCATTCTTAGTTTCAATAATAAATACTATTCTCTTCACATCTGTCTCAACATGAAGCTTCTTCGCTCTGTTATATATATCAACCAAAAGTAGATTATCAAGAAGAAGATTCTTAATAAAGTTATCCTTATCAAATCTCTCCTTATATGCAACCAAAAGACTCTGAATCTGGAAGGATGCAACCTTACCAATCATATAAACATCCTCAGCCTCGCCCTTAGCAAGTATTACATATTCTAACTCATTGTCATCATAAACCTTGAAAAAATGGAAACCCATCATCACCTGACTATCAGCTGGTGATTCGGCAAATGCAATAACAGCTTCCTCATAATCCTCAGTTTCTCTAAAGGTTGATGCTAAATTCTTACCTTCTGTATCCATAACACAAAGGTCTGTCCTTGTTATGTTCTTAATCCCCTCAATTGTATCCTGCAGTATCTGGTTTGAGATCATCTTATCACTCCTTACATATTAGTTACTTTATTTCACTACCAAATCCATACAAGCAGTTCATTATATAAACCCACTCATACAAAGTACATTTTAACTCAAAATCAAGAAAAAAAAAAGAGGAAATACACATTTTTTGTGTATTTCCTCGAATTTTCACAAATTCTATATGTTGACTAGTTAGCTACTACTTCCTCAGTCTCCTTATCGAAGATATGAATCTTGCTTAAGTCGAATGCGAACTGAACTGTATCACCAGGTCTAGCTGTTGTACGAGCATTAACTCTTGCAGTGATATCGAACTGATCGATAGTGAAGTATAAGTAAACCTCAGCACCTAACATCTCGTAGATGTTGATTCTAGCATCGATTACACTCTCAGGTGAAGACTCGATGAATAACTGCTCATCGTGAATATCCTCTGGACGGATACCAAGAACAACTTCCTTATCAATAAAGTCACCAGCGATAAGCTTAGCAGCCTTTGACTCTGGAACCTTAATTGAGTGTGAACCGAACATAAGTAATACGTCAGTACCTGACTTAACAACCTTACAATCGATGAAGTTCATAGGTGGCATACCCATGAATCCTGCAACGAATAAGTTACATGGCTTATCGTAAAGGTTCTGTGGAGTATCGATCTGCTGGATGATACCATCCTTCATAACTACGATTCTAGTACCAAGAGTCATCGCCTCTGTCTGGTCATGTGTAACGTAGATGATTGTAGTCTGGAGTCTCTGATGAAGCTTTGAAATCTCAACTCTCATCTGTACTCTAAGCTTAGCATCAAGGTTTGAAAGTGGCTCATCCATAAGGAATACCTTAGGCTCACGAACGATTGCACGTCCCATAGCAACTCTCTGTCTCTGACCACCTGATAAAGCCTTTGGCTTTCTATCAAGAAGATGCTCGATATCAAGAATCTTAGCAGCCTCATGTACCTGCTTGTCAATCTTCTCCTTTGGTACCTTTCTAAGCTTAAGACCGAATGCCATGTTATCATAAACTGACATATGTGGGTAAAGAGCGTAGTTCTGGAATACCATTGCGATATCTCTATCCTTTGGCTCTACATCGTTAACCATCTTGTCGCCGATCCATAACTCACCTGAGCTGATATCCTCAAGACCTGCGATCATACGAAGTGTAGTTGACTTACCACATCCTGAAGGACCAACGAAGATGATGAACTCCTTATCCTCGATCTCCATGTTGAAATCCTTAACAGCGTTAAATCCGTTAGGGTAAATCTTGTAAATATTCTTAAGTGATAAACTAGCCATTTTAAAATTTCCTCCTTAGATTAGCTTTTTTTACTCACCAACATGAGCTAATTCTACCTCAAATCAGCTTTAAAAACCATATTATTATTCCACAAATTAATTTTAAAAATATTGTTGATTTTGTATATGAATTATTTTTTTTGCATTTTTTTATTCATTTTATACAAAGAAAACCGTTTCTTAGCCTCTGTATCTTGTGAAACCTTCACCAAAAGCCTCCCTAATATCCCCTACAAAACAAATTGCTTTAGGGTCAATTTGGTATGTTTTTTGTTTAATTTTAACCATTTCTCTACTTGACACAACACACATTAGCATATTTTTCTTATGCTCTGTAAATGCCCCTGTCACATCTACTCTTGTAGCACCTCTTCCTACAACATTTATTATATACTCACTTATAGAATCCGGCTGGGAAGAAATAATATATAAAAGCTTAGCTCTTCCAGGTCCCTCCACAATACTGTCAGACACCTTGGTTACTATAAATATTGCTATCAAAGCATATATTCCCTTGCTAAGACCAAAAACACCTACACCAGCTATTACTATTACTCCATCTATAATTGCCATAATCTTAGGAACCGAAAAATGCTTAATCTTATGATTAATAAGGCTGGCCATCAAATCCGTTCCACCAGAGGAGGCATATGCTCTAAACACAAACCCAAGGCCTCCACCCATCAACACGCTTCCCAGGATTATGTCAACTAATAAGTCCCCTGTTAATATATTATAAACTGGTATTACCGCTAAGAATATTGTTAAAAATATATTTGCCACAAGAGTTCTTACAAAGGATTGTTTATCTAATATTTTGTACCCTATAAGAAATAATGGCAAATTCACTCCTGCATTAACCACCCACATAGGAACAGCAAATAAATTCTTAAATATTATGGCAAGTCCAGTTACTCCTCCAACCACAACCTCTGCGGCATCAAAACACATCAGCACTGCCACTGACATAATAAATGTACCAAAAATAATATAAATATATTCCTTAATTACGCCTGCAATCCTTGTTATGTCTATTTTATTATTTTGTATTAGCTTTTCCTTCATATAGCCACCTCACTTTTTATATATTGTATGCATTTTTCATATGTGTATGTACAGCAAAACACCCGCTAGAAAAGCGGGTGTTTTATATATCCTACATGCTACTGTCAGCAATTCCAATAATTATTACAATATCATATCCATCTGTAGGTTCTGATGAACCTGTAGTAACAGTTCCTACCTCGTAGGATGCTCCATTAAAGTACTGTACTAAATCCTCACCCATACCTGGTGTGGTAGAAATAACTCTCGTATACTCCTGAGCAGTATAGTAATCAGAAGCAGAGGTGTTATTGTAACCAAATCCATTAAGGGTTTCACACCATCTTCCTGCAAGTCCAATCTCATCTGTACTATTTAAAACTAATATATTTGCATCATATGACATGATAACCTCAGCCTCAGTAGTTGGTGCCTCTGTATCAACAGCAGTCACATACTCTGTGGTCTCTGATGGATCAGCATAGAGCAACTCATCATGTCCCTCAGCTTCAGTTAACACATTAGGGCTTGCTGTGGTGGCAGGAGTTTTATCCTTATCCTCCTTCTGCATAACCTTACTTATAAATACTATTCCGAATACTACTATTACTATGGCCAAAATAATTACAGTGGCTCTCAAAAACATAGAAAAGAATAAGCCAACCATACTCTGTTTCTTCATATTATTTCCTCCAAACAAAAAACAAATCCTTATCTTATCTCGTGATAGTATAACAAATGTTATTGTTTTTTTCAACCTTTTATAGGATAATCAAGCTTAGAATGAAAATAAGTATTGAAGGTATATTATTACCAGAACATAAGGAGTTTATGTATGAAATCAATTATTATAACAGGAGCCTCTAGAGGTATCGGTTACGAAACTGCCCTTTTACTTGCTCAGGATTACGATTATATTGCAATATGCTGTAGTAAGGACACTAAAAAGCTGGGAGAGCTAAAGGACAAAATCCAAGCCTTGGGCAAGAGCTGTCTTGCTATGGTTGGAGATGTAGCAGACTATGAATTTGCTCAAAAAATGGTAAATAAGGTTATAAACGATGCTGGCGAAATAACTACCCTAGTAAACAATGCCGCCATCTCTCAGGTGGGTCTATTCACAGACACCACACCTGATTCCTGGCAGCATATTATGAATGTTAATGTTAATTCTGTATATAATTTTTGTCATGCAGCCCTTCCTTATATGATAAATAAAAAGGTTGGACAGATAATAAACATCTCATCGGTTTGGGGACTGGTTGGAGCCTCCTGTGAGGTCGCTTACTCCACAACCAAGGGTGCAATCAATGCATTTACCAAAGCTTTAGCCAAGGAGCTTGCACCTAGCAATATCTCCGTCAATGCAATTGCCTTCGGAGCTGTAAATACCACCATGAATGGTCACCTAGATTCTGAAGAGCTTGATGCATTATGCAACGAAATTCCATATGGCAGAATGTGCACCCCTATAGAAGCGGCACAATGCATCAAAGGAGTTTTAAATATGCCTGAATACCTTACTGGAGAGATTATCAAGTTTGATGGTGGGTGGATATAACAAAAAGGATGTGCTTGCACATCCTTTTTGTATACATTAATTTAATTCATCCAAAGTCTTATTGTACGCACCAAGGAAGTCTCGTACAAAATCTCCAACCTCAGGTAAAGACTCTGCCAACTTATCTACTGTAGTAGATATTGTTTCACGGGCCTTCACAAACTCTCGGTTACCAGTTTTTTCTTCCTCCATACACTTGATAAGGGCCGAAATCTTATCCGCCGCCTTCACAAGCTTCCACTCATAGGATAATTCATCTGATTTGAAAAACAACTTCTCATAATATGATTTCATATCCTCAGGAAGCTGATTGAGCAAGGTACGATTTGCCTCATCCTCAATTTTCCTAAAGGTATCCTTCATATCTTTATTATAATACTTTATAGGTGTAGGCATATCACCCGTTATAATTTCAGAAGCATCATGGTATACTCCCATAAGGGCTGCCTTTTCCTCATTAAGTTTTTTCCCATAGCGAACATTTCCTATAACACAAAGTGCATGAGCAATCATACTAACCTCTAGGCTATGCTCAGATAAATTCTCTGGTCTTGTATTGCGCATCAATGCCCATCTCTCAATGTATTTCATTCTGGCTATGGTTGCGAAAAAATTATATTCCATAACTATTCTTCTCCTACACCCTCTGTATTATCCTGATTGTCCGCTGTTTCGGACTTGATTTCCGGCTCAGTTGTTGACTTTGTTTCATCCTCAGCCTTATTGTCTCTATCTAAATCAATAACATTTTCAGACACTTGAAGCTTCTTATTCTGATGCTTCTCAAACAGCTCCATAAATTCCTGTCCTGTAAGATTTTCCTTCTCAATAAGAACCTCTGCAATAGCCTCTAAGGTTGTCATATTATCCTTAAGAAGAGTTAAGGCTCTCTCATATGACTCCTTAATCATATTCTTAACCTCTGCATCAACTAAGGTTTCTGTCTCTGAGGAGCAATTTAACACTCTTCTTCTGTCTAAATACTCACCAGTTATGCCCTCTAATTGAACCATACCAAACTTATCTGACATACCATACATAGTTATCATGGTTCTAGCAATATTTGTAGCCTTTTCTATATCATTTGAGGCACCTGTGGTTACAGACTCAAACTTAAGCTCCTCCGCCGCTCTACCAGCCAAGCAAATTACAATTTCCTCCTGAAGCTCAACCTTACTTTCAAGCTGCTTTTCCTCCTCTGGCACCTGCCATACATAGCCTAATGCACCTGAGGTTCTAGGAACTATGGTAATTCTCTGAATTGGCAACGTGTTTTTCTGAAGGGCAGCCACTAAGGCATGTCCCACCTCATGATATGCAACTATCTTCTTCTCCTTAGGAGTTAGAAGCTTTTCCTTCTTCTCCTTACCTGCAAATACTATCTCAACAGATTCTAGCAGATCCTTCTGGGACACAAATTCTCTACCCTTACGAACTGCCATAAGAGCTCCCTCATTAATAATATTTGCTAAATCGGCACCTACTGCTCCAGCAGTTGCCAGCGCAAGCTCCTTGAAGTCAACTGTTTCATCCATCTTTACATTCTTAGAATGTACCTTCAAAGTATCGATTCTACCCTGTAAATCTGGCTTAGATACCACAATTCTTCTGTCAAATCTACCAGGTCTAAGAAGTGCCTTATCTAACACCTCCGGTCTATTAGTAGCCGCAATAACCACTATACCCTTTGTATTATCAAAACCATCCATCTCTGACAGAAGCTGATTCAAGGTCTGTTCTCTCTCTGAATCTCCGCCTGAATGTCTGGTATCTCTACTTCTACCAATGGCATCAATTTCATCTATAAATATTATACAAGGAGACATCTCATTGGCTTTCTGGAACAAATCTCTAACTCTCTTTGCACCCATACCAACATAAAGCTCCACAAACTCTGAACCTGATAAGGAGAAAAATGGAACCTTTGCCTCTCCTGCCACCGCCTTAGCAAGCAATGTTTTACCTGTTCCAGGAGGGCCAACTAACAGAGCTCCTCTTGGAAGCTTAGCACCTATCTCTACATACTTTTCAGGCTTATGCAAGAAATCAACCAGCTCAGTCAAGGATTCCTTAGACTCCTCCTGCCCTGCCACATCTTCAAAGGTTACCCCTGTTGAATCCTCTACATCATACATTTTCGCATGACTTTTACCAAGTCCCAAAGCACCACTCTTTGATGCAGTTCTCATAATAAGCATCATAAGGATATAAAATGCACCAATCATAATAACGTAAGACATTATGCTGGCGAATATAGCACTTCCGCCCTCATCCATTTGTTCAAATTCAATATCCGCCTCATAAAGACGCTCTACGATATTAAAGTCATCAGTTCTAACCACCCTATAGGTAGTTGTCTGAGCAGAATTAATTTCTTTTACAGGTTTAAATACTATCTCATTACCATATATCTCAACATCCTTTACATTACCATCCTCAATCATCTTAAGGAACTGACTATAAGGAATCTCTTCCTCACCAGCCTTCATAAAGGCATTAATTGACTGCCAAAAAACAAAGGTTAATGCAAGTGCAAGAAATAAAACTATCATATTAGTCTTTTTCTTGCCGCCATTTGGCTTGTTACCCTTGTCGTTATCCCCAGCCCCATCAGGGTTATTCATGTCACGATTTTTGTTGTTGTCCTTCATATTATCTCCATTTCTAATAATGTACTACGTTCATTATACCCATTATTAAGGGTAATAAAAATACCTTTGAACGGAATAATAAAGAGCTGCACAAATATTTTGGCAGCTCTTTAAATTAACTATGCATATAAAGGATACTTATCAGTTATGCTCTTAACTAAAGCCATAGCCTTCTCATTATCCTTATCTATAACAGCAGCCTTAATAGCGTCTGCGATTGTAATCATATCCTCTTCCTTAGCACCTCTTGTAGTAATAGCTGGTGTACCAAGTCTGATACCACTAGTTACAAATGGTGATTTTGGATCATTAGGCACTGTGTTCTTGTTACATGTAATATGTACTGAATCAAGAAGCTTTTCAACCTCCTTACCAGTAAGTTCAAGATTCTGTAAATCTACTAACATAAGGTGATTATCAGTACCACCAGATACAATATTGAAGCCTCTCTCTATAAGAGCCTGTGAAAGAGTTGCTGCATTCTTTACAACCTGCGCCTGATAAGCCTTATATTCCTCTGAAAGCGCCTCCTTGAAGCAAACTGCCTTTGCAGCAATAACATGCATAAGTGGGCCACCCTGAATTCCTGGGAAAACAGCCTTATTGAAGTTGTACTTCTCATTAACCTCATTGCTTGATAAAATCATACCACCACGTGGTCCTCTAAGTGTTTTATGAGTAGTTGTTGTAGTTACGTGAGCATATGGGATTGGACTCTCATGCTGTCCTGCAGCTACAAGACCAGCGATGTGTGCCATATCTACCATAAGCACTGCTCCAACTGAATCTGCGATTTCTCTAAATCTCTTGAAATCAATTGCTCTAGCATAAGCTGACGCACCAGCTACGATAAGCTTTGGCTTACACTCCTTAGCAATTCTCTCTACCTCATCATAATCGATAAATCCATCATCATTTACTCCGTATGGAACAATATTAAAATACTTTCCTGACATATTCACAGGTGAACCATGAGTAAGGTGTCCACCGTGAGCCAAATTCATACCCATAAATGTATCACCTGGCTCCATAATAGCGAAAAATACTGCCATATTAGCCTGTGCACCTGAATGTGGCTGAACATTTGCATACTCACATCCAAAAAGCTCCTTAGCTCTATCAATTGCAAGCTGCTCTACTACATCTACGTGCTCGCATCCGCCATAATATCTCTTTCCAGGATATCCTTCTGCATACTTATTAGTAAGTGGACTTCCCATAGCAGCCATAACTGCCTTTGACACAATATTTTCTGAAGCAATAAGCTCAATGTTATCATTCTGTCTGCCAATCTCAGCATTCATAGCCTCTGCGATTTGTGGATCTAAAGTTGAAACTTCGTCAAAACTATACATTCTGTTACTTCCTCCGTTTTTTAATGCTTTGAACATTATCTCATATACATTTTTTAGTGTCAACATGATAAAAAGAAAATAAAACCAAATTTTTGTTAAGAAACTCCAAACAAAAAAGCGAGTATCTCTACTCGCTTTTTTATATATCCGAAATGCCGTTTCCTGAATTTTGACTCCTAGCATAGCTAGGTGGGCGACCGCACACAAGTTTCTGCCTTCCACTGACAAAGGAGGCCTGACATCCACTTGTAGATATAGGAATCCCTTTTAAAGTTTTGTAGGTTCAAAATATCAGGGCGTATCGGACATCCCAGACATATAACCACTCACTTTATTAAGTGATTTAATTATATTATATTTATATGTAATTTTCAATGGTTTTATACTTTTTCTAACCTAAATTTCATAGAATATAAGCCTCCATTTTTATGCAATTTATCCATAAAATATATTGAAGTATAGCCAATTCATATTTTATATGATATTCTATTATAGGTTGAAAATTTTAACAATTATACGAGGTATTATACTATGAAGAAAAATTGTATTGTAGCCCAGTCAGGTGGACCTACTGTAGCCATTAACGCTTCCTTAGCCGGAGTCATTGACGGAGTAATAAAAAGTGAAAAGTTTGACAAAATATACGGTTCTGTTCATGGCATACAGGGTGTTCTAAAGAATAATTTTCTTGATCTTACAGATAGCAGTGAGCTATTCATTAAGGAGCTTACATATTCTCCTGCAATGTATCTTGGTTCCTGTAGATTTAAGCTTCCTGATATGGAAACTGGTATAGATACCTATGAGGCAATATTTAAAACCTTTGCTGATATGAATGTTGGTGCATTTTTCTACATTGGCGGCAACGACTCCATGGACACTGTGGACAAGCTTTCACAGTACGCTAAGAATAAAGGCATAGATATCCTCATCGCAGGAGTACCTAAAACTATTGATAACGATTTGGTAGTTACAGACCATACCCCTGGATTTGGTTCAGCCGCTAAGTACATTGCCACCTCAATGAGAGAAATGGCTTATGACACATACATATACGATATAGAAAGTGTACTTATAGTAGAAATTATGGGAAGAGATGCCGGCTGGCTTACTGCCGCTTCAGCCCTGGCACGTACCGAATTTAGCGAAGCACCACATCTTATATACTTACCTGAAACTAATTTTGACGAGCAAAAGTTTATAGCAGACATTAAAGAACTTCTACCAGTTAAGAAAAATGTTATAGTTGCTGTTTCAGAAGGAATACATGATGCTAAAGGAAATTATATTTCTGCAACCAGCGCTGTAGCAGACAAGTTCGGTCATGCACAGCTTAGTGGTACCGGAAAATATTTAGAAAACCTTGTAAGTAGAGAAATCGGCGTAAAGGTTCGTTCCGTTGAGATAAATGTCCTTCAGCGAAGCGCAGCACATATGGCTTCCAAAACAGATTTAGAGGAAGCTTTCCTCCTAGGAAAAATGGCAGTAAAGTTCGTGGAAGAAGGCAACAGCGAGTTTATGACCATATTGACTCGCACAAGCAATTCTCCTTACCAGTATGAGATTTCTCATTCACCGGTTACTCACATAGCCAATAAGGCTAAGTCAGTACCTAGAGAATGGATTAATGAGGCAGGCAATGATGTTACAGAGGAAATGCTTACATATCTGACTCCACTTGTAGAAGGTGAAATCCAACTAAACTATAGCAATGGTTTACCAAGCTATCCTGATATCAGTCATCTAATTCCATAGTATAAAGCAGAAAACAGCTAGACTAGTCTAGCTGTTTTCTTCCTTTGTTATACAATATTTAATTCAAGTAGCTACTGCAACCTTGAAGATGAAATAAAATTAGTTTCATCCTCCAAATAAGTATATTCATTATCCTCATAATGAATAAGACAACCATAGTTGTAATATTCCATCATTTTCACTTTTCCATTAGGAGTATATACCACAATTACTCCAGGACAATTATTATAAGCACTTGCAAACTGAGAACAATTCATACCTATAGGATTATTATTGTTTCCAGTAAAATTAAAAAATTGATAATCGTGATCTACATTAGAGGACAGATTTTCTAATATCTCCTGTGCAATAATATAATTCGGATAATCAGGATCTGTATCCTGAAAAACTGTTCCTGATTGGGTTTCACTAAGAATCCAATTGGTAACTAAACCTACTGAAACTGAATTACCAGCAGAATCAACAAATGTCATATTATATACCAATGGTGCATCCTCTCCAGCCTTTGTAGCTAAAGCAGCCTCCACCGCCTGTACAATTACACGTGCCTCATCTGTTGCCCTAGACGCCCTTGCCTTTCTGATATATCTTATAACAGCAGGCGCAATTGCTCCTGCCAAGATAGCCATAATAGCAATAACAATAATAAGCTCTACCAGAGAAAAACCTTTGTTGTTGACCCATTTCCCTTTTGCCATAAGTAGCACCTCTCTTTTCACTTGTCCCCCCTGTTTACATATTAAACTTATAAAAAAAATAAATCAACAAAAATCTTTTTATTTCTACATAAAATTGCAAAAAAAAGCCTTCCAGCTTCATATTCTGGAAGACTTTAGTATTATTGTCCTGATAAAATCGCATCTACATCTATTTCCTGAGGCCAAATTCCTGTTTCAGTTTGAATTTTCATGCTTATGTTTTGAACAGACTGAGTTGGAATGTAGTTCTCTGTACCAAACAAGAATTTATGAAGTGCAGTAACATTTGTGCTTAAATCTGCAGGTACAAGTATTGAACCCTTTGATGGATGGTCATATGGAATCTGCGCTAGAGGGAATCCAACAGTTGGTCCCATCTCATACTCCAAAAGTCCCTTTGCCAATGCCAACATTTCGTCCTTTGATATACTTGTACAAACATTAGGAAATACATCATCAATAATGTTTTCTAAGGTTTCCATATCTGCAGTCTTAGCCTTTGCCAACATCTTAGTTAAAACATCTCTCTGTCTCTCTGTTCTTGTTATATCACCTTGATCTGTACTTCTAATTCTAGCATATCCTGTAGCCTGTGTACCATTAAGAAGAAGGTCTCCTGTAGTAAAAACACCCTCTGAATATATTCCAGTAATGTTGATTTGTTCTGTTATACATGCATTAAGCATTTGGAGCTCATTTTCTTCAACGTGTATCACAACTCCACCCAAATGATCTATGGTCTTACTAAGAGCAAGGAAATTAACTGTAACAAAATCTGTTATTTCAAGATCAAGATTTGCGTTTAAGGTATTAATTGCCAGTTCTGGTCCACCATATGAATAAGCCGCATTAACTTTAGCCGTAAGGCCACTTCCATCTGCAATCTCTAATATTGTATCTCTATACACAGACACAATTCTAACCTCATATGTTTCCTGATTTATGCTGGCAATCATTATTGTATCACTTCGATTACCTTCCATCATAGAATCCGTGCTTCTTGAGTCTATTCCAAACAGGGCAATAGTCTTATATCCCTTTTGGTCATCATTAGCACCTTCATTCTTAACGATGGTTTCCTCTTCTATCTCCTCATATTGGATAGCATCTAGCTTTTCATTAGCCCAAAAAGCAGCATATCCAACTATCATAAGAGCCAAAATAGCTAACTCTACTACAAATGCAATTCCCCACTTTATATTAGGATTTTTATCTTTCTTTTTCTTCTTACTCATAATTATCCTTCCATTCAAAAAAACTAATTCTGCTATATAATACCTTATTCGACTAAAAAATACAACCTATATTTGCTTTAAATGTAACAATTGTGTAACATTTTGCCAATATGCCTTTTTTTCTAGCCTTTGGTGGCATTGTAAATATGCTTTTTCTATGATATACTACCTTGGTATGTAATTATGGGAGTATGAAAATGATGAACAAATATGTAACATCAATTAAAGATAATTCAAAAGAATATGAACTAGTAGTTATTATGCCCGCTTATAACGAAGCTGAACAAATTACTGAAAATTTATTAAAGGCAGCCCAAGTTATATCATCTTTTCAGGAAGATTTTATCATAATAGCTGTTAACGATGGTAGCAAAGATCAAACAGAAGAAAAAATAATAGATGCATGCGCAAAAAATTCTCATATTCAGTATGTTTCATATTCTGAAAACAAAGGAAAAGGTGGAGCCATAAAGGAAGGTGTCAAGCATGCAAATGGAAGGTTTATTGCCTTTTTAGACTCTGACCTGGAGTTGCCACCAATTATGTTAAAAGACTTCCTACAGGCTTTAAATAATTCAAAGGCTCATGTGGCTATCGGTTCAAAACTGCACAAGGACTCTAAGCTTCATTATCCACTTGTAAGAAAAATAATGAGTCTGGGCTATTACCTTATGTTAAAGCTTCTGTTTAAACTAAAAATCAAAGATACCCAGACTGGCATAAAGCTTTTCAGACAGGAAGTAATCAAGCCTATATGCGAAAACCTTATGACCACTGGTTTTGCCTTTGATATAGAGATATTAGCCACAGCGTCAAAAAAGGGTTATAAGATTATTGAAATGCCTATCACCTTAAACTTTAGTAGAGATAGACGAGAAAAATCACGTATGACTATAAAAACAATAGCTAAAGTTTTCAAAGATACACTCAAAATAAAGAGTCACATAAAAAGTCTTTAATCCATATAGGTGGATTCCATAGATACTGCAAGAGAGTTATTAAGAATGGATATGAGTTATAATCTCATATCCATTCTTAAAAATATTATCAAACACTATTTACAAAAACTCAAATTTCAAGGAGCGAACAATAATGAAAAAGACCTTTTTACAAAGGTTACTAAGAGTAAAATTCTCTGACCTGATCCACATACCGTTATTTTTATTAGCTCTATTGCCTTCAATCATTTACAAGCATTGCAGTCAGCCATTCTGGCTAATATGCGATTACCAAAACGAAGCTAGAGATAACGGATATTACTTTTTTAAATATATGATAGATCAACATCCTGAACAAAGAGTAGTATATGCAATAAACAAGAAATCACCTGACTTCAAAATAGTAAAGGATCTAGGTGAAACTGTTCACTACGGAAGCTTCAAACACTGGATATTATACTTGGCTGCTGAAATTAATATTAGTTCTCAAAAAGGTGGGAAACCTAATGCAGCTATTTGCTATATACTAGAAGTATATAATATCTTAAAAAACAAACGTGTCTTTCTTCAGCATGGAATAATAAAAAATGATCTTCCTTACATACATTACAAAAATGCAAAATTCTCATTATTTACGGTTTCAACCGAAAGGGAATTCCAATATGTAAACAATCATTTCGGTTACCCTGAGGGAATCGTCAAGAAAATTGGTCTTTGTAGGTTTGATAGTCTTATTGACCAATCTGACAACAACACCATTTTAGTTATGCCAACCTGGAGACAATGGATTGCAAGCTATGACTTTAAGGCAAAAAATGTTGAGGCTTATACCGATTTTTCAACAACGGAGTATTATAAAAAATGGTTTGAGCTACTAACTTCTCCTGAATTAAACAAGCTATTGATTCACTATAATAAAAAAATTATCTTTTATCCTCATAGAAATATGCAACCATACATTAATGATTTTAAAAGCATTAACAACGATAATATAATCATTGCCAACTGGCCTGATTACGATGTACACAGCTTGTTGAAGTCATCCTCACTTTTAATAACTGACTACTCCAGTGTAGCTATGGATTTTGCATATCTCAATAAACCTGTAATATATTATCAATTTGATTATGAAAAATTCAGGAATCATCACGCAGAAGAAGGGTATTACTCCTATGAAAATGACGGTTTTGGACCAATACATAAAAACAACCAAGACCTTATAAAATGTATAGAAGATTATATTATGATGAATTTTAAAAATAATAATTTGTATCTTGATAGAATCAATTCGTTTTTTGATATTCGAGATAAGAACAATTGTGAAAGAACCTTTAAGGAAATAATGAATTTGAGAGGTTAGAAAATATGAAAATAGATTTTGTTATCGCTTGGGTTGATGGCAACGATCCTGAATGGTTACAAGAAAAAGCAAAGTATGACCCTTCTATAGATTTAACTCAAGACACTATAGATGCCCGTTATAGGGAATGGGATAACCTTCAATACTGGTTCAGAGCTGTTGAAAAATTCGCTCCCTGGGTAAATAAAATACACTTTTTAACTTGGGGACATATACCAAAATGGCTTGATGTTAACAACCCAAAGCTACATATCGTGAACCACAAGGATTATATCCCTTCAGAATTTTTACCGACCTTTAACTCTCATACCATAGAATTAAATATCCATCGTATTGAAGGTTTGTCTGAACACTTTGTGTACTTTAATGATGACGTATTCCTGACTAGTCCTGTCAAAGAAACTGACTTTTTTAAAAACAATCTTCCTTGCGATTATTTTGCATTAGATTGTATATATTTTGCTCCAGATAGTGCAGGTGCTTACAACGGTAACAATATGGAAATTATCAATAAGCACTTTGTCAAAAGCAACCAATTCAAACTCTACAAATTCAAAAAATACATAAAGCTACGGTATGGAATCAAAAATTTATATCGCACTATTGTGCTAATGAAATGGCCATGGTTCCCAGGTTTTCGTTACGACCACTTAGCAAATTGTTTTTTAAAATCAACTCTTACAACGGTTTGGGATGCTGAAGAGGAAATTCTGCGAGCAACATGCATGGATAAATTTCGTTCAAAGCGCAATGTAAATCAGTGGATTTTTAAATACTGGCAACTAGCTTCTGGCAATTTTCATCCACGCCCTTCATTAGGCAAAGCATTTCACCTTAAGATAACGCCTAATTTAAGACTTAAGGAAGCAATAGAAATGCAAAGCTATAAAATAATATGCATCAACGACACTGCCAGAACTCAAAATTTCGAAGCACATAGAGATATGGTAAAAGAAAGCTTTCAAAAAATCTTACCTAATAAATGTTCTTTTGAAATACAATAAAAGCTAAAATGGATATGTGGCCGAAAGCCACATATCCATTTTGTTTTACGCCAAATCAAATCTATAATCCATTCGCCACATCCACTAAATACTGACCATATGCAGTCTTCATAAGTGGCTCAGCAAGCTTTAAAAGCTGCTCCTTATCTATAAAGCCTCTCTTGTAAGCAATCTCCTCTATACATGAGATATAAAGTCCCTGTCTCTTCTGGAAAGCTGCCACAAAATCTGCTGCATCAAGAAGCATATCGTGGTTTCCTGTGTCGAGCCAAGCAAAGCCTCTACCCAATGTCTCAACCATAAGAGTTCCTCTTCTAAGGTACTCGTTGTTAATACTTGTTATCTCAATCTCACCTCTGGCTGATGGCTTAACGTTCTTAGCTATCTCTACTACATCATTGTCATAGAAATAAAGTCCTGGAACTGCATAATTTGACTTTGGATTCTCTGGCTTCTCCTCTATAGAAAGAGCCTTACCATTCTCATCAAACTCTACAACGCCATACTCTCTTGGATCCTTAACATAATATCCAAAGATTGTAGCTCCCTTATCTCTTGAAGCGGCATTCTTAAGAACCTTTGAAAAGCTCTGACCATAGAATATATTATCTCCAAGCACAAGGGCAACACTATCGTCACCGATAAATTCCTCACCTATAATAAATGCATCTGCAAGTCCTCTAGGCACCTCCTGCACTGCGTATGAAAACTTCATACCAAGCTGCTCTCCTGTACCGAAAAGCTCTTCAAATGCTGGCAAATCTCTAGGTGTTGATATTATTAATACCTCTCTTATCCCCGCTAACATCAAAGTTGAAAGTGGGTAATATATCATAGGCTTGTCATATACAGGCATAATCTGCTTTGATACTGCCTTAGTAAGTGGATACAGTCTTGTACCTGAACCACCCGCAAGAATAATTCCCTTCATAGATTGTTTTTCTCCTTTCATTAAATCGAAGTGCGTACCTCGCCTGGCGGCTCGGTCGCGAGCATTCGCCCTATGTTACAGAATACATCAACAGATGTGCTAATGTAAACATCGCACATCTGTCGCTTTATTCTGTACCGCACTTCTCATTTTCTACGCGTACATCTCTGAATAGTACTTCTGATAATCTCCACTAGTTACGTTCTTCATCCACTCCTCGTTCTCAAAGAACCAAGCAATAGTCTTCTTGATACCCTCTGCAAACATAGTCTCTGGATACCAGCCTACCTCTGCCTTAATCTTATCTGGAGCGATAGCATATCTTCTATCATGACCCTTTCTGTCCTCAACGTATGTGATTAAATCACGTGTTACAAGAGCCTTTCTAGGATCTCCCTCTGGAAGCATCTCTTGAAGTGTATCTATAATAATGTGAATAATCTCGATATTCTGCTTCTCATTGTGACCACCGATATTGTAAGTCTCAAATAACTTACCCTGCTCCTGAACCATATCGATTCCCTTAGCGTGATCCTCTACATAAAGCCAATCACGAACGTTCTTACCATCACCATATACTGGAAGCTTCTTTCCCTGAAGCGCATTATTAATAATAAGTGGTATAAGCTTCTCTGGGAACTGGTAAGGACCATAGTTGTTACTGCAGTTAGTAATATTTGCAGGGAACTTATATGTGTCCATATATGCCTTTACAAGCATATCACTTGATGCCTTACTAGCTGAATATGGGCTGTGTGGGTCATATGGTGTAGTCTCATAGAAGTAAGCATTTGGATCATCTGGAAGTGAACCATATACCTCATCTGTTGATACATGAAGGAACTTCTTACCCTCCTTAAATGTACCATCTGGAAGCTCCCAAGCTGCCTTTGCACAGTTAAGCATAACTGCTGTACCAAGTACATTAGTCTGTACAAAAACCTCTGGGTTACGAATACTTCTATCTACATGTGACTCTGCTGCAAAATGTACTACTCTATCTATATCATTCTCAGCAAAAATCTTTGCAATTGCATCCTTATCGCAGATATCAGCCTTAACAAAGGTGTAGTTATCTCTATTCTCAACATCCTTTAAATTCTCAAGGTTACCTGCATAGGTTAATACGTCTACATTGATAATTCTAATCTCATCACCGTACTTCTTAAACATGTAATGAATATAATTTGAGCCGATAAATCCTGCTCCTCCAGTTACTAAATATGTTCTCATATTTTTCCTCCTTAATGATTGCATACATATGTTGATTATAATATTAATTAATAGATTTGACAATAGGTTACTTACTACAGATACTTCTTAATTCCATAGTAACAATATGGAAGCATCATTTTAAGGGCCTGCTTCTTCTCGTAGCCTGCATAAATATAGGTTCTATAGGTCATAACCGCAGATTTTATTTTATTAGCAGACTTGCTGTTCTTATTCACCCTATACTTTAGCAGTGGTTGATCAATACCTGTCACAAACTTATAATCCTTAAGCAGCTTAAGCCAAGCATAATAGTCCTCATGAGCATCATCATGCTTCATAGGATAATCCAAGGCCACCTCTCTTTTTATAAGCACAGAAGAACAGCTTATATAGTTTGTCTTCTCCATATGCTTTAAAGTAATCTTTCTAGGCACACTTACTATTCTATCCCAACCTATTTCCTTCTCATTGAACAATGCTCTAGCAGTACAACAAAGGGGTGTTCCATCCTTTTCAATAGCTGCTAATTGAATCTTAAGCTTATTGTTATCCCACCAGTCATCACCATCTAAAAATGCTACATACTCTCCCTTTGCTAAGAATACTCCTGCATTTCTAGTATAGCTAGCCCCTTTATTTTCTCTGTTTCTGTAAATGTATATCTTAGTACCACTTGCAACCTCATTATTATCCGTCATTTTAGCACCAGTTATCATACCTGCCAAAACAGAATCCATACCACTTTGCAAACTAATACCTGATAGCGGATTCACCTGAAGACCGTATTCATTCTTCATAAAGTTCACAAGCCCACTTATTCCATCGTCTGTAGAGCAATCATCAATTATAATTATCTCTTTCTCTACATCTTCTTGCATAATAGCTGAATCAACAGCTCTCATTAAATATCTCCCCGCATTGTATACCGGTATAACTACAGAAATCATTCTATCACCCACCTATAATATTTAATTCTTTTTCGTTGACAAGTTCTGTTTTTTTACAAGACACTTTATTCCATGGCCTTAATTCTCTTAATTAATCTTTCAGTGGTATTTCCATCACATGCATCCATATACTTTTCTTTAAATAATCTCATTTTACTAACATCATGAGAACCATTCTTTATTTCTTTGATTACACCCATGGTACTATTACATATTCCGCCTGGCATTTCTTCAGTATAATCAAGATAAAATCCAACTTTATTCTCATATTCTTCCAAATCATACGCATATAATACTATCGGTTTATTAAGTAAAGTATAATCAAAAATCACAGCAGCGTAATCTGTAATAAGTATGTCAGATACAACTAAAGCTTCCTCAATAGACCAAACATTTCCAACATCATAATAAAAATCTCTATGCCTATAGCTTTTCTTAACTGGTCTTAACAATGGATGAAGCTTACTTATAACAATATAATCTTCATTTAAATGTTTATACATGAGGTCTAGATTGAGACCACTTGCATCTTGGGGATTACTTATATCTCCTCTAAATGTAGGTGCATAAAGAATAATGTTTTTGTTTCTACCTCCCAAAAGCTGTTTCTTTAGCTCATCACAGTGATTCATAAAAGATTTACTATAATACATATCCGTATGAGGAATGCCTATTGGGCAAACAACATTTTCTTCAATTCCCATAGCCTTGCTAAATGTTGACACTACCTTTTTGCTACTTACAGTAACAATATCTTCGTTTCCAAAGTAAACCTTTTCATCTTTTGTATCTTTCCCAAATTTCTTAAGCGCACCACACCCATGCCAGGTTTGAATCAAATGAGTTCCTTTTCTCAACTTTAAAGCACCTACAATATTACTTCCGTCACTCATAAATACATATTTAGCTCTTGCAAGTTTCGGCATTAATGAAAAACTTCTATTTAGATACTTTAATCTTGTTCCTCTACCCAAGGTAAGATAATGATATTCCCTCTTATACTTTTTAAGATCTTCATCCTTTTTTAAATGCCTTTTTATAACAACAAAATCAGAGGACAGCTTGTCTCCTCTAACAACTATAAACAATATGTTATTCTTAACTCTGCTTATGCAACAAAGTCGGTACCATAATGGCAGTATAACCTCTACCAAAAACTTATTCATCCTCTTTAACCTCTGTACTGTTTTCCTGTGCAATCCGCCCTAGTATATCCTAAAATAATCCAAAATTCAATATTGGAGATTCTTGAAATGTGTTTTATCTTTTACATTCTGCATAAGTCAATTACTTCTCTTATAATTTATTTTGTCATTTCCTCATATTGTTCAGCTATCTCATCAATATTCCCCATAGCAATAAGCTTACCTTTTTCAAGAATCATTGCCTTGTTACACAATCTCTTTACCTGTTCCAAATTATGTGATACAAACAAAACGGTGGTACTTTCATCCATCATCGAAAGAAGTTTGTTTTCACTCTTTTTTCTAAATTTGGCATCACCTACCGAAAGAACCTCATCTAATATCAAAATATCAGGATTAACCATGGTTGCTATAGAAAAGCCCAATCTTGCTCTCATACCAGACGAATAATTTTTCAGTGGCACATCAATAAACTCTTTAAGCTCAGAAAATTCAACAATGCCTGGAAATTGTTTTTCCATAAATTTTCTGGAATGACCTAGAACAGCACCATATAGGTAAATATTCTCCGCACCTGTATATTGCATATCAAAACCTGCACCAAGCTCTATCATAGGAGCAATTATCCCTTTTGTATGAACACTTCCACTAGTAGGTTCAAATACACCAGCAATAATCTTCATTAGAGTAGATTTCCCTGCACCATTCAATCCTAAAACTCCTACTCTGTCACCTCTATTAACTGTAAAAGAAATATTGTCTAATGCCTTAAAATGCTTTTTATCTACATCTTTTTTTATGAGCTTAATAAAATATTCTTTCATACTATCAAGTTTTTCTTTATGCAGGTTAAACTCCATAGTAACAGTATCTAATTTAATTACTTCACTACTTGAATCTTTATTTTCTTTCATCCAATCACATTCCTATAAATATAATATAAATTTATTCTTATTCTTTTCAAAAATCCAATATCCCAAAATCAATGTGAACACTGCAAATATTGATGAATATCCAAGCATCCACATATCCATATTTCCACCAAACAAACAACTTCTAAAGTTGGCGATAATACAAAACAATGGATTCATCTTAAGTATCCAATACACGTCACTGTGCAAAATTGCATCTGGATAATAAAATATTGCACATGTATACATTACCAACATAAGTGCAACATTCCACAGGTATTCCAAATCTCTAAAAAAAGTACCGAGCGTAGAAAGTACAAGTCCTGCTCCCACAGAAAAAATAAACAATATAGCAAGGGGGATAATTATCAGCAACAGCTTTTTCGTTGGATAAACCCCTAAAACAAGTGATACTCCTGCCAACACTATTAAGGATATTATAAATAACACATAATTAAACACTACCGCCGACACAGGATATAATATTTTAGGTACATACACCTTCTTAATTAATCCTTCGTTTTGTCTAATAGATTTTAATGCCGCTGTTGTTGACTGAGAAAACAAGCTATATATCAATCTTCCTGATAAAATATAAACTGAAAATGCTTTTTCATGATGCCCTAGCAATGTTCCAAAAACGACAGTAAGCACCATCATAGTAAGCAATGGTTCAATCATTGACCAAACCACTCCCAAATATGATCGTCTATATTTTAATACTATTCCTTTCCTAACCAATTCAGAAAAAAGATTTCTGTATCGATATAATTCTTTAATTCCTGTCATTTTTTCCCTCACTTAAAGCCGTAAACTGTCCTGCTTCAATTCCCTCTGTACTATCCTTTGAAAATATAATTCTAAGGGTTAGCAGCATTAATTTTAAATCTAACAAAAATGAATATCTTTCTATGTACACCAAATCAAGCTTCAGCTTATCTATTGGTGTAGTATTATATTTGCCATGGACCTGTGCATATCCAGTTATCCCAGCCTTAACCTTTAGTCTAAAATCAAACTCTGGAATTGACTTTGAATACTTTTCAAAGATTTCTGGTCTCTCGGGTCTCGGACCAACTATTGACATATCTCCCTTAAGCACATTAAATAGCTGAGGTATCTCATCAATATGCGCACGTCTTATTACCCTGCCTATAGGGGTTATTCTAGAGTCTCCCTTAGATGCAAGTCTTGCTCCCTTTTGCTCAGCATTCACTGACATGCTTCTAAATTTATATATTGTAAATGTTTTCTTATCTCTGGTAAATCTAATTTGCTTATATAGCACAGGCCCTTTATCGTAAAGCTTGATTACTAATGCAGTAATGAGCATTACCGGTGAAAGCACAACTATTCCAAGCAAGGATACCACAATATCCATTATTCTCTTAACAATTCTTTGATCAAGATGTAAGCCTTGATTTCTAGCCAAGAATAGTGGTGTATCTACCAGATATAGCTCCTCTGATTCACGCATAACTATATCTGTAATTTTCGGAACCACATAAGTTCTAATTGAATTCTTGTAGCAAAATTTCAATATACTATTTCTCTCATCAGATGGAAGATCATAGAGAATTACTCCCTCATAAGCCGCTATGTCCTGACATATTTTTTTGTATCCTTCATCATAATTTAGTATTTCCCGTATCTCATATCTGTCACTTTTTCTATCTAGCTTATTTAAGAAATCATCTGGTGGATAATTACCATATATAACCACCATCTGTCTAGGTGGATATATGTATGACTGAACAGTTCGAACTATCACTATCCATATGATAGTAAATAAAATCTGCACACCTACCAAAGCTAGTATAGGTGCAATGCTTTCGTATTCATTTAGGGCCATACAAATAAATGCATAGGCAACAGCACCACCTAAAACTATAGCCACAACATGAGATACGCACAAATAGCTTACTCTCATATAATTAATCTTATAACCATTAAAGCTTTTTGTAATCAAGTATACAAAGGCCATATACAAAGCTATAACCACATAATCTCCTCTGAAAAAATAAGGACTATCATAACAATTAGACCATACGTATCCAAAGGAACGAGCCTGAAATACCAATATTATCAAATTAGCAGCCACTGCTAAAAATCTTTTCTTCTCTTCCTGAAAATACATATTGCCTCCAATTACTATCTATTAATCAATGGATCTGTAGGATCCCAAGTCTGTCCAGCTGGCAGCTTCTGAGCACTTGGTTTACCAAGTGGACCAGGATCTGAACTATTGTAGATTATAATCTGCGTTCCTATAGGACAGTTATCATACATCCACTTCGCATCTGCTGTGGTGAGTCGTATGCATCCTGCTGACGCAGTCTGTCCTAATTTATTGTAATCTGATGTAAACAATGTCCAAATATTTGGGTCATCATAAGGTACAGAATGGAATAAGAAATTACCAGTTATGTGGCAGGAATACTGACCATACACATCATGAATCAGCTCCTTCCATCTCCATTTTTGCTTTAAATCAAATGTTCCAATAGGCGTAATAGTACCAGTAGAGCAAACCATTGCCTTTATTGGAACATTTCCCTTATATATGGTAATACAATTCATCTGCTTATTTACCCTTATACTAAGGGCGCCTGGTATTATTCTCCAGTCAGAACCGTTAAAGTTGTAAAAAGGTTTCTCAGTAGAGCCTGGAGCAGGATTTCCTTTCTTTACCAGGCAAATCTGAATAGCTTCCATTCGCTTACTTGCACCTTGAGAACCAGCCTTCTGCCCATTGCTAGCCCAGTCCAACCAGCCCAAATCCTGCACATGTACCCTATAGTAAATATCATAATGTGTCGCTATAACTCCTGTAAGATTAATAGTTATAGCCTCCATTCTCTTAGATTCCCCTGAGGTTCCAGAAAGCTGACCACTACCCACTGGATCCATCCAGCCCTTACTTTCCACATGAGTGCTATACTCTATTCCACCACTTACACCAGCAGTTTCTAAATTAATTACTATAGCCTCTAATCGCTTCGACTCTCCAATTGTGCCAGATACAGTATTACTATTATATTCACCCACTTCTGGTGAAATCTCATCTAACCATCCATATTTCTCACAGTGTACTGTGTACGATATGCTAGCTGATGCTTCCTGGTTTTTCTTGACCAAAAATATTTCTATGCCCTCTAGTCTTTTGGACTCACCTTCAGTTCCAGACATAGCACCATTGCACACTAAGCTCATCCAGCCTTTACTTTCTACGTGAGTCCGGTAATACACATCATAATAATTAGCTATATTACCAGTAAGCTGAATTTCTATACCTTCTAATCTAAGGGAACGTCCCATAGTTCCAGCATATTTTTGGTTGTCTATCATAACGGAAATTGAATCACCATCTATTGAGCTTTCAACCCAATCCTGCCAGCCAATACGCTCCACATGAGTACGATATTTGATTCCTCCTGTAAGAGGATTTCCCTGTTCATCAACTGCACCATTCGAATTAATAGTTATGCCAATAGCCTCTAATCGCTTTGATTCTCCTGAGGTTCCTGCCATCCTTCCATCTGAGACAGGAGACATCCATCCATATTTTTCACAATGCACAGAATATGTAATACTTGGCTCACCATTAGACACCTCTCGCACATATGAACCTGGGTCTACAAATTCTTCTGTGTCTGTTGTCACAATTTCTGCAGTTTCTGTAGTTGATACAGTTTCTGTAACTTCTATACCTTCCTCCACATTAATTGTTTCTATAGGCATTGCATCTGATGGTGTCATCTCAGTAGCATATGTTCTTACAGTCCCATATAAAATTGTGCTAAACATTAACACTGACACTGTAATAATTGCCACTAGTCTTTTTATATTTTTAAACATCTTAGCTCCCATACTTAACTCCCCATACAATTTTATATTTCAATAGTCCCATCAAACACAACCTTTGCAGGTCCTGTCATATATACCAAATTAGTCTCCCTATCCCACTTAATAATAAGCTCTCCTCCAAGAAGTCTAACTGTAACCTCATCCTCTGTAAGACCATTTAATATACTAGCCACAACTGTTGCACATGTGCCTGTACCGCAAGCGAGAGTTTCTCCTGAGCCTCTCTCCCACACACGCATCTTAAGATAGTCTCTGCTTACCACCTGAACAAATTCCGCATTAACTCTTCTTGGGAACAATGGACTAGACTCAAACTTCGGTCCAATCTCCTCTAGTGGAAATGTATCTGTGTCCTCCACATATGTAATACAGTGTGGATTTCCCATGGATACGCAAGTAATGTTATAACTTGTACCATCTATGGTTACAGGATAATCTACAACCTTATCCAAATCCTCATCTATGACAACAGGTACCTCAGCTGGTGCAAATATTGGTTCCCCCATATTTACGGTAACCATAACCACTATTCCTCTGTCATTTGCGTCCTTTCTATCAATCACAAACTTAAGATACTTTATACCCGCCAAAGTCTCCACTGATATTTCCTCCTTATCAGTAAGACCATAATCATACACGTACTTCCCCACGCAACGAATACCATTTCCACACATCTCTGACTGTGAACCGTCCGCATTGTACATCTCCATAGTAAAGTCTGCCACCTGTGATGGCTTAATAAGTATCAGACCATCGGAACCAATTCCAAAATGTCTGTCACTTACTCTCTTTGAAAGCTCTGAAGGATTCTCTATAGTCTCCTTAAAACAGTTCACATATACATAATCATTTCCTAAGCCTTCCATCTTGGTAAAATTAAGCTTCATATCTATCTCCTTAAATGCTATTGTTTTATATTTTTATCTGTTGTTTTCCCATAGTTAATCAACTTATCTTTTACTTAATCAACTATGCCCATAATTAATTTATTTTACCATATTTTATATATTATTGTAAATGTATGATTGCACATATAATACGTAATAAAACCTAGAGTTTTTACATCACTCTAGGTTTTATTACATATAATTATATTCTATATACCAAAAATCCCCATATTACTTTAACCAAGGTGTGTCCTCTGTGTAATCATATTTTTTATCCTTAGGTTTATCCATAGCATCCACTTTTATACAAACAATACCAAATACTATTGACAGTATCCCAAATGTGAAATCTACACACTTTGGCCACTCAGGTTTATCCGGATTTATATAAACTGTATACTTCTTACCGTCCTTCATAGTGAACAGATTTCGAGATGAAAGTCCTCTGTCTTCGTAAAGCTTGCCGTCGTATTCGTAGGTCACATAAACACATCTATTGTTATTGCGACCTTTCTTGATAATATTTAGCTTACCTTCCACTTTGTCATATGTGGCCAGATAAAATACACTTAATCCTATAAGCCAAACTCCTACACATATAAAAATTATACCCGCCCACCAAAATGCACTTTTTTTGTTTTCCTTCATTATTTTACCTCCTTGTAATGCATTAACCTTAATACTATTTATTTCACTGATTCCCAAGCATCTTAAGTCCCACATACAAAACTGTAGCATCCTTAAATTCCCTAGGATTATAACCTGTTTCTTTCCAAATTTTGTCCAACCTATATTGCAAAGTATTTTTGTGAAGATACAATTGTTCACAGCTATCCTTTAAAGACATATTAAGAGAAAAATATGTTTTAAGTATTTTTCGATCCTTCTCTGAAATCTTCTCTATGGTTTTCTGCAGATACAGCTGTTTGGTCTCCTGTCCCACATTGCCCAGCAGTATTTCTAAATCCAAGGAATCAAATACCGCAATATACTCATCTGCAAATAAACTTTCTACAGCCAGCTTAGCTGATTGGTAGGAGTTGTGCTGATGAGACAGCTCTGCCACACGCCCTACTCCAATCTTTATTATAGGTGAATATTTTTGCCCCAGCTGTTCAAATATATATAAGCATTTATCCACCTTCTCTGCTTCCATTAAAAGAATATATTCGTTGGCATAGTTAAAGGTATATAGCTTAGAGCCTGTGCTTTCAAAGGCCTGGTATATATACTTTTCTATCATAGACAGATTTGATGGATTATATCTTGAATCCAGCTTAATAAGTATGGTCTGATAGCTAGCATTAAGAGTTGTCTTGTAATCCTTAAGGAAATCCTTCAGGTAATCAATATTTAAGTAGTCATGGTTTATTATGGAACGAATAACGTGATTCAGCTGTGTCTTCTGATTGTGCTCCTGCTGTTCTAGCTCATGCTCTCTTAGAATTAAAGCGGTAATCTTCTAAGCCAGGTATACATATTTCCTTACCTCCTCAGGTTCTCCACTAATTCCTATAACTGCACAGACATCACCCTTATATATAAAAGGAATATTCACACCTTTTTTTGTACCAAAATATCCTTCATTACTATCAACCTCTATGGTTACACCCTTTTTTATCACCTGGTGACCGATTTCGTGATAGTCTCCAATTCTCTTAATATTTGTGCTAGCAAATATAATTCCCTTAGCATCTATAAAATTGATATCATGCCCCGCAACATCCTTAACTGCTTCAACGATTTGCTGAGCCACATTCTGCCTGATAGAAAATGTCATAAAACACTCCGCTCGTTCCACTTTATGTTATACATACCAAGTTTTAACATATATTTCAAGCTATTTTCGTTTTGCATAACATATTATTTGAACATTTTATATGTTATCATTATCCCAACATAAGAAAACGGAACAACAAGCAAAAAGGAGGTAGTAAATAATGAAAGTAGTAGTAGCAATTGACTCACTTAAAGGAAGCTTATCTTCTCTTGAAGCAGGAGACGCAATTAAGAACGGAATATTAAAAGCAATACCAGATGCTGAGGTTTGCGTAAGACCCCTGGCTGATGGTGGAGAAGGCACTGTGGAAGCACTTGCCCTTGGAATGGGTGGAAAATTAGTAACAGTTAATGTTACAGGACCTTTAGGAGAAAAGGTGGACTGTGTGTACGGAATCTTAGAGGAAAGCAAGACAGCGATTGTTGAAATGTCCGGTGCTGCAGGAATCACATTAGTTCCAGACGCGGATAGAAATCCTCTTCACACAACAACCTATGGTGTAGGCGAGGTAATAAAGGATGCCATCGCTAAGGGCTGTCGCCATTTTATCGTAGGAATAGGCGGAAGCGCAACTAACGACGGTGGAATCGGAATGCTTCAGGCACTTGGATATGGAATGCTGGATAAGGACGGAAATCAGGTTCCATATGGTGCAAAGGGTCTTAAGGAAATCGAAACAATCACAGATGATAATGTAATTCCTGAACTTAAAGAGTGTTCATTTAGAGTAGCTTGTGACGTAACAAATCCACTATGTGGAGAGCTTGGATGTAGCGCTGTATTTGGACCACAGAAGGGTGCAGACGGAGCAATGATTATCCAGATGGACAAGTGGCTTGCTTACTATGCTAAGCTTACCTCTGAGAAGTTTGGCAAGGCAAATGCTAAGCATCCTGGAACCGGAGCTGCTGGCGGCTTAGGCTTCGCATTCTTAGCCTACACAAATGCCGTGTTAGAATCAGGAATTAAGATTATCTTAGAGGAAACAAAGCTTGAAAGCTATGTTCAGGATGCTGATATAGTAGTTACAGGAGAAGGTAGACTAGACGGTCAGACAGTATTTGGCAAGGCACCTATCGGTGTTGCAAATATTGCAAAGAAATATGATAAAACTGTTCTTGCCTTTGCAGGTGCAGTAACACCAGATGCAACTGCTTGTAACAAACACGGTATTGACGCATTCTTCCCAATACTCAGAAGAATCCAGACATTACAGGAGGCTATGACTCCTGCTGTGGCGAGAGATAATATGGAAACAACTGTAGAACAGGTATTTAGATTAATTAATGCAATCTAATATGGCAGGGAGCTTTCTCCCTGCCATTTCAATTAATGCGTATTTCTATGTAACAGCTTATGCTCCTTGCCAGCTATTACATCCTGATAGGTCTGACTAAGAAGTGGATTATCCTCAGTAAATCTAATTAATGACTCTCTATCCACTGCATAAATTCCCTCTGCACGGGAAGCTCTAGTTCTTGGTCCTATAGGAAGTGGCTGACCACCACCAGCTATACAGCCTCGTCTACAAGCCATAACCTCCACGAAGTCGTAGTGAGCCTCTCCGGCCTTAATAGCCTTAAGAAGCTTGTCAGCGTTACCAAGACCATTTACCACTGCAATCTTTACTTCTCTATCTCCAAGCATAACGCTTGTTTCCTTGATACCCTCATCACCACGTACACCTGAGAAACTAAGCTGTGATATAACCTGATGTCCCTTCTCCGCAGATACATGTCTAAGCACTGCCTCAGTAACACCACCTGTTACACCGAAGATTGAGGCTGCACCTGAAGCTATACCGAATGGCATATCCGGTGCCTCACTTTCTATCTCGTCAAACTTAATACCCGCCTGACGAATCATTCTGATAATCTCTACAGTTGTAAGAACTCTGTCAGTATCCTGTCTGCCATCTGTAAAGTTGTCAGGTCTTTCTATCTCTCCCTTCTTAGCTGTACACGGCATAATTGAAACCACAAATGTCTTCTTACCGTCCTCAGCATCTTGCTTAGCAAAGTACTCCTTTACTACTGCAGAGAACATTCCCTGTGGAGAACGACATGTTGATATATTACCTGCAAATTCAGGATACTTAGTCTCACAGAACTTAACCCAGCCTGGACAACAGGAAGTAAATAGTGGAAGATTCTCATTCTTCTCCAATCTCTCTGCAAACTCCTTTGACTCCTCTACAACTGTAAGGTCTGCAGCAAAGTTTGTATCATATACCTTATCAAAGCCCATAACTCTAAGAGCTGCAACCAGCTTACCCATAGTGTTTGTTCCCTTAGGGAAGCCAAACTTATCACCTACTGCAAGTCTAACTGCAGGTGCTATCTGAGCCACTACTCTTATATTAGGGTCCTCAATAGCCTGCCAAACATCAGTAACATTTGTACGAACTGATATTGCACCTGTAGGACATGCAACTACACACTGTCCACAGCCTACACAATCTGTCTCTGCAAGCTCCTTACCAAAGGCAGGAGTAACCTCCATCTTAGAACCTCTGTGGGCAAAATCTATAGCTCCAACTGCCTGAATCTCATCGCAGGTTCTAACACAGTCACCGCAGAGAATACATTTGTTAGGATCTCTTACAATGGATGGTGAGCTTATATCTATAGGTACTTGCTCTCTGTTGTTAGGAAATCTTACTGAATGAATTCCCACTTTAAATGCAATATTCTGAAGCTCACAGTTTCCATTTCTGGTACACACTGTACAGTCTCTACAATGTGACGCAAGAAGAAGCTCTATAATAAGCTTTCTATACTTTCTAATCTTAGTTGAATTTGTCTTGATTACCATTCCGGCACGTGGTTGCTCTGAGCAGGATGCAAAGATTCTTCCTCTGTCGTCCTCCACAACACACATACGACATGCGCCATATACAGAAAGCTCTGAATGGTAACAAAATGTTGGTAAATCGATGCCAGCCTTACGAATAACTGCAAGAATATTCTTCTCACCCTCTATAGGCACACATCTTCCGTCTATAGTCATATAATCCATTACTCAAGCACCTCCCTACACTATTTCTATTGCCCCAAATGGACAATCGCTCTCACAAGCGCCACACTTAATGCACTTGCTAGGGTCAATAGTATATGGACTCTTAATCTGTCCGGTTATAGCTCCTACAGGACAATTTCTTGCACACTTAGAACATCCCTTACACTTGTCAGGATCTATCTTGTAGGTTCTAAGTGCCTGACAGTTGCCTGTACGACATTTTTTCTCTAATACGTGCTCTTCGTACTCATCTCTAAAGGTTCTAAGAGTACTGAGAACAGGAAGTGCTGCACTCTTGCCCAAACCACAAAGTGCTGTATCAGTAATTGCAGTACCAAGCTCCTCCAGCATATCAAGCTGCTCCATAGTACCTCTTCCTGCAACTATATCCTCTAATATTTCAAGCATACGCTTGGTACCTTCACGACAAGGGATACATTTTCCGCAGGATTCATTCTGAGTAAAGTTCATAAAAAATCTTGCAACCTCTACCATACAGGTATCCTCGTCCATAATAACAAGACCGCCTGAACCAATCATAGCTCCGCGCTTCTTAAGTGAGTCGAAATCAAGTGGTAAATCAAGGTCTGTACCGATAAGACAACCGCCTGATGGTCCACCTATCTGTACTGCCTTAAACTCCTTACCATTCTTAATTCCGCCACCAATCTCATATACAATCTCTCTAAGAGTTGTACCCATTGGCACCTCTATAAGTCCGGTGTTATTGATACTGCCTGTTACCGCAAAGGCCTTGGTTCCTGGGCTTTTTTCTGTTCCAATTCCCTTATACCACTTGGCACCATTAGTAATAATCATAGGAACGTTAGCATAGGTCTCAACATTGTTAAGAACTGTTGGCTTACCAAATAAACCTTGTTCTACAGTTCTAGGTGGCTTAGTTCTAGGCATACCACGCTCACCCTCGATAGATGCTGTAAGAGCTGAACCCTCACCACATACGAAGGCACCGGCACCACGGTTTATGTGAAGCTTAAAGCTGTAGCCTGAACCTAAAATGTTATCTCCAAGCAATCCTGCCTCTTCAGCCTGGGCTATAGCTATCTTAAGTCTGCTAATCGCCAGTGGATACTCTGCTCTAACGTAAATATAACCTTCCTGAGCTCCAACTGCATATCCGGCAATTATCATACCCTCTATCATCTTATGTGGGTCACCCTCCATAACAGAACGGTCCATAAATGCACCCGGGTCTCCCTCATCACCGTTACATACCACGTAGCGAGTCTTCTCGGCCTGGCGTGCTACCTGCTTCCACTTATATCCAGTCTGGAAGCCACCGCCTCCACGACCACGAAGCTCTGAGTCATAAATCTCATTAATAATTTCATCCTGAGTCATATCAAAAAGAGCCTTCTCAAGGGCTTCATATCCACCTACTGCAAGGTACTCATTAATATGCTCTGCATCTATATGTCCACAGTTTTTAAGTACAAGTCTGGTCTGCTTTGCATAGAAAGGAATCTCCTCCTGAGTCTTGTACTTAACACCATCCATCTCATACAGAAGTCTCTCCACAGGCTCTCCATGTAAGATGGTTTTCTCATATATTTCTTCACAATCCTCTTCCTTAACCTTTGTATAAAGGAAGTTGTAAGGCTCAATTCTAACAAGTGGCCCCATCTCACAGAATCCGTGGCATCCACTTTTCTTAACTCCACCTGTTGCATTTTCCGCATCACTGGCTACTGATGCTGCAATCTGTGCACTAGGGCACTCACCATTAGGTCCATGTGCCGCACCTGCTCCAAATTCTATCTCCACATTAGGATTACCATCTACAAGAGACTTTAGCTTCTCATATATCTTCGCTGAACCACCAGCTAAACATCCTGTACCAGCACAGATGAGAATTCTAAATTTCTCCTGCTCCATAGCTGCCTTAGCTTCCTTGCGAGCGCGAATCAAATCTTCTCTATTATTTAATCTCATTAGCCCTCACCTCGCAATTCCTTTATTAATTCAGTCACCTTGTCCGGTGTCATAGCCGCATGCACCTCATCATTGACAGTGAGAACCGGAGCTAATCCACACGCTCCAAGACATGATACAGTCTCAACTGTAAACATCATATCATCTGTAGTGTGCTTACCCTTACCAAGCCCTAATTCCTTATATAATCTTTCCAAAATACCTGTTGATTTTCTAACATGACAAGCAGTTCCGTCACAAACCTTAATTACATACTTGCCTTTTTGTTCAAATGAAAAATTCTCATAGAATGTAGCAACACTGTAAGCCTTTGCCTCTGTAATATTAAGCTTAGTTGCTATGTAGCTAAGCAATTCCGGTGGCAAGTATCTGTACTCTGTCTGAACATCCTGAATAATAGGAATAAGCCAGCGACTATCTGTGCCGTACTGCCCTATTATTTCGTCAGCCTTATCATAATAAGTTTGATCTAGCATAACCGTCCCTCCATATTTATCACTTTGATTTTTGACCCATATAAATTATACTACTAACGTTAATATTTTCCAACAAGAAAAAGCCACAGTTATGGTATTCTAACCATGCCTGTGGCTTTAATTCTTTTCAATATTCCGAAATAAAAGTGTTCAAATTATGCGCTTACTGCGTTAAGAACAAGTTCTTTAACCTCATCCTTGTTCTTGCCTGTAGCAATAGCTACCTCCGTAAAAAGAACATCTTGTGCTGCATTCAAATATCTCTCATCTGTGGCAGTAATTTTCTTGCCTGCTGCCTCTCTTTCCTTTTTCCTAATAAGAAGTGTTTTAATAATCTGCAACCACTGTTTAAGTTCACAGCTTTTCATCACATTCTTATAGCACTCATCTCTCATACGGTCATTTACCACCTTAAGTGGCTCCATGCTTTCTGCTTCATCAATAGCGTCCATAGCTTCCTCAGCAGTAACGATTTTCCTTAGAACGACCTTTGTGTTATCTGTAGGACAAAACAATCTACTCTCTCTAGACCTTTCCGGAACCAGAACATAATACAATCTATTATCGTCGTAACCGGAAATATCAGGATGTGTAATGTCTTCTATCCTACATATACCGTTCTGGCCATATACTATGTATTCACCTACGTCAAACATCTTCTCCCTCCTAAGTTATTATTGAACAAGAAACTTTTGAAAAAAAATTAAAACCATTCTTCAACAAGTGCGTCCAAATGATTTCAATCTTATTTTTCAACCGAATCTCTCGCTATATAATATACTATCAAAATTCTTTGCATTTTGTAAGCGATTTCAGGCAGAAAAAATATTTTCGTTAGTTTACCAACAAAAGCACTATACCTTTTTGTGCATTTTTACAACAATTGTCTGAAATTCTTCTCCACAAGCTTGCGAGCAACCATAACCATGTGTCCACAATTTGTACATTTCAATTTAAAATCCATACCTACACGAAGAATCTCCCAGCTATTACCACCACAGGGATGACCCTTTTTTAATTTAATAACCTGTCCTACTTCAAAATCCATATGTCCACCTTATTACATATACTTTTTATGTCGCTTCCTTTTCTCAAAAAACGTTTCACTTTCACAACCTAGTATAATCCACTACCAAGCTTACATTGTCTTAAACCACATCCACGATACCCATTGCCTCTTCTACTACATAGCTTGCACCTGCATTCTTTAGCTCATCATAATCACCATAGCCAAAGGTAACTCCTATACTATCCATATTAAAATATTTCGCTCCATGGATATCAAAATGTCTGTCTCCCACCATAATAGCTTGTTCTATGCTAAAATCGTCATACTTCTCCTTAATCTGCTCCAGCAAATACTCTATAACCTGTTCCTTCTTTTCTCTGGTCCCATCAAAGCTTGCTCCGGCAACTATATCGAAATACTCTAACAAACCTAGATTTTCTAATATGATTTTGGCAAATTTTTCAGGCTTTGAGGTTGCTAGATAAAGCTTATAGCCCTCATCATAAAGTTGCTTTATTACGTCATCCATACCGGGCATTATTTCATTTTCCTCTAACCCCTTAACACTATAATACTCTCTATAGTATTTAGTTGCGTCCTCCGCCTGCATATTGGTAAATCCACAATATTCTCTAAAGGAATCTCTAAGTGGTGGTCCAATGAATTTGCGAAGGGTTTCATTGTCCTCCATCTTAATATCAAATTTATTCAGGGCATATTTTATCCCATTTGAGATACCTAAGAATGGCTCTGTTATGGTTCCATCTAAATCAAACAAAATGTATTTATATTTGCTCATAATACTCCTTATATTAATCTTAAAGCCATGTTAACCTAGGATTTAAATCTCATAGGTTCCACATGGCTTATCTTTACATCTAGTCCTTATGTAGCTTCATGATTACTGTCTTTCTAGTAATTATTCCTACGAAGCAACCTCTGTCGTCAGTTACTGCAAGGAAATTTCTATCAAGAATCTTCTCATATATTTCTTCCTCGCTGGCAGTATTTAAAACCGCACCTTCTGGGTCTAGTTTTACAATATCCTTAACCTTGTAATTTGCCAGATTTTCTCTACCACCATTCATAACTCGTCTAAGAAAATCTCCTTCACTTGCAATGGCTACATATTTGCCCTCATCATCAATAACTGGGACTGCTGTATAACCACTCTCAAGGACAAATTCAACTGCCTTGTCAACCGAATCATTTGCATTCAAATATGTAAGCATCTGCTTAGGCACCAGAATACTAAATATGTTCATTCGTTTCCTCCAAAATACCTTACCCTACAACTGCTCAGCCATCTCAAGAAGAAGCTTTTCAGTCTTATCCCATCCAAGACATGGATCAGTGATTGACTTACCGTAGCATCCTCCACCTATTGGCTGATTACCATCCTCAATATAGCTTTCTACCATAACACCCTTAACTAAGTTCTTAACATCATTAGAATGTCTTCTGCAATGAAGAATCTCATTAACTATTCGAGGCTGCTCATCCCACTTCTTACCTGAATTGTTGTGATTAGCATCAACAATACAAGCAGGATTTACAAGATTGAATTTCTGGTACATGTCCACAAGAAGCTTTAAATCTTCGTAATGGTAGTTAGCAATAGACTGACCACTCTTATTAAGTGAGCCTCTAAGTATACAATGTGCTAGTGGATTACCATCAGTCTTAGTCTCATAGCCTGAGAAAAGGAAGGTGTGCTTAGCCTGTGCAGCAACACATGAGTTAAGCATAACTGTGTAATCTCCACTTGTTGGGTTCTTCATACCAACTGGTACATCCATACCACTTGCTGTAAGTCTGTGAGCCTGGTTCTCCACACTTCTTGCACCAATTGCTACATATGAAAGGATATCCTCAAGGTATGGCCAGTTATCTGTATAAAGCATCTCATCAGCTGCTGTAAGGTGTGTCTCCTTAATGGCCTTAATGTGCATCTTTCTAATAGCCTTAACACCCTCTATAAAGTCTGGCTTATCCTCTGGATTTGGCTGATGAAGCATTCCCTTATAGCCTGAACCATTAGTTCTTGGCTTATTAGTATAAATTCTTGGAATAATTAAAATTTTCTCATCAACCTTCTCCTGTACCTTAGCAAGTCTGTTAAGATAATCAAGAACTGATTCCTCATAGTCAGCTGAACAAGGGCCGATAATAGCTATAAACTTATCTGACTCTCCTGTAAAAATTTTTCTAATCTCTGCGTCTCTTACTGCTTTTATATCAATTAGCTCCTTATCCATAGGAAATGCTTCTCTAATCTCCTGTGGACCAGGTACCTTTTTGACCATGTGTAATGCCATTTTTATGTCCTCCAATTTTGTCTTAATTATAAATTGCTAAATATATCCATTTCGTTTCAATGCGAACAAAAATATTATACTCCTATATCTGCACGAATTCAAGAAAAAAGGCGTATAGCACCAATAAGTTATTCAATAGACTTAAGGGATTCCGCCATATCTATAGCCTCTATCTTCCCTCTCATAACCCAATCTGTAAGCTTAAGGAACAAGAACACCAGCACCACCGTAAGCACATAGCTTATAGGGAACAAGGTCTCCTTAATAATAAACATGTCAACCTTAATCTGGGATATAATAAATCCATTAAGCAACACACCTAAAGGAATACCAACTATAATTCCCATAAATGTAAGCACCAGATTTTCTCTAAATACATATGCACCTGTTTCTCTCTGATAGAAGCCTAACACCTTTATGGTTGCTATCTCTCTTACACGTTCTGTAATGTTAATGTTGCTAAGGTTAAATAATACTATAAATGCAAGTGCTCCAGCACAGCCTATAACAAGCCATACCACCATATCAAGCATCTTCATAGTGTTAGAAATCATATTCTTGACCTCTTCCACTACAGTTACATTTAATACTGAATCAAGTTCCGAAAGATTTGCACCTAGCTCATAGGGATCCGAATCCTCTGTCACATTAATATACATAGTATTAGCATTGTATTCCTCTCCGAAGAAGTCTGCATAGGTATCAGGTGTAACATATCCATAATGCCATACATAGTTAGTATAAACCGCTGACACCTCAAGTGTTACATTTTTTCCGTCACCATTAGAAAGAGTAATTGTATCTCCTGCCTTAACTCCTGCAGCATCTGCTATACCATCACTAAGCATAATCTGTCCGTAGCCGGGAAACTTAGTGTCACCACTTACCAGCTTGTAATTCATAACAGGCTCCATATCTGTCTTATTTGCACCACAGATATAAACAGTTTTCACCGTCTCCCCAGAGTGATATTCTGCAGTGGTTTTAAGTAAGGGACTCATAACAGATACATCATCACCTAAAATCTCTTCAACCTCTAGAATTGTTTCGTCAGTTATATCCTCTGCAAAGGTCACCTCCATGTCGTAAACCTCTATCTCATCATACTGAAATTCAGCAATGTTGGACACAGAATCCTTAATTCCAAAGCCTGCCATAACTAAGGCTGTACATCCCGCTATACCCATAACCATCATGATCATTCTCTTCTTAAAACGGAATACATTTCTGGTGGTTATCTTGTGTAAAAACTTCATGCGTTTCCATATTGGAGTAATTCTCTCCATAAGAATTCTCTTACCTGCTGCCGGAGCCTTAGGTCTAATAAGCTCTGCCGGCATACAACGAAGCTCATTTCTACACGCTAGATAGGTTGTTCCTACAGAACAAATAAGGGATACTATTATTGTTATGATAAGAAGCACAGGATCAAAATAAAACTCCACACTTCTACCAAAATCGTAAAGCATTTTGTATGCCTCACCTATCACATATGGGAAAATATAGCTTCCTCCAAAGAAGCCTGCTAAGCATCCGATTATAGCTGCACTACCTGAGTACACCATATATTTCCATATAATAGCTGAGTTAGTATACCCCACTGCTCTTAAGGTTCCTATCTGACCTCTCTCATCATCTATCATTCTGGTCATAGTTGTAGAGCACACAAGTGCTGCTATAAGGAAGAAGAACACTGGAAATACCTTTGCCAAACCATCTACAATGTTAGTATCATTATCATAGCACACATATCCTGTATTTGTTGTTCTATCTAGAACAAATACCTCTGGTTCATCTAGCTCTGGCAATTCTATCTCATCAACCAACTCTTCTATGGTCTCATCTATGGTGTCCTGTGGATACTCCAATGTACCCTCTGTTAACATATAGTCAATCATTTCATCTGTAAGACCAGTTGCATAAAGACTATTGTAAAACTCTTCTTTAACCTGTGCATTTACCTCATTTTCTATGGTAGCAACTGCTTCATTATATTCTGCATCTATATCTGCTAGCAATTCATTGTATCGTTCTGTAGCATTACCCATAAGCTCAGCTTCTATATCAGAAGTTAAGTTCTCTATAAACTCTTCATAATCATCCTCATAGATATCATAATCCATCTGACACTTTGCGTACATTTCTGTGTAATATTCAAGGCCAAAGCCTGACTTTGGAATGTACATAAAGCCCTCTAGCTTTCCATTGCCAAGAGAGGTGGTTCCACGTTCAAAGCTAATATATAGCGGAGAATACACCAAGCCCACAACTGTGTATTCCTGGTATTTAAAGCTATCCTTAATTGTGTCAGAATTACTATCCGCAATAGCTATCGTTGTTCCTATCAGTTCCTCATCAAAGCTTGTGGTATCTATTTTAGAAGCATCCAACACACACTCATTATCTGCTTCAGGAAGTCTTCCAGCCTTTAGCTCCACAGTATTAATATTCTCAGGCATAGACATTGCCTTTAAGGCTGCCTCCTTATCCTCAGAAGACATATACAGAAAGTCTGTGGAATATGCACCTTCAGCAGTCACCACCTTAGGATATTCCTGGAGCTTATCTACCTCCTCCTCTGTAAACCCATAGGTGGACAGAAGTCTATAATCATAGAAATTATGGTCCTGATAATATCCGTTCACACTGGCAATCATAGCAGGTTTAGTCACCTTAATTCCAGAGAAAAAACCTACACCAAGAGCAATAATTGCCATAATTGCAAAGTATCTTCCTTTACTTTTTCCTATTGTTCTTAATATATTTTTTAAATACGCCTTGTTCATCTTGTTCACCTAATCACTGTTCTATTTCTTATATCTGGCGACATCACACATTTTATTCTTCCATTTAATTTCTTCTATTCGCCAAAATCGCGCAGTTTATTCTATCATTCAAATTCTTCCATCTGCCAAAACCGAGCAATTTATTCTACCACTCTATTTCCTCAATAGGTGTAACCTTATCATTAACCTTAACCGAAGAAATGCTACCGTTTTTCACCTTGATAACTCTGTCTGCCATAGCTGTTAATGCAGAATTGTGAGTAATAATTACAACTGTCATTCCGTTCTTTCTACTACAATCCTGAAGTAGCTTCAAAATCTGCTTACCTGTCTCATAGTCAAGAGCTCCTGTTGGCTCGTCGCAGAGAAGAAGCTTAGGATTCTTGGCCAATGCTCTTGCTATTGAAACTCTCTGCTGCTCACCACCTGAAAGCTGGGCAGGAAAGTTATTTCTTCTGTCCTTAAGACCTACTAAATCAAGAACCTCCTCTGGATCCATAGGATTTTTAGAAAGCATAGAAGCAATCTCAATATTTTCTATAGCTGTAAGGTTTGTAATCAGGTTATAAAACTGGAATACAAAGCCTATATCCTGTCTTCTATATGTGGCCAACTGTCGCTTATTGAATTTGGACACATTTGCTCCATCAAGAAATACATCCCCTGAGGTAAGCTTGTCCATACCTCCTAGTATATTAAGAAGTGTGGTTTTACCGGCACCTGACTGTCCTACTATAACGCAAATCTCGCCCTTTCCTATCCAAAAGCTGGCGTTCTTAAGAGCTTCAACCTTTACATCACCACTTTTATATGTCTTACATACATCTCTAAAATTAACATAACCGCTACTCATGGTTTCCTCCTGAATTTATATTAATCAAGCATATGATAATTACTAACACTCAACACACTTAAGCAAAACGCTTTTATCGGTATTTACAATTACAAAAACTCATATTCACAATTGGAAATATAACATAACTTTGTTAATAAATCATTAAAATAATTATGAATTCAAAAATATTTAACAGTTTACAAAATAATATGAATCCTGCAGCAAATATAACAAGCTATATCCACTGCAGGACTCATATTATATAATTTCTAAGAAACTTTCTATTCTCCTGTATTCTTTTCCTTTTCTGCCTTAATTCCACCAACTATGTATCCAATAGTTGAAGCAAACCAAATTACAAACACCATAGTCATAGGAAGTAATCCCACATTTCCAAATAAATCTGCTATTAGACATACTATCCAAAGTATCATACAAACATTGCTTGTAACCTTATAGCTAGAATATCCAGCCTTGTATATATGTAGCTTCTGAGCCTCATCGCAGCTATTTTCCCACTTTTTCACAAACTTTGCATCGAATATGCTGCCTTCCTTCTCAGGATTCATATCCTTAGTAAAGTCAATTGCTTTTTTCTGTACAACAACCACAACAACATAGGATAATATGAAAACGCTGAAGAGTACAATACCTAATATATCCTCCCACTTATCTGAAAGCTCTGAATTAATATCTAAATTTGCACATACGGAAAATAGAAACATATTAATAATTAATACCAAGCTGGACATATAAAGTGGGAAAGCTACTCTACTCTCCATCTTCTCTGCTACATCCTCGTCTTCACCATCCCAAAGCTCAAATTCCTTCTTACTTTTTCTGATACAAGCATATCCAACTATGGCAAGAATAACATTTAATAAAAGAAATACTACAGGCATAATCAAGGACATTTTTCCTATAACTTCTTCCGTTAATTCAGGCAAACCGTAACCCGCCTTTTGAAGCTTACCAATTATCGCCCCCGCAAAATAGCCTAACACTGAACATAAAACTGTTACTACAAGAAGAATTATCAACTTCTTCTTATCCTCTTTCTTACGCTTAGCCAACTTCTTCTCTTTTGCTTCATTTACCTTATCTTGCATATTCTCACTCATTTATCCTACTCCTCCTCGTACTGAAATATATCCTCTACTCTTGCGTCACACACCTTAGCTATCTTAAGAGCCAAGGTTACCGATGGGGAATAATCTCCTCTTTCTATCTGACTTATTGTCTGTCTAGATGTATCAACTAAAGCTCCCATTTCCTGCTGATTAACACCTAGCCTAGCTCTATATTCCTTCAAATGATTTTTTAATGGCAAGCCATCGTCTCCCTTCAATCTTTATGTTGAAATTTATAAAATAAACACCAAAATTGATGCAAACAATAGGTCATCTCACAAACTTCCTTTTCGTTTACATCAACTCTGATTGGTTTCTATTTAAAATACTGTTGCGTTAACTCATCTAATAGTTTTTTAGTTTTCCTTATAAAAAATACCTACCATAGCTCCGCCAAGGTCATTAGGTGATACCACCTGTTGCAATATCCACCCCTCTGCTGCACATTCATTAATTGTTTCCTGTGTCTCCGCTAAATCCTTTTCTCTTGAAAATTTTAATCCCTTGTTTAAGTAAACCACTTTGTATTCTCTCATTTTCTCTCTCCTATTCTATATGTTTTTTTATTCTTACGCAACAGAAACCTCATACATTTTAAGTGCACATTCCATAAGCTCTATATCATTTTCCAAGTCTGTCTTATAAGGATAATTCTTAGCCAGCTTATCAAAATCCTTTCTATGCTTATCAGCCTTTTCCTTATCTCCATTGTAAAGCAGCTCATATACATACCAAACTCTGTGAGTTGACGGCTGAGCCTGATGAATCTTCATAAGCTTCTTATTCTCCTTAGTAAAAAGCTTATCCACATCTGACTTTTCTCTACCTGTGATAAGAATACTGGTCACAAGCTCTGCTATGACTATAAACTTTTGTATATCAGCAAGCTCCATATTATCATATAAGTATTTAGTAAGCTCATATACCTTTTCATAATTCCCGCAATCTATATGATAATTAATAGTCATTCCCACCATGGAGGTAATAATATTATCATCTAGGTCATACTTTCCTATCTCATAATCAAAATACTCTGTCGGCATATCTTTAAGGCGGATCCCCCTCACCATTTCCTTAAGAATCATCTGACTTCTCTCAAATGCAATTCTGGCATCAGGTCTGTCTTTAAGAGTCACTGCATTGTATCCATCATTACCTAGTGATTTTAGCGGAATACCATTAATAATTGCCAAATAAATTCCTATGGTACTAAACATAAGCAAAAACATACTTAACAAGGCCTTATCCCAGAATAATATTGCAAATGTGATTGCTATAACTGAAACTATAACATTTGCTATACATCCACCCCAATTAAATAGCTGAGTTGGACTTGTGCCATCTGTTCTAGGCGGTATCATAATACACTGACCGCCTGTTCCTGCAATGCTGTGTTTTTTTCTAACCAGCTTCCCATTCTCCTTCATTATCATAAAGCCAAAGAAACGAATACTAATAAACTCATACCCTGACATTAATCCACATACCATATGCCCCACTTCATGAATAAATATCTGTATTACAAGTATTACTACAAATGTTATCATTACAAGTAAAACGCCCAAAAACTCCTGCCAATTAGGTGCATCCTTAGGAAGTACCTTAACCATAGCCATTCCTCCAAAGGCTCCTGCTAAGCCACAAAATCCCATATATAATACAGTTGGCAATATTTTCTCTAATGAACTCTTTTTTGATTTCTTTTTTATTTTATTATCTGTATTCATATTATTCTTTTTCCTGTTATTATCTCTATTTTTATCTGTATCCATATTGATTCCTGTTTGTTCACCTAGATGGTGTTTTTGATTATACATTTATATCCCATCATAATAATATAAGCTGTCCCCATAAAACTGTAGTGTGCACCCCCTTGGCGTTTCCCCTAACACCTTGCACACATTATATATATCTACCGCTGGACTTGTAAGTCCCATCATGGCCATACCAAGCATTAATCCATTTGCCACTTTATATTCTGGTGGCAATACCCAAAATAATAATATAGGTACCACCCCAAGCACCATGGGCAAAAGAGACATTAATACAAATCTCCATCTTTTAAGTGGATACGACGAAAGAGCTACCGCACCAAAGCTTTTAGGGTATATCCCCACATACACCGTAGCTTTCTTTGGAAACACTATAGCATGTAATAATTCATGTATAATAAGTGCCAGAAACCCTAGCACAAATCCTACAACTACCCACATAGGAGCAAATGGAAATTCCTTAGCAAGTGATACCTTAACAAAAACTGATACAATAATTATCACCGTAGCTATAATTTGAAAGGGAATTGCTTTAATCATCAGCTCATCCATATCCTCTGGAACCTTTACCTTCTTTGCCCCATCGGGTAAATCGCCCATTTGATACTGACCTAAATCATCTTTAATTATTCCTAACCATTTTATATGTGGCATACATTTCTCCTTAGCATATCTATGATTTTGCTTTATTCTTTCTAAAAGCTCCTATCAATAATACTACCGTTGCAAATAAACCAACCTTGAAACCTTCAAAAAAAATATTATCAAATCCTATATGCAATATAACATCAAAAATTTTTAAGACAATGGTTCCACATATAGATAATGCCACTAGTAGCATCAACCCTAGTATTATTCTTTTTGATATTCCTGTTCCACTACTAATTCCCAAATCTGCCCAAACTCCCATAATTCATCTCCTCCACATTCATATTTAATTGATTGATTTTAGTATTTTAATTATTCGATTAATAGTTTGACAAGTTTTATTTTCATCTTGACAACTTTCCTTGTCAATTCACAGTATATACATGACAAGAATAGTTGTCAATACTTTTTGACAAGTTTTTTAGTCATTTTTAGTATTCACAGATCAAACTAAAAATTTAAAGATATAATTAATCAACAAAAAAGGGAAGCCTCCGCCAGCTTCCCTTTTTTCACTCATAATTAACTTTGATTAAATAAATATAAAAATATACACCCACCAATAACAAATATAAAAATCAAGACTATCAAAATGAACCCAATCAAATGCATTATGTTTGAAGTTTTCTTTTGATTTATTATTTCTGACAGAGAAATATAAGTGCAATTATGCCAATAACATATATAGATATATTACCTCGCCACTCCCCAACTAATTGTAATACAGTATATATAATCATGGCGATAATACTGACAACACATACAATGATAGAAATTACTTTTTTATTCATTGCCGATTACTCTCCTCTGGAAACAAGCTACTAGTAAGCATATCATAATATGCGTTTTCGCTTTCAATATTGTCTTTAACCTTTTTGATTTCATTTTCAAAATATGTTTTAATCTGAGCTGAAGCTTTATCCACCACCAACTCTTTATTAAGCACTAATATTTCGTAACATGAGGTAGGTAAGTCATCAACACTAATAGTAGACTTATATAATATATTTTCTTCATTATTCAAATAAATAAAATATCCTTCTCTAGTGAATGCAAATATAATACAATCTTCCCTATCCTCATATATATCTATAGGAAATTTAATAATATCACCATAATGGTGAAAGGTTTCTAGAAGAATACCACCAGCAGAAGCTATTTCATCTAGCTTAGTTACCAGCAATTTCATTTCTTCTTTAAGCATTACATCACATTTCTTTCTAAGCTCCTGATGTTCACGTAACATTTTATTATATTTTTCTCTTGTTTCATTAAAACTATTGCATATATTTCTTAATTCATCCATAGTAACACCCCATCTCAATATTTTTGTCACTTGAATTCTTCCATTAATTTGAACCTATTATCATTAAACCATAACATTAAAATACCTTTTATGTTTTCATCATAACAAAAAAATCCTTAAAAAGATAGAATAATCTACTTCTTAAGGAAAAATAGGCATAAAAAGATGCCCAGAACCGGAATCGAACCAGTGACACGAGGATTT
>JAFWZV010000003.1 GCA_017517305.1 Lachnospiraceae bacterium | reverse complement strand
GCAAGGGCATCAAATTCGTAATGAGCTGATATACATTCTAACCCTGGAAGGATAACAACTACTTGCTCTGATTCACTATCATATAATGTATAGTTCACCCTGTCACCATTGCTGGTTGTATAGAAGGATCCATACTTTGCATTTGCAATTATCTCCAAGTCATTTTTTGTTTCTATAATATTCCATACAGCCATAGCACTAATCGCCAAAACTATTATTACCACCAAAACAGCTATTACAACAAGAAATCTCTTTATTATCTTTTTCATATTGATTCACCTCCAACCTAAAGCAGATGAATCAATTTAAGAATCGCATTACCAATAACAACTATCATCAAAAAAAGCGCAACGCAAACCAAGATGATTCCTAATACTTTATGAGATTTTTTGCTGATTTTCTCATTCATTTCAAAAAGTCGTAACACACTAAGACCACTGTAAAGCACGCCAAAAGATGTAACGATTGCAGCTAAATTTAGTAATAAATTATCTGATAAACTATAAAAATAAAAAATAATAAGTGTTATAATTTCAAATAAAACCGAAGTAATGATTGCCATGTTAACTGCAGACTGCATAATCTTTCCGTTTTCATTATTCGTATAGTCTGCAACTGTCACTAATGTGTCTTTTAATTCCTTATCCATATTCTCACTCTTCCTTTCTCCGTGAATTATTTCACGTATATCCACATCATAAAAATCTGCCAGTTCAATAATGATACTGATATCCGGCATTGTGTTACCATTTTCCCATCGGGATATAGATCTTGAAGTAACACCAAACTCTTCCGCAAGTTTCTCTTGGGATAAGTTCTTTTCATTTCTCAATTCTCTTAAAAATAAACCTATTTTTTTCTGATCCATCTTGGCCTCCTTTCTGAGAAAACAATAGCAATATCTCCGGATAATTAACACGACAGAGAGTGAGAGATGCCGTATTTTCCTTACCCGACAGATGTGTCTTGGTCTTATCATATACCCACCATGCTATGTGTAAAATTCAAATTCATAAGCCTTTTCAATCTCTCCACAAGACTGAAAGTTTTCTCACACTTTACAACACTATTTTTCAATTTCTTCCAAACTGTAAATATATCTAAATTCAATCTTATCTGAAGAATCATTTGCTTGTCCTTCTAATTCTTCTTTTAACGAATTGTTTTCATCGATTATAAAATAAATACATTTACATCCATACTCTACTGCTGTAGGCATAAAATATTCTGCTACCCATTGAGTATCTTCAGGAATATTTTCAAACCCACTTCTTGTATCCGCTACATAATCACAGTTTTCATGTTCCCTAATAATATCTAATGCATATTCTAACGGTTTCCTGTAATCTTGATTACAACAAAACTTTTTCCATTTTACTAAAACCACATTATACTTTTCTTCATAATCAACTTCACAATATTCTGATATATACATTTCAACCATCCTCTCTATCATAAAAATTCAAATTCTTCCCTCTGTCTTACCCGTAGTATTTTATAAAACCCCTATTACTTTCCCCTTTTCCGGCTTTGCGGGGTCATACGCAATTTGTACAGTTCTTCCTTGAATTCCTGTTACTTGTCCATTAAATGATGCATTGCCAAAATTCAGGTTTGCTCGCACAACTGATTTATCCCCTTGACTATGAGCTTCCATAACGACTGCAATCTCATGTGGCACTCTTACTCGGTACGTTTCCCCATTTACCTCATACTCTGCCAAAGGAAGATGCATATTATTTACTTTAACTGCTGATACACCTTTGATAATTCCTACTGTATTTTGTGAATAATTTAATTTTTTACCAAATAAACCCATATTTCATTGCTCCTCCAACTATGTATCAACTCCAAACTATCTTTTATTCTATCACAGCATTTCTAATTTTTCTACCAACCCTTCATTATTAAAAAATGCTATAATTTCTACATTTTCATTTCGGAACTTTTATACATTTTCATAGTAAGATTTACATCCGATTATAATTTTTACAACTTAGTTCAAAAATATTTGACATTTTAACTCCTTCAATTTATCATTGTCTTTAGATTGCTAAATATAGTATTTATCGTTTATTTATCATTTTAATGTTTTAGTTCAAAGGCAATCATTATCCCAATTTATACAATTTATTATAGGAACCATCATATGCATAAGTTGTTAATTACTCTAAGGTGATTTTATTTGTGTTTTATGCTGGTCACAAAAAGGAGGTTTTACTACGATTTACGAACGTATGCTGGCCGAGAGCAAAAGGCTAGAAAATGAAATCAACAAGTTAAATAAGGAAATAAAAAAACTACCAGAGGGAAAATTTGTATGTACTAAAAATGGATGAACGAACCTTACGAGCAAAACCCAAAGTATCCGGAGCAGTTGACTATTAAAACCACCTCCGGGAAAATGGTTAGGTCTAAATCGGAAGCTTTTATTGATATGATGCTTTATGCCAACAAAATACCATTCAGGTATGAGTGCGCACTAGATTTAGGCGGAACTACTTATTATCCAGACTACACTATCATGCACCCTAGGTCAGGTGAAATATTCTATTGGGAACACTTTGGGATAATGGATGATTCTATATATGCAGGGCAAGCTTTTTCCAAACTACACACCTATTCTAGATATGGTATTATTCCATCTATTAACCTGATTACCACATATGAAACTGGAGATAATCCTTTAGACTTAGATGCTGTACAGAAAATAATAGAGCAATATTTTATGTGATTCGGGCAGTGGTGGCGGTATTTTTCCTATATGCCCGGGATTTTGTCGCCAGCTCTAATTCTCCAGAAATTTCTGGGCAGTGGCGGTAGGTTTTTCTCTATATGCCCAGGTTTTTCCTCACGCCAGAAGTTCTCAGGAAATTTCTGGGCAGTGGCGGTGAGAATTTTCCTATATGCCCGGGGTTTTGTCGCCAGCTCTAATTCTCCAGAAATTTCTGGGCAGTGGTGGTGAGAATTTTCCTATATGCCCGGGATTTTGCTCCCGCCGGAAGTTCTCAGGAATTTTTCGGGCAGTGGCGATATGTTTTTTCCTATATGCCCAGGATTTTGTAGCTGGCTCTAATTCTCAGGAAATTTCTGGGCAGTGGCGATAGGTTTTTCTCTATATGCCCGGGATTTTGCTCACGCCGGAAGTTCTCAGGAATTTTCCGGGCAATGGCGGTGAGAATTTTCCTATATGCCCAGGTTTTTCCTCCCGCCGGAAGTTCTCCAGAAATTTCTGGGCAGTGGCGGTAGGTTTTTCTCTATATGCCCGAGTTTTTCCTCCCGCCAGAAGTTCTCAGGAAATTTCTGGGCAGTGGTGGCAAGAAAAAAACTATATGCCCAGAATGCCCTTGGAGGTAATTAAAAAAGCTACCGTGCCAAAAGCACGGTAGCCAGAATTTCTTTTATATGGAATTTCACTTATATAGGTTCCTATTAACCTACTACCTCAACACCGAGAACAACCTTCTCGCCGTTTACGTTCCAGTCCTTAGATACGCCACCCATAGCGCCAACTACGAACTCGTTTGCAAGAACAACTTCCTTAATCTCCTGTGCATTAGCGTTCATGATTTCTGCAATCTTATCATTGCCCTCAACATAAACCTTAATTCTGTCAGTTACATTGAAGTCTGCGTCCTTACGCATAGTCTGAACCTTAGAGATAATCTCTCTTACGAAGCCTTCCTCGATAAGCTCTGGTGTAAGGGTTGTATCGATAACAACTGTTGTGTAGTTATCTCCCTCTGTTACATAGCCCTCCATCTTAGCTGTCTCAATAAGCAAGTCCTCCTCAGCAAGTACTACTTCAGTACCAGCCACATCAAACTTTAATGCTCCCTCAGCCTTAAGAGTTGCCATAGCCTCATTGCCATCAACATTTGCAAGGTACTCTCTGATACCGCCAAGCTGCTTACCGTACTTAGGACCTACTGTTCTAAGCTGTGGCTTAAAGCTGTATGATGTAAAGTCTGAAAGGTCATCCTTAAATGTAACATTCTTAATATTAAGCTCGTCTTCAATAATCTCTACGAAGAACTCATCAAGATCCTTTGTAGCCTTAACGAACATATTGCCCATTGGCTGACGTGACTTAATGTTAGCTGTGTTACGAGCTGCACGACCGAATACTACAATCTTAAGAACCTGATCCATGCTTGCCTCAAGGTCTGCGTCAATGTAAGCCTCATTTGCAACTGGGAAGTCGCAAAGGTGGATTGACATAGGGGCAGTCTTGTCAAAGCGAGTTACAAGATTCTGGTAGATATCCTCTGTCATAAATGGAATCATAGGAGCAGCTGTCTTACAAAGTGTAACAAGTGCCTCGTAAAGAGTCATGTATGCGTTAATCTTATCCTGTGGCATATCCTTAGCCCAGTAACGCTCACGACCACGTCTTACATACCAGTTACTCATATCATCTACGAAGTCTGCAAGAGCCTTAGTTGCCTCTGGAATCTTGTATGAGCCAAGAGCCTCATCTACTGTCTTAACCATAGTGTTAAGCTTTGAGAGAAGCCATTTATCCATAACTGGAAGCTTGTCGTACTCAAGCTTATACTCAGTTGGGTTAAACTTATCAATATTTGCATAAAGCACGTAGAATGCATAGGTATTCCAAAGTGTGCCCATGAACTTTCTCTGTCCCTCAAGAACTGCGTCCTCGTGGAATCTGTTAGGAAGCCATGGAGCTGAGTTAGAATAGAAGTACCATCTAATTGCATCAGCGCCGTATGAATTCAATGCATCCATAGGATCTACAGCATTTCCCTTAGACTTAGACATCTTCTGTCCGTCCTTATCAAGCACGTGACCAAGTACGATTACGTTCTTGTAAGGTGCCTTGTCGAAGAGAAGAGTTGATATAGCCATAAGTGAGTAGAACCAACCTCTAGTCTGGTCAACTGCCTCTGAGATAAAGTCTGCTGGGAAATTCTCATCGAAGATTTCCTTATTCTCAAATGGATAGTGCCACTGTGCAAATGGCATTGCTCCTGAGTCGAACCAACAGTCAATAACCTCTGGTACTCTCTTCATCTCGCCCTGACAGTCAGGACATACAAGAGTTACATCATCGATGTATGGACGGTGAAGCTCGATTTCATCTGGGCAGTTATTGCTCATAGACTTAAGCTCCTCGATAGAACCGATAGCGTGTCTCTTACCACATGAACACTCCCAGATATTAAGTGGAGTACCCCAGTAACGGTTACGTGAAAGTCCCCAGTCCTGAACGTTCTCAAGCCAAGCTCCGAAACGTCCCTTACCGATACCCTCAGGAATCCAATTAACAGTGTTATTATTCTTAACCAGCTTATCTCTAACTGCAGTCATCTTGATGAACCAAGTATCTCTAGCATAGTAGATAAGTGGAGTATCACATCTCCAGCAGAATGGGTAGTCATGCTCAAACTTTGGAGCATCGAATAAAAGTCCATCCTTGTCAAGGTCAACTAAGATATCCTTGTCAGCGTCCTTAACGAACTTGCCAGCATAAGGAGTATCCTCAGTCATCTCACCCTTGCCGTTAACCATCTGTACAAATGGAAGGTCGTACTTTCTACCAACCTGAGCATCATCCTCACCAAATGCAGGTGCAATATGAACGATACCAGTACCATCTGTCATAGTTACATAATTATCGCAAGTAATGTAGTGACCCTTCTGAGGCTGCTTAGCAACAGCTTCCTTTGTACAAGTGAAAAGTGGCTCATACTCTTTTCTCTCAAGGTCAGTACCCTTGTAGCTCTCTAAAATCTCATAAGCCTTCTCATCATCCTTAGCTAAACCGCCAAGTACCTTATCAAGAAGTGCCTCTGCCATATAATAAACATTTCCGTCAGCTGCCTTAACCTTGCAGTAAGTCTCATCTGGGTTAACACAAAGAGCAACATTACTTGGAAGTGTCCAAGGAGTAGTTGTCCATGCAAGGAAGTATGCATCCTCACCAACTACCTTGAATCTAACAACTGCTGAACGCTCCTTAACTAACTTATAGCCCTGCGCAACCTCATGACTTGAAAGAGGTGTACCACAACGTGGACAATAAGGAACAATCTTAAAGCCCTTATAAAGAAGTCCCTGATCCCAGATATTCTTTAATGCCCACCACTCAGACTCGATGAAGTTGTTGTGATAGGTAACATATGGATCATCCATATCAGCCCAGAAACCAACCTTGCCGGAGAACTCCTCCCACATTCCCTTGTATTTCCAAACTGATTCCTTACACTTAGTAATAAATGGATCTAAGCCGTAAGCCTCAATCTGATCCTTTCCATCTATTCCAAGAAGCTTCTCAACCTCAAGCTCTACAGGAAGACCGTGAGTATCCCAACCAGCCTTACGTATAATCTTGTGGCCCTTCATAGTCTGATATCTAGGAATCATATCCTTGATAACTCTAGTAAGTACATGACCTATATGAGGTGTACCATTTGCAGTAGGAGGTCCATCATAAAATGTATATGTTGGAAGATCCTGCTTCTCTTCAATACTCTTCTCGAATACCTTGTTTTCCTTCCAGAAATCAAGTACCTTTTGTTCTCTCTCAACAAAGTTGAGTTTTGTAGAAACCTTTTCGTACATATTCAAAAATTCCTTTCTATATATATTAAGTTATGTGATATTTCATACAGTAGCCAAGATAACAGAAAATTAATTGGTTAAATCTATTATTTTGGCTACTGAATGAAAGTTATCAGCACATATACTCCACCAAGTTTCTAGTATACCCTAAAAGTGCTTGAAATGTCAATATTTCCTACATCTAAAGAGATGGTTGAAGCATTTTGAAAGGAAAAGCATTTTATGTTGAAGAAAAGCTGAATTTAAAGTATAATATTTATGTTGTGGCCATCATATTGATGATGGATTGAACAATTAGTTTGCATTTTATTTAAAGGAGAATATATATGTTAGATTTTAGAGTAGGTATTATGGGTGCCGGTAAGATAGCTGGTATAGTTGCTGATACACTTAATCAGTTGGGACAGTTCACACCATACGCAATTGCTTCAAGAGATATTAATAAGGCCAATCAGTTTGGTGATAAGTACAATATTGAGAAAAGATATGGCTCATACGAGGAGCTTGTTAACGATCCTGACGTAGAGCTTATATACATCGCCACACCTCATTCCGAACATGCTAAGGAAGCAAAGATGTGTCTTGAGGCTGGTAAGCCGGTACTTGTTGAAAAGGCTTTTTCCTATGACAGTGTTACTACTGCACAGGTTCTCACATTATCAGATGAGAAGAAAATCTTCTGTGGGGAGGCTATGTGGATTCGTTTCCTTCCTATATACAGAATGATGCTTCAGCAGATAGAGCAGGGGGTTATCGGACGACTTACAGGTCTTACCTGTACACTTGGCTATGACCTTAGAACTAAGGCACGTGTTTTAAGTCCTGAGCTAGCAGGTGGAGCACTCCTTGACCTAGGAGTTTATCCTATCAACCTTGCTTGCATGCTTTTTGGAACAGATTTAGTTTCTATTTCATCTTCATGTGCAAAGCTTGACACTGGCGTAGATGGACAAAGCACTATTCAGATGAACTTTAAGGGAGGTAGAGTGGCTACCCTCTACAACACTATGATGTATCAACCTGATAACAATGCTCGTATCTACGGGGACAAGGGTTACATCGAAGTTGATAATATTAATAACCCTGAGGCCTTCAGAATATATCAGGGAGACCACAAGCTAGTATTCGAGGCAAAGAAGCCTGATAGACAGATAAGTGGTTATGAATATGAGTTTTTAGCAGCTAGAGATGCAATTATCGTAGGAGCTAACCAGTGTGGTGAGATGACTCATGAGGAAACCTTAAGAATTATGAGAATTTGTGATGGTCTCAGAAAGACTTGGAATGTAAGATTCCCTATGGATGTTGAAATTCCAGCTAAGACAGAGGAATAAAAATAAGGCGCCAGAAATGGCGCCTTATTTTTATTACCCTTCTACACAGTAGTAATGCATACTATCCAACATATCATTCAACTTATCTACAGGAATCTGTCCAGGGGCAGACACCTCACCTACTGCTCCAAAGGTAAATGCACTTCCGAATATCTCTCCTGCAACCCTACTTAAAGCACCCTTTGCTCCCATGGACATAGTTACAATAGGAGTGTTATTATGATTTCTTAGCATTTCTAAGGTTGCCTGAAGGAGTGTAATTATATCCTCTTCATCATTAGGCATAACAGCTATCTTAGCCACATCTGCCCCTAGTTGCTGCATCTTGGTAAGGCGACTAACTATTTCCTCCTTAGCTGGAGTCTTCTCAAAATCGTGATTTGACATAATTATCTTAACATTTCGCTCCTTGGCCAAGGCAATCAAATCCACACCCCTCTTGCCACAATTATCATTAACAGCAAAAAGCTCAATATCAACCATATCTGCTAAAGCTTTATCTATAACAAACTCATTAATCTCTTCTATGGATTTTGAGCAATAATCTACCTTCTCTCCACCCTCTCTTGGGCTTCTAATTGTAAATAGCAATATCTTGTCCGAAAGCAATTCTCTTACTTTATGCAAAATAATCTCAAGCTCCTCAAGTTTCTGAAGATTATCATAAAAATCACCACGAAACTCAACTATATCAATGCTTGTTCTCTCTGATTCTTGTATAATTCTATCTAAGTGTTCCATAAGCTGCTCATTGGTATGACCCATAAGGGGAACACACACCAAAGGCTTTCTACCACTACAAAGCACCTTATCCTTAATCACTAGCTCTCTCATAAGTAAGTTACTCCCTTAATAATTTTCACTATCAACATAATAAAGTATACATGATATGCCACAAATCCTATGCCGTATAAAACCAACATAAATATATTAAAACCTATAACTGGCTTAAAGTTGAGCTGTGGATTTCTATCTCTCTTACCCATACTTAGAGCCAATAGCAATACCTGTAGGCTGACAATTCCATCAAACAAAATCCAGATTAATACCTTGTAAATAAATCCCCACTGTGATGTTACCATCATATATGACAGATAACCCATAATGGCAAGTCCCAATATGGACACTATATAATTAATAACGGGAAATGAATTCTTCTGCTCCATATGTACCTCCATAACACAAATATATTTTAGCTTGGTATATTGTACCATATCTTACAAAAAGAAAAAAGCACTCCCACAGGATTTTGTCCTGTAGGAGTACCCTAATCTCAAATATTTATTACTGAACTATCTGATAATACTGGTTGCTTAATGCCTGAACAAGCTGTTCCTTAGTAAATGAATCGTCGTCATCATAGATTCCTGCAGTAAGCACAAGGAAAACTCCGTCCCCTAAATCCTTAACAAAGATATAGCTTGAATACTTGTAACCAAAATCATCATACTGTACATATGAGTAATGAATAGTCTCACCATCTAAATCCATAGTCTGATTTAACTCCTGAGTGATAACTCCCTCCTCTGGAATGTAAATATAATCCAAACACTCCTCTACTGTAAAGTTCTCATAAATTGAGTACTCAAGATATGACCACTCCTCTGTAGAGTAAGTAATATACCAATCAGATACATCATCTAAAGTAAAGCCATCGATGGTTCCAAGAATTTCAACTGACTTAGCTGAACCCTCAAGAATCATATCATCTACCTCTGGCTCCACAACTTCTACTGGCTCCTCTACAATTGGTTCCTCATAACTACCGAAAAGATCAGAATTAGCATCAAGCCAAGCCTCTACAAGAGCTGTATTATCACTAAGAATCTGCTCAAAATCTGCCTCAGTTAAGGTAGTAACATCATAAACTGGAAGGCTTGTATCAATTCCTGTTGCAGTATGTGTGCTAGTATCTATTCTTATCTTAGAGGTCATGTTCATCATAGGCTCACCATCTGCAAGGAACTCACACTTTGAAAGCTCAAAGGTATAACCAACACCCTTATTGATATCCTTAAAGCCACCTTCAAAATTCATATCAATTGTTCCAGCATCTACAATATTAACTGAAGCATTGCCATTGAAGGAGTGATTTGCCTCGTCAACATTTGTCTTTACTGTACCATCTACATAAGTTGTTCCGTTGTATACTACGTCATATGTCACATCACAGCTTGTGTCACTTGCTGTACCATTAAAGTTTACATCAATTGTCTCACCTGCTGCGTAAACAGTAATCTTACCATTTGGATTGCTATCAAGACCAGTTACATTAAACTTAAGTCCTACTGTCTCATCCATTGCAGTGAAATCGAATACTCCTGATACTGCCTCATCATCAATATCAAGATACATATCATAAGATATAGAAGCACCATAAATTGCCACCTCATCTGCACATACCAGCTTAACAATCTTATCATCTGCAATATATACCTTAATTACAAGATCTCCCTGAATTAAGCTTGTAAGCACTCCTGAGTAGCTACTCATAGTAGACTCAAATGTAGCTGCATCCATTCCCATCTGTGCAAGATATTCTGGATTTGCTGCAAGCTCTGCAACCGCTGCATCCCACAAATCTCCAACTGCTTCCTTCATAGCATCCTGTGGAACAGTGATGAAATACTCCTTAGTTGTAATTGTCTTACCATTTACATCAACCTTAGCCTTGCCCTGCTTCTCGTATGTAATGCTATCCCAAAGCTTCTCTACTATAGCAACATACTCACCGTTAAGCTCAGTTGCAGTACCTGAAGTAGCAAGGTTAAAATACATATCAGCCATGTTAAACTCTGGCATACCAGTGATACCCATAGCCTGACCAAGCTCTGAATTCTCAAGGGCCTGGAAAATATTCTCATTTGGAAGTGAGAAATATCCGCTAATCATCTCTGGAACCTGTAAATATGTGTTGGTTTCATCAATAACCAAATTTACATTCAAGAAATTCTTACCATTCATACCAATTGTCCAGGTAGAATTAGCAAGCTTATTTGCAACATCTATAGACTCTACAAAGCCTGCATTAACGCTTGTAACCTCTCCCATAGAGTCTGCACTCATTTCCACAGAAAACTCTCTTACACCACCAGTAGTTGCAAACTTATCTGCAATCTCCTTGGCACCAAGGAAATCCTCTGTCTCTGCTTCAGTCTCTATACCAAAGGTTGCCTCAAATGCATCTACTACAACCTCCTTATCAGTTGGGAAAAGCTTTGGAAGAAAGATAATAGCACAAACTATAAGAGCTATTAAAGCAACTCCTCCTCCGATAATTCCACCAATTGCGCCCTTTGACAAAGGCTTCTTCACCTTCTTAGGCTTTGTTGGCTGTCCTCCACCCATTGGTGGCTGACCATATGGCTGCTGATTCATACCCATTGGCTGACCGAACTGTGGCTGCTGTGGCATTCCACCCATCTGTGGCTGGCCGAACTGTGGCTGCTGTGGCATACCTCCCATCTGTGGCTGGCCAAACTGTGGCTGCTGTGGCATACCTCCCATTGGCTGTACAGGCTGTGATTGCTGTGGCATACCTCCCATTGGCTGTACAGGCTGTGACTGCTGTGGCATACCTCCCATTGGCTGTACAGGCTGTGACTCTTCCTGAGCAAGCTTAAGACCTGGCTCAACTGGTGGCTGACCTGCCATTGCAGGTGTCTCATCAGTTGCCTCATCACCATCTAAAACAGAAGCTGGAGCTGTGTTAGGAAAACCAGTAGCTTCTGGCATAATGTTGTTTTCATTGTTAAAATTATCCATGTTATCCTCCTTTATAAAATCCCCCGATTTAATTATCCTTAACTGCACTGATAACTCCAAGTACAGTTCCTGCTAAAATTGCCCATGCACCAATTCCCATAATTGTGAAGAAGTGGCTTGAGCAAAGCATTAACCATAAAAGACATACAAATGGTACTGCTGAGAATATAATCTTCATAATCTTATCTCTAGTTATAGTTGTTACAAACAATAAAATACCTGAGATAATAATCAACCATGGAGATAAAAGAAGTGGCATCTGACCCTTAACTGCAAGGTGTGCTGTTCCCATTACCTCGTGAATAGGCTTCTCATCAACCTTAACATCTGTCTCATCCTCTATCATGTCTCCAATTCTATCCTCATAGTCTTCCATAAGGTCTGTTATATCGCTCTTCTCAATATCAGCGTCATACTCATCATTTGCTTCATCAATTGCATTGTCAACACTGTTACTAATCTTATAGAGCTCAAACATATTGAATCCATCTGACACACTAATCTTTATGCCTTCAATCTTATCGCTATAATGCACTGTTGCAAAATTCATAAATGGTGCAAAGATAAGAAGCATAGCTCCGATTATTCCAAGTAAGCACCAGAGACCTAAGCCTAACTGACTAGCTCTGTTGGTAAAATCTCCCTTCACTGCTCCAACCTTACCCTTAAGCTTATCCATAGCTGATGGTCCCTGCTTAACAGGCTGACCATACTGGTTGTACATTGGCTGATTCTGCATACCCATTGGCTGACCATATGGCTGTTGCATCTGTGAATTGTACTGCTGTGGATTATACTGCTGGCCGTATGGCTGCTGCATCTGTGGATTGTACTGCTGTGCCTGCTGTGGATCATACTGCTGGCCGTATGGCTGCTGCATCTGTGGATTGTACTGCTGCGCCTGCTGTGGATCATACTGTGGCTGGCCGTATGGCTGCTGTGAAGCAAACTGCTGATCCATCTGTGGCTGCTGATTATTCATATTGTTGTCCATCACATTTCCTCCTTATAATATTTATTAAAAATTATCCTTAAGTGTCTACCTAAGCAATAATTAGTAAACCTTAGCTTCCTCTTCTCCATTTAACACTCTAAGAGCACCCTGGCAAAGAGCTAACATCTCATCCTCACCTGGATATACTGTAAATGGTGCAATAAAGCCAACCTTCTTCTCCATATCCTCGATAAGACTCTTCTGGTATGCGATACCACCTGTGAAGATGATTCGGTCAACCTTACCATTTAATACTGTAGCCTGAGCTCCGATATCCTTTGCAACCTGATATACAAATGCATTGTAGATAAGAGTTGCCTTCTCGTCGCCCTCTTTTACTGCCTTCTCAACATCTCTTGCATCGTTAGTTCCAAGGTATGCGTTGTAACCAGCCTTACCAACTAACTGCTTAATCATTTCCTTCTCTGTGTACTTACCTGAGTAGCAAAGTCTTACAAGCTCACCTGCTGGAACTGCTCCAGCTCTCTCTGGTGAAAATGCACCGTCACCATCAAGTGCGTTAAATACATCGATAATTCTACCGCCCTTATGAGCACCAACTGAAACACCGCCGCCCATATGTACTACGATAAGGTTAAGGTCTTCATACTTGATACCTGACTCCTTAGCGTATCTCTTGGCAACTGCCTTCTGGTTAAGTGCATGGAATACACTTGTTCTAGGAAGCTCTGGATGTCCAGAAATTCTAGCTACATCATCCATCTCATCAACTACAACTGGGTCAACTATGTAAGCTGGAATACCAAGCTCATCTGCCATCTCTCTAGCAATGATACCACCAAGGTTAGATGCGTGCTCCTTCTTAGCCTCCTTAAGATCCTTAATAAGTGCATCTGTACACTCATAAGTACCACTTGGAATTGGTCTAAGGAATCCACCTCTACCAACGATAACGTCTAAGGTCTTAACATCGAAGTTATTCTCCTCTAATACTGATGCAATAACCTCCTTACGGAAGTCCTTCTGAGCTACTACTGAATCATACTTCTCGATAACCTCTGTAGCATGTCTAAGTGTCTGATCAAATACTAATGTCTCATCCTCGAAAACTGCAATCTTAGTTGAAGTTGAACCAGGATTGATAATAAGTGACTTATAACCCATTTTAAATATCCTCCATTTCTATTCTATTCAAAATATACCTATATAGTATACGAATTGCATATACATTTTTATTGTATGTAATTAGTTATTCTTAGCCATAGACTCTGCAACAATAGCTGCAAGTGCAATAGAATTAACCTTTGTCTCAAATGTATCTGAACGTGAAGTTAAGATAACTGGAGCCTTAGTACCTGTAAGGATACAACCGTTCTTAACATTTGCAGTGTGAACAAGAGTCTTATACACAAGGTTACCTGCATGAATGTCTGGGAAGAGAAGGATATCTGCATCACCAACAATCTTTCTATCAGTAGCACCCTTATGTCTAGCTGCCTCAGGGTCAATAGCAAGGTCCATAGAAAGTGGTCCATCTACGATACATCCTGTAATCTTGCCTTCCTCATTCATCTTTGCAAGCTCTGCTGCCTCAACAGTAGCAGGCATCTTAGGGTTAACAACCTCAACTGCTGCAAGAGGTGCAACCTTAGGGCACTCAACACCACATGCGTGAGCAACCTCAACTGTATTCTCAATAATACCAACCTTATCCTCAAGAGTTGGATAAGGGATAAATGCAACGTCTGTAAGGTAAAGCATCTTCTCTAAGCCCTCTACCTCGAAAAGTGCAACGTGTGAAAGTGGCTTACCTGTTCTAAGACCAACCTCCTTATCAAGTACGCTCTTAAGGAAGCCCTTAGTATCTATAAGACCCTTCATATACATATCAGCCTTACCGTCATGTACAAGCTTAACTGCAGTTAATGCTGCCTCAGTGTTATTCTTAACATCAATAATCTCATAGCCCTCTAAGCTCATGTTAAGTGATGCAGCAACCTCCTTAATCTTGTCCTCATCACCAACTAAGATAGCGTCAGCAATGTTTCTCTCCTTAGCTGCCTGTACTGCCTCAAGTACAGCGTCGTCCTGTGCTACTGCAACAGCAACCTTCTTCTTGCTACATGAAGAAATCTTCTCAAGTAATGCGTCAAAATTGTTCATTTGTTTAGTTCCTTTCTTTTTTTTTACACATTTTAAATTTTTATATATGTCATCTGTGTTTGTTTATGTTCAATAACCTATGCTTCACGATTACGCTCCACAATATCAAGCACTGATGAGATAATACAGAGTAATACAGCAATTGTGCCTAGCCTTCTGGCTAATCTTTTGTTAAGTAGCTTATTCTCCTTCTTCAGCTGCTTAGCCACCTTCTTAGTAAGCTTCTTTTCTTTCTTGGCGTTTTTCTTACGCTCCTTCTTAGTAGCTTTATCCTCTAATGGTGGGACAGGCTGTTTTGGAAGCTTTGGTTCCTTAACCTTTTTTGGTTGTTTGACTTTTGCCATAGCATCACTCCTTTTTTAATTAGATGCAGACACAGCTACACCAATATAAACATTATCGTTAATTATAACACACTAAAGCGATATAATTCAACTGATATGGTGAGCTTTAGGCTTATTTTTTGTAGGAAATTTGAGTAAAAAGAAGGAGGCATAATAAAATGCCTCCTCATCTACTTCATCAACTCATCACTAAGCCTTATTATCTCCGGTGCAATTTTCTCCCTCTCTTCTTTAAGAGTTTTGTTATAAAGGGGATATGCTACTCCAAGCACCACCATACCTATCACACCGATTACTATTCCAAATACAAATCCTACATTTCCACTCATTCCAAGATAGCTTCCTATATCAGTCATAGCAAGGCTCATGCCTGTGCCCATTATAAGTGCTCCAACTACACCAACTATGATGGACAACATGGTTGCCTTGCTAGTAACCTGTTGGTCTAATCTTCTAAGCTGTTCCAGCTTGTCCTCTGGGGTATCCTGTGTTGGGAGATATTTCTTCCTGATTGCTTCTACCTCCTCCTGCTGCTGAGCAGAATATGTGTAGTTGAAACTCTCCTTAGATACATTATCTTTCGTTACTGTATCATTTAAAATATTCTTATCATTAACATTCATATCCATATAATCTATTAGTCTACTCCTTTATATTTTTTATAGTTTTAACTGATTTTACAATCATATAAATTGACATTATCAAAACTGTAATACTTATTCCTGCCCCTGTTAGCATTATGAAAAGTCTCTTGCTCCAGGTAGTCATATCCTGTCCAAACTCTTCGAACATAGCTGTCTCAAGTGACAGCATGGAAACTAATGCTGCAAAAAGCTGTATGGCTCTTACTGTGGTCATAACCGGTCTATTTAACCTTCGATATTTTACCAGAGTTACTATGGCATGTATGGTTGTGTAAAATGTATATAATGCCATAACATATATTAAAATTCCATTATATGTAAATCCCTTATCCTGATAGAGAATCATCAGCACCGCGCCAGACAGCACGATGTTCAGAGTAAGCAAAATTCCTGAGCACAGTATATTTAGCTTTAGCTCCCTTAGCTGATTTGTCCCATTAGAATCCTTCCTAACATACTTTGCCAGTATCAATCTTACAATTACTAAAATGGTATAGTATACAGCAAGTATTACAAACCACATAGAATGATTTTCAACATAGAAAAATATATTAAGTCCAACGTATAAGAGGTTGGCACAGAGTGACAAATACAGCGAAATATGTGTCCTGAAGCTTGCCTCACTTAGCATCCTGTGTCCCAGAGGATTATTATTTATTTTTTCTCTGGTCTGTCTTATATATCCTGGCAGATATACTATACAGTAAGCACAAACTGTTACCAAGGTGTAAAATGCTACAACGTAAACAACGTAAGCCATAATTGCTGTCTCAAGTCCCTTTAGAAACACACCTATCAAAGCTATAGTACTAGCCACAGTCAGTAGCACTACCGCCCACAACGGTGGAAATAATAGCCTCTTTCCAAGCTTCTTCCAATCCATCCTACACACTCCTAAGCTTTACTGTAAATGTACTTCCCTTATCAAGGGTACTTTCAACACCGATTTCTCCCTGAGTTATATCCACTACTCGTTTAACTAAAGCAAGACCTAAACCGTTACCCTGTACAGAGTGTGAGGTATCTCCCTGATAGAACTTCTCAAATATATGAGCACCCACCTCTGGAGTCATGCCACAGCCAGTGTCCTGAATTTTAACTACTGCCTGACCTGCCTCTTCCTTAAGGCTTACTGTAATCCAACCACCTGGCTCTGTAAATTTAAACGCGTTAGATAGCAGGTTATTCCACACTAGGCTAAGCAGTTCCTGATCTCCCTTAACCTTAACTTCATCCTGAATATCTGTCACTATTTCTATATTATTTTGTTCCCACACATTCTCAAACTGTAGCAAACATTCACACAGCTGCTCGCCCAAATCAAATACTTCTGCCTGTGGAAATATCTGCTGATTCTCCAAACGATTAAGCTTAAGAATATTGGTCATCATGTCCGCCATTCGTCTGGCACCATCAGTAACTCCCTTGGCATACTCCATTCTCTGCTCTTCTGACAACCCTGGCGTCTGAAGTAGAGTTCCATAATTTTGCATAACTGCAAGAGGTGTCTTCATCTCGTGGGATACATTTGCGATAAAGTCTGTACGCAGGGTTTCCACACTTCCTAGCTCCTGAGCCAGCTTATTAAAGCAATTAATTATCTCATCGAATTCATTGTACTGTCCCAGCTTCCCTATGGGACTTATCCTTACAGAAAAATCGCCCGCCATTATCTGTTCTGCTGCCTTTAGGATTTTTCTTACTGGTACCTCCACTGTTGCCCTTCTTCTAGCTGCATCTATGATGGTAAAGATGAGACTAAGTAGGATTACATTTCCAAAGGTAAGCTTAGCTGCAACAGTAATATTATCCGCTGTAAAATCCACACCCAAGGATTTTGACAATGTAGTTATAAACAACGTCATACAACAGGTAATTACAAATGCAACCATAAGGAAAAACACCAGATAATTGTTAATCAGTCTTAGTACTGTCCTTACCTTACTTTCCTGCTTCATCGAATCACCACCTTATAGCCTAAGCCATGAACTGTCACTATCTCAAAGTCTTCACACTTAGATAGCTTCTGGCGAAGCTTAGTCATATATACATCCACCGCTCTAGGTGCAGTCTCAGTATCAGCATCCCAAAACTCGTCCATAAGCTGAGTTCTGGTAAAGGTTTTCTTAGGATACGAAAGCAGCTTATATAATATGCTAAACTCACGATTGGTAAGGTTTATCTCCACCTCACCCAGATAAGCAGTGTGCTCGTCTGCATCCATAACAAAGCTTCCTATCTCCAGCTTTCTTGAAGCAGCAATCTTAGCACGCCTAAGGAGTGCTCCTATACGAAGGAACAGCTCGTCCAAATCTATAGGCTTAACCATATAATCATCCACACCAATTCTAAAGCCTCTCTGCTTAGATGCAATATCATCTCTTGCAGTCATAAATAGAATTGGTATCTCCTCATTAATCTCCCTGACACTCTCCGCAAACTCAAAGCCATCCACATCAGGCATCATAATGTCAGACACTATCATATCAAACATATTCTCATATAAGGCGTCATAGGCATCATTTGCATTAGTGCAACCTACAGCCTCATAACCACTATGATTTAAGAAAGAACAGACTGTTTTGTTAAGCTCCTTGTCGTCTTCAACTACTAATATTTTAAACATGAGTTACCTCCCATTAATAGATAAATTCCATCATACTAAGGGTATTATAACACCGAATTGTTAAAATTTTGTTTGTATTTTCATTTTAGCAAAAATAAAGCTAGCGTTTATACTGACGCCAGCTTTATATCAAAATTTATTTATCGCTCATCAGCTTATCACTTAATGCAATAATTTCATCAGCATACTGCTTGCGACGATTACCAAGAATCTTCTTATATATAGGGTAATTTGCTAAAGCCATCACAAGTCCCACACATCCTATTACAATACCAGGAACCATGCCATCCTCTATACCTATCTTTGAACCAATATCAGTCATCACAAGACTCATACCACTTCCCATAACAAGAGCTGATATAGTTCCGAATACATATCCAAATGTATTTGCTGGCTTCTTAACCTTGCTATCTAACTTCTTAAGCTCGTCAAGCTCTGTGTGCTCCTTCTCTGTGTACTGTGTTCTAATTTTCTGTACTAAAAAATCCTGCTCGTTTCTATCCATAGTTATTATCTCCTTTTCCTTCTTTGTATTATCTTGGGATTAGCATATACTTCCACTAATCACTTATTTCACATTTACTTTTTACCTTTAACTGCATCTATTCTAGCCTGTGCCTCTTCCTTTCGAGCATTGGCCTCTGCTATCTGCTTATTACGCTGTGCCTGAAAAACCTCCTTACGTCTGGCTGGATCTCCCATAGCCTTTGCTTCCTCCCATTGAGCCTTTGACTGGGCCTTAGCTGCTGCAAAGTTTGCCTTATCCACCTCATGTTGTGCCTTTGTGCTCTCCTTCATATCCTCAAATGCATTCTTAAAAAATTCCTTTACTGACATATCTTCTCTCTCCTTTTTCGATTTATCTTATGTGCCTATAATACTCATCTGTTGTTTTCAAATGTTTTCTAAAATGTTTAAGTTTTGTTAAAATTAAAAAAGACTACACTTCACAATCAATGAAGTGTAGTCTTAAAATATCTACAAACTTTATTCCTCTGAATCATCATCCTTCAAATTCTTAAAGGCTGATACTGATGTCACAGTGGCGATTGATGCAACCAATGCTGTTATTATAGCTATACCAACTATGCCACCAAAAATAATTATAAATTCCATAACCATTTTACCTCTCTACTATATAGTATCTTGTCTGGATATATCTTAGCCTGCCCACATCAAGTATGAACCAACCCAATATAATACCATTATGTTTATTCGCTAACTAACAGTATACCACTTTTATCTAATTTATTGAAGATAGTTTTTTATCTTTGCCACTGAGTTTATATTACAATGTACTTAGACAAAACTCATCTTATTTATTAGTGTTCTTGCAGCTTCAAATAGTTCTCAGGCTTACCTGTATAATATGCTGTAGCTAAAATTATAGTCATCAGTACCCAACTAATAGGCTCCGTAAATGCAACTCCCTTGTAGGCAAATGCAGGAACTAAAAACATGGCTGAAAATATTTTCACAAGCATCTCTGTAACACTTGATATAAGTGGTACAATTTTTCTTCCCATACCCTGCAAAGTACATCTAAATACAAAGAGTGGTCCTAAAGCATAGAAAAACAATACACTTATTTGGGCGTACATCACTGATGCATCTATAATATTTGGATTAGTAGTACTAGTTACCCACTGAAATACTGGTCTTGCACAGGTATATACCAAAACTATAAGCACTGTTGAGATTATAGTAACTATAATATTTGCATGGCGCACACCTTGGCGCACTCTCTCAGGTTTTCCCGCTCCCATATTCTGACTGACAAAGGTTGTCATAGCTATACCAAAGGTATAAACCGTAACACTCATTATATCAAAGACTCTTCTGGATGCAGTATGTGCTGTTATGATGTTTGTTCCCAAATCATTGATAGCACCCTGAAGAATTACCGTTCCAATATTTACTATGCAGCCCATAAGACCCATGGATAATCCTGTTGTTATAAGATTTCCATACATACCATGATATGGAATAAAGTCCCTGCTCTTAGGAAGGATTTCCTTATACTTTATAACAAGGTACCCTGCGCACATAAATGCAGACATAGCCTGGGCGATAATAGTTGCATAGGCTGCACCCTTTATACCCTGATCCCATACCTTTACAAACAAAAGATCAAGACCGATATTTGCCACCACAGCAACCATAAGACAATAGAGAGATACCTTGCTGTTACCTACTGCTCTTAAGATATTAGAGCTACAGTTATAAATTGCTGTAAGTATAATACCAGCCAAAATAATATTTACGTAATCCAAAGCATCCTGTCTAATCTCAATAGGTGTACCAAGTGCTATAAGTATATCCTCTATAAAAACCAATGATAAAACGGTCATCAATACAGCCACGCCAAAGGTAAGGAGTATTGTTCCCGCCACATTTTTTCTAAGTCTTTCCATATCTTTAGCTCCAAAGCTATTAGCTATAGGTATGGCAAAGCCCTGAGTCAGTCCGTTAATAAATCCTATAATAAGATTGGATACAACCACTGTAGCACCAATGGCAGCCAGCGCATCTGGTCCCACATACTCGCTTACAATTTTTGAGTCAACTAAGCTATATAATTGTTGTAAAATGTACCCCAGCATTATAGGTATGGTAAACATTATTATAATCTTGGCTGGATAGCCATGGGTTAGATCTTTCATAAATATTTCTCCTTGTATCACTATTAAAATCATTATAACAATCAGTGCTACATATTCTAAACCATTTCTTAGTATTTTGCTATATGGAATTACTAACATATTTATCGGAGTTATTTGATTATTTTACCTAACCCATTCTCTTGGCTAATACCATAACTATTCATTTTCCTTCTTCCTATTCTCCTTAAGCTCTTCTAAAATTGTTAATACCTCCTGTATTCCTCTAGGACTCAAGCCTTCTATTCCTTTTATTCTCTTCGCATCACACTCTAACAGCTCGTCAATACTAACAATTCCTGCTTTCCTAAGACAGTTTGCTGATCTTATAGAAATTTCAAGCTCAAATATAGGATCTTGATTGTTAAAATTCTTATTATCCATATTTGTCTCCTCCTCTAATATACTCATTTCTTTAACCATTTTTCTAAATTCAATATATTTCTTTTCAAAAAATATTGAACCATCTTTGAAAGCATAATCCCAAGGGTTACTCTCATGTGAGCTTAATTTGTAGATTATCTTTACATTTTTGCTAAAGCGAAAACCCTTGACATTTGGATTTAATGTGATTCCTATTCCCATATCATCGGTGTATAGGTAATCCCACGTATCATCCTTATGTTCTTTTTCACTCATTCTGGCAATTAGTCTCCAGCTATATTTCTGCATATTATCCTTGAAAAACTCTTCAATCTCCTCCTGGCTTACCGGGCCTCCCATACCTAAGTTTTTCTGAGCTAATTTTGTAAGTATATCTTCCATACGATTACCTCCTATTTTGTAAGTCATTATCATATACTAACCTTCGGTGGGCTTCACCCCAGATGCTTTGGAAGTTGCCTTTCGGTAGGTATACCCTGGCTGTTTTTAGCCGCAGCCAGTCGCTGTGTACATATTCTTTGGTGCCCTGTACACTGGACAGGCGAATTTTATCACGCTATCAAATCTACATCCCTCTCCAGGAATTTTGTTCTCATATTTAATTGCTTATACTCCCTTCCATCTCTTGCCCATATTTCGCCAGGGTTGTCCCGTAGCAAATTTCCTATGGTCTTCTCCTGAAGATTCTTCGCAACTCTTACATCTGCGTTAGGAAATACCGTAAATGTTTCTTGCTCAATATCATTGCTACAAGTAGCCTCCACACGATTTACCATACTCCCCATAGCAAGCTTGGCTTTATTATAAGCACTGACAAACTCATCATTTCTTATCTCAAACTCACTCTGAGCCTCCTTGGCGTAGCTTCTAAGTGGAGTAAACTGCATAAGCTTCCAGCGAGTAACATTATATTTCTTCACTAGGTGGGCTATATCCTGTACGTTCTTGTAGTTCTTTTTACTCACAACAGTATTTATCTTTATGCGACATTTACCCTTCTTATAGGCTGATGCATATTCGAGAATTTCCTTAACCTTCGTAGCATGCTTACTATGTCTGGTCATAAGTGTTTGTATCTCGTCTGTGGCTCCATCTAGGGATAATGTTAACCAGTCTAGATTCTCAAGAAGGAACTTAAGCTGCTTCTCATCAATCAATATAGCATTGCTTGTCATAGACACCACCAATCCCTTGCTCTTTGCATAAAGGATAAGATCATTGATTCTTGGAATTAACAAAGGCTCACCTCCTGCAAAGGTTAATTTGAGAATTCCTACAGAAGCAAGAACGTCAATAACCTTCTTTTGTTCTTCAAAGGTTAAATCCTTCATATTAGTTTCTCTGTAGCAAAACTTACAGGCTTCGTTGCATCTGCTTGTTATGTTCCAGCATACTGAATTTGGTATATACTTTAATTCTCTCATAGTAGTCATCCTCCTTTAATACACATTTTTAGAGTCTGCAATCCCTCGGTGGGCTTCACCTCAGATGTTTTAGCAGTTGCCTTTCTGTAGGTATACCCTGGATGTTTTTAGACGCATCTCAGTCGCTGTGTACATATTCTTTTTCCTGTGCCCTGTACACCGGGTTTTGAGGTTTTCTACCTCAACCACATCTGCATTATAGAACAAAGCAAAAATGCTTCCGTAGAAATTACGGAAGCATTTTGTTTGTAAACATATTTGCTACTTTTCAGCCTCTTCACCAGCCACAATCCTGTTATATAAGGCATAAGGCCTAGCCTTATCTATAAGTCTTGGAGCACTTCCAGCCTCTAGTAGATAAGCCTTGTTATTAGGCAGTCTGTCGATAATATGTCTCGGCTTATTAAGTCGGTAGGCCAAGAAATCTTTAGTAACATCATCATTGCCATTTAGATACAGCATATGGTCACAGGCATTAATTATAGTTGTGGCCCTATCCGAGCCATAAACTGTATTAAGCTGAGTTAAGCTCTGTACTATAAGACTACAGGATATATCACGGGAGCGAACCACACTTATAATATTATCAAAGTTATCAATAGGTGCACCACAGGCGAAGTCATCAAATATAAATCTCACCGGCATGGAAAGTCTGCCGTCAGGGTTGCTGTCAGCAAGCTCCACCAGAGATTTTAAGCCCTGAATGTAAAGGAGATTAACTATTCCATCAAAACAACGATCCATATCACTTATGTTGATAAAAAGAACTGACTTTTCCTTGCCTAAGCTTTCAAAATCTATGCTCTTTTTCTTGGCAAAAATAATGTTCATCTCCTCACTATCCATTACATCTAGGGCAGTGCTGGCAAAGTCAAGGACACAGGCCCAGGTTTTGCTTGATTCCTTAAGACCTATAACCTGCTTATATGCACCAGCAAAAGCCGATTTAGGATTTTCATCACATACTCTATCAAAAATCTCATCCATATTTCCAGAACAAAATTCCTTATGAATAGCCAAAACTGACCCCAGATTTTGATCCTTAGTTGAAAGAAAATCCATCACATAGCAGCAAATAGAATACAGATACTTTCTAGCCGATAGTACCCAGTAAGTATCTCGCTCATCCAAATCCTTAGGAATTAGTGTTGCAACCACGGACTTTAGATCCTTCTGACTGTATCCTCTTGTGCCCCTCACCTTAGTGAAGGTCAGAGGGTTATAACCAACGGTTGAACGTTTGGGATTAACCATATCTATCAGCTTTACCTTAACACCCTGACTTAAAAGATGGTCCTTGTACATGCGGTACAGAGTACCCTTTGTATCAACCACTATAAGACTTTCATATGCTTCCTCCATATAGGAGCTTACATATATACCTGTCTTACCTCCTCCCGTCTTAGCCAGCACTAGATCATGGTTGTTAAGCCCTGTGGCAAATGTGTCGTTACTTACAATCACACCTGATAGATTTCTTGTTCCGTAGTTTTTTCTCTTCATCATACACATAATTTCATCATCCTTTCTTCTTATCTTTTATAAGTTACTCTGTTGCCAACTTAATAAACCCTTCAATGGCCTTATTAATGTCATAATCCTTACAAAGTCTAAATGCGCCTCCTATACCACCATCTAACAGAAAATCCCCCATCCTACTTTTTCCATAGTTATGGTTTGGGTTATAGTCCTCAGGAAAATTAAGCATCGTATCTAAGGAGCCTACATTGATTCTGGCAAAATCCTTTGCCGCTTTATGACCATTTAGCCCAGCTTCCTGTATGTTGTGACCTATGTTTCTATTAGCTATACCGTATATATCTGCCAACTGATATTCACTAAGTAACCCTTCCATAAGCTCCTTATCTATATATTTATCTAAATGGTCCGACATACAGCAAAAGTCCCTAAGCTTCATCTTTCTTAAGCCCTTCTCAATTTCCGGACCTGACAAATCCTTAAGAGCTTCATAGGAAATTATTACTCCCATAAATAAATAGTTATCTATTAACTCATCCTTATCCTTATTGGAATAACCACTTCTAAGAAGAAGCTCATATAGGGTTACCTCTCCCATAGCTTCTACACAGGCTCTTATCTTCTCTGATTCCCTGATACTCTCCTTTCTCGCCTCTGCTAAAACGTCTGCCAAACTTTGTCTCATATTGGTCTCCTTTCCGCCCTTAGTTTAAGGCTGCCTATGTCTGTAGTGACAGTTTAGCATGGCAATTTTTCTTATCCGCGATTTTTACGGATATTGGAATATGGCTAATTGTTAACACAAAAAGCTGCCAGCATTTCTAATCTGACAGCTTTTATACATAATGTTGGTTATTTAATTTTTCCAATTAATCCATCTCGTCCTTGGAAAAATAATGTCTATATTTCTCTCCAAGTTCAGATAATAATTCAGTATCTCCCATACCATTGACATTACGATATATTTCACTGGTATACTTTCTATTTCTACCAAATTCTTTTATGACATCATCTAAGTCATAGCATACATTAACTATGATATCAGGCATAAGACTATCCCCATCTCTATAAGGTGTATTATCCACAAAACAATAATATGCTTTATTGCTTTCATAGACTTTTTTTAGAACCATTTTTTCAGTCTCTGATAATTCTTCTGCCCCATCTATTCTGTCTATTCCTTCACTCCAATCTTCTTTGATAATATTCTTCCTTCCCATAATATATATACCTATATTTCCCTCTTGATATATTGGAAGCACTATATTATCCTTTTTGCTATTCCAAATTATTTTATATACTCTCTCAGCTTCTTCTTTAAATTTCTCAGAATTAACATCCTCTTGGTTGGAGCATTCTGTTTTATTAACCTGTAGCTTTGCATTATCGTCAAACTCTATTTTTACACCCTGCTCCTCAAAAAGCTTATCTATAATATCAAGGGTATTATCCGTTTTCCTACCATGATCAATATTATATATGTATTCTTTAATAGCCTTATCTATTCTGGCATCTAGAACCATATTAGCTAACTCTACCACTTCAGCAGCAGTCATATCACCTTCACATGCTCCCTTGAAGGGATTAAAGCTTCTAAAAGATATAATCCCTTCTCTATCTGGCATTTCCTTAACTATCTGAAGCTTTGACTTACTATACATCTCCTTGGCCTTATGAAAGACCAATTCCTTTGAGGTCTTTCCCACCTTCAAGCCATCTGCAAGCCTCTTAAGTTCATCATATGCCGCTCCCATATCGTAGTACTCTTTGTAATATCGGGCTAGAAATGATTTGGCATTTCCCTGTAGCTCCTGACTATGTGTAAAATCATACTTTACCCAATCATAGAAATTTTTCTTAAACATACTATCACCCCCGCTCTACGCACGGTCAGATATTTTCTTTGCTCTGGCAAGAGTTACATAAAGCTCATTAACCTTATCTGTATTATCAAGCTTTCCCTTGCCCTGCTTGTTAAGAAAGCGAACGAAGGTCTCCTCAAGCTCCTTCCTGTTAATTCCTACCACAAAGTAAAGCTTCCTAAAATCTCTACACGCCTGAAGGAATCTGGCTGGATCCTTGATACTCTCCCTCCACTGAGCCAGGGCTAAAGCCTCTTTTTCCTTAACCTCAGCCACATATTCTTCATCAAGTCGTTTTAGTGCTCTATCCATAAATGTAGGTGATAACTTATTCCATACAGGCACATAGCTTAATTCCCCTGTTTCAGGATTTATTTCTTCTATATAGTCATCTGGCACACTTTCCTGGTAGCCTATCATCTCTTCATAGGTAGCCTCTCTATGATATACAGGTTCTATACCTTTGTCCTCATACTCTGCACATATAGACTCCTGCTGCTGTCTATACTTCTGAGATGTCCTTTTTGCATCAAGCTCCCCATCTATAATAGCCTTGTCGGCCTCCTCCATATCCTCTAGAATGGTATGTCCTGAAAGCTCCACATAATTTTCATGTAGCTTCCCAAAGAAGCCTCTAGGACAGCTTCTATGCTCATTTATCTCATCCTCATAAAGTTCAAATAAATTAGAATAATTATCATCATCTAGCAGAGATAAAATATTTCTAAAGGTTCTCACATTATCTCCATATCTATGGGACATAATAGCCAGATACAAAAACTGCTCTAAGCACACCTTTTTAGCTCCAGACATTCCATTATTAAATTGATAGTACCAGTGGTTGTACATTATCCCTATTAGCTCACTGATAAGTTCGTCCACCTTATCCTCGGACAACTTTCCCTCCTCATCACATACATACTCACTCACAAAGGTATCTAATCCTGTAAAATGATCCATAAGACCTCTAAGCTTAAGCTCCAAATCTGCCTTGTTCTCCAAAATTTCTTCTCTCATAGTTCTACCTCCAAATTATTATTAATTTTGCAAGGAAATGTGCAGTACCACCCACACATTACCTTGCTTGTTCATATACTAAATCACCAATAACTTTTTTCCGTAATTTCCACAGAATTTATCCATAATCAAATTATACCCAGCACTTTATTAAACCTCAACTCTTTTTTATAACAACACCAAATTCTCGTTACCCAAGGTATCATTAAGCTTATTGTAAATACCTGTAGCAAGCCCATACTCCATAGCCTCAGCCACATTAAAATATGCATCCTCTTTAGTAGTATCACGAACCTCTTCCTTAGACTTACCTGTCTTCTGAGCAATAATATCTACTATTATATCCTGAGTTTGCTTAAGCTTATCTACATACTGCTGCAACTCATGTGGCTTCTTACCCGCCATATTTCCACCTCCAAAGGCAGGATCGTGAATCATAAGTCTGGTGTGTGGAAGCATTTCCCGCTTATCACCAGCCAAGAAAAGCATAGCCCCCATACTGGCTGCTGTTCCAATACAAACAGTCTTAACTGGAGCCTTCATCATCTGAATGTAGTCATACACCGCCATTCCACTGATAACCTCTCCACCAGGTGAATTAATGTAAAGTGTCACCTCCTTGGTAGGGTCAAGCTTCTCTAGCACCATCAGCTCTTTAATCAACTGAACTGATGTATCTGTATTTACCTCCTCTGTAAGAAAAATCTCCCTACTTGAATAAAGCACCTCCTCTAATGCTAGTATTTCAATTCCTTTTGCAGTTTCCTTAGCATATCTAGTCATAATTCCTATTCTCCTTTTCTAATAGATTTTGATAAATTTCTCCCCTCAGCTACATCTGCAGTATAGACCAAAACAAAAACACCTCCGCAAAAGTTACGGAAGTGATTTCTAGAAAGGACCTTATTCATAGTTTGCCTTTTGACATATCCCACAGCTTGGAGATACCAATCAAAAAAACCATCTCACCCACACGGATGAAATGGTTTTTACTATTTCCACTTCCGAGTCTAAAATATATTAAGTAAATCCGGTCCTATTATCATCATCATCCAGAAACCAAATATTGCAACCACCGCTATAAAATGTCCTATAAGCTTCTTAACCACGCTCTTTCCATTTAACCAACTGTACTTATCTCTAACCCCCATATAATTGCAAAACCATGCTGGATATGAAAACATCAAACCAAAAGCACAAAGTCTCTCATACACATTCCATATTCCTTCATAATCCATATCCACATTAATGGCAATTAACACCATAAATATATATGCAAATGAAGCTATAAGCATCTTCCATAGCTTCTTAGTTCTAAAGCCTGGTAATGCGTAGCTTTTTTTATTTGACTTTTCCCTTCTCGGAGCACGTTTGCCTATAAGCATTCCTAGACCAGATATCATCTGACGGTCTGTGGTGAATTTTACGGGACCATTCTCAGCAATATCCTTAAGTCCTTCCCAAAGTGGTCCATCAAACTCTGTTATACTTTTTAACACCAAGGTATCCATACACTGTCTCAAGGTTTTGCAGCAATCCTTCATATCCTGACTTATATCTATTCTAAGATGTTGCTTAGTTCCCCTGTTAAAATCCACCAGGTAAACCTTCTGATTCTTAGTTATACCTCTTACTGCATCCATATCCACCAATATATTTCTGGCGGAAACCTCACCATGAGCTATAGGCTTAGCAGACTTGTGAAGTCTCTCTAATACTATACACACCTCTCTAAATATAAGTGTAAGCTCCTCAGCAGTAACAGATTGAGACTCCATTACACTATGTAGGGTTGGACAATTTATAAATTCCTCTATAGTGTAAACTCTGTTTCCATCATCTGTAATGGTAAATAGCTTAGGTACTCCGGCTAGCTTTTTGCCATTCTTTTCCTCATATCTAAGCAGCTCCTCATATACAGCTTTGTCACCATTTAATATTTCCTTCTTAATATAAAGCTTTCCATCTCTAGTATCCTTTACATAGCTTACGGTGGTTTCTAAATCTCCCTCATTCTCAGGTATCTGGGAAACCTCCTCATAGAAGGATAACTCTAAATCCTCTACACTATTTAATTGTTTAAACATTCTATAGCCTTGCACCTTGTTCTCCTTATAGTCCTATTATCCTTTTCCCTGAAGCCATAAGCTCCCCTATCTTGTCCACTGCCTCCTGTGAAATATATTCACCTGCTGCCACAATATAGCTTCCAGGTGGATATACATAAATATTATCTTGGGACAATGTTCCCACAAGCTTATCTAATTCTTCTATTTTAAACTCTCTCTTTTTAATCTCTTCTATATTTAATGAAGTCTGGGTAGAAGACGCAATACAAAGTTGCTCATCCACCAACTTTATAGTTTTTTCCAAATGTTTAAAAGCTTCTAACCTATCAGCATAGGTGGAAATTAAAACCACATAATTAATACCGCTCATTTCTATCTCAATATTGCCCATATTTCTAAGCTTTGTTGCCAGTGCCTCTCCTGTTATATCTCCGTATAGCACTATTCTACTTTCATCATAGGCAAAATAATTATCTGCTTTTCCTAATAGCCTTATATTCTTTAAATCCTTCAAACTATTTCTAAAAGCATAAAGATTTTTTAGATATTCATTGAAGCTTTGCAAATCTTTCTTTCTATTCCAAGCATCAACCACCGCCTGCTCCATAGAACAAAGCATAATATAGGAAGGTGATGAACTCATAAATATTGAAATATATTTTTTGACCTTAGCATTAAGACCTTCATTGTTAACATGAATTATTGCTGTCTGAGTAAGTGAAGGCAAAGTCTTGTGGAGACTTTGAACCACTATATCAGCCTTTAGGGTTACTGCTGACGGTGGCAAATCCTCTATAAATGGCAAATGTGCTCCATGTGCCTCATCTACTATAAGAGGAATTTTGTATGGCTCAAGTGCCCTCTTAATTCCTGCAACATCTGATATTACTCCCTCGTAGGTTGGGCTGGTTATAACCACTGCTACCACATTGGGATTATTCTCTACTAATTGCTTTATCTCCTCTGGGTCTATGGCTCCGTAGATATGGGAGCTTAATTCTCCACTTGCTTTATGTCCCTTAATTTCATCACAGCTAGCTGGTGCTTTAAGAGAAATATACTCTGGCTCAATATATATCTGTTCTAGGCCAAATAACTGACATGCATTATACACTGACTTGTGACAATTTCTTGCAATAATAATCTGAGCTGTTTTTTCACTCCCTGGGAGACTTCCTTTCTTTGTATCAGCAACCGCTCCTATAGCAGCTAAAATTCCGCCTGTAGAGCCATTTACCATATAGTAGCTGGCATAAGAGCCATAAATTTCTGAAAGTTGTTGCTGGGATTTTAGTATCATATCCTCAGGATGATGCAAATCATCTGTGCCTGGCACCTCTGTCACATCTATAGAAGCAGCAAGACCAAGAATAGTATCAATATTAAGTGCCCATTCCATATCCTTCTGGTCCAATGTCGAAAAGGCTGCCATATCTATGTCAGCCTCTTCTTCTACATCTTCTATAAAATTATTTCTTTTATGGCCAGGCATGTGCCATGGCTTATATTCCTTGGCAAGATACTTGGCCAAGCCTTCACATATATATTTTCTCATACAAACCATTTAACCTAATATCATCTAAATAATATAAATACACATTATGTATTAAATTTTTTATTTAATTAAACCTCTATATTCTTCATACATTATGATAAGGTAAGATTCGCCACATCCTCTATAGTAATAGTGGTAAGCTCATCTAAGTCAAGACTTGGATTTGTAACCAATCTGTTAGCCTGGTTACTTATAGCATTATCCAAATAATTTCTCACTGAACGGGCATTACCAAAGTTCTTAGGTGGAACCATAAGAAACTGTCTGAATTTAGCTCTAATATACTCTAAAGTCTCAGGCTCAATATTATAATCAAGCTTCTTAGCCCTGTTACTCATAATCTCAATTAAATCATCCGCACTATAGTTAGGAAACTCTATAGTTCTATTAAAACGTGAACGAAGACCTGGGTTTGCATCAAGGAAATCCTGCATCTCATTGTGATATCCTGCAGCAATAACAATAAGGTCATCTCTGTTATCCTCCATAGCCTTGTTAAGGATATCTATAGCCTCCTGACCAAAATCTCCCTCCTGCTTTCCTGAGGAAAGTGCATAGGCCTCATCTATGAATAGGATTCCTCCCTTTGCCTTCTCAATTACTTCAGTAACCTTCTCCGCAGTCTGACCCATATAGCCGGCTACAAGACCTGATCTATCTACCTCAACCAAGTGACCCTTAGAAAGTATTCCCAATCCATGATATATCTGAGACAGTATTCTGGCCACAGTTGTCTTACCTGTACCCGGATTACCTAAAAATACCAGATGATTGTTGGTAGGAGGAACCTGAAGTCCCTTAGCCTTACGAATCTGACATATCTTAAGTAGGTTAATAAGATTATTAACCTCTTTCTTCACGCTTTCCATACCAGTTAAATCATTAAGCTGCTGCATAAGCTTTTCCATACTGTCCTGGTTGGATAAAACATCTGCTGTGTTTTGCTCTGGCACATCATCAGTACCATTTTCCACTCTGAATTTTTTATCCTCCTTCATGGACTTTTCATATCTCTTGTCATCCTCTGTAGAGAACTTAAAGTTATCATGTGTAGAAATATCTCTAGATACATTTTCACTATTATTTACAACTCTATCTGTACCTAAAACATCATTGTCCTGTCTTAAGGAATATCTGGCACTTCTTCCTGTATTTAGTACTCTGTCATCTCCACCGTTATAAAGATCCTCAGCGTCAAAGGACACATAATCAGGCTTCTCCTCCTGAGTAATCTTACTACCAGGCTTGTAGGCTATAGTAGGCTTAAACTCCTTTATCTTACCTTGGTATTCATCTATGTAATCTGCCAGCATCATAGTATAGGAAGAAAGTGCATCTATCTCTCCCTGACTAATCTCCTTATTACAGGCTATAAAATCATTGCCAATATAATTAAATGTAGTTACATAAAGATCCACCAAATCATAATAGGAATCACTTATCTCCCCTGTCTCAGGTCCAACATTTGATCTTACAAAGGGCTCTAGTGACAAAGGTGGTCTATCTAAGAAGCTTATCTCCTTTAGATTCCATCTGTCCGCATAATCTGATATGATATCCGGATACATCTGAAGTCCCATTAGTTCATTAATGTATTTAACCTCCTCCTTATTTACACCGCCATCGGCATAAGCCAGGTAGATAAGGAAATTCTTCATATCAATACGATATGCCTCTCCTAAGGAAACCTTTCCGTCAGATTTTATGTACTCATGTAAGCCTATGCTTTCCGCTCTTTTTATACAAAGGTGGAACAAGTTCTTACTTTGTTCCTTAACTCTTACTGCATTAAAACCCCACTCCATAATACTACCTCTCTATCTCTTTAAGTACCTGATACAGTCTTGCAATAGGAAGTCCTACTACATTGTTATAATCACCCTTTATTTCCTTAACAAACTTAGCTCCTACAGTAGCCTGAATGCCATATGCTCCAGCTTTGTCTGACCACTCCAAACTAGCATCTAGATACTCATTAATTTCATCATCTGTTATCTCATAAAATGTAACATCTGTGCATTCATTAAAAGTATGAATATTTGATTTGGTGTCACCTGATGATACAACCGTCACCCCAGTATAAACCTGATGAGTCTTCCCTGACAGAAGCTTCATCATATCATAAGCATCAGCTCTATCCTTTGGCTTACCAAGAATCCTATCCTCTATGGCAACTATTGTATCTGCACCTATAACCAGATAATTGTCTGCCTTATCTTCTCCATATTTATCTATAACCTTATTAAACACATCCTCTGCCTTTTGACTAGATAGGCTTTCTGCGATTTCCCATGGCTTGGTATGAGTAATTATCTCCTCCACATCAGATGTAATTATCTCAAATGAAAAACCTGCCTGAGCAAGTAGCTCCTTACGTCTTGGAGACTGGGATGCTAGAATAATATTTTTCATAGCTACTCCTATTATTTTACAGTCATTTTTTATTACACTAATCCAATATTAATTATATCAATTTTACTACATATCTACAATTCTAATTTTAATATTATTAACGGGTATTCATCGGATTTTTAGCATAATATAAACTACCTATTTTTTCTACGTTGTATCCATAATTTCAAAAAAGAGCTTTGCTTAATTTAAGCAAAGCTCTTAATAATTATATTCTACTTCTCTACAAATGGATTATTCTGCAAGCTTATAAAGTCTATTATATCCTCACACTCACCATAATGGTTATAAAGCTCTGAATAAAGTGTAGTATCCTCTCTTCTCTGTACACTTGATAAGCTTATATATGGGTCTGTGCCCATTCCATTACCCGCATCCTGCTCACTTCCGGTTGTCCATATAAATCTTCCGTGATTCTCTACCATTGAACCACCCCATGCTTCATATGCATTTCTAATATTTCTTCCAAGTCCAACCTCTTTATTGATATAAAAATCGGTATGGAAATTACGCACATACGTACCGGCAGAAGAATCAAAAATATCTACCTTTCCTGCATACATACCAATTGTAATATTAACTACCTGAATATTAGGGTCTGCAAGATCAACCTCTGCAGCTGTATCTGCACTATTTATAACCTCTATATCAAACCACTCAACTTCTTCCTGACCCTCTATGGCACGAGTAAATTCAACCTCAGATAATTTATAATCTCCATTATAACTATTTCTCACACCATCCTCTGGTATAATCCATCCCATAGCTGTTACCTTCTCATAGAATTCGCTATAGGCCATAGGAAGCTTGAACTCTACCCCCTGCATATAAAAGCCTACATTATCAGGACCAAAATTAGCCTCTGCAGGTCCTTCTGGAACTGCGTCAACTATCTCCTCCACCACAGCCTCTGTAGTAGCCTCAGTTGTATCCTCAACAACCTCTGTAGTCTCTGCCTCAGTGACTTTTTCAGTGGTTACCTCAGCCTCTGTAGTAAGCTCCTGTTTAGTCTCAGTGGTTTTCTTACTATCATCCTCCTTGCCACAGGCTGTTAAACCAACAGCTAAGCACATACCTATAAGCAACATACTAATTTTCTTCTTCATATTACATACTCTCCTTTTGTTATTTACAAAGAATATAGTACAACAGTTTAAATTAAAAACAAGTTCATATTTCCTACAATAAGCAAAAATATTATAGAAAATATAAAAAATAAAACCTAGAAACAAAGTTCTAGGTTCTTAAAGAGGCGCGAGCCGGATTTGAACCGGCGATAACGGTGTTGCAGACCGGGGCCTTACCACTTGGCGATCGCGCCTAATATAAAATTTATGTAGCTTCATTATTAGAAGCAAGCTCCCCCTGTTGGACTTGAACCAACGACGCCCTGATTAACAGTCAGGTGCTCTACCGACTGAGCTAAGGAGGAATATTTATACTACTGACTTGCAGTCAGCAAAATAGATTATATGTGAAAGCTGTTAATAAGTCAACAAGTATTTTCACTATATTCTATGTAACGGAGATGGAGGGATTTGAACCCTCGCGCCGCGCAAACGACCTACACCCTTAGCAGGGGCGCCTCTTCAGCCACTTGAGTACATCTCCAAATGCCTAAACAACCTACCAATGTATCTGGTGATATTTAGTTTTGCGCTAACACGCTTTAATATAATATCAAATCAATTGCAGTTTGTCAATGAGTTTACAAACTTTTCCTATGGCAGATGTTATTTTAGTACTTGAAGCTACTCTTTCTCCTCTTATATAATATGCATCTATTTAAAAAATATACATGTACATCCCATTATTTTTTTATTTTTCCAGTGTAAAGCTCCCAATCGATATAAGAGACAATTTTATTATTAACCACACAAAAAACCACCTGGCAAATTTGCCAGGTGGTTTTTTACCTTATCTCATATTAACTATTTTTTATACTACCTATTCATAAGACACAAGCTCGTTAATACCTGACTCAGTCTCATTATAATATACCTTAATCTTCATCTCAGGCTCAACAAAGATAAGTGTCTCATTATCAGCAAAATTCTGCTTATAAACAGAACCATCCTTTGCTGTGATATACACATAGGTTTCCCCTTCCATGCTGATATATCTAATTTCCTTAACAGTTATCTCTTTGTTAGGTGTTTCATCAGATATAACTACCTCATTAGATACAATTCCATTTTCCACCATCAGCTTACGATAGCTTGCAAGAGCTTCACGCTGGGTTGCTCCTGTAGCAACAATGTTGTACTTTTCAACATTAACAAGTGCGTACATCTTAACAAGTCCTGCATTATCCTTAAGCACCATAATGTAGGTTGGTACACCATCTATATTAATAAGTGATGGGAAGGATGCCTCATATCCTAAGTTCTGCACCTGTCCCTCTGCAGACTCCATAGCTGAATGCTCCTCTGCACCTGCAATAGTATAGTATTTACTCTCACCTGTACGTGAGTTCATCATAACAAAACCGATATTGGACTGATCTCCATTTACAGAAGTTACACCAGTATATACCCAAACATCACCATTCATAACCTTGTAGCCATAGTCATCAGTTGTTACCTTACAGCCCTTGTTACCAATGATACTGTTGATAAATCCACCTGAAAGATTTCCATACCAATTATACTTCTGACAAGCTAAATCTCCATCATAAACTCTGTCTACCCAGTTAGGAATCTGACCTACCTCAAGGTACTCACTGTCTCCTGTACATGGGTCAAATATTACAACTCCCTTTACATCCTTTGCTCCAAAAAGACCTGCATTAGGCTTTAATACTGGACAGATATAATAAGGATTTCCCTCATTATCAAGCTCAAAATAAAATCCGTTAAAATCATAGGTTGGATAAGACATCTGAACCTTTCTATACAAATTATCTCCGAAACAACCTGATGGTGTATACTTAATTGGATTTTCAAGCTTTACATATTTTGCCTCATTCTTTACAGGATCTACAAGAACATATCCTGGAATACCTGCATCCTTATTATTAAACCATTTGAAAAATCCTGCATATTCAAGTGTAGCAACCTTCATAGGCTTTCCATTGTAGTCAATGGTACTATAGCTATCACTTACCTCGTACTGACTGACTACATCTGACAAAGAACCGATGGCTCTCTCACCAATAATTCTAGCACTGTCAGTATCCATAAGTGCAATATCATTAATGTTTTCGCTTGGAGCAATATCTGTAGCAAAATCTCCATCCTGAATTTCTATAATAGAGGCGTAAGTAGACGCTCTAAACATAGCTGATGAAGCAATTCCACCTACAATAGGAACCACCACACAAAGACCAAGAGCTATAGCAAACCATTTTGTAGCTCCTGTAACTCCCTGGGACTGACCCTTCTTGTGGCTTATGACAAGGTTATCGGCACTAAAATCCATAGTGCAAATTAGTAATCCACCTACTGTTATAGCTAACCATACCCAAAAGCCTGTGGTATGAATATTAATAGCAGGAGTTATGAAGTAATAAAAAAGGGCTTCTAGGGCAAGTAAGATTATAAGTGCTATAATATTCCACTTACCAAATCCTGCTGCCTGTCTCTTCTTTTCCTTCTTCATCTTGCCATCTACATCATAGACAACCTTCACCTTTTTTTGCTTTTTTGGTTTTTCTTCTTTAATCTTTTCCTTCTTTTCTTCGTCCATAATCATTTCTCCTTTTTGTCTCACACATTATGCTATAATTAGTTTCTAGGTTATGTACATATTACACCTAGATTTTTATATTTTAAATTTCTGCAATCCTACAATATTAAATAAGTAGCTTTTTAACGTGCACTCTTTGAACTATTGTAATCCTCTACTGCAGTTTCATATAGATTATTTCCCTCACTGTCAATTACAACTATAACAGGAAAATCCTCTACCCTAAGTCTACGGATAGCCTCAGTTCCAAGATCATCATAGGCTATAACCTCTGACTTTTTAATACATTTTGAAAGCAATGCTCCTGCACCACCTACAGCTGCAAAATATACTGCCTTGTTTTTAACTATTGACTCTATAACCTCTTTGCTTCTCTTACCCTTTCCTATCATACCAATTAAACCCTTGCTTAAAAGTAGAGGAGTGTACTTATCCATCCTAGAGCTGGTAGTTGGTCCTGCCGAGCCTATAACCTGGCCTTCTTTTGCAGGGGTAGGTCCAAGGTAATAGAAGATATTATCAGTTATATCTAGTGGAAGAATGCCCTTGTCAAATAATTCCTTGCCACTAAGGCCTTCTCCAGTTGTTGCATTTTCTCCCATTATACCATTATCTGCCATGATAATACTGTCGAAAAGTCTCTTGTGTGCAGCATCTCTAGCGCTATAAAGTGTACCTGTAAGATACACATAATCTCCCGCTTTTAACACTCCTAGTTGTTCCCTATTAAAGGGCACATTTATAACTCTTTTATTGTCCATTATGTCCTCCCTCATTGGTAAGAATGTAACCGCTAAAATCCAGTCCACTTATCTCACCAGTGTAAGTGTTATGTCTAAAGGTAATTTCTTCAATTACAACACAACAATTGTTACTTAATTTTATGTATTGATAATCCATTTCCTGAGAATAATTCAAATCATCAGCCTTTAACTTGATAGCTAAATCAACAACCTGAGTTATATCTACATTTATCTCAAAATTATCACCGTATGTAACAATAATAGCTTTAATATCTTCACTAGAATATTCCTTGTCATAGTTACAATAATAGGAAAATTCATAAATATGCGTAAATCCTGCTATCTCCACTCCATTATTTCTTATATTTGTTGGAACGTAGGCTCTCATGTATTCAGTATACTTATATTGATCTTCCTCTTCTACATAATCATAGAATTTAAGCTCTAGCTCTTCTCTTTCCTTCTTTGTGAATTTATCATCTAAGTACACATCACCATATTCACATCTATAGGAATCCAGATATTCATATATAGTACCTGCAGTTGCATAATCTTCCCTATCAAGAGCTTTCTCAAAACGTGCTATCTGAACATTAGCAGGAAGCTTATCCATATTAAGACCTGGGCAAAGCATGGCAAATGTAAATATTCCAAAACCTACAATAAGTAGAAGCTCTTCCTTAAGCTCCTTCTTCATAAGCTTTCCTATTACATCCCAAAGTACGTAAATTATTTGGAAAATTATAGCCACAACACCCATATATCTATCTGTTGTAAGGCCATAGCTTGCTATTCTTATTCCTATGGAAATAATCTCCAATATAATTAAAGGAATATAAGCATATTTTATATTTTTTACAACCTTTCCATAAAAGCCTGGCTCTTCACCCTTAAGAGATGCTTTCTCCCTAAGGAAGCCATTACACATAAACCATACAGGACCACCTAAAACAAACACGTATAAGCAAATGTCAAACACCTCATTTGAAGGCATTTCCCAGCTAAGTATAATTTTGAATATATATAAATAAACAATAAGCAAAGCAATAATAACTGCCGGCATAAGGACCACATTTATAAGTCCCTTGGTATACTTTGAATTTTCATCCTTGGTATCTGTTATGGTTAGCAAGCTGTATGGGAAGCATACAAATCCGCATATTAACACAGTTAAATTATCTAATATATCCCAATAATCTATATCCATAATAAGGGCTTCGAATATAGAAAGCAGCATACATATAGCCAGATAAAGTACAAAAAATAATCCCCACATCTTAAGCAATCCAAAGATTGCTCGAGAAATATATGTATCAAAGCTAAGTCCACTTAGCTTTACTAGCTTATAAATTGTGGCTACAACTATGGCTGCTATATACACAGCAAGTATCTTGGATATATTAAGATAATATATATCCGGATAATCAAATCCATTGGCTATCTCATCATCAAAGTAAGCTATCAATGTCCAAATCAAAGCCAAAGCAGTATCTAAGACATAAAATATAGTAAGCCTTCCCCAATTTTTAGGTTGTGTCTTATCCACGAAAAAGGTCTCTATTAGCAATGCTCCCAATGCAAACATAAGTAGGAAAAACTCTGTGTAAGTAACAAAATCATTAGCTTCATCCAACTCAAAGTCAATGCAGAAGATTATAGATGCCAGTGCAACTGCAATTATTGTAAATGTATAGTTATACATTAGCCCTCTCAAATCTGACTTTTGTTCCTCAATAAAATTTTTAAATTTTCCCATGTAAAAATCCCCCTTTTATATATCTTATATCTCCTTAGTTACATGTCTATTTACATGACAGCACATATTTACTGCCAGAGGCATTCCTGCAATATGTGTAGCATATGTTTCAATATTAACAGCAAGAGCTGTGGTTTTTCCACCTAAGCCTCCAGGTCCAATGCCTGTAGCATTAATCATTTCGATCAGCTCTCTTTCTATTCTAGCAATATGCTCTTTATCAGAGTGTGAATTAACATCTCTGGTAAGTGCCTTCTTGGCAAGCTTTGCTGCTAATTCAAAATCTCCTCCAAGTCCAACTCCTACTACCATAGGTGGACATGCATTAGGACCTGCGTCCTTAACTGCCTGAAGCACTGCTGCCTTTACTCCTTCCTCACCATCAGCCGGCTTAAGCATAAACACCCTACTCATATTCTCACTTCCAAAGCCTTTAGGCGCTATGGTAATGGTTAGCTTATCTCCAGGAACTATATCGTAGTGAATAATAGCAGGGGTATTATCCTTAGTATTCTCACGAATAAGTGGATCTGCCACCACTGACTTTCTAAGAAATCCTTCGGTGTAACCCTGTCTTACCCCTTCGTTGATGGCATCTGTAAGATTCATTCCCTCTATATGTAAATCCTGTCCCACATTTACAAAGAACACTGCCATACCTGTATCCTGACATATAGGTATCCTATCACTTCCTGCAATCTCCATGTTCTCTATAAGCTGATTCATAATCTGCTTACCTAGGATTCCATCCTCTTCATCCGCAGCCTTTCTCATTCTTTCCTCCATATCAGGAGCAAGGAAAATATTAGCCTGGATACACATATCCCTAACTGTTTCTACTACTATGTCTGTATTAATTGTTCTCATAATTAATCTATAACCCTCTTTATAAACTACTTTTTATATTTACACATAGTAATATTATGCAACTAAATCATGGGAAAAACAAGTATCTAAAAGTAGGCATTAAAAAACCCACGGTAGTTTTTCATACCGCGGGTAATTTTTAGCCTCTAAATACTAGCTAATCATCTAGATAATCATCATCCTTCTCCCCAAGGGTTCCATTCTTAACCTTGGTTACAAAAATACTAAGTGAAACAAATATATATGCAATCAATAAAATTACAAATATAACCGCCAACCAGTATATTGCATCGAAAAGAACATCTGCTAATCCTTCAATTTTGGTTAGTCCCTCAAGACCTTCTATTAATGTATCTCCCATATTAATTACCTCTTTTATTTAAGCCCCAGAGCTTAAAAGCTTTAAGCCCTGGAACCAGTAAACTAAAATGTTAATTAATCTTATAACTACTCGTCCTTAGGATCTGTATCATCTGCTAAGCCCTCATCTAATGAGTCCTCTACAGTATCCTCTACATCTCCTTCTTCATTGTCCTGAGCCTCCATCTCCTGCTCTAAAGCTGTAAGAGACTCTGACTCATCTGCAGACTTCTGTCTTACCTTGGCAATACTTGCAACTGTAATATCATTTGCAATATCCATATTGATAAGCTTAACGCCTGTAGTGATTCTTCCAAGAGTAGATATATCCTTACAAAGAAGTCTGATTACAATTCCCTGATTAGTAATAATCATTATCTCATTATCATCACTAACTGCCTTAAATCCAATTACAGGACCTGACTTCTCAGTAATCTTGTAACACTTAACTCCCTTTCCACCACGTCTCTGTGGAGTAAATTCATCAATAAGTGTTCTCTTACCTAAGCCATTCTCAGATACTATAAGCACTGAATCACCCTGAGTATCCATCTGCATACCAACGATTTCATCACCGTCAGCAACATTCATACCGATAACACCCATAGATGTTCTACCTGTGCTTCTTACATCCTTTTCATTGAATCGGATGCACATACCCTGCTTAGTGATAAGGATTATATCCTTCTTGTTGTTAGTTGACTTAACCTCGATAAGCTCATCATTTTCCTTAAGAGTAATAGCAGCAAGACCAGACTTTCTAACATTTGCATATTCTGTAATCTTAGTCTTCTTAACAATACCATTCTTAGTAGCCATGAAGAGATATCTGCCCTCATTGTACTTTAAGATTGGTATAACAGCTGTAATCTTCTCATCAGGCATAAGCTGAAGAAGGTTAACAATAGCTGTTCCTCTTGCAGTTCTACTTGACTCTGGAATCTCATAAGCCTTAAGTCTATATACTCTACCCTGGTTAGTAAAGAACATAATGTAATGGTGGGTAGTAGTCATGAAGAGATCTTCTATAAAGTCATCCTCTATGGTCTGCATACCCTTTATGCCCTTACCACCTCTGTGCTGGCTCTTAAAGTTATTGATAGACATACGCTTAACATAGCCAAGCTTAGTCATAGCGATAACGATATTCTCCTTCTTAATAAGATCCTCAACAGAGATATCATCATCCATATCTATACCAATAGAAGTTCTTCTGTCATCGCCAAACTTAGTAGCAATAATAAGAATCTCCTCCTTGATAACTCCAAGAAGCTTCTTTCTATCAGCAAGAATTGCACGTAACTCAGCAATCTTAACCATAAGCTCCTTATACTCATTCTCAAGCTTTTCTCTCTCCAAACCTGTGAGAGCTCTAAGCTTCATCTCTACAATAGCTTCTGCCTGAGCGTCTGTAAGACCAAAGGTCTCCATCAGCTTAAGCTTAGCATCTGCAACAGACTTTGAAGCTCTGATTATCTTAATAACCTCATCAATATGATCAAGAGCTATAAGTAATCCCTCTAAGATATGAGCTCTCTTCTCTGCCTTATCAAGCTCATACTTAGTTCTTCTTGTAACAACCTCCTCCTGATGCTTCAAGTAATATGTAAGCATTTCAAGAAGATTTAATACTCTAGGTTCCTGATTTACAAGAGCAAGCATAATTACACCAAATGTATCCTGCATCTGTGTATGCTTATAAAGCTGATTTAAGATAATATTTGCATTGCAATCCTTTCTAAGCTCGATTACAATTCTCATACCTTCACGAGAAGACTCATCTCTAAGGTCTGTAATACCATCAAGCTTCTTCTCCTTAACAAGCTCGGCAATCTTCTGAATAAGTCTAGCCTTATTAACCATGTATGGAAGCTCAGTTACAACAATTCTTTGCTTTCCACCACTCATAGGCTCAATCTCAGATATAGCTCTTACCTTAATCTTACCTCTACCTGTTCTATAAGCCTCGCTAATACCTGATGTTCCAAGTATCTGCGCACCTGTAGGGAAGTCTGGACCCTGGATAATCTCCATAAGCTCCTCTATATCAGTTTCTCTGTCTTCCTCTACCTGATTATCAATAATCTTAACAACACCATTTATAACCTCTCTAAGGTTATGAGGTGGAATATTTGTAGCCATACCTACGGCGATACCTGAAGTACCATTTACAAGTAGGTTAGGATATCTACTTGGAAGTACTATTGGCTCCTTCTCAGTCTCGTCGAAGTTTGGTACAAAATCTACTGTATCCTTGTTAATATCAGCAATCATCTCTAATGCAATCTTAGAGAGTCTTGCTTCTGTGTATCGCATTGCCGCAGCTCCATCTCCGTCCACAGAACCAAAGTTTCCATGTCCATCGATAAGCTGATATCTGGTATTCCACTCCTGTGCAAGCTTTACCATAGCTTCATAGATTGAGCTATCACCATGTGGGTGATATTTACCCATGGTATCACCCACGATACGGGCACACTTTCTATGTGGCTTATCTGGATAGTTAGAAAGCTCTACCATGGAGTGAAGTATTCTTCTTTGTACTGGCTTAAGACCGTCTCTTACATCAGGGAGAGCACGAGCCGCGATAACACTCATGGCATAGTCAATATATGACTCTTCCATGGTCTTTTTCAAATCCACTTCTTGGATTTTATCAAAAATATTACTATCGTCCATCATTTACCTCCCATTAAATGTCAAGATTCTTAACGAACTTGGCATTTGCCTCTATAAACTCACGTCTTGGCTCAACCTTCTCACCCATAAGAGTATCAAAGGTAATATCAAGCTCTGACTCACTTTCCTCATCTATAGATACTCTAAGAAGAACTCTCTTCTCAGGATCCATAGTTGTATCCCAAAGCTGCTCAGCATCCATCTCACCAAGACCCTTATAACGCTGAATCTTATTATTCTGGTCTCTTCCAACCTCATCTAATATTTTAGCAAGCTCCTCATCGCTGTATGCATACCAAGTCTTCTTATTTTTCTCCAACTTATAAAGTGGTGGCTGTGCCAGATATACATGACCCTGTCTTATAAGGTCAGGCATAAATCTGAAGAAAAAGGTAAGCATAAGTGTTGCAATATGAGCACCATCTACGTCCGCATCTGTCATGATAATAATCTTATCATATCTAAGCTTTTCTATATTAAAGTTTTCTCTGATACCTGTACCAAATGCAGTTATCATAGCTTTAATTTCTTCATTACCAAGAATTCTATCAATTCTTGCCTTCTCTACATTAAGGATTTTACCTCTAAGAGGAAGTATAGCCTGTGTAGCTCTAGAACGAGCAGTCTTAGCAGAACCACCCGCAGAATCTCCCTCTACGATGTAGATTTCACAATTCTTAGGATCCTTATCTGAACAGTCAGCAAGCTTTCCTGGAAGTGCCATAGAGCTTTCAAGTGTTGACTTTCTAGCCACATCTCTAGCCTTACGAGCTGCTATACGAGCTCTCTGAGCAAGTACAGCCTTACCAACTATAGCCTTAGCAACCTGAGGATTCTGCTCTAAGAAATAAGTAAGCTTCTCAAATACAATACCCTCAACTGCAGTTCTAGCCTCAGCATTACCAAGCTTCTGCTTAGTCTGTCCCTCAAACTGAGGATCAGGAATTTTAATACTTACTATACAAGCAAGTCCCTCTCTAAGGTCATCACCTGAAAGGTTATCCTCCTTATCCTTAAGTAGTTTATTATTTCTAGCATAATCATTACATACCTTAGTAAGGGCAGATCTAAAACCTGTAAGGTGCATACCACCCTCTGGAGTTGTAATGTTATTAACAAAGCTAAGTGTATTCTCATTAAAGGAATCATTATGCTGCAGAGCTACCTCAACATAGATATCATCCTTATATCCATCACAATATATAACCTTATCATAAAGAGTAGTTTTATTTTTATTAAGATACTCAATAAATTCTTTTATACCACCTTCATAGTGGAAGGTTGCACTCTTTTCTTTACCCTCTCTCTTATCCTCAATATTAATTCTAAGACCCTTAGTAAGGAATGCCATCTCTCTGAATCTTCTTCTAAGAGTGTCATAATCAAAGATTACATCATCAAAGATAGTATCATCTGGCATAAATGTTACCTTAGTTCCTGTCTTATCACTCTTACCAACCTCTTTCAGCTTATAGATAACATTTCCTCTCTCATAGCGCTGTCTATATACCTTTCCATCTCTTGAAATTTCAACCTCAAGCCAGTTAGAAAGTGCATTAACTACAGAGGCACCAACTCCGTGGAGACCACCAGAAACCTTATATCCTCCACCGCCGAATTTTCCTCCTGCGTGAAGAATTGTAAATACAACCTCAACAGCAGGTATTCCAGCCTTCTCATGAATACCAGTAGGTATACCTCTACCGTTATCCACAACTGTTACTGAATTATCTGCATTAATAGTAATATCAATATTATTACAGAATCCAGCAAGAGCCTCATCAACTGCATTATCAACTATTTCGTAAACCAAGTGATGCAATCCTCTAGTAGAGGTACTACCAATATACATACCTGGTCTCTTACGTACCGCCTCTAATCCTTCAAGTATCTGAATTTGATCGGCACCATAATTTGATTGTTCATTACTGCCCATTTATATCCTCCTTTAGGCTACAGCAGTTATAGATTTACCTGCTGTATAGTCCCCTTACTAACCATATATACCTTATCCACGGTTAGCCTTTCTTTTATAAAATCATCATATCCTGTACATGTAATGATAGTCTGGATATCATTAATGGATGATAGTAATGCATCTCTTCTGGATGAATCTAACTCTGACATTACATCATCTAACAGTAATATGGGATTATCTCCTATTAATTCCTTAACTAACTCTATCTCAGCTAGCTTTAAGGATAATGCAACTGTTCGCTGCTGTCCCTGAGAACCATAGGTTTTAACATCCATATCATTTATATAAAATGATATATCATCTCTATGAGGTCCAACCTGAGTATTCTGATATCTTAGGTCTATGTCCCTCTTAAGGCTTAGTTCTTTGGCAAATTTTTCCTCAGTAACATTCTTATCATATTTTACAGCTATGATTTCCTTATCACCTGTAAGCCTTTTATGTATATCAAGGATAATTTCATTAATCTTATCAATAAAATTATTCCTATCTTTTATAATTTTTATACCAAAATCTACCAGCTGTGCATCCCACACATCTAACATATCCATCTGAGATTTGTCATAATAGATATTTTTAAGTAAATTATTTCTCTGATTAAGAATTTTATTATAATTACTGAGATTACTATAATAAATCTTATTTAGCTGACATAGCTCCATATCTATGAAACGTCTTCTCTCAGAAGGACCATTTTTTATAATATCTAAATCCTCTGGCGAAAATAAAACAACATTTACCATACCCATAAGCTGTGAAGTTTTCCTAACAGGTACCTGGTCTATGGCAACACCCTTTGATTTATTTCTCCTAAGATGCATATCTATTCTATAGTTTATACATCTCTTATTTACAGACGCCTTTATATGACCTTCATCAAAGCTTAGATTAATAATCTCCTTATCCTTACTGGTTCTGTGAGATTTGGTTGTGGCAAGCATATATATGGCCTCTAATATATTGGTTTTACCCTGAGCATTATCACCATATAAAATATTTATGCCTTCTGAAAAACTAATTTCCTCACTTAAATAATTACGATAATTATTAAGTGCCAAATTATTTATAACCATTATCTAGCCTCACTTAATTAAGACTGTATACTAATGGACTCACCATCAAATTCTACATGAGCTCCATCATAAAGCTTTCTTCCTCTTCTGGTTTCCACTTCTCCATCCACAAGAACAAGGCCTTGCTGTATAAATTCCTTAGCATCTATACCTGAATCAGCAAGTCCTGTAGCCTTAAGTGCCTGTCCAAGCTTAATAAATTCTTCTCCATCACGAAGCTTTAATATATGCATAATAATCCTCCTAATTAGTATGCGCTGGCATTAATATTTACTGGAAGAATTACATATACATAGGATTCGTTATCATCCTTTATAATACAAGGTGACTTAGCATCCTTCATATATAAATTAATTTCCTCATCATCTACAACACGAAGTACATCCATTAAGAATCTTGGGTTAAATCCTATAAGAATATCATCACCCTTCTTATCTACCTCTAAGGTTTCATTCATATTACCGTTCTGGCTATTAACCTTGAAGTACATATTGTTGTCATCCTTAATACTAATAACTATTGGCTTCTTATCTGACTCTCTGATAAATATAGAAGCTCTATCAAGAGTACTTAAGAAATCCTTATTATTAACCTTTACACTAATCTTTTGATCTATGGAAAGCATCTGTACTATCTTAAAATACTCTCCCTCAAGTAATCTAGAAACAACAACTGTATTTTCAAACTCAAATAATATATTTCTATCAGTAAAATAGATATTAACCATATCATCTACTCCACCAGTTAAAATTCTAGAAATATCATTTAAGGTTTTTCCAGGAACAACAACCTTTACATTGTCAGGATTTCCTGAAAGCTCTATATTTCTCATAGAAATTCTGTGACCATCAAGAGATACAACCTTAAGCTTTCCATCAACAACCTCAAAAAGCTCACCAGTCATAAGCTTGTTATTCTCATTATCTGATATAGAGAATATTGTCTGATTAATTACTTGCTTTAAAGTAAACTGTGATACAGTTATACTCTTACTTTTCTCTACCTCTGGAAGGTCTGTAAATTCTTCTCCTGGCTTACATGCCAAAAATTCAAGGTCTGAACGTTCACATTTTATATTAAGCTTTGTATCAGGAGTTGACTCTAATAAAATTTCACTCTCTGGAAGTCTCTTAATATATTCAGTAAACTGCTTAGCTTCTACTGCAATCTTTCCAATCTCTAAAACATCACCCTCAAGTGTTGTTTCTATACCTAACTCTAAATCATTAGCTACAAGCTTAATGCAGTCAGCATATACATCTATAAGAATACACTCAAGTATTGGCATAGTAGTTTTGTTAGATACTGCCTTTGATACAATATTAAGAGATTTCATTAAGCTTGATCTTGAACATTTTATTTTCATGATGTTAATAACTCCTTTCCACAGTGAAAATAAATCAAAAATTATAATAATAAATAATTATAAATTAGTAGTAATAATAGTAGGGGGTGTGGATTTTAAGTTAACCTCTTAAACCCCTTGTTTTATAAAGGTTTTAAATGGTGATAAGCTTGTCCTTAAACCTTGAATTTAGTGTGTTAAAAATATGGATAACTTAAGGTGTTAAAATGCTTTAAAATTTAAAGTTTTTAATTATCAACATATTAAATAACATCAAACAACAGGTTATAGACATTTAATCAACATATTTATGAAGGATTAAGTTTTTTAATAATAGTGTCTATGTTATTCTTGAAGCTTTCATCCTTATTGTAATTTTCTTCAACTCTCTTAACTCCATTCATAACAGTGGTGTGATCTCTTCCACCAACAATGTCTCCAACAGATTTTAGAGAAAGAAGAGTATATTTTCTAAGTAAAAACATAATAATTTGTCTAGCTGTGGCAATATCTTGACTTCTCTTCTTGGACTTAATGTCGTTCTCTGAGATATTCATATGCTCGCAGACAACAGAAACAATTCTTTCAGGAGTAATCTTAATATTAGCATCCTTATTGATAAAATCCTTAAGAGAATCCTTAGCTGTTTCAAGAGTAACCTTTTCATTCATAAGCTTGGAATAAACAGATATCTTGTTAAGTGCACCTTCAAGCTCTCTTATGTTGTTGGTAACATTCTCTGCTATGTAGATATAAACATCATCTGGAATGTCCTTAAGGTTTTCTCTCTCAGCCTTATTCTTAAGAATGGCCATACGAGTCTCGTAATCAGGCTCGTGAATATCAATAGGAACACCACACTCAAATCTAGATATAATTCTTGCATCTAAGGTTTTAATATCCTTAGGTGGTCTATCTGATGAAAGAATTATCTGCTTTTTATTATCGTAAAGTGTGTTAAATGTATTGAAAAATTCCATCTGAGTTGAATCCTTGTCCTTTATGAACTGGACATCATCAACCAAGAGAACATCTACATTTCTATACTTTTCTCTAAATTCATCAGTTGTATGATTCTTAATAGCGTTAATGATTTCATTAGTAAACTGCTCAGAGGTTACATATAAAACATTAGCCTTATCATCATTCTGAAGAATATAGTGAGCTATGGATTGCATAAGGTGTGTTTTACCAAGTCCTGAATTACCATATAGAAAAAGTGGATTAAAGTTATCCTGAGCAGGCATGTCAGCTACTGCAAGACAGGTTGCATGTGCATGTCTGTTACTATCTCCTACTATAAAGGTATCAAAGGTGTACTTAGGATTAAGATTACTTCTACTAACTGCATCCTGATAGGATTCAGAAAGCTTAACCTCCTTAGCCTTATCCTCTTCCTTGACAAAATGTTTCTTCTCATCAATAACTATTTCAATATCAATATTATTCAAGGTTTCTCTAATAGAAGACAGCAAGAATAAATCAAATTCCTTCTTATGAATAAATTTGACAGCGTTCTCTCCAAGCTTTTCATCAACATAGAAATAAACAGTATTATCCTTAACCTCGAAAATTTTAAGAGTACCTATCCAGGTCTTGATTAATATATTAGAAATATCATATTGAGTTTCAAGAAGTGAAAGAATTTCATCCCACTTACTTTCAATTAATTTCTTCATTTTAATGCCTCCAAATCGCCCCTAAAAATACAAGAGCATACCTAACTGATATAATACTATAAATTTGATTTTTTTACAAGAAGATTAGGATAAATTATGTACCTATTTAATATAGAAGAAAGAGGATTTTTGAAGATAAAAAGCCTTGAAAAAATAAGGCAAAAAAATAAAAATTTTATGTAAAGTAAATATTAATTTATTAACATTTTACAAAATCGACAAAAACCAAGTAAATAAGCTAATTTTATGTGGATAACAACATGAAAAACACCACTTATCCACAAGTTAATAACATTTTGTGGATAACATTATGTTAATTCATTATGGTAAATTGCTAAAAAATGTGGATAACTAAGCCTAAAAATAGCCATAAATGGCTTGACTTATAAGGTTTTTTTAAATATAATGTGTGCTGGTGTGCTTTGATATTGTATATTTCGAAGTACATTAATATTTAGCAAAGGAGGATACCTATTATGAAGATGACATTCCAGCCAAAGAAGAGACAGAGATCTAAGGTTCATGGTTTCAGAAAGAGAATGAGCACTGCAAACGGCAGAAAGGTTTTAGCTGCTAGAAGAGCTAAGGGTAGAAAGAGATTATCAGCGTAGGTCACATCTAGGTTGTGACCTTTTGTTTTCCCAGTGACGGAAAGCAAGGGTTTAAGTGGAGAATAGTATGAGAAACATTGTTACACTTAAAAATAACAGAGAGTTCGGCAAGGTGTATAACCAAAAAGAATCGTTTGCCAATAAATATTTAGTGATGTACTTAAGTGCCAACAACTTAGGTTGCAGTAGAATTGGAATCTCTGTTAGTAAAAAAGTTGGTAATAGCGTGGTCAGGCATCGTATAACAAGACTTATTAGAGAAAGCTATAGACTTAACAAGGACAAGTTAAAGACAGGTTATGATATGGTTATAGTTGCTAGGGTTAATGCAAAGGATAAATCCTATCAGGAGATTGAAAGTGCGTTTTTACATTTAGCTAAGCTACATCATATACTCATAGATAATTAGGATTAATTTCGTATGAAAAAGATTTGTATTAGTTTAATTAAGTTTTATAGAAAATATCTTTCACCTCTTAAGGGACATGGTGTGTGTAAGTTTTATCCTACCTGTTCTCAGTATGCCTTAGAGGCCTATGAAAAATATGGTTTTTTTAAGGGTACTGCTCTTACAGTGTGGAGAATACTAAGATGTAATCCATTTTCCAAGGGTGGTTATGATCCTGTACCCTAAATTTTTGGAGGAAAAAAATGTTTTTAACTCAAGCGGATGGATTAATCATGGGACCAATATCCAAGCTACTTGGATTATTGCTTAATGGAATCTATGAATTATCCAGCAATTTAGGAATAGTAAGTATTGGTGCTTCAATCATCATATTTACTATTGCGGTTCGTATGTGTCTGCTTCCATCTATGTTCAAGCAGACAAGATCATCAAAGGTTAATAGTTATATTCAACCTGAGATTAATAAAATTAACAAAAAATATAGAAACAAAAAAGATCAGGAGTCTATGCTTAAGCAGCAGGCTGAGGTTAGAGAAGTTCAGGAAAAATATGGTGTTAATTTGACAGCAGGTTGTCTTACATCAATTATCCAGATGCCAATCTTTTTTGCACTCTATAATGTTATTCAGAACATACCTGCATATGTTAATAAGGTAAAGGATTTATATTTACCTATAGCAGATGCAATTAAGAATGATAGCAATGCTTTTGAAAAGCTTAGTGAGTACAAGGAGACAGTGTCTAACTTAAATATTATTAAGATGAATAATAGTAATACAAATACTATTATTGATGTACTTGCAAAGTTTGATAATAATTCCTGGGATGCATATAAGGAATTATTAGGTGGCAAGGGTGCTGTAGTAGATGCTATTAATGCAAATATGGATCAAATTTCAGATGTGTACAGCTTTATAGGTGGTATTAACCTAGCTACTGCACCAGGATTTGCATTAACTGCTGCATTTATTATTCCTATCTTGTCTTTGGTTTTCCAGTATTTGAGTTTGAATGCAACACCAATGCAAAGCTCAGGAGATCCACAGGCAGATGCTACTATGAAGTCTATGAAGACTATGATGAAGGTTTTCCCACTTATGTCCTTCTTCGTAACTGTAAATGTTCCAACCGGTGTAGGTTTATACTGGGCAACAGGTTCATTGCTTAGCTTTATTACTTCTAAATCTATTCATGCATATTTCAATCATGCAGATATGGATAAGATTGTTGAGAAGTGTAAGGAAAAGGCAGCTAAGAAGATTGAGAAGCGTAAGGCTTCAGGTAAGAAGACCTTTGCAGAGAAGATGGCAGAAGCAGCTTATGGTCAGCAACCACAGGAAAGCACTGCACCAAAATCAAATATTACTAATTCTAGATTGAAGAATTATAATTCTTCAACTATGAAGACACAGAGTAGTGGAAATGTTAAATATAGAGAGGGTAGTCTTGCTGCTAAGGCAAATGCTCTTCAAAAGTTTAACGATAATAACGGAGGAAAGAACTAGTGGAATTTAAAGAGTTCAAAGCTAAGACAGTTGAAGAGGCTCTTACAAATGCTTCTATGGAGTTAGGAGTAGCTAGTAGTGAATTAGATTATGAGGTTGTTGAGAAGGGTTCATCAGGTTTCCTTGGAATTGGAGCTAAGCCTGCAGTAATTAAGGCTAAGAAGAAGGATTCCTTCCTTGATGAAATTCAGACTTATCTTGATAATCTTTTCAAGGCTATGGAGGTCGAGTCTAAGGTTACTATAGATTACGATAAGGATGAGGGTGTTATGAATATTGACGTTGCTGGTCCTGATATGGGAATCTTAATTGGTAAGCGTGGACAGACCTTAGATGCTCTTCAGTATCTTATCAGCTTATTTGTTAATAAGAAGAGCGAGTCTTATATAAGAGTTAAGCTTGATACTGAGAACTATCGTCAGAGAAGAAAGGATACTCTTGAGAATCTTGCAAGAAATATTGCTTTCAAGGTTAAGAGAACAAGAAGATCATTTACATTAGAGCCAATGAATCCATATGAGAGAAGAATTATTCATTCATCTCTTCAGAATGATAAGTATGTAGCAACTAGAAGTGAGGGCGAGGAGCCATATCGTAAGGTTGTTGTATATCTTAAGAAGAATTAGGCGAGTAAAAGAAAGTCAACCGGTACATAAAATTATGTGCCGGTTTTCTTTTCTAGGACGCTCAAAAAAATGTGCAATCTAATTTAATGGCCCACCTGCCTAGGGATTCAGCTTCGCTGACACTTAAAACGGTCAGCTCCGCTGAACCCTGTCGCGGTGGGAATATAATTTAATGGCACATTTTTTGAGCTGTGTATGAAGAAAGTCCTGGCACATAATTTGTACCGGGACTTTCTTTTGCTATGGCCTGCGGCCATATTTATTCTTAAGAGTATACAATAGACCTTGTGGCACGAGATGCAAGATAGAGGCAGGAATTGCACTTGACAAATGTGAAATGTTGAAAATACTATATAAAAATGTTGAAAATAGTAGGTATTTGGGGTTGACAAATTAAAAAGAGGTCAAATATGACCTCTAATTTTAATTGATTAAAAAATAGATTTATTTGCCCATGCAGAATTCAGCAAAGATTTTGTTTACTAGGTCGTCTTCTAGTTCCTCACCGATGATTTTTCCAAGGGAAGCGTAGGCTGCCATTAGGTCGATAGTAAGGAAGTCCTCTCCCATACAAAGCTTAATGCTTTCAAGTACTTTGTTTAGGCTTTCTTTTGCTTCATAGAGCAAGGATTTATGCCTTTGGTTTGTGATGTATATTTCATCGTTATAGTTTAACTCGTTGTTGAAAAACATTTCTTTTAGGAGGGTGTGTAGATTGTTCTTGCCAGTGCCCTCTTTTGCTGATATTTCAAGGATTTTTGTGTTTATAGTGTTAGTTATCAACACTTTATCCACAATGGTTTCTAAGTCATTTTTATTGATTAAAGTTATGGATTTTTTGTCCTTTATTTTATCCATTATTTTGAAATCGTTTTCATCTAAAGTGGTGGTTCCATCAACTATATATAGGATAAGGTCAGCATCGTCAATAGAGGCTATTGCCTTGTCCACACCGATTTTCTCTACAGTATCAGATGTAGTACGGATTCCAGCCGTATCTACTATATTTAGTGTAATTCCATCTATATTGATATATTCTTCAAGGGTATCTCTAGTGGTACCCTCTATGTCTGTAACTATGGCTCTTTCCTCCCCTAAAAGCATGTTTAGTACAGAGGATTTTCCAGCATTTGGACGACCTACTATGGCGGTTCTTATACCCTCTTTTATGAGACGTCCGTCAGAACTTGATTTTATTAGCTTTTCCACAGTTATCAACATGTTATCCACAACCCCTTCTAGCTGTTGTGGAAATTCATCTAAGGAGTAGTTTTCAGGGTCATCAAGAGCTGATTCAATGTAAGCTATATTGTAGAGAAGCTTTTCTCTCATATCCTTAATCAGCTTAGTTAACTCTCCTGAAAGCTGCTTAAGTGAGGATTTTGCCGCCATATCATTCTTGGCATGAATTAAGTCCATAACAGATTCAGCCTGTGACATATCTATACGTCCATTAAGAAATGCTCTCTTAGTAAATTCTCCCGGTTCAGCTGGTCTAGCACCAAGTCTTATAACCAAATCAAATATTCTTTTTAACACAGTTATTCCACCATGACAGTCAAGCTCCACCACATCCTCAGCAGTGTAGGTGCTAGGAGCATTCATAACAAGAGCAATGGCTTCGTCGTAGATTTCTCCTTCGTAGCTTATAACACCATAGGCTGCGGTGTAGGTTTCCATTGAAGCTATGGATTTATTTTTATTCTTTGGGATGAAGATTTTATTTGCTATGGATAAAGCTTCATCACCACTTATTCTAATTATTCCAATGCCAGAATTGCCCATACCTGTGGCAATGGCTGCGATTGTGTCTTTCATAAAATCTCCTTTATATACAAACCACTCTGAATATTTCAGAGTGGTTTTTTGTTCCGTCCCCTGGCGGGGAATCAATTAATAAAACTACTATATCACACTTTCAGAATGTTGAGACAGGCTACGTATCCGTCCCCTAACGGGGAATCAATTAATAAAACAGAAGATACCTAATGAGGAAGAGATATCTAATCAGTATCCGTCCCCTAACGGGGAATCAATTAATAAAACCCTTGCTTCTAGAGCCCTTGATTTATAAGGATAACAGGGCATTTTATCTAGGCAAAAGTATATGAATAAATTATAACACACAAATTATAAACCATGGAAATGTACAATTCAAGATTAATTTCTATGCATAAAAATACTATAAATTCTATGTATAAAATTTATGCATAGAATTTATAGTAAGAATAGGACATAACATAGGTGCTCTTTTATATAAGCTATTCCATTAATATAATATCAAAGTCAAAATCTGCATAATCAGGTAGCTGACGATTATGCTCTGGTTGGAAGATTAGTTCTTTATCTGAGATTACGTAATTTTCTAAACCTTTAATATTTATCACGGTATTTTCATCAAAATAATAGCCAACGGTATGATGTAGATGAATGTGTATTATATTTTCGTCATATTTATTAACATTGTATAAGTACACAAAATATTGTTTATTTTCATCAGCAGAGATAATATATTCTCCACCACTGTGAGATATATTTAGATTTACCTCTTTGATCGGTTCATATAATCCACTCTCAAAAGCATTATAAACATATAAACAAGCTTCATCTATTACAGCTTTGTCTATTATTTGTAGGTTATTATAGTCTTTATAGCCTAGCTCAACTAATCGTCTAATTACATTTTCATAGAAAGAATGTTTTGCTGTATAGCCATTTGAAAGTAGACTATATTTCATGTTATATTTTTCTAGGTGTTGGCTATTTTCATATGCAGATTTGTTTGCATCAAATAGAATCAATAAACCATTCCAAGAATCAGAGCTTGTTTTTAAATCTGTATTTTCTAGTGCATTATAGCATTCTATGATTTCTTCAGGAGTAAAATTATATTCCTCTGAACTATATAAATTAATAAATTGAAGAAGAATATATGATTCACTACTGATTTGTAATTCATCTCTAACATCTTTATAGTATTTAGATTCTTTATCTGTAATTAAAGAAAAATACTGACGATATGAGTCATGGTAAAGATTATTACAAACTGTTTCATAATAAGTATTTAAAGATTTTTTTGAATCCATTAATCTTGGAAAAGCAATAAAAATCTCTAGTCCTAAGATGGATACAATTACAAAAATAAGTAATTTTTTATCAATATTAGTATGTTCATTATCAAATTTTTCTTTATTTTTTTTGTAATATAAGTGGTTAATAAATAATGTAGTAATAACTAATAGAATTACAATAAATAAATAAAGAAATCCCCAGCAAGTTGATTTTAAAATGAATATTACTCCGCACATATATGCTAAAGAAAGTAAACCAAATAACACCAAGGAAAAATTATAAAGAATACTACTAATTATAAGGTTTTTTGTATCTGGTATCCAAGTAAGTATGATTAATACAGGTACAGTAATGAGAGATAACATAAAAGCTTCCTGTAGATGTGGCAAGGCAAAAATTATAATAGAACTATAAACTTCTATCAGTTCAGGTCTTTTACTTGTGAAATTATATACATTAAGTACATTGAAGAGAGGTTTTGTAGTTATTGAATATATCAAAAATAAACTCAAGAATAAAAAAATTAATCTTGAATAATGCTTAACAAATTTTCTTGATATTTCATTCCAATCCCAGTATTTCCACATAATTTGTACCCTTTCTCTTTCCACATTTACTTTTAGATTATAAGTTAACTAACTACAAAAATCAATTAATTATAAATTGATGTATAGAATATATTATTTATACGATAATCACGCTATAATTTATGGTTGCAACAATAAAAATATTTGTTAAAATAGAGTTTAGTGATTTTAGAAAGGAACAAGGCTATGGCAGTTAATTCATATATTCAAGAAGAATATGATATTGTAGTTGTTGGTGCAGGACATGCTGGCTGTGAGGCGGCACTTGCTGCGGCAAGACTTGGATTTAAGACAATTTTATTTACTATAAGTATGGACAGTGTTGCCCTGATGCCTTGTAATCCAAATATTGGTGGTAGCTCCAAGGGTCACCTGGTTAGAGAGATTGACGCCTTAGGTGGTGAGATGGGTAAGAATATTGATAAGACTTATATACAGTCTAAGATGCTAAATGTATCTAAGGGTCCGGCAGTTCACTCCTTAAGAGCCCAGGCTGATAAGGTGGAGTACACTAAGCATATGAGACTTACCCTTCAGAATACTGATAATCTTACTCTAAGACAGGCTGAGGTTACAGAGCTTCTTTATGAGGAGGTTGTAGTTGATTTATCTAATGATAAAGATGATAATTCCCAGACTACTTCCGAAACTAAGAAAATAATCAAAGGTGTAAAAACCTTCTCAGGTGCAACCTACCTTGCCAAGGCAGTTGTCCTTTGTACAGGAACCTACCTTAAGGCAAGATGTATTTATGGAGACGTGGTTAATCACACTGGACCTAATGGTCTTCAGGCGGCAAATGGTTTATCTGACTCTATGAGTGATGCAGGAATATTTATTAGAAGATTTAAAACAGGTACTCCAGCTAGACTTGATAAGAAGACCATAGATTTCTCTAAGATGGAGGAACAAAAGGGTGATGAGAGGATTGTTCCATTCTCATTTACCAATACTGAAGAAGATATTAAGAGAGACCAGATATCCTGCTGGCTTACTTATACCAATGAGGAGACTCATCAGATTATAAAGGATAATATTGATCGTTCACCATTATTCTCAGGATTTATAGAGGGTACAGGTCCTAGATATTGTCCGTCTATTGAGGATAAGGTTATGAAGTTTCCGGATAAGAATCGCCATCAGCTTTTTATTGAGCCGGAGGGCGAATTTACCAATGAGATGTACATGGGTGGTATGTCATCTTCTCTTCCAGAGGATGTGCAGTATGCCATGATAAGAACAGTTCCGGGACTTGAAAATGTCACTATTATTAGAAATGCATATGCTATCGAATATGATTGTATCAATGCAGTTAATCTTGATGCATCATTAGAGTTTAAGAATTTCGAGGGACTTTTTTCTGCAGGTCAGCTTAATGGTAGCTCAGGCTACGAGGAGGCTGCTGCCCAGGGACTTATGGCAGGTATTAATGCTGCTAGAAAGCTTCAGGGTAAGGAACCAATTATCCTTGATAGGTCACAGGGTTATATAGGAGTTCTTATAGATGATCTTGTTACTAAGGAAACCTTCGAGCCATATAGAATGATGACATCACGAGCTGAGTATAGACTTCTTTTAAGACAGGACAATGCAGACCTTAGACTTACAGATATAGGTTACGAAATTGGTCTTATAGATGAGGATAGATATAAGGCATTTTGTACTAAGAGAAATCAAATTAATGCAGAGATAGAAAGAGTATCTGAGATTATGGTTGGCGCTAATAAGAAGGTTCAGGAATTCTTAGAGACACATAATTCAACACCTCTTAAGACTGCTGCCTCTCTGGCAGAGCTTATTAGAAGACCTGAGCTTGATTACGAAGCTTTGGCAGAGCTTGACCCTGACAGAGAAACAGTTGGTCCTCTTTCACCAGAGGTAATAGAACAGATAAACATAGATATTAAATACGAGGGATATATTACCAGACAAAAGCAGCAGGTGGAGCATTTTAAGAAGATGGAGAAAAAGTTAATTCCTGCTGATATTAACTATGATGATGTGTCAAATCTTCGTAAGGAAGCTAGGCAAAAGCTTGCTCAGGTAAGACCTGCATCATTAGGTCAGGCATCAAGAATATCAGGAGTGTCGCCAGCGGATGTGTCAGTGCTTATGATATACCTGACAGCTAATAAATAGGAGTTAATATGGATAGATTAAGTAAGTATGTTGAGGAGCTGACTGGAAGTCCACTCTCTGATACTCAGCTTCAACAATTTGAAACCTACTATGACATGTTAATAGAGACAAATAAGGTTATGAATCTTACAGCAATAACTGAGAGGGACGAGGTTATTCTTAAGCATTTTATGGATAGTGTGGCATTAGCAGGTTACTATGACATAAAGGATAAAGGTCTTAAGGTTATAGATGTGGGAACAGGAGCTGGATTTCCAGGAATTCCACTTAAGATAGCATTTCCCACATTAAATGTAATTTTATTTGATTCCCTTAATAAGAGAATTAAGTTTCTTCAAAGTGTTATAGATGAGCTTGGACTTATAGATTGCGAAGCTATTCATGGTAGAGCTGAAGAAGGTGGTCGTAATAAGAATATGAGAGAAAAGTACGACTTAGTGGTTTCAAGAGCTGTGGCAAATATGTCAGTTCTTGCTGAGTACACTCTTCCATTTGTGAAGGAGGGAGGATATTTTATTCCTTATAAAACTCTCACTGTGGATGAGGAATTAGAGGCAGGGAAAAAAGCAATCTCTATATTAGGTGGAAAATTAGAAAAGGTAGAAAAGCTTACTCTTCCTGATTCAGATATAGGAAGAAGCTTTGTATTTATTAAGAAAGTAAAAGCTACCCCAAAGGCTTATCCAAGAAAAGCCGGGACAGCAAGCAAACAGCCCCTTTAAAAAAGGGGCTGTTTTACTTTGAGCTAATGGTGCTCTATACGAAATATGGAAATCTAATAAAAATATTATAATTATTATTTGGTATCTGTTTCAGTAACCTCCACGTCATCTGTTTTGTGACGCTTCTGTTGTCTTCTAAGTCTTAGTTCTTCCTGTCTTTGTCTTATATTTTCCAGACCAAGCTTGTCTGTAGGAAGAACAGTCTTAATAGCAAAATATTTTAGGTTTTTATTCTGCTTAATCTTAATCTTACTAATCATAAGTCCATGGTACCAGCACTTGCACACGCTAATGTATGTATTAGGAGTGTGTGTGAACCACTTAATCTTCTTGGCTGCCTTCTTACCACATTTGTAGCAACGCATAGTGGCCAGCTCTTTGTCCATCATAATATCCTTCTTATCATCAAACTCTCTAGAGATATGCTCCATATAGTGCTTGTGGTAGGATATTATCTCGTCCTCCTTAGCCTTAGGATTATTATATACATCGTAGCTATAACGATCTGACAAATCCTTAGGACGTATATTTGTAAGAACCAGGGCTGTATAGTAGGCATCATTTACCGCTGAGTGAAATGGTCTGTCTATATCTATGGATAGATTTGTTACCGCCTTCTCTAGCTTTACAATTGCGCCATCCTTTTCCTTAAGATCAGTGTAAATCTGCTGAACATTATAGAACTTTAGAGGAGTCTCAAGGGGCTTCATATAATAGTAGTCCATGTTATTCTGTAGATAGCTTAAATCCATAGGACCCCAGGTACAGAAAATGTAATCTGTTCCACACCATTTTATAAAATCTCTGCAAACCATATCAAAGGGCTTTCCAGCCTTTAAATCCTTCTCATCATAGTTTAGGATGCTTTTTATATGAGGTTGCAGCTTCTTATAAAGCTTAGGTCTTACCAAATTGGAAAAGCTGTCTATAATATTAAATTTTGAATCCAGCTTGACTGCGCCGATCTCAATTATCTCAAAGGGCATGCGAGGATTCTCAGTGAATCCACCATAGCTTTGATTCCACTCAAGATCGAAAACGATGTAGTTCATATTATGTATCCTTAATTAAAATTTTACTTAAGATTTCATTACGCGAAGATGTGAGTAGTCATTATTTTGACTACCATTTCTCTGCTCTAATTCCTTACAGATGTCATTTAAAATTTCAAGAGCTTCGTTCTGTGACTTAGCATTGGCAGTTGCAGTTTGTGCAATAAGTACAGCCAGACGCTCATTGCTATTAACTATCTTAGTAGCATTATCTCCATCCTTCTTAATCATAAGCTTGGACATAAGCTTGTCCTGATCAAGCATTTCCTGATATAGCTTAGCATTCTCAGTTTTCATATCATCCATCATATCAAGGAGAGCTGACATACTCTGAGCTCTGGCAACCTCTTCTCTTTTGGCAACAGAATAGATTCCCTTCTCAACCTTTGTAAGCTCATTCTGCTTGTCGATGGCAACTGCTGCAATGTCATCTATCTTTGCAAGAATTCCATCCACCATGAAATAGGTGTCAACAATTACAATGAGAGAAACTGCTATTATAAGTTCAATATTAGATGGATAAGCAATAATTAAATATAAATCAATCAATAATGCTGCTACAAATGCAACTGCACTAATTGTAAGTGTTGTCTGAGATTTACTCTTCATGAAATTCCTCCTTAGTTTTTTCATACTATTTCTATTTTACCACAGGTTAATTGTATTATCAATTAAGTAGGTTAAATCTTTATACCAAATTATAGTAATTTTGTCAGCTTATATTTTGTAATTTTAAGAATGGAATGCATTCATAATTGAAGGAATAACCTGCTTCTTTCGTGATACAACATCCTCAAGTAAGACACTTCCACCACTAACATCTTCTTTGTTAAAAGCTTTAGTAAGAAGGGATGCTGCCTGATTACCCACATAGAGAAGCTCTGTATCTTCAGTAAATATATTTGTCAGCATAAAGAAAAGCATATCTACACCCTTCGCTTTTATCTCCTGTTCCATATGAGCTAACAGCTTTGGCTTAAGCTCCTGTAATATGTCGCTGTTAAATGAAGTAATCTGACCTATACCAAACTTTAAGCCATCTGTGGAGAATACCTTATAATCCTGATGAAAGATTTCATCTACAGATTTGTTCTTTAGCTTGCTACCTGCGTTAAACATTGCAACAGCGTATTTGTCAATTTTTATTCCTGCTAAGGTTGCAAGCTTTTCACAAACCTCTTTATCCTTATAAGTGCAGGTTGGTGACCTGAACATCAAAGTGTCAGAGATAATTGCAGAACAAAGTAAGCCTGCTATATCCTTAGGAATTTCTATACCTGTCTCCATAAACATTTCATAGATTATAGTTGCAGTACAACCTAGAGGCTGATTCCTAAAATATACAGGATTCATAGTCTGTAAGCCACCGATTCTGTGGTGGTCGATAATCTCTAAAAGATTAACATCCTCAATACCATCTACTGTTTGAGAACGCTCGTTGTGGTCAACAAGAATTACCTTTTTAGGATTTGCATTCAAGTAATTACGCTGGGAAATAAGTCCCATATATTTTTCATTTTCATCTAATACAGGATAGTACTGATGACGTTTACTAGCCATAACATTTCTAATATCATTGATATAGTCCTCATCAGAAAATGTTATGAGATTGTTTTTCTTCATAAAGTGTCTGATAGGAATACTCTGGTTAATTAGACGAGCTACTGTGTAGGTATCATAAGGTGTTATAATAATTGAGCAGCCTCTGTCCTCAGCCAGCTTAGTAATAGTTTTTGATACATCTGCACCATCACATATGATGATACACTGAGCCTCCATCTCTATGGCACAAAGCTGAGATTCATATCGGTTACCAAGTATAACTATATCATTCTTTTCAATATAGTTTTCCATCATATCAGGATTTGCAGCAGCAATCAAAACCTTACCGGTAACTACCTGGTCATTAGGGTCACCTACCACAAGTCTTGCGGAAAGAGTATCTAAAATGTTTTGGTAAGGAGTTTTTGCTGTGGCAATAATTTCGTTGTCATATACCTCCATATAGGTCATTGCAATATCCTTAACGGTAATAAGACCAACTAGATTCTGGTGTTCATCTATGGATGGAAGAGTGGTACAATGAGTTCCGCTTAAAATCTCCCAAGCCTTTTTGATAGAAATCTCTCCAGAAACACCGTCAAGGTGTCTGTATTCCACGTCCTTAACCTGAGTGAAAACATTTTCAACTAGTTCAGGTGTTGGAAAATCAAAATACTTCAGTACATATTCAGTTTCTGCATTAATATCACCAGCACGCATAGGAACATAGCTTTTACCAGTAAGCTTGTTCTTAAGGTAAGCATAGCTTATGGCTGAGCAGATGGAATCTGTGTCTGGGTTTTTATGTCCGATTATATAAATTTTTTCGTTATTTAAAGATGTCATATAAGCTCCTTTCAAATAAGGTATTTACAATTTGAAGTGCTAGTCTTGCCGAACCTGACGGTTCGACAAGCCCACGGGCATTCGCCCTATGTTACAAAATATGACAACAGTTGTACTGATGCAAGCATCGTACTTCCGTTGTCATATTTTGTAACGCACTTCTCATTGCTTCGTGAGCGTTCCCGAGGCGATTCGAACGCCCGACCTACCGCTTAGGAGGCGGTTGCTCTATCCAGCTGAGCTACGGAAACATATTTAAGTGTCCATTGTAGACACTCATTTATTTTAAAATATATTTGTGAAAATGTAAATAAGAACTAAGGCTTAGGATTTTTATTTTTTAAATTTGTACATGTCCCTGAAGCCAGATTTCACCTCTAAAGCGACGTCCAACACTAGGCTCGCCCTGAAGATCCTTTGCGTTAATTGCAACATTTAAGTATATATCATTGCACTTTAGCGCTAGATTATATATAAGCTCCTTGGAGTAGGAATTAGTAATCTCAGTAACCTTTAATATATGAGCTGTAATCATATAGTGATCACATTCTACTCCACAAGGCATAAAGCTAGTATCCACTATGGTCAAAATATCCTCATAATGTACTCTACCGGATAAGGTTGCATAAGTATCCATCTCTTCAAGAGTAAGATTCTCTATAGCTTCAGTATTCCCTTCTCTCGCCTGGGCTAAAAGATTATTTCTTCTTCTTTTTAGCTTCTCCTCATAAAGTCTTGAACTTTCGTCTTGCATAACACCAAGAAGAATAGTTCCGCCAGTGGAAAGACCGGAAAGCTTAACACGACTCAAATTTCTATTAGAGTAATTAAGCCATTTTGACTTGGCATAATCGGATATATTTAGCACATAGAAAATAAGAGTCATACCCAATCTATAATCCTCACAAACACCAGCATAGGATTCCTTATCTGTTTGTTTTTCGATGGAAATATTTTCGAATTCCATAAAAACATCACCCTTTATATATGGAAAATAATGCTCTATAGAGAGAGAACCATTAATATCGTATTCCCCTACAAGAGTAAGTCCCATATTAGCTCCAAAGTCCTTCTCAAATTGAATGAGAGAGGTGTCGATGCCTGTGGTGGTAATCATCTTCCTATTAGGATTTTTCAGAGATGATACATATATGTTTTCCAGAAGCTTTCTGGTTTTTATTTCACTAAAGCCTACGGCTCTCAAATATGAATGCATAGATTCATCTCCTTCACATAGAAAATCAACAAGTGAGCAGGTACCCCTGCTCACTGTGGGTATAGCTCTTATCTAATTAAAAGCCCTTATCTGATAACGTCCTTGCCACCCATGTATGGACGAAGAACCTCTGGTATATTAACGCTTCCATCCTCATTTAAATTATTCTCAAGGAAAGCAATAAGCATACGTGGTGGTGCAACAACTGTGTTATTTAATGTGTGTGCAAAATACTTAGTTCCATCTGCAGCCTTAACCTTAATGCCTAAACGTCTAGCCTGAGCATCACCAAGGTTTGAACAGCTACCAACCTCAAAGTACTTCTTCTGACGAGGTGACCAAGCCTCAACGTCATAAGACTTAACCTTAAGGTCTGCAAGGTCTCCAGAACAACACTCAATAGTTCTAACAGGAATATCCATAGATCGGAATAAATCAACTGTATTTTTCCAAAGCTTGTGGAACCAATCCATGCTATCCTCTGGCTTACATACAACGATCATCTCCTGCTTCTCGAACTGGTGAATTCTGTATACACCTCTCTCTTCGATACCATGAGCTCCCTTCTCCTTTCTAAAGCAAGGTGAATAGCTAGTAAGAGTCTGTGGAAGGCTCTCCTCTGGATTTAATGTATCGATAAACTTACCAATCATAGAGTGCTCACTTGTACCGATAAGGTAAAGGTCCTCGCCCTCAATCTTGTACATCATTGCATCCATCTCAGCAAAGCTCATAACGCCCGTAACAACATTTGATCTAATCATGAAAGGAGGAATACAGTAAGTAAAGCCTCTGTCAATCATAAAGTCTCTAGCATAAGAAATGATGGCTGAGTGAAGTCTAGCAATATCGCCCATAAGGTAGTAGAAGCCGTTACCTGCAACCTTACCAGCACTTTCAAGGTCGATACCATTAAACTTAGACATAATTTCAGTGTGGTATGGAACCTCAAATTCAGGAACAACCGGCTCACCGAATTTCTCAAGCTCAACATTTTCCTCATCGTTCTTTCCTATAGGAACAGAAGGGTCAATGATATTTGGGATAACCATCATTTTCTGCTTTAACTCTTCCTTAACAACTGGCTCCTGCTTCTCTAATTCTGCAAGTCTGGCAGCGTTTTTCGCAACCTCCTGCTTTACAACCTCGGCCTCATCCTTTTTGCCCTGAGCCATAAGTGCACCAATCTGCTTCGCAATCTGGTTCTTCTTAGCACGAAGCTCATCTGCTTCCTGCTGAAGTGCTCTGGCCTGCTTGTCAAGCTCTATAACCTCATCAACAAGAGGAAGCTTAGCATCCTGGAACTTCTTCTTAATATTCTCCTTAACTATGTCTGGGTTTTCTCGTACAAATTTAATGTCTAACATAATAATCTCCTTTATTCATCATATACATCAAAATTAATATCATCTTCAGTGTCAGTATTTAGTCCGTTGATTTCTTCCTCAACAGTCATAGCCTTTTCAAGTGCATCCATCTCTTCTTCTGATAGAGGAATGTAGGATTCGCCCTTAATAATTTCCTTGGCGTAGGTAAAACAACCCTCTCTTGAATGCATAGCATTAAGTATAATTCCTGTATGCTGATCATTAAGTAAAGCTATAACAAAGCTAAGTTTTCCTGACATTTGCTCAAATGCATCATATTTTACAAGGGCTGTCTTGCTAACACAGCTTGATAAATGAGCTTTAATCTCCTTATGTTCTTTGGTTACTCGCTTAGCATTAGCCTTAACCTTATCCATTTCCTTAAAGCGGTACCTAATTATTTTCTCTAGGTCAGCTCCCTTTTTTCCACTCATAAGAGCTTTGTATTTTCTGGTAATTATATTCATCTTATGGATGGTAAAAATCATCATAATAATAAGAAGAATTACCAGTATAGCAAGTATAGTAGTAATAGTTTCAATCTTCATTCCAAGAACTGTGATCTCCACTATTTTATTATCTGAATTCATAAAAAGCTCCTCACTTATTTTGCACTTAATAATATCTGGGTAATTCTGTCTAAATCATCCTCTGAATAGTATTCAATTTCAATTTTACCCTTATTCTTATTCTTAGCCTTAATGGTAGTTTTTGTTCCAAGGCTACTTTTAATTCTCTCTTCGATATCCTTATATAGGAAAGAGTAATCAACCTTTGAACTGCTAGAGGCTGGAGTATCCTTTGGAGCAGAAAGAACCTTCTTGACATAGCTTTCTGTCTCTCTAACACTAAGTCTCTTATCGAAAATGTAAAGTGCTGTTTCATACTGAAGAGTTTCATCCTCAATGGAGATGAGAGCTCTAACATGTCCCATAGAAAGCATATCGTCTATAAGCATCTGTTGAACCTTCTTAGTAAGCTTAAGTAATCTAAGGGAGTTACTTACAGCAGGTCTACTCTTTGAAACCTTTTCAGCAACCTCATCTTGAGTCAGGCTAAATTCTTCTATAAGTCTTTGATAAGCCATAGCTTCTTCAATAGGATTAAGATCCTGTCTTTGAATATTCTCTATAAGAGCAATCTCTACAATCTCCTGAGGAGTGTAGTCTTTAATTACAACAGGAACCTCTTTAAGTCCTGCCATCTTAGCAGCTCTCCAACGTCTCTCACCAGCGATAAGCTCGTAGTAATCCTTGTGCTTAGCAACCACAAGTGGTTGAATAATACCATACTGCTTAATGGATGCTGAAAGCTCCTCTAATGCATCTAGATCAAATGTCTTTCTTGGCTGACTTTTGTTAGGTTCGATAGTGTTTATATTAACAGTTTGTTCAACTGGTTTAATAACCTCTTTAACGACCTCCTTGACAACCGTTTTGGTTGTAGTATTACCGGAAGTCTTGGTGCCACTAGCTTTATCATTTGAATCTACATCACTAGCAGCTAGTCCTAAGCTTTTTAGACCGTCACCTAGTCTACTCTTTTTAGTTGCCATAACCTTCCTCCTTAATATGTCCTTTTTTATAAATTGTAGGACACAAATTATCTTATGAAATGTAAAAACGATATAAAAACGTTTTGCTTGATTTGTAGTCTATATTCTTAAAATAGATATTATGACTATTTACTGAAATAATTTATTCTTAATAACCTCATCAGCTAGTTCTCTGTAGCCCTGTGCACCTGAGGACCTACTGTCATATAGATTAATAGGAAGTCCAAAGCTTGGTGCTTCTGCTAATCTAACATTACGAGGAATCACAGTTTTGTAAATGTATTGGTCAAGATGGTTCTTAACATTATCCACCACCTCCAAAGATAGATTGGTTCGTGAATCGTACATAGTAAAAACTACACCCTCTATCTCAAGGTTTTTGTTAAGACTCTTCTTAATCAAATCAATAGTGTATATAAGCTGTGATAATCCCTCTAAAGCGAAGAATTCACACTGAATAGGTACCAATACTGTGTCAGCAGCAGTCATGGAATTGATTGTAAGCATTCCTAAGGCAGGAGGACAATCAATTATGATAAAATCGAAGTTTTTTCGTATTCCCTTAATTAGGTTTTTGAGTATAAATTGAGGCTTATCTTCGTTTATTAGCTCAACCTCTGCACCTGCTAAGTTTCTATTAGAAGGAAGCACACTCAGATTGAGCTTCTTATCCAAAGGTCGAACAACCATACATTCACCAATATTGCATTCTCCACAGATTGCTTGATATATTGTTAAATTCAAAGCATTCTTATCTATGCCAAGACCACTGGTAAGATTACCCTGAGGATCCATATCTATGGCTAAAACCTTTTTGCCCTTTTCTGCCAAACAGGCAGCAAGATTAATTGAAGTTGTAGTTTTACCAACGCCACCCTTCTGGTTGGCTATTGCAATAATTCTTCCCATGTTCAAACCTCCATAATTACTAAACATTATATCATTAAATGACTTTCTTCGCCATATCTAAATATGGGAATAAAATCTTACAAGGTACAATATATTGATTATATCTCTTGATGGTATGTTTCACGTGAAACATGGAAATTGGAGCTACATAGTGTTTTCATAGTAATATAAAGAGAAAAAAAGATGTGTAACCACGTGACAGTATTATGTAAACCAAATAATTAGAGTACATCATAATTAATAGATTAATAATGTAATAAGGATTTGTTAGTAGAATTAATGGTATGTAATTGTTAGTTAAAATAGCAGATGTAATATTATATATAATGAAAATGAATATGCTGATTAAAGATTTAAATATTATGTTGTCAAAATATGCTTAATTGCTGTGATAAATCATATAAATATCATTAAAATAAATCAGTATTGTAGATGCTTCTATTAATAAGTGAAATATAACAGAAGTTTCACGTGAAACACATAGAATATTAAATTTATATAAAACACTATGATGAAACAAATATAAAATCTGAATATAATATAAATAATTATTAAAACGCAAGATGTGAACAAAGTATAATAAGTTTAAATCATATAATCATCATATAAGATAAATTGGTATCACGTGAAACCAATCCATAATTATAATAATTTTGAGAACTAACTTAATAGAATAAACTAGATGAATAATTATATTTACAACAAATAAAATAATAAGAGGTAATGATAATAGTATATAATAAAATAATGTTTCACATGAAACACAAAGATAGTTATCAACACACTTAACAACTTATCCACAATATGTACCATTGACTTATCCACATAACCACATAATTATCCACAGACCATATATAAGAGTCCACAATATCCACACACTTATCAACAATCTTTTGCGTTTCACGTGAAACAAATCAAATAGAGATAACCGAAGGAAATAAATCACAGAAATAAACTTAGAATTATAGGTTTCACGTGAAACAGAGTAACGATTTCTGAAAAAACAAACTTAAAAAATAACAGTCAAAATGCACAAAGTACAAGTGTTTCACGTGAAACATACATATAGGATATATACATTAGAAATAAATACCACAATATATTGTGCCAAACATAAACCAAGGTCAAAATAGTGTGGCAAATAAAGAACACAATATAAAACACCCAGTGAAAACTCATATTGTTTCACACTGGGTGTAAATAATCTAATATATATTACATTTGTTCAGGGCAATCAATACCAAGAAGTAACATAGCATCTTTAATAGTCTTTCTTGTAAGTCTTACAAGTGCAGCTCTGGAGTTCTTTAATGCCTCATCTTCTATATTAATTCTATTAGCATTGTAGAACTTGTTAAAGGATTGTGCAACTGCAACTGCAAATCTCGCTACCTGAGATGGCTCATACTTTTCTGCAGCATCAACTACTACCTGTGGGAAACGATTAATTTCCTTAAGAAGATCAATTGAATCTGCGTCTGTTATAAGTGAATAATCTATAGGAGCATTTTCATTATAATTTTCAAGGTTTCTTAAAATACTTGAACATCGAGCATAGGTATACTGAACATAAGGTCCAGTTTCACCATTAAAGTTAAGAAGCTTGTCCCAACTAAAGGAAACATCTTTAATTCTTTGGTTGTATAAGTCGTTAAATAATACGGCACCAACACCAACCATTTTAGCTGTTCCATCAACATCAGGTATTTCCTGACCCTTCTTCTCCATGTTTTCAAGGATAATTTCCTTCACCTTAGATACTGCTTCAAGAAGAATATCCTCAGCATAGATAATATTACCACTTCTTGTTGAAAGTTTTGCACCTTCAAGACTTACTAAGCCGTATGGAATATGAACTAACTGATCCTTAGCCCATTCATTACCTAGAAGCTCAACAACCTTAAATACCTGTGCGAAGTGAAGCTTTTGCTCCTGACCAGTTACATAGAGGCACTTTACAAAATTGTAGGTATTTTTACGATAGAAGATAGCAGCTAAATCTCTAGTTGCATATATTGAGCTACCATCATTCTTAAGAATAAGACATGGAGCCATATCGTAAGCTTCAAGATCTACAATTTTAGCACCTTCACTTTCTGTAAGAAGATTAGCTGAAGTCAATTTATTTACAACATCATCAGTTTTATCTCTATAGAAGCTTTCTCCAAGATAGTAATCAAAATCCATACCAAGAAGATCATAAGTACGCTTGTACTCTATAAGGCTTATATCTTTAAACCATTGCCATATCTTAAGAGCCTCTTCGTCTCCCTGTTCCATCTTTACAAACCAAGCTCTTGCTTCGTCATCTAAAGCAGGATTTTTCTTTGCTTCATCATGGAATTTAACATAAAGCTTCATAAGCTCTCCAACGCCATCTTTCTTAACAGCATCCTCGTTACCCCATGCCTTGTAAGCAACGATAAGCTTTCCAAACTGAGTACCCCAGTCACCAAGGTGATTTATTCTAACCACATTGTATCCAAGCTTTGAATAAATTTTGTAGAGAGAATTTCCAATAATAGTAGTACGTAGATGACCTACATGGAAATTCTTAGCAACATTAGGAGAGGAGTAGTCTATACAGATTGTTTGTCCATCTCCAACAGATGAGCCACCAAAATTATTAGCAGATGCTGCCTCCACCATGGTCTTTACGAAAATATCCTTCTTTATAAAGAAGTTTAGATAAGCACCCTGAACTGAAATTTCCTGAAGAAAATCAACATCACCGATAGCTTCTTTTATATCTGCAGCTATCATCTGAGGTGCCTTTCTCATAGTCTTAGCAAGTCTGAAGCATGGAAATGCAAAATCTCCAAGCTCTGGCTTAGGTGGAATTTCAATAAGAGCTGATATTTCTTCTCTATTTAATCCTTCAACGTTTTTTTCTAGTAAGTCGATAATTTTATGTTTCATGATATCCTCCAGTTATGAATTAAATTGTATAGGAAAATCAAACCGAACATACGTTCCTGTCGTAATATCCCCATTGATTCTAATATTACCACCTAAGAGATAAATAATCTCATGGGCCTTGTGAAGACTTGAATACCATGGACTGGTATTTAAGTAGTTGTCACTAATGCCAATACCGTTGTCTGATATTTCACATTCAATAAGGTTAGGTGTAATACTAAGCTTAAATACTATATTGTTAGCATTAGAGTGTTTAAATATATTATCAAAGAATATATCTAAAAGAACTAAGGTGTTAATGATAAATACTGGATGTACATTAAGCTCGTAATCAGAACAATCCACATCGGCTTCAATAAGATATTCAGGATATTGTTCTCTGCGAAGCATAATGAATTCATCCACTTGGGACCATAGTGGTTTGCCAGAATCAATGCTTTTGTTAAGTCTTGCTGCTATGTCATCTACAGAAGCGGCTATATCCTTAGAGCTTGAGATAATTTCCTTTAGAGTAAGCTTAGCCCTGCTAATATCTGTTCCTAAAAGATAGGTTAGTAGCTCTAGCTTATTAGTTAAACCCAATAGATTATTCTTAATATTTCTGTCTATTAGAGTTGTAAGATAAGCTTTATCGAAAGCATCCTGCATTAATATACTATGTCCATGTGATATATGACTTCTATTAGACGTATCTGTTTCTATAAACTCAAAGCCTTCCTCATCCTCTGAATAACTAGAATTAAGTGCTTCAGGGGATACACGCTTTAGAGCATCCTGAGCTTGATTTAAGGAATTTAGTCTTCGTTTTAACGCGTTAAGCTTAATCTCCTTACTTCTAAGCTTGGTGCCTAGCCCCTCTTGAATTTGTCTTAGTTCCTCTATCTGTTGGTCAATAATTTGACCACGAACATTATCAGAATCGTCGTTAGTATTAGGTGTAAAAATGCTTTTTCTTGAATTGGATTTAAAGGCATAGATATCCTTAGTCTTTTCAAGCTCTTCGATTTTTACATCAATTTCAAAGGATTGTGTTTTAAGCTCTTGAATATCCTCTAGTTTTTCTAAAAAACGGGAATTGAAGTAATCAAGCATTTCCTTATTGGCCGCACAAATTATCTCCAAATCAGTTTTGTTATTTGAATCCATACCTTACCTCCTTTTTCTGTTTTTCTTCTTCTTTTTTCTCTTAAATATGGAGAGAAGAAGTGCTCTAGGTCCAGCAGTAATTCTAATAGGTAGAAATACAAGGATAATTACAAGTACAATTATCCAAACTGCTAATTTTTTAATAATATTAACTGCCTTTTTGTCTGGTATAGGTCGAAGAGAGCCATCAGCATAGGCAGCTCTTATGGCTTCTGGATCATCAGACCGGACATAACCACTAAAGTACACCGGCAGTTTAATATATGTAAAGTTGGAATCATGGACGGTTAAAGTTCCTATAATTCCTTCGTCTATTCTATCAGTAGAAATGGATAGTGAATTCCAAAAGCTGTCTGGGTCAGCAGAATAGTTTACTAAAAGCTCCTTATTGGTATCGGCATTAAGCTTTAGCTTACCCGCATTGTCACAACCGTAGTATTCATTGAGAACCTTCTGAGCATTAGTAAGCTGTTCAGGTGAGAATTCAAAATCCTGTAAAAAGCCATGACGATAGTAATTGTAAAACATATAATCATATAGCTTAATGGAATCTGCGAAAATATTGTTCTTAGGCTGAGTGTTCATAACAACACATATAAGCTCCATATCGTTAAAGGATGCCCAAGATACAAGTGTACCACCAGCCTGATCTGTGTATCCTGTTTTACCACCAGTGCAGTAGGAATAGTAGTAATCTGAGGTTTCACATATAAGCTCGTTATTCTGCCACAGATATCTTATATCATTTATCTTGTTAGTTGGTGGAACCTCGTAATAGGTACAAGCTGACATTTCCCTAAAGGTAGGATTTGACAAGGCGGCCCTTGCCATTATAGCTAAATCATATGCACAGGTGTAATGATTATCATCATGAAGACCATTAACATTTACAAAGTTGGTTCCGGTGCAACCAAGACTTTTGGCTTTATCATTCATAAGTTCCACAAAGGCATCTGTACTTCCGGAAATGTGTTCAGCAGCACCTACGCAGACTTCATTTGCGGAGCTCATTAAAATGGCATAAAGACCATCCTTCATAGAGATTTCTTCTCCAACGTCAAGACCTATGTTACTGCTGTCTCTGTCAATACCCCAAATTGCATTCTCAGACATTACAAGGGTGTCATTCATATTTCCCTGCTCTAGAGCAATAAGTGCAGTCATAATTTTTGTAGTGCTGGCTGGATACTGCTTAGAGTAGGCATCCTTCTCATATATTACCTGCCCTGTACTTGCATCCATGACTATGGCGGATTGGCAGGTTATGATAGGAAATCCATTTTCGTCCTTTGTTTCTTCTGTGACTTCCTCAGAAGTGTTTTCTTCTTCAGAATATTCCTCAGTATCCTCCACATATTCATCCTCCAATTCTTCTGCGTAGGAGCATATCTTACCACAAGGGGCAACAAGAACAAGAGTTAATATTAATATAGAAGTAATTATCTTCTTCAAATCAATCTTCCTCATTATCTAAATATAAGCATTATCTATATAATTATCCTATATTATAGAAAAAATAACAAGATTAATTATAAAAAAAAGGTAGAAAAGTAAATTGGTAGATGATATATTACATATAAAATAATTGAAAGGGAAAAGAGCTAGATATTTAGTTCTTGATTGATATTATGAGATTAAGAAATGTAAAGGGTTCAAGAGAGACCATTGCAGTAAGTGAGTTTGTAATTCAGGATGAGGAATCTATGAAGGGCAAGTGGAGAGAAAAATTTGGAAATGATAATCCTATACATATAGAAATTGGTATGGGTAAGGGAAAATTTATTATTCAGCTTGCTAAGGAAAATCCCAACATTAATTATGTAGGTGTGGAAAAATTCTCAAGTGTTCTGGTTAGAGCTATTGAAAAGCAGACAGAGGAGCAGCTTCCTAACTTGTGTTTTATTAGAATGGAGGCTGAGTACATAGGCAATGTATTCGACAAAGGGGAAGTGGATTACATCTACTTAAACTTCTCTGATCCATGGCCAAAGGATAGACATGCTAAGAGAAGACTTACCTCAGTTCAGTTTTTAGAGAGATACCAGGAGATTCTTAGTGAAGATGGTGGTATAACCTTTAAAACTGATAATAAATCACTGTTTGATTTTTCCTTAGAGCAAATTGATGAGGCAGGATGGATTAAGGATAATGTAACCTTTGATCTTCATAATTCTCCATATGTAGAGGGGAATGTTATGACAGAATACGAGGAGAAGTTTTCTCAGATGGGAAATCCAATCTGTAGAGTAGTATTTCATCCTAATAGAGTGTAGCAATTTTTCATAATAAGAATAAGCTATTATTAAGAGATGATAAAGTTGGTTAGTTTGTGAAAAGAAAATCATTAAAATCAAAAATCAATGCATATTTTTATAGTAAAAGGAAAATAAATAAGTTATTCGTTAATTTGTCCACTAACTTAGATGTTGTGAAAAGTGGACAAATTAACAAGAAAAATAAGGCATAATTCATAAAGTTTAAAAAAATGCAAAAAAAATAAAAAAAAGACTTGCATTATTTAATTCCTTGTTATATAATTGATTTTGTTCTTGTGAAACACAAGAAATTCACAAATCAATACGGGCCGCTAGCTCATTTGGTAGAGCACCTGACTCTTAATCAGGGTGTGCGGGGTTCGAGCCCCCGGCGGCCCACTTTTTAAAGGCATCGGTTTTGCAGATTTTAAGCTGTGGGGTCGGTGTTTTTTTGTGCGTCTAGCGAGCCAAGCAGATTCATGCGAAGCATGAATCCAAGTAACACCAAGCACTGAATGTAACGAAGTTACAGATGCAAGTGCTTGGTGTTACTTGGATTCCACTGCATGCAGTGGAATCTATTTGGCGAGTACGCAACACAGAGCAAGCTATGCTTGCGATGTGAATGGATAGAGAACCACTGCATGCAGTGGAATCTATTTGGCGAGTACGCAGCACAGAGCAAGCTATGCTTGCGATGTGAATGAGAAGATTACCACTGCATGCAGAGGAGGAAATCCCATGTCCTATTTCAAAATGATAAAAACTGAAAATACAGACTCTCAATACGAATTCTGGTCCCAATATCGCAACCAGCTTACCACCTACATAAAAAAGGGACTGGAAGAAAACTGTAGAAAAAATTCTTGGGTTGCAATTTGGGGTGCAGGTGGTTGTAACGATATAGACATATGTGAATTATCCAAGGAATACAAGCTACTACTTATTGATCAGGATATAGACAAGCTAAGAAGCCTTAGAGAAGAACTGGGCTTAAGTAAAGAGGTATGTAAGGTAGCTGATGTGGGTTTTTGGACAATAACAGATGAGGATTACGAGATGTTTGAAGCCCTTATTATGGATGGAGCAACCATAGAAGAGTTTCAGGATTATTTTGCAGATTTAATAAAAAATATGCCAGAACCAATTAAATTGAATACATATAATGTGGACTGTAGTGTGGCTGTTGGACTTGCCAGTCAGCTGAATGCCAGATTTGCTGCGCTTTTATATTTTTATAAAGATAAGATAAAGCATATAGATATAAACCTAATGCATGAGGAGATTAATAAGTTAAACCAGCTTGCAACAGAAAGGTTATATATAAGCCTAAGGCAGCTTACAAAGTCTTTGGTGATTACAGGTTATGAGCTTTGCTCCTGCTATAGTAATAATGAGGCAGAGGATAAGGCCAATCAGCTAATCAAGTGTTTTGAGAAGGGAATATATGGGGGAGATTTTCTCTCAGGTATGGAACAGAATTTCATAGAAGTGGCAGGAAATGAATATTGGCACAAGCTAATGTATAAGGCAATTATTATGGATAAGCTAGAGGAGCTTGGTATGTGTCAGTCCATTATATGGCCCTTTACTAAGGAGAAGTACTATCCTATGCTTATGCTTGCATTGGCTTGTAAGTAGCAATTATAAAAATATTCACTTAATAGAAAAACTGTGATATAGTGTAGTGGAAAACATTTGGAAATGGAGAAATTTCTACAATGAAGAAATTCTTTAATAACCTTCTAGGCTTTATAGGCTATTGTTTAAGTGAGAGATTAGTACTAATAAGCCTGTTAGGATATATTTTAATACTTATATCTCCTATGTTTAGCTGGTATTCTTCAGCTCTTGCCTACACAGGTGTTAGTGAGGACTTTTCCTTTAATATGTTTCAGCTATCAGGGGGGCAGGTTAAGGAAAAGGCCTATATTGCTATGGGAGTATTTGTTATTATTAATAGCATAGCTCTTGTGCTTATAGAGTATTTTGACTATAAGATTAAACTAAGGAGTAGGCTTAGTGCGTCAGTTTTGCTTGAAATAATGATGTATATTGGGCTAATTGTAATAGTTGTTATGGCTATAAAAAATGATACCTTGGTGGAAAAAATGAGTTACAGAGCAGGAGAGGTTGAAGCATTAATATATTGGATAAAGGATGCAACGGGATATTGCAATCATGGTGTGGGACCTATTCTTTATATTATAGGATTGTCTGTAGCTATACTATCTAAGGTGGGAGTATACATTTATTATTTTATAGATAATGTTAAGGATAGTTTAACAAGCAAGAAAGGAGAAGGGGATAATTATGACATGTAGTAACTGTGGAAAGGAAATTAAGGAGGGTGCATCCTATTGCTTAGAATGTGGAGCAGATATAGAGGCACCTGTGGTTTTGAAGGAAATAAAGACTAAAGTTGCTGGGGGAGATGATAATAGTGATGGAAATGAATCCCCGCAAATTTTAGATAAATTCTTTGATTTTAGTAAATATGTAAAAGAGCTAGGTTCAAACACCTCTACATTGGTGGCATTATTTGGTGCAATATTAGTATATCTTTCTTCCTTTTATTCTTGGATGTGGATAGAGCAAAATGGGGAGAAAATAAGCTCCAACTTATTTGAGCTTGGTGGAAAAAATGCTGATATAGCCTTTGATGAAAAAATATTGATTGTAATGGCAGTTCTTATAATGTTATCTGCCATAGATATGATTGCTTTTTCAGCTTGTAGTTGTATAAGACCACTGGTAATGTTTAAGGATAACTATTTTGTTAGAGCTCTTCCTATAATTTTAACAGTATTTTTCTTCGCTATTATTATGGGAAATAATGATTATAGTCATTATATTGAGTCTATTAACATTCAGGAGGAGGCTATAGTGGGAGTACAAAATGCTAGTTCCTTCTCAGGAGGAAGAGGAGTTGGTCCTATTATGCTTATAGTTGGACAAGTGTTATACGGCATATCAATATTTTTAGATTACACAAAGAGGAATAAGTAATGGATAATTATAATAATCAGGGGCAGCAGTTTAATACATATATGAACGGACAGGCTCCACAAGGAAATTATAATAATAGTCAGCCACAGTATAATCCTTATATGAATAACCAGCCTCAATATAATACCTATGGTAATATGGGATATCAAGCATATAGTAATGACATTTCATCAGAGACAACAGGTATTAAAGGCTTTATATCAGCAAGCATGATACTTGGTTTATTGGGTAGTATTATAATGTTTATTGGCCTAATGCTTCCAGCGATTGATTTTTCTCATTTTCATCAGGAGGTAGATATTCAATACAATTTGTTTAAGGTGGGAAAAAATGTTGGTTTAATATCTGGTATGTGGAATATAATACCGTATGCTATACTGGTAAGTATTATATTATTAGTGATTCTTTCCTTTGTAAGAATTCCAGTTCTTAAGATATTGCCAGTTGTACTAATTCTTTGTATGTTTGTACTTATGCTGGTGGATATGGGAAATGTAGCTGCTTGGGCAACAGACTTATTAGATAAGGTTGGAATCGTTTTAGAAACAGATATTACAACAGGTGAAATTTTTAAAAGTCTTATGCCAGGAATATATATTATGGTTGTGGGCTTGATGGTGTCACTTATCAGCTGTTTTGTTAAGATAAAGGAATAACAAGTATAATAAAAAAGCACAGTTCATATGAACTGTGCTTTTTTATATTAATCAGTAGGAATTAATCCTGTAATGTAAAGATCATATCTACGCCTGAAGCTGAGATAGTGATAGACTTTGCATCAGCATCGTAAGTACCAACTAATGTCTCATCTCCGTCGATAAGTGTAACTTCATCACCGTCGAACTTAATCTTACATGAAGCCTTGTCATAACCCATAGCCTTAGCATCAAGAGTACATCTGCTACCCTTAACCTCTAAAGTCATATCAAAGCTTTCGCCTGACATAGCTTCCATCTGCTCTACAGTAAACTCCATACCCATAGAAGCACATGAAGTAAGCTTATACTTACCATCATACTCACTTCCACCAAGAAGGTTAACTGCAACAAGAATAATAGCGATTACTGCTACTACTGCTACAACGATACCGATAATCATACCAGTGTTGTTCTTCTTTGCAGGTGCTGCAGCTGGAGCCTGATTAAACATCTGATTAGGATCCATATATGGCTGCTGTGCTGCAAGCTGAGCGCCACAAGTAGGACATGCTGGAGTTCCGTCTGGTAACTGTGTTCCACAATTCTGACATACCATAGTTTTTGTTCCTCTCTTTCTCTATTTCTCTCTTTAAAATTGTAAAAGAGCTTGTATTTTCACAAGCTCTTTCAATAATAACATACTTTTAAAAAATTGAATACCTTATTTTTCAAGAAAATATCAAAAAATGTTGAAAAATATGCCTTTTAAGAATAAAGGTAACTTTTGGTTACTGGGCTGTGTCAAGTTCAAATACCAAATCTAAGCCACTGGTAAACATAGTAATGGTTTGATTCTCAGGATTATATTCACCCATGATAGCACCTGAACCATCTTCAAAGTATAAATCAGTTCCAACGGCCTGAAGATAAGTTGAGCCTACTTTTATGCTTCCGTTTTCAAAAGATGTAAGAGTACATAAAACACCATAAACCTTTAAGGTCATATCGTAGGAAGGATCTTCCATAGTTTCTCTCATGCTTTCAAGAGTGTAGGTTTCGTTACCATACATTCCATAGGCTAAAGAGTAATCCCCAGCCATATCATAGGTACTACCATCTCCTGGGTCTAAGGTGTAAACCATAGTTGTGTCATTGTATATTATACGAATGGTTTGTTCTTCTTGATTATAGGTACCACTAACTATTTCACTGCCATCGTCTAAGGAAACTACTCCGTCTTGTATAGTAATGTCACAATATACCTTACTTACATTTTCCATATCAGATAATAAGAGACAGGTATTGTTGTAGATCATCATTGTGCTATCTAAATATGAGCCCGTTGTATTTTCAACATCACCTACAGGAACTAATTCACCATTTTGGTCGTAGTGAGTAAATACGTATTTTCCATTGTAATTATCAGTAGTTACAGGTGTTTCGGTAGTAGGTTCTTCAGTGGTAGTAGCCTCAGTAGTAGGCTCCTCGGTGGTAGTAGCTTCGGTGGTAGTAGCTTCAGTGGTAGGTTCTTCAGTAGTAGTAGCCTCAGTAGTAGTGGCTTCAGTGGTAGTAACAGGATCCTTATCTTTGTCCTTATCCTTGTCTTTGCCACCACCTATTATGAGAACAAGTCCAATTATTATGGCAATAACTGCAACTGCTATAACGGAAATGATAATGGCTTTATTGGATTTTCCAGAGCCTGATTTTGCCAGCTTAGGAGCAGTTGTTGCTGCCTGATAAGGTATAGCTTGCTGGTTATAGGCATTGTTGTCGTAACCATAGGCCTGCTGTGGATATGTATTTTGATTATATTGATTATAATCCTGAGGCTGAGCCTGATTATTGTATTGATTATAATCCTGAGGCTGAGCTTGGTTATTGTATTGGTTATAATCCTGAGGCTGAGTCTGGTTATTGTATTGGTTGTAATCCTGAGGCTGAGTCTGGTTATTGTATTGGTTGTAATCCTGAGGCTGAGCCTGGTTATTGTATTGGTTATAATCCTGAGGCTGAGCTTGGTTATCATATTGACTATATTGATTCATATCTGCACTACCTGGGTAATTAGGATATTCAGGATTAGCATTTTGATTATAGTTATCCTGCCCATTAGGATAATTTGTTGAATATTGCATCTCGTTATAAAGCTGTCCCCCACAATAGCCACAGGCTTGTGAACCATCTGGAAGCTGCGCGAAGCAATAAGGACATTGCATATAAAAACCCCCTCTATAAGTAAAATGGAAGAGTCGAAAAATCTGACTCTTCCATCATTGTAGCATATATAATATAAAATTAATATATAAATAAGATTAAAATTAAACTAAAATTCCCTATATTACATAAATTATTGATAGCAAATTCTAGCTGATAACCTTATCTGCAATTTCCTTAACAATATCAGCAATGAACTTATCTGCAGACATGCTTCCAAGGTCTCCATCCTCGCCACGCTTTCTAACAGAAACTGAGCCAGATTCCTCCTCGTTAGCACCGATGATAAGCATATAAGGAAGCTTATTAAGTCTAGCCTCACGAATCTTGTATCCAATCTTCTCGGCTCTTTCATCTATAGTAGCACGTACACCAGCAGCTTTAAGCTTTGCAAGTACAGTGTTTGCATACTCGTGATGCTTCTCAGATATAGGAAGGATTCTTACCTGCTCAGGTGATAACCAAGTAGGGAATGCACCAGCGTACTTTTCGATAAGCCAAGCAAGAGTTCTCTCATAGCATCCCATAGAGGTTCTATGGATGATGTATGGTCTTTCCTTTTCGCCGTCCTTGTTGATGAAGTACATATCGAACTGCTCTGCAAGTAAAGCATCCCACTGAATAGTAATCATGGTGTCTTCCTTGCCGTAAACATTTTTAGCATTAATATCCACCTTAGGACCATAGAATGCAGCCTCTCCCACATCCTCTGTAAATGGAATATTTAACTCATTAAGAATATTTCTAATATCCTGCTCTGTCTTCTCCCAAACCTCAGGTTCACCGATGTATTTTTCTTTGTTTTCAGGATCCCACTTTGATAAGTGATATGTCACATCCTCTTCAACGCCTAAGGTCTGTAAGCAGTACTGTGCAAGAGCGATACAATCCTTAAACTCGCTAATCATCTGATCCGGTCTAACAATTAAGTGACCCTCTGATATAGTAAACTGGCGAACACGAGTTAAACCGTGCATTTCACCTGAGTCTTCATTTCTAAAGAGAGTAGAAGTTTCACCATATCTGATAGGTAAGTCTCTGTATGACTTCTGGCTTGCCTTATAAACATAGTACTGGAATGGACAAGTCATAGGACGAAGGGCGAATATTTCCTTGTCCTTTTCCTCATCACCAAGGACGAACATACCATCCTTGTAGTGATCCCAGTGTCCTGAAATCTTGTAAAGGTCGCTCTTTGCCATAAGAGGAGTTTTGGTTCTTACATAACCACGCTTTTCCTCCTCGTCCTCAATCCATCTCTGAAGTGTCTGGATAATCTGAACACCCTTTGGCATAAGAAGTGGAAGTCCCTGACCGATTACGTCTACAGTTGTGAAAAGCTCAAGCTCTCTACCTAACTTGTTGTGGTCACGAAGCTTAATATTCTCTAAAAACTCAAGTCTTTCTTCAAGGTCTGCCTTCTTAGTAAATGCAGTACCATAGATTCTAGTAAGCATCTTGTTGTCTGAGTTTCCTCTCCAGTAAGCACCTGATGAAGATGTTAACTTGAAGAACTTAACAGCCTTAGTATTCATAAGGTGTGGACCTGCACAAAGGTCAGTGAAATCACCCATAGTATAGAAGCTAATAGTTGCATCCTCTGGAAGGTCGTTAATAAGCTCTACCTTGTAAGGTTCATCCTTTTCCTCCATAAGCTTGATTGCCTCAGCTCTAGGAAGGGTAAAGGCAGTAACCTCAGAACCCTCCTTAACTATCTTCTTCATCTCAGCCTCAATCTTATCTAAGTCCTCACGGCTAAGTGAAGGCATATCAAAGTCATAGTAAAAACCATTGTCAATTGCTGGTCCTATAGCACATTTTGCATCTGGGAAAATGTGCTTAACAGCCTGTGCTAAAATGTGGCTTGCAGTATGCCAGAAGGTTTTCTTACCTGCTTCATCATTAAATGTGAAAATGTTAAGAGTAGAGTCCTTATCTACAATTGTTCTAAGGTCACATACTTCTCCGTTAATCTCTGCTGCACAAGCCATACGTGCAAGACCCTCGCTGATATCAGCTGCTATGTCATAGGCACTCATTGGCTGAGCGTACTCTTTTGATGATCCGTCTTTTAAAGTGATAATCATAGTTTTTCTTCCTTTCTACTTTTTTCTACTACTGACGCCCTGTGAGTTTTAGCCCATCCCCCACAGCACCCACTAAGGGATTACGGCAACTGTAAGAGGTTGCCTTCACCCCTTGTGGGATGCCTGTTGGGGATTTACAAATTGGCATAGAGTCACAGGGCTGTTTAATCGCTAGAGATAATTATAAAAGAAAGTCCCTAGCGTAATCTTACGCTAGGGACGATAAATCGCGGTTCCACCCTAGTTCCACTTTGAATAAATCCGTACTTACAAAGGATAAGTACACATCTTACAAAGTGACACTCTTTAATGATTGTAACGTAATCAACGGCCTATGTTTTGCATAGGCAGCTCCGAGGTAGTCTTCCCATAAGCGTATTCTAAGTTCTCTCTCAGCGGGTAGTGGAACTCTCTCTGTAGACCGATTTTATGGTACTCGTCTCTTCATAGCTGATAAGTTTATTAAACTAAATTTGATTTTAGGACTGAAATGTAAAAATGTCAAGTGACAATTAAAGACAAGAAGGTTTTAATTTATTGGTTTTGTGCATAATTAATCTGTTTCAATGCAGAATCAATTACTAAATATAAGTTAAATATTTAAAGTATTTATCCGATAATAATGTATAAAGAATATGAAGATTTCTTTGAGGTGAGCAGCATGAGAATTCAAAATAATATATTGGCAATGAATGCTGAACATATTTTTAATAGAAATACTAAGATACAGTCCAAGAGGATGGAGAAATTATCTAGTGGATATAAGCTTAATCGTTCTGCTGATGACGCGGCAGGATTAAGTATATCTGAAAAGATGAGGAACCAGATTCGTGGACTTAATATGGCATCTAATAATATAGAGGATGGTATAAGCTTTGTGCAGGTAGCAGATGGGGCATTGTCTGAGATTCACAGTATGCTTCACCGTATGGAGGAATTGGCAGTTAAGTCAGCTAATGATACTAATAACGTAGAAGATAGAGAAGCTATAGATAGTGAGATTCAGTGCCTTAAGGAAGAAATTGAAAAGGTACTTGAGGATACTGAATTTAATGGAATGAAGATATGGGATGAAAACAGTGAGACAAGAACACAGATAGGTACAAAAAAGGAGCAGGCACTTAAAATTCCAACACAATATAGTGGCTTTACAGTTACTCAGACAAATAAGGTAGCAGTAGCCAAGGACGGATATAATATTAGTGTTGAGGGAACTGACGAAACTAATCCAGATAATTATGGATTTAAAATTAGCTGGGTTGGATATAATGGAAAAAGTTACGAAAGTGCCCTTATTGGATGGGATGAAATAGGAGCATTAGATAATGATGAGGTGTCATTTGTATTAAGTGATTATCTGGATATTGCTAATAATCCAGAACTTCAGGGTTTTGATTTGCCAGTAACTTGGAAAATGGCAGAAACCGCTACACTTGATGATATAGCACAAAGTATAGATGGAGTAAATCTTAGTAGTTATGTGAATTCTTACGAAGCGGTAAATACTAATACTCCTGTAAATGGAATTAGCTATAGGATATCAACAAATTATATTTCTGAATTAACGAGTGAAAGAAATTTTGAAGCATATGACACTACTTGGATTGAGACTGGAGCTGTTGCAGGAACCCCAAATATTGCAGATAGACCATCTTATAATGATGTAGCGGAAGATAATAGTTGGGTAATAAAGTTTAACATGAAAAATATAGGCACAGTTAATGCGACTGCTACAGATATGAGGTATCAGGCCAATGATTGGGGACCTGAGGACGAAAATCAGTGGTGGGAATATAGAACTGACTCAAATGGAGATAAGTATAAGGTGTTATTATCATTTAGAAGCGGATACGCCATATACATATGGAGTAACTACTACTGATTATGTTGGTACGCTTACTATGAATATTTCTGTTTACGATAGTGATGACGAAGAATCATTAATGCAACGAATTAAGACAGCATTAAATGATAATACAGTGTTAGATATAGACAATTCTAATATTTATGGTCCATCAATAAGTAGAACTACCAGTGGCTATTATGGTTCTGTTAACAACCATCAAATAGATGTTCCTATATACAAGGTTTGGAGAGACTTGGGAATTCAGACAGGTGCCCAAAAGGATGAATGTTTTCACATTAAGTATGATGTATTTAGATTAAAGGAGTTAGGTCTAGAGAATACAAATGTACTTACAAGAAAAGATTCAGAGAAAGCAATGAACAGTATTAGAGATGCTGTAAAGTTCGTATCTGATCAAAGAAGCTTATTCGGAGCCTACACCAATCGAATGGAGTTTACATTAAATAGTAATGAGAATTACGCAGAGAATCTTCAGGCAGCAGAAAGCCAAATTAGAGATACCGATATGGCTTATGAGATTATGGAGCATTCTAAGATTAGTATACTGCAACAGGCAGCTCAGGCAATGCTTACAAATGCAAATAGTCAGCCTGAAAATGTATTGCAGCTACTTCCGTAGTAAAGAAATATAATAAGACGCTATATAGTTGACCTTATGGTTGGATTATATAGCGTCTTTTTTATATATGTTATTCTGTTAAACCATCTATTTCTTCTTTGCATTTTTTTCCATCAGCAAGAAGCTTTTTTAGTGTGTCTGCATCATTATTTTCCATAGCTTTCTTATACTCAGAGAGGGAGTTAATAAAATAAGTGAGCTCTTCTAATAAACATTCCTTATTCTCTAGGAAAAGCTCTGTCCACATAGTTTCATTTAACCAGGCAACTCTAGTTAAGTCCTTGTAGCTTCCTGCGGAAAAACCGTCGTGATTTTTAGCCGTAGGACTTTTTACATAAGCATTTGATACTACGTGGGCCATCTGTGAGGTAAATGCAATCATCTCATCATGTCTTCTTGCATCACAGATTGTAAATTTCCCAAACTTTATAGGGGAGAGAAGCTTTTTGGCTTTTTCTATAGTGGTTTCGTCTGATAAATCCTCTGGAACTAAAACCATAGATGCACCATTGTACATAGTTTTCGTACTGTATTCTAGTCCGGAGAAATGACGACCTGCCATAGGGTGTCCTCCCACGAAGGTAAAGCCATATTCCTTAGCTATAGGGAAACATTCCTTGCATACAAACTCTTTAACACCACAACAATCAATGACTACCGTATTAGGTGATATATGCATAGCGTTGTTCTTAAGGTAATCCACTGATGCCTGTGGGTATAGGGCGAGAAGGATAAGGTCGCAGCTACCTATAGTTGCCTTATTAAGCTCTCCTTCTGCAATCTTCATATTATAAGCATCCCTCATAACCTGCTCATTTATATCATAGGCGTAAACTCTATGTTCATCATTCTCACTGTAGGCCTTAGCAAAGGAACCACCGATAAGACCTAATCCAACTATTCCAACTGTCATAGAAAAAATTCCTTCCCAATTCATATTTTGAGAAAACTCTCACAAGGACATAATACAACACTTTAAAGTGCTAAATCAACCCCTAAATTATATATTTTTTGAATAAGCTGTAATTTGATTGGAAATAATTAGGTTAGTTTATAAAAAAGGAGTTTAATTATGAATAAAAAATCAAAGATTTACCTAATTGTACTTATATGGGCATCTGTACTACTTCAGCTTGCCATTAATAATTCTATTGATAGAGAAAAGCAGATGGTAGAACAGGTTATGAGTCAGGGTGTGGAAAATTTGGTAGAGGGAAGCACAAGAGCATATGCATATTATGGAGACCAGGAACTAAGTGATGAAGTAAAGGAGGAGATGGTTAAGTCTTTAGCTAAGAAGCTGGGTGTGACAACAGGTTATGAGGTTACTCATTTAGATATCCAGGCGGGAAGGACAACCACTCTCGCTAAGCTAGGACAAAATGGTGACACCACCATAAAGGTGATGTCTATAATAGGGGAGGATGAGTACCAGCAAACAACTATAGAAAATTATGTAATGGTGGAGCTTAAGCTTAAGGGGGCTGCTGCCAAGCATGCAGGAGATTACTGTGATAGATTAAGAGAAATATATAAGGATTTAGGTATGAATCCAACTACTAATATTTATCTTTGTTCTCAGTTAAAGGGGGAACTTGTTAGTAGTCAGAAGGATGAAAAGGTAGCGGAATTTTTAGAAAGTACTAATGCTAAAACTGTGGAAGCAGTGGAGTTTGATAATAATTACTTGGTGTATGGTTATTCCAAAAATATTGATGAATATGTATTACAGGATGATGAAAAGGTAAATGTAAATATTGCATTTCAATATGATCCAGCAGAGGATGTAACCTATATTCATATGGGAGTGCCATTTGTGGACAGATCCTTTTAATGTTTTCATGAAACCAGTTTCCATTGACAAGAAAAAACAAGTTTTGATATAATTAAGTAATTGAAGAGCAGCTTAAGGGGTGTATAAGTTGCTCTTTTCTTTTTATATGAGAAATTCTATATAATCTTATGAAAAATCAGGAGGTAAAATTTAATGTTAAAGGTGTGGATTACAGGTGCTTCAGGCCATGTGGGTTCGGCACTAAACAAGCTACTTGATAGAAGTAAATATCAGCTTCTTAACACAGATAAGGAGGATATTGATGTTACAGATTTAGAGCAGGTGACTCATTATGCCCGTCTTCATAGACCAGATGTGGTTATTAACTGTGCATCTCTTACAGACGTTAAGTATTGCGAGGAGCATGTGGATGAGGCTTATAATGTTAATGCATTAGGTGTAAGAAATGTTGCGGCAGCAGTGGAGGAGATAAGTGGAAAGCTTATACATATGTCTACCGATGACGTATTCTGCGCAAATTCTTCAAGACCTTATAATGAGTTTGACAAGACTCATCCCAAGAGCATCTACGGTAAGTCTAAGGAGGCTGGTGAAAGATTTGTAAGCCAGCTGTGTAAGAGATTTGTTATTATTAGAAGCTCATGGACTTATGGTATTGGCAAGGATTTCGTGGATGAGTTGCTTAGTGTCGTGGGTAAGGAAGAGGAATTCTTAGTAGCTGAAAATAGATTCGGTGTGCCTACCTCATGTAAGGAGCTTGCAAAGGTTATCAGATATTTTATAGATAATGATGAGTATGGTTTGTACCATGCAGTTTGTAAGGGAAGCTGTAACAGATATGAGTATGCTCAGGCAATACTTGAGTATACCGGAAATACTGACAAGCTAAAGTTAGTACCAGTTGAAAAGCACGACGTTCTTCGTCCTGACTATTGCGTACTTGATAATATGATGCTTAGATTATCAGGAATCGAGGAGCCAGCAGAGTGGAAGACTGCTCTTAAGGAATATCTTGAAGAGACAGGAGGGCTTGAGTAATGTCAGATAAGAAGATTAATGTTGAAGGCAATGAGAAGAAGGGCATAAGCCTTTCAACTAAAATATTTTTGGCGCTTATTATAGGTGCCCTGCTAGGTGTGGTAATTCATTATGTGATGCCAGATGTAACAATAGGTGAGGATACTAGCCTTAAGAATGATATCATTATAGAAGGTGTATTCTATGTGATTGGTCAAGGCTTTATTCGTTTGATGCAGATGCTTGTAGTTCCATTGGTATTTTGTTCATTGGTATGTGGTGCCATGGCAATCGGAGATACAAAGACCTTAGGCAAGGTTGGTGTAAAGACTATAGTATTTTATATTTTTACTACTGCCCTTGCAGTTACTATAGCTCTTTCTGTAGCCTATATGATTAATCCAGGTATCGGTCTTGATATGGATTCTATTCAGAAGGCAGAGGTGACAAGCAATAATACAGAGACTAAGCTTACAGAGACCTTGCTTAATATTATACCTAAGAATCCTATTGGTGCTATGGCAAGTGGAGACATGCTTCCTATAATTGTATTTGCCCTTTTTGTAGGAATTATGCTTGCTAAGCTTGGTAGTAAGGCTAGCACAGTGGCTACATTTTTCAGCCAGTTTAATGATGTAATGATGGAGATGACTATGGCTATTATGAAGATAGCTCCTATCGGAGTATTCTGTCTTATAGCTAGAACCTTTGCAAATTTAGGATTTTCAGCTTTCCAGCCTATGCTTAAGTATATGGGAAGTGTAATTCTTGCACTTTGCTTACAGTGTTTTGTAATATACCAGATTTTGCTCTTTATATTTACAAGATTAAATCCATTAAAGTTTATCAAGAAATTCCTTCCGGTTATGGGATTTGCATTCTCAACAGCAACCTCAAATGCAACCATACCGATGTCAATTGACACTCTTGATAAGAAGATGGGTGTATCTAAGAGAATTTCTTCATTTACTATTCCACTTGGTGCCACTATCAATATGGATGGTACATCAATTATGCAGGGTGTTGCAGTAGTATTTATCGCTCAGGCATATGGCATAGACCTTACTCTTGGCAACCTGGCAACAGTAGTACTTACAGCAACTATCGCCTCAATCGGAACTGCGGGAGTTCCAAGTGTTGGTCTTGTAACTCTTGCTATGGTGCTTAATTCAGTTGGTCTTCCAACAGAGGGTATTGCACTTATTATGGGTATTGACAGAATACTTGATATGATTAGAACAGCAGTAAATATAACTGGTGATGCGGTTTGTACAACAATAGTTGCTAAGCAGGAGGGAGCACTGGATAAGGAAGTGTTTAATGAGGGGTAGAGTCCTAGGAGAAATATATGAAGAAGAAAATATTAGTGATAGGGCTAGTGTTAATTACAATATTAGTTTTAGTAGTGTCATTAGTGATAAGCTTTAACAACGATTATATAACTAGGTATAAATACGATTCTAATAACCTAATTGGGCTAAAACAGGCCACATTTTACGAGGATAAAGTGGTTTTGGTGTTTGACTTGGATGGTAAGCCGGAGGGGGATGACGATTGGAGGAATCCAATTAGTTACTTTCCTAAACACTATGAAGAGGATAAAAATCGAAATTTGAAGCCTGCAAACTGTTTTGGTGATGTAGATAATCGTGTAACTGATGTGTCCTATGAGAAAAAATGGGGTAATATTTATGTAACTATAGAATGTACTAAGCCACAATCTATAGAGACTATAAAGTTGGCAGATGGTGTATCCATACGCTTTTATGCTCAGCCAGAAGTGAATTATATGATATGGGGTGGCGAAGTATCCACAACATACATACAAAAATATGATACAGATAAAAAAGAATGGTCAGATGTTAGCATAGAAGATAATTATGTGCCTATTGTAAATTAGAAAAACATTTTTTAGGATTTTAAATGTTCATATGGACGACGCCTATCCTGTTGGCTGACAGGATAGGCATTTTTATGTCCTAATCCCCCACCGCCACCTTAAGCGCCAGCAAAACTAGCACAAATATTATAGTAGGTTTAACAATCCTGCTTCCCTTTTTCATAACCAGTCCTGCTCCAATATATCCACCTATCATATTGCTTATGGCAGCAGCTATTCCAAGAGAGAAAAGCACCTGACCATTTGCTATGAAAATAACCAAGGAAGTAATATTTGTAGTAAGATTTATAACCTTGGCTTGGGCATTTGCCACACCTACACTCATACCTGCGAAAACTGTAAATGCTATGATAAGAAAGGTTCCTGTTCCCGGACCATAGAAGCCATCATACATACCGATGATTAGGGCTGCAATACAGGCTACCATATATGTGCGACCATTAAGGGTAACCTCACATTCACCTTCAGCCTTGTCCTTAAAGAGCTTCTTGTTAAGGACAATAAATGCAGCTATTGGAAGAACTGCAAAAAGTACATATTCTAATATTTTTTCATCCATGATAAGTGAAAGCTTAGCTCCTATGTATGAGCCGATTATTGCGCTGATAACCGATGGTATGGCAAGCTTTACATTCACCAATTTATTTTTGATAAATCTTGCGGTTGCAAGGGTTGTGCCACAGGTTGAGGATAGCTTGTTAGTAGCTATGGCTTGATGTACTGGCACACCAGCTATTAGGTAGGCTGGTAGGGATATAAGTCCCCCGCCACCACCGATGGCGTCCACAAGTCCCGCTAAAAATAGTAGTGGACACACAAAAAGAAAAGTTCCTATAGTAAGTTCCATATTGAATCAAAAGTCCTTTCTAAAATTTCCTAAGTAATTCACGTCAGCTCCAAGGCTCGTATGTGGAATTACTTGGTTTATCTATGGTATTTTTTAGAGCTAAGTAACTTTTATTTATCCCATAAGCTCTCGAATAATCTGCTAACAGCCTCAGGAATAATCTCAGTTTTAATACCTGAATAATTAATAATAATGGTATGCTCCGTAGCATTTTCCTCTAAGTAAGAATACTGACTTAAGCAGGAGATTGCAACACCATTTTCCTTGGCCTTTAGTATAAGCTCTTCATCACTTAAATCTGTATGAACCTTCATTAAGAAATGCAGTCCTGAGTTTTCCTCTAAGATTTCAACCTTATTATAATTCTTTTCATTCTTAATACACTCAAGTATTTTGTCTCTTTGAATTCTGTAGTAATTGCGCATACGGTTTATGTGCTTTTCTAAGTGCCCCTGCTCTATAAAGCGATACAGGGTGTACTGCTCAAAGTTAGGGACAGTACAGGAGTAGAAGCCTAAGCGCTTCTTGTAAAGGGCTACAAGAGATTTTGGCAACACCATATAGCTTATTCTTATGGTGGAGCTTAAGCTTTTAGAAAATGTATTCATGTAGATAACCTTATCCGCCACATCAATACTTTGAAGAGAGGGAATAGGTTTACCCACCAGTCTAAATTCACTATCGTAGTCGTCTTCAATTATGTATCTTTCTCTATCCTTTGCAACCCAGGACAGAAGCTCGTAACGTCTACTTACAGGAGTTACAATTCCCGTAGGAAAGTGGTGAGAAGGTGAAATGTGTAGGATATCAGCCTCTGATTTTTCCAAAGCCTGCATGTTGACTCCATTATTATCCATAGGAATATGGCAGCAGTCTACCTGGTTTGCCTGATATATTCTGGTTATCTTCTGATAGCCAGGGTCTTCCACGGCGTATCTCTTGTCTCGACCAAGAAGCTGTATAAGCATACCGTATAGATATTCGGTTCCCGCCCCAATTACTATTTGCTCTGGTTCTACACTCATACCACGAAATTGATATAGGTAATCGGAGATGGCCACTCGAAGTAGCTCAATACCTGCGTATGGGGATCTGACCATAAGCTCTCTTTCATAATCTGACATTATTTGCCGTAAAATTTTAGTCCAGGTTGTAAATGGAAAGCTGTCCTTAGAGGTGGAATTTGAAGTGAAATCTGCAAAAACCTTATCCTCTGTTATGCGTTCATTAGCATATTTGGTAGGCCTTTTTTCTTCTATAGTTTTGGTGGAGGATATATCGCTTACATAGTAGCCACTTTTTGGCACAGAGTAGATGTACCCCTCTGCAAGTAGCTGAATATAAGCATTTTCCACAGTTATGGTGCTAATATTTAGGTGCTTAGCAAATGCTCTTTTAGAAGGAAGCTTCTCACCAGGAGATAGCTTATATGCCAAAATATCATTTTTTATTTGTTTATAAAGGTATTCGTAAAGGCTATCCTTGCCTTTACCTTCAAATGAGTAGGTTAACAATCCCAAATCCTCCAATCTGACCATATAAAAAAGTTAAAAATTGATTATTTTAATATGGTCAAGAATTAGTATAATGGGTATCATTAGAAATGTAAACAAGAAAAGAGGTTATTTTGATGAAAAGAATAGTAACAGTTCAGGATATATCATGTGTAGGAAAGTGTTCTCTTACAGTGGCTCTTCCTATTATATCAGCCATGGGAGTTGAAACTGCCATAATTCCTACAGCAGTGCTTTCAACCCACACCATGTTTTCAAATTTTACATGTAAGGATTTGACAGAGGAAATAGTTCCTATAACAAATCATTGGAAGGATGAGAAGCTGGGCTTTGATGCAATTTATACAGGATATCTTGGCTCAGATGAGCAGATTGAAATTCTTACTAATATGTTTAGAGAGTTTAAGACTGAGGACAATGTAATTCTGGTAGATCCAGTTATGGCAGATAATGGTAAGTTATACCCTGCCTTTGATGAGGCCTTTGCAGCCAAGATGGCAAAGCTTTGCGGTGAGGCAGATATCATAGTGCCCAATATTACTGAGGCAAGCTTTATGACTGGTATGGAATATAAGGAAAAGTATGATGAGGCATACATTAAGGAGATGCTTCTTAAGCTTTCACAGCTTGGGGCTAAGATTAGTGTTCTTACTGGTGTAAGCTTTAAGGAGGGTACAACTGGTGTTATGGGTTATGATAAGGAGAATGATGAATTCTACTATTACTCTAATGAGCTTCTTCCTAAGAGCTATCATGGAACCGGAGATGTATTTGCCAGCACAACTGTAGGAGCTATGATGAATGGCTTTTCCTGGAAGGAGTCTCTTAAGATAGCAGCAGACTTTACTGCAGAGTGTATTAGAATTACCATGGAGGATCCTGAGGGTTGCTGGTATGGTGTTAACTTTGAAGCAGCTATTCCTTATCTTCTTCAGTTAATAGGAAAGGTTATATTTTCATAATAATTCTCATACCATATAGTAAGAGAAAAAAGGAAAGACCTATGAGAAAATTAAGTTTATTAACAAAAGCAGCATTATTTATAATGCTGCTTTTTTGTGGGATTTTTGTTATGTCAGGATGCGGAAATAAGGAGCAGGAGGGTGAGAAAAAGCATATAGATTTTACGGTGTGTGCTAGGGAAAATCTTCCAGAGGAATTATATAGCATTATAGAGGAGAAGAAGGATAAGGTGTGCAAGTTTACTTATACAAACGGTAGTTTTATGTATATTGTGGTTTGCTACGGAGAGAAGGAGAGGGCCAATGTTAACGTGGTGGTTAATGATTTATTTTTGACTAGTAATGCCATCTATATTGATACAACTCTTAAAACTGATAAGGCTACTGGCGCAGATTATGTGGCTAAGGGAGAATATTCTATGTATCCATACATTGTATTAAAATGTGAGAAATATGATGTGCCAGTGGTATTCGACATTGATTAAATATAGTTGTAATTAAAAGCCGTTATCTGGAATATATTTATATAATAGAACAAAACCTTGTGAGGGTTATTTTATAATTGGAGGGACTATGGATTTTAGTAAAAAAGAGATAAATACCAGCGTGCTAAAGGCTTCTAAGCAGGCAGAGCTTACAGTGGATGATGATTTTAACATTCCTGATTCTAAGGATGACATAGATAAGGTTATAGCAAAAAATGGATACATAGTTATAGATGAGGTTGGGTGTGAGGATGGTAAGGTAAGAGTTGCTGGAACACTTTATTTTACTATGCTTTATAAGACAGTAGGGAAGAAGAATGATATAGAGGTTTTAGAAGGAGACATTCCATTTGAACAGGCTGTTTTGCTTGAGGGGGTTAATCGAAATAATCAGGCGGAGTGTCACTCAAAGCTAGAAGATATTTCTGTTGCAATTATTAATTCCAGAAAGGTAGAGGTAAGATGTCTTATAGGGAATGGAATTAATGTGTATCAGGATGTGAAGATGAATGTGGCTTGTGATTTAGAAAATGGTCAGGGTATAGAATGCCTATACAAGAAAGCCACAATTACCAATACAGTAGTGGCTAAAAGAGATGTATTTAAGATTAGAGAGGAGGTAGAGATACCTCAAAGTAAACCTAATATCAAAGAAATTCTCTGGTCCTTTGTGGAGCTTAAAAATATGGATGTAAGGCCAATGGAGGATAAGCTTGCTGTAAGAGGAGAAGTGGAAATATTTGTTATATACCGTAGTGAGGAGGAGCATCTGCCTATACAGTATTTATTCTCCGCAAGAGCTATCTCCAAGGAGGTGGACTGCCAGGGCGCTAGGGAGGATATGATGTTAGATGCAATCTGTACTCTTGGTAAGGGTGAAGTGTCCATAAGAGGAGATAAGGACAACGAGGAGAGAATAGTTGGAATAGATTACAGTGTGGATATGGGAATTAAGCTGTATCAGGATCAGGAGCTTAAGACTATTAGTGACCTATATTCTCCAAGCGTGGAGATTATACCTAAGAAGGAGAATTTTCAGTGTGAGAATCTGCTTATGAGAAATATGGCAAAGGCTAAGCTTAATTATAGAAAATCCATAGGAGACGAAAACACTAAGATTCTTCAGGTGTGTCATGTATATGGAAATGTATGGATAGATGATGTGGAGATACATCAGGATTCTGTATCAGTAGAGGGTGTGGTAAAGGCTAGTGTGTTATACATATCTGCAGGGGAGGATCCTATGAGCTGTATGGAGATAGATGTTCCATTCTCATACACAGCAGACACTGTGCCACTTTCAAAGGATGACTCTGTGCGAATATATCCATGTATAGATCAGCTTACAGCTAGCTTAGCAAATTCTCAGGAGATTGAGATTAAGGGAATGGTAGGCTTAAATATGTCCATATTTGCCAAGAATAATATGGAGGCTATAACTGATATGCAGCTAGAGCCTATAGATACTTCTAAGAAGGCTGCCATGCCAGGAATAGTAGGCTACGTAGTAAAGAAGGGTGATACCTTGTGGTCTGTGGCTAGAAAATATTATGCCACTACAGAGTCCATCAAGGAGATTAATGGGTTAGAAAGTGACTACCTTACTGAAGGGGAGAAAATAATAGTTGTAAAATCTTAATAAAAATGATGAAATAGGATGCTATATTTCAAAAATATTGAAGATTTAGCATAGAACAGACCAGCCATAAATGAAATTCCGGCCGCGCCAGTGGTCGGGACTAAGCTGACCGTTTTAAGTGTCAGCGTGGACCGATCCTAGGCAGGCCGGCCAAGATAGTAAATCTGCTGGTCTGTTCTATTTATCTAGCATTGCAAAATAATAGAGAGAGGTGACTTGTCACCTCTCTCTATTATTTTAATCACAAGATATTTACTCGGATGCCCACTCATCAAGCATCTCATTAATTCTGTCGCGAGTCTTTGCTGAAATCTCAGGAAGCTCGTCGCCCCAGATTTTCTCAGCCTCACCGAAGCCCTTATCTATGGCTTGTCGCATTTCCTCAAGCTTAGAAGCATCACCACCGGTTAATGCCTTTGCAAAGGAAACGATTCTTTCTGCAGTCTGCTCAACGCCCCAGTAGCCGTCCTCAGCCACATCCTTCTTAGCTTGTTCAACTACCTCTGGATCTACCTCAACCTTGCCCTCAACCACGCCCTTCATAAGGTCGCTTAGAGTAGCAAATTGATAGGTTTCTCCCTGCTTGGTTAAACATTTCTCAACAAGTGAAGCAAGAGAAGCATATCTAGCCTCTGCGTCTGCTTTAAGCTTGTCTATGGTTGCTTGATCTACCTTAGGATTCTTGTTGTCGTAGGTAGCCTTTTTTGTTGTCTCTGATTTCTCGTATACAGCCGCTGATTCTTCTGCCTTTGCAGGAGCCTCTTCAACCTTTTTGCTTTCCTTAGCTGTGTAGGTTGCACCCTGGTATACTACTGAACTAATTCCATTTAATTCCATACTAACACCCTCCTTGGCTTATTAAAAGAATTCTTTACCCCTTGTTGACACCGCCAATTCAGGGCACAGAAGCCTTATCTACTCTTACGTAATGTATATCGGACAGTATATAGTATAGCTTAATAGGGTTAATAACATAAAAGTAAGAAAAATTTGACTTAAGTAAAGATTCTCTCCCACATAGCTTTTTTGGAGTTTTTGCTAATGACGTATGAGTTAATTGCAGGTGATTGAAAATCCTTAAGGGGAATTATTCTTAATTTATTTTCATCTACAAATGGCTTGACTATATCCTCAGGTAAAAATGAATAGGTATCCTGACCAATTAGAAATGGAATTATTTTTGCACAGTCATCTATCTCAAGAGCAAATTGGTGATACTTTGGAAAAAGATTTCGTATGAAAAGACCTACGTCCTGAAGTGCAAAATTACACATTAGGTAATTGGTAGAAGCAAGTTCTTCTTTGGTTATTCCGTTAATATATTTTTTGTTGTTAATATCTGTTACAAGTACTAAGGCATCCTGTCTATAAACATTACAGTGGAAATGTGCCTTGGTAAGAGGCAGATAGGTGAAAACCACGTCTAAAATGTCACTTTGTAGCTGGTCAATAAGATGTGAAGATGATCCTATAGTGATTTTTAGTGAATCTTCTGGAAAGCATTGCTGGTGATTTAGTATGGTGTGGGCCAGGTGAGATTCATATATTGAGTCAGTAGCACCTATACGGAGATGATTTTGGTACTGGTGAAGAGAGGACAATTCTGCTAGAGAGGAATTGGTCAGCTCCACCATCTTGCTAGCATATGTCTGAAAATGTTTTCCCTCCAGAGTAAGCATCACACTTCTATTATTTCTAGTAAATAAGCTGACACCAAGGGCACGCTCTAATTCGTTTATCCTATTAGTTACAGTAGATTGTGCAACAAAAACCTGATTGGCAGTTTTTGTAAAGCTTTTGGTTTCTGCTAGTATCAAAAATGTTTTTAGAGATTCTATATCCATATTTGCTCTCCTTATAATTATTCGAAAAAGTGATTAATGTAATCATAATTATCAATTTTACAAATAATATATATAAAAATTATAATGGTGTCAATTGAAATTAAGATGGGAGAGAAAAAATGCAGGATATTAAATTAAGTAATAAGACCTACAAATTAGAGCAGGATCCATACCGTTATAGATTACAGCCAGTGGATAACCCTGAATTGTTTAGAGAGATGTTTCCTTATACAGAGACACCTAAGATAGCATTTAATTATAGAAAAGTACCTGAAAATATGCCAGAGGATATTTTCATAACTGACACTACATTTAGAGATGGACAGCAATCAAGATCTCCTTATACTACAGAGCAGATGGTACATATTTATAAATTGCTTAATAAGCTGGGTGGACCAAAGGGTATGATTCGTCAGACAGAGTTTTTTGTTTATTCGGAGAAGGATCGAAAGGCTTTGGAAAAATGTATGGAGCTGGGATATGAATTTCCGGAGATAACCACTTGGATTAGAGCTTCAAAGAAGGATTTTGAATTGGTAAAATCCATAGGTGTGAAGGAGACAGGAATATTAGTAAGCTGTTCTGATTACCATATATTTGAGAAGATGGGACTTAATAGAGAACAGGCTTTAGATAAGTATATTAAGATAGTTGAGATGTGTATTGAGTCTGGCTTAAAGCCAAGATGCCATTTTGAGGATATAACCAGAGCTGATTTCTATGGCTTTGTAATACCATTTGCAACTAAGTTAATGGAAATCTCTAAGGCCAGCAATGTGCCTATAAAAATTCGTGCCTGCGATACAATGGGCTTTGGTGTTCCATACCCTGGAGCTGCCCTTCCAAGAAGCGTGTCAGGTATCATTTATGGATTACAGCATCACGCTGATGTTCCTTCTGAGATGTTGGAATGGCATGGGCATAACGATTTTTATAAAGGTGTGGTAAATGCAACTACAGCTTGGATGTATGGTGCCAGTGCAGTAAATTGTTCCTTGTTAGGAATTGGAGAGAGAACAGGAAATGTTCCCCTGGAAGCAATGGTATTTGAGTATGCATCCCTTCGTGGTCACACAAATGGTATGGATACCCGTGCTATTACAGAAATTGCAGAGTATATTAGAGAGGAAACTGGTTATGATATACCACCTATGACTCCGTTTGTGGGAGAAAACTTTAATGTTACAAGAGCTGGAATTCACGCAGATGGAATGATGAAGAATCAAGAAATATATAATATCTTTGATACCAAAAAGGTACTAAATCGTCCAGCAAAGGTTTCTATTACTAATACCTCAGGTCTAGCAGGAATAGGATTTTGGGTAAATGATTATATGATAAAAAATGATTTACCTAAGGTTGACAAGTCTAATCCAGGAATTCAGAAAATATATGAGTGGGTTCAGTCTGAGTATGATGGTGGTCGTGTGACAATGATAAGTGATGAGGAGATGATTAATCAGATTCATAAGTATTTTGCATATTGTATACAGGATACAAAAATGGTATAATTTAATATAGTTTAATCACTTCAAATAGCTACTTTGGAGGTTTATATGGAGCAGACGATTAATAACTATTTTAGCATAAAGGCCTACGCTAAGGTAAACCTAGCTTTAGATGTTCTTAGAAGACGCCCAGATGGGTATCATGATGTTAAGATGATTATGCAGAATCTTGATATATATGATGAACTGGAGTTTGAGGTGCTTGCCAGAGATACAGAGGATACTCAGATTACATTAATAGTAAATAAGGAAGGCATTCCTACAGATGATAGAAACCTAGCTTACAAGGCTATAGCAATCCTTTTTGAAGCCTTTAACATTAAAAGTCACATAGCCGTGAACCTTATTAAAAACATTCCAGCAGAGGCTGGTATGGCTGGTGGAAGTACTGACTGTGCAGCAGCTCTTAAGGCAGTTAATGTACTTTATAATCTTGGCCTTACCACTGATGAGCTTATGAAATATGGAGTAAAGCTGGGAGCGGATGTTCCATATTGTATACTTGGAAGAACGGCAATTTCAGAGGGAATTGGTGAGGTGCTTACCCCGATTAAAGGCTTGCCACCGGTTCACGTTCTTGTAGCTAAGCCACCTGTAAACGTTAGTACAAAGGAGATATACACAAACCTTAAGGCTAATGAGCTTAAGAAGCATCCAGATGTGGATGGCATGGTTGAAGCTCTTGAAAGTGAGAATCTAAATGCAATAGCTGCACGCATGGAAAATGTTCTTGAGACAGTTACTGTAGATATGCACCCAGAGATAGAGGAGCTAAAAAGCCTTATGAAGGAACATGGTGCATTAAATGCTATTATGAGTGGAAGTGGTCCTACAGTGTTTGGACTTTTTGAGGATAAGGATAAAGTATGGGAAGCTGCTATGATGATTAGTGATCAGGAGCTGGCCCCTGAAGTATTTATTACAAGACCTGTAAATGGTTAGAGGGGAGGATATTATGAAGCTAGATATTAATATTGATGAATATTTACCACTTCGTGAGGTGGTATTTAAAACCCTTAGAAATGCCATAATTCAGGGAGAGTTTCAGCCGGGGGAGCGACTTATGGAGATAACTCTTGCCAAGAAGCTAGGAGTAAGTAGAACTCCAGTTAGAGAGGCAATAAGAATGCTTGAGCTTGAAGGTTTGGTGGTGATGATTCCCCGTAAGGGAGCTGAGGTTGCCAACATCACTGTTAAGGATCTTAAGGATGCATTAGAGGTAAGAATGGCTCTTGAGGCTCTGTCTGTAAGACTTGCCTGTGAGAGAATAGATGAGGAGGGCAAGGAGGAGTTAAAGGAAGCCTGCATGAAGTTTAAGGAGGCTATTAACTCTAAGCTGGTGCCGGCTATAGTTCAGGCTGATGAACATTTTCACAATGTAATATACAAGGCATCTAAGAATCCTAAGCTAATAAATATGGCTCAGAATCTTAGAGAGCAGGTTTACCGATATAGAGTAGAGTACGTAAAGGATTTTTCCTACCATGACAATCTTATAAGAGAGCATGATCAAATCACTATGGCAATACTAAAAGGTGATAAGGAAAGTGCAGAGAAGATAATGAATGAACATATTTACAATCAGGAGCAGATTGTAATAAGAAATGTGCGCAATGCCGATTCCTAAGGGAGTTGGCGTTGCGTATATTTTTTTGTCCTTTTGGCAATGATATGAATAATAAAATTGTAAAAATTATGCAAGAGTCAGGAGGAGAAAATAGTGGAGGAGCAAAGGTTGTATGAAAAATGGTTTGATGATGAAAACTGCTTTAAAGTGGCTATAAGCAAGCAGTTAGATATAAACATAGAAATCCTGAAGAAATTATTTCAAGACGCAGGAGACATAGTCCAGAAGGAATTTTATCTAAGGCGTATACAGGGAAGTGTAAGAATTTATGTGGTTTATGTAGATGGACTTGTGGATAGAACTGTAATTGAGGATGGGATTTTAAAGCCTTTGTTATACGAGTGGAGACTTACTGATGGCAAGGATTTGATGGAATCCATACTCCATAGAGAAACTCACACAGTTGATATAAAAAAGGAGAAAAGCTTTGACAAAACACTTTTAGGAATCCTAAAAGGTGACACAGCTATATTTATACAGGGTTATGACCAGACATTAATGGTGTCCACTAAGAAATACCCTCTAAGGAGTATCAGTGAAAATGATACAGAGGGGGGGCTTAGAGGTCCTAGAGATAGCTTTAACGAAAGCTTTAGATTCTCCACAGCATTAATAAGAAGAAGGATTAGAGATCCTAAGCTTAAAGTGGAGCAGGGAACCATTGGTCAAAGAAGTAGGACTGACTATGGAATTATGTACATTAAGGATTTAGCTGATCCTGCCTTAGTTGAAAATATTAAGAGTAAGCTTAATGCCTATGATATAGATGGGATTTTTGACTCGGGAATGGCGGAGCATCTTATGGAGGATAATTGGCATTCCATATTTCCCTTATTCCAGGCAACCACCAGACCGGACAAGGTAGCATCGGGAATATTGGAGGGAAGGGTTGCTGTGGTTTTTGACAATTCTCCAGAGGTGGTGCTTGCACCCTGTAATTTCAATATGCTACTTCAGGCTTCTGATGATTATTATAACCGTTGGGCAGTGGGGACCTTTGCCAGAATAATCAGATATCTGGCTGCATTTTTAGCTATAACTCTGCCTGGTTTTTATATTGCTGTCACTGTATTTCACAGCGAGATACTTCCGGCTAAGCTACTATATGCCATAGCTTCTGCCAGGTCTATGGTTACATTTCCAATAGTGGTGGAAATGCTCCTTATGGAATTTCTCTTCGAGCTACTTCGTGAGGCAGGAATCAGGTTGCCTGGACCACTGGGGAACACCATCGGTATAGTAGGAGGTTTAATAGTAGGTCAGTCTGCAGTGGAGGCTGGAATTGTTAGTACCATAGTTGTTATTGTGGTGGCCCTTTCCGCCATAGCCTCCTTTGCCATACCTAATGAGGAATTTGTGTCAGTTTACAGACTAATCAAATTCTTTATAATAATTACTTCTGCCTTTCTTGGATTATATGGGTTTATTCTAGGTCTTTTAGTGGTGGCAATTCATCTGTCAGAGCTACAAAGCTTTGGAGTGCCTTATATGATGCCAGCAGTGGCAGGAGATAAGGACAAAGCTTGGATGAAGGGAGATTTTGTACTAAGAGTCCCTATAAAAAAGATGGGCAAAAGACCATTTTGGGTTAATGAAAAAAATCAGGAAAGGCTTAAGGGAAAGAATAATGAATCTGGAAAATAAAATGATATCCAACAGACAGAGCTTTCGTATGGGGATTCTGGAAAATATAACTTTAGGCATGGTGGTTATTCCCTATGCCACATTAAACCTGGCGGGAAGATGGCATTTTGTGGCTTTTCTAATAGGGCTTTTGCTTGGAGCAATTTATATGGCTGTAATATATTATCTGTCCCGGGGAATTAGCGATTATATAGGCAAGGATAAGGCTAAGGTTATTCCCTTTGGAAGAATAGTAAGCTTGTTATACACCTTAAGATTTGTTTTGCGAGGGGGAGTGATTATGTTTTTCTTCGGCAAAACAGTTCAGGAGTTTTTGTTACAAAGCTTTAATCTATGGACCATAATAATTATTTTTGCCCTTGTGTGCTGCTATGGAGCTTCCAGAGATATAGAGAAGAGAGGGAGAATGCTTGAGCTATTGTTTCCCTGGATGATAATTCCCATTATATTTGTGGCAGTATTTTCAATAAGCAGTATAGATTTAGGTGAGTTATATAGTGGACTTATGGGAGAAAATTATGACATGCTTCATGAGGGGGCGGGGGTGTTGGATGTAGTAAGAGCAGGCTATGTAGCATTTCTTATAACAAGCTCTACAGAGCTTATGCTATTTACTTTGCCACACCAGAGAGAGAACAATTGGAGGCATGAACTTAAGTTAGGACTTTGGATATTAATATCCATATTCTTAGCCTATGTATTTATCATTGGAATTTTGGGAGGTCACTGGGTAGCCAGCGACAGCCAGGCGGCTTTAAATGTTATGGAGGCTGCATTTATTCCAGGGGAGATTTTAGAGAGAGCAGATTATCCTGTGCTTGCCTTCTGGATTATAGGTGTATTTGCAGTAATAAGTGGGTATATGTTTTATGCCAAGGAGGCATTAAAGGTAGTTGCAAAGATAAAAAAACAGGGCGAGAGCAAGGTGAGCCTTGTGGTTGTAACCATATCAGTAATACTAATGTCTTGGGTGTGGAGCTTAGATGAGGTGTCGGTTTATCTTGCACAATATATGCTGTGGGCAGATGTTGCTATAAGCATTGGAATACCAGTAGTTTTCCTTCTAAAAAAGGATGGGAAAAGGATTCTGAAAAGACTTGCTTTAATGCTTGTTATGGTATCAACCACATTTGTTATGTGGGGATGTGGAAGTGAAGAATTTAAACCTCTTACTAATCAGCAGGAATCTGTGGAGGACAGAGACTATGTTACAAACCTTACCATTCAGGGGGATGAGATTACATTTACAATAGCGGATATTAAAAAGTATTTAAGCGATGCCACTGGGGATTATGAGACCAAGGAAGAGAAGGTGAAGGCCATAGGACTTAAGGATGCCCTTGATAAATATTATGAGGACAAGGGTAGACAGCTGGATTTAGGGCACCTGTCAGGAATTACCTTTGAGAAGGTGGAGAAAGAACAGCTTAGAGAATATGTGTTGGAAATGAGCAACCTTCCAAGCTTAGGAAAATCTGTGAATGTGACTATAGAGCTTGAAGACAAGAAGGATAAAAAGGAAATATCTTTAAGACAGCTGATTAAGGATGTATATTCTGGGGAAAGCTTTTCATAGAAAAATATTTATATAATAATATGGAGGTTTTTATGGCATTTAGAATCATAAGAGGTGCTCTGGTAGGAACAATCCTAGGCTTACTTATAGGAGTTGGCTTAAGCGGAGCTATGTATATGTTTAACTATATGAGAGCGGGGATTCAGGGAAGTAATCAAGAAAATATGATAGCCCAGGATACTAATTTGGATACAGGGGAGGAATATGTGGCTACACTTAACACAGGAATTAGTATAAGCAGGGAGTACGACTGCAGCCAGGTATCAAAGACTTTAAAGGAACAGGGCATAGCAGGATTAGCGAAAGATGTGGCCAGCGGATTTGGAGTTAAGGATACAACTAATCTGCCAGTGGATGTGGAAGAGTCCAAGGAGGATATACTAGGGGAAAACCTTATAAGATTTCATGTCAGGGCAAATAGCAATTCTGATGTGGATATAGCCTTAAAGTATAAGGTGAGAGATGGGGTTTTGGCAGCTCTTCAGGAGGGACTTTCACAGTGTGAAACTAGGAGTGAGGCCATGGAATATATCACAGATAATTTGGATAGTGTGAAGGATATATCTGAGGAAATTCTTTCCAAGCAGGGTTATAATTACAGTGTGGAAGCATATATGACAAATGATTATTTTCCTATGAGGCAGTACGGGGAAATGGTGCTTCCGGCAGGAAACTATCAGGCCTTAAGAATTGATATTGGTCTTGCAGGTGGAGAAAATTTCTGGTGTCTGCTATATCCTACTATGTGCTTTCCTATGGAGGCAGGGGGAGTAATAACCAAGGAAGGGCAGCAGGAGCTTGAGGAAGCACTTACTGCAGAGCAGTATGACAAGCTGTTTGTGAAGAAGGAAATTCCTAAGGAAGATATAGAGATTCGCTTTAAACTCTTTGAATTGATTTTTGGATAGTATTTGAGTATAATGTAGCTTAGGTAAATAGGCAGGCGAGCTTTAAATTTAAGTTCGCCTTTGCCCTTTTGTTTCATATAATATAATGATGAATAAAAGCGAGGAAATAGTATGTCTAAGAAAAATCTGGCAGTTATATTTGGAGGGCGCTCCTCAGAGCATGAGGTGTCATGTATATCAGTGCAAACTATAATTAAGGCGGTTAACCAGGATAAGTATAATTTATATCTGGTTGGAATTACTGAGGAAGGAAGATGGCTTAAGGTATCTGATGTATCTGCTATAGCAGATGGTTCTTGGAGACAGTCCAAAGAAGTTGCAATCATTTCTCCTGACACTAAGGGAGAGCTTCTTATGGGAGAAAAATCAGGAGATACATATAGCTATAATAAATCAGTTAAAATAGACGTAATTTTCCCTGTACTTCACGGTATGTATGGAGAGGATGGTACAATACAAGGACTTTTTGAGATGGCAGGAATTCCTTATGTGGGTTGCGGTGTATTTGCCTCAGCAGCATCTATGGATAAGTTCTACACTAAGCTGGTGGTAGATACCTTAGGCATAAGACAGGCAATTTACGTTGGAGTAATAGCCAGTGAGCTTAAAAATATGGACAGCGTGGTAGCAAAGGTTGAAGCTAAGCTTTCTTATCCAGTATTTATAAAGCCTTCTAAGGCAGGCTCTTCAAAGGGTGTATCAAAGGCTGATAATAGAGATATGCTTATAGCCGGATTACTTGAGGCGGCAAAGCATGATTATAAGATATTAGTTGAGGAAACTATAGTGGGTAGAGAGCTTGAGTGTGCAGTAATAGGCTACGACAAGACTACCAAGGCATCAGGTATTGGTGAGATACTTGCGGCAGCAGAGTTCTATGACTTTGATGCTAAGTATAATAATGCAGAATCTAAGACAGTTATCGATCCAGAATTACCAGAGGGTAAGGCTGAGGAGATTAGAGCAAATGCTGTAAAGATATTTAATGCACTTGATGGATTTGGACTTTCAAGAGTTGATTTCTTCTTAGAGAAGGATACAAACAGTGTGGTATTTAACGAGATTAATACATTGCCAGGCTTTACTTCTATAAGCATGTACCCTATGCTTTGGAAAGCAAAGGGATATACTATAGAGAGCTTGGTGGAGGAGCTTATAGAGATGGCTGTGGAGAGACCATAGTTAGATGGCTATGATGAATGTAGTATGTGATTGGCGTAGACCAATATTTATAGATGAGCTAATTCATTAGCGCATAAGGAGATAGATATGGAACAGGCTATAGGAGTATTTGATTCAGGTGTTGGCGGACTTACAGTTGTAAGAGAGATTATGCGTCAGCTACCTAATGAAAATGTAATATATTTTGGTGACACTGCCAGAGTGCCATACGGAAGCAAGTCAAAGCAGACAGTGCTTAAGTATTCAAAGCAGATAGTAAGATTTCTTAGAACTAAGAATGTTAAGGCAATAGTATTTGCCTGTAATACTGCCAGTGCCCTTGCTTTAGAGGAGATGCGACATGAGATTGACATTCCTGTAATCGGAGTTGTAAAGCCTGGTGCTAAGATGGCAGCAGATATGAGTAAGACTAAAAGTGTGGGAATTATCGGAACAGAAGGTACTATAAAGTCCGGTATCTACACAGAGTACATAAGACGTTTAGATCCTGAGATAACAGTAGTAGGAAAGGCTTGTCCTCTCTTTGTACCTTTGGTAGAGGAGGGACTTTTGGAGGATAGAATTACAGATGATATGGTAGAGAGATACCTATCAGAGCTTAAGCCTTATAATGTGGATGCCCTTGTTCTAGGCTGCACCCACTATCCACTATTGATGAATCCTATTAAGAGATATATGGGTGAGAAGGTTACTCTTGTAAACCCAGCTTACGAAACAGCAAAGAGTCTTAAGGAAATACTTGCAGCAGGTGGTATGCTAAATGCTAAGAAGGATAAGGTGACCTATGAATTTTATGTAAGTGATGGAGTGGATAGCTTTAAGGCATTTGCAAATGATGTGTTGCCTGTAAATGTGGAAGAGGTTAAGGTAGTTGATATAGAGAGCTATTAAGAGGTGTTAGTTTGAAGGTTAATTTGGAAATCGAAAGTGTAGACATTACTGGCGAAAAGATTAATACCAAAAACTTTGCCATAATGGATATAAGAGAATTTGATTTTAGACTTGCTTATGTTGAGGATTTATCCGGAGATGGTGTAAAAACCCGCTCCACCCTTTTCGTGTCTCCTGAGGAGCTTAGAATTATTAGAAAGGGCGAGCTTAACACTGACTTTATGTATGGAAAAAATGTGGTTCATAACACCAACTACATAACTCCATACGGTGCATTTCCAGTTACAGTCACCACACTTTCATATAAGTATGAATTGGAGGGTGACCTTGAAGATGAGGATATAGGCTTCGCCATTAAGGTGGCTACCACATATACCTTACAGGTAGGGGAGGATGAGCTAATTAAGATGAGCATTAAGCTATGCATAACCAAGGCTGAAAATGTAGCAAGCATGTAGACAAAGCGGAATTTAATTCCGCTTTATTTGTAGATAGATATGGATAGGGCTTATATAGTCTGATGGAATAAGGATAGGAAAATGGATAAGGAAACACAGTACGAGAAGTTCCTGGGAGTAAAAACCAATGAGGAGCAAATTATTTTTGGAAATACAAGAAAATTAAAATACTCTCTCTATGAGGCATCAGAATATGAGGGACTAGAGCAGATATTTGAGCTAGTACCTCTAGCTTCCAATGATACTTTGGTGGATTTTGGTTGCGGAATGGGGCGAGTGCTTTTTTACTGTAATCAAAGATTTTTCTGTAAGGTTAAGGGCATTGAATATGATAAGAAAATATACGAAAGTTTACTAGATAACGCAGAATTTTATCATGTAAGATTCGGTGGGCAAAGAGAAAAATTCACTCTGCTTAATATGAAGGCGGAGGATTATGAGATAGCTTCAGAGGATAGTTGCTTTTACTTCTTCAATCCATTTTCCAAGGAAATACTTGAGGGAGTATTAGGAAAGATATTAAAGTCTGTGGAGGTAAATCCTAGAAGGGTGACTATAATATTCTATTATTGTACCTACGACATGATGAGTGCCATAAGAAGCTTTCCATTTAAGTTAGAGCATATAGTTAAGCTGCCAGAGTATAGACTTGATCCAGATGAAAAGGCTTATGTGTACGTTTTAGAGCAATAAAAAAGATAGCCCTTAAGCTATCTTTTTTCTCATTGCAAACCAAAGCATTACCACAACTATTCCACCAGAAACCACAGTAGTTAAACATGTTCTAATTGTTCCTTCATATAACACTTGGGGTACTAGCAGCAAGCTAGCGTTTACACTTATATGAAGAATCATAGGGTAGATTATGCTACCTAGCTTGTGTGCCACGAGCCCTAGCACTATACCCATTACAAATGCGTATATGCCTTGGATTATGTTTCCATGATATAATCCGAAGATTAGTCCCTGTAAGGTAATGGCCAGGATAGGTGCGAAGTTTTTGAAACCATAGTGTTGTATAACACCTCGGAATAAAAGCTCTTCTCCTATAGGAGCCACAACTATTACTGCAAATAGCATCACCCATGAGGAGCCTACACCGGTAATTGAGTCAACCATCTTGCCATAGTCAGCGAACTGATTCTTAAAATGTGGTTCTACAAGGGTAAGAACTCCGTCTACAAAAAGTTGGGCGAAATATCCTGCCACTATAAGAAAGATTGTTTTTATACAAAGTAGTCTTTCCTTTGTATAGATAGCAAGCTCCTTAATAGTATTTGTGTTCACCTGCTTGTTGTCTTTACAAAAGGCCTTGTAGTACCATAGTCCAAACACTAGAATATAAAGCAAATATTGAACCAGTGTCATATATGCTTGATTCATAGGTTGTTTAAAGTCACTGTTCATAATAAACTCTAAGGAGGCGTCTTTGGCCACCTCTTTGGTAGAGAGGATGTTCTTCATAAATAGAATTGCCACATCTCCAATTATTACAGCGTACTGGATACCAATTACCACAAGGATTGGTAGAAACATAAACCAGATATATTTCATATTAGGATTTTCGGTATTGAATAATTTACTTAACTGCATTTTTAGCTATCGTCTTTTCACGATTCTTTTCTTTCTTAAGCTCAGCCTTTGACTTCTCTGGGTTCTTAGCCTTGTTCTGAGCCTTAGCCATTATATCGTCATTAATCTGCTTCTGGTATGCTGCCTGCTTAGCACGCATCTTTGCAGCGAAGCCCTTCTTAGTCTTCTTGTCATCCTCTTCAGTAGCTGCTGCGTTCTTCTTTCTTACACTCTTAACGCTTAATATGTAGATTCCGCTAACCATAGCTTTAACTTCGCCCTTGTTAACATCATCATAGATAGCGTCGTCACAGATGAAGTTCATAATCTGTGGACCAACCTTAGCCTTAACGATAGGAAGCTTCTGCTTCTGGTATCTCTTTGGAGTCTGCTCCAAAACCATCTTAGGAAGTCCTGCATCCTTCATAGGAAGATACTTCTTATCAATAACCAACATTGTTACAGGCTGTGCTGCCTCTGCAAGCTGCTCCTTCTGAGCCATCTGTCTTGACTGAAGCTTATTTCCAATCTTATAAAGCACGAAAAGAATTATAAGAGCTACAGCCATGACTATTAACATAATCATCCACCAAGTCATTTTGTTACCTCCAATTATTATTTGTGATTATCTCTCATTCCCTGAATAATATCAGGAATCTGTGCGTATACTGCTTTTCTATCCTTTGGCGCCAACTGAGTTGGGTAAATTGGCTGGCCAAACTCGATAGTTATAGGTACCTTTTTAAACCTACCCTTCTTAGGTCTTGATTCTAGAAGTAAGTCAGAGTTTGTAATGGCAAATGGTACGATAGGACATTTTGCCTTCTCTGCCATCTTGTAGCCACCTTCTTTGAAAGGAAGCATCTCAGGTTTTTGACTTCTGGTTCCCTCAGGGAAGAGTATCATACTGTGACCCTGCTTTAAAAGCTCGCCACCCTGCTTCATAGTTTCAAGTCCCTGCTTAATATCATTTCTATCAAGGAATAAGCAGCTTATGTCCTTCATATATAGGGCAAGAAGTCCTACCTTAAGCATTTCCTTCTTGGCTACGAAGCCAGCAGGTCTTTTAATAGCTTCGTGGGAAATAAGTATATCAAAGTAGCTTCTGTGATTTCCTACGAAGAGACATGCTTCCTCAGGTATATTTTCCTTGCCAATAATATTTAATTTGGCTCTACATACAAAGAGACCAGCTCTAAAGTATCCAGATACATATTTTCTGCCCATCTCCCAGGCCTTTTCTGGGTTGGTTTTTCTAACCTTTCCCATATATAGATGATAAGGAAGTCCGAAGAAAAGACCTATCATCAATAGTATAACTAGTATAATGGTTCTCATTTTTACCCTCCTGTTCTATGTAATTAACCTACGTTGAACAATAGGTAGGTTAATTATCTTCCGTACATCTTACAGGTCTCGTAAAGTCTAGCCTCAAGCTCTCTAGTTAAATCGCTTTCCTTGTATCTCCAAGCCCAGTTTCCTTCGCCCACACCAGGGGTGTTGAATCTTGCCCAAGAATCAAGGGAAAGCACATCCTGCATAGGAACGATAGCCATATTTGCAACAGATCCGAAGCAGGCTCTAATAAGTATCCAGCATATATCGTGACCATCTGTGGAGTAGTATCTTCTAAGCTTGTCACGTGATGCCTCGTATGCGTTTTTATACCAGCCAAGAGTTGTATTGTTATCGTGGGTTCCAGTATAGCATACGCAGTTTCTAACAAAGTTATGTGGTAGGAAATCATTTTCCTCAGGGTTCTCAAAGGCGAACTGAAGAATCTTCATACCAGGGAGACCAAATTTATCTCTAAGCTCAATAACTGAGTCGTCAATCTCACCTAAATCCTCTGCAATAATAGGAAGGTGATATCCAAGAGTAGCCTCAAGTTGAGTGAAGAAATTGATACCTGGCGCTTCAACCCATTTACCATTAACAGCAGTTTCCTCTCCGTAAGGAATTGCCCAGTACTTGTCGAAGCCTCTAAAGTGGTCAATTCTAAGGAAATCACTTAGAGTGAGCTGGTACTTAATTCTCTTAAGCCACCAGTCATATCCAGTTTCAGTGTGCTTCTTCCAGTTATAAAGTGGGTTACCCCAAAGCTGACCTGTAGCTGAGAAATAATCTGGTGGTACACCAGCAACTACAGTTGGGTATCCCTTAGAATCGAGCTGGAATAGATTTTGGTTAGCCCAAACATCCACACTATCCCAAGCCATAAATATTGGAATATCTCCCACTATTTTAACACCCTTATCGTTGGCGTATTTCTTAAGCTTTGTCCATTCGTAGTTAAATAAGAACTGAAGGAATTTGTAGTAGCCCATTTCCTTATCCAGCTTTTTTATCCAAGCTTCTCTCTGCTTCTTGGTAGGCTTCTTAAGATTGTCCTCCCACATATACCATGGCATGCCATCGTGATAATCCTTACCTGCCATGAATAAAGCATAGTCCTCAAGCCAGAAGGTTTCCTTGCAGAAGCTGTCAAATGCATCCATAAGCTCCTTGCTTGTAGTAAGTCCATCATCAAGGTTTTCATCTATAAATCTTTCATAAGCAAGCTTTAGAATAGCTGTCTTAAATTCGATAAGCTCACCGTAGCTAACCTGCTCTGGATTCCATACAGGCATACCTTTAAGGTCGCTGTCGTAGATAAGTCTAAGCTCCTTTAAGTGGTCTATACTGATGATAAGTGGCTGTCCTGCAAATGCGGAAAATGGCTGGTATGGTGAGTCTCCAAAACCAGTATGTCCCAAAGGTAGAACCTGCCAAGTGTTAAGTCCTGATCTCACAAGGAAATCAATAAATTTATATGCACCATCACCTAACTCACCAATTCCGTATGGACTTGGAAAAGAAGTAGGGTGCAACAAGATGCCGGTATATTTTGTGGGCTTCTTACCGACGCTGTTATTATTCAACATTTTGCCTTCCTCCTAGTAAATTTACACGCTATTCCTATTATACATAAATTAAGTAGAAAAAACAATGGAAATATTGCGACAGAAAGTATTGTGTGTTATGTTAAAGATTAGATATGAAGAGGTTTATTTTCACATAAGGAGATAGTCTGTGATAAGAAAAGTTTTGAAGTATATTTTAATATTTTTCATAACCCTTGGAGTGATGCTGGGGCTACTTGTTATTGTGGCTAAGATTCCTCAGGATAATCTAAAGGAAAATGTTAGAGAATCCGCAGAATATTATTGTGATACAGGAATGTTTACCAGGCTTTTGGATGGGGTTAATGGTAGCGCTGTGGATCACTATGCAGATTCCATATTGGTTAACATAGCTTATCATTATGAAGCCGAAAATCCCCTTCAGTCCCTTATGTGGTCATCCTATTATTTTGATGAACACCAAAACGAGAATAAGAATCTGCTTCAGGCGGTGAATGAAGATAGGGAGGCTAATCAGCAGTATTTAAGATATTGGCATGGCTCAAATGTATTTGTTAGACCTCTATTGGCATGTTTTAACGTGAAGGAAATATATGTGATCAATGCAGTGATTATTGCTCTGCTTATTCTTGGGCTTTTGGCTATGCTGATTTTAAGGAAGGCATATGTGCCGGCAGTAGCATTTGCCATAGGACTAATTGCTGTAGGGGTATGGTTTGTGCCTACAACCTTTGAATACACATGGAATTTTGTAGTGATGTTGGTTATGTCAATCATAGGTATAGCTATGGCATATAAGGATAGCTGGGGCAAGGCTGGTGCATTATTTTTAGTAGGAGGAATGGTGACAAATTATCTGGATTTTCTCTCTACAGAAACCATAACACTTACAGTACCACTACTTTTTATGTTATGGATTAGAGACAATAATTCTGTAGATAAGAACAGAAAGGAAACTATTGTTTTCGCTGGAAAATCTGCTATTGTCTGGGGAATAGGCTATGTTGGTATGTGGATATCAAAATGGGTTGTGTCAGCAATAGTTTTAGGTCAAAACACTTTGCCATATATTAGTAGTCATGTTAAGGAGAGATTAGATGGTGATGTGGGACTTAGTTTGCCACAGTATGTGTGGGCGGCACTAGTTAGGAATACCAGATGTCTCTTTCCCTTTGAGTATGGCGTGGGAGGAATATTCCTTGGTGTAGGGCTTATAATATTTGCATTATATATAGGGTATGTACATTATGGAAAGAAGGAGGATAAGAAGTACATTATGGTGTATGTTCTCATTGCCTTAGTTCCATACATTAGATATGTAGTTCTTCACAATCATGCTTATTTGCATTATTTCTTTACTTATAGGGCACAGCTGGCCACAGTGATGTCAGTGGTTTTTGTGTTGGAATTACTTACAGATAGGAGGTTGATTGCACATGGAAAAGCCAAGAGAAGAAAAGCTTGATTTATCTGTAGTTATGCCTTGTCTAAATGAGGAGGCAACGGTGCAACAGTCTGTAAGGGACGCGATGAAATTTATGGAGAACAATTCTATCAATGGAGAGGTAATAGTGGTAGATAATGGCTCTGTGGATGGCTCTGTTAAGCTGGCGGAAGCTGCCGGTGCTAAAGTTATATTAGAAAAAAGACGAGGCTACGGAAGGGCATTAAGAACTGGATTTTTGAATGCTAAGGGTAGAGTCATTATTATGGGAGATTGTGATACCACCTATGATTTTCTTCATATGGAGAAAATGTATCAGCTTTTACAAAGTGATAGCTGTGATATGGTAATGGGGAATCGTTACGCAGGTGGAATTGAAAGGGGTGCAATGCCCTTAGCCCACAGATGGGGAGTGAGATTTCTATCCTTCTTGGGAAGGAAAAAATTTGGAGTGAATATATATGATTTTCACTGTGGAATACGAGGCTTCAAAAGGAGTGCATTAGATAAGCTACAGCTTAGAACTGATGGCATGGAATTTGCCACTGAATTAATCGCTGAGGCCTCAAGAAAAGATTTAAAGATAATAGAAGTGCCAGTGCCCCTACGTAGATGCACCTTAAAAAGAAAGTCTAAGCTAAGAACCATACGAGATGGATTTAGACACTTGAAGTATATAATACAAGTATAAAAAATAATACTGTGCCAATGAATGTATTGGCACAGTATTTTCTAATTAGTTCTTATACATTTGGTATAGCTTTTCAAAAGCAGGAATACTTCTTTCTACCATATCTGTGTTTACACAGTAGGAAATTCTGAAATGTCCAGGACAGTTGAAGCTATCTCCAGGAACTATAATAAGATTAAGCTCCTTAGCAGCTCTCCAACAGAACTCATTTGCATCCTCACATAAAGCGCGAGGGAACATATAGAAGGTTCCGCCTGGCTCAACAATATGATAGCCTATTCTAGTTAATTCTCTGTATAAAATATTTTTGTTAGTTTCATAAACTGATAAGTCACTGGTCTTATCAAGCACTTTTTCCACTGCAAGCTGGATAATAGAAGGAGGACAGTTGTGACCTGTAAATCTGGAAATTTGTCCACACATAGCTACTATAAGCTTAGCATCCTTACAGGCTGGGTTTACAGCCACGTAACCAATTCTCTCTCCCGGAAGAGAAAGGGACTTACTGAATGAATAACAGCAGATGGAATTGTCGTAGAAGCTTGAAATAAATGGTGCATCAGCTCCCTCAAATACTATCTCTCTGTAAGGCTCATCTGACACAAGGTAGATATCATGACCATACTCCTCCTGTTTTGCTCTTAGGATATCTGCAAGTCTCTTAATAGTAGCAGTTGAGTAAACAATACCTGAAGGATTGTTAGGTGAGTTTACAAGAACTGCCTGTACATTAGGATTAAGTGCCTTCTCAAAAAGCTCAAAGTTAATCTGGAAGGTTTCTATGTCAGCAGGAACAATGGTAAGCTTAGCGCCGGTTCCCTCAACATAAGGAACGTACTCTGGGAAGTAAGGAGCAAAGGTGATAACCTCATCACCATCCTTAACAACACATCTAATAGCGTGAGCAACTGCACCTGCAGCACCAGTAGTCATAAAGATTTCATCAGCAGTATAGCTCATACCATATCTCTTATTTAAAGACTCAGCGATAGCTCTTCTAGTTGAGTCAATACCAAGTGAAGGACTATAGCCGTGAAGAGTGAGAGGATCCTTAGTAGAAAGGAGCTCCATCATATAGTCTGTAAATTCCTGTGGAGCAGGAACAGAAGGATTACCAAGAGAATAATTATAGATATTCTCACCACCGATTTCCTTAGCTCTCATATTTGCATATGTAAAAAATTCTCTGATAACAGAGCCCTTGCCTGTCATCTCTTTATACATTTCATTAATCATAATAAATGCCTCCTGTTAAAAAATCCCTTTTATTATAGCAAATCATATTATAAAATAAAAGAAAATGTTAAATGGATAATTATAATAATAATCCAAATGGAGATTAATATAAAATAGAAAAGGGGAAATAAAATGATAGGCGTAGGACTGTTAATAATAGGTTTAGTGTGTGGACTGCTTGCATTACAATACTATAGGCGATACGGTGCCATATGGCAGTCTGATGAAGAAAAAACTGAAAAGGTTAAGTATTCAATAATAGAAGACTCACAAAGTCAGAATAAGTATGGTGGAGTGACTGCTCTGGTTATAGGATTAATATTTCTTGTCCTTGGAACCGTATATCTTGTAAAGACTATGACAGGCCCTAAGGATATTACAATAGAGGGAATAGGGGTTTCTCTGCCATGTACATATTTGGATATTCAGGCCATGGGCTTTGATATAGAAGAGGGACAGGAAATTGTAGAGATAAAGGGAATGCCAAACAATTACAGTAGGTATGGAGAAACATATACTGTTGTGGATGACAGTGGCAGAAGGTTTGAGATTAGATTTGAGAATGATAGTAATGAGCCCATGATGGCAACAAGCTGTAAGATATATGAGATGAGCTTTGAATATGCTCCGCCCCAAAATATATATGAGGGAATGTCGGGATATGGAACCGTATATAGTGGGTGGCTACAGTATTCAGGAGTAACTCAGGAACAGTACGATGAAGATATGCAAAAATATGATGCTTACATTGAAGAAAAGAAAGAATATTATGAAAATTATGAGATTTTGAATTCACCGAAGATTACCTTGGGAAATGATGTGAATTCAGATATGACCCAGGGACAGGTGGAAGGAATAATGGGCAATGGTACAACGCCTACAATTATGGTTGTTAGTGCGGAATACCACACCACAAGGGAATACTATATGTACACAGGAAGTAAAAGGTACAAAGTAAGCATAACATATGTAACTAAGGATGAGATTGCAAAGCTAACAATAAGCTACTAATGTAAAAAGGTGATGTGACTCCGGGGAGGAAATCAACATCACCTTTTTTGAGGGGAGAGAGGATTCAAATATATGAAAAGCTCTTACAAGTGTTAATATACTATGTGTTTGTGTTTAAAGTTTGTAAAAAATGTGAAGATTTGTTCACAATTACGAGCAACGAGTTATGCAGTCCGCCCATGCAAGCATGGGCGGAATCGCCATAGTCGCTGTATACACATAATAAAAAGCACTTGCGAACAAGTATACTTGTGCAAGTGCTTTTTATTATGTGTGCATAGCTCGTTGTTTATGCTTTACTGGCGTGCTAAGTCTCTAACACACTTATCTAATTGCTGTAAGGTCTTCTGAACTGAGTCGTTGATAACTCCTGACTCGTGAGCCATCTTACCGAACTCATGAGCAACAACTGTAAATCCACGTCCAGCCTCACCTGCTCTAGCTGCCTCGATAGAAGCATTAAGTGCAAGTATGTTCTGCTTGTTCTCAATCTTCTTAAGTCCCTGAGACTTAATGAGAAGCTCCTTAATAAGCTCAGCTGCACCTTCGATTTCGCTAACAAAGCTTTCCTGCATATTTGAAAATTCAGCCTTTCTAAATGAAGCCTCCATAAGATTCTGAATAGATGAAGCAAGAAGCTGTCCAGCAGCCTCTACTGCCTCCTCGTCAGCATCCTCATCAAGTGGTCCGCCGATGATAGAAGCAACGATTACATCATCAACCTCGATATCCTCGCTAAATGCCTCGATATTATCACGTGAAAATCCAAGCTTATTTGAGAGGAAATTACCCTCGTCATCTAACACTACCGCTATCATATTAGTAGCAGCAGCCCATTTCTCTAATAACTCTTCAAGAGCGCTAATATCTAAATAATCCTGTACTGTCATAGCTATACCCTCCTATACCTGTAGTCCTACCCAATATTTTATAAAATTTTCCTACAAATTTCAACATAAATTATAGGAAATAAAGAAAAATGTTTACTTTTAATTTGTTAGTTACTAAAATAGAGTAGAGATTTTAGAAAATAGGAGTTTTTTATGAGGATTTTTGATACACATGCTCACTATGATGACAGAGCATTTAATGAAGATAGAGAAGAATTAATTGCCTCTTTGAAGGAAAAAGGAGTAGAGGCAGTTACAAATATTGCAGTGACAATTAATTCCTCAAAGGTTGCAGTAGAGTACACCAAGAAGTACGATTTCTTCTATGGAACAGTTGGTGTTCATCCCTCAGATGCATACAAGGAAAAGCTGGAGGATATTGATGTTTTGCGTAAGCTGGCTCTTGCCAATGAAAAGATAGTTGCTATAGGAGAGATAGGCCTTGACTATCATTATGATGATACAGATAAGCCTATGCAAAAAACTTGGTTTGAGGCACAGATGGATTTAGCCAGAGAACTAAAGCTTCCTATAGTGGTTCACAGTCGTGATGCGGCTAAGGATACTCTTGATATTATGAGAGCATCTAAGGCTGTGGATATAGGTGGCGTGGTTCACTGTTATTCCTATTCTAAGGAGCAGGCCAGAGATTATCTTAATATGGGATATTATTTTGGAATAGGTGGAGTGTTAACCTTTAAGAACGCTAAGGCAATCAAGGAGGTTGTGGATTATGTGCCACTAGATCATATAGTTTTAGAGACAGATTCCCCATATCTTTCTCCAGACCCATTTAGAAGTAAGAGAAATGATTCCTCAAGATTACCATATGTTGCAGCTGCTATAGCTGATATTAAGCAGGTGCCAGTGGAGCAGGTATATGAGGAAACCTGGAACAATGCACATAAGCTATACAGAATCAAGCAATAACAAGGTGTAGGGGATTTGAACCCTAACCCCTAAACATATAATAGGAGTAGTAAAGCAAACATGGAAAAACTAAGCAATCCACAGGTTACCATAGATATAATTAAAAAGTACGATTTTGCATTTCAGAAGAGATTTGGTCAGAACTTCCTTATAGATGGCAGAGTGATAGATAAAATTATAGCTGCAGCGGAGATTACCAAGGAGGACACCGTTCTTGAGATAGGTCCTGGAATCGGTACAATGACTCAGTATTTAGCTGAGGCAGCAGGGCAGGTTATAGCTGTAGAAATCGATAAAAATCTTTTGCCAATATATGAGGAGACTTTGGCTGATTATGATAATGTAACTATTATTAATAACGATATATTAAAGGTTGATATACATGAGCTTATTAAGGGTAAGGCCAAGAAGGTAAAGGTGGTGGCAAATCTGCCTTATTATATAACCACACCTATAATTATGGGGCTTTTTGAGAATCATATTCCAGCAGAATCCATAACAGTTATGGTGCAAAAGGAGGTTGCAGATAGAATGCAGTCAGGTCCTGGAAGCAAGGACTACGGTGCTCTATCTTTGGCGGTTCAGTATTATGCTAAGCCTTATATAGTGGCAAATGTACCACCTAACTGCTTTATGCCAAGACCAAATGTAGGCTCAGCGGTAATAAGGCTTACTAGCTGGGAGGAACCACCGGTTACTGTTAAGGATGAGAAGCTTATGTTTAAGATAATTAGAGCATCCTTTAACCAGAGAAGAAAAACTCTTCAAAATGGTATTAACAACTCTCCAGATTTATCCTTTACTAAGGAGCAGGTAGTGACAGCCTTAAAGGCTATGGGACTTTCTGAAAGTGTAAGAGGAGAGGCTCTTAACCTAGAGCAGTTTGCAAAGCTTACAGATTTGCTTATAGATAATAATTAGGCATATTTTCAACACCTTACTCATATATTTACTTAAGTGAAATATTTGTGATTTTACTCTAAGTGAAAGGTGAGGTTATATTATGCAGGACAGATGGGTGTCGTACATTTACAGATATGTAGATGGAAGAAAATGTGAAAATGCAGGCTATATAAAGCTAATTAGGACAAGCAGAGAGGGTCAGGATTTAGCCAGGCTTGACATAGGGTTAAAGCTTTTTAAACCCATGGTCTGTAGATGCAGAATTTACCTTATCTATAATCAAAAGGAATTAGTCTTGGCAGATGAACTCCTAGTAAAGCCAGAGGAAAGAGATGTTATAGCCTATAAAAAGATTTTTTCATGGAGAAATTTCCTTAGGGAGGGAGTTACTCCTAGAGATTATGACGGAGTATATTTTGCAGTGGACGATGGGGATGCCTTAATGTCTCTGTGGAACGATAATAACATAGATATAGGAAAGCTTAGTATTGCAGATACAGATGATGGAAAGGGTAACAGCAGTGATTCAGTGGTTGAGGATTGTGATACCTCAGAAGCTCCTTCTGGTATTGGATTAATTCCCATGCCAGATTATCTGAAGCAGATAGATAAGCATAAGGTTAATGAGGAAGTCAAAGAGGAGAAAAATTCAGGAAATATATTAGAAGAAAATCTAAAACCAAGAGAATTAGAGGAAAGAGAATCAGAACAAGATGCCCTAGAGCATATAATGGAAACCCATGTTAAGCTACCAATATTCATAGATAGTCCATTCCTTCAGTGCGTAAAAATGGTACCTCAGGATATAGGTAAGCTTCCTATAAGCAATTGGAAGCTAGGGCAAAATAGCTTTTTGACTCATGGGTATTACAGATATAAATACATAATGCTGGGAAAAATTCAGCTAGATAATAAAAACAGAGAAATATACGTAATTGGTGTGCCGGGAGTGTACACCAATAAGGAAAGGTATCTGGCAAATATGTTTGGCTTTAACCTATTTGTCCCAGTGAAAAAATCAGATACAAAGACAGGCTGTTTTGGTTACTGGGTTTGGGAGGTTGTAAGAGAGTAGCGAACAATATCCACATCCTGACCTAGTATATTGGCGCTTTTAGGCTCTAAATGCATAGGTGTAAAGCCTAGCTTAATGGCCAACCTAATGGAAGGATAATTTTCAGGGTGTATTCTGGCATCAAAGCGATAGATGTGATAGTGCTGTGACACCATTGGTATAAGATGATTTAATACCTCGTAGGCAATTCCCTGATTTTGATAGAGGGAATCTATCTTGTAGCCAACCTCCACGTAATCGCCAGCTTCATTGCGGTATATATTAAAATTAATGGAACCAATAATTCGAGACATATTGGCAGGGCTATAGATGTAATATCTAACGAAAAGACCCAAATCATAGCTTTTTCGCTCTCGGCAGAGCATGGCAGTATGATAGTCTATAGTATAAAAGTTAGAGGGTCTGGTAGGCTCATATTTTTCAAAGACCATACGATTTCTAAGGTAAAGATCAAGTACATTCTTTGCCTTGGCTTCGTTTTCTACTCGTAGAATATAATGCTTTGTGTGAGTTTCAATAGGTACCATATATGCCTCTCTTACTAATAATTTGATTTGATTATAAAGTAAACCAGAGAAAAAGGAAATAGAAAATGGATGAAAATATAGTAATAACCAAAGAAGATAAAAAATATATGAGACAGGCCCTAAATCTTGCGAAAAAGGCAGCAGCTAAGGGTGATGTGCCAATAGGCTGTGTCATTGTATATGAGGGAAAGGTAATTGCCAGGGGTTATAACAGACGCAATGCGGACAAGACTACTCTGGCCCATGCAGAAATCCTTGCTATTAAGAAGGCCTCTAAGGTTATAGGCGATTGGAGATTAGAAGATTGTACAATGTATGTAACCCTAGAACCATGTCAAATGTGCGCCGGAGCTATAGTTCAGGCTAGAATTCCCAAGGTGGTTATAGGCTGCATGAATCCTAAGGCAGGTTGTGCTGGTTCTATTATAAATCTCCTTGATATGAAGCAATTTAACCATCAGGTACAGATTGTTAGGGGTGTGTTAGAGGAGGAATGCTCCTTGCTTATGAAGGAGTTTTTTGCCTGGCTTAGAGAGAGCAAAAAAACCGAAAAATCTTGACTTAACATAATATTTTATATATACTTATGTAGTGATAGTCGGATACTATGACTTTTTAGAGATAATTTAATTGAGTCAAGTAGTCAGACTTATATAATTAGTAATCAATACTCATAGTAAAATGTACTTTGAGATTGATATAAATTTCCGTGCAGCTGGGGAGTTAGCGGTGCCCTGTACTCGCAATCCGCTATAGCGAGAGTGATGGCCGGCCTCGGGTTGTTTCTTGTAGGGCTGCCCTTGGTAAGTGGCGTTGATGTTTGGGTCTCGCGCGACAGAAACCTATGAACCGTGTCAGGTCGGGAACGAAGCAGCACTAAGTAGGACCTTCTGGGTGCCGTGAGGTTGCCTGGGCTGAGTTAACTGCTAAGGTAACGCCTATGAGCGTTTCACAAAGCTGGTCGCACGGTTTAAGAGAGTAATTAAATTCATTTAATATATAGCATTTTTATGCAGAAAGTGTTATCATTAGGAATAATGCTAAAGATGCGTTAATTTCCGGATTAAGGGGCGAAATTATGAACTACGCAGAGGTAATAGAATACGTAAAAAAGATGACTGCGGATAATGGCAGACCTCCAAATTATCCATTTAGAAGCAGATTTGATCATACCTTAAGAGTTTACAGATGGGCTATAAAGCTTCAGTCAAAGCTTGGCGGAGACTTAGATATTATAGCACTTGCTGCTCTTTTGCATGATATCGGTTGGGATGAAAGTGGAGATAGACCACATGGTGAGGTAGGTGCTGAGCTGGCAGTTGAATATTTAGATAGTATCGGTGTTGACCCTGAGATAATTAGAAGGGTTGGCGAGATTATTATGATACATGAGGACAAGGATACAGATGCAGATTTATCCTTGGAATGTAAGATAGTTATGGATGCGGATTTACTTGATGAAGTGGGAGCTGTAGGTGTTTTGTGGGATGCTATGGCTACTGCTTGTGAGGACGAGCCAAGCTATAAGAAGGCATATTACAGAATCAAGAATTATTACAGAATTAACAGGCCTAAGATTCGAAGATGTAAGACAGATACAGCCAGAGCAGAGTATGCTAAGCGTATGCAGATGATTGAAAGTTACATCTCCCAGTTGGAGAAAGAACTGTTTTAAAGAGAATTGTTTTAGGATCAATTATTTTAGCAAAAAGCTGTTACGGTATACCGTAACAGCTTTTGCATTTATTAGGTTTATATTTATTATGTAGAAAACAGAGGAAGTCTATGATGAAGGTTAGTATAATAATGCCAGTATATAATTCAGAGAAATATCTAAGGAAGGCTGTAGATAGTGTAGTAGGCCAGGATTTTGATGATTTTGAATTGATATTAGTTGATGATGGTAGTCCGGATAACAGTGGTAAAATATGTGATGAGTACGCAGAAAAATATGACAAGGTAAAGGTTATCCACAAGGAAAATGGTGGTATATGCTCAGCTAGAAATGCAGGACTTAGAGCTGCTACAGGAGAATATGTAGGCTTTTGCGATAATGATGATGAGTATTTGCCGGATTTGATTAAGGATAACTACACACTAGCTAAGGAAAATAATGTTGACCTTTTGAGATATGCAAAGATTAAGAGATTAGAGAAGGATAATGGTAAGATTTGGGAGAGTGTTACTCCTCTTAGAGATATATTTATAGAGAAGGATGAATTTTATAAGCACTATGACAATATTCGTAGAGAGGATACTGTGTGGACGGGCTTATATAGAAGGAGTATAATTACGGAGCAGGGTATATGCTTTGATGAAACCTTTAAATCTGGCTGGGAGGATTTTAACTTTAATCTAAAGTTTTTAAAGCATTGTCAAAGATTAGGTTTTAATAGTAAGGCTTACTACTCATGGACTCAGAGAGAAAGTCATAGTACTTCTAGATCCTTTAAGAGAGAATTTATAGATAAAAATATGATTAATATACAGCTTGAGTATGAATTTATGCAGGGACCTTGTGAGGGTAAGGTAAATAATGTGGTTAAAAATGTATTTTTGACCAATTCCTATATTCATTCAATTGTGGATTATATGAGTATTAAAAATTGTGATCTCACACTTAAGGAAAAATGTCAGCAGTTAGATATGGTGAGAAATCATCCTATATTTGATCAGAAGCTTTCTAAGAGGACAGCCAAGACTATAAAGAAGAGAAACTATAGAATGTATCTGACTATGAAGCTTTTCTACGATAGGAGATATAAGACATTGTTATTTGTGTTAGATAAGGGTACGGCTATTTTAGCTAAGTTTAGATTCAAGAAGGTAAAATAAGAGGTAAGTGTAATTATGAAGTTATTTACAGTTGGTCCGGTAGATATGTATGAGGAGACTCTCAACATAGGAGGACAGCCAATTCCATATTTTAGAACAGATGAGTTTTCACAGGTGATGTTTCATATTCAAGACAAATTCTTGGATTTATTAGGTGCACCTACAGATTCCCGCTTGATAACACTTACTGCATCAGGAACAGGAGCTATGGAGGCTTCAGTGCTGAATGTTTTGGATGGGAAGGACAAGGTGTTAGTTATAGAGGGTGGAAGCTTTGGCAAGAGATTTGCACAGATATGTGAGCTTCACCAAATTCCTTATGACAGCCTAGTACTTGAATTTGGAGAAGCTTTAACCAAGGAAAGATTAGACGCTTATGAGGGAAAGGGCTACACAGCACTTTTAGTAAATATTCATGAGACATCAGTAGGACAGCTATATGATTATAGAATGCTGGGTGAGTTTTGTAGGAAGAATAACATGTATTATATAGTTGATGCTATTAGTTCATTTCTTGCAGATGAGCTTAATATGGAGGAGTCAAGAATGGATGTGGTAATAACTGCATCTCAGAAGGCCTTAGCCCTTCCACCAGGACTTTCCTTCGTGGCCTTGTCCCCTAGAATACTTAAGGAGAGGGTTGAACAAATCCCTACAAAATGTATGTATTTTGATTTTAAGGATTGTCTTCTTAATATGGAGCGAGGACAGACACCATTTACACCTGCAGTTGGTATAGTATATCAGCTACAGCAAAGACTTGAGGATATTAGCAAAAGAGGCATAAATTCTGAGATAGAGCATCATAGGAGGTTGGCAGAAGCCTTTAGAGCTATGTGTGTTAAGGCTAATATTCCTGTGGTGAAATATCCAAAGTCAAATGCTCTTACAACCATAGAATTTCCAGAGGGTAATGCCCTAGAGGTGTTCCGAATTATGAAGGACAAATATGGTAAAATGCTTACTCCAAGTGGTGGAGAGGTAGGAAAAAGAGTGTTGAGAGTAGGACACTTAGGTTGTAAGACAGTATCAGAGTATGAGGAGCTTATTAAAGAGCTTAAGGAGGTGCTTGGCTAATGAAGGCATTTTTGTTGGCAGCAGGAAGAGGAACGAGAATAAGTAAAAGTATTCCCAAGATTCCAAAGTGTACATTGGATATAGGAGGAAAACCACTTATAAGAAGAACTGTGGAGATGCTTTTAGGTAACGACGTAGAGGTTACTATTATAGTGGGCTACAAGCAGGAGCACGTGAGAAAGGTGCTTGCGGATTTAGATGTAAATATAGTTTATAATCCATTTTTTGATATTACCAACAGTATAGGTTCTCTATGGCTAGCTAAGGAGTACTTTGGTGATGAGGATACCATAATTGCAAATGCAGATGTTTTTTGGTCTCAGGAAATATTTGACAAGGTGGTTGCCACTGATAAGGATAACGTAATGCTTGCAGATTACAATAGAGCTGATGATGGAGATTATTTCTTCTATGTTGAAGATGGTATATTAAAGAAATATGGCAAGGAGCTTGAGAGGGAGGAGAGAAATTCTGAGTATGTGGGTATAGCATACATAAAGAAGGACTTTGTAGAAAGCTTTGTTAAGCGACTTGATAAGCTAGTAGGTGGCCAGCAGCATGGTATCTGGTGGGAAAATGTATTGTATAGCTTTATTGGGGAGAAGGATATTAATGTACTTGATATTAGTGGAACCTTCTGGTCAGAGATAGATTTTATAGAGGATTATCATAGAATTATAGAATACGTGGAGACGAATTAGGGTAGATAATATGGCACATAAAGTATATGGTTCCTATGGTGAATACCAGCCGGAAATTTTAGAAAAATTACATAAAACACAGCTTGATATGCTGGCAGACTTTAAGATGGTTTGTGAAAAGCACAATATTAATTATTTTGCCATTGCAGGAACTGCTATTGGAGTGGTAAGACATCAGGGTTTTATACCCTGGGATGATGATATAGATATTGCTATGCTTAGGAAGGATTATGAGAAATTCATGAAGTTCGGACCTGAAGAACTTAAGGATAGGTATGAGTTTATGGGTCCGGATATGGAACATAAGTATTATAATCTTCAACCGGCTATGGTTAAAAAAGGAACCAAGCTGGTTACAGAAACTGCATGGGCAGCAGGGCTTAAGACAGGTATATTTTTAGATATATTTATATATGAAAACATACCTGATGATATGGATGAGGCCATGAAAATTATTAAGAAAACAAATTTCTATAAGCTACTTTATGTCATCAGAAATGTTAATTTTTTCAAGCTGGTTAAGGGTGGAGATTTCAGTAAGAAGCTTAAGAACATTATAAGTGGAATTTTAAGATTATTTTTATTGCTTGTGCCAAATGGAAACGAAAGAATTTACAAAAAGTACATTAAATATGCCACAAGCTATTATGGAAAGACAAATACCTATACAGCACTGTGCGACCCGGGAGCATCATTTATGTGGGTTAAGGAGGATGAAATTTATCCTATGGTTGAGCTTCCTTATGAGAACACAACTATGAAGATGCTTAATAAGTATGAGGCACAGCTTAAGAGACATATGGGAAATTACATGGAGATACCACCAGAGAATAAGAGGACAAATCATTGTCCAAAGGAATTAGATTTTGGACCGGAAGCTTAGGCGAGATGCAGAGGTGATATATGAGAGAATACGATAATGAAACACTAAAGAGAGTACAACAGGCAGAGCTTAGTATATTGAAGGATTTTATGGATATATGTGACCGTCATGGGCTTGACTATTTTGGAATAGCAGGAACAGGAATAGGTGCACTTAGACATCAGGGCTTTATTCCTTGGGATGATGATATTGATGTGGCTATTCCAAGAGAGGATTATAATAAGTTTTTGGAATATGCAAAGACTGAATTAGATGACAAGTATATTATTATGAGTACAGAATATGACAGTAATTATCCTCTTATGACCACAAGAATTATGCTTAAAAATTCAGAGTTTCGTGAGGAGGCACTGAAGAATATTAAATGTCATCTGGGAATATTCTTAGATGTATATCCTTTTGACAAGATAAGTGATGATCCTAAGGAATTTAAGAAGCAGGCCAGGGATGCTTGGTTTTGGAGTAAGCTGCTTATACTTAGAAGCATACCATTTCCAGTGTTAGGCTTTAAGGGTTTCAAGAAAACCTTAGTGCACGCAGCCTGTGGAGTGGTACATTTCTTAATGGTTTTATGTAGAATATCTAAGAAATGGTTATACAAAAAATGCTTAGAGGCAAGCACAAGATATAACCATTATGAGAAGACTGAGAGACTTGATTTTCTGTGTGATACAACACCATATATGAATATATACAAGGTGTCAGATATATATCCGTTGCAGAAGCTACCATTTGAGGATATAATGCTTAACTTCCCAAGAAGTATGCATGAGAATCTGACAGGTATGTATGGAGATTATATGCAATTACCACCAGAAGATAAGAGGAAAAATCACTTTCCTTACAGCTTAAAATTTGAGGAAGACATGAAATAGTAAATTAAAAAATAGTTGTTGGAGATAGTTGAAATAATGGAAAAGAAATCCTTGGGAGTAAATTTTATATTTAATCTTATGAAGACATTAATGGGAGTAGTATTTCCTCTCATTACTTTTCCATACGCTACTAGAATATTAGGTCCTGAGTATATAGGTAAAGTGGATTTTGCTCATGCAAATATTTCTTACTTTTCCTTAATTGCAGCTTTCGGAATAAGTAGCTACGCCATTAGAGAGGGCTCAAGATTTCGTGATGACAAAAAGAGGATGAACACCTTCGTGGGAGAAATTCTAGCCATTAATTTTGTTATGGTAGTCATTGCCTATGCCTTGTTTGGTCTTGCCTTGCTACTTCCTGTATTTGACGGATATAGAAAGTTAATGCTGGTGTTTTCCACCATTATAATTCTTACAGCCTTTGGCATGGAATGGGTATTTAATATATATGAGGATTACAAATACATAACCATTAGATCCTTTGTATTCCAGATTGTGGCTGTGATTGTATTGTTTACTTGCGTGAAGGATTACAGTGACTATGTAACATATGCCTTTGTTCTTATATTATCCAGCGTTGGCTCAAATATAATGAACATAGTTCGTTCTAGAAAATATATTAAGCTTAAGCTATCTTTTAGTAAGAATATGACAACTCATATAAAGCCTATGTGCTATATATTTCTTATGAACGTGGCTTCATCAATATATTTGATTATGGATAAAACCATGCTTGGATATATAGTAGGGGATGACGCGGAGATAGGTTTATATGGAGCTGCAATTAAGATTATAAATGTATTGGTATCCATATTCGCATCTCTTAGAGTGGTTATGACACCTAGGGTGGCATATTGTATGAAGACTGAGCCAAAGGAGGCAGATAAGCTTAATGAGATTACTGCCAAGCTAATATTGATGCTAAGCATACCTTGTGCTATAGGTATATTTTTCTTAAGCAAGAGAGTGCTTATATTATTTGCAGGAAAAGAATATGGTCCTGCAAGCTTGGCATTACAGCTACTTCTTATAGATGTAGTTATTGCGTCTATGAATGGATTTTTGGTTAACCAGCTTTTTATTGTTCATAGAAAGGACAGATGGGCTTCAAGTGTTGTAATAGTGGGAGCCGTTGTTAATTTGATAATGAATTCTATTACAATACCATTATTTGGTAAAGAGGGTGCCGCTGTAAGTACTTGTACGGCAGAAGCTGCAATATTCATAATGTCCTGTATATTGGCAAGAAAAATATTTGATATGGGTAAGCTAGTGGGACAGCTGCTTCAAAGTGTACTTGCAAGCATTCCTATGGTGGGGATATACTTTGCTATAGAGAGTACTGGCGTATCAGATTTAATGGTAATTTTAGTTACGGTATTAGGCGGAATAGTAAGTTATTTTGCTATGCTGTTTGTTGTGAAAAATCAGCTTGTGAGGGAAGGTATATCACAGGCTTTAGCCAAGAGAAAGGGAGGTAAGGCATAGATGAATGTAGCACTTATATTTGCAGGTGGTTCAGGAACAAGAATGAATACAAAGTCCAGACCAAAGCAGTTTTTACAGCTTCATGGCAAGGAGATAATAATATATACCCTAGAGCATTTTGAGAGACATCCTGAGATAGATGCAATAGCAGTGGTATGTATTGCAGACTGGATAGATTATCTTAAGAAGGTTCTCAAAAAGCATGATATATCTAAGGTAAAATGGATTGTTCCAGGAGGGGACACTGGTCAGGATTCAATATTTAATGGCTTGGAGGCTATTCATAAGGATTGTCCTGAGGATTCGGTAGTATTAATCCATGATGGTGTTAGACCTCTTATTAATGAGAAGCTTATAAGTGATAATATTCAGTCCGTAAAGGAGCATGGCTCTGCTATTACGGTAACACCAGTTATAGAAACAGTAATGCTGACAGAGAATGATAATAGAGTATACAAGAGTGTAAATCGAGATAAATGTTGTACTGCCAAAGCTCCACAGAGCTTTTTCCTAAAGGATATTTATGGAGCTCATATGAAGGCTAGAGAAGAGGGAATTCATAACAAGATTGATTCAGCAACTATGATGAGTGATTACGGTTATGCCCTTTATACAGTTGCAGGAGGTTCGGAAAATATTAAGATTACAACACCAACGGATTTCTATATATTTAGAGCATTAACAGATGCTATGGAAAATTCACAGATATTTGGTTTGTAGAAATTTGGTTGGAAGAAGGAGAGTATCTATGAATAAAATTTTGTTAGAGGATATTACCAATATTGCAAATTCTAAGATGGTAGCTTGGGATAAACTAGAAGGAAAAAGTATATTTGTAACAGGTGCTACAGGACTTATAGGTAGTCAGATAGTTCTTGGAATAGATCAGCATAACAAGCTATATGGAACAAATATCAAGATTTATGCTCTGGCTAGAAATCCCAAGAAGGCTGATAAGCTTTTTGGCGAGTGCAGTGAAAATGTAATTACTGTTGTGGGAGATATGTGCTCTCCATACAGCATTGAGGGTGATGTGGACTACATAGTTCATGGAGCAAGTATGACCAGCTCTAAGGATTTTGTTGAGAAGGCAGTGGAGACAATTCTTACAGGAATCAATAGTACTGCAAATATACTTAATTTTGCCAGAGAGAAGAAGGTAAGTGGATTTGTATACTTATCCTCTTTAGAGGCATATGGAGTTACAGATCCTAATCTTAAGTCTGTTAAGGAAACTGACTATGGTTTTATAGACCAGCTTTCACCTAGAAGTAGCTACTCAGAGGGCAAGAGAATGGCAGAATGCCTCTGTGCGTCCTATGCTTCTGAATACGGAGTGCCAGCTAAGATAGTTAGACTTTGTCAAACCTTTGGAGCAGGTGTAGATTATTCGGACAATAGAGTATTTGCACAGTTTGCAAAGAGTGCTATAGAAGGAAAGGATATAATACTTAAAACCAAGGGAGAGACCTATAGAAATTATTGCTACACCAGTGATGCGGTAACAGGAATTCTTTGTGTCCTATTAGATGGAAATGTAGCAGAAGCCTACAATATAGCAAATCCTGCCACAGGAATTAGCATAGCAGATATGGCTAAGCTGGTGGCTGACAAGCTTTCTGATGGAAAGATAAAGGTGTGCTTCGATATAGCAGAGGATGTTACAAAGCTTGGATATGGTCCAACCATTAAGGTGGCTCTTGATACTACAAAGCTTGAAGCCATTGGGTGGAAGGCTAGCGTAGATTTAGAGGAAACATTCCGAAGAACTATTGAGTATATGAAGGATACCAGATAATACAAAAAACTAAGGCAAATGGGCTGTGCAAGGTACTGTATCGGCCGACCTGCCTAGTGATAAAATAATAAAATGAATAAAAAATGAGGATGTGCGCATCAATGTACATTCCGGCCGCGACAGGGTCCCACTAAGCTGACCGTTTTAAGTGTCAGCGCGGTGGGAACCCTAGGCAGGCCGGCCAGTACTTTAAAATCGCACATCCTCATTACTTTAATTGTTGCATCCTCATTTTTTATTTCGCAAGCTCTTCAATCATGTCCACAATCATGGTGATGGAGTCGGTCTTGGCACTAAGCTCCATAGCCTTAATGTAGTTGTCTCTGTTATCATATACATAGTTAACGGATTCAAGTAGAGAAGCGTTAGTCACATCCTCCTCCATTAAAAGCTTTGCATATCCACTCTTGTCAAAGGATCTAGCGTTAAGGATTTGATCTCCACGACTAGCTTCAAGAGACAGAGGAATAAGTACGCTTGGCTTTCGAAGGGCAAGTAACTCGCAAATGGCATTAGCACCAGCTCTTGAAATTACCACATCAGCTAAGGCAAGCATACCACTAAGCTCCTGCTTGACGTACTCATACTGAACATAGTTAGGTACATCCTTATATGCATCATTGGTTTTATCCTTACCACATAGGTGGATAATATTATATTTCTTAGTGAGTTCATCTAAGCAGCTCCAAACAGCTTCATTTACTCTAACACTTCCAGTGCTTCCACCGATTATAAGAAGAGTTGGTCTAACCTCCTTAAAGCCACAGAAGGCCATAGCAGAGGCTGCGTCGCCCTCAAAAAGCTCCTTTCTAATAGGGGTTCCTGTAACAACAGCCTTTCCCTCAGGAAGCTTCTCTAAGGTTTCAGGGAAGTTGCAACATATCTTAGATGCATTAGGTATACAGATTTTATTGGCCAGACCAGGGGTCATATCAGACTCGTGGATGATGGCAGGAATCTTCTTGGATTTTGCAGCAAGCACTACTGGAACTGCCACAAAGCCTCCCTTAGAAAATACCACGTCTGGCTTTAACTCCTTCATAAGAGCCTTAGCTTCTGAAAATCCCTTAATTACTCTAAAAGGATCTGTAAAGTTTTTAACATCAAAGTATCTTCTAAGCTTACCAGTGGATATAGGATGATAAGGAATATCCATCTCCTCTATAAGCTTTTTCTCAATTCCATCATGAGAACCAATGTAGTGTATGTCGTAGCCCTTTTCCTTAAGTGTAGGAATAATAGCCATATTAGGTGTAACGTGGCCGGCAGTTCCGCCACCAGTTAAAACGATTCTTTTCATAGAAGCCTCCATACTACATATATTCTTTAAGTGCTTTGGCAAGCTGGTCTGGGCATGAGGTATTCTTAAAACCGCAGGTAGTACCTTCAAGTCGTTTAACAACCTCAGCTACCTCCATACCCTCTACAAGGGCTCCGATACCCTTAAGGTTTCCGTTACATCCACCATAGAACTTAACGTTATACACCTTGCCCTCTTCAATATCAAAGTCAATTGCCTGTGAACAAGTTCCTTTAGTTTTATAATTCATAATAATAACCTCTCTTTAGCTTTGGCATATTTTAATGATTCTAGTACAGATTAATTAAAGCCAATAAAAGCTTCAATAAGTATAGCATAATTGTTTAGGAGATTAAAGGCATATTTTTCCGCATAAAAAGGGGAAATTTGCTGTGTAAAAAGACTTGCTTTCTCAAATTAACCTTTCCTATAATCAGCCCATCGGCAGGAAAACCTGCGAGAAAAAATGAAAAGAGGTAAGCAAAATGTATGACGTAATCATGGGTTTAGGGACAAATGTGCATATTCTATGGGGAATAGGATTGCTAGGATTACTTATTAAGCTGTGTGTGAGCTTTCATATGAGGTCAATGATTAAGGCATCAGAGAATATGGCCACCACCAGAAAGAAGAGCTTACGTATAATGAGACAAAAATATGTGAATGGAAGAAACTTAGGAATAAACAGAGGCAACGGAGCAGCCTTTGTGGAAAAAAATATACGACGTTTGAAATGGGCGGGATTGCCCCTTGAATTATGGAAGCGATCAGGCATAGTTCTAATATTGTCAGCCACAATGGTAATGTCGGGAAGCTTCCTATATTACGAGAGTAGGTGGAGAGGAAGCCCGGAGATGGTTACACTTTTAGCAAATGGAGTATTAGTATGTGCATTTTTATTGGTATTAGAGAATATATTTTTAATAAATAATAAAGTGGAAATATTGAAGGCTAATATCAGAGATTATCTAGAAAATCTTACATTACCACCACCAAAGGAAAGGATATCTCCAGAGGATTTGAAGGAATTTGCTGACCTAAGGAGGCCTCTTAAGGACCCGGCCAAGGAAATTGCTGCTGCCACGGAGGAAAGACCTATAGATAATGACAAGATGTTAGATAGCTTTCTAAAGGAATTCTTCTCTTGAAAAGAAAAATATTAATTGTTAGTTTACTACTCATTACAGCTATATTTGCAGTTAAAGGGGGTATATCATCAGGGATAATAAAAACAAATAATTATGATAGTAAAAATATAGCTACAGGAGATGCCAAAAACATAAAAAGCTCCTCATTAGATGTTCAGAAAGAAGAGCAGGTGGAGAATAATGAAAATATAAGATATGAGACATTTCCTATAGAAAATAAAATTTTAGATAAGGACAGCTACTATGATTATTCCAACAGTAAGCTGGCCTGGTATATGGTGCGAAAGGATAATCACGAGCCTACAGGTTGCGATGATACCATAGATATATATCAGTACGGAGGGTATCATGTGGATAAAAATGCTAGAGATGAGGATAAGGTGCTTTACCTAACCTTTGACTGTGGCTACGAGAATAATTATACCAGTCAGATATTAGATGTATTGAAGGAGCAAAATGTGCCGGCATGCTTCTTTGTAACACAGACCTACATAAGGGATAATATAGACCTTACAAAGCGAATGAAAGAGGAAGGACATCAGGTTGGTAATCACACTATAACCCACCCATCCATGCCGGAGAGGTCCTATGAGGAAATAATAGAGGAGGTAAATGGCTGTGCAAAATATATGGCAGAGAATACGGGATATGCTATGGATCCCTACCTGCGACCGCCAATGGGTGAATACAGCCAAAGAACTTTAAAATTAACTCAGGACTTAGGGTACAAAACTATATTTTGGAGCATGGCCTACATGGATTATGATGTGAATAATCAGCCTGGAGTGGATTATGTTACAGCTCATTTCGAAAAATATCACCATAATGGTGCCATAATTCTGATGCACAATGTGTCAGAGTCCAATGCTGATGCGCTTAAGACAGTGATAGTCAATATGAAGGCTAAGGGCTACAGGTTTGCCAGTCTCAATGAGCTTAAGTAGCCTTTAAAGCCAAATATAGGGAATTTTTAAAATCAAAGGCTTGTATTAGAAAATGTATTTTGATAAAATATTCCTAGTGTTTCGCTAAGGGAGAGTAAGGCGAAATAATATCCCTCATGTGGGATGTGTAATAATTAAGAAAACGAGGAGATAAAACATGGCACAGACAATCAAATTCGATTTTAGTAACACTGAGTTTATGGCTTCTAAGGAAGATGTTCAGGCAATGTCTTCTAGAGTAGCTGCAGCTAAGAAGACACTTCTTGAGAAGACAGGTGAGGGCAATGACTTCCTTGGATGGATTGACCTTCCTGTAGATTACGATAAGGATGAGTTCGCAAGAATTAAGAAGGCAGCAGAAAAGATTAAGAGTGATTCTGATGTACTTATAGTAATTGGTATCGGTGGCTCATATCTTGGAGCAAGAGCAGCTATCGAGGCACTTAGACATTCATTCTACAACTCAGTATCTAAGGAGGTTCGTAAGACTCCTGAGATTTACTACTGTGGTAATAATATAAGCAGCACTTACCTTTCACATCTTATGGATGCAATCGGAGATAAGGATTTCTCAGTAAATGTTATCTCAAAGTCAGGTACAACTACAGAGCCAGCTATTGCATTCAGAATTATGAAGAAGAAGCTTGAGGCTAAGTATGGTAAGGCTGATGCAGCTAAGAGAATTTACGCAACTACTGATGCAGCTAAGGGAGCTTTAAAGACTCTTGCTACAGAGGAGGGCTATGAGACATTTGTAGTACCTGATGATGTAGGAGGACGTTTCTCAGTTCTTACAGCAGTAGGTTTACTTCCTATCGCAGTTAGTGGTGCTGATATAGATAAGCTTATGCAGGGTGCTGCAAATGCACGTGAGTACTGCATAGCTAATGATTTTGATTCAAATGACGCTATGAAGTATGCAGCTGTTCGTAACGTTCTTCATGAGAAGGGACTTGGCATGGAGATTCTTGCTAACTACGAGCCAGCACTTCACTACGTATCAGAGTGGTGGAAGCAGCTTTACGGCGAGAGCGAGGGTAAGGATGGAAAGGGTATCTTCCCTACAGCTGTAGACTTTACTACAGACCTTCACTCACTTGGACAGTTTATTCAGGAGGGTACTAAGAACCATTTCGAGACAGTAATAAACGTACTTAATCCAAAGCTTACAGTGACTATGGAGGAGGAGCCAGTTGATCTTGATGGACTTAACTACCTTACAGGACAGACAGTTGACTTTATCAATAAGTGTGCTATGAACGGAACAATTTTAGCTCACGTTGACGGTGGTGTTCCAAACATCCTTGTTAATATGGAGCAGATAGATGAATTATCACTTGGAGAGCTCTTCTACGTATTCGAGTTTGCTTGTGGTATGAGTGGATACGTTCTCGGTGTAAATCCATTCAACCAGCCAGGTGTTGAGAGCTATAAGAGCAACATGTTCGCTCTTCTTGGCAAGCCAGGAAATGAAGCAAAGAGAGCAGAGCTTCTTGCAAGACTTGGACAGTAATTAAATTCATATAATAAAAGGAACGAGGCGATATATTTCATTCCGGCCGCGACAGGGTGGGGACTAAGCTGACCGTTTTAAGTGTCAGCGTGGATCCACTCTAGGCAGGTCGGCAAAAAGGTAAAATCCTCGTTCTTTTTTTAATAAGAAAGAAGGCTCTGTCGTTATTTGAGGGAGTTTAAAAAGGAGAACAAATGAAGGTAAAATGTCAGCTTTGTGGTACAAAATTTGATTTGGAATTAAATCATAATATATGTCCAGAGTGTGCAGCATATTATCGTGTGGATGGCGCCTATAATCACAGTGAGATACATAGCATGTATGATCAAAATTCTGTACATACTATGTATAGTAATGAGGAAAACTGTGGCGCAAGCATTGATGAAACTACAAAGGCAGGTAAGCAGCCAAGAAAGCCTTTAAGTACAACCAAGAAGGTTATTATTGGACTGGAGATTATGGCTCTGATTTTCTGTATTATATGGCCTTTTGTAGGAATACATACCAGCAAGAAAATGTTAGAGAAACAGCGCATTACAGAGAAACCAACAGTTGTGCCTAAGATGATTGATGAAAAAATTCAAGTAGGGGATTACACTATAGAGATTTTGGATTATTACATAGACAATGAGAATTATTGGAGTCTGCCAGAAAACTATGTGGTGTATGCAGTAAGCTATGATGTGACACATGAGGGAAGTACATATATCAGCTTATATAGGGCGGTACAGGTTTATCTAGAAACCTCAGAGGGTATGACCATAAGTCCTTTAGAAAGCTATGATATTAAGGAATTTATTACTGCTGATAGATACCAAATTATGGAGAAAAACATAGGTGGCTATATCAAAAATGATGGAGGTATTCTGTACTTTGTACTGAAAGAGGATGAAGAAATCTACGGTCTAGGCTTTGATGTATATGAGTGTGACCAGGAGGATTATAACTATAAGGAAATGGATACTACATATCTTATGTATCTTCCAGAAGTGGAGGTGGAGTAATGAGGCTAGTATTAAAAATTTTCCTATCTATTACAAAGTTTATATGGAGAAAAATAGGAGTTGCAGGATTATTATTTTTAGTGATAATTTTTGCAGTACCAGTTAGCTTTTATTTGTACGATGATAATTCTGATGAATATGCATATGAATGTCAGTATGAATTGGGACAAGCAAGTATTGTTCAGATAGAAAGAACAGATATGGTTGAAGCTCATTTTTCAGAATATGAATTAGATGAGCGTTATAAAAAGAAATGCATATATCAGGTTACTGTAGACGTGACCAATGTAGGTGTTAATCCTATATATATTCACAGAGAATTTTTCAGGTTTCATGTGGAAAATGAAGATGAAAATATGGAAAGCTTTGAAGTTTGTGACTACTATTATGAGATGGATGAGTATGATCGCTTTAACACTGAGATTATAGCTTCAGCAAAAACCAATAAGGTAAGCTTCATGTTCGCCTTTGATGAGGATGAGGTACCAAGCAGTCTTACATTTTATGATGAGTATGAAGGAGATAAAATATTTGAGCTTGATGTACCAACACCACAGTAAGTTGTAAAATATGGAAAGCCTTTAAATATTCCATGAATACATATAAGAATTTTCGGACATACTTTTACTGTATCAATTAAATGGCTTTTGCCACATAATTATGGAGGAAAAGATATGTCAACTAATAGCAAGAACGTAAGCAATGCTTCAAATGCAAACAACTCAAAGAATGCAACAAATGCTAATAACGGTATGAATGCAAACAATTCAAAGAATGCATCAAATGCTAACAATGCTAAGAATGCAAATAATGCATCAAATGCAAGCAATTCAAAGAACTGCTACTAATAATTAAGAGTTAGTAACAAACCCCTGATGGATAATAATTATCCACCAGGGGTTTTCTTTGATTGGTGCACAAAAACTACATATGAGAATATCTTATATTAAGGAGATAAAGGAGGCGGACAATATGAGATTTCACAATATTAATATAAGAAATATTATGGCAGAAGCACTTAACAAAGGCGGAATAATAGTGGACGTAAGGGAAAGAGAAGAATTTGTCAGTGGACATATACCAATGGCTATTAATCTGCCTCTTCAAAAGTTGCGTCAGGGAAATATATCTATGCCAAGGGGAAAGGTGCTTATACTGTACTGCGAAACCGGAGGCAGAAGCACTGCCGCAGCTAGCATTCTTTCGGAGAAGGGCTATAAGGTCATCAACACAGTTGGAGGTCTTAAGGAGTATAGGGGAGCATTAACTAAGGGAGGAAGATAGCAATTGGGTAAGCCTTAGTTAAAATCACGAAAAAATGCAGTATTTTCCAGTAAATTTGGTCTTTTCCTTTGTTGACATAAAAAGAGGGAAAATATAAAATTAGTAATATGAGTTACTATGCCTTAATGGGCCTTTCCAGGAAGCTTTGTAAAGCGATGTGAAGGGCAAAGGTTTGTATAGTTTTGAAAGGAAAAACAGATGGAAAATTATGTGGAATTAATTGCCCCTTGTCATTTTGGACTTGAGGCGGTACTAAAGAGAGAAATACTGGACTTAGGATATGAGATAGTAGCAGTGGAGGATGGTCGAGTTACCTTTAGAGGTGACGAGACTGCCATTGCTCGTGCAAATATATTTATTAGAACAGCAGAGAGAATACTTCTTAAGATGGGGAGCTTTAAGGCTACAACCTTTGATGAGCTTTTCGAGGGTACAAAGGCTATTAATTGGGAGGAGTATCTTCCAAGAGATGCAAAGTTCTGGGTAACAAAGGCCACTACTAATAAGAGTGCTCTTTTCTCTGGAAGCTCTATACAGTCAATTGTGAAGAAGGCAATTGTAGAGCGTATGAAGCAGACCTATAGGGTGAGTAGATTTGAGGAGGATGGAGACGAGTATCCTATTAGAGTATTTATATTCAAGGATATGGTTTCCATAGGACTTGATACCTCAGGTACCTCACTTCATAAGAGAGGTTATCGTACATTAGTTGGTAAGGCTCCTATATCAGAAACCTTGGCAGCAGCATTGCTTATGCTTACACCTTGGAATAAGGATAGAGTTTTAGTGGATCCATTCTGTGGAAGTGGAACATTTCCTATAGAGGCAGCTATGATAGGGGCAAATATTGCTCCTGGTATGAACAGAGAGTTTGCTTCTGATTCCTGGGGGAAGGTCATTCCTAAGAAGATTTGGTACAACGCCTATGATGAGGCCAGGGATATGGTTAGACATGATGTTGAGATGAATATTCAGGGCTATGATTTAGACCCTGAAATTGTGAAGTGTGCCATGGCTAATGCTAAGGCTGCAGAGGTTGATAAGTACATACATTTTCAGGCTAGAGATGTGAAGGATTTGAGACATCCTAAGCATTACGGCTTTATCATTACAAACCCTCCTTATGGAGAAAGACTTGAGGAGAAGGAGGCGCTTCCTGCACTGTACAAAACCATAGGTGAAAGCTTTGCAGCTTTGCAGGATTGGTCTATGTATCTAATAACTTCCTATGAGGATGCAGAGAAGTATGTGGGAAGAAAGGCAGACAAGAACAGAAAGATTTATAACGGTATGATTAAGTCCTATTTCTATCAGTTTATGGGACCTAAGCCACCTAAGAAGGACAAAAATTAAGACTTATTGTTGGGGATGATTATATGAAGAAAATAGTGGGACTACTTGTCGCATTATTTGGTATAGTTGCAATTGCATATTTGATTAATAGAAGACCAAGCGTGTCTGTGGAAAAGTCCTCGGAATTTGAAAGCTGTGCCACTGTGTACAAGGCTGGAATGATGGAGAAGCTTAATTCTGATGATGTAAAATTCACAGTTGCAGGTCTTGATGTGGATAGATTTAATTATGAGGTTTATGTTAGCAGTGAGATGGTGCTTATGGTAGAAAGTGACCTTCTGAAAAGTCTACTCAGCTGTTCTGTATTAGAATATAGCGACGGCGGAGTAATTATTATGAAGGGGGACAATAAGGTGGTACTTACCATTGGCTCTAATCAGGCTATGGTTAATGATAATCACATTATTGACCTTAAATCTACTGTGGTAAAGGATGGAGATAAGCTGTTTATTCCTCTTGATAATATAGGAGAATTCTTCAGCTATAAGGTTACATACGATTTGAGAGCTAATTGGATAGATTTAACCAGGCTTGAAGGAGAAAAATTTCTACCATCCTCTTATGATATGAGGGATTATGGAAGAGTAACCCCTGTGAGAGATCAGGGAAGATATGGTACCTGTTGGGCATTTGCTTCACTAGGAGCATTGGAGACCACCCTGCTTCCTGGGGAGGAAAATATATTTTCCACAGACCATATGAGTATGAACAATAGCTATAACTTAGACATTGATAGTGGTGGAGAGCACACCATGAGTATTGCTTATCTAGCTGCATGGCAAGGGCCTGTATATGAGGCGGATGATCCATATGGAGATGAGGAAAGCAATGAGAATTTAGACGCAGTTAAGCATCTTGAGGAGGCCTTAATTATCAACGAAAAGGATATGGAGGTGTTAAAGAGCGCCATATTTAGATACGGAGCTGTTGAAACCTCTGTGTACACTCAGATGGAGTATGTGGATAGTGAATCTCCATACTATTCTAAGGAGAATGCTTCTTACTACTATGATGGAGAGGAGCTTCCTAATCATGACGTGGTGGTAGTTGGCTGGGATGATAATTATGCCAAGGAAAACTTTACCAATATACCAGAGGGTGACGGTGCATTTATCTGTAAGAATAGCTGGGGCGATGGATTTGGTGATGAGGGCTACGTGTATGTATCCTATTATGATGTAAATATTTGCCAAAAGTCAGTTATTTATACTAGAGTTGGAGAAGCGGATAATTACGATAACATATATCAGACCGATTTGCTTGGTTGGATAGGACATATGGGCTTTGACAAGGAGGAGGCTTACTTTGCAAATGTATATACTGCAGGTAAGTCAGAGGAGCTTAAGGCAGTGTCCTTCTATGCAACTGGCAAGGATACAGAATTTGAGGTATATGTAGTTACAGACTATGTGGATAAGGAGTCCCTTAAGAATAGGGAGTTTGTGGCAGCAGGAAGCACAAAGTATGCAGGTTATTATACGGTGGATTTGCCAGAGGGTATAAGACTTGCAGATAATGAAAAGTTTGCTGTAGTTGTGAAGATTAAGACACCAGGAGCGGTTCATCCTATAGCTATAGAATATAATTCGGACGAGAGAACAGAGAACTTTGATATAACAGATGGAGAGGGCTATATAAGCTTATATGGTGAGCTGTGGCACTCTGCAGAGGAGACACAGCAGTCAAATGTATGTCTTAAAGCATTTACTAATCAGGTGGAGGAATAAGAGATGAAGAAGCTAATATTTGCAACTGGAAATGAGAATAAGATGAAGGAAATACGCATGATACTTGCAGATTGTGGTTATGAGATACTTTCCATGAAGCAGGCAGGAATAGATGTGGATATTGTGGAGGATGGAGATACATTTGAGGCAAATGCCATTATCAAGGCAACTGAGATACAAAAGCTACTACCTGACTGTGTAGTTTTGGCTGATGACAGTGGTCTTGAGGTGGATTATCTTGGTGGTGAGCCAGGAATCTACTCTGCAAGATATGAGGGAGTGGACACTCCTTATGAGATTAAGAATCAGATTATTATGGATAGACTTAAGGGAGTTCCTGATGAGTTAAGAACTGCCAGATTCGTATGTGCTATAGCGGCAGCATTTCCAGATGGAAGAGTAGAGACAAGACGTGGAACCATCGAGGGAATTATTGGTTATGAGCAGGCAGGGGAAAATGGCTTCGGATATGATCCTATATTCTATCTCCCAGAGAGAGGTATGACAACTGCTCAGCTTTCACCAGAGGAAAAGAACGACATAAGCCACAGAGGAAATGCACTTAGAATGATTAAGGAAGTGCTGTAGGAGTATATAATGAGAAGAGTTTTGATTGTAAGTGATTCCCATGGCAATAACGACAATGTAAGGGAGGCCATCAAGAAGGCGGGAAAGATAGACCTAATGATTCACCTTGGGGATGTGGGTAGAGACTACCTGGAGGTGGAGAGAATGTCAGGTGTGCCCACATATATAGTGGCAGGAAATAATGATTATGGCAGAGGCTTAAGGGATATGTGCATAATCTATATAGGGGAGCACAAATGCTTGCTTACCCATGGACATAGGCAGCATGTTCACTTTGGAGTGGACAGACTTAGATACTTAGCATTGGAAAATGAATGTGATATAGCTATGTATGGTCACACCCATGTTCCATTCCTAGAGGAGGCCTCAGAGGATGTAACTATTTTAAATCCGGGTAGCATATCTCTTCCAAGACAGATAGGTCATGAGAAGACATTTCTCATTATGGAGATAGATGATGAGGAGAATATAACATATACATTTGATCATATTTAGTGGATAGACGAAAGGATGAGTTGGCACACCCTGATTAAGAGTCAGGGTGTGTAATTATAATTAGTGAGGTAAGAAATTTGAGAAAAGGCGATATATGTGAGGGTACAATTACAGGCTACGACTTTCCCAACAAGGGAAGCTTACAGGTGGAGGATAGAAAGGTAACCATAAAGGGAGCTTTGGAGGGGCAGAAGGTTAGGTATATGGTTACTAAGAGAAAGAGCGGAATGGCTGAGGGTAGATTGCTGGAGGTTTTAGAGCCATCACCTATGGAGGATGTGGAGCCTAGCTGTCCATATTTCGGACAGTGTGGTGGCTGTGCATATCAGACTATGTCCTATGGCAACCAGCTTAAGCTTAAGGAGAAGATGGTGAAGAAGCTTTTGACACCGGTTATTAATAAAAGCTTTCAGGAGATATCTGGCTGTCAGGATAAAACCATAGATGATGTGTGGGAGGGAATATTGGGTTCACCAATTCACACAGGCTATAGAAACAAGATGGAGTATACCTTTGGAGATGAATATAAGGATGGCCCTATGTCCCTTGGCTTGCACAAGAAGGGAAACTTCTATGACATATTAAATGTATCTGGCTGTGAGATTACTAGGAAGGAGTGGAGTCAGATAGTAGACTACACCCTGCAGTATTTTAAGGAGCAAGAGGTTCCATTTTATCACAAGATGAGACACGAGGGAGTGCTAAGAAATCTTGTGGTAAGACAGTCCTATGCCACTGGAGAATTCCTTATAAATTTGGTTACAACTACACAGTGGGGAAAGTATGGATTTGCCGAAACAGATGTGCTTAAGGGCTATGTGGAGGGTTTGGTTAAGCTTGCTACTTTGCCGGATTTTGACGCAACCATAGCGGGTATATTATACACAGAAAATGATAGCTTAGGAGATGTGGTTTCCTGTGACAGAATAGAATGCCTGTATGGTAAGGACTACATCACAGAAGAGGTAATGGGACTAAAATTCAAGGTGTCGCCGTTCTCATTCTTCCAGACCAATACCAAGGGCTGTGAGGTGCTTTATGAAAAGGCAAGAGAGTACATAATGTCTATGGAGAGTATGAGGAAAGATGAGTCTGGTCAGGAAGCAGCTAATGTACAGACAGGAGATGCTTTGGCAAAGTCCGATGGCAAGGTTGTCTTCGACCTTTACAGTGGAACAGGAACCATCGCCCAGATGATGTCACCGGCAGCAGGAAAGGTTATAGGAATAGAGATAGTAGAGGAGGCAGTTGAGGCTGCCAAGGAGAATGCCAAGCTTAATGGACTTACTAACTGTGAGTTTATAGCAGGAGATGTATTAAAGGCCATCGACCTTGTGGAGGACAAGCCAGATGTTATAATCCTTGACCCACCAAGGGATGGAATTAATCCTAAAGCTCTTGATAAGATACTTAACTTTGGGGTTAAGGAGATGGTCTATATAAGCTGTAAGCCAACTAGCCTTGCAAGAGATTTGGAGACTATAACTAAGAGGGGTTATAGGGTGGTAAAGGCTTGCGTAGTGGACCAATTTCCTAGAACGAATCATGTGGAGACCGTCGCATGTCTACAAAGAGTGGATATGTAGAAATCCTTGAGTTTACGCACTTTGCGAGAGTTTTTAAGTTTTCTGGACAGAGCAATTTTGGACGGAAAAAGGAGATTTCTCACGAGATTAAAGTTTCAGTAGTTATGGAACTGGTATGAGTGGACACAAAAATCTATAGTTCACAATTTGCACGAAAGTGATGAGCCATGCAAGGACTGAGCATGATACACGATGGGAGCTTGCTCACATAAGTGTATCAATGCGAAAGGACTTATAGGGCGAATGCCCGTGACCGAGATGAAGCGTAGCTTAATCGAGGTATATGGCGATAGATTTCGGAACATCAACAACTAAATATTAAAAGAGTCGCAAGACCGTTTGTTTTCAACATCTTTGGATGTGAAAGCAGGCGGTCTTCTTTCTTTTGTCAGCTTTCATATCTAAGATTTCAGAATGGAGGAATGCGAGAATGAAAGAAACAAAGGAAATGTATCCATCATGGGGTGACGACCATGGTGTCAGGTTGGGAAACGTCAAAATCAGTGATTTACACGACTTTAAGGAACATCCATTCCATGTTGTGGAAGACACTGCGTTGTTTGAACTGGCAAAGAGCATTGAGGATAAGGGAGTACTGGTTCCGTTAATTGTTCGTGCCAATCCTTACGGAGAAGGGTATGAGATTATTGCAGGGCATCGTAGGAAAGCTGCCTGTAAATGGGCAGGACTTTCAGAAGTTTCTGTAATGATTGTGGAAATGGATGATAATGAGGCTGTGATTGCTATGGTGGATAGCAATTTGCAGAGAGAGCATATCAAACCGAGTGAAAAAGCTTTCGCCTACAAGATGAAATTGGAGGCAATGAAACAGCAGGGAAAGAGGACGGATTTAACTTCTTGCCAAGTTGGCAAAAAGTTAATAGAAAATCCTACGCTTTCTCTTGCGAAGGTAGGATGTGGATATGACGAGAATGGTAGATGGCAGATTAGAAACGAAGAAGTTCCGGAAACGCCTATTGATTCCAATAAACAGCTTGCAATGCAGTTGGGGGAAAGTCAAAGGCAGATTGCCCGTTATATCCGCCTTACCAACCTTATCCCCAAGATTCTGAATATGGTGGACGAAGAAAAGATTGCTTTTACGGTGGCTGTGGAGCTTTCCTATCTGAAGGAAGAGGAACAGTACGAGCTTCATGCCATTATGGATTTGGAACAGTGTACACCATCCTTATCACAGGCGTGTCGCTTAAAGGTAATGAGTCAGCATGGAACCTTGGATATGGATGCGATTTGTATGGTTTTGGAGGAAGAAAAGCCCAATCAGCGAGAACAGATAAAGCTTCGTGCAGATTCTTTGGTGAAGTATTTCCCAAAGGATTATACACCTAAGCAAAAGACGGACTTAATTGAACAGCTCCTGAAGGAGTGGTATGAGAAGCAGGAGTACAGCAAGCAGGAGAGCCTTGGCAGCAGTCGGGGTAGAGCAAGATAAAGGAATGGAGGTAGTCGCAATGAGCAGAGAATTATCAATTTATGAAGCAATGGGTGGTACTTATACAGAAGTGAATGGTGTGCTTTATCCGAATATTGTGGTTTTGGAGGAGGCGGATGTGTGGGCTGGGAAATATGGTCTTCTATGGATAGATTATATGAAAACCAATCACACGGATAGGTACAGACACCATATTCTTATGGGAACCTTGAATACCAAGGCTTTAGAGGTAAATGAAGAGGCTTATGAGATGCTGGAGGGAATCGTGAATCAGTATCTGGTGAAGCATAAGCCACAGAATTCAGCTTCCATAATGGAAATGTGGAGACTTCGGGAACAGGCAAAACAAATGGCGGAAGAGGTCGTGTTAAACGACATTGTTCGCCAGTAACATTAGAATTTGGAGGAGTTTAGTATGAGAGAAATTAGAGAATATAATATGAACGGAACCATTATTTTGGGCGTAGATAATGGTTATGGAAATGTGAAGACCGCCCACAGAGTATTTCCTACGGGAATTGTGAAGTGTGACAGCGAGCCGGTGCTGAGTAAGGAGTATATCGAATACGATGGCGCTTACTATATTATTGGCGAAGGTCACAAGGGTTTTGTTGCAGACAAGCAGGAAGATAATGATACTTATATCATGACTCTTGCAGCTATTGCCAAGGAGCTTGAAGCAAGAGGACTTACAGAGGCAAGGATTCATTTGGCAGTGGGACTTCCCTTGAAGTGGGTGCAAGCACAGAGGGAGAGCTTTAAGAAGTATCTGACCAGAGAAAGATATGTTTCCCTGAAACACAAGAAGATGAGCTATCTGATTGAAATCGTGGATTGTACGGTTATGCCTCAGGGCTATGCGGCAGTTGCTGAGAATTTGAGGGATTTTAAGGGAATGAACCTGCTGGTGGATATCGGAAATGGTACTATGAATGTGATGTATCTGAATAACGGAAGACCTATAGAAAGTAAGTCTTGGACGGAAAAGCTTGGTGTAAATCAGTGTTTTATCCGTATTCAGAACCACATTATGAACCAAACCGGAGTGAAGCTGCCGGATGAGATTATCAGCCAGTTTCTGCAATATGGAGAGATTGATGTGAATAATAAGTATCTGAATATGGTAAAAGAGATTGCAGAGCAGTATGTAAAGGAGATTTTTGAAAAACTTCGTGACTATGAATATAACGAGGATTTGATGAAGCTGTATGTTATGGGTGGCGGTGCCAAGATGGTTGAGATGTTTGGAAAGTACAATCAGGACAGAGTCACCTTTAACCATGATATCTGTGCTAATGCCAAGGGTTATGAATACTTCTGTTATATGATGCTTCGTCAAAAGATGCGAAAGTAGGTGATTAAATGGCTGTAAAGAACCATAATTTCCGCTTCAATGAGGAAAAAGAGGCGGAACGACAGGCGTGGGAAATCCTTCACTCTAAGGAAGTGAAGGAGGACTTTCGCTCCCAAAATGAATTTGTGATTGCAGCTATCAATGACTACTATACAAGGCATCTTGCCATCAAGCAGGACCCTTATCTGGAATCAAGGGAAAAGGAAGATGCTTTTGTGAAAGGAATTGTGGATGTGGTAGAGAAAAAGGTACTTGATAATCTGCCGGGGCTGGCGGGCATGTATATGATGCAACAGCAGTCTCTGTTATCTGTGATGAATTTGCAGGGGATGCTGCCTGTACAGCAACAGATGCAAGCTCAGATTTCTGTATCGCAAATGATGGGAGTGCAGCAACCCGGGCAGGTAGCAGCAACAGTACAGGTTCCGGAGCAAGTACAAAAACAAGAAACTGTAGCTAGTGGAGTTACTTGTGACAATCAGAATTACACGGAGGAAGATGTGAAGAAGTTTGAAATGGAACCGGAATTAAACGAGTTGCTTGACTTCAGTTTCTGTGGTGATTGATAGCAGCTGGCTATAGAACTTTTACAGATGGATGAGTTGTAGCATCATTTGTGGAAGTAATTGTAGCCGTGATAGCAGAAGAAATAAGTGGTGCCGGAAACGGCACAAATTGTAGCCAATTGAATATAGTTATTAGCTTAGTTGAAGCCATGTATCTTTTCGAAGGTATGTGGCTTTTTCTTTTTTGAGTTTGAGATAAATTTCTTTATCAGCCCTCGTGCGCCTAAGCGAGGGCTAAGCCTCGCAGAGCGAAATACACCCATCGCACAAAACTTCGTTTTGTACTCTGTGTATTTCGCGATTGCATCGAGCTATTACGCCGGATACGGCGATGGGTTCGTAAACGGATGCCTATGCATTCACTCACATTATGCATTAGAAGGGAGATGATTAGAATGCCAAGAAATTCATTTGTACAAATGAATAAGCTGACCAATGTATCAGGCAGAATTACTTATATATCAAGTAAGGCAAAGCAGGAAAATTTGTATGCTACCTATACTACGATTCCGGAACGGAGCTTTTGGAGGGCGTTGGCTAAGTGCAATCAGGAATGTTTTCGTCAGAGCGGAGCCGAGGGAAAGTGTATTGAGGCGAGGGAGCTGGTTATAGCTTTGCTGGAGTCCTTTGTGCATTATGAGCCGGCGTATTTGTTGAAGCGATTTACAGATCATTTTAAGCAGAAATATAAGGTGGAATGTATCTCAGCTTTGCATCATAACAAGCGTAAGACCAATTATCATATTCATCTGATATTTGCAGAGCGTCAGCTTCTTGATAAGCCGATCGAGAAGATTGCCACCAGAAATATGTTTTATGACGAAAAGGGTAAGCACCGGCGTACCAAGAAGGAAATCTTGGATGAAGCCGGGCACATCCGTAAAAAGTGTAAGGTTATCAAGAAGGGAGAAGTGTATGTGCGGAAGCTGTTTACTACGAAAAATGAGTTGTTTAAGGCTGATGGATTTTTAGACGAGGTAAAGCGTTTATACACGGATCTGATTAATGTTTGTGCCATAAATGAAGAAGATAAGCTCCATGTATTTGACAGGAACGGAATGTATCTTGCTACCAAGAAGATTGGTAAAAACAATCCTAAGGCAGCAGAGATAGAAGCTGACAATATGGAGCGTGTAAGATGGAATCAGACTGTGGACAGAGCATTGATTTCAGGTGTTGCAGAAGAGGATATCTTGGGCGTGAAGAGAGAAAAGATATCGGAGGAAGTTAAGCGTTCCATTGAATTATATGGGAATAATCCGTCTTTTCTGGCTGAAATTATCAGACTTGCAATTAAGAAATTGGAATTGCTGATATCCAAGGTATTACTTGCAGCGGCTAAAATGGCTGAAAAGATTGTGGATGTGGTTTATGAGAAAGTTGTAGAGAAAGAGGTTCCAGTGTTGGTGGAAGAGCCAGAGCAGGCGGTTGAGATTCGGGAAAAGGTACAGCTTCCTAAGAAGCCGGAGGAACCGTTATTGCTGTCTAAGTATCCGGTGATTATGGAACTGGATGCAGAATTGAAGCGTAGAAATAAGGAAATCTTTGCTATTGAGCAGGAGCGAGGCAATTTGGAGATTGAGCTGGCTGAATGTACCGGAGTATTTAAGCAAAAGCAGAGGAAGGAATTGCAGGAGAGGATTACTCTTTTGGATAAAAAGGTGGAGAAGATGAAGGCTGAGCTTTCAAAAGTGCTTCGGGACGCCGGATATGCTAATGCTGCTGAATTCTTTACAGAGCTTTTTGCGGTGCATGAGGAGAAGCGGAAGTATGAAGAGGCTTGTATGGCATGGCAGGAAGAATGTGTTAGGGCGGAGATTAGTATCAATCGTGAAGCATTCTGTAATGAGGAAACAGCAAGGAGAAGTGAAAAGAGGAATCGTTAAATGTGGGTGGTGCTACTGCATAAGGTGGTAGCACCTGCTTTTGTTATAACATGTGTATTCAAAATATAATATGTAAGTTTTGTTAAAATGTGATGAAAGTTGATGCATAATATGATAAAATATGTTTGACAGATAATAAATAGTTATCCATTAAATTAGGAGAATATATGGACAGATTATTTCTTTCTCAGGTTAACAAATACTTAAAAAAGGGACGAACAACTTCAAACACTGAAACTATATGTACTTATTATTACGAAAACAATT
>JAFWZV010000002.1 GCA_017517305.1 Lachnospiraceae bacterium | reverse complement strand
TATACTCCATACCCGCGCCATCTCTTATTTTTGCTTCACGCGGGTATACGGCTCTCACAACTATACTCCATACCCGCGCTATCTCTTATTTTTGCTTCACGCGGGTATACGGCTCTCACGACTATACTCCATACCCGCGCCATCTCTTATTTTTGCTTCACGCGGGTATACAGCTCCCACAACTACACTCCATACCCACCCCACAGCAATACAGCACCAGGCCAGGACATTATGTCCTGGCCTGGTGCTGTAAAATAATCTATATATACATATCTTACTCGGTTCTAAGAGCCACAACTGGATCCTTCTTAGCTGCGCTTCTTGAAGGAATAATTCCTGATATAAGAGTAAGACATACACTTATTATTACAAGAATTATAGCCGCTGGCACTGGAAGTATAGCGTTAAGCTGCTCTATCTTTGTAAGATGGTGAATAATCATATTTACTGGTATACAAAGCAGATATGTCACTACTACACCTAAAAGTCCTGATGCAAATCCTACTATCATAGTCTCTGCATTGAACATTCTTGATACATTTTTCTTAGATGCACCTATCGCACGAAGAATACCAATCTCCTTGGTACGCTCCTGCACAGAGATAAGTGTAATTACACCAATCATTATAGATGATACCACCAGCGAAATCGCTACAAATGCAATGAGCACATATGTGATTGCATTTATTATAGTTGTGATTGATGACATCATAATTCCAAGGTAGTCTGTATACTTAATCTGCTGAAGCTCCTCCACATCCTTATTGTAGTTTTCGATTGCCTCAGTGATTATGTCCTTATTCTCAAATGATGATGCATAGATATGCATTGCTGCTGGATGCTCCTTCTCCACATAACCCATAGCCTTAAGGTTAAGCTCATAGGTTGAGTCTGAGAATTCCACTATCTCATCATAATAGAGGGCGCACTGCTCCTCAGTGTAGCTTGGAAGTGCCATTTCAAGTCCTGCAATAAGCTCCTCAGGCTGCATAGTAGCCATCTGAGTCATAACATTTTGAGCGTACTCCATCTTAATCTGCTCCGCAATAAGCTGGCTGAAGATTTCATTAAGCTCCTCATCTGACATATTTGCAAGGTAATCCTGAATTTCATCCTCAGTTACACCCACTTGAGAGGTAAGTCCCTGCATCATAGCCATCTCTATATCTTCTCTAGTCATTCCAGCAAGAGCTCCAGTTACCTGCTGTTCAAGGAATGCTGGGTCCGGAATACAGTTGATTGCAAGAAATGCTGCCGCCTTATCCGCCGCATTCATATCATCTATAAATGCTCTAAATGCCTCTTCCTTCTCGGCATTAGTAAGTGTTCCTGTTGTTGTATCGAATGGCAAGCCTGTAATTACATCCTTGTCAGGATTTGCAAGCTGTGCGTCGATTACCTCTGCATTTTCAGATTTCTCTATAAGATAATCTGTTAGCATGCTAGTATAGCAAATGCTTCCTGTAAGCATAGTTGTATCTGCATCCTCCTTTGGACGCACAATACCTACTACCTTAAGTGGAAGTCCGTTGTCGTATAAATACTTAAGACCTGCCTCAGTCTCTCTAAGGTCTGTGTAAAGACCAGTTTCCTCATCATATGAATAGCAATCTGCATTCAATATAGTTCTGTATTCTCTGCTACAGATTTCCTCGTAGGTCCAGCTTTGTAGCTTCTGCTCACCAAGCTCTCCACCACCAACTGCTGCCTGGCTGATTTTGTCCATATCCTCAAATGGAAGAATTCCCAATGTGTAAAGAACCACATCATCAAGCTCATTGTGTCTGTCAACTACAAGCACAACCTCATCATAGCTGTTAGGCCATGCACCATATACCACATCATACTGCTCAAGTATAAGGTCATTAACCGGTGCTCCGTCCTTACCAGGAAGAAGCTCCTGCCAAAGAGTTGTTCCCATAGTACTCATAGAACCCATAGATGTTGACTGTGTAAGGCTTGACATAGATGACATAGCAGTCATATCCACATCAAGATACTTTATCATAAGGTCAATCAACACCTGCTCTAGGTTGGTATCCATAATCTCTCCATCTACATTTTCTGTGTAGATAAGAAGATTCAAATCATATGTATACTGAATACCATTTACCGCTTTGCTAAGGTCAGTGCTTTCATCAGCAACCTGCTCTACAAGATAAGCGTTAAATGCTTCAAGGTCATTTTCACTTTCCTGCACATTGTTCATAGCATCTATCATGTCATAGAGGGCCATCTTCTTGTAGACCGCATCATTTTCATGCTCTTCGTTATCAGCAGTTACATTCATAAATGCATCGATAAGGGCTGACATCTCAACAGTCTGTGCCTCAAGAGTAAGCGGGTATGCGGAAAGCGTGCTTTCCTGTACATCATTTATATACTTAGTCATACCTGTTGATATGGCAAGTATCAAAGCTATACCAATGATACCTATAGAACCTGCAAAAGATGTAAGTAATGTACGACCCTTCTTAGTGAAAAGGTTTTTAAGAGAAAGCATAAATGAAGTCCAGAACTTCATAGATGGCTTCTTCTCTTTCTTTTTCTTATCCTTACTAGCTTCCTTTTCCTCAGCAATTCGCTTATCCTCTGTAGCAATTTCCTCCTCTGTAAGCGGAGCTGAATCGTCTGTGATAAGTCCGTCAAGCATTCTAATTATTCTTGAAGAATACTCCTGAGCAAGCTCTGGGTTATGTGTAACCATGATGATAAGCCTGTCCTCAGAAATCTGCTTCAATATATCCATAACCTGTACGCTAGTCTCTGTATCAAGAGCACCTGTTGGCTCATCTGCAAGAATAATGTCCGGGTTATTTACAAGAGCTCTTGCTATTGCAACTCTCTGCATCTGTCCACCAGACATTTCACTTGGCTTCTTATTAAGCTGATCACCAAGTCCTACATCGATAAGGGCCTGCTTTGCTCTAGCTCTTCTCTCTGCCTTAGATACACCTGAAAGAGAAAGTGCAAGCTCAACATTCTGAAGTACTGACTGATGTGGAATCAGGTTATAGCTCTGGAACACAAATCCTATAGAGTGATTTCTATATGCATCCCAGTCTCTATCCTTATATTCCTTGGTTGACACTCCGTTGATTACAAGGTCACCCTCAGTATAACCATCAAGTCCTCCAATGATGTTAAGCATTGTTGTCTTACCACAGCCTGACTGTCCAAGAATAGATACAAACTCCGCCTTACGGAATCTTAGGTCTATTCCCTTCAAGGCATGAACCACACCACTACCGGCAGGATAATCCTTTTTTATGCCTTTTAATTCTAACATTCCTTTACCTCCTGTTAGGTTGAAACATATAGTTTTCTATTAAACAATCCATTCAAACCATATCAACTTATAATATTTATGTACGTATGTCAATATTTATGCTGGAAATTTTTTTGAATTATTTGTGAATGGTTTAGATAGAATACTTTTTGGAGGGATTTTTTCTTAGCCTGGGGCTGTGACTATCGCTTCCTGCTCATAGGCCCAGCTTTTCGCCTGCTACAGCTTGCTTCTTTCATTGGCCTGGGCCTGTGGTTAAGCTTCCTTCTCTCAGGCCCAACTTTTCGCCTGCATCAGCTTGCTTCTTTCCTTAGCCTGGGCCTGTGGTTAAGCTTCCTTCTCTCAGGCCCAGCTTTTTGCCTGCTTCAGCTTGCTTCTTTTCCTAGCCTGGGCCTGTAACTATGCTTCCTTCTCTCAGGCCCAGCTTTTCGCCTGCATCAGCTTGCTTCTTTTCCTAGCCTGGGCCTGTAACTATGCTTCCTTCTCTTAGGCCCAACTTTTTGCCTGCTTCAGCTTGCTTCTTTTCCTAGCCTGGGCCTGTGGTTATGTTTCCTGCTCTCAGGCCCAACTTTTCGCCTGCATCAGCTTGCTTCTTTTCACAGCCTGGGCCTGTGGTTAAGCTTCCTTCTCTCAGGCCCAGCTTTTTGCCTGCTTCAGCTTGCTTCTTTCATTGGCCTGGGCCTGTGACTATGCTTCCTGCTCATAGGCCCTATATGTTCACAAGATGGACATATTATTGTGTTTATATTATAATGTTGTCGACAATATACTACAGAAAACCTACAAATTTACGAGGTACATAATATGAAAAAAACATTACATATTCTATTACAAATTTTATTTATAATATTAGGACTCTTCATCCTGGCCAATGGGTTATACGCTTCCACTGTCTGCAATATGAATGCAGGACTTATAGTAAATATTTTGTTAGGAATAATTACTCTGGCTTATGGTGTTTTTTATAAATTCTTTGTTAAACATCTGCCAAAATGGCTAATAGGCATCTATTATTTTGGTATGGTTTTAATAAGCGTAGTAATTCCTGTTATGTTCATCTCCGGAGGAACTGATACTGTAACCTACAACGAAGATGCCATAATAGTCCTAGGTGCAGCAGTTCGTGGAGAAGAAATCTCTGGTGCTCTCCAAAAAAGATTAGATGTTGCCATAGAGTATTACCAAGAAAATCCTGAAATTATAATAGTTGTAACTGGTGGTCAAGGGCCTCAAGAAGATATAACAGAAGCTCTTGCTATGGAACGCTACCTTATATCAAATGGAATTCCAAAAGAAAAAATCATCAAAGAAGAACAAGCAACTAGTACCTATGAAAATTTTAAATATTCTAAGATCCTCTTAGATAAGCATTTCTCTGATTTAGGAAAAACCGATTACAAATTAGCTTACATCACTGATGACTACCACATATATAGAGCTGGACAATTAGCAAAAATTGCTGGACTTGAAGATATGACACACTGTCATAGTAACACGCACAAGTCTATCATTCTCCCAAGCGGACTTAGAGAATGTATGGCAATAGTGAAGCTGTGGATTTTCAAGCAGTAAATATTAACTCCCTTGAGTAGCCAAATATTGAACTAACCTATTAAATTTGGATTAATAATCCAGTGATTCAAGCGACTCAATTCTCAAGGGAGTTTTTTTAATTTACAAGCTTATTCAATTAGCATTTTGAATTCACAATTAGGCCCAGCCTTTCGCCCAATAGAAAAAAGTAGGAATGTGGATTTGTTTGTGCAAGCACACAAACCACATTCCTACTTTTTTCTGCAGAGCTTAAGTTACATCATGTATTCGATCATCTTAAGCACAGCGTCTCCAAATTTTGCTGAAAGCTCCTTAGCTTCCTCTATATCCTTACCTACTACTCCGTAGTAGAACTTAATCTTTGGCTCTGTTCCGGATGGTCTTACGCATAGCCATGCTCCATCCTCTAAGTCATAGTACACTACATTAGACTTTGGAAGTCCTGTAGGAACTACAGCCTTGTTCTTCATATTAGTGATGGTATCATTGTCGTAATTCTTAGCCAAGAGAACCTTGTAACCTGCAATCTCTGTAGGTGTATTAGACTTTAAGTGCTCCATAATCTTCTGAATCTGCTCTAAGCCCTCGATTCCCTTAAGAGTAAGCGTCTTAATATCGTCTACATAGTAGCCGTACTTTTCATATACCTGAAGCATTGCATCCCACAAAGTCATATCAAGTGACTTGTAGTAAGCTGCTGCCTCACAAAGTGCCATAGTGGCAACGATTGCATCCTTATCTCTAGCATGAGTTCCGATAAGACAGCCGTAGCTCTCCTCAAATCCGAAGAGGTAAGTTCCGTTTCTCTTCTGCTCGAACTCAAGCATCTTCTGACCGATAAATTTAAAGCCTGTAAGAACCTCTATAAGTCTAATGCCGTACTGCTTAGCCATCTCATCTACAAGGTTTGTAGTAACGATTGACTTAACAAGTGCACCATCCTCTGGAAGACCCTTTGTAGCCTTCATCTGGCCAATTTCATAATCTGCAAGCAAGCTTCCTGACATATTTCCAGTTAAGCAATGATATTCCCCAGCCTTATCCTTTACATATACACCAAGTCTGTCTGCATCTGGGTCAGTTGCAAGAACTAAATCTGCATCCTTTTCCTTAGCAAGCTTTAATGCAAGCTCAAATGCTTCTTCAGCCTCTGGGTTTGGATAGCTAACAGTTGGGAAGTTTCCATCTGGAAGCTCCTGCTCTGGAACAACATATACATGCTCGAAGCCAAGCTCTCTAAGAATTCTTCTAGCTGGAATATTACCAGTTCCATGAAGTGGAGTGTAGACAATCTTAAGCTCCTTGCCGTATTTATCTATTGAATCCTGATGAATAACAAGCTTCTTAAGCTCTGCCATATAAGCATCATCAAGCTCCTTGCCAATTATCTCGTAAAGACCCTCATGGATAGCCTCCTGCTTAGGCATAGTGAGTGCATCCTGAACTGTAATGGCCTTAACCTCCTTCATAATACCTGCATCATGCGGTGGTGTAATCTGTGCGCCATCCTCCCAGTATACCTTGTATCCGTTGTACTCTGGTGGATTGTGACTTGCAGTAATGTTAATACCTGCCACACAATTTAAGTATCTAACTGCAAATGAAAGCTCTGGCGTAGGTCTAAGTGAATCAAACACGTATGCCTTGATTCCATTTGCTGCCAAACAAAGTGCTGCCACATCTGCAAACTCAGGAGAACATCTTCTTGAGTCAAATGCGATTGCAACTCCTCTGTTTTGCTTCTTACGAAGCTTAATATAGTTAGCTAGACCCTGTGTTGCCTTTGCAACTACATAGTCATTCATTCTATTGATTCCGGCACCTATAATACCTCTAAGTCCAGCTGTACCGAACTCCAAATCAGCATAGAATCTTTCCTTAATTTCCTTCTCATCATCCTTAATTGTCAAAAGCTCATTTCTAGTAGCTTCGTTGAAGAATGGATTGGTTGACCACTCCTCGTACACCTTCATGTAATCCATGATGTTCCTCCTTATTTCAAGACTCTTACAAAGTCTTTATCTTCTTACCTGCGACGGCATAGAATTCACTACGCCACAACCAGTTACTCAAACCCGTTGCCTCGCACCAATCATAACCCGTAGCATTTGGCCACGCTTGACCCGTTATGATTATATATATTTATATTCCGAGTTATCTCGGAATTATCTTCACTCTTCTTAGATAGTAGCCCATTGTCCCCTGTAACTCACTATTCCTCCAGTGCATCAAACACTGACGTAAGCTCTGGGAAGGTATGCTCATCATTCTCCCCATTATCTGCTGCCGTAATAGTATAGCTCTTAATTAGGTAACCAGTCTTATACAAGGTAATTGTATGGGTTCCCACAACCTTCGGAAATGTTACCGGAGCCAGTCCCACATAATCACCATCTACATATACTCCTGCCCCCTCAGGCCCAAGCACTGTAATGGTATTGCCTGTGGTACTTGATCCTTCAGTTCCCTGCTTCTCAGTAGTAGAACCCTCTGAAGCATCACCTGTAGTCTCAGTACTTTCAGTAGTTGTTTCGCTGGTTTCTGTAGTGGTCTCTGTGGTTTCCTCTGTAGTATCCTCATGGTCCTCATTTTCCACTAACTCTATATCAAATGTATTAACCGGCTGGGATATCTTGAAGCTACCATTAAATGTATTATAGCCTTCACAGGTTACCCTTATGCCGTAGGTTCCGTATAGGTTGGTGTAAGCAAAATCATCCTGCTCCTCACCGCTTATGTAAAGTGTAGCCTCAGCTGGAGTTATGTTAAAGGTTACGGTTCCTGTAGGAATTGCAATATCCGTCAAATCCACAGTAACCTCCTTGCCCTTCTTAACCTCTACAGGCTTGCTGTCGCTGTAGTTGCCATTGTAAATTCTAAGAGTGTATTTTCCCTCTCGAACTGCCACTAACATATCCGATGTAACTGGCACTATAACGTCGTAGCCTATCTCCACCATTCCACCTACATAGGTGTCCTGATTTGCAAGTCTTACATATCCATGGCCTAGCTCTATAACAACTGATACCAGCTTACCTCCATACATAGTCAGGGTTACCTGGTCCTCAGTATTAATCTCTGTAATATCAAGGGAATCATCTCCATCATAGGCTACAACATCCTTCCACAATGTACAGCTAGTTCCCTTGTATCTTGCAGTGCCACTATCTGGGTCTGCACTGAATTTTGTTATCCCCTTAAGGACGGTGGCCTTGTCACTTACTGTAATGCTTACAATTCGCTCTGTATCCGAATAATAGAACACATTAACCACACTGCCGTTACCGATACCATTTATACCAATGTCTCTGCCATAGGTATTCAGCACACTAACGCCACCATGATATATCAGTTCAAAGTCCTCAGAATTCATGCAATCTTTAAAACTGATAATATTGGCCTCCAGGTCTATGCCTGTAACCACCGCCGTTCTCTCCACCTCCACATGTGCCACTGTAAGCTCCTCTGTAGTTTGATAAACCTTCACATCTGTCTTAGCGTCACATCCAGTAAGTAAGAGAAATAAGCATAAAATTGTAAGTATTATCAAATTTTTACGCATAAGTCCCACCTTAACTCGTTTATTATACTAGATAAAATTCAAAATGTGAAGATAGGAGATTTATTTTTATAGGTACTTTTTCTTCATTTTATCCAAAATCATCTGCTTTTTCCCCTCATCTTCAGTAAGCTTATCCATTTTCTCCAATAATTTAGGAGATAACCAGTTCTTTGTGCCGTTCATATACTGGTTTGCCAGCTTATAATATTTCTCAGGGTAGCAATAGTTGATGTAAATATATTTGTAATCCTCTTGGTTAAGTGGATTAACCCTTCCATATTCTTCCAATATAGTTGCAAATACTTCAAATCTATAGTCATTTTTCTCTGTCATCTTCCTGGCATAATGATACAAATCATCCATCTGATTACCCAGATAAAATTTATCAAAGCTAATGGTTCCAACCATGCTATCATCTCCTGTAATCACAAGACTATGATGATTATACATACCATGGCAGTAGCCCTGATGGGCTTCATTTCCCAGTGCCTTTACCGCTTCATATTCACTTTGACATTTCAGTCCCTGCTCATAGAAATAATCATAGGTCTTAAGAAACTTTGTCTCAAATTCTCTCTTAGACTTCTGTCTTAAAATATAGTTGTTAACCCTTTTTACAGTTTGATTTCTCTTCTTGAAATCTCCAGTCACCCTAAGGTGTACATCCCTCTCGCTCCTTTTGAAGGCCTCTCTTCCTACCTGGTGAAGCTTAGCAAGATTCCTAACTCCCATCACAATATCCTGCTGATTTAAAGGATTGCACTCCCTGCCTAGAAAAAACCTTCGTAACACATAAGGATTCCCATATCTGTCGCAGGTGTAAAGCTCCTCATCCTTATTCTTCACACAATAGTCTATACTGTCAAAGCCAAGCTCCACTAAGCTTTCCTTAAATTCATATTCCGCAGCTAGTCTGCTAGGATTTACATCCATAGGCTTTAGCTGAAATATCCCCTTATCCGTCCTAAGGACAAATGCACCTCTTCCTCGCATCACTTGCATTATCTGTACATCATACGCACCATATACCTCTGTCATCTTCTCAGCCAAATGAAAATCCCCTCCCACATACTAGTCTTTTAAAATTGTATGTGCGGGGGGATGATTTAATACATCTTTTCTTCAACCATCTTTTTTAATTTTTCCTTATCATTAAGGGTTGGGTTGTCCAAAACCTTTTCAAATAAAGCCTTAAGGATATCTCCCATCTCCTTGCCTGGAGCAATTCCCATCTCTATAAGGTCCCTTCCACCAATAGCCATCTCTGACATCTTAATGCAGTGGTTTTCCTCATTGACCTGCTCAAACATGTCTATCATATCTCTTACAAATCCCTCTCGCTCCTCCTTATGATAGTCGCTTTGGCCTGCCATATCAGCTTTCTTGATGGTGAGGAAATCCTGAAATCTTTCCTTGCCAAGTCTATTTAAAAATCTTCTAAATGCTCTGATATTTGTACCATGTAAGCTGAAATCATGCTCTCTAATAAGTAGACAGGTTTCATCGATGGTGTGATTATCTAGCTTTAACCTCTTCAAAATATCCATGGCCATATCAGCGCCCTTAGCCTGATGTCCGTAGAAATGGCCAACACCCTCCTCATCAAAGGTCTTAGTCACAGGCTTTGCCACATCATGAAGCAGGGCTGTATATCTCATTATCTGAGTAGGCGGAACATGCTCCATAACCTTGATAGTATGAATTCCCACATTATACAAATGGTGCGGATTATCCTGCTCTGTCTCCATCATAGCATCAAATTCCGGCAACACCACCTTAGTTATGCCCAGCTTATATGCCTCAACCAACCTATCTGGATGATTGGAGGTAATAAGCTTAGTAAGCTCCACCTGAATTCTCTCAGCACTGATAAACCTTAGGTTCTCCGCCAGCTTAGTCATAGCCTTCTTAGTATCATCCTCTATATGAAAGCCCAGCTGTGCCGCGAATCTAACTGCTCTTAGTATTCTAAGAGCATCCTCCTCGAATCTTTCCTCAGCCACTCCAACAGCCTTAATAACTCCATTATTAAGATCCTGCTGACCTCCAAAGATATCCACCACACCCTGCTTATGATTGTAAGCCATGGCGTTGATAGTGAAATCTCTCCTCTTTAAATCCTCCTCTAAGCAAGCTGTAAATGTAACCTCAGTAGGTCTTCTATGGTCCTCATACTTACCGTCTACCCTGTAGGTGGTAACCTCAAATGCATACTCTCCACCCTTGGATGTAGCCTTATCCACCATAACAGTCACTGTTCCATGCTGAATTCCAGTATCAATAGTCTTCTTAAATATTTCTTTAACCTCATAAGGAGTTGCAGAGGTAGTAATATCCCAATCATTAGGATTCTTGCCCAGCAGACTATCTCTAACACATCCACCTACGATATAAGCTTCAAAGCCACGATTATTAAGTTGTTCTATAATAAACTCTGCTCCCGCAGGCATGTTAATCTTGCTCATAGTCTTCCCTCCTTATAATATAGTAATGCCGCGAGCCAAACAGCTCGCGGCTCTATAATCCTAGTAAGCCTTTCCAAAGTAAACCATCTTCTTAGCTGGCTTTCCACAGTGAACGCAAGTCTCACCTAAGTTTTCCTGCTCAAATGGCATACATCTTGTAGTTGCACCAGTCTTATCCTTGATTGCAACCTCACACTCCTGGTCTCCACACCACATACCCTTGATGAAGCCCTGCTTCTTCTCTAAGATATCTGTGAACTCCTCCCAGTTAGTAGCTGTGTGAGTATTTTCCTCTCTGTGTGCAAGTGCTCTATCAAACATATCCTGCTGCATCTGCTCTAATATCTCTCCAACCTTAGTGTTAAGGTCCTCAAATGCAACCACATACTTTTCTCTTGTATCTCTTCTTACAACTACAGCCTGTCCAGCCTCTATATCCTTAGGGCCTACCTCTACACGAAGCGGAATTCCTCTCATCTCCTGCTCAGCAAACTTAAAGCCTGGATTCTTGTCTGAATCATCAACCTTAACTCTGTAAGCCTTAAGCATCTCTTTAAGCTCTGCTGCCTTCTCAAGAACTCCCTCCTTCTTCTGCATGATAGGAACTATCATTACCTGAGTTGGAGCAACTCTTGGTGGAAGTACAAGTCCTGAATCATCACCATGTACCATGATAACAGCACCGATAAGTCTTGTAGTCATACCCCATGAAGTCTGGTGTACATACTGAAGCTTATTCTCCTTATCTGTGTACTGAATGCCAAATGCCTTGGCAAAGCCATCACCAAAGTTATGTGATGTACCTGACTGAAGAGCCTTACCATCATGCATAAGTGCCTCAATAGTATAAGTAGCCTCAGCTCCTGCAAACTTCTCCTTGTCAGTCTTTCTACCCTTAATAACTGGCATAGCAAGCACCTGCTCACAGAAGTCAGCGTATACATTTAACATCTGAATAGTTCTAGCCTCTGCATCCTCTGCTGTAGCATGAGCAGTATGTCCCTCCTGCCACAAGAACTCTCTTGAACGAAGGAATGGTCTAGTCTCCTTCTCCCATCTAACTACTGAACACCACTGGTTATAAACCTTTGGCAAATCTCTATAGGACTGGATATCCTTAGCATAGAAATCACAGAAAAGTGTCTCTGATGTAGGTCTTACGCACATTCTCTCCTGAAGTGGATTAAGTCCTCCATGAGTTACCCAAGCAACCTCTGGTGCAAATCCCTCTACGTGATCCTTCTCCTTCTGAAGAAGACTCTCTGGAATAAACATTGGAAGGTAAACATTCTCAACACCAGTCTCCTTAAATCTTGCATCAAGCTGGCTTTGAATAAGCTCCCAAATCGCATATCCTGCTGGCTTTAAAACCATACAACCCTTAACGCTTGTATAGTCTATAAGTCCTGCCTTAGTTACTACGTCTGTATACCACTGTGCAAAATCTTCCTCCATGGAAGTAATCTGCTCTACTAATTTCTTGTCTTTAGCCATTTTATTATCCTCTCAATTCCTTATTAAATCTCTATATTTAGTCTCTACCACTGGGACCTCTGCCCTTATCATGTAATTAGATTAAAACTCATCTAACTCTATAACCTCAAATGCTTCTCCCTCCGGCTCATGCTTGAATACCATGTGCTCTCCGGTTACGGGATGGTCAAGCTCTATTCTAGAAGAGTAAAGTCCTATCTGCATATATCTTCTCTTGGTTTTAGCAAACTTAGGGTTGTACTTTGTATCTCCCCAAATTCCACAACCACGTGAAGCCATCTGGGCTCTAATCTGATGATGTCTTCCTGTAATAAGCTCTACCAAAACATATGATAAAATCCCATCATCAGTCTCCATAACATCAAGAACCTCATAGCTAAGAACTGCTTTCTTAGCACCCTTGTCGCCCTTCTTGGCAATCTTTGCAGTGTTGGTTTTTCCATCTCTTACAAGATAGTCAACAAGCTCACCGCACTCATCAGGTAACTCACCTGTAAGAATAGCCTGATAGTACTTAATTATATTTCCATCCTGCATATCATCGGATAATTTTGCCGCAGCCTCAGGAGTTTTGGCAAATATCATTACACCCCCTACGGGTCGGTCAAGCCTATGAATAACCGCAAGGTACGGCTCCTCATCTGATTCCTGCTTCTCGAATATGTAATTTTTAAGCAATGTAATCATATCCTCATCGTTAGACTTGTCGCTCTGAGACGGCACTCCACAAGGCTTAACGCAAGCTAGCATTACATCATCCTCATACAAAATGTTTAGCTTCATAAAAATCACCTGTATTGCTTTTTTAAATTTCTTTAACCTTCATTTGTATTATTACTGTCTTTATTGTCACATGAATAATATGCATTCTTATTCTTTCTATAAGAATATATACCTTGATAGAATAACACCTTTATCTAAAAATTTCAATATTATGATTTCATACGGCATGTGTTTCGTATACCTTTAAATTTATTTTCTCTTATTCCTTCCGAAAAGTCCCTTCTTTACTCTGGTTGCTGCAACCTCTTCATTACTTCTCTGAAGATTTCTAATGGTTTCATCCAGCTTACGATAACGCTCCTCTTCCTTTTCCTCCTTCTCCCTCATAACCGTATCGAACTGGCGCATAACGTCAGAGGTAAGCTCAGACTTAATAGAAGATGTAATAATATCCTTATTTTCATTAAGTGCATTTGCCACAATTTTGTTCATCATGGTTTGTAGCTGTGCAGTTTTAAAATCCACTATTTTCAGTTCATTGGATTCCTCTGAGGCTTTGTTAGCTTCCTCCTTCTCAGCCACCCTAGCAAGCTTGTCCTCAAGTCCGTTAAGACCTTCACCCTTTATCTCCTCAACCACAACCTGCTTCACTGGCTTAAGCTGATTTCTCTGTCTTTCAATTCCTTCCTTAATATCCTTTAAGCTAAAGCCTCTATCTCTCAGTTCCTTAACCTCCTGGAACATCTTAATATCTCTTTCATCATAGTACCTATGGCCCATGGAGTTTCGCTTAATCTCTATCCCAAGCTCCTCCTCCCAATATCTTAGCACGTGGCTTTCTACCCCTAGATTTTTAGCCGCATCCTTTATCATTATCATTTCCATAACATTCCTCCTAGTTAATATTTCATACATTTTACATTAGCACAGTACATATAATATTAAGAGTTTTTTCGTCTTCATTTTTCTTACAATTTTCTTTAAATTTCCTTAGAAATATCTTTAAATTTCAAACTATTGCATATTTTTCACACAATATATATAATCTATCTTATACTGCTAAATTATAAATATACAGCATAGTATAATAAGATTATATATACTTACTGTGGGTTAAATTGCTAAACACATATGTATTGCTCGCTTATTTATATTTTAGTATCAAGGAATCATTTGGGAGGATTTTTTATGTTTAAGAGAAAATTGAAAAAGTTTACGGCTATTGCCCTTGTGGTTGCCATGACATTTTCCATGGCTGGCTGTGAAAAGAATCGAAACTCTTCTTCCGCCAAGAAGGAGCAAGAGAAATTCGACACCTATCTTCAGGAAAGCTTCGAGGAGTCTGTTACTACTGACACTGTAACTCTTCACTATTCTATAGCACATCCTGAGAATTACGGAATCACACCTCCAGAGGTTACTCTTGGAGAATTCGACCTTAGCGAAGAGACTATGGCTGAGGAGGTTAAGGAGATTAACGATGAGTTAAAGGAGCTTGAGGCCTTTGATTATGAGCTTCTCACTGATGACCAGCAGCTCACCTACGATATCGTATATGATTTGCTTCAGACAAATCTTTTATCCTACGATAACCCTTACCTTTACGAGCCATTTGCCTACACAAGTGGTCTTCAGTCAAATCTTCCTATTACAATGTCTGAGTATACATTTTATGATGAGGATGATGTAAAGGATTATCTTGCACTGCTTAACCTTATTCCTGATTACTATCAGCAGTGTCTTGACTTCGAGAAGGTTAAGTCAGAGAAGGGCTTCTTCATGTCAGACACCAGCGCAGATGAGGTTATTAGACAGTGTCAGGAGTATATCGCTGACCCAGAGAACAACCTTCTCATCGCTACATTTAATGATAGAATCGGCGATGTACCTGGTATGACACCAGAGAAAATTGAGGATTACAAGAAGCAGAATTATGATGCAGTTATGAACTCTGTAGTTCCTGCTTACGAAAATGTTATCAATACATTTACAAGCCTTAAGGGTACTGGAACTAACACTCTTGGCTTAGCACATTTTGAAGGTGGTAAGGAATATTACGAATACCTTCTTAAGAGCAAGGTTGGTACAGATAAAACTCCTGATGAAGTAATTACTAAGCTTGACGCTGAGATTGCTGAGGTTATGCAGGAGCTATACGGACTTGCAATGGTTAACTACGCTGCATACGAGGGTTACATGACCGACTATGAAAGCTTCTATCAGGATTTAGATACTGAGGAAACTATTAGATACTTCGAGGATATGTGTGTAGATAAGTTCCCTCAGATTCCAGAGATTAACTTTACAGTTACTCCTGTTCATGAGTCTCTGGAGGGTATTGTTAGCCCAGCATTTTACATGACTCCACCTATGGATGATTATGAGAACAACTCTATCTATATTAATGAGGGTTCAGATAGTGCAAGCGGTCTTTGGAGCACTCTTGCTCACGAGGGAATTCCTGGACATATGTACCAGTTTGTATACTTCCTTTCCAATGACCCAGAGCCACTTCGTACACTTCTTAGCTTCAACGGCTATCAGGAGGGTTGGGCTACCTATGTAGAGCTTATGTCCTATGACTACTACACAGAATATGCTGATGAAACCTATGCAGATATTGAAGCTATTAACACTAAGCTAAACCTTCTTGTTAGTGCAAGAATAGAAATCGGTGTGAATTATGAAGGCTGGACTTTAGAGGAAACTGCTAACTACATGAACACCAATGGATTTAATGGTGAAGCTGCTCAAGAGATTATGGATTACGTAATTGCTGAGCCAGGAAACTACCAGATGTACGTTATGGGCTGGCTTGAATTTGAAGAGCTTAAGGAATACGCTGTAGATCAGCTTGGTTCTAAGTATAACGATATAGAATTCCACAAGGTTGTGCTTGACGCAGGCCCATGTCAGTTCTATGTGCTTGAAGATTTAGTTAAGGAATACGTTAAGGATAATAAATAAACAAAAAGAAATCCCAGTGCATATGCACTGGGATTTCTTTTTGCTAATATATCTTTATCTTAAAGCTGTGGACCAGCACTTACAAGTGCCTTACCAGCCTCGTTACCCTCATACTTAGCGAAGTTCTTTACAAAACGTCCTGCAAGATCCTTTGCCTTAGTCTCCCACTCAGAAGCGTCAGCGTATGTATTTCTAGGATCAAGGATGTTAGTATCAACACCTGGAAGCTCAGTTGGAACCTCAAAGTTGAACATTGGAATAACCTTTGTATCAGCCTTGTCGATTGAACCGTCAAGGATTGCATCGATGATACCACGAGTATCCTTAATAGAAATTCTCTTACCAGTACCATTCCATCCAGTGTTTACTAAGTAAGCCTTAGCTCCACTCTTCTCCATTCTCTTAACAAGCTCCTCAGCATACTTAGTAGGATGTAACTCTAAGAATGCCTGACCGAAACAAGCTGAGAAAGTAGGTGTTGGCTCAGTAATACCTCTCTCAGTACCAGCAAGCTTAGCAGTGAATCCTGATAAGAAGTAGTACTTAGTCTGCTCTGGTGTAAGAACAGAAACTGGAGGAAGTACTCCAAATGCATCTGCTGAAAGGAAGATTACGTTCTTAGCTGCAGGTGCTGCTGAAACTGGACGTACAATATTGTTAATGTGGTTGATTGGATAAGAAACTCTTGTGTTCTCAGTTACACTACCATCAGTGAAATCAATCTTACCATTTGCATCAACTGTAACGTTCTCAAGAAGAGCATTTCTCTTGATTGCATTGTAAATGTCTGGCTCTGACTCCTTATCAAGGTCGATAACCTTTGCGTAGCATCCACCCTCGAAGTTGAATACGCCGTTGTCATCCCAGCCGTGCTCGTCATCACCGATAAGAAGACGCTTAGGATCAGTTGATAATGTAGTCTTACCAGTTCCTGAAAGACCGAAGAAAATAGCTGTGTTCTCACCGTTCATATCAGTGTTTGCTGAACAGTGCATTGAAGCAATACCCTTAAGTGGAAGGTAGTAGTTCATCATAGAGAACATACCCTTCTTCATCTCACCACCATACCAAGTGTTAAGGATTACCTGCTCCTTGCTAGTGATGTTAAATGCTACTGCTGTCTCTGAGTTAAGACCTAACTCCTTGTAGTTGTCAACCTTAGCCTTTGATGCATTGTAAACTACGAAATCTGGCTCGAAGTTAGCAAGCTCCTCATCTGTTGGGATGATGAACATGTTCTTAACGAAGTGTGCCTGCCAAGCAACCTCAACGATGAATCTAACTGCCATTCTAGTGTCTGCGTTAGCACCACAGAATGTATCTACTACGAATAATCTCTTATTTGAAAGCTCCTTAACTGCTAAATCCTTAAGTGTAGCCCAAACCTCTTCGCTCATAGGATGGTTATCGTTCTTGTACTCATCAGTTGTCCACCATACAGTGTCCTTTGAGTTCTCATCCATAACGATATACTTATCCTTAGGAGAACGTCCTGTATAAATACCAGTCATAACGTTAACAGCGCCAAGCTCTGTCTCCTGACCTACCTCATAGCCTTCTAAACCAGCCTTTGTTTCCTCAACGAATAACTCCTCAAATGAAGGATTGTGAATAATCTCTGTGCTACCAGTAATACCATACTGCTCTAAGTTGATGTTTGCCATCTAGTTTGTACCTCTTTCTTTCTTATATTTTTTGCTAGCCTCTCGATTCTATTAGTTGTAATAGACAAAATACAGACTTTCGAAAAACGAAGCTAGTTCAGTTTACTATTATACAAGATTGACAGGTTACTCGTCAATATCTTCCTTCGAAAATATGCTACAAAATATGATACGAAAAACTAGTAAAAATACTGGTATAGTTACATTTTGACTTTACCCTTACCTCTTGTTAGATATAGAAAAGCTAAGAATGCAACCAGTCCCATCAATACACATGAATACCAGTATTCAGGTATCTGCACAAAGAAGAACATAAACACTGTGACAAACAACAGCAACCCTACCATCACTGGTGCAAATTCAAAGTAGAAGCTTCTCTTGGCCAAATCCTGCTTCTTAGTCAGATAGCTTGCCAGTGCAAATAGTAGCAATCCAATTGCTATATACCCCAATGCATAGCCTATGTATAGGGCAGGCCTGCTCATACCTACTACACCGTCAGTCCAACAAGTTCTGCCTAATACAGCATATGTACTAAGCTCATATTTCTTTCCCTGGTAATACGCATCATAGAGTAGGTTGGTATCCATCCAATAACCTTCCGGTCCCCACTGACCTTGGTAGATCTGATAGTATTTTCCACCTACACCATACATTTTGATAAAGCCTACGAATTTATTGAAAATGTTATCCTGTCCAAACATGACTGCCTCATAAATCCAATTCATGCTACAGTAAAACATTGCCATACAGCCTGTGGTGGTAATAACCTTAAGGTCTCCCCTAACCACTGTTGCTTCTAGGAAATACATTATTCCCAGTGCAAAAATCACATAACAGCTGAGGGTAAATCCATAACCAAACATTGTCTGGCCCATCCAAGGGAGAGTTATGTCATACTTATCTAGATAAGTGTAAAATCTCACATAGGTTACCACACATGCTATAACCACTGCGAGAATCACAGTAGCCACATCCATAAGGAATCGATAAAGCACTACCCTTTCTCTCTTCACAGGAAGTGTTTCTAAGAATTCTCTCTCCGACTTATTACGCTGCCCCCACAGCATAATACCATGAAGAATTATAAATCCAACTATGAACATCTTCGGATATTCTACCAGGAACTGGCCATTTGCTCCTGATATATTTTCCACTGCTGTTTTAAGTATTAATGGTATAAGACTATCTATAGTCTCCGGATAATTCTGCTGAAGATGAAGTATATCCGACTTGATATAATTCTCTAGATAAAACTGATTGTACTCAAATACATTTCTAATCATTATTGCCACAAATGCAACGAAAGCCACCACATAATACTTGTAATTTAGTTTAAGCCACTTCTTCATCTAGCGCTCCCCCTTTCTTGTTTCAAGGGCGATATAAAGCTCCTCCAAGCTCATATCAAGCTCCTCCATATATCCTGCCCCAAGATCCTTAAGCCATTTCTCTTTCTTGCTGTCATAATCTTCTATTATAAGTGTGTACACATTTCCTACCTTGCTAAAGCTTAGGACTGCTTCCCTTGACAGAAGCTTTTCGTCCAGTCCATTTTCGAATACTACCTGTAGTTTAGTTAAGCTCTCCTTAAGTTCATCCAAGCCTGACTCGCTTCTAACCTTTCCACCATCAAGTATTGTGATGGTGTCGCAAAGCTTCTCTAAATCGCTTAGGTTGTGGGAGCTGATTAGCACTCCAATGTTCTCCTTCTCAACCTCTTCAACCAGTCTCTCCAAAAATGTTTTCTTAGCCACCGGGTCAAGACCGGATGTTGGTTCATCTAGAAGAAGGTACTCCGGCTTCTTCGCTACCTCCAGCATAAATCCCAGTCTCATCTTCTGACCCTTAGACAAAGAATCAATTTTCCCACTAAGCTCCAGCTTGAACTCTTGATTAAGCTTCTCGAATTTGTCCTTATCAAAGCTTGGAAAATATGTTTCGTACAACTTTAGCATTTTCTTAATGGTGTATCTACCTATGTATTCATTGTTGTCTGACACGTAACCTATTTTTTCCTTGAGACTTGGGTTGTTAAAGATACCTTCCTGTTCTACAGCATGTTTACCGGCACTTACATTAGTTACCTTTTCATCTGCCCTTGTCAATGTGGCCACATTACTTCCTTTGTCCACAATCATACTTTTTTCATTAGTTGTATCTCTACCAACTCCCGAAAAAATAATTCTGCCCTTCTCTGGTTTATATATACCAGCCATACATTTTATAAGGGTTGTCTTACCTGCTCCATTATCCCCCACAAGCCCTTGAATCTGCCCTGGCACAACTGTAAGACTAATACCATCTATGGCTACCTTGTCATAGTAGCTTTTGCTTATATTATCTACTTTGATCATTATGTCATCTCCTCCTTTACAGCTTATGAACATCTTAATTAACCAATCTCTCTGTACTCATATATTCTTGCAATATCTATGTGTCCACTTTTGATCATTAATGCAAGATGATATATCTTGCTACTTAACAGAGCTTTCCATATAACTCTCTAATCACCTCAGTTACCTCATCCTCGCTAAATCCCATAACCTTAAGCTCTAGAAGTCCTGGCTCTAAGCTTTTCTTAGCAGCTTCAACCTTTGCCAAATCCGGCTTTCTGTCAGATTCCCCAGCAATATATACACCCTTGCCTCGTATGGTTTCAACTATACCCTGTCGTTCCAGCTCCTGATAAGCCTTAGCCACTGTTCCTGGAGTAATGTTAAGCTCCAAAGCAAGCTTTCTCACTGATGGAATTGCCATGCCAGGCTTTATATTTCCCTTAACCACATGGAACTTTACCTGCTCTACAATCTGCTCGTATATAGGTGTGTCCCTCTTTAAGTCTAATTTAATCAAATAATCACCTCCCGAATATCTCAAATCAAAATAAGGTCACTGCATTACAACTGTATCAGTCGTATTGATACAGTTGTAACACAGTGACCTTAACTTGTCAATATTTATTTTTTCAAAAAAGACTAATTTACCAAACACATGTCGAGATTTGAAGCATTTTCAGTTATCCGGCTGAACTCTTCACTACATCTACAATCAATTCACATAACCTAACAACCACATATCCCACCAACATACCAATAGTATTGAGGATTACATCATCCAACTCACAAAGCCCTGCATGGAATACCATCTGGGCAACCTCTATGCATCCTGAGGTGGCAATTCCTATCAGCAACGCAATCCACCATCTGCGCTTTTCCTTGGGAAATAGTGAAGTAACAACCATACCATATGGCACAAATAGCATAATATTACCCACTATAAAATACTGATACTTTACTGAACCCTCAAAAGCCTTCTTCCAGGTCCACAGGAAATCCAAGCTAAGCAAGGAAACACCTGTATCCATACGATCTAGTAATGTCATAGCATAGATGGCATAGAGGAAAAAGGCAAGAAGGCCTATCTTACGCAATATGGTGCCATGGGGTTTCTTTAGAAAAAACGAAACCAGGAATGGTAAAAATACAGCGCATATAAAAAACCACTTGGTTATGGGGTTTTCTAATGCTTCCGAAATGTGATATTTTATGTAAAATTCTATAGTCATGGGGTGATTCTCCAAAAGTTCTTTGTGTAGTTTATAATCTTTATATTGCTAACCAATTTAGTCAACCCTCTTATTATATATGCTAATATCACCACACAAAGTCTAATAACAATATTAGGTATTTCCAAAAAGTCATCAATACAAAAGATTATAGATTTAAAATCAAAAAGCTCCAATGCAATCACTCATTGGAGCTTTCTTATTATAGTTTAATCTTCCTTCTTATCAATATACTTGTTCAAGGTCTCAACAACTGTATTCAAGTTGTAAGGCTTTGCAATGTAATCATCAAGCTTGTTCTCAAGGATTCTCTCCTTATCGCCAAACATTGCTCTCGCTGTTACTGCGATGATAGGAAGTCTCTTTCTATGTTCCTTATTCTCGATATCACGAATTTCCTGAGTAGCTGCAATACCGTCCATAACTGGCATCTGAACATCAAAGAGTGCTGCGTCGTACTCCTTCTGCTTGAAGAGCTCAACTGCCTTCTCACCGTTCTCTGCGATATCATAGGAGAAGCCTGCCATTCCAAGAAGCTTTCCGATAACCTGCTGGTTAACTGGCTCATCCTCTGCTACAAGGATTCTAGCCTTGCTGTGTGCGTTGATTGAGAATACTGCTGCCTCTTCCTTCTTCTCAGCTGCTTCCTTCTGAGCCTCAACCTCTGCTGCCTTAACTATCTTAAGTGGTATCTCTGCTATAAATGTTGAACCAATACCCTCTTTACTCTGTACACTAATGTTACCACCCATAAGCTCTGCAATCTGCTTAGAGATAACAAGTCCAAGTCCTGTTCCACCATACTTTCTAGTATCTGATGCATCAACCTGTGAGAATCTAATAAAGAGCTTATCCATATCCTTCTCTGATATACCAATACCTGAATCCGCTACAGCGATTCTAAGAGTAATATTCTCCTTCTCGCCATCGATAGCAGCAACCTTAACTCTTACATTACCCTCTGAAGTAAACTTCAATGCGTTAGACAGGAGACAGTTAAGAATCTGCTGAATTCTCTGTCCATCACCCTTAACAAGCTTAGGAATGTTATTGCCAAATGTACAATCAAGCTGAAGTCCCTTGTTAGTAGCTGTAGGAACCTGAGCTGCAACTGTTTCTTCAATAGAAGTCTTAACATCAAATATCTCTTCCTTAAGGTTATACTTACCAGCCTCAAGCTTACTTATATCAAGAATATCATTAATAAGTCTAAGAAGGTTATCAGCACAGTTCTTAGCAGTTACAAGGTTATCTCTGTAATCTGCCTGTAAGTCATCAGCCATAAGGGTAAGCTGAAGCATACCAAGAATACCGTTGATAGGAGTTCTAATCTCATGAGACATATTTGCAAGGAATTCTGCCTGAGTCTTATATGCAGCATTAGCATCCTCAATAGCCTTAGAAAGCTTGCTCTCAGTCTCCTTAAGGTCAGTGATATCAATAACAACCATATTGATATAGTCTGCCTCAGACTTATACATAACTGTATTAAATGTCTTACCAAGCTCCTCCATGGTAATTTCTACATCAAGGAAGTCTCCCTCCTTAGTACCTGAGTTATTATATGCCATAAACCAAGCATTAATAGACTGAAGTACATCTATCTTACTCTCTCCAAGGATCTTGCCCTCGAAGTCTGAAGTGTCAAGGTTAAAGTAGCTTCCGAATCTCTCGTTAGCTTCCTCGATACAATATCCATTAGGATTACCCATAGAATCATTAATAATCTTTGCCTGAGCAAATCCAATTGGAAGATTCATAAATAACTTCTTATACTTATCACTCTTTGAATGGCCTCTAATCTCGCCACCGTTAAGTATAAATATAGCTCCTGCTGATAATGCGCCACCTAAAATTCCTACCACAATACCGGCTGGAACAGATCCCATCACTGCACCGATAACTATTCCAAGAACAACCTCTATCGCAGCAACAGCAATCATTATCTTCTGCCATCCAAGCTCCCTTATTTTTTCCATAGACTGATACACCCCTTATTCCTAGTATTTATTATGTAAAATTCATAGTGTTAATCACTACAGTTCAAATTACATTTTACTATATAATCAGTTTTCGGTCAATGTGATTATTGTTATTTTTTGATAATTTTTTACGAATTTTTCAGAAATCTTTGTGTATATTTTTGTGGGACTGTGGGGTGGATTTTCTGCGCAAATTCGTGCCTATCTTTATCTTTTCTTAATCTATCCTTTCTCTTTTCCCTCGCGCGGGTATACGACTTAGCTTCTGATGCCACATACCCACACAAGCTTACTTTCTCCATTTGCGTGGGTATACAGCTTAGCTTCCAGTTCCACATACCCGCCAAAACTCACTTTCTCCATTTGTGGGGGTATACGACTTAGCTTCCGGTGCCACATACCCACACAAGCTTACTTTCTCCATTTGCGTGGGTATACAGCTTAGCTTCCAGTTCCACATACCCGCCAAAACTCACTTTCTCCGTTTACGTGGGTATACAGCTTAGCTTCCAGTTCCACATACCCTCGCAAGCTTACTTTCCTCCTCAAACAAAAAGGAGCGGCTGCCGCCGCTCCCTGCAATTACATTATATTCATTCAATTTCAGAATCCTCTGAACCATCCTCAGCTTCCTCTGACGACTCATCATCAGCTTCTCCAGCATCTTCAGAATCACCAAAATCCTCAGCATCCGCCAAAGCATCTTCTGGCAAACTATCTTCAGAATTCCCAAAATCCTCTTCAGCTACCGAGTTATCCTCAGAACTATCTTCAGCTTCTTCTAGCTGTCGCCTTCTACTATACAGTATCACTCCCAACATAAGTATCAGCCATGCCCCTACTGATATAATAATTCCAAGCTTTAGTCCTACAGGAATATATATCATCTCTACAGTATGGGTTCCAGGAGTCATATCAACTCCTATAAAGGCCTTGCCGATGGCATAGTACTCTACCTCTTCACCATCAACTAATATCTTCCAGCCCTTGTCGTAAGGTATTGAGGTAAACATAGTTTCACGCTCTGGCATATCTATAGTTCCGTACACATATCCATCCTCAAACTCCTCAACCTTAAGCTGATTCTTGCTTAGGATTTCATGGGTGTATGAGTACTTTTCTTCGTCATAGGTTGCCATGTAAAGTGAAGCTGAGCCTGCGCTTGACAAGCTATTATAGATATACTCAATATGAATCTGCTGCCCTGCTTCAAGCTGTCCCAGATGGAATATCTGCCACATATATCTATCACAAGAAAGCTCCTCTCCATCTATGTAGAAGCGAATCTTTGATATACTGTTTCCTCTACAATTTACATAGTAGTCCCCAGGTGTATCAATGGCAAAGTTTACCATGAAGCTTGCACTTCCGTTATTGTATGGCTCATAGGTTATGGTATTACCTGACACTGATACATTCATAGTGTCACTGCTTACCAAAAGGCTTGGGAACTGATTAGTGAAGAAATTTTCAGTTCCTGTCATGTATGAAGCTAAGTTAGCCTGATTAGCCAGTGGAAGTCCTGTGTCTCTGTCATATTGCTTTACATTGTTTGATACTGCAAACCCCAGTGACAATGGGTATGGGTTTTCATAGATGCCCACTCCCTCAACTTCCTTAACAAAATCAAAATCAAAATTGTTTAAATCTCCCTCTCTATGTAGAAGATATCTTACATTGAACAAGGAGTTTGTAAATGGAGTTGAGCCCATATAAAGGAACTCATTTGCCCCTGTATAAAATCCCAATCTTCCCATGGTTGTTACATTTTCACCAAGTACAGTAGAGCAGAAGGTTCCCACACTTGGCATATGATGCCAGGTTACCTCATTTAATACGGTGGAGTCCATAAGCTCTGCACGATAAAAGCCTGCTTCATCCTCCTGGGCAAGCCTTTCAACCTCCTGATTGGCCGCAGTGACCTCAGGTGTTGAGGAATAATACTTTGATATGTCTGCATATCCATTTGCTGCTAGGTTGAATACCCCACAGGCAACCAGCTCTAAGATGCATACGCTTGATAACACATAGGCAAACATATCCTTCTTAAGCTTCTTGGAAGCTCCAAGTGCACATATCACTGTGTACACTCCTATTAAACCTAGTGTAGTCCACAGGTTAATAGGCTCTACTCCTGATGATTTAAGCTTTATCAAAAGCACATATGAGCCTGCAAACATTCCCGCTGATACCACCATAAGCACATGCTGCTTCTTAAATACCTTAAGCACATCATAGGCCATCAGCAATAGAACAAATATAAATACAAAGGAAAATCTGTTAGGTATTCCATACTGGTTATGGAAGCCATGCCAGATAAAGTTTAGCAGTTCATTGTTAAAGCTCATTCCTAAGAACACAAGAAGAAGGATTCTCTTAATCTTCTCCCAAAGCTTTATATCATCTGCTAAGAGATATAAAAATACTGCAAATATAGCGAACACGCCACAGTACAGATTTATTCCGCCATCAAAGGTCTGATTAGTTATGGCATCAGTCCAGAAAAACTGCTTTTTAAGCTGGTCAAAGGGATTGCCATACCAAACCCATTTTGGAAGCTTAGCCGAAGCTGATGCTGTGGACATAATTCCCTTATAGGCAGGAATAAGTAAGAATGCTGCCATTCCTCCTGAAGCAAGGGAATATATTGCAAAATTAATTCCGTCTAAGAAGAATTTCTTTATGGTCTTATGGCTATATACAAAGAACCATACCACCATGAATACACATATCATAAATCCTATGTAATAATTGCAATACAGGGCATAAAACATAGAAAGTGTATACATTCTAGGATCCCTATCCTCCATAAGCTTCTGGAAGCCTAGGATTATAATTGGGAAGATTAATATACAATCTATCCACATGATATTCCAATAATAACCTATTACATAGTTATTCAAGGCATAGGCCACAGCTATAGGAATTATGTAGAAGGACTTATCCTTTTTCTCTCCCTTATTGCTTAAGAAATATGCCATAGTATAAGCTGAAAGACATACCTTAAGACACATAATAAGGCACATAGCCCAAGGTATATTTTCCTTGCTAAACAAAATAACTAAGAAGTTAAATGGACTGGACAGATAGTAGCTTGTAAGGGATAGGAAATTTGAGCCAAGAGCTATATTCCAGCTATAGAATAAGCTACCCTCATTAATAAGCTTTTCTCTGTACTCTGCAAAAAATGGCACGTACTGATGTAAGCTATCTACTAAAGTTAGGGCTCTTGTGCCAAATGGCATAATTCCTGATGCTATACAAACTCCAAGCATTACCACTGCCACTACACCGAAGGATATATAGCACACACTGTTGTCTATAAGGTGTTGCTTTATTCCCTTCTTTTCCTTCTTAAATACCACTAGCTTACTAAAAACATAATTAAGCACTAGCACCACTATTTGTACCAGTAGCTTAGACACAAGCTCATCTAATCTAAAGCTATCACAAAGTAAGGCAAAGCCCAGTATTTCCACCAGCATAGAAACCAGTCTCATACCCACAAAGGTCACCATCTCTGTGATTGTTCCAACAAGTCCTAATTTTTTACTTTTAAATACGAATATTTTATTGATAAAATAGGCAAAAGCAATAGCCATAGCTATTGCTATGGCATTGCATGTATTTCTATTAATATCAGTAAAACTTCTAAGTAAGAAAAATGCTACAAGGTTTACAAGGGTTGTACAACCTCCGGCAAATAAGTATCTAATCTTATCATTTGCCAGCATTTTTTTAATTAAGTCAAACATTTATCTTTACCTCTACTGATTCTCTAGTCCTGTCAAAAGATATATAAGTGGTGAATTCCAATAGATTGTAATCTCATTACATGAGAAGCTCTGCTCATTGTCTACATAGCAAAGTGCTCCTGACATTCCCCATAATACTGCCTGTGCGTATGGATCCTCAAGATTCTCATTAGCACCACCTACAAGCATACCTGGCATTGTAGTTCCTAGCACCTGTGATGGTCTATGGTGAGTACCTACTGGAGAAAGATCTCCATAGCCTGTTACGTAGCAGTAGCCTACACCATTTACACCAAATATATAATCTCTATGCTTCTGTGCGTACTCAACATACTCAGGATTCTCTGCAAGCTTGTTAGCCATAAGAAGCATTTCTCCGTTCTGAGCCACATCCATATTACTTCCCCATGCGTAATTTGAAAGTCCCATATAGAATGGATCAGTCTTACAATCCTCTAAGTATTTATCAGCAAGCTCAAGAAATTTTGTCTTAGCTGTCTCCTGAACAGTAGCATCTATTCCCTCTGCCTTAGCAAGATCATATAAAGCATATGATCCGATACTTGCCCAACCAAGTCCTGTACGATACTTACTCTCTAATAATGTGTTAATTGCATCAAGATACTTCTGCTCACCTGTTGCAATATAAAGCTCGGTAGCTGCCCATAGCTTTTCGTCATCTACAAAGTTATCAGGATACTCTCCTGTAACAATATCATCAGGATTCCAGAAGCCCTTCTCATCTGGATTAGCCTCAAGCCAAGCATATGCGCTCTTAGATGCCTCTAAGCACTTGGCTGCAAATTCCGCATCATGGTCTGCGTAAAGCACTGATGCCTTAGCCATAACTGCTGCAAAATCACCTGTAGATGCTGCTGAAATAGGTGAAAGGATCATAGGATCTGTCTCATCAACTGCAAGTACTGTCTCTGGGAATACAGCTGCTGTAACCTTATGGTATACACCTCCAGTTGCACTATCCTGCATCTTAAGCATCCACTCTAACTCATATCTAGCCTCATCCAAAAGGTCTGGTGTTCCATTTCCACTTTCTGGAATTCCTATATCGTCTGATGTATATCCATAATCCTCATAAGCAAGGAATAAATCCTGAATAGTCTTAGCACCAGGCACTACATATCGTCCATAATCACCTGCATCATGCCATCCACCTGAAACATCTACTGTCTTACCTGAAGTATCTCCGTAAATAGTTGCCTCCTGCATATGACATGCTGCATGAGCAAAGTCACCTGAAATATTCACATCAAGCTCACAGCCACATCTCTGGTTATAAAGCATAAGGATTGTATCCTTATAAATATCATCATAAAGATTCTCTCCTATTGAGAACTCATATGACTCTCCTGAAGGACTTGAGATAATCTTGAAATCTCCTGTTGCCTTGAAATCAGAGAAATCGCCTCTATGAAGATTAGAGCCTACATTAGGGTCAAAGATAAGCTTTGGATCATACTCTCCAATGTACACTGTCTCACCAGTATCAGCCTTAACAATCTTGAATCTCTCATCATCCTTAGATGTTGTAATTACTGTCTTAACATCATCTGGTGCATATCCAATCTGGTTAACCTTAACCTGAATTGGTGTTGGAGCACCCTCAATCTTCTCTGCCTTTGAACCATCAACTACGAAAAGGGAAACATTATCAACCTTTACTGTATGTGCCGGTAGCTCTGGCTGTCCCTCATAATGACCCATATTAATAACAAATCTTGGTGCTGGGTCAGAAGCCTCTGACATAGTAAACTCGTAATTAACAGTCTGAGTCTCAGGTCCAATAGTAACCTGCTCACTTGCATATGCGTGGTAGTCACCACCATTAATCTGAACTCTCCACTCTACTACTCTCTCAACTGAAGATGTAATATCAAAGGATACATTGTACACACAGTCTCTAGCCATAGTAAAGCCATCATAGTAAATCTGTACACCGTGCTCTACACTACCTGTCTTCTCAATGTTACATACAAGCTGTCCATCCTCCTGAATCATCTCGAATGCACCACCGTTTGCGTAGGTAACAAATCCATTTACATCCTTATCAAAGGTAACCCCCATAGCGTCTGCACCCTCAATAGTTGTAAATCTGTTGTCATCCTTAACTGGCACCTCTGTTGTAGGCCAGTCGTAGGTATCCTCTATAACCACTGCCTCTATGGCCTCAGTTGTAGTAGGACCTTCTGTCTCTGTAGTCTTTTCCTTCTTGTCTCCACAAGCCACTAGTGAAAGTGCCATTGCAGCTGTAAGAAGAATTGCCACATGCTTCTTAAACTTTCTCATATTTACCCTCCTTATGTATTACAGTATGATATTACGTCCTCAAATATCATATTACCACCAAATATATCTAACGCACTGCCCACAGTTACATCCAGCTTATCTTGTCCTAAGGCTTTAAGCTTTTCCAAATCGCAAAATGCTCCAACGCCCCCTGCGTAGGTCATAGGAAGCTTGCCCCAGTTTCCAAGCATCACAGCTAAGTCCTCCTCAATGCCCTTTGCCATACCCTCCACGTCTACTGCATGAATTAGGAATTCATCACAGTATTCTGAGAACATCTCTAAGGTTTCAACATTAAGCTTTACATCAGTGAACTTCTGCCATCTGTCTGTAACCACATAGTAGTCATTATTACCATCTATATCTCGCTTTCTACAGCTTAAATCTATAACCAGCCTCTCTCTGCCTACCTCCTTAGATATCTCCTTCAGGTTGTCATAGTTTATTCGTCCATCCTTAAACACGTAGGATGTTACTATAACATGAGAGGCTCCCATATCTAAAAAACTAGCAGCATTAGCACTGTTAATTCCTCCACCAATTTGAAGTCCTCCCGGATAGGCCCTAAGAGCAAGTCTTGCCTGATTTACATCCGCCTCATAGTACTGACTTCCCGCTGGATTTAATATAATAATGTGGCCACCCTTAAGTCCCTTACTCTTATACAAATCTGCATAAAAGTCACCTCCAAGCTCCGATACAAAGTTATCTAAAGCACTGTCTGCCTCGTCCTTAAGACTGCCTCCTACTATCTGTTTTACAGAGCCATTATGAATATCTATACAAGGTCTGAATCTCATAATATCCTCCGTCTATAGGTACCTTGATTTAGTACATTTGAAGTCTAAATGCAAGTCTATTCATTCTATCACAGTGTCCTAAGTTTATCAACTTAATTAACCCTCTGTAAACTACTCCTCCAAATCGGATTTTGTAAGAGTCTTAAGCTGCTTATCACTTACATCCTCCATCTCCACAATACGAGATGCTTGTCTTGAGATAGAACGCTCTAAGTAATTTCTTACCTCTCGTGCATTAGCAAAATTCTCGTCCTTATTCTCAACCTTATCGTTAAAGTATCCCTTAACGTATTCCTTACCGGCGCTATTAGGTATATACTCCTGCTTATCGCACATAGACATAAATATGTCGTACAGCTGATCACCTGTGTAATCCTTGAAGAAAATGTACTTATTAAATCTAGACTTAAGACCTGGATTAGACTCTACAAATTCCTTCATAAGATCAGTGTAGCCTGCAACGATAACAACCAGATTATCTCTGTTATCCTCCATAAGCTTTAGAAGAGTATCCACTGCCTCCTGTCCAAAATCCTTACCATCCTTGCCGGCTGTAAGAGTGTAAGCCTCATCTATGAATAGGATTCCTCCCAAAGCGCTCTCCACAACCTCCTTAGTCTTAATGGCAGTCTGACCTACATAACCCTCAACCAGATTAGAACGGTCAACCTCAACCAAGTGTCCCTTAGGTACCACATCTATACATTTGTAAATCTTAGACAATAATCTTGCAACTGTAGTCTTACCTGTTCCAGGATTACCTGAAAATACCATGTGAAGAGATACGGATGGCTGCTTCATGCCACGTTCCTCTCTCATCTTCTTAACCTTAAGAAGATTTACTAAGCTCTTAATATCTCTCTTAACCTCATCAAGGCCAACCAAGGTATTAAGCTCCTTCATGAGATCCTCATAGTTAAGCTCTTCATCCGAAAACTCCTTAACATTAAGATTACCCTTCATACCATCTAGCTTATCCTCAACATTGTCCTTCTTAGTTGACTTTGAGCTTCCACTATTAGCAATCTTACCAGCAGGTATTGGTCCCTTACCTGGCTCGAAAAGCTTCAGCTTCCTAATATATTCCTCCATCATAGCTGTGTAATTGGTAAATGCGTCTAATTCCTTCTGACTTGCCTCACGCTTAGAGGATATGAACTCCTGACCCATCTTCACATAAACATTATACAAATTTCTAGACTTTGAAAAGCCTTTAGTTGTATATGCTGACTTTCCTGACAAATCAGCCTTTGCAAAATATGTAAGAGATCGTGGTGGGTTCTCAGCGAAGGACTTATCATAGGTTCTCTCCACCTTAAATATCTCTAACTTGTTAGGAGTAAAATACTCACCCAAATACTGATGTATAAAGCTTATCTCTGAATAAAGGGTTGGGCTTGACTGCTTGTCTATTAGATATGCCAAAAATTGTAGCAAATCAAACTTTATCATCTCTCTCATGGAAATTCCTGTGTCAGGACCAAAGCCCTGGTGAGAGATTATTTCCCCATACATATAACAATCATTAAGCTCTTGTTTTAAACTCATTAACATATCTTCTCTCCATTTTTCTTATAGTTATTTTATATCGTGATAATCCCCATTCTTAGCAAAATTAGGATTATAATATGGGTCTCCATTAGTTAATATATTTGACCATAGAATCTCAAACAATCCTGTCTCTCTCTCATAATACAGATCGTAATCCTGAAGCTTTCTATTGGCCTCACTGTAAAAGCGCCATGCTGCATCAGCAACCCCTACTACAAGATAACCATGCTCCCTTATGCGAAGACAAAAATCCACATCACAAAGCTCAGTGGTAAATTTCTCTGAGAAGCCTCCAACACCTCTAAAAAGCTCTGTCTTAACCATCATACAGGCTCCTGACACAGCACTGTAATTGGCGTTCACATGATTATGCATAAGATATCCAAAATCTCCTCTTTTTATCCCACGGTACAGATGGCAAAATGGACCGTTAATGCCCACTGCAATTCCCTGGGATATGGTAGCTCCATTATCTCCAAATAAGGCTCCACCAACCACACCTACATCCTTACGCATACAGTGTCCCAGCATCTCCTTAACAGCTGTCACTTCTATTTTTTCTACACCATAATCTAGGAATAATATGTAATCACCCTTTGCCTTTGAAGCGCCAAAATTCCTCATACGCATCACAGACGGTGTTCCATCATACTCTAAAACTTTTATATTCTTTCTGGTTTCCTCCAGCTTAGAATAAAATTTCTGCAATCCACTATTATCAGTATAAGGATTCACAATAATAAGTTCAAAATCGCTATATCTAGTTTTCTCGAACAATGGTCCGATACATCGTTCTATAATCTCTCTCTTGTCTCCACCAGGAATCACTATAGATAACAAAGGATTTCCTGGAGTATCATAGCTTACCTTATACATACCCCACATGTCAGTGTGAGTCACTGTAGCAAAGCATCCACATCTTTCTATATGAGCCTGGAGAGCTCTTTTGCCTGCCTCCTTGGCATATTCCTTCTTGTGAGGATTTAAAGCCACCGACTTATCATTAATTCTCCAGTGATAAAGCACTCTCGGAATATGCTTTATGCTCTTGGTCTTCTCACTACATTTCAGCGCCAAATCATAATCCTGAGCACCATCATATTCAGAATCAAAGCCCCCCACCTCAAGAAGTAACTTTCTCGTCACAACAAACAAGTGAGTTATGTAATTATGAGCTCTAAGCAAATCTATAGAAAAATCTGGTTTGAATGCAGGATCAGAAACCCTTGTTCCATCCTCAGATATCTTATCCTCATCTGAGTAAAGAACATCATATCTTTCCTCCTGCAAGGCACTTACCACAGAGAATAACGCATCCTTAGTCAACATATCATCATGATCTAATAGAGTAATATAATCTCCTGTAGAATAGTTAAATGCCATATTTGTATTCATGGCGATTCCCAAATTCTTCTCCAAAGGTGCATATACTATCTTTCTGTCCTCTGCCATATATTCTCTTACTATGGTTTCTGTATGGGGCACTTCGGTACCTCTGTTGCTTCCATCCACTAACACCAGCTGCCAATTACCATATGTCTGATTGATTACAGACTCTATCATATCCCTTAGATATCTCTCTGGTGTCTCATAGATAGGAACCAATATACTTATAAGAGGTCTGTAGGCAAAGGAGGTCATCCTCTGCTTCTCAAGCTCCTCTTCACTAGGCTCGTGATTATCCTTATACCAGCCATTATATGCAAGACCTGGTCCCTGCATCTTATATCTAACTCTTGAGGCAATACCATCAAGACCATTTTCCCTTATATAACTTATCCCCTTTTTGATATTTGTGCTATTAATAGCAGACAAATTAAACTTCATGGTATCCCTCCTCTCCCATTAGTTTCTTAATGCCATCTAACAAAACATTAATTTCATAAGCTTAGTTCTTATGCTGAGTTGTTTTTTTCTTAGGCTTCCATACAGACGGACAAAACAGTAACAAAAGTGGAAATAGTTCAAGTCTTCCCGCCAGCATATCAAAGCTTAACACAAGCTTTGAAAAGTCTGAGAAAAATCCAAAATTCTGTGTTGGTCCAACCATACTAAGTCCAGGACCGATATTATTAATTGTAGCCGACACTGCTGTAAAGTTGGTAACCATATCCTTTCCCTCAAAGGATATTAAAAGCACAGACGCAACAAAAAGCAGCATGAAGGTTACAAAATAAACATTGGTTGCTCTTAAAGTCTCGTGTTCTACCACTTTACCCCCAACCTTAACCTTTTTTACACTTCTAGGATGCAGGAAGGATATTATTTCCTTCACAAAGGTCTTTGCCAGTATAATTATTCTGGCAACCTTTATTCCACCTCCTGTACTACCGGCACATGCCCCAATAAACATAAGAAGCACAAGTATTGTCTTAGAGGTTTCGGGCCACAAATCAAAGTCCACACTTGAAAATCCTGTTGTTGTCATAATAGAACCAATCTGAAAGAATATATGACGTACAGCATCAGCAGTACCACTAATTATATCCCTTAAATCTATAAACATAATAGCCGCCGCACCAAGTATTATTGCAAAATAGGCTCTTACCTCCTCATGCATAAATGCGTCCTTTAGCTTGCCGGTTATAATTAAAAAATAAACTCCAAAATTTACTCCGAATAATATCATGAATACCGTAATAACCCATTGTATATATGGGCTAGCGCTCATAATACTGTCATTTCTAATTCCAAAGCCACCTGTTCCCGCAGTTCCAAAGGCAGTGCATAGGGACTCGAATACAGACATTCCTCCTGCTATGAGAAGAAGCACCATAATAATAGTCAATACAATGTATATTCCGTATAAGAATATAGCATTATTTTTAACCTTTGGCACTATCTTGCCTACTGATGGTCCAGGACTTTCCGCCTTCATAAGATTCATATGAGTTCCACCTGCCATAGGTATAATAGCAAGGAGGAATACTAAAACTCCCATTCCGCCTATCCAATGAGTAAAGCTTCTCCAAAACAGGCTACATCGGGATAACGCTTCTACATCAGAAAGTATACTTGCACCTGTAGTAGTAAAGCCTGATACAGTCTCAAAAAATGCATCAACATAACGTGGAATATCTCCATTTATCACAAAAGGAAGAGCTCCCACTGCCGACATCATAAGCCAGCTTAGGGCAACCGTCACAAATCCCTCTTTGAGGTAAAAGGTTGTATCCTTTGGCTTTCTAACTACGAAAATGGTTCCAACCAAGGCACTTCCAAGTGCTACCCAAACAAAAGCCAGTCCTTTACTAATCTCCCCATAAATAAGGGACACTACAAATGGTAATAGCATAAGCCCTGCTTCAATATTCAAAACCCAACCTAATATATATGTTACAACTCTGTAGTTCATCTTAGTTACCTGACTTTACTTTAATATATCTCTAACATCCTTAAATCCTGTGTGGGCAGTTATTATAACAACTGTGTCTCCCGGCTGGATGGTATCATTACCTCTAGGAATTATTATTTTACCCCTGCGGTTAATGCACGCCACTAGAAGATTCTCCTTAAGCGAAAGCTCCATAAGTGGCCTTCCTGTAACCGGAGATTCCTCTGTTATTTCAAACTCTATGGCCTCTGCTCTATTCTCAAATATATGATATAGGGTCTCAATGTTACTTCCTATGGAATTCTGCATACCTCGAACATATTTTATGATAGTCTCAGTAGACATATACCTTGGATATATAACACTTCCTATATCCAAACCATCTATTACATCATTAAATGTACTTCTATTGATCTTGGTTATGACCTTGGCATTAGAATTTTTCTTAGCAAAGAGAGTAAGAAGAATATTCTCCTCATCCAAACCAGTTAGCGGAATAAATGAGCCGGTATCCTTTATGCCCTCCTCAAAAAGCAATGCCTCATCTGCTCCATCTCCATTAATAATGAGCGCCTTAGGTAGCAAGGTGCACAGCTTCTCACAATGCCCCTTGTCTCTTTCAATTACCTTTACATCTATATTCATCTCTGAAAGCTGTTTTGCCAAATAATATGAGGTTCTTCCTCCTCCCACTATCATACAATCCTTTACATGCTGCTTTTTCATACCTATGTGGCGGAAAAATCTATTAGTATTTACAGGGGTTGCTATAAAGGAAATCAAATCACCCTTCTTAAATGTATTAGAACCATCTGGAATATCCAGCTGTCCCTCGTTTTCTATTCCACAAATAAGTACTCCCAGGGAGGATGCTCCTATATCCTTAATCTGCTTGCCCACCAGCATATTATCCTCTGGCAGCTTGAATTTTACCAGTTCAACATGCCCCTTGGCAAAAGAGTTCATACTATTTGCATTAGGAAGTCTTAATAGTCTGGACATCTCCTTGGCAGTCTCAAGCTCAGGATTAATAATAAGTGATATTCCCAGTTGCTTTCTCAAATAACTTAGCTCCTCGCTGTAATCAGGATTTCTAACTCTAGCTATAGCAGCACACTGACCCACCTTCTGAGCTATGGTGCAGCACAGTAGATTTAGCTCGTCCGATGCAGTAACTGCAATGATAAGGTCTGCCTTATCAATTCCTGCTTCATTCTGAACACTAAAGCTTGCCCCATTACCAGTAACTCCCATAACATCATATAATGTTGTTACCTTTTGTATGGTTTCAGCATTGGTATCTATAACTGTCACATCATGCTTTTCCTGACTAAGTCGCTCTGCTAAGGTTGTACCAACCTTACCACAGCCTACAATTATAATCTTTAGGCTTTTATCACTATTAGAAAAAAACTTGCTCATTACATTACTCCTTGCTGAACTTTTCCCAATTATAAGTTCAAATCAAAAAATTGCATACTTACTTTGAATTTTATCATTTTTACTCGGATAAGTCTATAAAAACAATTATGAATCTTAACCACACAACTTGCCAATTTTATGTTATAATATGATGGGTTATAATATTTTATGATTTTTATTAATGTATTTTATTAAATGCAAATATACCTATATGCATATTTATTATATTAATATGCTCTCCACATAATATAAGAAAGGTGTCTTGTAAATTGAAACTTCCACATTCACGACTAAAAAGTAAATTCTCAGAAAAATTTTCTGAAACTATGAAGGCAGTTATGCCAATTCTAGGAATTGTACTTGTGCTATGCTTTACTATAGCACCTATACCACCTAGCATTTTAATGACATTTCTAGTTGGTGCTGCCCTACTTATAGTGGGCATGCTTTTCTTTAATGTAGGAGTAGAGCTTTCCATGACTCCTATAGGAGAGAGAACTGGTACCATAATGACTAAGTCTAAAAATCTGTTCATCATAATTTTTGTCAGCTTCGTAATGGGCTTTGTGATTACTATCTCAGAGCCTGACCTACAGGTTTTGGCTAATCAGGTTCCTTCCATTCCTAATATCACATTGATTTTTGCAGTGGCCTTAGGTGTTGCCATATTCTTAGTACTTGCCATACTCCGTATGCTTCTTAGCATACCACTATCCTATCTGTTGGTATTTTTCTATGGAATTATATTTGCGCTTACACCATTTGTTCAGAAGGACTTTTTATCTGTTGCCTTTGACTCAGGGGGCGTTACCACAGGACCTATGACTGTACCATTTATTATGGCCTTCGGTATAGGTATATCTGCTATCCGAAGCGATAAGCATGCTGCGGACGATAGCTTCGGTTTGGTTTCTATGTGCTCCATCGGACCTATACTTGCAGTTATGATTTTGGGAATTGTCTACAAGCCAGGCTCCTCTGAGCAGGTATCAGAGTCTATTCCAGACATTGCAAACACTGTTGACCTATGGAAGCTATTTTCAGCGGAAATACCAACTTACATACATGAGATTGCTGTTTCCTTGCTTCCAATAATTATATTTTTCACTATCATGCAGCTAATTGTACGTGATATTAATAAAACCACTATTATGAAAATTACTGTTGGTGTAGTTTACACCTACATAGGCTTAGTGCTCTTCCTAACAGGTGTAAATGTGGGCTTTATGCCAGCAGGTAACTACCTAGGAGCAACTATTGCTTCTCTTGATATTAAATGGATTATTATCCCTATAGGTATGCTAATCGGTTACTTTATAGTTAAGGCTGAGCCTGCTGTATTCGTACTTACTAAGCAGGTTGAGGAGCTTACAGATGGTGCCATATCTGCTAAAGCTATGGGTACCTCCCTATCCCTTGGTGTGGCCGCCTCCGTTGGTCTTGCCATGACCAGGGTACTTACTGGAATTTCCATCATGTGGTTTCTTGTGCCAGGATACTTTATCGCTCTGGTATTAACCTTCTTCGTACCTAAGATTTTTACAGCTATTGCCTTTGACTCCGGTGGAGTTGCGTCAGGACCTATGACAGCTACATTCCTACTTCCATTTGCCATGGGGGCCTGTGAGGCTGTTGGTGGAAATATTGTAGCAGATGCCTTTGGTATCGTGTCTATGGTTGCCATGACACCTCTTATAGCAATTCAGATTATGGGACTTATATACAGAATTAAGGATAGTAAGCTTCACAAGGAACTTGCCAGCCAGGCAGACCTTACTGCACTTGCTTCTTATGGAGATATGGAAATCATTGAATTGTAGTTTGACACTATATGCATATGGCGACATGGGAATTATCCAATTAAAAGTCACAATGTGCAATTCATTAAATTATAAGGAGGATCTATGGGAAATTTATATCTAATGACCACCATAGTGGATAGAAAAATTGCATCTAGCTATGCTAAGCTCTATCAGGAAAATCAGCTTAACGTTATGTTTCTTTCTCTGGGCTACGGTACTGTTTCTAATGAAACCATGGATATGCTTGGACTTGAGTCCAAGGAGAAAACCGTAGTAACAGCTGTTATAGAAGAAGACAAATGGCTCACTGTTAAAAAACAGCTTGAGAAGGTGCTTAAGATAGATGCCCCTGGGGGAGGAATTGCATTTACAATTCCCCTAAGCAGTATAGGCGGAAGAAAGGCTTTACAGTTTCTGATAGAAAATGATAAGTATGAAAAGAAGGAGGAATCCACATTGAAGAACACAGACCACGATTTGATAGTAGTAATTTCAGAGCTTGGATATACAAATCTTATTATGGATGCAGCCAGAAAGGCTGGAGCCTACGGCGGAACAGTTATTCATGCCAAGGGAACAGGTATGGCTTCAGCGGAAAAATTCATGGGTGTTTCACTGGCTCAGGAAAAAGAGCTTATATATATAGTTGTTAAGACCTCACAGAAAAATGCTATAATGCAGGCAATTATGGAGGAGGCAGGTCTAAATACTAAGGCAAAGGCTATATGCTTCTCTCTGCCTGTTACTGACACTGCTGGACTTAGACTTTTGGAGGATTAATTATGAATGCTAAAGGATGTTTAACCTTATATTTTAGTATACTTGCACTCAGCTTTATACTTCCTATTATGTTTCTTCTGGTGTCTGAATTTGGATACGTATTCGAATATGTGGACCTAAGTCCTTGGGATTACCAGAAGCTTATAGCTGTAGATGCGGATATGACACTTGTAGACGAGGAGGGTGAAGGCAGCAAGGTTGTTGTTACTGAGCGTTTAACCTTCGATGTTCACCAATCAAGTGAGGATGACTTATGCTACGAGCTGTGGAGAGACTTAATCGAGCAGGAGGTTGATGGCTTAAGACTTGATTACACTGTGCTTTCCGTAAGTCAGGTAATGGAGGATGGTTCCCTAAAGGAATTCAGAGAATGTACTGACTACGAGTGGGACAATTACGAGGTGGAGGAGCTTACTGGAACCTGGTATCACAGCCAGGGACCTTACAGCAAGATTAGCGACAGATATGAAGCTGTATTTTTCTATGTCGATGGAATATATAGAGATAAGGTTACATTTGAAATAACCTACGAGATGCATAATGTAGCCTTAAAGTATGATGACTGCTCAGACCTTTATCTTACTCTCTATGCAGAAAGTCCTATAAAGGATTTAGAGGTGTATACTGCAGAAATTCATATTCCAGAGAAGGATATGCCTAAGCAGGGTAACTTTGAATATTATACATATGGTACAGATAAAAATGGATTTAATTTAATAGAAAGCTATGGCTTCACAGTTAAGCCGGGATACTATACATTTATAATAACCTTGCTACCTCCAGATTTGGAATTTAGCCCTTATAATCTATATCTGGAATTTGAGCTTGTGGCCTTTGGAGAGGATAAGCATATATTTACGGACAATGCCCGTAATAATGACTACACCTACTATGATGCTTTAGACGAGATACGATATGATGCGGCTGTAGAAAAGAATAAACCAAGTAGTTATATGGCACTTAAGACAGTTTTACTTATTCTCCTTGGAATTTTCTCAACAGTTACCTTAGTTAAAACCTTTACTACTAAGAAGCGTATGAAGGCTCAGCATATATTCTATGAGCCAACTGAGGAGATAGACATATATACTGGAATTCCAAGTGACATGGATCCTAACTTTGCTGCCGCCTTAGTATTTAGCAAGGGCAAGGCTCCTAAGGATGATGCAGGAATTTACTCCGCACTTCTCCTTAGCTTAGCTAGAAAAGACTATGTAGATATAACAGAGTACGGAGCTGATGACGCTATGTTAACTCTGAAAAATCCTCTTAACGGTGGGGATTCTATTATGCCTGCAGAGCCACTTTCTGAAAGCGAGATTCTCTACTATAATCTGTTGTCACGACATGCAGATAACAACCAGATTCTTATGAGTACATTACAGAGTAGAATTTCTAGGGATTATGAGAATACTGCTACATTTGAAGATAACATCAAAAAGGCTATTACTAATATTGGTGTTAACGGTGGTTATATTCAGAAGGCTGACTTTACACAGCTTAAGGATCAGTTACTAAAGAAGGCCAAGACCTACAAGAATTTAGCTATAATATTCTTAATTGTAGTTAACCTTATATCCTTCCATACCCGTATGGACTTATGCTTCGGTGGATATTTTATCTACGGCTTTACTTGCTTAATATGCTCAATCTACCTTTATGCTACTGCTAAGAATTATGTTCTGCTCACTCAGGCAGGAGCTAATGAATATGCTAAGTGGAAGGGACTTTATAACTACCTTAAGAGCGAGGGACTAGTAACAGATTCAAATATTGCTACCATGCCTATATGGGAAAGATATTTTATATATGCCACTGCCTTTGGAATACCAACTAAGGTTATCAAGGCTTTAGGTATTAAGTGTCCAGAGGTAATCAATGGACCTGTGGGATATTACAATAATTATGACAGTGTATTCCACAATTCTTATGTTAGAGGCGGAAGAATTCACACCTCAAGCCGCAGGGTTGGCAGAGCTGTTAGAAGCGGTGCTCGTTTCCACAGAGCCTCCGCCACAAGCAGAGGCTACACCGGCGGTGGACGTAGCTGGAGCAGCTACGGAGGAGGAGGTAGTTAGGCTTCCTAGTGTGAAACGGACGCCCACGGCGCCACTAGGAGGGGGTTACGGCAACTGTAAGAGGTTACCTTCACCCCCTCCTAGCTGGCTTGTGGGCTGTGTGTCAATAAATGAAATAATGGGTTGTGCCAATAAACTATATTCCGACCGCGCCAGGGTGATGCGCAGCTGACCGTTTTAAGTGTCAGCGAAGCATTATCCCTAGGCAGGTCGGCCAAAAAGTAAATGGCACAGCCCATCTTTATTATTTAACTTCTAAATACATCCTTTACCTGCAGGTTTTCAAAGCTCACTCCTAGTTCTCTTGCCACCTCTTCCTTAGTAAAGGTTTTGTAGAGGGTTTTGGAGATGTATTTTTCTGCAGTTTTTATTATTCCCTTATAGTCAGGTAATTCCTCTGGGAAGTAGATTCCTCCATTATTCTTATTCTTAAGCATCCAACACACTGCTGATAGTGCGGACATAGCCACAGGTGTTATGGTTGGTGTCTGCCACTGATGGCTAGACTTTCCCTTGCTTAGGTATGGTAGCTCTATGCGGTTTCCAACCCATACAGGATTAAATTTTTCTCCCATAAAAAATACTCCTACGTATTCTGTTCCAGACTTGATTTTATCCTCATATAGCATCTCTACATTTTCAGGATATATATAGCCTCTTACTATGGATACTCCTTGTCCATTCTCACAATCCATTGGCTTATTTAGATCAGGATTGGGGTAATCGTTTACCTTTGACATCCTAAGGAATTCGCTAGCGTACTGACAAGGCTTATATATAAATGCAACAGAAGGGCGATATAATACCTTTCCATCTTCCACCACCTCTAAGCTTCTTGCTATAGATATGGTCTCCTCGTGAGGAACCAAATGTCCCTCAAATGCTCCCTCAGGATAAAATGTGGCGCATCGTTTATCCACTGCCAGCTTAGCAAATTCCATATACCCTTTTTCTTTGTTATACATGGTGCAATCAGCTTGGTAGTCCACATCCTCAGAAGTTCCCACATCTATGGTTGCCTCACTTAGCATCTCAAACCAGAAGGAATCTGTGCACCAGGTATTTATCAAAAGCTTATCATCAAAATCACCCTTTACCTGCTGCAAATCTATGTCGCTTACATGAATCTGTCTAAGTCCAAGCTTTAAGGCTATCTGGTTAAACTCTCCCTCCTTAAGAAGCTTTTTTAACTCCTTATCCTTCTTAAACTGTGTTGTAACTATATACTCCAAAGCTTCCCTTACAAAATGTGACACCAGCCCTGGGTTATTACCATGATGCAAAACTATAGGGTATTTATTCTTGTTAGGTTCCTTGGCTAATCTATCCTTCAAGACCCATTTCTTCTCATGCTCTTCAAATATGGAATACCAGTTATCAGACCAGTCCGCTTCACCTGTGTTAATGTACATAATGTTGTTCTCAGCGCACCATTCACATATATCCCTGGTCCCCACTGTATCCGCAAAGTCTATAAGTAAATCTCCCTCCCTAAGATAGGTACCAAAGATATCCTTAAAGTTCTCTCTAGTTATCTCTGCAGTAATAAAATTTGCAACTATTCCTCCCAGGTTTACATAGGCGATTAGTTCTACTTCCTCCATAGTTATAACATAGTAGTTATTCTCATTAAATTGTATCTCTAGGGGTAGCTTCTCATAGAAGCTTTTACCCACTGCGCCAAATCCAAATTGGACTATACGGCCTTCGAATTTTATCAATTATTTATCCTCTTATTTTAGTTAATCCCAGCTTGGCATTTTGCATACAAGCTGCATTCTAGGCTTTTCATAGCCATCAGTGTGGAATATTTTTAATCCCTTCTTCTGATGGGTAGCCAGTATCTTCTTAACATCTCTAGATATTTTCTCGCCACCAATCACAAGTATGCTTTCTATACCATTTTCCAAAAGATAATCCGGTGATGGCAAATCCTGTGGATATACATCCCAACTATTGTCGTACACAGAGTCCTCTAGCTTATATCTATTTAATCTATTTCTGTCCAGCAAAAATGCTGGTCTTGCATTATTAGCTATGTCTATTTTTTGAAGCTCCTTAGCCATAAGCTCTAAGGTCCTTCCCACAGACTGATTATCCACTGTAGCTCTTGAACCTGGCTGTTCTAAGGTTCCGTTATAAACGGGGATAGGTCTAAAACCGTATTTTGTTAGAGCCACACCGTATGAAACACTTTGGTCACCTGACATGTCCACTATTATGGCGGTTTGTTCTAGGCACTCCTTCTCCCAACCATTAATTCCTAATACGGCATTAAGCTCGTCATTCTCTGCTTGCTCCAAAAACTGAATAGATGGCTTTGCTTGGTTTATTAACCCATATGATTTTTGAGGTTGTCCTATTACCATGAAGGGTACCGGTCTTACCCATTCCACCCATTTCTTTCCGGTAGGTGCCCAAATTTTGTATACTTCCTTAGCTGTCATAGGATTCACCTCCCTCAATCAGTACTGGTATATCCGCTGCATTAGAATCTATACGAGGTGTACTACTTATTCTGGCATAATAGCCACCATGTGCTCCGTCTATGGCGTAGGAGCCAAGGCATACATGATACTCCTCACCATTTTCCCCCTTAAGAGGTAGGCTTGAGAATTTCTTCTGCGCCACATATCTAGAGGGGTGTCTTCCCACATCCTTTATTATCTTCTCGTATTCCTTAATATCTAAGGCTTCTCGAATTGAAATTCCATCACCCACTCTGCCGTAGGCTGGCTTATATATGTATTCTTCTCGTCCTGCCGCGGATTTTACATCTATGGTTTCCGGTAGCAGGCTTCTCCAGGTGGACATACTAATTCCATTAGCCTCCAGAGTATCCCATACAAATGGGAATCTTTTGGTCTGGGCATATATTGCCACAGGATGATTGCAGGATAGGGTCTGGGTATCAAAGTACCCCTGCCATCTCTTAGGCTTTATGTCCTTGAACCACTCTAAAGGTGTAAATCTAAAGATTGCATCCAACTCTCCCTCATTGCCACTGAGAATGCAAAATGCCTTACCTGATTTAAAGCTTACATGCTCTACCGCACCGTATATTACCTGATAACCTTCTGCTTTTAATCTATCGCCCAAAAACTGCATGACCTGTCTATCATCGCTGTAGCAAGTACAGTGCACAAGCATTATTCTTCCGCCAGCTTTAACCTTCCTCTTAACTGCTTCAACCATCACATCACCGAAGCTTACTATATGGTATAAGGTCTTCTCCATAATCTGACTGTTCTGGACTTTATTAATGCTTTCTATGGCACAAAGTGGCATAAGACTTGCCTCAGCAAAGCCTCCAGGCACATCACTATTTACCTCGCTTATTGCCCATCCTCCCTCTACATCTGACACAGGATGAAAGTCGTAACGTGTAAGCCTTATGTGCTGGTCTGGGTTGTAATTACCCATACGTCCTATATCCCCACGTAGCTGTCTGGTCAGCTTTAGAGGCGCTACCAAGCCTTGGTTTTTATTTAGAAACTGCTCTGCTGCTCTTGTCTCCTTGTCCAGGCTTTCTGTAAGGCTGGATATAAGCTTATGCTCCTCCTCAGTAATCACCAACGCATATTTAGCCACCGTATTATTATCTAAAAACTGTGGATCCCATTTATAGCAATCAAACATAAGATTAAGCCGGTATTCTTCATATTCACTTGTAGGAATTGGTACTAATCTCATGCTTTTCTCCAACTACAATACTTTACTCTATGACTACAATTTCCACGTCCATATCTATGCCGTAGAATTCCTTGTAACCATCCCATTCCCAGTCTGCCTTTAAAGTTATGTCGTGAACATATTCCTCCAAGGAAAGTTTCTCAATACCTATAATTTTTTCTCCCGCCTCTGCCTGTCTACGAACGTATTCATTTCTCGCCTTGTCCTCTCTATGTATTCTAGCATAGATGAACAGGTTGAATAATATAGCTATATATGCAACCATAAGCTGCATAAGTTGTGCCTTGTTACCATCAAAGGCAGTCCACTTTTCCTCCGGCACCAAATTCATTAGCTGATAAATAAGAAGGATAAACATTATATAGCTACCAAAAAAGCATCTTGGTGTCACTGGGTTAACAAACAGAAACTGGGCATTTAAAATAAGTATACTAATAAGTGGTAGCATGCATTGGAAAAATCGCTTGCAGCTAAAGGATATTATTCCCACTGCCATTACTGCACCGCCAACCATACATATAGCTAATGCCATTAGCTTAAATGAATATATAGCCAAATTATTTTCTCTCATGGCATATTTTACTGCAAGTAATACCGCACCTATGGCAAAACCATAGGTACTTACCCCTGCAAATACTTTTTGCCAAGGGCTAAGGCTCTCCTTGTGGGACTTTAAGGCAAGAAGCATAACCTCTGCCAAAACCAACATAACAAGTGCAAAATGTAACAAGCTGAAATTTGCTATTTTTGCAAATCCGATTCCAAGAGAATTCAGGATTCCACCTCTAACCACATGTCTATAATTATCTGTTCCAGAGAACACATTTCCATAACATGGATTACTAAACATAACTATTACACTAATTATTACTCCCAAAAGATATGCCACATCAGTTCTGCATAGCTTCTTGAATTTTAAGTAGCTAAAGCCAATTGTAAATATACATAGGCATATATTTAGCATAGTAAAATGCTCTACTATAAGAGAATTCACTACTCCCAACAGGAAAAATCCAACCGTATGAATTAGCTTTTTATCCTCTAACTCCTGGGGGGTGTCCTCATCCAACAGCTTATATATATGCACCATATAAACCAAGGTAAAGGTTACACTTGTTACATAGTTTGCAAATCCTGAGGCCCAGGCAATTGTCTGACTTTTCATCCATATAGGCATGGCAAATATTAAAATCACCGACAGGTAATAGATTTTTCTTCCACCTGAGAATTTTTCTAGTAAAACCAATAAAAGGGTTAGCACCAAACTTTGGAACACTACCTTTATCACTCTAAATCTTGTCAATGCCATTATAATCATATAGCCTACATATCTTCCACCATAGCCCTGAAAGCCTTCTTGAAATCTATCCATACCAATACTACTTCCCCATCTTAGATCATCATCTGTGTATGGAACTAAATAAAACAATAAACATAACAATATAAAAGTCATTATGTATTGTAGATTGTTTCTTATTTTTTCCTGCTTCATGCTTTTTTACCTCTAACATCTAATATAATAATTCATAATACAACAATTTTTACCTTATCACAACTTTACTTTTATATTTCATTTTCGCATTGTTTTCTTTTGTTTTCTCTCATTGCTAAAGGAGATTTCAAGTGGTAAAATTGTAATATACATTTATAAATTTACAGAGGATGGAGGTTGATTCAATGAATAAGAAAAAGTCCACAAATTTCTTCAATTCCTATGACAAAATAGTTAAACTATTTTTTGGAATAGCTGTTTTATTGCTTTTGTTATTTGGAATTTTCGGACAAGTATTTGCTCCTGACGAAAGAGATATTCTTAACACCAACTGTAAGGAGTATAATCCTTCCTGGACTAGGGTTTTTGAAGATGGTAGTAAAGAGTCGGTAACTGCTCCTACAATAGTGGAAGCTGCCTATGGTGAAATAGTTACCCTAACCACCACCTTACCTGATAATATAGAAAATGGCACAAATATATGCTTCAGGCCAGTATGGCAGGATGTTGATATTTACATAGATGGCGAGCTTAGGCTAAGCTACAATACCAAAGACTCTAGACCCTTTGGAACTAACAGCTCTATGAAATATATATTTGTGGAACTAACCAAAGAAGATTCAGGAAAGGATTTCACCTATGTATTCTCCAGCAATTCTAAATATGCTGGTGACATAAGAAGCGGTTACATAGGGGACAGATTAAGCATCTGGATTCATCTTCTTCAGGAAAATGGTTTGCATACCTTTGTAGCATTATTTCTTCTTATGATGAGTTTATTTTGCATCATCGTCTGCTTCATACTTAAGTATCTATATAAGAAAGAATTGCCACTTAACTATCTGGCGTGGACATTGTTCTTCTGTGCCTTTTGGATGATATCTGAAATGTCCTTCAGACAGATAATATTTAGAAACATATCTATACTATCCTACTTCACTTATTGGAGTCTGATGATAATACCTTTGCCTCTTATAACATTTATTAATGATTTGCAAAAGGGACGCTATAAGAAGGTATTCCTTATACCACAGGTCTACACTATGTGTATTATGATTGTAGGTACTCTACTTCAGGTATTTGACATAGTTCAGTTTGTGGAACAGCTTAAGTTTATACATGGAGGTTTGCTTGTTTCTATAGTTTGTATAATCGCAACCATTACCATCGATACATTTACTCATCAGCTTGGTGATTATCTTTTTGTAGGTATCGGTATCTACGGTATGATTGTAACCGCCATCTTAGAGATGATTCTATACTATGTAGGTACAGACCTTTCCCTTGGAACAACCCTTTCCATCGGTCTTCTCTTCCTACTTGTAATGGCTATTATTAAAACTGGACAGGATCTGGTTATCTCTGAGAAGAAGAAGCAACAGGCAATCACTGCCAGAGAAGCACAGGCTAAATTCCTAGCAAATATGTCCCATGAAATTCGTACTCCTATTAACACCATAATTGGTATGAACGAGATGATTCTTCGTGAAAACAAGGATATGGATATTGAGGATTATTCCAAGAATATCCAAAGCGCCAGCAATATGCTCCTGGGACTTATCAATGATATCTTAGACTTTTCCAAGATTGAGTCAGGCCAGCTAGAGCTTGTGGAGGATAATTACCATCTTCCTTCACTGATTCATGACGAGATGATTTTCCTAGAAAACAAGAGTGCAGAAAAACCTATAACCACCCATGTGGAAATAGACCCTAATCTACCTACCACATTGTATGGTGATGAGCTTAGAATAAAGCAGATATTAACCAACCTGCTTTCCAATGCAACCAAATACACAGCGTCAGGACACATCACTTTACGCGCCTTCTATAACAGAATGGAAAATGATTCTGTGAACCTATGCTTTTCTGTGGCTGACTCAGGTATGGGAATTAAGAAGGAAGATTTATCTCAGCTATTTAACAGCTTCAAACGATTAGAGCTTAATAAGAATCGTACCATAGAAGGTTCAGGACTTGGACTAAATATTACCAAGCAGCTTGTAGACCTTATGGGCGGTGATATAAAGATTGATAGTGAATATGGCAAAGGCTCCACATTTACTGTTATCATTCCTCAGAAGGTAGTTGACAAACAACCTATAACCAATTTAGATACTGCTATTAAGAAGGTTTCTAATACCTCCTCTCCTAAGGCCAGTACCTATACTGCCCCTAATGCAAAGGTGCTTGTGGTAGACGATAATTCTATGAATCTTACCCTTATGGACGCTTTGCTTAAGAGAACAAAAATGTCTGTGGACCTTGCCGCCAGTGGAAAAGGATGCTTAGAGTTAACAAAGTCTAACACTTATGATATTATCTTTATGGATCATATGATGCCAGAGCTTGACGGTATAGAAACATTAAAGCTTCTTAGAGCTGAAAGGGATAACCCTAATAAGGATGCAATTGTTATTGCCTTAACCGCAAATGCAGTGGCGGGCTGTAAGGAGATGTACCTAGAAAATGGTTTTAATGACTACTTATCAAAGCCTGTTATAGCAAGCGTATTGGACGAGATGATAATAAAATATCTTCCAGAAGAGCTTATTAATATAGATGAGTCTGTTGCTATGGCCTCATCTACACCAGAAATCATAGAACCTAAGGAGGGCGAGAAAAATATGGAACAGGAATTATCATTAGAGCATTACTTAGAGATTGACAAATCAATTGGAATGGGATTTTGTATGGATGACGAAGACTTCTACAAAGAGATTCTTTCCACATTTATATCTCAGTCAACCAATTTTATATCACAGCTTGAGGAGTACTTTAAATCCTCTGACTGGGGCAACTACGCAATTATAGCCCACAGCCTAAAGAGTAACACCAGAACCATCGGTGCTGAAAACTTCGCAGAGCTTTCTCTTAAACATGAGCTAGCAGGCAAGTCTGGTGACGGTGCATTCATCACCGAAAGCTATGAACATTTCACAACTGTTCTTAAGGCCTTAGTTAATAAGGTTCAGGGCATGATATAAAAAAGTAAGCGGCCACATTAAAGTGGCCGCTTATTTAATCTTTGCTTAACAAGACGACACTCTCTGCATGTGTCGGGACACCCCGGTGAACACAAATTATCCGCCACGTCTGTGCCGCATGAACACATTTTTTCAGATGTTGTTATTTCGGTTCCATCAACAACTTTTGTCAGCTTTCTTTTCATCTTAAGACACCTTATTACCTTTCTTCAATTCTTTCTGCATTGCTTTGTAATGTTCCTTAGCATTGGGAATGGTTCCCGACTGGTTTCCCTTTAAAACAAAGGTCAGCTTGTATGGGTCGGGATTTCCTTCCTCGTCAAAGCCTCCAACTAAAACCTTCTCAATAATACTCTCAAACACCACTCGGTCAAATTCATCCAGAACCTGCTCACTGCTTAGTGTCTCACGAAGTGCTGACATTCGTTTGCCAACATCTTTCTTTTTGTTAATTGACTCTTCCAAAAAATGTCTTCTCTCGAAAAGAGTATGAAGCTTACGGTTAAATTCAATTACCTTTTGGTCATAAACTTCCTTACTTATTGTACCATCAATATACATATCTGTCATTCGGGATTTTTTTGATTCCAAGGATGAAATGTCCTTATCAAGCTGTTGCTTTTTACGAACATCCTCCGCATTATTCAAAGCCTCCTCTACACTGGTCATAACAATATCTAACACATCATCAAAATTCCCTGCCAGCAATCCGAAAGCTTCTAAAAAGGCACCTTCCAAAATCGCTTCATCAATAGCCTTACAATATGGACAATTCTTAATTCCATTCTTGGTAGCATTCATACACTGCCACACAGGCTTTTCATAAATGGAACTACTGTGCCTTGTTCTTCTTGTAAGCTTATGCCCACAATAACTGCACTCACACATACTACTAAAAGCATACTGACGGGTATAACGTTCCCGGTTCCCACTGCTCTCCATCACCTTATTCTCCGAACGCTTCAGACGGATACGCTCCGCCTCATCCCACACCTCTCTGGAAACAATAGGCTCATGATGGTCTCTGATATAAAACTGGTCCTGTTCTCCCATATTAGCAAGTCGCCGCTTACTGATAGGGTCTGTGGTAAAAGTTTTGCCAAGAAGAACATCGCCCTTGTACTTTTCATTCTTGATAATCCCCATGACTCCGTGAGTATGCCAACTTACCTCCCCTTTTTTATTCTTTCTACCAAGCTCTGTCAACCGACGTGCTATCGTAGTTGTTCCATATCCTTGAAGATACAAATCATAAATCATACGCACCGTCTCTGCTTCATCCTCATTAATAGTCAAACTCTTATCCTCCGGATGATAATCATAACCAAGACAACCGTTAAAACCAATGAGCTCACCACGTTTCATTTTCATCTTAAGTCCCATCGTTACATTCTTGGATAAGGATTCAACCTCCTGCTGTGCTAATGAACTCATAATCGTCAAAAGCATCTCCCCCTGCATGTCCAGCGTGCTGATATTTTCCTTTTCAAAAATAATACCAATATTCTTATCCCTAAGCATTCTGGAATACTGCAAGGTATCCAGTGTGTTTCTTGCAAATCGGGATATGGACTTGGTCAGAATCAAATCAATCTCACCATTTAAACATCGGTTAATCATCTCCTGAAATCCGGTTCGCTTGTCAGTTTGAGTTCCAGTGATTGCCTCATCCGCAAAAATCCCAGCGTGTACCCATTCGGGATTCTCATTAATCTTCTCTTCATAGTATAGTTTCTGGGATTCAAAACTACCCAACTGGTCATCATCATCCGTAGATACTCTGACATAGGCGGCCACACGAATCCTTTCCACTGTTATTGGGTTACTTCTTGTCCTGCCCCTGCTGTTAGGAGCAGTTCTTGTTGCTTCTAAAACTTGTACTTCCTGCATAATAAAATCCTCCTGTTTTAATTCTGTTATAATGAAAATGATGCCAACAACAAGTAAATTACCTTGTATGATGACATCATAAATGAAAAATCAAATGTTAACGAATGTACGACAAAATAATTTCTGCACACTCATAAAATTACGCCGCCATTGGATCATCCTCACGAATAATGAGAAATCTGTCCATCAGCTTGTTTCTTGCTATGGTATACTCTGCTTCGGTAATCAGCTCCATACGAACCGCCTTACGAAGCAAAGCCATACACTTTGCAAATTCCATCTCCTTCGTCATCTGCTACACCTCCTCACTTTTATTTCTGCGTTATCACCTTCTTTCCATAAGAAATTGGCTTATTCAAGAAAATCTCTGACAAAAGTTGTTAGACCGTTTGGGCTTCCATTCGTATCCTATGCCGTCAGCGTTACAGCTGACCTTTAGCATATTGCCTGTGGGCTACTCCTGCTCGAGTTCCTTTCCCACCCTTGACGGAAGTGTCTTCCCCCGCTCCGCTTGATTGCTCAAGCCTCTTCGCAAGGTCTGTTAACATAGAATACAGCTCATGAATCCGTTTCCGGATTGTTTTTCAAGGTTCAAATTCAATAAAGTTCGTATAGAACATTTGTTTGTAATGTGTTATAATATTCATGTAGCTCATCCATTTGCCTGCTGGCTCGTTGCGGCTACGTTTTCATGAGTTAATGATACGAAATTCTCGCCGGGATTATCATTGACGGAGACTTGACCAAAAGTTGACAAAATAGATTGGAAGTGAAAAATTGCAGAACTGCATTACCTTCTCCAATGTGATTGGAGTGTTATTGGAAAATAAAAAGAAAACCTATGCACAGTACCAAATGATTGAAGATATCTTCTATGACTGCCTGTGCAACATGGATTTATTTGAAAAAGATGACTTTGAGAAAAATGTTACCTATAGCAGATGGTGTACTGGTGATCGTCCCATCCCAAAAGAAATATTGTCCTTTTATGACAACGCTGGATTTGACGGTATTCAGGATAACATTCAGGATGATGTCATTCCCAACCTTATCAATGTGCCTGCTACAAGGGAATTGCTTTTGGAATTGGTTACAGACAGTGTGAATGTAATCGGGGCCGAAAAAGTCGATGAATTTGCAGGGATAACCGATGACTCAGAGCTTATCACTGCCCTTATACGCTACGCCATCTTAAACGACCATGACAGCAAGCATCCCCTGCTATCTCCTAACCTTTCAGATATTCTGCTGAGTAACAGACTTCCTTCTGCCAACCTCTATTTTATTGGACGCAAAGAGGAACTTAAGGCTGTTAGTAAAGCTTTGCAGGAACATAATTTGGTATTTATTACAGGAACTGCAGGTATGGGTAAAAGTGAATTGGCAAAGACCTATGCCAACAAGAACGAAAAGAAATACACCAATATCATTCATCTGTTTTATGGTGGTGATTTGAAGAAATGTATTACTCATATGGAATTTAGCGATGATACCACTGATATGAGCGAAGAAATGCTTTTTGACAAGCATATGAGAATACTAAAAAAGCTCCACTCTGACAGTCTGATTATCATTGATAACTTCAATGTCCTGCCAAAAGAGGATGCTTTCTTTAAGGAATTTATAAAATTGAATTGCAAAATACTGGTTACCAGTCGTTGCAATATTTCACAATATGAGACGATAAAGATTTCTGAAATGTCCGCAGATACTGAGCTTGTAGAATTGTTTTATAAGCATTGCCCTTCTGCAAAGAGTTCTGAAGATGTGGTAAAGGAGATTATTCAGACGGTAGGTTGCCACACTCTTACGGTTTGCCTGTCTGCATTATCTCTGACAGCCAGTGGCATGGAGCCGGAAGAATTGCTGACAGAATTGAAAACCTGTGGGCTGAATATTGCCTCTGGGGAAGACGTAGAACTGTATAAGGATAATGATTTTACAGACGGACTGATGATAGAGCATTTACGTAAACTCCTACAACTTGGCAAATTATCCAATCAGCAATTGGACATTCTCCGCAATCTGTCCCTGCTGTCGGTTGCCGGTGTAATAAAGAATAGCTTTAAGAACTGGATGAAGCTTGATAACCTCACAGATGTGAACCACCTTATTAAGTACGGATTTATCAACGAAGATACAGATAACAAGAAAATCAGCCTGCATCCGCTGTTGCAAGAAGTGATTGCTATTGAAACCATACCAACAGTAACTGTATGCCGTACCATGTTGGACAACCTTCATCTTATCTGCCTGGCACACGGCTTGGAACTTCGCAGGCTGGAAAATATCATAGCTTCTCTTATCAGTGTGTCAGAGCGTATTGTTGTGGATGATGGTTCCTATTTCCTACTGTTCTTACAGGATATGTTCCCTTATCTGGACAAATATCTGGTATCAGATTACCTGCCGAAGCTTACTGAAAGAATCAGCTATGTTATGGACGAATACAAGCTAGAGTCTCCTTGCGACAAGGCACTGCTACTGGATTATAAGGCAGAATGTTTTCTGTTAAAAAAGGATTATGGAAATGCAGTTAAGAAGCGTGAAAAGGCAATCAACATTATGGAAAAGCTTCATACTAAGGATGCAGATATGCGGACTGCCAACCTGCTGTCCAATCTGTACAACAACCTTTCCAACACTTATCTGCTGATGAAACGTGGGAATGATGCTGCCAAGGCATTGCGTACAGCTTTTGATATCCATATAGAATATGCACACTTGGGACTAACAGAATCCCATGATTCCTTACAACAGATGATGAACCTTATCAATATGCTGTTGCTGGCAAAAGATGTAGACACTGCCAAAATTGTACTGGAGCAATATGAAACCTTGGTGTTGGATCACCTGTCGGATACCTCTCTGGATTATGGTATCTGTAAGCTGAGTCGGGGTATTATTGATATGATGGAAGGAAAGCCGGAACCAGCGGAGATAAATTTGCTTGGTGCTGAAAGTATTATTGGAAATGCTGTAGGTGCGGATAATGACTATATGAAGACTACTTATCGGTATCTGAATAATCTGTATGCACGATGGAAGAAGCCGGAAAAGGCGATTGAGTATAGGGATAAATATTTTAACACAAACAGAATAACTACAAATAAAAACGCATAAACTATCAATACCACTAAAAATCCATTTGACAGCTTTTGTCTTCGATGGTATATTATATTTAGTGGTTGTGCTGCGGAAACTTGCGATGCCCGCAGCCGGTGGAGTTCCATGCGTGGGCTCCACTTTTTTTATACCACAACATAGGAAGAAGGGGTACATTTGGCAAAAACATTTCTAACATACCAACAACAATTGCATATACTTGAACATGACAAGCAACTGGCAATTCCCGACCCGGATTATGCCAAGAAAATGCTAGAAGAAATCAGTTATTATTCCCTTATTGGCGGATATAAATCTTTGTTTAAACACAATGCATCCAACAAATATGCTCACGGCGTAACTTTTGATGAATTGGTTTCCTTTTATTATTTTGACGAAGAGCTTCGCACTTTGTTTTTAAAATACATCCTTCATGTGGAACGTCATATGAAGTCCATGTTTTCGTATCACTTTTGCGAAAAATACGGCGAACAACAAAGTCATTATCTCAATGTAAACTGCTATAATTACAACAAGAAAAACCAACAGCAAGTTCAAAGATTAGTTCACTCTTTGCAAAATGCTATTTCGTTGCCTAGCCAATATGCATATATAAACCATTCCGCAAATATTCACCACAATGTACCGCTATGGGTAGCAACCAATGCACTTACATTTGGACAGATTTCCAAAATGTATCAATATGCAACTACTGACTTAAGAACCAAAATAAGCAAGAATTTTACCAATATTTCAGAAAAGCAGTTGCACCAATTTGTTACAATAATTGCACGATGTAGAAATGTATGTGCCCATGGAGAGCGTCTCTTTTCATTCCGTATACATGAAACAATACCAGATACGCTATTACATAAAAAGTTGCAAATTCCTCAGAAAAACAGAAGCTATCAATATGGAAAACAGGACTTATTTGCCGTCGTGATAGCCTTACGCTATCTTATCAGTGATGAGGATTTTAAAGCATTTAAATCTGGTTTAACTAAACTCATCAATAAGGTTCTCAAACAATGTCCGCATCTTACCCGTGAGCAATTACTCAAGGAAATGGGGTTCCCTGAAAACTGGGAGAAAATTATGCGATATAAAAAGTAGTTGCCTTTACACAATGCAGATTTATAGTAGGTATGGTTATGCTGTATTGCTTGCGAAAAGCATAACCTCCTACTTATTTATTATCACCATCATCATCCCAAAAATCTTCTGGTAATTCCGGATCATCCATTCCATAATCTTCTATTTCGTTTTGTAATCTATAGACATCCGGCCATGTATCTCTCCCGAACGCATTCTGTGGAAAATATTTGATAAGAAGCGGCGCAATGGCTTCTTCTAATGCAATTTGAAAATCTTTTCTTTTTTCCTTTTCCATACCATTAAGTTGTTCTATAGATATATCATGAATAGTCAAAACATATTCTACATACTTATCATATAAGAATTTCCCTTCAATCTTAGTTTTCTGTTGTTTCAAAATGTATGGATATTTTTCTGCTTTTAATTCCCTCATCCATATTTCTCTTATAAATGGATCCTTTACTTTTTCACATTCTCGATGATACTTCCCAGCTAAATAATCAGGCTCAACATTAAGATATTTCCCTAATGCATTCAAAAGATCTGGTGAAACTTCTCTATCTCTTAATCCTCTTTCAACCGATTTTGAAGACCAGCCAAATCCATGTGCATCATCTAATTTTCTTATACTGCAATCTCTAAGATGTAATGCTTCCATTACACAGTTTTTGTCAAACGGTGCCTTTTTACTCTTTTTATAAGCCATCTATTCCTCCACTGCCGACAAATTTCAAATATTGTCGTATCTAGTTTTGTTCATAAATCATTGACTATCCGACAACCTTGTCGTATGCTTGAATTGTAGCATTTTTTCATTCATCTGTCAAAAGGAGGTCCATATGCCAACTACCAAAAACTTTACTCAAACCACTGAAAAGAAAAACCTATTCGAAGAAATCAAAAGCCACAAGAAGGAAATTATAGTTACTTCTGTATTACTTGGTGTGACAATAGCTGGAGTTCTGATTTATAAAAGAATGTCTCCCAATGAACTTACCCGAATAAAAGAAAATATTTCTTGTAATTTATGCGCAAATAAAGAGCTTTCTTCTTTAGAATCAACAGCACCTACGGCTACAAATATTATTGAGTTTTCGTTAGGTAAAACCAGCACTGTACCAGGGCATCCAAGAAATCTACCCTCTGGTCACAAACCTTCAGAAAAGCAACTGGAAATCGCAAAAAGCCTTGGTATTAATTTAGCTGACAATCAAACATATGTCACAGATTATTCTCGAAAAATTGCATAAGCTGTGACACAAATTGAGGTTTGCACGATGGCAAACCTCTTTTAATATAGCAATTAAACTGCCTTTAATCATTTTTTATTTTAAATCCACATGTCTCGAACTTTCTAATAAGAGGCTCTTCAAATCCCTGAACATCTTTTTTATCAATTATAATAGATAAATTTTTTCTTGCTCTTGAACACCCTACATAAAATAATTTGTACGCACTTAATGCACCATATACAAGATTTTCTTTCAAACACGCTTTAGCACTTGTAACACCATCTTTTCCCAAAAATTTTTCAATGTCATTCTTTATCAGTCCCTGATAATATACATTTTCCTCATATGCCTCCGAAAAATCGCTTACACTTTGAAATATATACTCCTTATGTTTTACATAATCATCTTTTTTCAGATCCGTAATTTTCATGCGTATGTTTGACTCTATCTCATTCAACATATTCTTATAAGCATAATAAAACCGTTCAAATTCTGCCAATTTAATTTCGTATTTACTCCATAATTCAAAAAATTTAGAGATATTGACAACCGGATCATGACTACTGTTAGCTGCTATAAATAATACTGTATCATGACTTTCTCCCTTTACACCATGTTGCGTGGAAACATATGGATTATGAAGATAATTTACAAGATTATGAAATTCCTGAATAGACACTTCCAAAACCGTAGCATAATCTTCATCACCCAAAATTTCTTCTATATATTCATCATCAATCATATCCAGTTCTTTTGCATGATTTAAGAAATCAACTATTTTATTATCGCCTTGTTCAAAAGCACCTAACACATTATCTAAAAGCAGTTTTATAGTTTTCTTATCTGTGTGTTGCTTGACAGAATATTTTGAACTATTTAACTGATTTTTATGGTCTTTGATGGTTTTTAAAACCTGACCATATAACCCTTTTTTATAATCTGTACAAATTTGCTTAAACAGAAATAGCAATGCAAATAATTTATCTGGATTGCTCTCTAAATTAGTCAAAACATCTACAACACCATACTTTTTTCCATGCTGATACTTTTCCATTTTCCGAACCGTCTCGTATAAATTTTCTGCACCTATTCCATAAAACCGGCTTTTGTTTAATAAATATAATACCATGGAATCTGGATATTCGTTCTTTTTCTTAATAACTTCTTCGTCTGGAATAGATGTAATAATAATTTCGGGCAAATAAGACATATCTTCATCTTTATTTTGTTTATAAGAATTTTGTATATATAATTCGTCATTATATATACGATTCAATATAGAAACGATATATGGTGTTGTTCTGTAATTGGTATTTAAGTTTTTGGAACGATTTAGTGTTAAAAACTCCTCTTCAAAACTGCCATCATATGTCTTGTATATCTGCTGCATTTTGTCTCCCAGCAAATACATTTTTCCACTACTTTTTTTCATTGCCTCATAAAATATATGTAATACATCCGCCGAAGTATCTTGATATTCATCAATAAATATTAGCTGATATTTATCTGCAATCTTTCTTTTCACAACTGGAAACTTATCAACTACAATCCTTGTAAATGAGATTAAATCATCATGAGATAATGCTCCTAGATATAAAGAATTATACGGAGCCTCGTTATATGTAATTTCTTGAATATTGCTATATATAGTTTCTAAATCAAGTCTCCCATATTTTTCAATATATCTTTCATTACTTTCACGAACATTATCTTTATCTTCTACATTTTCAATCCTTTCTACAATTTTGTCTCTATATACTTCCCAATACAAGTCGATAATCGCCCTATGCGAAAAAAAGCTACTTATGAAATGGTTGATAAAGGAATGTATCGTACCAAAAAACACTTTATCTGATTCAATGTCTTTAGATAGTTCGTCCGCCGCTCTGTTGGTATATGTAATACACAATATATTGTCTTCCGGATATTCTCTCAAATATGTGTCTACCATTTTTCTAATTTCGGTTGTCTTTCCACTTCCAGCTGGTGCATTTACCAAAAATATATTTTCATTTATTTCATTAGCCATTCTAATCCCTCACTTATATAGTTTGGTTCCATTTTATTTAAAAGATTATTCATGATTACAGAATACATAAAATCGGTTTTTGTCCCTGCACTGGATTTTAATATATCTCTTAATGAAAATTCACTGTCATCCTCATCCTGTCTATTGCGTGGAATTGAAAACTGCAATTTGGAATTTTTCTTTTTTGTACACCAATCAGACCTTTTCAATTTTTGAGAAATATCAAACCCAAAATACTTTCCAAGCATTGCCTCTTCTAATGTTCTGGCATATGAGTCATCATAAGTTTGATATGCAACATATATTAACCCATTGTTCATAATATTTTCCTTATTAACCTTCCAGCCATATAACTGTTCAACTGTGGGATTCTGCGAATTAGTTTCTTTATAGAAATTATTAATTGTTGCATTTGTAATTTCTGACTTTTTTATTTCTTCTGCTTCTATGCATTCTTTATCATAATCTAAATCCGTTATAATAAGCGTTTTTATTTTAAGTAGTTCTATTAACCTGCGATAATTATATGCATAGGCACCACCCACTTGGATAAATGCGATATATTGCTGACTTAATTTTTCATATTTAGGTAATGTTAACAGTTTTCTTATTAATAGCCGTTCTGTATCGCCCTCATACAAAATGGCCTTGTCCGCAAATACTATTTCCGAGTATCCAATTTCAAAAAACCAATCAAAGAAATTAGCCAATTCCTTGTCTTCGTCTTTCTCTGATTTTTTTAATTTTTCTACTAATGAAGATGGATTATATAAGGCACTTTTAAAATCGCCAGCACGACGTATAACTCTTAAATGTGAAATTCCAGCAACCCTTACCATTTCATTTGAATGCGTCGTCACTACTCCTTGTAATCCTTTTTCTCTATAATATTTAATCAAATATTTTATAAATACCTGCTGCATTTGAGGATGCATATGGGACTCTGGTTCCTCAATGAAAAACACATTTACCTTCAACGGATTGATGCTTTTTTCATATTCCTTTAACTGAAGATGCATATAAATCATGTTACTATAACCCAAACCCTGCGAAGCCTCTCCCAGATAATAACCATCCACGTTATAGGTAGTCGATGTTATCTTTTGCAAGAGTTCACTTATATCATCTTCTGTAACATTCATATCTAACATTAATTCTCCAGTTTTTCCACCATTGGTCTGTTCCAGGGCATTTATTGTATCTTTCAATGATTTTAACGATGCCGTTCTTACTTTTTCATCAATTTTTTTATCTTGAATCGGTTTAAGCAATTCATCTGGAAGCGAATTTATCAGCTCATTCCAACTCTCATCCAACTTAACCATCTTTATCATCTGTTTGCTCAACATATGCGAATGATCAGTATCATCGTCATCTAACGGTCTACTCGCTTTGATATATGTAAAATTAAACAACTTTCTAAGTTCTTTAACATCATCCATTTTACATTTGTTATTATATTCTTTATCGCAAAAATAGCATGTCGGTTTTATAGAATTCACATAAATTTTAACAAGCAACTGCTGTAAATATCTTTGTTTCAAATCTTTGTTTGGTTCTTCTAACTCCGCAAATCTTCTTCTCAATTTTTCATAGTTGTCTACTACGTTTTTAACAAATAGTCTTCTATTTACTTCGAAAGAATATATAAAATAGAAAGAATGCTTATTTTCATCCAAATCCATAATGTAATCAGCAAATAATTTAATATCATCTTCTATGTCATTATAATCTATTTGCATATATACTTCTGTCGTCTTAAGTAAAATCTTTTCATCATCATCAGATAACGGCAATATTTTCTCGATTAAGTTAGGCTCTACTTCTTCTATTTTCCCTTTATCAAAAAATTCTTTAAACAAGGGAAATACTCTATCAATCCAGATTTTCATATTTTTTGCCGGGATATCCGACTCAGCATATGTTATTTTTTCACTCGAAATCATATTTTTAATCAAGGAAATAAGCGATGTTTTTCCACTATTATTTGCACCTGCAATAATTGTCACGTCATCATCAAAATCTAGTTCCGCTTTATCAAATTGTCTATAGTCATTTACAATCATTTTAATAAGTTTCATTCGTATCCCTCCGTATAATCATCATAGATGCTCAACTGCATTCCAATATTTGACGTATTAGCTCTGAATAATCAATGAAATTCATTCGTCCACTAATTTTTTCCTGAAATTTCCGAGCATCTTTTGAAAAATAAGATGTTGTTACCATTATTCCAGCAGTAGCTTTATCAGCCTCTATTGTTCCATATAATTCTCTAACAAGTCCAACATTTACTGGATGTTTTTGCGAATATCTTTTACATTCGGCATAAATCATTAACTCTCCCAGAATAGAATTACTAAGTATAATTAAATCTTTTCCTCCATCCCTTGTTTGTCTAGTTAATCGAACATTATATCCCTTTCTTTCAAATAACTCACAAACCAGTTCCTCAAATTGTCGTGGCGTTATTTCATATAAAATTTCCGGCTTAGATGCAACCTTTTCTAATAACGAACGTGTGATCACATTGATATCGTTTTTAATTTCACTAGGAACCTTGATAATTTTTCGCTCCGGAACAATTATCTTAGGATGTTGTAATGAAATTCCTTCTCCGTATGTATATAATTGATAAACATCTGATTTAATATTCGAAAAGTATTCATCAATGCCTTTCCCCTTCAATTTACTATGAAGCTTCTCAATAAGAATTCTCGGTGTGATATTTTCCTTACTAATACTATTGAAGATATCTTCGACAAGATTTAACTCCGAAAAAGAATTTCCCAAATAATCATTAACCAATAATAATGCCTGTTCATTAGTTAATGGTCTCAACTTCAACTCATAATCAAATTTGATATCAAAAATATTTTCTCTTGCCGTACACACAAAACAATTTGTACTATTTCTAATTTCTTCAACAAACGCCTTATACTTATACACCTCATCTAATCCATCAAATAGATATACAATATTTTCCGACTCTTTCTCATAATATGTATTTCTTTTTGTTTGGCTAAAGCGTAGTGCTCTGTATTTTACAACTTTACCTGATTCTTGTAATAGCTTACCTAATGTATTTAGCAAGAAAGTTTTTCCACTTCCTGCGTCTCCTGATATCAAAAATTTACCATATGGTTTTTTCTGAATCATATTTATCATTTGGTATAGCTCTTCATTTCTGATAATCTCCATATGAGCCTCCTTTCTACCTTCTGTTTATTGCAGACTTCCAAATCTATATATCCTGATAAAACTGGAATTTGCTTATCTCCTGATTAAGGATTCTATTTATATCACCTTTTTCATCTATATCGACCTCAAACTTGGTTAACAAATTATCCAAACCGCCCAAACTCAATCCCGTTAATCTCGATATAAGATAAGGATTTACACCGTTAATTGCTAAATCAACTATCGCCGTATTTCTAATACATTCTACAGAAAATGTATCTTTATCTTTAGGTACATCATACCCTATTTCCTTTAACGCATAATAAAAAGGGGTATTAAATACATTTTCTGAATACTTGCATCCACAAAATAATTCGAAAAACAAGTCATCTTTTTGTATATTTTTATTTATTCGTGCTAATTCATTTTTAATATCCAAACTCAATGCTCTAGGTAATTTTATCTCAAATCCATTAACAGTTACAGAATCAAATCCCTCTGAAAAATCAGCAACTTTTAAACTAGCTATTACTTTTCTCTTTGTCGGTGCCAAAAGAGTAATCTTAAAGAAAAAACCCATCATGGTCATATTACTATATTTTGTAGGTTTGCTATTAAAGTAATCCAATAATTCTTTTATCTGATCCGATTCAAAGTATCCTCTTTCACTTGCCGGCTTTAAATTACACTCTTCAACTATATCCTGTTTAAACAAATCATAATCCGGAATTTGATTAAAGATATTAGTTGCCATACCTTCTCTAAATAGAAACAAAAATAACTTTTTAATAGCATTTAAATGATTGTTCATTGTACTTACAGTTTGGATTGCACCTTTTTCGTTATAATACTGTACAGAACCTTTTAAATGTTCACTATTTATTTCTACTGTTTTGTCTCCCATTCCAATATGTTCTATATAATCAACAAACATTAGCGTATGATGTATATATAAATATTCCAGTTCCGTAGATTCTATAAATTTTTCTCTATACATTCTAATGTAACTCATAATAACCTCCAACATTTTGCTTTTAAAATATTATATCACGAATAATTCTACAATTCTATCGGGAAATCAAAAAATCACCCAATTTACATCATCGTAAAATGAGTGACTTTTCACAATTTATACCTTTTTCTTTCGGATAATTCCGAGTAAATACCTCTCACTATTTCATTGTCTATGACTCTCTTCCCATCTTGCTATTTGAAGAAATAAGTCTCCCCCTTCCCTCAACCTTAACAAGTGTCTCTAACTCTTTTAATGCATCCTTGGCAATCCACATCTTATTCTTGTTGCCACTTTCCTTCAATTCATGGGCTATAAGGATTGCTTTTTCATTGTAAGTAAAATCCTTCTTTCCTATTTCCCGCAATGCCCATGAAATCGCCTTCCTAACATGTTCATGTTCACTATCAGAATACTCTTGTATAATGCGCAAATAATCAAGAGTATCATTGGTAATCGTTTTGTTATGTACTACAGAAGAAGCAATTAACGTAAATGCTGCTCTCTTCTTGTAAATATGTGTACTTGTCATCCAATTGGAAATAAACTCATCATAGCTCTTCAGCTTAATAATCAGATTTTTACACAAGTGATCACACAAATCCCACGACTGTACATCACATATAAGTTTCTCTATTTCATCATGGGATATCGTCTTTTTGTCAAAAACCAACACCGCCAATAATTTTGCTTCGTGATAACCAGAATTCCACAGCTCTCTTGCCAGTTCATTTGACTTTCCTGTTTTCTTTGCTATTGCACGAACAACGGCTGTCGAAACACCTATACTATATTCTTCCAGAATACCCATTTTCACGACATTCGCTTTGTATTTTTCAGAAGCATTTACTTTTAATTCTTCAATGATTTCATCACAAGTCATCTTTTTGCCTCCAATGCTTCCCTTAAATCCTGAATATATTTAGCCTGCTGTTTCTTTAAATACATTCCTACAAAAGGCTTCATAACCAGCTTTTTAGCGGTTACATCTTCTGTAAACTCAATAAATGTAACACCATCATTATAAGAAAATTTCCCCATCCAATGCCCCTGCATATTACCGTTTTCCATATCGAATTCATAGTTCTTATATTCATCAAAAGCAGTAATTTTAAACTTTGTAATATAACCATCCTTCGTATGTTCCTCGAACTCTTTTTCGGGCACAGTTATCACGATTTTATCTAAGTCACTTCTCCAAGAATAGTTATCCAATGATGTAACTAATTCCCATACTTTTTCTATTTCACACTTAAATTCCTCTTTAATTGTTGATACTGCCACTATTATCCTCCTTCTTCACAACCGGTAGCCAGTATTCATATATTGCATCCTTCGGATCTGCTTTTATATATACCTCAATATCAGGTATCTCCGCATACTCATACCCGGATGTGGGCAACCATTCTGTTATGACACGGCGTTCCAATTCTTGCAGAGAAACATTGGTTCCACGTCCTGAAAACACAGCCCAAGTTGCAACAGGAATATTGTACTGTTCAAAGTTATCACTATCTTCTGTAGAACTTACAGCAATAAAATATTTCCACTCTTTTTCATTATGTACGCTTACACCCAACAATCCTTCCGGCTTATCATTCATTATTCCATAAAGTTCGGCAAGGGTTCCAGTTTCCAGTGCTGTATCCCATTCATGTGGTATTCTTGCAAAATTTTCCTCAAGCACCTTACTTAATGGACAACTTTTTCCAACAATGCGAAAGGCTTCTTTTGTTTCAATTCTGAAATTCATTTCCTCCATACCTTGTACCGAAATAGAAAACTTTATTGCCGGATAAGATTTCAAAGTTGCATTTTCCTTCTTTGCTACAGATGGTGCTATACCGTGTATGTTCTGAAATGCGCGATTAAAAGCTGTCGGTGAATCATATCCATATTTCAGAGCAATATCAATAACCTTTGCTCCTGCATCTTGTAAATCAACTGCTGCCAAAGACATTCTTCTCCTTCTGATGTACTCAGAAACCGAAATATTTGTCATGTAAAAGAACATTCTTTGAAAATGATACGCGGGACAATTTGCAATCTCAGCAACCTTTTCATAGTCTATCTTCTCAAGCAAATGAGCTTCCATGTATTCAACAGCACTGTTTAATCGCTCAATCCATTCCATAAAATGATACCACCTTTTTTGTTAATTTACCTCTCATTTTACCTTTTAAAAATGAGAGATAACCACATTTGCATAATATTCATTAATTCAAACTAAGAAAATCCATTTTAATTTCTATATATCACTTATATATCTCTCGCATCATAGTTCATCGTACGCGATACATATAAGATTATTCAATTCATTAGTTTTGAAATATTAAAAAATCTATTCGCCCAGACTACTCTATCATGACAAGCACAATTGAAATCGATAGTATGAAATATTGTTATATCCCTATTATTCGATAAAATTATTTTAACAAAAAAGCCGAATGATTTTCATATTATAAAACCACCCGGCTATATAAATCTTTGAATTCTATTTCGTACAACATACCAATTACTAATTAATCTTCATCTGAAAAGGCATTACCATTAAGTATATCTTCTCTTAAAACATACAATTCTTCCTTAGTTGCATTTTCAATAAAAATCTCAAGCTCCTCCGGACTATTAATTTCAATTTTATCACACATCTTTATTACCTCCCGTCACATAATTATCTAGAAAAATTTTAACTTCTTTTTTTGTAGAATTAGTAATTGGTAAGTCATAAACCGATGTACCTGTTTTTAGAACATATCTTGTTTGCTCTTTTACAAGTTCATCAAGTAATCCGTTTTCTAATGTCGCACTAAAAATAAAATCCATATATTTACCTGATAATATCTTCGCTGGTAGTGAATTATCAGTAATAATATGCTTTTTTCCTTCACATTCAACATAAAGCGAATCAATTACTTGGTTCTTTTCACTTATATTACTAATCCTCAATACTATTATTATATTACTACCATTTTTGACATCCTGAATTTGAAATGATTGACGAATATAGACTCTTCCATTTACTGAAGACTTTCTTGCAGTTCCAAATGAATCCCCAAACATAAAACCGATATCTGATGGTTCTATATATTCTTCATCAGGATTTCTATCATCTTCACCAAAAAAATCATCAGGATTAATTTCTGCTGGCTCCATCATACACAAATTTCGAAACACTTTACCAAAATCAGAAAGCATAAGTGCCACATCATCTCTATCGTCATATGATATAGAATTAATAATTCCCAAACGAGATAACGAATCAACGGTAAGAGACCTCTGAGTGTCTCCTCGTTGCCATGTCAATTCCGATATTTCTATAATATCATTTTTTCTGAAATAGAGATTCATAAATTCAACATCTAATGGGCTCATCTGTTTTAACATTTCCACAAATGCAGGATGAACCATCTTTTCTATATTAGCACTCATGGAATTTGCTAGAAGATTTGAAAACATATCCGACAAACCATCTTCATCAAAAACATATTTAACATGCTCTAATAATGGTGAAGCCACAACTCCTTTAGGGATAATACAATCATCTTTTGGTACTTTATTTATTGTCTTTTTTAAAAAAACAGAATATTTCTCTTCTAACTCCTCTGCTGTTAACCCTAAGAACTTAAAAGGTAATGCAACAAATTTCATTATAGCCGCCCCTACATTTCCAACTTCTTGCAATATAGGATGTCCTACATCACTATAAACACCCTTACTTAATTCGGTAATTGCATTATCTGATAAAATTGAGTTTTTATTTTCACCCATAGTCCTAACCTCCAATTTTTTCATTACAGATATGATACCACACTTTATATAAACAAGCGAGAACATTATACAAAATCAAAAGAGCATACCACCTAAATGATATACTCTTTATCAAGCTAACTGTATTATTCATTCCCCTTCTTCTGTGCCACAAGTTTTTCATGATAAAAGAAATTTGTATGTATAATATCGTGTTCAGTACAATACGCTTCTATTTCTTCCGCTAATTCATTCCAATAATCTTTATTTCCATCCACGTATATCCGTTTATACAAATCAGCATATTGAGGATATTTTTCATTTATATATCTAAGTATCCAAGCCTTATATTCCCCTCTAAGATTAAGATTCTCAAACCAATACTCATCAACAAACAGTTTACTCTTTTCTATAATTTCCTTATAATCCGTTATTGCCGGGAATATCGGCGCCAAAAATAACACCGTATGAATTCCGTTTTTATGCAATACTTTAAGCGTATTCATACGAGCCTCAATACCGCTTGCATTATCCATATCATTCTTAAAGCTTTCATCCAACGTATTAATAGACATGGCTACCGATATATCCTTAAATTGCTTTAGCAATTCCACATCTCTCAAAATCAACGATGACTTTGTTGAAATACTAACTGTACATCCTCATTCAAAAGCTGCTTTAATATACTTTGCGTTATACAATATTTTTCCTCAAAAGAATTATAACAATCTGTAACAGATGCCAGAAAGACCGCCTTTCCTTTTAATTTCTTTTTGCTTATTGGTTTTGTACATCTTTTAACATCTATAAATGTGCCCCATTCTTCCTTGTGCCCTGTAAATCTTTTCATAAAACTGGCATAACAGTATTTACATCCATGGGGACAGCCCACATACGGATTAATAACATAATCACTGGCAGGGAGATTGGATTTTGTCAGATAATCCTTTACCTCAATTTCCTTTTCAATTATATTCATTATCGAATAGCTCCTCCATGAAAATAGCACTCATATATTTTTTCATCCATGTAAAATATTTCTTCATATCCCTGAAACCATACAAACTCGCCATCTACTTTGCAGTGATAGTGGTAATCTCCTTTTGTATAAATCTCCGGACCACGAAATGGCGACTCTGCCGGAACTTGCATAAGCACCTCTTTCAAAAAATCGCCACTAAAGTTCTCTCCTATCACACGCCCTACATAATTCATGCTCCAAACCGGATTTTCATGTAACCATACCGCTTCCTCACCGACAAAACATTCTCCCCCAAAATAGGAATCAAGATAGGTAAACCCATTCTTATCCTGATAACGATAATCATGAGAGTTCATTCTACATGAATCTACTTTGTTGTTTGCCGCTGCATAGGTATTCTTTTTTGCCACAAGAAGAAACTCAATAATCTTATTGATATCCATACTTGCATTTTTACACAAAGAAATATTGCATTCATCATCTTCTTTTACTATTCGGTCTATAGTTATGCCATACAGATTACTCAAGGAAATCAAATTGCCCAATTCAGGCACAGCCTGTCCATTTTCCCATTTGCTAAGAGTCTGGCGAGCAATTCCCAGTTTATCCGCAAGTTGTTCCTGTGAATAACCATTCTGTTTTCTTAAAAGTTGTAATTTATCCTTTAATTCCATGAAAATACCTCTCTTTAATTTTGCTGTTATTATATCAAAATAAATTTTCCTAAACCACCACCTATTGCAGACAATAATGTAAGCTCTGCGTTACTTTTTTTATTGTTGTATCTTATATCCCGATGCATTAACATCTATATTCCCTCCGATACATTATTGTGAACACAAGATTTAGAAAAGGAGATTCTTACATATGAATACATTATTTACTATCACAGAAAGCTATCTAAAATACTGCGAAACACAAAAAAGGCTTGATAAAAAAACACTAAAGGCGTATCGCACTGATTTAGGTCAATTTGTTTCTTTTTTCAACAATACTTACATAAATACTATATCCATACCTGATATTGAAAAATATATAGGATACCTGCACCAAAATTACAAACCCAAAACAGCCAAAAGAAAGCTTGCGTCGATAAAGTCTTTTTATCACTTCCTCGAATATAAAGATTTCATAGACCTAAACCCTTTCAACAAAATTAAAATAAAATTTCGGGAACCCGTGATATTACCAAAAACAATTCCTCTATACATAGTTGAAAGACTACTTACAACCATGTACAAGGAATTTTCTCTTGCCAATACCCCCTATCGAAAAAAGCGTATTCTTCTTGACATTGCTATATGTGAAACTTTATTTTCTACTGGTATGAGAATTTCTGAATTGTGTAACTTGAAAAATTTTGATGTTGAATTGTACGATGCTACAATCCGCATATACGGGAAAGGTGCAAAAGAAAGAATGATACAGATTGGAAATACAGATGTTTTATTAATACTCGAAAAATACGAAGCTGAATATTCGTCCGAAATAAACAAGAGTGGATATTTCTTTGTTAATCCTAATGCGACCCAGCTTTCCGATCAGGCTATCAGACGCATGATTAAAAAGTACTGTTCCCTTGCATCTATTGATTTACATATAACGCCTCATATGTTTCGCCATACATTTGCCACAAGTCTGCTTGAAGCGGATGTAGATATTAGATACATCCAAGAGATGCTCGGACATAGTTCGATTACTGTAACAGAAATTTATACGCATGTTGCTCTTTCAAAACAAAAAGATATACTTACCACCAAGCATCCTCGACAGAATTTTAAAATATAGTCTTCCTGAACAAATGACAGATAATAAATAGTTATCCATTA